>CAZGEJ010000005.1:0-217290 GCA_964524885.1 uncultured Binatia bacterium (SeqCode)
CCGAAGGTCGGCTGACCGAGGCCAACAACCTCGTGCGCTACAAATACGACTACAGTGGCAAGCGAGTGCTGCGCCTCATTCCTACGCACGCGATGCTGCGCATCGACAACACCAACCCGACCAACCCCGAAGGGTCGCGCTACTTCACCCCGGAGGTGGAGACGCGCAACATGCCGAACCAGTACTGGGGCCGGATGACGAAGCACGACTTCTTCGGCGGCGTGCCGGAAGTGGGCGGTGAAGTCCGATGGCAAGGCAGAGACGCTGAGGCGCAGAGGCGGAATAAGGTGATCATGGATCACCGAACCCGGTGTCGGCCGCTTTGGGAGGAATCCCACGCGGGTAGGTCGGCGGCGCAGTACATCCGCTACAAGCCCTTCGGCGAAGAACGCGGCCGCTACAACGCGGCCCTGCAACCCAACGACCCGATGGTGTTGGGCAAGTACACCTTCACCGGCTACGAGCAGGACGGGCGTACGGGACTGCAGTACGCCAACGCCCGCTGGTACGACCCGGACCTAGGCCAGTTCGGAGCTCATGATCCCGCACGGCAGTATGCGAATCCCTATGCGTACGGGCCCTGGGATCCAATGAATGGAACCGATCCGAGTGGGGAGTTCTGGTTCGTGCCAGCAATAGCTGCGGCTGTGAGTGCGTTCGCGGTTGCCCACCCGATCGTCACCACCGCTGTCGTGGGAGGCGTAACGGGAGGCGTAAACTCCGCAGTGACAGGACAAAGCATCTTCAGAGGCGTGGCTCTTGGCGCGGGGCTTGGTATCGTCGGTGGAGCGGCGATTGCCTCAGGAAGCTTTGCGATCGGGATCGCCGGTGGCGCCGCTGTTGGCGTGGTTCAATCCGCAGCCGCAGGCCAGAACCCCCTATACGGAGCGCTAATCGGTGCGGGTTTTGGCGCGATCGGCTCGTACGCCGGCAACATTCCCGCCGTTCCTGGCGACGGTTTCGGCGCCTATTTGGCCAATGCAGGCGTTGAGATCGGCACCGAGGCAGGCATCGGCGCGTTGCGAGGCGGCTTCTCTACTCTGGCCAACGGCGGCGACTTCGGCACTGGAGCCGCCGGTGGAGCAGCGTTCGGCGCGAGTTTGGGCGCAGCGAACGTGGCTTTCCTGGGCGCGAAGACACAAGTGCAGTTCTCTGACCAACTAATCAACGCAGAGTTCAACCAGCAGTCGCTGCTTGACCGTAGCGGTCTTAAGCTATCGCCGCCAACGCCGCGAACCTACACCTATCGAAGTGGAGGGCTCATCCCACTACTTAACGGTATGTTAACCGCGGGGACGCTGCAGGGACGCGCGATCGTTGTCGGCAACTCGATGACCCTGATGCCAAGCGACCGTGCTGATCTCATGACGCTTGCGCACGAGCTGCGCCATATTGCACAGTTGCAGGCGCTCGGGATTCCACGTTTCTACGGTCGCTACCTGTACGAATCCGCGACGAGCCTTTATCGGTTCTACCAGCGCGGCAACACCACCCTGGAGCCGTACTATGGCCGCTAAGCGCAATCGACGATACTGGAGGATATTGCTTCCGAGCCTCCTTCTTCTGCCAGGATGCCCGATGACGTATCGTGGCTTCCGACACATCAACGGGCGCGTTGTCGAGGCAGACACGGGTGCGGGGTTGGGCGACGCTCGAGTGATTGCCTGTCTCGTCGACCGTCATCCAAGTGCCAGTCGACGTGACTGCGCGTCAACGCCGTGGAAAGAAGTCGTGTTCACTGACAGCCAGGGTGGATTCGAGATAGAAGGATCTTGGCACGTAGCCGTTGCCCTCCCGTTCCCCGGGGGCGTTCCCACCTACGACACGGATTTGCTTGTGCAGAAAGATGGGTATGCACAGAAGGAGCTAACTTGGTGGCGCGATGGGGAGAGCCTGTCGCGGAATCCGCTGATTATCCGCCTGGAGCCCACGCGAGTGGCGCCACGCGGTGCGCCTACGCGCTGACGAACGACCCGATGGTGATGGGCAGGTATACCTTCACCGGCGACGAGCAGGACGGGCGCACGGGCCTGCAATACGCCAACGCCTGTTGGTATGACCCGGAGCTGGCGCGGTTCGCGACCCAAGACCCGGAGCGCGTCTTAGACTGCCTCAACAACGACGGCACTTGGGACCCGACCAAACTCACTGCCCCCTCGGGGGAGTTCAACGAGACTTTCCTCGCCGTAACCGCGATCTTAGCGGTTGCAGCCGGCATCAAGGTTGGCGTTCAAACTGGCGAGCGGATGCGGATGGGGGGTGTCAGAGCATTCGGCATCAACTTGGGCATTGGTCTCATCAGCGCTCCGATGGGTAGCGTCGTCGGTCAGGTGATGAGTTCGGACGAAGGTTTGAAATGAAAATCCGACACCTATTGATCGCTCCGCAAATGTTGCTCCTTGCTGTGCGACTCCCCGGCGAGGCGTATGGCGGGTCTGAGCTGGAACCTTACGCTCGCCATCTCCGTGGCGGCGGCGACTGGGCCACCGACGGGCGGCGGCAGCGGTCGGCGCAGACTTGGGACCTCAACGTCAAGCGGGTCGGCGATAGTCTTGCTGGGACGATCGAGCTGTCGGGGTTGGCGTTGGCGACCTCCGGCGTCGTGCAGGGGCGCATCAAGGGCGAGCGCGTGTTTGGCGGTATTCATGATGACGCGGGGCGGCTCATCGCTCGCTTCGAAGGAGAGCGGCAGGACGGCGTCGTACGCGGCCGGTATCACGATCGCTCGGGCGAAACCGGGTCGTGGTCGTGGCCCGGCGGCTGGGAGTGAGCGGCTGGGCTCGTTCTCAACGCAGAGACGCCGAGGCGCGGAGAAGAGAATTCTTGACCCTGGAGGGCCGGCCTCCGTGCCGGCCTTCTTGGAGTGAATCAGTGCAGGCATGCGGGGTACCCAATGCGCGGCGGGGAAGACTGCCAGGCTCGGACGGAGCCGAGCCCTCCAGGGTCGAAGACGCGCAACCTGCCGAACCCGTAGGGGCGAGGCGGTGCCTCGCCCTGGTACACCTCGCCCGTCACGCACGCGGCATGGGCGTCCATGTGTGGGGGGGGCGAGGCAGCGCCTCGCCCCTACGGTGATCGCTCCGGCGAGACCAGGTCGTGGGCCGGCGGCTGGGAGTAAGCGGACGGGCTCGGGTTGCAACGCAGAGACGCCGAGGCGCGGAGAGTCCCGGAAGGGTGATTCGTGTGGTCGGTGCCGGCCTACGCTTCGGCGTGGTGGAACGTTCTCCGGATATCGTTCTGACCGGGTGGACGTTACCCATTTGAGCACATGCAGCAAATATGCATACTAGACGCATGGGTGTGGAGTTCGACCCCGTAAAGGCGGTGGCGAATCGCCGCAAACATGGGATCAGCTTCACCGATGCCGAACAGGCGTTGAACGATCCCTTCGGCGTGACCATCCGCGATCCCGATGCGTCGGATGAGTTGCGCTTCGTATCGCTGGGCATGGATGCCCTGGGAAGAGTGCTCGTCGTCGTTCACACTCCGCGCGGAGACAATGTCCGGCTCATCTCCGCCCGTAAGGCTAGCCGGCGTGAGTCGGAGACGTACCATGCGCAAGAGTTATGATTTCAGCAAAGGTCGACGAGGCGCCGTGCTGCCTTCGAAAGGCAAAACGCGGATCACCATTATGCTTGACGATGACGTGATCGCGTTCTTCCGCGCCGAGGCCGAAACGGCCGGAAGGGGCTATCAGACGCGTATCAACGCGGCGCTACGCGCCGTGGTGGAGGAAGCGGGTCAGCGCACGAAGGACGACGAACCGCTCACGGTGGCCAAGCTCCGCAAAGTGCTGCGCGAGGAGCTGCGGGTCGGCACCTAATCGGTGACAGGTTAGCCTACGGTCACCGGCCCGCTCGGGGGCCTCGAGTGCATCCTCGATTTCGCCCGTTGCTCTCCGGAACCTACAGCTACGACGCGATCGGCAACCTGACCTCCAAGGAGGGCAAGACCTTCGGCTACGATCCCGTCCGACCGCATGTGTTGGCGACGGTCAACGGCAGTGCCGTCGGCATCGTGCATGACGACAACGGCACCCGCTTGGGCAATAGCAACACGACGACGTACGAGCACGACCCCGAGGGGCGGCTGGCCGCTTTGGGAGGAATCCCACGCGGGTAGGTCGGCGGCGCAGTACATCCGCTACAAGCCCTTCGGCGAAGAACGCGGCCGCTACAACGCGGTGCTGAAGGCCAACGACCCGATGGTGTTGGGCAATCTGCATTGGGCCAAAGCAGCGGGGTGCTGATTTTCAAGACGTTGCACTGGTCTGACCCCGGATAGACTGTTGCCCCGACATTCCTAACTTGACCATGCCAAAGCCCGGTGTCATTTTGGCACCATGCCCACCGTAGGCGAAAAGAGGTCCCGCCTGGTCGCTCGTATCCCTTCCGGCGTTCGGAAAACCATCCAGGCCGCCGCCGATCTCGAAGGTGCGTCGCTCAATCACTTCGTGGTGCAGGCCGCCCACCGCCAAGCTCAGGAAGTCCTCGAACGCGAGGCAATGATCCGGCTCAACCGCGAACAGACTCGACGCGTGTTCGAGTTGCTCGACAAACCGCCGGAACCGAACGCCGCGCTGCTCGCTGCGAAGACCGTCCATCGGAAACTCGTGCGTGCTTAGAGTTGAACTTCTCGACGCAACCCACGACCGCGGCAGCTTCGACTGCGGTGTGGAGCCTTTGAACCGTTACCTTCAGCAGATTGCTCGACAGCATACCGCAAAGGGAATCTCCAAGACGTTCGTACTCGTAGACGAGGGCGCAGCCACGCCGAAGCCCGTGCTCGGTTTCTTCACGGTGTCGCTCTGTCAGGTGCTTGCTCAACAAGTGCCGGAGAAGTGGGCCAAGAAGCTGCCAGCCCAGATCCCGGCGATGAGACTCGGCCGGCTGGCGGTGGCAAGGTCTCGGCAGGGCACCGGGTATGGGAAGGTCTTGTTGGTCGACGCGCTTCACCGTGTCGCTCGCGTTGCTGATCTCGCCGGGGGCATCGGCTTATTCGTGGACGCGAAACACGAAGCCGCTGCCTTGTTCTACGCACGCTTCGGTTTCGAATCGACTCCGTCCGCGCCGCTGACGTTGTTCATGGCGGCGGAGACGATCCGTCAGTTTGTCGCATGAATCTCACGCGGACGACTCGGCGGCAGAGTACGGGCGCACGGTGCTGCCATTACGCCAACGCCCGTCGCCGAACGCCACGCCGGAACACTTGGCGAGCGGGTGTATGGCAGCATTCAAGATGAAGCAGGCCGGCTCATCGCTCGCTTTGAAGGGGAGCACCAGGGCGGCGTCGTGCGCGGCCGGTACCACGATCGCTCCGGCGAGACCGGCTCGTGGTCGTGGGCCGGCGGCTGGGTGTGAGCGGCCGGGCTTCGGGGTGGTTTCAACGCCGAGACGCCGAGGCGCGGAGAGCATCGAGATCGGCGGACGCCGCGTGGTGCCGGAAGCGGTTGCGATGGACACGAGCCCGCGTTGGAGGTGAATTCTCCGTGGTGGTGGATTCATCGATGACCAGTCGGGATCAGATCCTCGTGGCCTTGCGCCGGGCGTTACCCGAGTTGCAACGCGACTTCGGTGTGCGCCACGTCGCACTCTTTGGATCGTACGCTCGTGGCGACGCCACCGCCGATAGCGACGTGGATGTCGTCGTCGACGTCGCCCCCACTCTGGGGTTGCGCTTCGTCGATCTTGCCGATCGGATCGAGGCGATCGTCGGCGTCCGAGCCGACGTCGTCTCGCGTCGGGCGATCTCCGCGCGCCATTGGGCTGAGATCGAACCGGATCTCATCGATGTCGTGTAGATCGGCAACCCTGCTGCTCGCCGACATGCTCGAGTGCGTCGACCGCATCGAGCAGTACATCGCCGGTTTCGACGGTGTCGCCTTCCTGCACGATGCGAAGACGTGCGACTCGTTTGTCGAGATCAAAAAGGACTCAGCCTGTCCTCCGCGTCTCGGCGTTGTTCCTAATCCCCGTCCCAAATTCCCTGTTCGATCAACTGCCGCGTCGCGCTGCCTGCCCAGTCGCGGTTGGCCGCCGGACTCGCCGGGCTCGGGTGCAGCATGCGGCCGATCCGCACCCGCTCGCCGCCGACGTGCCGCGCTCGCTGCTCGGCGAACCCACCGACCCCGACGATCCATTCCGGCCGCAGCACGTCGAGCAACGTCGCCAGGTGGCGGTCGCACGCCGCATACAACGGCGCCGTCGCCGCCGCCGCTAACTTGTCCGGGGTCAGGTTGCGCCCCGAGACTTCGAGAAAGGCCAACGGACAGTAGTTGACGACGAAGTGCTCGGTGAAAAACGCCTCCGCATGGCCGAAGCGGGCCGCGAACAATCCCCATAGACGCCGCCCGCTGACCTCGGAACGAGCACAGGCGAAACCCTCGATCGGTCGCTTGGGATGTTGCCGTTCCGGTGCATCGACGCCCGCGTCGATCCCCAGCCAATCGCGCACCGCGGCGATCTCCCCGAACGGCACCCCCGTCTGCATCATGCCGAAGGGTCCCGGGTTCATGCCGAGAAACAGCACCCGCTTGCGCGTGCTGCCGTAGCGCCGCAGGTAACTCTCGTGCGCCGTGCCGGCGTAGGCGAGCGGGTTGTAGACGTGTGCCACCGGCGGCGGGAAGTCGAGGCGGTCGACGGCCTCGGACAATTGCCGGGCTGCCTGGACGAGACGGGTCGAAAGCGAAGCGGCCATGGCCCAGCCTAGCGCGGCAGCGGGATGCTCTGCACGCCGGCCGAAGGAAGGCGATTCCGCCGCTGATCGTGGACCCGACGCCGCGTCCGACTACCTTGTAATTGGCGGCGGCGCGCCGTTAGAGTGCCCGCATGATGCGCCCCCGAACCCTCGGTGAGCTGAAGGCCAGCGGCTACCATCCCGTACCCGTGCGCGAAGAGATGCGCCGCAACCTCCTCGATCGCTTGGCGCGCGGTAGCCGCATCCTGCCGGGTATCGTCGGGTTCGACGATACCGTCATTCCCGAAATCGAAAATGCCGTGCTCAGCGGCCACCACATGGTCTTCCTCGGCGAACGCGGCCAGGCCAAGTCGCGCATCATTCGCGCCCTCACCGAACTGCTCGACGAGTTCATCCCCGTCGTCCAAGGTTGCGCCCTCAACGACGACCCGCTGGCGCCGATCTGCCGCGAGTGTCATCGCCGCATCCACGAGTTGGGCGACAACCTTCCCATCGTCTGGCACGGCCGCGACAGCCGCTACGGCGAAAAGCTCGCGACACCCGACGTCTCCATCGCCGATCTCATCGGCGAGATCGACCCGATCAAGGTCGCCGAGGGACGCTACCTCGCCGACGAGGAAACCATCCACTACGGCATCATCCCGCGCTGTCATCGTGGTCTCTTCGCCATCAACGAGCTTCCCGATCTCACCGAAAAGGTGCAGGTCGGCTTGTTCAATCTGATGGAAGAGAAGGACGTGCAGATCAAAGGCTACAAGATCCGCCTACCGATCGACATCGTCTTCGTCGCCAGCGCCAACCCCGAGGACTACACCAGCCGCGGCCGCATCATCACGCCGCTCAAGGATCGCTTCGACGCGCAGATTCGCACCCACTATCCGCGCACCGTCGACGCCGAGATCGCCATCATGGAGCAAGAGCTGCCGCCGGTGGATCGCGGCACGCGCCCTCTCTTCGTCGCCGACTACATCAAGCAGATCCTCGCCCGCTTCACCTTCGAGGCGCGTGCTTGCAGCGAGATCAATCAAGCCTCGGGCGTCAGCGTGCGCATGACGATCAACAACTACGAAACCGCCATCAGCAACGCCGAAAAACGCGCCGCCCGCCTCGGCGAAAGCGAGATCGTGCCGCGGGTCACCGACCTGCACGCCATTGGCGCCTCCAGTGTCGGCAAGCTCGAACTCGAATACGCTGGCGAGGAACGCAGCGCCGCCGATCTCGTCGAACGCTTGCTCCACCGCGCCATTCTCTCGGTGTTCGACGAACACTTCCAAGTCGACGCCATGGCCCCGCTGCACGGCTACTTCGAGCAAGGCGGCGGCATCGAAGTGTCGGACATGACCGCAGCCGCCGACTACCAAGAGGCCCTGCAAGGCATCCCCGGGCTGGCGGAAGCCGTACGATCGGGCTTCCCTGAGCTCGAGGCGCGGCATCACGCCGGCGTCATCGAACTCATTCTCGCGGGCCTGCATCTGCACCAGAAGCTCAATTGCGACATCGCCGCCGGGCGGCTGACGTACAAAGGACGATGAGGAAGGAAGCCTCAAACTCCGTACAGGTCGAACCCATCGGTAGGGGTCGCGATTCCTGATGATCCGCCTGCGCTACACCGATTGGGACGGAAGCCAGAAGGTCCGGCTCGACGTCGATCGCGTCTTCGAGAAGCTCGCCGAAGTGCTCGGCTACAGCGATGATCTGCAACAAGCCCTCGATTGGATGCTGCGGCAAGGCGCCGAATGGGAGGATTCGCGTGTCGTCGGTCTCGACGAACTCCTCGATCAAGTGCGCCAAGAGCTGCGCCAGCGCTACGAGAAGTTTCACCTGAACGAAGCGCTCGACGATCCGCGCCGCCGCCTCGATGAACTGCTCGACCTCGAGCGCGACGCCCTCGGGGATGGTGCCGAGGACGAAGCGCGTCGCCAGGCCCTCGATGCCCTGGCGCGGGCGCTCAGCGAAGCCCTCGAACGACTGCGCGACGGCGACCCGCTGCGCGATGCCGACGCCCGCGCCGAGCTCGACGATCTGCTCGAACGACTCGACGACATCCGCGCCGTCGAACAGTTCCAGCGTCGCTATGGCGAGTTGTTCCGCGGCCCCGAGGGGCTCGACTTCGACGCCACGCTCGCCCTGCTCGACGAGATCCAGAAGCTGAAGCAGCTCGAAGAGCAGCTGTTGCGCGGCGAACTCGACGCGATCGATGGCGAAAGGCTCGCCGAGTTGCTCGGGACGCAGGCGGCCAACGACCTGCGGGCGCTGCAACAGATGATGGCCTTGTTGCGGCAATCGAACCTGCTGACCCAGCGCGGCAATCGCACGCAGCTGTCGCCGCAAGGCGTGCGCCGTCTGGGCCAGCTGGCGTTGCGCGACATCTACCAAGGCCTGCTGCGCGATCGTTCGGGCGGGCATGCCACCGACCATCGTGGCGCGACCCAGATTCGCCCCGACGCCACGCGGGCCTACCAATTCGGCGAGCCGCTGCACCTGGATCTCGTCGGCACTCTCAAGAAGGCATTGGCGCGCCAGGCCGGCGTGCCCCTGCGTATCGAGCCCGACGACTTCGAGGTGTTCGATACCGACTTGTCGACCAGCACGGCGACGGTGCTGCTGCTCGACATGAGTTGGTCGATGAGTTGGGAGGGCCGCTTCGCCGCGGCGAAGAAGGTAGCGCTGGCGATGGAAACGCTGATCCGCACGCGTTTCCCGCGCGACTCCTTCGCCGTCGTCGGCTTCTACACGCGGGCGGTACAGCTGGCGCCGCGAGACATCCCCGAAGCGACGTGGAACCTCGGCGATCCGTTCACCAATCTGCAAGACGGCCTGCGCATGGGCGCGCGTCTGCTCGATCGGCAGCGGGCTCGCAACAAGCAGATGATCGTCGTCACCGACGGCCAGCCGACGGCGTATTTCTCCGGCGGCAACCTCTATTGCGAATGGCCCATGTCGATGGGCGGCCTGAGCCGTCGTGCGGCGCAAGAGACGCTGAAGGAAGTCGAGCGGGTGACCCGCAAGGGCGTGACGATCAACACCTTCATGCTCGACCACAGCCCGGCGCTGCGGGCCTTCGTCGAGCGCATGACCCGCATCAACAAGGGGCGCGCGCTGTATGCCCACCCGGCGCATCTGGGCGAGTACCTGTTGATCGACTACGTCAACAAGAAGCGCCGCCGCGGCCGCTGAGTTGAGCCCATGGCCCGCAACGTTGGCGCATGACAGGCGCGCCGATTCGCGCTAAGCGAGCCACGTGCAGCCGGAAACTCGAACCGAACCCGAAGTCGTCGCCTGCTCCGCGTATGCGCACGGTCGCAAGACCGGCGACGTCGTCATCGAAGACATCAGCGAAGTCGTCGGCCGCGACGGCCAATTCGTGTGGATCGGCCTGTTCGAACCCGGACCCGAATTGCTCGGCAAGATCTGCGAGGAGTTCGATCTGCACGAACTCGCGGTCGAAGACGCCTTGCGAGCGCACCAGCGTCCGAAGGTCGAGGAATACGGCAATTCGCTGTTCGTCGTGTTGCGCACGGCGCATCTGCGCGAGGGCAAGGTCGTCTTGGGCGAAACCCACGTCTTCCTCGGGCCGCATTATCTGGTGACCGTGCGGCACGGGGCGTCGGCGCCGTACACTCCCGTGCGGGCTCGCTGCGAGAGCACGCCGCACCATCTCGCCAAGGGGCCGGGGTATGTTCTGTATGCGGTGATGGACTTCGTCGTCGACCAATTCTTCCCGGTGGTCGAGTCGATCGAGGAACAGCTCGAGGTCGTGGAAGAGGAGGTTTTCGCCTCGGGTGGCAAAACCGACCGCGCCACGATGGCGCGCATCTATGCGTTGAAGCGGGATCTCGTGAGCCTGAAGCGCGCCGTGTCGCCGCTGATCGACGTGTGCAACCGCTTGGAGCGGCTCGACGACACGCTGCTGGCCGAGGGCACGCGGCTGTACTTCCGCGACGTCTACGACCACGTGATTCGGGTCAACGAGAACATCGAGCATCTGCGCGAACTCTTGAGCACGGTGTTGGAAGCGAACCTGTCATTGGTGAGCGTCCAACAGAACGAAGTGACCAAGCGACTCGCCTCGTGGGCCGCGATCATCGCCGTGCCGACGGCGATCGCCGGCGTCTACGGCATGAACTTCGAGTACATGCCCGAACTCCAGCAGCCTTACGGCTACCCCGCGGTGATGGCCGCCATGGGAGTCGTCTGCGGCACCCTCTACTGGCGCCTACGCAAAGCCGGGTGGTTGTGACCCTGGCCAACTCTGCCCGCGCTTCCGGCTTGCGAAATCGACATCGGGAGGTTTGGTCGAGTGCGCTTCGTTGTGGCAGCGTGTGCGCAACGAGGAGGTCACCATGGCTGACGAGGCGATAGCTAAGGTTCGTTACAGAATCGGCGAGCACGAACTCGAAGTCGAAGGTCCGCCCCTGTTCGTCGACCGGCATGTGGAGCGCTGGGCCAAGCTCACAGGCCTCGCCCTTGCCGGGGAGCCTGCTGCTCCACCTGACGATCCGGTCGGCCCGTTGCAGCAACCACTGTTTGCCGCCACGCCCGCCCGTACAATCACCTTGGCGGATCTGTTCACCTTCGACCCATCCAGGAATCTGGTTGCGACAAGGATCCTCAGCCCGGGTCGCCGCCGCAATCCCGACGCCGCGCTGGTGATTCTGTACGGCTACCGGCTGCTCCTACCGCAAGCGCCGTTGGTTTCTTCCGCGCTTTTCAAGAGCGCGTTCGCCGCCTCCGGCTGCCGCGTAACGCGCCTCGACAAGGTGCTCGAGCGTCATCTCGCGGAGGGACTGATCCGCAAGACCGGCTCGCGCAAGCGCGAACTCTTCACGCTGACCGTTTCAGGCGAACAACGAGCCGCCGCCCTCGTGCGCGAGTTTTGTGGCCCGAACCGCGCCTTGGTGGACGCCAAAACGGTTGTGGCGTCGGAATAGTCGAATGTGGAGACACGATGCGCGTCTGTGGCGTCCGGATGGCGACTGCAAGGACATATTCGCGCGCGGTGGCGTCTGAAATGATCGTCATGGGGACATTGCGCGCCGTGTTGGCCGAGTTTTGTGGCCGGAATGGTCCCGAATGCGGCGTGTAATGGGAGCGTGGGCGGCCATGGGGTGCGCGAAGCGGCAGGATAGTGTCCGTTTCGCTGATTAGTGGCCTGTATTTTCGGTGTTGGTGTCAAACTGGGGCATCTGGGGACGTAATGTCTGGGGGCGGTGGAAAAGCCGTCGCCGGTTCATCGTGAACAGCTTCTCACCCATCGGCGCCTGCCGGACCGGCCCGTGGGACTGCTGTGCCATTTGGGCGGAGCTACGCTCGAGAACAGCCTGAACCGAGTCGAGTCCCTGTCGAGTCGTGGTAGAGCGGACAGTAGGATGGCCGCGACGATCGACCGCGGGTGTCAGTCGATGCGGGTCGTCACGGATGTCTTGTCGCGCCGCCTTGGCCTAGGTGCAAGGCGGTCGATGATGGCGATACCACGGCCGACGCAGTCGTCGGTGCTTTGGCAAGCACGCGGTGAGGCGCGTTGCGGCTTTGGGTCATAGTTTTTCGGCTAGGTCGTTGAGGTGTTCCACTTGGCCGTCGTCGCGGCGGTGTAGGGCTTCGTTGTAGCTGCCGTCGCCGCGGTGGTTGTGGGCGTCCGGGCGGGAGTAGCCGAGGATCGCGCTGACGCGGTACTCGCTTTGTCCTGGGCTCGGCGGCGGCGCGGCGTGAATGGTGTCGCCGTAATGGAGCGTCACGTCGCCCGGCTGGGCGTGGAAATGGGCCGCGGGCAATGTGCCGCGACAGAGCGGATCGTGCGCGTTGAAAGCGGTGTTGCGGGAGCCGGGAAGAAACGTCAGCTCACCGGTGCTTGGCGATCCTTCGGTCAAGAACACCGAGGCGATCGCCGTCGGACACATCACCGCGTGGCCGCCCATGCCACAGTCGCGATGCCAGGGTAGATCGCCGAGACCCTCGCGGATGCCGGGTTCTTTGAAGATGACAGCAACGCCGTCCCCCTCGCCGCGTCGATAGACGAGCGGTTCGCGCGCCAGATCCTTCAATCCGAGGAGGCGAGAATCGTGGCGCAGGGCGCCGAGTCTCGGCCTCGAGGCAGCTCGCGTGATGCGGCAGAGAACCTCCTCGTCGCGATCGTTCTTGCCCCACCACGAGAGTTTGTCGCCCTTGCGCGCTTCGGCACGCAGCTCGTCGACCTCGTCGCGCATGGCGGCGATCTCGTCGCCGGCGAAGACACCACGCACGAAGAGATAACCCGCGGTAGCCAAGAAGTGGGCCATGTCGTCGCGATCGCTGTCGAGGGTGAAGACACGATCGACGGCGAGCCTGCCGCCGTGGCGATCGCGCAGGTCGATGGCGGCGGGGTCATAGGCCGGGCGGCCGTGGTAGAGCACGCGCAAGGGTGTTTCCCAGAGCATGAGGGCCAGCGCCGAGCCGCGCAGCGCGCGGGCGCGGCCGGAGTACAGTAGGCCCGCGCCCGCTTCGAGTTCGTGCACGAAGCCCTGCCACGACACCTCGTCGAGTCCGATGACGTCGACCGCTTGTTCATCGCCGGCGACGAACTCGAGTCCGTCCGGGCGCGGGATGTAGGTGAAGGCGCGACCGTCGTGCAGGCGAATCGCCAACGGCGCGAGGTGCGCCGCGGAGCGTCCGACCTGGCCGCCGCGCCCGTCGCGCAAGAGCCCGGGCAACACGGCGGTGTGAAAGGACTCGAAGTCGACGGGTGCGAATGAATGGTGTTGGGGCATGCCGGACCTCGGTGGTGCTATCTCCGTGGCTGCGTGTCTCTCGCGAAAAATGCTGGTTCACTCGGAGTGTCGAGTTGCACTCGACACCGCCCGGCGGCACTGCGCCGGGCGCGACCCATCTCACTGCTCCCCGCGTTGCGTCAGAGGTTTCCTCGGCACCCGGGTGCGGGAATTCTGGCGATTCGTCTCCTCGACTCGCGACGGGCCCGCCGAGTACAACTCGGCGCTCCAGGGCGCTACGCGCCCGATTTCATCGACGTTACGGCGACGGCAGGTCATGACCACTCTGTCGTGTATTCTCCTTTGCCGATCGAGTCTTGTGGCATGGCCGCGAAGCCGATGAACTCAACCGGGGCGGCAGGCGAGGCCGATTTGGCGCAGGACTTCGTGGGCGTAGTAGATTTCGGGGTAGATGATCGGCTTGCCGCTGGTCATCAGGGCGGCGGAAAGGCGGCGGGCCGGGTCGGCCCAGCACACCACGTTGGTGAACCCCAGGTGTCCGTAGGCGTGTTCGGTGTCGGGGCCGTAGAGACTCAGCCAGCGGCCGCCCAGCATGAAGCCGAGGGCGTAACGAATCGGCAGGCCGATCATCAAGTCGAGTTCGAGATAACTCTCCTCGGTCGTGGCACGCCGGATGGTGCGACGGTCGAAGATGCGCTTGCCGTCGAGTTCGCCGCCTTGGCGGAGCAGCTCGTAGAAGCGGGTCATCTCGTTGGCGGTGGTGACGATGTTGCCCGCCGGAACGATGCCCGTGAGGTAGCGTTCGTCGTTGCTGAGCGCGACGGCGTCGAACGGCGTCACGCCGATGGCGCGAGACAAGGCCAGGGAGACCAGCGGGATCTGCGGCGGGCCGGTGTAGTAATTCACCGCGACCTCGGGCACGTCCTGCGGCGCCACGCCGTAGCGCATCCAGCGGAACTCGAGCGGACGCAGGATGCGGTCTTCCAAGACTTGGCGCAGATCCTGCCCGGTGATGCGCCAGACGATCTCCCCGAGGACGAAGCCGCCGCTGAGGGCGTGGTAGGCGAGGAGGCGTCCTGGGGCTGAGCTGGGTCGGGTATCCGACAGGATGCGCACTAGGGCTTCGCGATCGGCGATGTTCTCGAGCTTCATCGCCTCCGGTGGGATCGAGGGGATGCCGGCGCGGTGCGAGAGAATGTGACGAATGGTGATCTTGTCTTTGCCGTGGGGGTGGAACTCCGGCACGTATTCGACGACGGGGTCGTCGAGGCGCAGCTTGTCCTCCTGGTCGAGCAGGTGGATGACCATCGCCGTCACCGCTTTGGAGGCGGAGAAGATGTTGAATGGCGTGTCGGGCGTGGCGAGGCGCCGTTCGGCGTCGGGCGGATCGCCGGGGCCGTTGCCCGAGGCGTGGCCGATGGCGCGGTCGATGAGTACGTCGCCGTCGCGGCGGACGCATAGCTGGATCGCCGGGTGGATGCCGGTGGCGTAGAGGCGTTCGACGGCATCCCAGATGCGGCGCACGGCGGCCGGGTCGACGCCGAGTTCGCGCGGGTGCGCCTCGCGCTCGTGGGCGATGGTGGTCACCGCGCCGAGGTCGCGCGGCACGCGGGCGCGCGTGTTCCAAAAGCCGAACATCACCGTCGAGAAACCACAGCCGCGGCGAAAAACAAAGACCCGCGGTTGGACCCGGCGAGGACGGCAGCGCGACGCGCCGCGCATCTCGCCGCGTGGGGCCGGTTGCTCGCGCGTCGCCGCTTTGCCCCTGGGGCATTTGGAACGGATGGGTGGTCTATGCTGAATTCTCCGCTTCACCGACGCAGGAGGAATACATGGCCAAAATCCACTTCGGCGTGTCGCTGCCGCAGATCAAACGCACCTGGAGCCAAACCCGCGAGGCGGCGGTCGATCTCGACCGTCTCGGTTTCGATTCGCTTTGGCTCAACGACCACATCTACGGCGTGCCGCTGCCGCAGATCCCGATTCTCGAGGCGTGGACGACGTTGAGCGCCGTCGCCGCGGTGACGCAGCGGGCGCAGCTCGGCACGCTGGTGACCCCGGTCGGCTTTCGCAATCCGGCGTTGCTCGGGAAGATGGCGGCGACGCTCGACCACATCAGCGACGGCCGCGTCATCGTCGGTCTCGGCGCCGGGTGGTTCAAGGACGAGTTCACCGGCTACGGCTTCGACTTCCCGTCGACGCGCGAACGGTTGGAGCAGCTCGACGAGACGGCGCAGATTCTCAAGCTTCTTTGGACGGCGGAGCAGCCGAGTTTCGCCGGCAAGCACTACCGTCTCGACAAGACCTTCTGCGAGCCGCGTCCGGCGAAGAAGCCGCCGCTGATGATCGGCGGCAGCGGCGAAAAAGTGTTGTTGCGGCTGGTGGCGCAGCACGCCGACATTTGGAACAACCTCGCCGTCACTCAGGCCGAACTCGGCGCCAAGGTGGCGAAGCTGCGCGAGCATTGTACGGCGGTCGGACGCGACGCCGGCGAGATCACGGTGTCGCAGCAGTGTCTGGTGGTGATCGGCGCCGATGCGGCGGATGCCGCCGACAAGCTGGCGAAGGCGGACAAGATCTACGGTGGGCACATGGGCGCCGGCGGCGAGCACGGCATCGCCGGCACGCCGGAGCAGGTGATCGAGAGGATCCGGCGGCACATCGCGCTCGGCTGCACGATGTTCGTCATCGAGTTCTTCGGCAAGGACGTGCGCGAGCCGGCGGCGCTGTTCGCCGAGCGGGTGATGCCGGCGTTCCGCTGACCGAGAGGGTGATCAACGCAGAGGCGCAGAGACGCCGAGCGAAACCTCGAAGGGGGGATCCTTCTAGCGTCGTCTCGGCGTCTCTGCGTTGTGGTCCTTACTGCGGCAGGGAGGTCGGGGGCTCGGCGTTGGTCACGTCGCCGGTGAGGGCGTGCATGAAGGCGACGAGGTCGTCGATCTCCTGCTCGGTCAGGTTGAGCGGCTGGATGAGCGGTGACAGCCAGGCATTCTTGTCGCCGCCGCGGTTATAGAGTTCCATCACTTGGCGCAGGGTGCGTTCGGAACCGTCGTGCATGTACGGCGCCGTTTCGGCGACGTTGCGCAGGCCCGGCGTCTTGAAGGCGCCCTTGTCGGCTTCCTGCTTGGTGACTTCGTAGCGACCGAGGTCGGGCTTGGCGGCGTTCATGCCGACGCCCAGGTTGTGGTACTTCTCGTCGGCGAAGTTGACGCCCGAGTGGCAAGTGATGCAGCGGCCCTTGCCGAGGAAGACGCCCATGCCGCGGGTCGCGGCCGGGCTCATGGCATCGGTCTGCCCGGCGACGTAGCGATCGTACGGGCTGTTGCCGGCGACGACGGTGCGCTCGTAGGCGGCGATCGCCTGGGCGATGCGGTCGATGGTGATGGTCTGGTCGCCGAAGGCGGCGACGAAGTGGGGCTTGTAGCCGCGCACGGCGTCGACGTTCTTGACGACGACATCGTGCGACGCCATCGCCATCTCGACCGGATTGACGAGCGGGCCTTTGGCTTGCTCTTCGAGGTCGGCGGCGCGGCCATCCCAGAATTGCCCTTTGGAGTAGAGTCGATTGATCACCGTCGGACTGTTGCGTCCGCCGAGCGCGCCGCCGACGCCTTTGGAAGTCGGCGCCGGGTCGGCGAAGCCATGGTAGGGGTTGTGGCAGGAAGCGCACGAGATGGTGTTGTCCTTCGACAGGCGCGAATCGAAGTAGAGCAGCTTGCCGAGTTCGACCTTGGCGGTCGACAGCGGATTGTTCTCGGGAATGTAGGCGCCGTCGAGTTTCAAGCCGAGGGGCAGCTCGAGGCTGTAGTTGCCGGAGCGCAGAACTTCCTTGGCGGGTGCCGCGGTTTGCGCCTGCGCGGCGCCGGCGAGGAGGGCCAGGGCGGCCAGGCTGAGACGAACGTGGCTGGTCATGATGAAACTCCTATCGCGAGATGTGAGGGCCAAGGGCCTGGGTTCAAGGGCCAAGCCGCCCCTCGACGCTTGGATCTCGAATGCCGTCCCTGCCCGATCCAAAAGTGTACTCGCTTGGGTGTGCGGGTCCAGAGCTCGAGGCGAGGATCGATGCGAATCGCCCCTCGCCGAGCTGCCCTTTCGGTGTACGGCTTGGGTCGAGAGGGCTCCGCTCATCGTGCCTCCTTAGAAAACAGGAGTGCAGGGAGGTCGGTTCCCCTCACCCTAGCCCTCTCCCCAGGGCGAGAGGGGATCCTCAAGGCTGCGACGGAGCGGTCCCGCTTTCATCTACCTTCGGGAGAAGGACGGTCATGACCACTTCGTGGTGGCGGTTTCCACGGCGGTCGATCAGCGGCCGCCGCTGGTGGTGTGGAGGATGAGGCCGCCGTCGCCGACGATGACGCCGAGGTTGGCGTCGGCCATGGCGATTCCGTTGAGCACTTCGGAGCCGCCGCTTTCCTGCTCGGTCCAGCTGGTGCCACCGTTGCTGGTGAACAGGATGGCGCCGAAGTCGCCGACGGCCCAGGCGCGCTGGCGGTCCAACAGGAACACCTTGAACAAAGCGTCGGCGTCGGCCTCGGTCTTCTGCCAAGAGGTGCCGCCGTTGGTGGTGCGCAGGATCACGCGGGTCGGGTCGTCGCTGTCGGGGAAGCCGCCGGCGGCGATGCAGGTGTCGGCGTCGGCGCAATCGATGCCGAAGAGGGTCTGCGTCGTGCCGCTCGTCTGCGCGGTCCACGTCGCGCCACCGTTGGTCGTCGTCAGGATGGTGCCGTTGCCGCCGACGGCCCAGCCGCGGCTGGTGTTGGCGAAGTGGATGGCGTTGAGCGGGTTGGTGGTGCCGCTGGTTTGTTCGGTCCAATTCAAGCCGCCGTCGGTGGTGCGCAGGATCACGCCGCCATCACCGCAAGCCCAGCCGTTCTGGGCATCGACGAAGCTGAGGCCGAGCAACGGATCGCTGACGCCGGAGTCGAGGATCTGCCAGGAGGCGCCGCCGTCGCTGCTGCGCAGCAGCGCGCCGAAGTCGCCGGCGGCCCAAAACCGTTGCGCGTCGGTGGCGACGACGGCGAAGAGGCCGTCGAGAATGCCCGACGAGACGTCGCGCCAGGTCAGTCCGCCGTCCGTCGTGCGGCTGATGGCGCCGATGGCGCCGACGGCGACGCCGACCGACGTGTTCGGCATGGCGACGGCGTAGAGAGGGTTGGTGGTCGCCGGGTTGATCGTGCGGTAGCTGGTGCCGTCGTTGCTTTCGACGAGGGTGCCGATGGCGCCGCCGATTTGGATGGCGCTGGAGCTGACGTAATCGACGGCGAACAGGGGTTGCGCCGTCTTGCTCAGACGCGAGGTCCACGTGCCGCCGCCGTTGACGGTGTGGACCACCGTGCCCATGCCCGTGTTTTCGTCGATGTCACCCACGGCAACGCAGCGCAGCGGATCGGTACAGGAGACGCCGAAGAGGAAATTGGTGGTATCGCTGAACTGGACCGTCCACTCGCTGCCGCCATTGACCGTGCGCAGGATGGTGCCGTCGTCGCCGACGGCGAAGCCGCGCGAACGGTCGTTGAAGTGGACGTTGAACAGGTCGCGGTTGGTGTTCGAGCGTTGGCTGGTCCAGGTGTTGCCGTCGGTGGTGGCGTAGATCAGGCCCGTATCGCCGACGGCCCAGCCGTTGTTGCCGTCGACGAAGGTGAGCGAGCGGACGGCGCGGTCGAAGGTGATCTGCTGGGTCCAGGTGAGGCCGGCATCGGTGGTGCGCAGGATGACGCCGACGTCGGTGTCGGGGTCGAAGCCGCTGGCCCAGCCGTTCTGCGCGTCGACGAAGTCGATGCCGGTGATGACGGCGATGAGGTTGGGCGAGCGGTCGACCCAGGTCTGGCCGCCGTCGGTGGTACGGAGGATCGTGCCGACGTAGTCGGTCGGTTCGAAACCGACGGCCCAGCCGTTCTGCGCATCGAGGAAGCGAAGCGCGAAGACGTCCGGGCTGCCGTCGAGGAAGGTGCGGCTCCACGACTCGCCGCCGTCGGTGGTCTTGAGCACGATGCCGAAGCCGCCGGCCGCCCAGCCGAGCTGGTTGTCGATGAAGTCGATGGCGAAGATGTCGTTGAACGTCGGGCGCGGGTTGACCAGCGTCCAGGCGTCGCCCGGCGGTTCGGGGCATCCATTGAGCGCGGCGTTGAGCGCGGTGAGGATCTCGTCGACGGTGACAGTGTCGTCGTCGTTGGAGTCGAAGACGGTGCACGTCGAGAGAGCCGCCGTGCCGAGGGCGATGTTGACGCCGGTGATGATCTCGTCGACGGTCACGTCGCCGCTCGCGTTGCAGTCGCCGACGCAGGTCTGTCCGCCGGCTGGTGAGGCGAAAGCGAGCACGGCCAAGGCGAATCGGACGAGGTAGCGACGCAGGGAGATCATGTTGGGCAGTTACCACCCTGGGTAGGGTGCGACAAGCGCAGAGCCGCGACGGTGCGGCTCCGGCGCAGGTGCGGATGCGCGCGGGGCGAGGGGAACGTCTCCACCCCGGTCGCCGATCGTGGAGCGGCGCCTTGACTCGGCGCGGCATCGGAACGAGCATCCGGCCCATGACGTGCGCCCAGTGCGGCACCGCCTTGCTGGCGGGCAAAGCTTTCTGTCACGCCTGCGGCGCGCCGACCGCGCCGCCGTGCAGCCGATGCGGCGCGGCGCTGCGCGCCGAATTCCGCTTCTGCCCCGATTGCGGCCAGTCGGTCGGTGCCCCCACGGAGGCCGCTCCGGAGCCCGCCGTCGCACCGCCGCCGATCCTGCCGCCGCCCGCGCCCGCGCCGCCGGTCGCCGTCGAACCCTACGTCGACTCGCCGCCTCCCGAATTGAGCCCGCCGCGCGGCGTCGTCGAGGGCGAACGCAAGCTCGTGACCGTTTTCTTCTGCGACCTCGCCGGGTCCACGGCCATCGCCGAGCGTCTCGACCCGGAGGAGTACCGCGAACTGCTCGAACAGTACGTGGCGCTGGCCTTCCGCGAGATTTACCGCTTCGAGGGCATGGTCAATCAGCTCGCCGGGGACGGCATGATGGCCCTCTTCGGCGCGCCGATCGCCCGCGAGGACGCGCCGGTGCGCGCCGTCTGGGCGGCGCTCGGCATCCACGAAGCCCTGCACGGCCTCAACGAGCGCCTGCGCGCCGCCGGCAAGCCCGAGCTGCGGGCCCGCATCGGCATCCACACGGGGCCCGTCGTCGTCGGCACCGTCGGCAACGACCACAAGATGGACTATACCGCCATCGGTGACACGACCAACCTGGCGGCGCGTCTCGAGTCGTTGGCCACGCCGGGGACGACGCTGCTCAGCGAGGAAACCTTCCATCTGGTGCGCGGCTTCATCGAGGTCCGTCCCGTCGGTCCGTTCGCGGTGAAGGGCAAAAGCGAAGAGGTGGTCGCCTTCGAGGTGGTGCGGCGGCGCGACGCCGTGACGCCGATCGGTATCGCGGCCGAACGCGGCCTGACGCCGCTCGTCGGTCGCGACGAGGAGCTGGCGCAGATGCGCGGCTGCTACGAACGAGCCCAAGGGCACCTGCCGCAAGTCGTACGCATCGTCGGCGAGACGGGCAGCGGCCGCTCGCGTCTCGTGTACGAACTGAAGAAGAGCCTGAGCCCGGTGCCCCGCGTGTTCGAGGCGCGCTGCTCGGCTCTCAACCAGAGGGTGCCATTCCATCCTTGGGTGATGATGCTGCAGGACTACTTCGGCATCGGGCCCGACGAATCGGCGGAATCGGCCTTGCCCAAGGTCGAGGCGCGATTGCGCTCCCTCGGTCACGAGGTCTACGAGCGCGCCGACTTCATCTACCACATGATGTCGCTGCCCTCGGGGCATGCCGCCGAGATGCCGGCCGACGAGGTCGAGCGGCAAACCTTCGAGGCGGTCGGCCACATCTTCCACGTCGAATGCCAACGGCAGCCGGTGCTGGTGGTGATCGAAGACCTGCATTGGATCGATCAGCCCTCGTGGGCGATGCTCGAACGAGCCATCGGCACGCTGCACCACGCGCCGATGATGATGCTGATGACCTATCGGCCCGAGTTCCAAGCGCAGTGGACGACCTCGGCGGTGTTGACCCTGATCCGCCTGCGCCGGCTGAGCGATACGACGACGAGCGAGATCCTCCGCAGTGTCGCCGGCGGCCATCTGCCCGAAGAGCTCGAGGCGATGATTCTCGCCAAGGCCGAAGGAAGCCCCTTCCACGCCGAGGAGATCACGCGCTCGCTGCTCGAAGGCGGCGCCCTCGAGCGCGTCGACGATCACTTCCAGTTGGCCCGTCCGCTCGACGAGATCCGCCTGCCCGGCACGGTGCAGGAGGTGATCGCGGCGCGTCTCGACAGCCTCGGTCCGGAGGCCAAGCGGGTCGTCCAGGTGGCAGCCGTCATGGGCCGTCAGTTTCGTCGCGAGCAACTGGAGACCCTCATCGCCGAAGAAGGCATCGACGTCGGCAAGGCGCTGGCGCTGCTGGAGAGACGCGGCGTGATCCACCGCAAGAGCATCTTCTCCGACGACGTCTATCGCTTCGGCGAAAGCCTGACGCAGGAAGTCGCCTACGAAGGATTGCTGCTGCGCCAGCGCCGCGTCCTGCACGAGCGTGTCGGCGCGCTGTTGGAGCGTGCCCCCGGCGAGTGGAACGCCGAGCGCTCGGCGCGCGTGGCGCATCATTACGTCAACAGCGACGATACCGAGAAGGCCGTGCATGCCCTGCTGCGCGCGGCGCTCGATGCGGAGAAGGTGCCTGCCTTCCAGGCGGCGGCGGAGTACTACCACGAGGCGTGGGACATCGCCGGCGGGCGTGACGCCGAAGGAGAGACGCTGCGGCGGCTGGCGGTCGACGCGGCGCAGGGGCTCGGGCGCATGGTCGTCTTGTACGGCGCGCCGCTGCCGCCGGACGGACTCGACATCCTCGGCCGCGCCGCCGACCTCGCCGCAGACCTGCGTGATCCGGGCGCGCGCGCCGGCATGTTGACGTATCAGGGCATGGTGGTGATGACCTCCCTGCCGGGTCAGTTCGAGCGTGGTTTGGCGATCGTCGAGGAGGCGCTGGCGGCGGCGCAATTGGCGGGCGTGCCTTTGCCCGGCATGGCGCGTGGCCTGGCCTGGGCCTACCTGCTCGACGGGCGCCTCGAGTTGGCTCGGCGCACCATCGAGTGGGCGATCCAAGAGCTGCGTGAGTCGCCGATCGGCAAGTCGCTCGGCGACGTTTATCTCGGGGCCCTATATCTGCGCGATCGCCTTCACCTGTACCGCGGCGAATGGGACGTCGCCGTCGCCGGCGCGCAAGCGACGCGTGAACTCGCCGCCAAAGCCGGCAACCGCACGGTGCAGAGCGGCAGTGCCGCGACCCTGGCGCACGTCGCCTACTTGCGTGCCGACGACGCCGAGACCTTGCGCTGGGTCGACATCGCCCTCGCCAAGGCCAAGGAGGCCGGCAGCCCGCACATCCGACGCGCCGAAGCAGCCCTGGCGATCGTGGCGCAGACGGCGTCGGGGACCGATCCGGCGAGGTGCCGCTACCGCGAACTCGTCGAGGGCGAGCTGGACGTACAAGGCGAGATCGCCATGGGTCTCGCTGCCATCGTGCAGGCGATCCTGGCGCTCGGTGAACCGGCTCGGGCACGCGAACTGGCGCGGCGCGGCTACGAACACGCCGCCGGGCGTTTCCGTCGCATGCAAGGCGCCCTGGCGCTGGCCGAGACGCTGCACGCGACGGACCCCGACTCGTGGGATTCGGCGGAGGCTTTGTACGGCGAAGCGATCGAGCTGGCCGCGGCGATCGGTGTGCCGTCGCTGCGGGCGCAAGCGCTGCTCGGCGCCGCCGAGCTGGCCTGGCGCCGCGGCGATATCGAGTGCGCCGCCAGCCATCTGGAAACGCTGGCCCAAGTCCTGGAGTCGTCGCCGATGCCGCGCTTCGATGCGCGGCGCATCGCGTTGGTCGAGGCGTTGGGCGGCGGATCGTGGGTCCGGTCGACGGCATGATTCGCGCCGTGATTTTCGACTGCGACGGCGTGTTGTTCGACTCCGAACACGCCAACCTGCGTTTCTACAACACCGTCCTCGCCGGCCTCGGGCAGCCGCCGCTCGATGCCGAGGGCGAGCGGCTGGCGATGAGCCTCGCGTCGCCGCAGCTGATCGAGCTGCTCTTCCCGGATCCGGAGCTGCGGCGACGGGTCAGCCAGGCGGCGCAGAGTACCGACTACGGGCCTTTCTACGAATGGATGCGGCCGGTCGAAGGGTTGTACGACCTGCTGGCCCAGTTGCGGCGCGACTATCGGCTGGCCATGGCCAGCAACCGCGGCAAGACGATCTACGAGGTGGCGAGCCGTTTCGCTCTCGACGACTACATCGAGCTGTCCGTCGGCACCCTCGACGTCGAACGCCCGAAACCCCACCCCGACATGTTGTTCAAGGTGCTGGACCACTTCGCCACCGCGCCGCACGAGGCGGTGTTCGTCGGCGACCAGGACAGCGACCGCCTCGCCGCCGAAGCCGCGGGCATGCATTTCGTCGGCATCGGCGACGAGCCGCGGGGCGAACGACGCATCGAGCACGTACGCGACCTGCCCGGGGTGTTGGCCGGTCTCGGCTGAACGCCGGAGCCGCGTCGCCTCAGGAGCGGGGCGGGGCCGGACCGCCGAGTTGCCAGATGCGGTTGAGCGCCGGGTAGGTGAGGAGAAACCATACCCCCAGCGGGGCGACGACGAAGGCGATCAGGCCGGAAAAGACCCCGAGCGTGTCTTTGGCGAAATTCGGGCGGTCGAGGATGAACGGGTACGTCAGCACCACCGCGAGGTCGACGAGAAAGTAGAGAACCACCGCCGCCGGCAGGTTCGCGGCGAGGCGGCGGGCCGACTGGAACGGGGTGGCGACGATCAACGACCACAGCGGCATCAGGCCCATCGCGATGGTCGCGAGGTCCAAGTAGAAGGGCAGGGTCACCCCGGCGCGGCGAAACTCGGGCACGCCGTCGGCGCCCACGTGGAGCCACCAACCGAACAGCGGACTCACCCAACCGGCCACGGCGAGCATGGCCGTGCGGTAATGCTCGCCGACGTCGACCGCCCACCAGAGCGGAATCAGAACGGTGAAGGTGGCGAGGAACTTGAGCGCGAAGCGGAGCTTCATCGGCGCGCCCACTCGACCCAACTGATGGCGTAGAGCGTGACCAGCATCAGAAAGGCGCCCTGCCAGACGTATTCGTGAAAGTAGTCGAACGCGCTCGGGTAGAATTCGACCAGGCGCACCAAGGTCGCGATGCGTACGACGTTGATCAGCGACAGCACCGAAACGCCGACGACGGCGCCGAGGATCTTGGCCCGCCAAGTCGCCGGATAGGCGGCGAGGAAGCTGACCAGCACGAAAAGTACGAATACCCCCGTGCACTCGTGGTTGATGTGCAGGGTCATGCCACGTGCCGAGATGTAGTTGCCGTCGACGATGGTGGCGTTGCTGCCGGCGAGGTGGGCGATGGCCGTCGCCAGCGAGGCGATGGCTGCTTCCAGGGCGCCGAGCTGGTTTTGCAGGTCGGAAACCACGCTCAAGACGCTGAACCCGAGGAGAAAGCCGAAAAAGAGCAGGGCGAAGCGTGCGATCGAGGGGCGAGCGGCCATGACCCGCGGAGCATGATCCAGTTGCCCGAGTTGTTCAATCTCCTGCCCCGACCAGGGCTTTGCTTGGTGGATGCATGATTTACCTCAATTGCGCGAGGGGAGTCCCGAGCGGTAGTCAGTGGAGGTAAGTATCTCGGGGCGCAGTTCTACGTGGGTACGCGCCGCGTCGGTGGCGGCGGACCAGCGTGAGAATGGGATTGGGGAGATCAGGTCCATGGGTCTACGACGATGGTTGGGTTTGGCGGCGTTCGCCGTTATGTTGGGGGTTCCGGCGACCGCGGTGCTGGCGCAATGCGGCAACGGGACCGTCGACAGCAACGAGGAGTGCGATCCGGGCGGCGCCAAACACTGCAACGGCGACCCGAACTTGCGCACCTGCACGACCGGCGCGCAATGCGGCAGCGGCGTCAACTGCTACTACGTGAACAGTTGTTGCAAGTTCAATTGCCAATACGTCGGCGAGGGCGCTTCCTGCTCCGACGGCGACCCCTGCACCTCCCCGGATACCTGCAACAACGTCGGCGAGTGCAGCGGGAATTCGGTCAGCGGCAACACTTGCGACGACGGCAGCATCTGCACCACCGGCGACACCTGCAACAACGGCGTCTGCCAAGGCACCCTGAGCCTGCCGCCGCAGTGCAACGACGGCAATCCGTGCACCGACGACGGCTGCGACCTGGAAGGCGGTTGCACCAACACGCCGAACACGGCCGCGTGCAACGACGGCCAGCTCTGCACCGCCGGCGATGTTTGCTCCGGCGGCACCTGCGCCGGCACGCCGACGGTGCCGCCGGCCTGCAACGACGGCAACTCGTGCACGACCGACACTTGCTCGGCCTCCGGCAACGGCGGCGCCGGCGCTTGTGTCAACACCAACCTCGACGCCGTGAGCTGCAGCGACGGCCAATTCTGCACCACCGGCGACACCTGCTCGAACGGCACCTGTATCGGCACCCCGTTCGTGCCGCCGAGCTGCAACGACGCCAACATCTGCACGACCGACTCGTGTAACCCATTGGCCAACGGCGGCACCGGCGCGTGCTCGAACACCAACAACACCGCCAGCTGCGACGACGGCCAGTACTGCACCGAGAACGACGTCTGCAGCGGCGGCTCGTGCGGCGGCACGCCACGTACCTGCTCCGACGACAACACCTGCACCACCGACTCGTGCAACGAGACGACCAACGCCTGCGACTACAGCGTCGTCGGCGCCAACGGCACCGCCTGCGACGACAACAACGTCTGCACCAGCGGCACCACGTGCAACAACAGCGGCCAGTGCACGGGCGGTAGCTCGATCAACTGCTCCGACGGCATCGCCTGCACCGCCGACACCTGTCACCCGATCTCCGGCTGCCAGAACATTCCGGCGGAGGAGGGTCGTGGCTGCCTCGATTCGTGCACCGACGGCTACGACAACGACGGCGACGACGGCGTCGACTACGAGGATACCGGTTGCGCCACCCTGGCCCAGGTGCAGCGCTTCGCCGTGCTCGCCAGCCGCTCGCGCGGCACCAAGGGCTTTTTCGCCGGTAGCGACGTCACCGTCGCCGGCGTCTCCGCCGACGGCGTCTGCAACCTCGACGACAATCGTTGCGACTGCGCTCCGGACGGGCCGCGAGAGTGTCTGTCGCTCGACCGGCCGTGCAGCGACGACGGCGACTGCCGCACGGCCGTGCCCGGCACCTGCGACAGCGTCCTCGACGTTTGCGCGTGCCCGGCGGAGTATCCGAACTGTCAGGCCGACGGACGACCGTGTGCCACCGACGACGACTGCGGTGTCGCTCCCTACCCGCGCGGCGACAGCTTGGGCGGCCTCTGCGGCTACTCGGGCGAAGTGCGCGCCGGCACCCAGCTCGGCTTCCTCGCTTCCAGCGCCAACCTCAAGTTCGGCAAGGGCTCGACCCTCGACCGTACTCTCGAGCTGTTGCGCGAACTGGCCACCGACGGCGGCACCATGACGCTCAAGAAGACCTCGGCGCCGGTCGTCGGCCCGACCGTCTGCAGCAGCGATCTGTCGCTCGTGTGTGAGGACGACGCCGAGTGCCCGCCCGCCGTCGATGTGTGCATCCTCGGCCAATGCACCGGCCACCTCGAATCCTGCGATGCCGACCTCGATTGCGCTCCGGCCTGCGATGCCCGCCGCCGCCTCGACGACGGCACCTGCATCGGCAACCCGGCGTTGGCCTGCACCCTCGATGCCGATTGCGCCGGCGCCGGCGATGACTGCGTCCACCCCTTCATCACCACCGACGGCAGCTCGGAGAATTTCCAGCTGTGCGACGCGGCACTCGCCCTGCGGAACAGCGGCCCGGTCGACGTCAGCGACCTGCTGGCCGACATCAGCGAGGGCATCGCCAACTACGTGCCGGCTCCGAGTGAAGTGGTCGACTTCCCGGCCGCCTGCGAGGCCTGTCCGACGCTGACCACGCCGGACGGCGACCCGAGCTGCGTCCCGTGTCCGGACGCAACCGAGATCCGCACTCGCTCGACGTCGCAGAAGATGACCATCACCGTCGGCGGCGGCTTGCAGATCCTCGATCTCGGCCGGGTCCGTCTGGCCGGCAACACCGTGCTGCGCCTCCTCGGGCAAGACGACACCGTGTTGGTGGTGCGCCTGACCAGCTCGCTGCGGCTGGGTGGACTGGCGCAGGTGACGGTCGGTTCGAACGGCACGGGCAACGGCTCGTTGCGGGTCGAGAATACCTTGTGGAACGTGCAGGGACGGACCGGCGGCCCGCCGAATTTCATCCGCGAGTGCCTCTTCCAGGGCACCGTGTTGGCGCCGCAACGCCCAGGGGCGCGGCTCGGCGCCGACGTGCGCGTCGAGGGTGCGGTGCTGTCCAAGAAGGTGCAGATCGGCGGCCCGAGCACGGTGGTGCACATCCCGTTCACCGGCTTGGTGCCGACGGCGCCCTGAGCCGTATCCCGCCCCGCCGCCCGCTTAGAGGCGGGCGGCGGGGGACGTAGATTCCCGGCAGGGCCGGGCCGATATTTTTGCTTTCAATGTCCCCCCGGCACGGCTAGAGTGCGGCTGATTTCCTGGGGGCGAATATGACAATCGGTGCTGCGATCCGAGGGGCGCTGGTCGCCCTTATGTTGGTGATGTCGTCGGCGCAAGTCGCCAGCGCGACCCATTTCCGCTTCGGTCACCTGACCTGGAAGCCGCGCGCCGACGTCGACCCCAATGCCGTCGAACTGACGTTGACCGCCGCCTTCCGGCGCGACGATTTCGTCGGCTCCCACCCGGACGGATCGTTGCAGACGGGCGACAAGTTCCTCGAAACCGTCGGCGATACCAACGTCTGCTTCGGCGACGGCACCTGCACGGAAACCCTCAATTTCGAGGTCACCTCGTTCGACATCGACAGCAACGTCGTCACCGGCGTCGCCTTCGACCGGGTGCTGACGCCGCTGCCGGGCAACGACACGACGGTCGTCGAGGTCGAACCCAACGACGACCCCCAGGGTGCGTCTTCCATCGTCGTCGGCAACGACTTCGCCGCCGAGCTGAACATCGCCTTCGACCTCGATTACGTCGCCTTCCAGGGCACCGCCGGCCAGGCGATCGCGGCCGAGATCTTCCTCGGCTCCGCTCCCGATACCTTCCTCACGCTCTACGACGCCAACTTCAACGTCCTCGCCGCCAACGACGACAAGAGCTTCGCCGACAAGGGGTCGCGCCTGGCGCGCGTGCTGCCGGCCAGCGGGACGTATTACCTCGAGGTGCTGAGTTTCGACGCCGAGGCGCTCGGCTCCTACACCCTCACCCTGCGCGGGGCGACCGTCGCCGATATGCCACTGGTGCACACCTACGCAACGCCGGGCAATGCGATTGCGTTCCTCGATACTTGCTGCCGCATCAATTCCTGTGAGTCGCCCAACGCTCACATCAACAACCCCAACGGCAACTACCGCCTCGAGAGTATCGTCAACGTCGGCCAGCCGAACAGCTCGCCGGTGAGCGCGCTGCCGCCGATCGTGCTGTGCCAGCCGGACGCCCTGTGTACGTTCCCGGTGCCGGCGGCGGACAGCGACGGCGACCCGATCTCGTACCGCTTGTCGACCCTGGCCGAGTCCAAGCTGTCGCGCCAACCCGGCTCGCCCAACTGCCCCAACTCCGCGACCATCGACCCGCAGACCGGCATTTACAGCTGGGACACCACCGGCTGCCAATTGGCCTCGGGCGCGTGCACCGGCCAGAACACGCTGTATTCGACCCAGGTGACGATCGAGGACGACACCAGCAAGGCGCCGATCGACTTCTTCATCATGATCAGTGCTTGCCCGCTCAACAACGTCTTCCCCGAATTCGACGATCCGCCGAGCAGCGTTTGCGGCACCACCGTCAACGTCGTCGCCGGCTCGCCGGTGAACTTCCCGATCCAAGCGTCCGATGGCGACAACGGCGACCTCGTCAATCTCAACGTCGCCGGCATGCCGCTCAGCGCCAGCGCCACGCCGCTGCTGCCGGCGCTCGGCAATCCCGTGTCGACCAGTTTCGCCTGGACTCCCGGCGTCGGCGATGTCGGCCAGCACGTGGTGCTCTTCGTCGCCGCCGACGATTGCGGCCATCAGGAATTTTGTCCGGTCGCGATCGACGTCGCGCCGCCGCCGACGCCGACGGCGACGCCGACGAACACGCCGACGCCTACCCCGACCTTCACCCCCACGGCGACGCCGACCGCAACCCCGACCCATACGCCCACGGGAACGCCGACCGCCACGCCGACGGCGACCCCGACGTTCACGCCGACGCCGACCCCGACGCAGACGCCCACGGCGACGCCGACGGCGACCGCGACGAGCACCCCGACGAGTACGCCGACGCACACGCCGACGGCGACCCCGACCCATACCTCCACGGGCACGCCGACCTTCACGCCGACCCATACCCCGACGGCGACGCCGACCCCTACCCCGACGCATACGCCGACGCCGCTCGCTTCGAGCACGCCGACGCGCACGCCGACGGTGACGCCGACGTTCACGGTCACCTCGACGCCGACGTCGACTCCGACACCGACCGCGACGCGCACACCGACGAACACGCCGACGGCCACGGCTACCCCGACCCGCACCGCGACGCCGACGCCGACCCCCTTCTGCGGCAACGCCATCGTCGAGCACAACGAGGAATGCGACCCCGGGCCCGACATCGCCGGCGATTGTTGCGACGCCCAGTGTCAGTTCGAAAACGCCGGCGTGCCGTGTGATGCCCCGGGCGCTCTCTGCCGGGTCAACGTGTGCGATGGCAACGCCAACCTCTGCGTCAGCAACGCCCAACTCGCCAACGGCACCGCCTGCGACGACGGCAACATCTGCACCGCTCCGGATTTGTGCGTCAATGGCATCTGCATCGGCAGTCAGATCACCTGTTTCGATGGTAATGGCTGCACCAGTGACTCTTGCCACCCGGCGGTCGGCTGCATGTTCGTTCCCGTCGACGACAACCCCAACTGCCCAGGTGCCTGCTCCGACGGCATCGACTCCGACGGTGACGGCGACATCGACCTCGACGACGCCGGCTGCTCGACCTTCGCGGCGTTGGTGCGCTTCGCCGTCGTCTCGACCCGCTCGGTCGCCGATTCGATCTACGCCGGTAGCGACGTCACCGTTTCCGGCAATCCGATCGACGGATCCTGCAACGAACTGACGGGGCAATGCGTTTGCGCCACCCCCGGCGAGTCGACGTGCCCGGCGGCCGGCCTGACCTGCACCGATGACACCGACTGCATCACCAATGTCGCCGGTACCTGCAACGCCCTCAACCTGTGCCAGTGCCCGGCGCTGACGCCGAACTGCCAGTCGAAGAATCGTCCGTGCGGCGACGACAATGATTGCGCCGTCGCCCAAGTCCTCGGTGGCGGCTCGCTCGGCGGCGTCTGCGGCCGGCAGATGGACGTCGGCGCTGGTACCTCCTTCGGCTTCATGGCGACCAACGAGGTCGTCGAGTTCGGCACCGGCACGACCGTCGATCGCGCCATCGACATGGGCACCTTCGGCAGCGACGGCAATGCCATCAACTTCTTCGAGAACGCTCCTCTCGTCGGCCCGACGGTCTGTAGCAGCGCCCTGAACCAGGTCTGTTACTCCGACGCTGAATGCCCGACCGCCGTGGGTGACGTTTGCGTATTGGGTCGGTGCACCGGCCACGAAGAAGCGTGTCTGACGAATGCCCAATGTGCCGCGGCCTGCGACGCGCGCCGCCGCCTCAACGACGGTACCTGCACCAACAACCCGGCGGTGAAATGCGCCATCGAGGCCGACTGCGGCCCGGGCGGCCACTGCGACCACCCGTTCATGCGCACCGATGGCACCGAGCCGAACTACGTGCGCTGCGCCGCAGTGCTGGCCGAGGCGCCGTCGCAGCCGGGCGTCAGCAATGTCTTGCTCCAGCTCAACCAGGCGGTGCAGAACCTCAACCCAGCGCCCGCCAACCGCGTTCCCTTCCCCTCGTCCTGTGAAGCCTGTCCGGCGATCACGACACCGTCGGGCGGCACGGGTTGCCGGGTCTGCCCCGACCTGACCGAGATCCGCACTCGTTCGACTCTGAAGAAGATGTCGGTGACCGTCGGCGGCGGGCTACAGGTGCTGACGCTCGACAACGTCAACCTCCAAGGGAACAGCCAGCTGAACCTGCTCGGTCAGGACGATACGATTCTGATCATTCGACTCAACCGCATTCTACGTCTCGGCAGCCAGGCGATCGTCAACCTCGGCTCGAACGGCACCGGCAACGGCAGTCTGCGGCCGCAGAACGTGCTGTGGAACATGCAGACGAGCCTGGGCGGCGGCATCGACATCGGCGGCGAATCGTTCTTCCAGGGCACGATCCTGGCGCCGCTGCGTTCCGACATTCGCCTCGGCACGGCGGTCACGTTCAACGGCGCCTTGATGTCGCGGACGATCCACATCGGCGGCCCGAGCACGATCAACCACGTGCCGTTCACGCCGATCATTCAAGGAGTCGCGGCGCCGAGCGTGCGCCGTTCGCTGGCGCGATCCGCGGCGGAAGAGGTCTCGAGCACTCCAGTGAGCCCGGCGAATCCGCGCCTGCGCTCGCCCTGGTGTCTGGCGAACCCCGATTCGCCGCGCTGCCGCGCCAGCGACAGCAAGCCCCACCTCGTCCGATAGTCCGACGAGTCTGACACGTCCGACCTGTCTGACGTGTCGGACTCGTCAGACCTGTCAGACCTGTCGGACCTGTCGGACTCCTAGTCCACACTCTCGACGATCGAGGGCAGGCAGACCATTCCGAGTTGGGCGGTTTCCATCAGCTCGGGGGCGTCGAATTCGCTGCCCGGGGCGACGAACAGTGGATTGCCCGTCTTGAGCGAGCGGCGCACATGGCTGCTCTGCTTGGGGGCGATGCGGGTGCCCACCGACACTCCCGCCAACGTCGCGGCGGTGGCGTTGCTGACGCTGCTCGCCAGCTTCGGCTGATAACAGAGCAACGTCTCCGTCGTCTGTGCCGGGTTGGTACCGCTGAAGTCGGCCGCCGTCGTGCGACCGTCCTGCACCGCACTGGTGTTCACCGGGCTGCAAAGCTCACGCACCTTCTTCAGGTCGACGAGGCAGCGCCCTTCCACCGGGCTGCCGGCGAACGATGGGTTGCCGTCGTCGTCGATGGCGCAGTCGTCGAACGCGTCGGCGACGAAGACCTGCAGATCGCCGCGCAAGGCGCCCTCGCCGTCACCGCCGTCGGGCGTTTGTTCGGTGACGTCCTTGGTCACCTTCACCTGGTAGCAGACGAAATGGGTGTCGTCGGCGGGGGCCGCCGGCGTCGTGTCGTCGTCGATCGTCGCCGGCAATAGGAAGCCGGAGACCTTGCGCGACTGGACGTGGATGGTGCCGAGGGCATTGTCGAGCTTCCACACCCGCGGCACGTGCTTTTTCGGCTTGGGGAAGGCGCCGCTCGGCAGCGGGTTGCCGGCACCCTGTTTGCCCGGTTTGGCACTGTAGCGCAGGTAGCGCAGGCCGCCGTCGACCAAGGTCACGCCTGAACCGAGATACGCCGGGTTGAGCACGGAGGTCGGTTTACGCACCTCGAAGTTTTCCGGATCGTCGGCGCTGTTGGCCAGGTGCAGGTCGTCGAACTGCAAGACCCACGGTTTCGGCAACTCCGCCTCGAGGGGCTGGCCGAGGACGTCGTCCTTCGGGGCACGGCCGTTGTACACGATGTAGGGGTCGATGGCGCAGACGTAGCCGGCGCCGACGCAGAGTCCGCTGCTGCAGCTCGACGTCGGCGTGCAGATGTCGGCATCGTCGCACGGCGAGGCGTCGGCGTCGTTACCGGTACACGCGTCGGCGGATTCGTTGCACTCCTCGGAACAATCGATGTCGCCGTCGGCTCCCGGGCAGGGGTCGCCGCTCGACGGACCGGTACAGCCGCCGCCGGCATCACAGGTCTCGGTGCCGTTGCAGAAGGTGCCGTCGTCGCAGGTGGTCCCTGCCACGGCATAGTTGCAGGAGGAGGTGCAGCACTCGGTGGCTTCGCAGATCTCACCGACGTCTTCGGTGCCGTTGCCGCAGGTGGCCAGTACCCAGCCGATGTCGGCCATCACGCCGCGCGCCAGGCTGGGGTCGTGGATGTCGCCGGTGGCGCTCGGTTCCATCAACTGATCCGGGGCCAGGCTCGGATCCCAGTGGATGACCGAGATGCCTGGGTCGGCGACGGGCGGAGCGTGCATCAGCACCTGCCCGCCGACCGTGCCGGAGCTGAGAATGCCGATGCTGTCGAGCACGTGCACGCCGATCCAGCGCAGGTCGCCAGTGTCGATCGCCGACGCCAAACGCTCGCCGTCGTTCATCTCGTCCCACGTCTTGCCGGTGCTGCCGTCGAGCAGGAAATGTTCGAAGATGTCCGACTTGCCGGCGAACTCGGCGCCGGTGGTGACGTCGACGAAGGTCGTGAAGCCGAGGCCGTGGCCGAGTTCGCGTAGCACGGCGGTGACGAAGTCGATGCTGGTGCCGTCGTCGCCGGCGCCGTCGAGGCCGTAGTACCAGCCCATCGGGAAGGCGCACGAGGTGCCGACGGAACTGTTGAAGGTCATCGTCATGTCGCGCAGGAGCACGTTGACGTTCGAGCCGATCAGGCTGTCGCCCAGTGCCGCGGGGTACCAAGTATCGGGTTCGGTCCCTGGCGTGGTCAACGTGAACAGATGTGTCGGCCCGCCCGAGCCGAGGTCGGCGGACGACATGTCGCAGGCGAGCGGGTCCATGCGGGCCTCGACGCGGATCTCGACATTGCTGTGCAGGATGCCGGCCCAGATCGAGGCGGCGTGTTGCATGGCGATGAGGCGCTGCTGACCGAGGGTCGTGCCGCTGTTGCCGCCGACGGGCGCCACCGGAGTCGGATCGTTGAGGCCCTCGCCGGCGCTGTCGGAGTTGAAAATCGTGATGGTGGTCGCGCTCGCCGGCTGAGCCGCGAGCAGGCAAGCGAGGACACAGGCGCGCAAGCGTTGCATGGCGTGGATCTCCTAGCGGGCCGGAGCCGCTGCGGGCTCGGTCTTGTCGCCGCCGGCGCGGCGCGAGTAGACGACTTTGCCGTCGCCGCCGAGGGTGGCGCGCAGCACCGAATGGCGCTCGGCCGGGACGACGACGATCTCGCCGACCCCGGGGTGGTTGCTCTTGCGCACCACGGGCGCGCTCGGTTTCTTTTCCGCCTCGCTCGCTTCGGCCCAGGCGATCGTCGCGCCGCTGGCGATGGCCGCGCCTAGCGTCAGCCATCGCACGCACGAATGAAGTATCCCAACGTGAGCCTTCGGGGCCGACGCTTCGTCGAAGATCATAGGCGAGCCTCCCTGCGATTGGCTGCCACCGTACTCGCAGCTTTCGAGAACTGTCAACGCGAAATTGGCCGGTACGGTCCGCCGTTCTGCCCCTCCGGTAGGGCGCGCCTCAACGTTGCCACGCCGCTTGCTGGCGTCGCACCACCGCCTCGAGAGAAGTGCCGCGCACCAGCGGCAGCGCCGCGTCGAGTTGCCGCCGCGCCGCGTCGCTTCGGCCCAGCTTGTAGAGGATTTGGGCGTAATTGACCCGGGCGCTGCCGTAGTCCGGATGGCGCGCGACGAGCTGCGCCAGCTGCGCCGCCGCGGTCGCGTCGCGCCCCGCCTTGGCGTGCAGCATGGCGAGGTTGTTCTCGATGCGCATGTCGCCGGGGTGGAAGCGCAGCACGTTCTCATAGACCGCCACCGCCGCGTCGAAGTCGCCCGCTTCGACTTCGAGCGACACCAGCGCCCCGGCGATTTTCAGATCGTCCGGACGGTCCGCCAGCGCGAGACGATAGTTGCGGCGCGCCGCCGCCCATTGGCCTTCGGCGCGATCGATGGCCGCCAAATTGGCGTAGACGTCGCCATATCCGCTGCCCTCGGCGATCAATCCCTCCAGAATGCGGCGCGCCTCGTCGCTGCGACCGTTGCTGCGATACAGATACGCCAGGTTGTTGCGGGCGGCCGCACTGCCGCGTCCGGCCTGGCGCACGAACCGCTCCTGCAGCGGCAGGGCGCGCTCCGGCTCGCCGCGCAGGTGGTACAGCAGGGCTTCGGCACTCAAGAGCGCGCGACCACTGGCGTCGACGACGCGGGCCTTTTCGATGGCCTCGGCCGCTGCGTCGAGTTCCTGGCGTGACAGGTGGTGCTGTGCCAGCCGAGCCCAGAGCAAGACCGACCGCGGTTCCTGCTCCAGCGTCGCGCGCAAGAACGTCGCCTCGTCGCGCCAGACGCGATTGCGCCGCGCCGTCGCCAGCAAGCCGCCGACGACCAGCATGGCCACCAGCCCGAACGCCAAGCCTCGCCGGCGGCGCCACCCTGCCTCCGCCGCGAGTCCGACGAGCCAGGCGAACGGCAATGACGGGAAATAGAGGAAGCGCTCGGCCAGCATCGCTCCCATGTCGGGCGGGCCCGCCGGACGAACCAGGTTGAGGAGCGGCAGAAAGGAAAGCGTCAGCCAGGCGACGGCGAGTCCGAGCGGGCTGGCCCAGCCCTCTCGACGCAAGGCCACCCGCCCGGCCCAGGCCAAGCCGGCGAGGGCCGACAGGGACAGCCATAGCCGCGGCTCGGCCAAGCTCTTGACGTAGGGGTGCATGAGGTAGGCGCTCTGCTGCCACGGCAGCAACAGCATGCCGACGTAGCGCACGACGGTCGGCGCGGCGCTGAGCGCCACGTTCCCCAGCGTGTGCTCGGCCGGCCGACCAGGCCCGGCGATGTCGAGGATGGCGAAGCGCACGATCGCGTAGGCGAGAGTGACCACGCCGTAGGGAGCGACGGCCGCGAGACACGCGAACAGCCGGCGACGGTATGCCAGCGCGTCGACGGCAAACAACCAGAGCGGCAGAAGAACAGCGGTTTCCTTGGCGAGGAGACCGCCGAGGTAAGCGGCCAGCGCCGCGACGAGGTAGGCGGGCCTCGCCGCGACGGGCGCCGGCGATTGCCAAGCCGGGCCGCGACGATGCAACTCGAGCCCGAGGGCCAGGAGACAGCAACAGAAGGCGAGTACGTCGGTGCGTCCGGCGATCCATGCGACCGACTCGCTATGGATGGGATGGACGGCGAAGAGAGCGGCGGCCACCCCGGCGGCGCAACGCGCGACGCCGAGGCGCAGCAGAATCCAGCCGCTGCCGGCGGTGGCGACGGCGTGCAGGAGCACATTGGTCAGGTGGTAGCCGAAAGGCTCGAGCCGCCACCAGCGGTAGTCCCAGAGGTACGACAGTGTCGTCAGCGGGCGGTAGTAGCCGTAGACCTCGTCGAGCTCGGCCCGATAGAAGAAGTCGCGCCCGAACACTTCGCCGAGACGGCCCCAAGCCTGCGCGAGTCGCCCTTCGACGATGAGGATGCGATCGTCCCAGACGAAGTCGCCGGCCAGCGAGTTGGCGAACGCGGCAAATGCCAGGACGCCGGCGACGGCGGGGACGAGCCACGGTGACGAGGCGGCGGACGCTAACGGGGAGCGAGAGGGTGGGGTCCGGGCCATCGACGGAACGGCGAAGCCGCGTCGCCGGTATCGATGGGGGCGGCAGGCCTGTCAAGGGGCAAGCCACGCGCTCTCCGGTGGGGCGTAATCGCGCCCAGAGAAAAAGATTTGGTTGACTCGTTTCGTGCGACAGGGATACTCTGCCATCGTCCGGGAGTAGTCCCGTGGTCTCTTTACCTTTCGTCAGGGGGTTGTGATGTTCACACGACTTGGAATCGCCGTCTATATGACGGTTTTGGTGGGCGGACTCGCTCCTGCCGCGATGGCGGCGGACAGTCCCTCCGAATTAGTCACGGTTTGGGAAAACGTGTGGGACGACGCCGGCAAGGTCGACGTCGTCGCGGCGGACTCCCGGCAAGTCGCATACTCCGACGTGCAGTGGACCGACATCGGACTAGGCAGCGGCAGCGTCGCCGGATGCTGTGACCTTTCCTATCAGCCCGAAGACGTCGCCGGTCCCTCCTGTAGCGATGTGCCGGATGCTTCGGCTTGTTTCGGCATGTTCTTCGCCGGCGCGACGTGCGACGAGGCCCAGGGCTGCGTCACCGAAGAGCCGGTCTGCTGCGCCGGCCTGGACACGGGCCTGTGCTACTACTTCGAGCAGTCCAGCAACCAACCGAATCCCGCCCTCCCGGAATCTTGTGCGACGCCGTGTCTCGGCGATTACCAGTGCCCGGGCGGCTACTGCGACACATACCAAGAGCTGTGTTACAGCCAGGGCGCGAACGGCAAGGACTTCGTGCGGTCCGGGATGTGCACCGATACGGTGCATCCGCAGAAGTGCCGCGACATGGGCGGCTACCCGCAGCCTGGCTTGACGTGCAACCCGCTGACCGGCGGTTGCGCCGAGCTTCCGCCTGCCGAGCCCGCAGCCTTCTGCTGCGCCTGCCCGGGCCCGAACCCGTTCCCGAACGCCTGTTTCGAGGCCACCTCGCCTGACGCCTGTAATGCCGCCGGCTGCGAAGCGGTCGAAGGCGGCGCCTGCAACCCGGTGACCGAGCTGTGCGATGTCGACGAGGTCCCGGTCTGTGGCGACGGCGAAGTCACCGGCGACGAAGAGTGCGATCCCGGCGCTCCGGTCGAAGGGGACTGCTGCACCGATACGTGCGAGTTCGCCGCCGTCGAGGCGTCCTGCGATCTCGACGAGGAGGCCTGCACCCTCGATACCTGCAATGCCAGCGGCGTCTGCGTCGCCGGCATCGAGGCCACCAACGGGACCCAGTGCAGCGAAGGCGATCTGTGTAGTCTGCCGGGCACCTGCCAGGACGGGGTCTGCACCGGCGGCAGCGTCAACTGCGACGACGGCTTCGCCTGCACCATCGACTCCTGCAATCCGGTGGTCGGCTGCCTGAACGTCGCCACCGAGGAATCGCGCGACTGCCCGGGTTCCTGCACCGACGGATTCAACAACGACCCGGCGGACGACGACTTCGTCGACTACGAGGACACCGGCTGCGCCTCGCTCGCCGAACTCGGTCGCTTCGGCATCATCGGTACCAAGAACCGCATGCACAGCGATCTCAAGATCGGCACCAACGTGACGGTCGCGAGCACCGAGGTGAATGGCACCTGTAACGTCGGCACCAGCACGTGCGACTGCCCGGTGGTCAATTGCGACCCCGAGGTCATGGTCTGCTCGAGCAACGCCGATTGCCCGACCGGCACCTGCAACGTCGGCACCGGCAAGTGCGAATGTGAACTGCCCTGTCCGGTCGACGGCGATAGCTGCGGCGGCGACAGCGACTGTCTCTATGAAGTCGCCGGCACCTGCGGCGGCTCGGGCCTCTGTGAATGCCCGGCCGAAGCCCCCAACTGCCAAGCCCTCAATCGCCCGTGCTCGGACGACTCGGCTTGCGCCATCCCGCCGTTCCCGACCGGTTCCAGCGTCGGTGGCGTCTGCGGTAACGGCATGCTGATCTCGGCCGGTGCCAAGATGGGTGTGCTCGCCAGCAACACCACCAGCGAGAAGCTGCAGTTCGGTACGGCCGAGTCGGGCAACAGCCTGCGCCAACTCGACATCACCGACGAGTTCTGCAACGCCGGCGGTGCGATCCAGCTGGGTGATCCGGCGCCGTTCCTCGGCCCGGTCGTGTGCTCGAACAACACCAGCCTCGCCTGTTCCGAGGACGCCGACTGCGGCGCCGGCACGTGCGACGCGCGCCGCCGCCTGCTCGATGGCAGCGCCTACGAGTCGTTCAATGGTGTCCCCGATGCCGGCCTCGCCGGTGCCGGTTCGTCGTTCAACTTCAAGCTGTGCGACGTCGCCATGACCGAACTCGAAACCTTCGGGCCGTCCAACCCGTCCGACCTGCAGACGGCCATCGAAGCCTTCACGCCGGATCCGGGCGACGTCGTCACCCTCGGTGCCGGCAACTGCTTGCGCTGCCCGCTGGTCGACTCGGCCGATGGCGCATGCACGGCTTGCCCGAACGGTTACAACTCGATCCGCACCAATTCCGGCACCAAGAAGGTGGTCATCACCGTCGGTTCCGGCCTCCAGGTCCTCGACCTGCGTCGCATCATCGTCTCGGGTAAGACCCGCCTCGTCATTCGCGGCCAGGCCGATACCGAGCTGCTGGTGCGTGTCGAACGCCAGATCCGCGCCGGCGCGGCCGCCAAGCTGCTGCTCGAAGGCATGACGTCGGATCAGGTCTTGTTCGTCGGCGAAGGTCGCCTCGGCGGCAAGCCCTCGGTGTCGCGTGATGCCACGTGGCGCGGCTCGATCCTCGCGGCTGAGCGCGGTGGCGGCGTCTTCCTCGGCGGCACCTCGTACCTCGAGGGTGGCATCTACGGTCGCAAGATCCTCGTCAAGGGACCGGATACCACCATCCAGCACTTCCCCTGGAAGGGTAAGCTGCCGAACGTTCCCTGAGCGTAGCTCCACCGACAGCAAAAAGGGGTGTGGACCTTCCGGTCCACACCCCTTTTCTTTTTCCAGCCCTTGATGCCGGTCGCGTTCGCGATGCGACCCGTCGGCCGCCCCTCGCTGCCTCAACGGCGCCAGGCCAAGAGTTTGCGGAACAGTGTCTTCACCGTCGGCGTCAAGCGCGTCCGGTTGTAGGCATCCCCCAGCTTGCGCAGCACCTCGCCCTGCGTCGGATAGGGGTGAATCGTTTCGGCGAACTTGCCCAGACCCACACCGCTGCGCATTGCCAGCACGGCTTCGCCGATCATGTCGCCGGCGTGCGGCGCCACGATCGTCAGCCCCAAGATCCGATCGCTGCCCTGGCGCAACACCGCCTTGGCGAAGCCCTCGGTCTCGCCATCGAGGATGGCCCGGTCGACGTCGCGCATCTCGACCTTGATCGTCGTCGTCGCCACGCCCTGCGCCCCTGCCGCGGCCTCCGTCAGGCCGACGTGCGCCACCTCCGGAGTCGTGTAGGTGCACCATGGAATCGTCAGTGCCGAAACCTTGGCCCGCCCGAAGAACAGGGCGTTGCGGATGACGATGCGCGCCATCGCGTCGGCGGCGTGGGTGAACTGAAAGCGCGAGCAAATGTCACCCGCGGCATAGATGTTCGGGTTGGTCGTGCGCAAGCCGTCGTCCACCTCGACGCCATCGCGGCCGTAGCGTACACCCACCTTCTCGAGTTCGAGTCCCTCGACGTTCGGAGCACGACCGCCGCCGAGGAGGATCGCGTCGACCACGACTTCGCGTTCCTCGCCGTCGACACGGTAGCGAATCACCTTCTCTGCCCCACGCGCGGCGACGGCGAGGATCGCCTCGGTCAACGTGACGCGGACGCCGTCGGCTCGCAAGCTGGCCAGCACGACCTCCGCCGTGTCGCGGTCCTCCTTGGGCAGAAACGCTTGCGTCAACACGGTCACCGCCGCGCCGCATCGCTGCAAGGCCTGCCCGAGTTCACAACCGATCGGTCCGGCGCCGATGACGGCCAGCCGCCGCGGCAGCTCGGTGAGGTCGAAGACGTTTTCGTTGGTCAGCAAGTCGACTGCATCGATGCCGTCGATCGGCAACCGCGCGGCACGCGCCCCGGTGGCGATCACCGCCTTGCGGTAGCGTAGTTCGATGCCGTCGACGTCGACGACGCCGTCGCGTACGAAGCGGCCGCTGCCGAGAAACACGTCGACGCCGAGTTCTTCGCGAAAGCGGCGCACCGAATCGTTGCGGGCGATGTCGGCCCGCAGACGGCGCATGCGCTCCATGGCGCGGCCGAAGTCGAGTCGTGGTTCGCCGGCGAGATCGACGCCGAACTCGTTCGCCTTGCGGACGTCGGCGATGGCGCGGGCGGCGCGAATCAGTCCCTTCGACGGCACGCAGCCGACGTTGAGACAGTCGCCACCCATCATGTGACGTTCGACCAGGGCGACCTTGGCGCCGAGCCCGGCGGCCGCCGCGGCGGTCACCAATCCCGCCGTGCCGGCGCCGAGGACCACCAAGTTGTAGCGCTCGGCCGGCACCGGCTGTTCGTAGGGCGCCGGGTGCACATGACCCAGCAAGGTCCGGTCGTGCGCGCCGACGGGCGATAGGGCAGGTGTGCTCATGCAATCTCCTGGCGCGGCGAGGGCCTCATTCGCCCGTGACTTCGGTGAGAGCCCGGCGGGCCGTGCGGGTGACGAGCCCGGTGACGAGGACGGTCGCCACCAAGCCGACGATCAGTACTCCCCAGTAGCCGGCACCGCCCGCCGGCGCCGCACCACCCGCGAGGGCGGCGACGTCACCCGCAAGCTTGCCGTAATAGACGTAGAGGACGGTGCCGGGCAGCATGCCGACACACGCCATCACGTAGTCGGCGAAGCGTACCCGCGTCAGCCCGAGCCCATAGTTGAGCAAGGTGAACGGAAACACGGGCGACAGGCGCAACAAGAAGACGATCTTGCGACCTTGCTCGCCGACAGCGCGGTCGATGGCGGCGAAACGCGGATTGCCCTGAATGCGCCGCTCGATGGCACTCCGGGCAACGTAGCGAGACACCAGAAAGGCGAGCGACGAGCCGAGCGTCGCGGCGACGAAGACGTACGCGACACCCTCGGCGAGACCGAAGATGGCCCCCGCCGCGAGGGTCAGAACCGAGCCCGGCACGAAGGCGACGACGGCGGCGGCGTAGCCCAGGATGAAGGCGATCGGCCCCCAGGCACCGAGCGAGTCCACCCACGCGGCGAATTGCGGCAGATAGCCGCCGGCCTGTCGCCCCAAGGCGAGAAGGGCGACGACCGCGACTAGCCCGAGGCCGATCTTGCCCCAAGCCACGCGTGACGTCGCCTCCACCGAAGGCTGCGGTGCGTCCATGTTCGCTCCTCGTCGTTTCCAGCGACAATCCCGCATCGGCGGAGAAAGTTCCAACCCGGCGTGAGTTGACGACGCCGAGGCGCCGAGGCGCGGAGGAGGCTAGGCAGGGAGCTTTCTCCGCGGCCGCCCGCGTTGGCGTGGCGTCTCAGAGATTTTCGATGGCGAGGGGCGGCAGGGTCGGGTCGGCGGGCAGGCCGAAGACGCGCAGGTAAAACGACAATTCGGCTTCGAGTGCTCGTTGTCCGTTGCGCGCGTCGCGGAAGCCGTGCCCCTCGTCGGCAAAGGTCACGTAGGCCACCGGCACACCCTTGTGGCGCAGCGCCTCGACGATCTGCTCCGATTGGTTGGGCGGCACGATCTTGTCCTTCAACCCCTGCAACACGATCAGCGGCGCGCGCAGCCGCTCGACATGGTGGATCGGCGACCGCTGCCGGTAGAGGTCGCGCGCCGCGGGATACGGCCCGACCAGCCGATCGGTGTAGCGCGACTCGAATTTGTGGGTGTCGTGCACCAGCGCCTCGAGGTCGCTGATGCCGTAGGCGCAGGCCCCGGCGCGAAAGACGTCGTGAAAGGTCAGGGCGCACAAACACGTGAAGCCGCCGGCCGAGCCGCCGCGGATCGCCAGCCGCTCGCCGTCGATCGCGCCGGCGGCGACGAGATGGCGCGCCGCATGGACACAATCCTCGACGTCGGCGACTCCCCAATTCCCGAGCAACGCTTCGCGATAGGCGCGGCCGAAGCCGGTGCTGCCGCGGTAGTTGACGTCGATCACCGCGAAGCCGCGGCTCGTCCAAAACTGGATCTTGAGATCGAGGGTGGTCGATGCCGCCGCGGTCGGACCGCCATGGCCGATGACGATCGCCGGCGGTCGGGCTCCGTCCGGCAAGTCGAAGGCGGCGTTCGTCGGTGGATAGAAGAAGGCGTGTGCCGTGCTGCCGTCGGCGGTGGTGAAGTCGATCGCCTCGGGCGTGGACAAATAGCCCAGGAAGCGCGCGTCGGTTTCGCCGCCGCGGAACGTCTCGATCCGTCCGCCGGCGAGGTCGATCGCCACCAAGGCGTAGGGCTGGGTCGGCGAGCCGGCGCGGCAATAGACCACGCCTCGCCGGGCGCGAACGTGCGCCAGGTCGGTGAACGGCAGCTCGACGGGGGTAGGCGTGCCGTTGGTCAGGTCGACCCGCACCAGTTGCCAGCTCCCGCCGGCGGCTTGGGCGCACACCAACTCTTGCGCGGCTGTGAAGCCGAAGGTCGAGTCGCCGAAATTCCATTGCGGCGCGGCGGTTTCGAAAGGCCCCGTCAGCACGGGTTCGATCGTGGCCCCGTCCCAGCGGAAGAGGTTGGCCCAGCCGCTGCGGTCGGAGGCGAAGAAGAGGTCGCCCGCCGGCGACCACATCGGCTGGAAGATCGACACGTGGTCGCCGCCGGCGACGGGGCGCGCCGCCTGCGGTTGGCCGCTGGCGTCGAGGTCGGCGCACCAGAGGGTACACCCGTCCCAGGGCATGTTGGGATGGTTCCAGGCGAGCCAGGCGAGCCGCCGGCCGTCCGGCGACAGGGCCGGCGACGCATAAAAGTCGGCACCGGCCACGAGTTCGCGCGGTGCACCCCCGTCGAGGTCGATGGCTACGATGGCGGCGCGCGGCTCGCGGCCGCTGAGGGAATGGTCTTCCATGACCGCCAGCAGCCGCCGCCGTGGCAGGTCGGGCAGCAGGTCGGCGTAACACAGGGCTCCCGCGGGTGTCAGCGGTCGTGGGGCCGCGTCGCTGCCGGGAAGGTAGGCGTAGAGGCGTTGATCGGCGTCGTTGGCGAAGTAGAGTTTTCCTGCGGCGACGTTGAAGTCGCCGCCGCCGTATTCATGGGCCCGGGTGCGCACGCTCCAGTCGGGCGGCGAGGCGAGCTCGGTGGTGCCGTCGGGGCGACGTGCCATGACGACCGAGCGGCCACCTTCGTGCGGGCGCCCCTCGATCCAGTAGACGGTGTCGCCGTCGAGGACGATCTGCCCGAGCCCTTGGCGTAGCTCGGTGCCGCGGGCGACGACCGCCGCGGCGGAAATCGGTGAGGCCCAGGTCCCGGGTGGGGCTTTGCGTTTGCGCGTCATGCCAGGCAATTACGAAGTCGAAACGAAATCTCACGGATCGAAGATGAAGCGAGCTGTCCTGACCCTCTGTTTGAGTGCGGCCTTCGCCGGGGTATCCCCGGTCGAAGCCCAACCACGATTGCCCGACAAGTGGACCGAGGAGGCCTTCCTCGTCAACCAGCGGGAGGTTGTGCGATCGTTCATCGTCCAGCGCAGCAACTCGCTGGAGCACGACCATACGGTGATCGGCGAGCCGACCTTTTACGAGGTACGGCCGCAGGACACCATGCTCGACATCGCCCGGTTCCACAGCCTCGGCCAGACGCAGACGATCGACGCCAACCCCGGCCTGCATCGTTTCGGGCCGCCGGTGGGGCAACTGATCCTGCTGCCGACGCAGTGGGTCCTCCCTGACGTGCCGCACAGCGGGCTACGCATCAACATCCCGGAGATGCGGCTCTATTTCTTCCGCCAGGCCGGCGACGGCACGACCTTGGTGACGACCTTTCCGGTGGGCCTCGGGCGCGACGATTGGCGCACGCCGAGCGGCGGCTTCAAGGTGGTCGGCAAGACCGAACGGCCGACGTGGGTCTTGCCGGAGTCGGTGAAGAAGGAGTGGCGCGAGAAGGGCAAGTTCGCTCCGGTCAGCATCCCCGGCGGCTCGCCGGAGAATCCGCTCGGTCTCTTCCGCCTCGAGCTGTCGATCCCCATGTACCGCATCCACGGTACCAACATGCCCTGGGGCGTCGGCATGCAGGTCAGCCATGGCTGCGTCCGCCTCTACCCCGAGGACATCGCCCGCCTGTTCCCGATGGTGCCCGTCGGCATCGCCGGCGAATTCTCCTACCAGCCGGTGAAGGTGGGCTCGCGCGACGGCCGCATCTTCATCGAGGTGCACAAGGACTTCTACAACCAGGCGCCGGATCTGGGCCGGCAGGCCGAGGCTTTGTTGGGCAAGCGCGGCTGGCTGGAGCTGGTCGACCGCGAGCGTCTGGAACGGGCCCTGATCGAACAATCGGGGGTGGCGACCGACATCACGGCGCGGCCGCCCGAGGCGATCATCAAGAACGAGATGTTCCGGAACTGAGGGCTCAGCGGCTGCCGCGCCAGGTGTCGCCGACGCAGAAGCAGGTCGAGTCGGCCGTCGAATCGCTGCGGCGGGCGGCCTCGCAAATGTCCTCGCGGCGGAAAATGTTGCCGGCGACGTCGCTGACGCGCACGATGCGGCGGCTCGGCGGGATGGTCTGCGGCCGCGGGTAGCTCATGTAGCCCCAGGCCGTGCAGGGGTTGACGCCGGACAGGCGCAGCCGCAAGGCCAGGTTCTCCTCGCGCAGGCCGCGCAGCTCTTCGGCCAGATCCACCAATTCTTGTTCCAGGTCGGCGGCGGCGGCGTCTTCGTGGTCGCGCTGCTCGTACAGCTCGTCGATGCGAGCGTTGAGCCGGTCGGCTTCGGCGCGCAGGTCGTAATTCTCGCGGCGGATGGATTTGACCCGCGAACGCGCCTTGTCGCGCGCCTGGCGCGCCGCGTCGAGAGCTACGAGGAGGTAGCGGTCCCCGTCGCCCGGTTCGGGTTCCGGCTCGCCGGGTTGCGCGACGGAAGAGAAAAACACCTGGAAACTGCGCCGCGTGCGGATCCAGTCGCCCCACGCCGGGTCGCGCAGTTCGAGCTGATAGCCGCCCTCGCGGCGAAACTCGTCGACCGGAATGTCGAACGGCGAGGACTGCACGCCCAGCGACCGTGGCTCCTGGCCGAGCGCGGTGAGTACGAGCTCCATCGCATCGGGGCCGGCCCAGGTGACGCGCAGCGGCGGCCGCACGGTCTCGCGCGCCTGCGGGGTCAGCAGCACGGGGTGGACCCGTTGCAACAAGCTGCCGCGGAAGAGCACGTCGCCGGCGAACACGGCGGCGCCGCAGAGCAAGGCAGTCCAAAGGGAGCGTAAGAAGAAGGCCATGGCGCGCCAGAAGCTGGGCGATCATTGCCGCAAGCGACGGCTAAAGTCACGCCACCGGGCGGTGCGGCGGCCGGCGTCTCACCTTGCCCTGCAGGGGGAATTCCGATAGAGCCAAGCCGGCTGCGAAGCGCCCCGTCGACATGATCCTCAACTTCCTTCTAGGCATGTTCTCGAACGATCTGGCGATCGATTTGGGGACCGCGAACACCCTGATCTACGTCAAGGGTGAGGGTATCGTCTGCAATGAACCGTCCGTGGTGGCGGTGCAGAAGGACAACCGAGGTGGCCGTCGCGTGCTCGCCGTCGGTGCCGAGGCGAAGAAGATGCTCGGGCGCACGCCCGGCTCGATCGTCGCCATCCGGCCGCTGAAGGACGGCGTCATCGCCGACTTCGAGATCACCGAGGCGATGCTGCGCTACTTCATCCACAAGATCCACAACCGCCGCACCCTGGTGCGCCCGCGCATCATCATCTGCGTGCCGTTCGGCATCACCGAGGTCGAAAAACGCGCCGTCAAGGACTCGGCCGAGTCGGCCGGGGCGCGCGAAGTTTATCTCGTCGAGGAGCCGATGGCGGCGGCGATCGGCGCCGGTCTGCCGATCACCGAGCCGACCGGCAACATGATCGTCGACATCGGCGGCGGCACCACCGAGGTCGCCGTCATCTCGCTCAAAGGCGTCGTCTTCTCCAAGTCGGTGCGCATCGGCGGCGACAAGATGGACGAGGCGATCGTCCAGTACATCAAGCGCAAGTACAACCTGCTCATCGGCGAGCGCACCGCCGAGTTGATCAAGATCACCATCGGTTCAGCCTACCCGGGCAACGAGATCCAGACCATGGAAATCAAGGGCCGCGACTTGGTCGCCGGCGTGCCGAAGACGGTCGAGGTCTCCGACGAAGAGATCCGCGACTCGCTGCTGGAGCCGATCAACCAGATCGTCGATGCCGTCCGCATCGCGCTCGAACGCACGCCCCCCGAGCTGGCCTCCGACATCGTCGACAAGGGCATCGTGCTCGCCGGCGGCGGCGCCTTGCTGCGCAACCTCGACGTGTTGCTGCGCGAGGAAACCGGCCTGCCGATCATGCTCGCCGACGACCCGCTGTCGGCCATCGTCATGGGCGCGGGCAAGGTGCTCGACGAGCTGTCTTTGCTCAAGGACGTCACGGTTCAGTAGCCCGGCGACGCCGGCCACACGCCACCAACGGAGGCGAGCTTGGGCTTCGTGCGGCGCAACCGAGTGGTCATCGTCAGCGGTTCCTTGCTGGCGTTGTCGGTGCTGTTGTTGTCGAAATTCTCGCGCGACCGCACCGAGGATCTCGCCTCCGGTGTCGTCCTCGAAGCCATGCGCCCGTTGCAGGTGGCGGCCTCCGCCGCGGTCGATGCCGCCGAGGAAATCTGGACGAACTACCTGGCGCTCGTCGGCGTCCGCCGCGAGAATGAACTGCTGTTGCGCCGCATCGACGAACTCGAGCAGCAGCTGGTCCGCACCAACGAGCTGCGGGCCATGGAGCAGCGTCTCGAACAGTTGCTCGCCTTCGGCGCTTCCTTTCACCTCGACGCCGAGCCGGCGCTCGTCATCGGCCGCGACCCGCTGCCGTGGTCGGGCACGGTGACCATCAACAAGGGCGAGCGCGACGGCGTGTTCAAGGATTCCGCCGTGCTGTCGCGCGCCGGCGTCGTCGGCCGCACCATCGCCACCAGCGCCCACTCGGCGCGCGTGCTGCTGCTCACCGACCACAACAGCGGCATCGACGCCGTCGTCCAACGCAGCCGCGCTCGCGGCATCATCAAGGGCGGTCTCGACGGTCGCTGCATCATGAAGTACCTCGACCGCGAAGACAGTGTCGTCCCGGGCGACATCGTGCTCACCTCCGGCCTCGCCGGCGTCTTCCCCAAGGGTATCCCGATCGGCGAGGTGACGCGCGTCTGGCGCGACAGCCGCGGTCTCATGCAGGAGGCCGAGGTCGTGCCGGTGGTGCCGCTCAGCCGCGTCGAAGAAGTGCTGGTCGTGCGACGCATGGCGCGCGATCCCAAGCTCGACTCGAAGGCCGGCCGATGAAGTCCGTCGTCTTGTTCAGCCTGATGGCGTTGGCGGCCTTGCTGGTGCAGACCACGGTGCTGCCGCAAGCTCTGTTCGGCCGTTCCAGCCCCGATCTGCTGCTCATTTTGTGCGTCTATCTCGCCTTGCGTCGCCACTCCGTCGGCGGCGCCCTGGGCGCCTTTGGCCTGGGCTATCTGCAGGACACCTTCTCCGGCAGTACGGTCGGACTCAATGCCTTCGGCATGTCCGTCGTGTTCTTGCTCATCTACATGACTTCGCGCCGCCTGTGGGTCGACAACGTCGTGTCGCAGGTTGCCGTCGTCTTCCTCGCCTCCGTGGTCAAGACGTCGACCATCCTGGCACTCGTCGCCGTCTTCGTCTCGGTCGACGGACTCGGCCGCACCATCCTGAGCTACCTCCTCACCGAGGCGTTGCTCGCCTCGATCCTCAGCCCGGCGGTGTTCGCCATTTTGGCGCGCACGCAGCTGATCGCCATCACCGAGGAGGCTTGAGTGATCCCTCTGTCGCAGCGCGACGTGCCGAACGGCCTGCGCCGACGCCTCGCCGGGGCGCTGGTCGTCGCGTTGGTCGGCTTCGGCCTGCTGGCGACACGCCTGTGGTACCTGCAGGTTCTGCAAGGGCCGGAGCTGCAGGAGATGGCGAAGAGCAATCGCATTCGCCTGCATCGGGTGCCGGCGACGCGCGGTCGCGTCGTCGACCGCTTCGGCCGCGTCCTCGTCGACAGCCGCCCTGCCTTCAGCGCGGTGCTCGTTCCGGAAGACGCCGGTGATCTCGAGACGACGGTCGAGACCTTGGCGCAATTCCTCGATCAGACCCCGGCTGACGTGCACGCGGTATTGGAGAAAGCCAAGGCACGCCCGCGCTTCGCCGAGATCGTCGTCAAGCGCGAACTCACCTGGGCCGAGGTGGTGGCGCTCGAGACCCACCAACTCGACGTGCCCGGAGTCAGCGTCGAAGTGACGCCGCGCCGCAGTTACCCCCTCGGCGACCAGTTGGCGCACCTGCTGGGTTACGTCGGCGAGGTCAATCCCGAAGACTTGGCGCGCGACAAGTCGTACCGCGCCGGCGATCTCATCGGCAAATCGGGACTCGAGAAGTTCTTCGAACAGGATCTGCGCGGGCAGGACGGCGGTCAGCAAGTCGAGGTCAACGCCGTCGGCCGGCAGTTGCGCGTGCTGCGCTCGGTTCCCGAGAAGCCGGGGCATACCGTGCGATTGACGATCGATCTCGACCTGCAAGCGGCGGCCTCGGCAGCCTTGGGTCAGCGCGACGGCGCGGTGATCGCGCTCGATCCGCGCAACGGCGAGATCCTGGCCTTCGCCAACTATCCTTCGTACGACCCGAACCTGTTCGCCCGTGGCATCAGGCACGACGAATGGCGCAGCTTGGTCGAGGACGAACATCACCCCCTCACCAATCGCGGCCTGCAGGGCAATTATCCGCCGGGCTCGGCGTTCAAGATCCCCGTCGCGGCGGCCGCCTTGGAGGAGGGAATCGTCAATCCGTTCACCCGTATCTACTGTCCGGGTGGCTACAAGTTCGGCGACCGCTATTTCCGCTGTTGGCATCGCGGCGGCCACGGCTCGATGACGTTGCACGACGCCTTGGTGCATTCGTGCGACGTGTTTTTCTACCAGATCGCGCAGCGCCTCGGCATCGATACCATCGCCCGCTACGCGCGCGCCTTCGGCTTCGGCGCCAAGAGCGGCATGCCCTTCGTCAACGAGAGCCCCGGCGTCATTCCCGATCGCGAGTGGAAGATGGCCCGCTTCGGCCAGCCCTGGTACGCCGGCGAGACACTCTCCGCCGCCATCGGCCAAGGCTATGTTTCCTCCACCCCGCTGCAACTGGCCAGCATGATTGCCGCCGCCGCCGTCGGCGTGCGCGCCCAGCCGCAGTTCGTCATGCAAGTCGAACACGTCGATGGCGAGGTGGTGCGCCGTTTCGAGCCGCAGTTCTCCGACGACCTCAAGTTGCGCGAAAGCACCATCAGCCTCATTCGCGAAGGCCTGCGCGACGTCGTCAACAGCCGCGAAGGCACGGGTAAGAGCGCCAGGATCGAGGGCTTCGAGGTCGCCGGCAAGACGCTCACCTCGCAGGTCGTTCGCCTGCGCAAGGCGCGCTACAACGTGCATGAGACGCCCTGGAAGTATCGCGACCACGCCGGCTTCGTCGCCTACGCCCCGGCCGATGCGCCGGAGATCGCCGTCGCGGTCATCGTCGAACACGCCGAGGCGGGTGGCGGTAAGGTCGCGGCGCCGGTGGCGCGCGACATCATGACCGCCTACCTCGAACTCAAGGAGCAGCGCGAGGGAGACAAGTATGCCAAGAGTCGATCGGCGCTTGATCACGCACTTTGAGTGGCCGCTCTTTCTGTGCATGCTCGCGATTCTGTCGATGGGCGTGCTCACCATCCTGAGCGCCACCCACAGTGCTGAACACCTGGTCAGCCGCCTCGTCGTGCGCCAGGCGACCTGGGGCGGCATCGGCTTGGTCGGGCTCATCGCCGCCCTCAGCTTCGATTACCACTGGCTCCAACGCTATGGGTTCTTCCTCTACGGCGGCGCCTGCGTCTTGCTGGTGCTGACGGCGATCATCGGCACCACGGGCGGCGGGGCACAGCGCTGGATCACCATTGGGCCGCTATCCATCCAGCCGTCGGAGTTCGCCAAGCTGCCGGTGATCATCGCCGCCGCCGCCGGCGTGCACCGTTATGTCGGCGACGGACCGTTGCCGATGCGCGCCCTGATCACGCCCAGCCTGCTCGTCGCCGTGCCGGCCTTGCTCATCCTGCGGCAGCCCGACCTCGGTACGGCGATCATCGTCTGCGGCGTCGCCGGCATCATCCTGCTCGTCGCCGGCCTACACTGGCGTTTGCTCGCCGGCCTCGCCGCCTTCGCCGCCGTGGCGTTGCCCTACGCCTGGACCTTCCTCAAGCCGTACCAGAAGCAGCGTGTTCTCACCTTCATGGACCCGCAAGCGGATCCGCTCGGTTCGGGTTACCACATCATCCAATCGAAGATCGCCATCGGCGCCGGCGGCGTCTCCGGCATGGGCTACCTCAAGGGGACGCAGAACCAGCTCAATTTCCTGCCGGAACAGCATACCGACTTCATCTTCGCCGTCTTCGCCGAGGAGTGGGGCTTCGTCGGATGCATCAGTCTGCTGCTGGTCTACGTCGCCTTGCTGGCACGCTGTTTCGTCATCGCCAATCGGGCGAAGGACAGCTTCGGCGTGCTGCTCGCCTGCGGCATGACCGGCATGATCTTCATCCAAGTGCTGATCAACATCGGCATGGCCACCGGCTCGCTGCCGGTCGTAGGCGTGACGCTGCCGTTCTTCAGCTACGGCGGATCGTCGTTGTTGGTGTCGATGATCGCCGTCGGCGTGCTGATGAACATCAGCATGCGCCGCTACACCTTCTGAGGAGGAGCGCCATGCAGCGCGGACCGTTCCTCGAAGACTTCAGCGTCGGCCAGGTGATCGAGCATTGGCCCGGCCGCACGGTCCGCGACGCCGACGACACGTGGTTCACGCTGCTGACGATGAACACCAACCCGATCCACTTCGACGACCACTACGCCGCCGGTCTGCCGCATGGGAAGTGTTTGGTGAACGGCACGTTGGTGTTCTCGATCGCCGTCGGCATGAGTGTGCGCGACATCAGTCAAAGCGCTCTCGCCAACTTGGAATACGAGTCGATCCGCCACGACGGGCCGACGTTTCACGGCGATACGCTCTACGCCAAGAGCGAGATCTTGGCGATTACGCCATCGGCGACCAAGCCCGATCGCGGCGTGCTCTACGTCGAGACCAAGGCCCACAATCAACACGGTGAAACTGTGTTGACGTTTCGCCGGCGCGTGCTGATTCCGCGCCGCGCCTGACGAGGACGGGGGCAGGCAGACTGCCTGCCCCCGAACGTATCCTTCTCTGCTACCGCGTCGCCGCCTTGAACTGTTCCGCGTCGTTCTTCTTCACCGAGGCCGCCTCGTAGGTGCTGGTCCAGCAGCGGCCGTCGTCGTCGCGGTGCAACTGCACGGTGAGCGCCGAGTCGACGGCGAAGTATGCCGAGCCGCTCACCGGCGCGGGCAAGTCCAAGCTCGTGCCCTTGGCGGCCCATTGCAGCATCGGCTTGCCGGCGGCACCGCCCTTGAGCGCGATCTTGGTGACACCGGCGGTGTTACCATTCTTGTTCTTGTAGGCCCAGCCCTTGTCGGAAACGGCCTTCCAGCAGGGTTTGCCGGAACAGGTGCCGGCGGCCGCGACCGCCATCTCGAAGACGAGTTCCCAGGTGCCGCCCGTTTCGTCGTAGAGACACAGCGCGTAACCGCTCGACCCGCCGACCGGATTACCGAAGTCGGCCTGCGTCACGGCGCTGGCGCCCTTGCTCCATTTCCATGCGAGCTTGCTCTTGCTCGGGTCGCTCGCCCGCTTCAGCGCCAAGCTGCTCTTGCCCGCCGCTTGGCACGTGACGTCGGGCAGCACCGGGCAGGCCGTATCGGTGAGGAAGTACCTCTCGGCGCTGCTCGACGGCAGTTCCCCGATGGCTCCGCCTGCCGCCAGGACACTGCCGTCCGTCAGCGCAGTCAGGGTGGCAAAACTCCCCCCGACGATCATCGAGGCCGCATCGGTCCAGGCGTTCGTCGCAGGATCGTAGCGTTCGCATGCCGTCGTGAAGTCGTCCGAATCGACGCCCCCGATGACGAGAACCTCACCGTTGACCAGCCGGACGGCGGCTTGGCCCAGGGTTGCCGTCAACATCGGCGCCGCCACACTCCATGCGTTGCTCACGGGGTCGTAGATCTCGGTACTGTCGGTCGCGCCGGAGCTTGCATCGCCGGTGACCAGGACGCGCCCGTCGGCCAGCAAGGTCGCCGTATGGCCGCGCCGTGTCTGGGTCATGGAGTCGACCGTGCTCCACGTGTCGGCGACGGGGTCGTAGATTTCGGCGCTGTCGAGGCCGCTGGTAGCACGGCCTCCAGCGACCAAGACTCGTCCGTCGGCGAGCAATGTGGCGCTATGCGCGTAACGCGCCACGTTCAACGGTGCGACTGGACTCCAAGTGTCGGTGGCCGCGTCGTACAACTCGACGGTGTTGGTGGCACTCCCGTCGCGTCCGCCGGCGACCAAGACGCGCCCGTTCTGCAGGCGTGTGGCGGTGTGCTGGGAACGTCCGGTCGCCATCGAGGCGGCGGGGTTCCACTGGTTCGTCGTCGGGTCGTAGAGTTCGCAGGCCTTGGGGTCGCTATTGCCGTCGCCACCGGTGACGAGAACCTTCCCATTGGCGAGAGTCGTTCCTTGGTGGCGAATGCGGGCGGAGTTCATGCTGTCGGCCTGCGACCACGTGTTGGTCGACGGATCGTACAGACGTGTGTCGGTGTCGGCTGCGAAGGTTTCGGCGGTCAAGCCGCCGGCGACCAGCACCCGACCGTCGGCGAGCAAGGAAGCCGAGTGCAAGACGCTACTGCGCCCCAGGGCGACTGGTGAGGTCCACGCCGCGAGCGTTGGATCGAAGAATTCGGCGGAGGGAAGGTCGCCGAAACCGAGGACGACGATGCGACCATCGGCCAGTCGTTGTGCCACTCCTAGGCCGAGGCGCGCGGTAGCGAGAGAGGGTGCGCTGCTCCAGGTGTTGGTGGCGGGGTCGTAGATCTGGACGACGCGCGAGTTCCCGAAAAAGGGCGGCGTGGGATTTTCGACGGTTCCGCCGGCCAGCAGTACGCGACCATCGGTCATCAGCTCGGCGGCGGCCGACCTAACCTCCACTGGTGGTGGTGCAATCGCGGTCCAGGTGTCCGCAACAGGGTCGTATCTCTCGGGCACGGCGAAGCCCCCTTCGCCACCGATGACGAGCACCGTGCCATCGGCGAGGCGCAAGCCGCGATGGTTGCCGTGTGCGGCTGCCATCGGTGCCGTTGGCGTCCAGGTGTTGGCGGACGGGTCGTAGACGACGGCATCGCTGAGGATGGTCTCGTCGGCGTCGAAACCACCAGCGAGCAGCACGCGGCCATCGGTCAGGAGGGTGGCGCTGTGGTGGAAGCGCTCGGCGATCGCCGCGGTGGGGGTCCAAGTATTGGCGGTCGGATCGTAGATTTCAGCGCCGCTCGAGCCATCGCCTCCAACGACGAGCACCCGACCATCGGAAAGGGTCGTGGCGCTGGAATAGGTACGCGCCGTACCCATCGGCGCCACGGGTGTCCACACCCCGGTGGCGGGGTTGTAGATCTCGGCAGCGGTGACGAGGTCGCCGAGGGAGTCCCGTCCCCCGGCGACGAGCACGCGGCCGTCGGTCAGCAGCGTCAGCGCGCCCGAGTGGCTCGGCGGCGTCGTCGACGACCAGGTGTCGGTGCCAGGGTCGTACAGATGCATGTCAACGCCGGATCCGTCGAACAGGCTGTCGACGGCCAACAAGCGCCCGTCCGGCAGCGTGATGGGCTGAGCGAAGAAGTAGCTTCCGGGTACCAGGTACCGGGCGTTGGTGCCGGCGAACGACCAGCGATCCGCCATTGCCGGCTGCGGCGCCAAAGCGGCGAAGAGGGTCGTGAGGATGAGGGTGCAGATGAACAGCATGGGCAGACTCCAGACGTGGGGCGGGCGACGGGCAGAGCGGGTACGAACCGAAGCCGAGGGGCGCGGTCGGACGCAGCGCGACGAAGCGTCGCCGACGGCGCGCTCCATCCCTTCCGATCGAGGAAACATGGAGCGTGGCCCTTACTACGAGGATCGCCGTGGTGCCAGCACGAAAGCGGCTGCGCAACTCCCCGCAAACGCGGGGCTTCACCCACCCGGCAACCTAGCCATGGGCTAAGGTCTCCCATGCCAACCGATCAACCCGAGCGAGACGCTTTCGGTCCCCGACCACGTCGCCGCAGACATCGTCGGACGATTCCCGGGCGTCACGAGGGTGGGTGTCGTCCGGGGACGAACGACTCGAGACACCCTCCGATGCCCTAGCCTGAAGCCTGAGTTTCAGCGTATGCAGGCTGGGTCAACGGTTTGCGGCAGGTTCTCGGCCTCGACGCAACGCGGTGATCGGATGAGCGGGCCCAACATCAACCGGCGGAAGCTGATCGAGACGGCGGTGGCCTCGCTCGCGCTGTGGCCCTTCGTCGGCTGCGACGCCCTGTCGGCTCCGCAGAATGAGGGAAAAGCCATGCGCAGCAAGATGCCGGTCCTGTTCGTCGGCCACGGTAGCCCGATGAATGCCGTGCTCGACAACCCTTGGAGCCGTGGCTTTGGCTCGCTTGCCGCCGGCTTGCCCACGCCGCAAGCGATCCTCGCGGTGTCGGCTCACTGGTACGTCGCGGGCACATTTTTGACGAGCAACGCTCAGCCCAAAACGATCCACGACTTCGGCGGCTTCCCTCGCGAACTGTACGAGATCCAGTACCCCGCGCGTGGCAACGTCGACCTCGCCAAGCGCGTGAGCGGATTGCTCGCGGCGCAGAACGCAGGGCTGCGCGACGACTGGGGGCTCGATCACGGTACCTGGCAAGTGCTCCGGCATATGCGCCCGCAGGCCGACGTTCCGGTGGTGCAGCTGAGCATCGACAACCGTTTGCCGCCAGCGGCGCACTTGGCGATCGGCAAGGCGCTCGCACCGCTACGTGAAGAAGGCGTTCTGATCTTCGGCAGCGGCAACATCGTGCACAACCTCGGCCACGCGATTCGCGGACTGCAAAGCGGTAGCACCGACATCCCGCCCTGGGCCGAGGCCTTCGACGCCCAGATCGGCGCCGCGCTCGAACAACACGACGACACGTTTCTCGTAAACGCGCTCAGCAACGACACCGGACGGATGGCGCATCCCTCGCCCGATCACTACGTCCCGCTGCTCTACACTGCGGGTGCCGTTAGCCCAGCCGACAATGTTACGTTCCCGATCCTCGGTTTCGACAGCTCCATCTCGATGCGAGCCGTCCTCTGGGGATAGCTCGCTTGGCAGACACCCATGATGGTCACGGGCAGGACCACGAGGCATGGGTGTCTCGATGGTTCTCAAGTCCTTCCCAGCCGATCAGCAGCAGATGGCCTCGGCGTCCACCTCGAAGCGGAGCTGGTTGAGGGTGTTACGCTGGTTACGGCGGCAGACACGATACTGCCCCCACAGGCCTCCACAGATTGTCGAACGCGAAGGGGTCAATCGAAAGGGCGCTGGCGGAGAGCCATTGCGGGAACTCCGCCAGGCCTAAGCAGGGTCGTCATCACAAGCCGCCCCGGACGGCGCGGGCATGGGTGAAATTCGTCTTACCGCCGTTGCTCACGAAGCCGCCAGTGAAGAGCACGTACCACGCATCGAACGGAGAGCCGGCGAGGGTCGTAGCCGACCAGTAGTAGGTCTGCGTGCTCCCAAATACCGGATCGATACAAGGACTCCCGCCATCACATCCTGCCGCGGTGAGATCCACAATCCCCTGCAGCTCCTGGATCGTCGGCAAGCGCCAGTCGCAGTCGCCGGTGAAGCACGCGGTCACCGTGCCGGTCCCGTCGCTCGAAGTCGCACCGTTCAGGCTGTACAGAAACGTCGTGAACACCGTTCCGTCCGGTCCGTGCGGCGCCCCCGAACTCCAACTGTAGGTATTGTCCTTGTCGTGGATCCCGCCAAGGTCGTCCTTCTTTTCCCACACCAGCCCGGTATCAAGATCGCTCACCGTGCCGTCGCCATTGTCAATGTAGCGACACGACGTGGCGGCCGCCGTCGCCTTTTCATCGGCCTTCTGCAGCGCCGCCGTGAACTTCTCCCGGCAGTCGGCCGATTTGTCGTCTTTGCCCCCGAGTACGCCAGCGGCGTTCTTGTCCAGGCAATTCTTCAGCTTGCCCTGCGCCTTGAGCTTCGACTGTTGGCACTTTACCGTCGGATCCGCCGCCTGCGCCGTGCTCCCAACGAGTAGGGCCGCACCGATAACCGCAAGACTGATGCCTCTCATGATGTTCCTCTCTCTCACGAAATCGAGGCAGGTTGTCGCTCAGAATCAGCCCAATCGTCAATCCAATGCTTCCTCTCGAGCGAAGCACCGAACCGAGGTCCGGCCGATCTCGAGGCGCTTGGCGAGGGCTTCCACCAGGTGCGGAATTCCACGGCGTTCGCGCTCCGGGAACTACCTGCCCCGCCCCGGAGGCGGTGCGCTTTTGCCCATAAGTCCAATCCCCCATCCCCGTCGAAATCGCCGCGGTATCGGGGTCGGTATCGGTATCGACTCGCCGGAGAAGAATCCGAGCGCCGTTCGATCCCGATTCCGATCCCGACCCCGAGTCTAGGTCGCACCCCCGCGTTGCGGGAGACCCACCGCAATCGAATCCTCCAAGCCCGGCAACGGCTTCGGCGGAAGGGCGAGTCCCCAATCCTTGCAAATCGAATATGTGGTGTTGAATATGCAAGGATGATTCCCCGGTTTTGCGATGGGCCGACGCGCGCCGCGCTGCGCTGGAGCCCGGCGGTCGCCCTCTTGGGTGCCCGTCAGGTCGGCAAGACCACCCTCGCGCGAGCCATTGCTCGCGAAACGCCGGGTGCCCTCTACCTCGACCTCGAGAGCAGTGCCGACCGGGCTCGCCTGGCTCTGCCTCGCGCCTTCTTGCGCGCCAACCGTGACCGCATGCTCGTCCTCGACGAGATCCAACACGTTCCCGGTCTCTTCGCCGAAATGCGTGGCGAGATCGATGAATGCCGCACCCCGGGTCGGTTCTTGATCCTCGGGTCGGCGTCGCTCGCGCTCCTCAAGCAATCGAGCGAATCGCTGGCCGGACGCCTCGCGATCATCGATATGACGCCCCTCCTCGTCTCCGAGTACGGCAGCACTCCCGAAGCCGTACAGACGTTGTGGCTGCGCGGCGGATTCCCGGGAAGCCTACTCGCCCCGGACGATGAGGCTTCCTGGGGCTGGCGCGATGCCTTCTTGCGCAGCTTCCTCCATTTCGATTTGCCGAACTTGGGTGTCTCGGTCGCGCCTGAGACGATGCACCGTTTCTGGCGCATGCTGGCGCACTTGCACGGACAGTTGTTCAACGCGAGCGCGGTCGCCAACTCGCTCGCCGTCTCCGGACCTACCGTTGCCCGCTATCTCGATGCCTTCGTGGCGAGTCTGATGGTGCGGCGCCTCGAGCCGTATCACGCCAATCTGGGCAAGCGACTCGTCAAGTCGCCGCGCATCTACCTGCGCGACAGTGGCCTGCTGCATCACCTGTTGGGCATCCGTTCGATGAACGATCTGCTCGGGCATCCGGTCGCCGGCGCGTCGTGGGAGGGTTTCGTCCTCGACCAGATCACGGCGCACATGCCTCAGGGTGCACTGGTTTCCTTCTTTCGCACCGCGGCCGGAGCGGAACTCGACGTGGTCGTCGAGACGGGATCGCGCAAACTCGGCTTCGAGATCAAGCTCTCGTCCGCCCCCAAGGTGACCAAAGGATTCTGGCAAGCCTGCAAGGACGTCGGCGTGCAGCACGCTTACGTCGTCGCCCCCGTGGACGACGCGTTCCCGTTCGCCGACGGAGTCGACGTCATCCCCGTGCGTGACGTACCCCGCGTGCTCGGGGCATGACCCCCGGTGCGTCGTCGCGTGTCGCAACGGGTGGGCACGGTGCCTTCGTATCCCAGGGGGTAGCAGAGGAGCGCACCCGCGTTGCGGGACACCCACCTCAATCGAATCCTACGAACCCGGCAAGGCTTCGGCGGAAGGGCGAAGACGGGAATGATTCGGGAATGATTCGAGACACCCATGTCGCTGCAAAGCCTGCGGCGTCAGCGAGCCGGCGAAGGCTAGGCACGTCGCGTCACGGCAGCGCGCTTCTCGGCGCGTGCCCGACGGAACGACGGAGGGAGTGAGGAGGAGGGACGAACCGAGGGCGGTGGAATGCGGGGGCGGGTAGGCACGCCGACAGGGGGACTGCCTGCCGTGCTACCCGCTGGCCCGTAACCGTTCGTCTCAGGCGCGGCGGTCGCGCAGGTCTTCCTTGATGCGCGCCGCTTTGCCGCGCAGGTCGCGCAGGTAATAGAGCTTGGCGCGGCGTACGATGCCGTGCGTCACCACCTCGACCTTGTCGATGCGCGGCGAGTGCACCGGGAAAATGCGCTCGACGCCGACGCCGTAGGACACCTTGCGCACGGTGAAGGTCTCGCGGATGCCGCTGCCCTTCTTGCCGATGCACACGCCCTCGAAGGCCTGGATGCGTTCCTTGTCGCCCTCGACCACCTTGACGTGAACCCGCACGGTATCGCCGGGGTTGAACTCGGGAACGTCGGTGCGCAGTTGCTCGCGCTCGATCACGTCGATCAGGTTCATGGCTTTCCTCGATGTCGCTGGCGTCCGAAGTGCCGCACGTGGCGCCCTCGGCGGAACCGGCCTTTTACCGTGGGGCTCGCAGGCGGTCAAGCACGATCGCGGCCGCCGATCGCACCGAAAGGTGGTTGTAGTCCGTCGGCCCGACGATCGGTTCCAGAATCACGTCCGCCATCGCCATGATCTCCGGCACCAAACCCCAGCCGGTGCCGAGCACGATCAGGTGCGGCTGGTCGCTCGCTTCCAACTCGGCGCGAAATTGCGCGAAGCTCGTCCGCCCCGGCCCGTTGCGCGCCGAGGTCATCACCAGACGCGGCCGCTGCCCGGTCTCGCGCTCCAAGGCGACGATCGTCGTGTCCAGATCCGCCTCCAGCCGCACCAGGCCGAGGGCGTCCTTGCGGGTCGCGTTGTAGGTGCTGCCGTAGCCGGTCTCCCAGTGCTCCATGATGTGCTGCGCCAGCACCTGCAACGGCTTGATCGGCGTCGCCACGAAGAAGCGCTTCAATCCATACGTCCGCGACGAGCGGGCGATGTCGTGCACGTCCATGTTCGTCAGCGCCGAGGTCACGACTTGGCCGTTCTTGTCGAGCACGGGGTAATGCAGCAGCACGATCGATAGGTCGGTCATGGTTGGCTCTCGCGCAGTTCGGCCAGCCAGCGGCGGTCGTCGTCGCTGAGCGGCGCCGTCTCCAGCAGGTCCGGGCGGCTGTGCAGCGTCCGCCGCAGCGCTTCGCGCCGGCGCCAGCGCGCCACCGCGCCGTGGTCGCCCGAGCGCAGGATCTCCGGCACCAGCTGGCCGCGGAAATCGAGCGGGCGGGTGTATTGGGGATATTCGAGCAGGCCGTCGCTGAACGACTCCTCGTGCGCCGACGCGGCGCAGCCGAGGAAGCCGGGGACCAGCCGCGCCACCGCGTCGAGCACCGCCAGCGCGGCGATTTCGCCGCCGGACAGGATGAAGTCGCCGAGCGAAATCTCTTCGTCGACGTAACCGAGCACGCGCTCGTCGACTCCTTCGTAGCGGCCGCAGACGAGAGCCAGCGCCGGCTTTTGCGCCAGGCGCACGGCGTGCGCTTGCGCGAAGCGGGCGCCGCGCGGCGACAGCAGGATCTTGTGCACCCCTGGGCTGGCGGCGCTCACCGCCTCGAGCGCCCCGACCAGCGGCTCCGGCTTCATCACCATGCCGCTGCCGCCGCCGTACGGGGTGTCGTCGGTCATGCGATGCTTGTCGGTGGCGTAGTCGCGGATGTTGACCAAGTCGACGCTCAAGACGCCGCGCTCCTGCCCCTTCTGCAGCATGGTGCTCGCCAGGGCCGAAACGAAGAACTCGGGAAACAGGGTGAGAACGTGGAAGCGCATCAGCTATCGAACAGCCCCGGCAGCGGCTCGATCCGCAGGAGGCCGCCTTCGAGGTCGACCTCGCGGATGACGTCGTCGATGTACGGCACCAGATACTCGCGCCCCTTGCCGCGCACGACGCAGACGTCGTTCGCCGGCAGGTCGAGCACCTCGACCACCTGGCCCAACTCCTCGCCGGCGACGGTCACGACGCGCAAGCCGACCAGTTGGAAATGGTACACCTCGTCCGGCCCGAGTTCGGGCAGGGCTGCGACGGGGAGGCAGACCTCGAAGCCGACGTAGCCCTCGGCGTCGTCGATCGAGTCGACGTCGGCCAGGCGGACGATGTGGATGCGTTTGTGCGGGCGGGTGGCGCGCACCACGGTGACGACGAGTTCGTCGTCTTGCCGCAGCACCAGTTCTTGCCCCGGCTGCAGGATGGTGGAGTCGGGGTTGAAGAGGTGGATGCGGACGTCGCCCCGCAGGCCGTGGGTGCCGGTGATGCGACCGAGGGCGACGAGTTCGTCGCCGGCGGGCGGATGAGGCGGAGGGGAGTCGGGCACGGCGAACGTCGCAGCGGTGTCGACGGCCGCCCGGGCTCGCGCTCGGGCGTGCCCGTCGCGGGCGCTACTTTTCCTCGACGATGTTGAGCACGACCTTGCGCTCGGCGCGCGAGGCGATGGCGGTGACGAGCGTGCGGATCGACTTCGCCGTGCGGCCTTGCTTGCCGATGACGCGGCCGAGGTCGTCGCGGGCGACCTTGAGTTCCAACACCGTGGTGGTGTCGGAAGTGGTCTCCTTGACCTCGACGGCGTCGGGTTGGTTCACCAACGCCCGCGCCAGGTATTCGACGAGTTCCTTCATGCAGGCGCGTCGGTGGGTGCGGCTTCCACCTTCGGCGCGGCGGCGGCGCTGATCTTGATCAGGCGGGCGACGGTATCCGAGGGCGTCGCGCCGTTGGCGATCCAGGCGTTCAGCTTGGCATGGTCGATGCGCAGGCTGATCGGGTTCGTGCGCGGGTCGTAGGTGCCCAGCAGTTCGAGGTTGCGGCGCCCGCTCGGGGTGCGGCCGTCGGTGACGACGATGCGGTAGAAGGGGCGCTTCTTGGCGCCGTAACGCGCCAGGCGGATCTTGGTCGACATGGAAACTCTCCTATGGTTCGGTCGGGATCACATCGGCAGGCCCGGCATGCCGCCGCGGCCCGCGAACTTGCTCATTTTCTTCATGACCTTCTTGGTCTGTTCGAACTGCTTGAGGAAACGATTGACCTCGGCCACCGACGTGCCGCTGCCGCTGGCGATGCGCTTGCGGCGGCTGCCGTTGAGGATGAGGTGGTTGCGCCGCTCCTGGAACGTCATCGACGAGATGATCGCCTCGATGCGCCGCAGCTCGGTCTCGGCCTCACCCATGTCGACGCCCTTGGTCAGCTTTTTCATGCCGGGGATCAGGTTCATCAGGTCGCCCATCGAACCCATCTGCCGCAGCGCGCGGATCTGATCGCGGAAATCTTCGAGGGTGAACTCGTTCTTGCGCAGTTTCTTCTGGAGCTCGAGCGCCTGCTTCTGGTCGTAGGCCTTCTGCGCCTTCTCGATCAGGCTGAGCACGTCGCCCATGCCGAGGATGCGCTGCGCCAGACGGTCCGGGTGGAAGACCTCGAGTGCGTCGAGTTTCTCGCCGGTACCGGTGAACAGGATCGGTGCGCCGCTGACCTCGCGCACCGACAGCGCCGCACCACCGCGGGCGTCGCCGTCGAGCTTGGTCAGGATGACGCCGGTCAGGCCGAGGCGTTCGTGGAAGCCGCGCGCGACGTTGACCGCGTCTTGGCCGGTCATGGCGTCGACCACGAGGATGGTGGCGTGTGGCTGGACGGCGGCCTTGATGCGCTCCAACTCCGCCATCAGATCCTGGTCGATCTGCAGGCGGCCGGCGGTGTCGATGAGGACGACGTCGTGCCCCTGGTTCTTGGCCTGGGTCATGGCGTCGCGCGCGATGGCGACGGGATCCTGGCCGGGGGCGGTCGGATACACGGGGCACTCGAGCTGGCGCGCCAGCACCGTCAACTGCTCGACGGCGGCCGGGCGGTAGATGTCGGCGGGCACCAGGTACGGCCGGCGCTTCATCTCTTTGCGGAGATAATTCGCCAACTTGCCGGTGGTGGTCGTCTTGCCGGAACCCTGCAGGCCGACGAGCAGGATGGGCACCGGCGGGGTGGCGCCGAGGTCGAGGCGCACCGCCTTTTCGCCCATCACCCGGGTCAGTTCCTGGTGGACGATCTTGATGAATTGCTGTTCGGGGGTGAGGCTGCGCAGGACCTCTTGGCCGAGGGCTTCCTGCTGGACGCGCTCGGTGAAGCGCTGCACGACCTCGAAGTGCACGTCGGCCTCGAGCAGGGCGAGGCGAACCTCACGCACCGCGTCGGCGATGTTTTTCTCCGAGATCTTGCCGACGCCGCGTAGGCGGCGAAAGGTCTGCTCGATCTTGTCGCTGAGTGCTTCGAACATGTTTCCCTGGCCGAGCGCGCACGAATGCCGCTGTTCGGGATCGCGATACCTATAGAAGGGGTCCGCCAAAGTCAACGAAGCGGATGCCGCTCCGGATCGCACGCGCCGCCCCGCGCTGCCCGCGTGCGGGGCGGGAGGATCGCGCTGTACAGACCGCACCCGACATGCTCAATCTCTGGCCGGAGGTCGATGCCATGAACGCCGCCATTCCCCCCGATCCGATCCTGCAGACCGCTTTCGGCTTCTGGAGCTCCAAGGTCCTGCTCACCGCCGTCGAGTTCGACGTCTTCTCCACCCTCGGCGACGGCCGCCGCACCGGTGCCGACCTCGGCGCCGCCTTGGGCCTGCACCCGCGCGGCATCGCCGACTTCTTCGATGCCCTCGTCGCCATGCGCATCCTAGATCGCGACGGCGACGGCCCCGACGCCCTCTACCGCAATACCCCGATGGCCGCCCTCTACCTCGACCGCCAAAGCCCCCGCTACATCGGCGGCATCCTCGAAATGCTCAACGCCCGCCTCTTCAAGTTCTGGCACGACCTCCCCGAGGCCCTGCGCACCGGCAAGCCCCAGAACGAAACCAAACACGGTCAAAAAGGCGTCTTCGAGGAACTCTACTCCGAATTGCCCCGCCTCGAGCAGTTCCTCGGCGCCATGACCGGCATCTCACGCCTCAACTTCGAACGCTTCGCCGAGGTTTTCGACTTCGCCCCCTACCGCACGCTGTGCGACGTCGGTGGCGCCACCGGCCTGCTCTGTACCGAAATCGCGCGGCGTCATCCCCATCTGCGCTGTACCAGTTTCGACCTGCCCCCCGTCGTGCCCGTCGCCCAACGCCACATCGCCGCGGCCGGCCTCGCCGATCGGGTGCACGCCGTCGGCGGCGACTTCTTCGCCGATCCGCTGCCCAAGGCCGACGTCATCACCATGGGCATGATCCTGCACGACTGGAACCTCGACAAGAAAATGCACCTGATCCGTGCTGCTTACGACGCCTTGCCCGCCGGTGGCGCCTTCGTCGCCATCGAGGCGCTGATCGACGACGCACGGCGCGAAAACCTGCACGGCCTGCTCATGTCCCTCAACATGCTCATCGAGTTCGGCGACGCCTTCGACTACACCGGCGCCGACTTTCGCCGCTGGTGCTCCGAGGTCGGCTTCCGCCGCTTCGAGGTGATCCCGCTCGCCGGCCCGTCGAGCGCCGCCGTCGCCTACAAGTGACCGAGGCGGCGACCGCCCGCCGGCTCGCCGCGACTTCAGTCGTCGCCGGCGAGGAGCTGTCGCTGTAGGCGCCGCACCAAGGGGTCGATCGGCAGCCGGCGGCCGTCGAGCCGCACGATCGGCACAAGCTCGAACAACGCATTCGTCAAAAAGGCGTCGCTCACGTGCACGAGCTGCCGCCGACCCAGACGCCGATGGCGCAAGCGGATTCCCTCGGCGCGCAACAGCTGCTCGACCCGTGCTCGTGTCACTCCTGGCAATACCCCTGCGCCCGTCGGTGTGATCCACTCGTCGCCCAGGCGCACGATCAGGTTGGAACTGGTGCCGCCCTGGAGCCATCCCCCCGGCGCCACCATCAGGCCGTCGAAGGCGCCGCGCTCGGCCGCCACGCGCTTGCCCAGCACCGCCGGCAGGTAAAACGCGTGCTTGTGTTCGCCCAAGACCTCGGGGCGGCCGAAGTCGAGCGTCACCACGGCGACGCCACGTTTGCGCGCGGTGCCGAGGCTCGGGTCGAGACGCCCTGCCGCCAGGAGCCACGTGGGGCACACGTGGGCAGGAGGAAGTATGCCGCGCTGGGACGTGCCGCGCGTCAAGGTCAGCCGTGCCCAACCCTCGCCGTGCCGCAGGTCGTTCGCCGCAACCACCCGCGCCACGGCTGCCGCCGACGCGCCGCTCGGTAACGGAATGCCCAGGGCCTCCGCCGAGCGTGTGAGCCGCGCGAGGTGCGCTTCCCAGGCGATGCAACGTCCGTCGACCAGGCGCATCGTTTCGATGACGCCATCGCCGTACTGGAAGCCACGATCGAAGATGGAGATGCGGGCGCGTGCCGCCGGCACCAAGCGTCCGTCGAGGCACACTCGGTCGGTCGCCGGCGGCGCCGGGGGCTTCACGCAGCGCCTCGCGTGTCGCGATCGTCGCGACCCGGCGCCGGCAGTTCGACCCGAAAACACGAACCGCGGCCGACCTCGCTGGTAACGCTGATTTCGCCGCCGAGCACCTGGCAGAGTTGCTTGACGATGCTCAGGCCGAGTCCGACGCCGCCGGTGCTGCGTGTGCTGCTCTCCCCGATCTGGTGGAACGGCTCGAAGATCCGCTCCAACTCCTCCGGGGCGATGCCGCTGCCGGTGTCGTCGACCTCGATGACGATCGGCCCGGAGACGCTGGGGAAGGCGCGCACGACCACCTGCCCGCGATGGGTGAATTTGACGGCGTTGTCGACGAGGTTGCGGACGATCTCCTGCAACTTGATCCGGTCGGTCACCAGCTGCGGCAAGTGGCGCGCGACCTCGATGCGCAACTCGACCTCTCCGTGCTGGGTGCGTCCTTCGTAGAGTTGAACGATCTCGCCGAGCAGGTCGCCGAGGTGGAAGCGTTCGACCCGCACCGAGGTGCGCCCGGAAGTCAGGCGGGAGAAGTCGAGGACGTCGGTGAGCAGGTCGAGTTGCTGTTTCGAGTAGCGCTGCACGGTAGCGAGGATTTGGCGTTGGTCGGCGGTGATCGGTCCGGCGGCGCCTTCTTCGAGCATCGAGGCGTAGCCGATGATCACGTGCAGCGGAGTGCGCAGCTCGTGCGACACGGTGGCGAGGAACTCCGACTTCAAGCGGTTCGCCTCGCGCAATTCTTGGTTCAGTGCCTCGAGGCGTTCCGTGCGCGTGCGCACCTTCTCCTCCAGGTGATGACTGTACTCTTCGAGCTCGGCGCGGCTGCGGGCCAGGCTGCGCACCATGGTGTTGAAGGAACTCGCCAAGGCGCCGATCTCGTCATTGCCCTCGACGTCGACGGTCGAGTCGAGATGGCCCTCGGTGATCGCCTCGGTCGCTTCCGCCAGGCTCTGCAGCGGCCGCGTCAGGCTCGAAGCCAGCACGGTCGCCAAGGTCACGCCGAGGAGCGCCACCAGTGCGGTGGCAATGGCGGCGGTGCCGTACATGCGAGTTTGCAACGCTTGCAGCGATTGTCGCGATACGCCGACGAAGACGGTGCCGATGCGTTTGCGTTCGGAGGCGCCGGCCAGGTTGTCGGAGGCGAAGCCGAGTTCCTCGCGCCGACCGCGCAGCGAAGTGGTGAAAATCGGTTCCGCGAGTTCCCAGGTGTGGGCATCGACCTCGCGTACGCCGCGCGTCTCGTCCGCCACGACCCCGTCGCTGGGTGGCGTCGCGGGCGTCTCGCCGAAGTGCGCCAGGTCGTTGCCGTCGTTGTCGACGAAGCTCAAGTAGGCCAGGTCGGGCGCCGTGCGCACGCTTTGCGCCAGTGCCGTCAGGCCCTCGCGGTCGCCGCTCAGCATGCCCAGCTCGGCGGCATGGGCCAGTCGTTCGGCCAGGGTGCGCATGCGCTCCTGCGTCCGCTGCGTCACCTCGGCGAGATTGCGTTGCACCAGGAAGGCGCTGAGGATGGCACAGGTGGTGATGATGATGGCGGAGGTCGTCAGGGCGAGGCGCAGGGCGAAGCCGCGCAAGGGAAGGAGGCCGCCGAGGTTCGCGTCGGGCGCGAGGTTCATTCGATCACCTCGGCGGCGATGCGCGTCAGGCTCTTCGGCAGTTGCAAGCCGATGTGCGACGCCGAGCGGCGGTTGAGCGCCAGCAGCGACTTACGTGGCGCGACGACGGTGGCGCGGCCGCCCTGGAGGACCTCCGCGACGCGTTCGGCGGTCTGGGCGCCGATGTCGTCGTAGTCGGCATAGAGTGCCATCACGGCTCCGGCGCGCGCATGTCCGGCCGAGATGCCGACCATCGGCACGCCGACGCGCAGCGTTTGCAAGATGAGCGCCGGCGTCGTTTGCGCGGTGAAAACGTGGCTGTCGGCGACCGACCAAACGGCGTCGACCTTGGGCAGCAGGCGCTGCAGCGCGGCTACCGCCTCGCCGGCATCGCCGATGGCGACGCTGTGCAACTCGAAGCCGGACTGCGCCGCGCCGGCACGCGCTGCCTCGACGACGCGTCCCGTCTCCGACGGAGCATGCAACACGCCGACGTGACGCGCCTTGGGCAGCAACTTCCGCAGCATGTCGAACTGCGTCTCCGCCGAAATGTCGAGGGAGACGCCGCCGACTTCGCGCCGGCGCGGCGCGAGGAAGCCGCTCTGTTCGGGGTACAGGACCATGGTGAAGATGAGCGGCACCTGCGACGGGCGGTCGAGCGCGAGATCGGTGGCCAGCGTGCCGACGCTGACGATGACCGCTGGTGCGGCCGCCTCGACGGCGGTGAAGATGTCGTCGGCGTTGTCCGCATTCCCGTCGAGATCGAAGGTGAGGATCTCCGGTTGCACCGGCGCTTGCCGCAGGGTGTCGATCAGCACGCGGGTAGCTGCTTGGAAGGGAGGCACCGAGCTGCTCTTGACGATGGCCAGGCGCGGCGCTTCGGCCATCACCGGCAGCGGCAGCAAGCCGAGCGCCGCCATCAGTAGCGATGCCAGCCAAGTCATCGGGCGGCGCGCCGCTGGGCGTTCAGAACCCATACGCCACCTGGGTGCGGAAGGTGAAGCCGTCCTGCGGCAATTCGTCCTGCCGATGCTCGGGCCCGGCCGGGTCGGAGTAGGAGGTGTCGAAAAGATTGTAAAGGCCGGTGGTGAGGCGCAGTCGGTCGATCGGGGTCTGGTAGATGAAATTGAGGTTCACGAGGCTGACCGTCGACAAGGAGCGACCCGCCAGGGTGCGTCGCGGCCCGACGACGACGACCTCGGAAGCCACCTGCAGGCCGTGCCAGGCGGGGAGCTCGATGCCGACGCGCCCGAGGTGTTTGGGCGAATTGCTCAACACGCGGCCGTGCGAACCCTCGGAGTCCTCGTAGGTGTAGCGTGCGTGCAAGCCGAGGTCGGGGACGATCTCCCAGTCGCCGCCGACCTCGAGGCCGTTGGCGCGTGCGGTGCCGGCGTTGCGATACTGCTGCACGTTCGGACTGACGTCCGTGATGTCGACGAGGTCATCGACTTCGTAGTGGTAGACGGAGGCGACGAGGCGCAGCTGCGGCTGCAGCCAATGTTCACCGAACGCCTCGTAACTGGTGATTTCCTCCGGGTCGAGGTCGGGGTTGGGGATGCTCTCGACTCCGCCGCCGACGGTGGCGTAGTACAGCTCGTAGAGATTGGGGGCGCGGAAGGCGGTGCCGTACATCACTTTCAGGGTGGTGTCGTCGGTGGCGCTCCAGACGGCGGCGGCACGCGGGTTCCACTGGGTGATGCCGGCGTAGGTGTCGTCGTAGCGCAAGCCGCCGATGAGGGTGACGCCGTAGGGAAGTGTCAGTTCGTCCTGTAGGTAAACGCCCCAGATGGAAAAGGTGCGCTCGTCGTCGAAGCCGCCGCTGTCGCCGCGGTCGAAGTTGCGTTGTTCGGCGTCGGGGTGATGGCTGTACTCGCTGCCGAGAGTCAGCCGGTTGACGTCGGCGAGAGACCAGGTGGCGAAGATGTCGGTGCCGTACCAATGGCTCGAGGCGACGTCGCGGTTGACGACGCGCACGCCGTCGATGTCGGTCGGGTAGGTGCCGTCGTAGTCGAAGTAGTCCAGGTAAAAGCGGGCATCGAGGGCGACATCGGGTCGCAGGCGGCGTTGGTAGCGGGTCTCGAGGAAAGCGCGCACGTCGACGGTCGCCGTCTCGGAGTCGTTGAAGATGGTGTCATAGGCGCCGGTCGGGATGTCCTTGGCGCGCCGGTTGATGCTGGCTTGGGTCGACCAGCCGCCGTAGTGCCCACTGGCGTAGAGGTTGAGAGCGGTTTCGTTGTCGCGGTTGCGGGCGACGCCGTCGTTGGTCTCGGGGCTGTCGTACTCGGGGTAGTAGAGCGAGCGGTGCCCATCGAGGTCGAGGGCGGAGCCGCTGGCGAAGAACTGGGCCCCATTGGCGAAGGTGTGCCCGAGGCTGAACTGGCCGCGTTTGCGCCCGAAGCTGCCGGTTTCCGCCGTCATGCCTAGGCCCGGTCGCTCGCCGGCGGTGAAGGTGACGATGTTGATGACGGCGAACAGGGCGTTGCCGCCGTACAGCGCCGAGCCCGGGCCACGGATCACTTCGATGCGCTGCACCGCTTCGAGGTCGATGCCGAGTTCGTTGCCGACGAAGGCTTGCTGGAAGACGTCGTCGTTGGTGGCGTGGCCGTTGAGCAGCACCAGGACGCGGTCGTTGTAGTCGCTCGGGCGCTGGAAGCCGCGTACGCCGAGCGCGGTGTAGTTGCGGTCGTTGGAGAGGTAGAAGCCACGCACCGAGCGTAGCGCCTCGCCCAGGGTACGAAAGCCGTAGCGGCGGATGTCCTCGGCCGTCACGACACTCACGTCGGACGGCGCGGCGCTGGGCTTCTGGGAATGTTTGACCGCGGCGGTGACCGGCGGCTCGTCGAACAGCAGCAGTTCCGGCTGCGGCGAGGCCGCCGCGGGCGCCGCCGAGGAAAGCGCGAGCCAGCCGGCGAGGGCCACGCTCCGACGGCAGAATTGGCGCAGACTCATCATCTCTGAAGAAGCTTTTGCCCCGGATTCCGCACGATCGCCAGCCGAACCCACCGCCGCGCCGGAACGAAGTGCCGGGCGACGGTCGGGAGGGGCGCAAGGCGTAAAGCGAAAGGCGGCAGGGGGCAAGCGTGGACGCAGACGGCTTTACGCCTTCAGCCTTTCGCCTTATGCCGTTTGATCGTCGATTGACTCGCCTTCGGCAAACTTGCAGTCTGCAACCATGACGTTGCGCAAGTCTGCTGTCGGTCCGCCAGGAGTCGCCGAGGCTCGGGACCTCGTGGCCCACCTCGATCGCACCATGCGTCGGCTCGTTTTCTCCGGCGGCCGCCGCGCGGCGCCCTTCACCTTTTCGCGCTCCGAAATCGCCGTCTTCGACACTCTCGGGGCCGAAGGGCCGCTATCCATGTCCGTCGTCGCCGCCCGTACCCGCATGCCCCTCAGCACCGCTACCCGCGTCGTCGATCGCCTCGTCGCGCGTGATCTCGTCCGGCGCGAACGTCCTGACGACAACCGCCGCATCGTGCGTGTCGCTCTCACCAGCGAAGGCCGCCGCGTCTACCGCAGCGCTCTCGCCGAACGCATCGCCGGCGTCCGGCGCATGCTGCAATGCCTCACCGCCGCCGAAGGCCACGAGTTGATTCGTCTCTTCCGCAAGATCGGCGACGCCGTCACCGCTGACCCCGGCGATCCTCCCGCATGAACCCGCATCGTGCGCGGCTTGCCCGCCGTATCGCTCTCCTGCTGCTTCTCTCCGGCTCCGGCTGCGTCGTCGTCGGTCCGGATTACTCTCCGCCGACGCCGGAAGAGTTGAACGTGCCGGCGAGCTGGCAGGGGCCCGCAAGCACCGACGCGGCCGAGGGCAGCACTCTCGCGGATTGGTGGTACCACCTCCACGATCCGCTTCTCAGCGATCTCATCCAGCGCGCCATCGACGCCAATCCGGACCTCGATGCCGCCATGGCCCGCTTTCGCCAGGCCCGCGCCCGGCGTCGCTTGGCCGGGGCCAACCTGTGGCCGACCCTCGGTGCTTCCACGTCGCCTCAGTACCTCCGCATGAGCCAAGCCAACTTTGCCGGCGGACGGCCGGGCAACATCCCAGGATTCGACGAGACGCGCGAGGTCTACCAAGCAGGCTTCGATGCTTCCTGGGAGCCCGATCTCTTCGGCGGCCAGCGGCGCGCGCGCGAGGCGGCGACGGCCGACCTGCAAGCGGCCGACGCCCAACTCGAGCAAGCCCAAGTGAGCCTGATCGCCGAGGTTGCGCGCAACTACGTCGAATTGCGTTCGGCGCAAGAGCGCATCGCCATCGGCGAGGCGAACCTCGCCAGCCAATCGGAAACCCTGGCGCTCACCGAGTGGCGCGTGCAGGCCGGCCTCGCCACCTCTCTCGATGCCGAGCAAGCCCGCACCGCCGTCGAGCAGACGCGCGCCGCCATCCCTTTGCTGCGGACGGCGCGGGCCGAGGCGTTGCATCGAATCGCCACGCTCCTCGGCCTGGCCCCCGCGGCTCTCGTCGACGAACTCGCGGCGCCCGCGCCGATCCCGCGGCTACCTGAACCTTTGACGGTCGGCATCCCCGCCGACATTCTGCGCCAACGTCCCGACGTCGCCGCCGCGGAACGAAGCGTCGCCGCTGAAACCGCCCGCATCGGCGAAGCCAAGGCGGCGCGTTACCCGAGCCTCACTCTCTCCGGCACCATCGGTGTCGAGGCACTCAGCATCAGTGCTCTGGATCAAGGTAGCGCCGTCGCCGCCAACGTGGTCGGCAGATTGGCACAGACCATCTTCGACGGTGGCCGTATCGGCGCCAACATCGAGAACCAAACCGCGGTGCAGGCCGAGGCGTTGGCGACCTATCGTTCGACGGTCCTCGTCGCCTTGGAAGAAGTCGAAAACGCGCTCGTCAGTCTCGCCGAAAGCCGGCAACGCGCCGCGACTTTGGCCCGCGCCGTCGCGTCGGCCCGCAACGCCGCGCTGCTGGCGCGCCAACAATACAGTGCCGGCCTCATCGACTTTCAGACGGTGCTCGATACCGAACGGACGGTGCTCACCGTCGATGAAAGCCGCGTCACTGCCGAGGCCAACAGCGCCGCGGCGATGATTCAGCTCTACAAGGCGCTCGGCGGCGGCTGGAGCACCCAAGCCGACGAAGCCGGCGCCGCGACGGAGGCAGCATCATGAATTCTTCCGTCCCTTCCCCCAGTGCCGAGGTGGCGGCCATCGTCGCTGCGGGTGCAGCGGCGAGTCGCCGTCGCCGCCGGCGTTGGATCGCTCTCGTCGGTGGTGGTCTCGTCGCCGTCGCCGCGTTCTTCGTGCTGCGAAGCGATGAGGCGAAAGCCCCGTTTCGCTATGAAACCACGGCCGCCTCGCGCGGCGATCTCGTCGTCAGCGTGTCCGCGACGGGTACGCTGGCGCCAACCGATCAGGTCGACGTCGGCAGCGAACTCTCGGGCTTGATCGAGTCGGTGCACGTCGACGACAACGATCGCGTCGTCACCGGGCAAATGTTGGCGCGGCTCGACGTGTCGCGTCTCGAAGACCAGATCGTCCGCTCCGAGGCGGCTCTCGCTTCGGCGCAAGCGAGAGTCAAGCAAGCCGAGGCGACGATCACCGAGGTGCGGGCCAATCTGTCACGGCTGCACACGGTGGCGAAATTGTCGGGCGGCAAGGTGCCGTCGCAGGCCGAACTCGAATCGGCCGAGGCGTCGCTCGTGCGCGCCCAGGCCGACGCGGTGGCGGCGCAAGCCGTCGTGCGCGAGGCCGAAGCCGCCCTCCGGTCCGATCGTACCAATCTCGAAAAGGCGTCCATCCGCTCACCCATCGACGGCATCGTCTTGGCGCGCAGCGTCGAGCCCGGCCAGACCGTCGCCGCCTCGTTCTCGACGCCGGTGCTGTTCACCATCGCCCAAGACCTGTCGCGCATGGAGCTGCAGGTGGCGGTCGACGAGGCCGACGTCGGGCAGGTGCGCGAAGGACAGGAGGCGACCTTCAACGTCGACGCCTACCCCAATCGCCGCTATCCGGCGCGCATCGAACGGGTCGGCTACGGCTCGCAGACGACCGACGGTGTCGTTTCCTACAAGACGATTCTCGCCGTCGACAATGCCGACCTCAGCCTGCGCCCCGGGATGACGGCGACGGCGGCGATCATCACGGCGCGGCGCAGCGACGCGTTGCTGATCCCCAACGGCGCGCTGCGCTTCACCCCGCCGAGCCAAGAGACGACCAACGCGCCCAGTCGCGGCATCGTCGCCAGCTTGATTCCGCGTGCGCCCGTGCAACCGCCGCGCAAGCGCACGGCGACGCCGACGACACCCGAGCGTCAGGTCTGGGTGCTGCGCGACGGACAGCCGGTCGAGGTCGGCATCACCATTGGTGTCAGCGACGGCAACATGACGGAAGTGGTCGGCGGCGCGCTCGAGGCGGGTACTCCGGTGATCGTCGACGCGGTCGCGGCCGAACCATGACCACGGCCGCGGCAGGGGCCGACGACGCGCCGTTGCTCGAACTCGTCGGCTTGACCAAAACCTACGGCCGCGGCGCCACGGCGCTGCAAGCTCTACGCGGGGTCGATCTGCGCATCGACGCCGGCGAGTTCGTCGCCATCATGGGACCGAGCGGTTCCGGCAAGTCGACGGCGATGAACATCCTCGGTTGTCTCGACGTGCCGACCTCCGGCAACTACCGCTTTCGCGGCGTCGAGGTCGGATCGTTGTCGCGCAATCAGCGGGCTTTGCTGCGACGCCACTTCCTCGGCTTCGTCTTCCAAGGCTACAACTTGCTCGCACGGACGTCGGCCATCGAAAACGTCGAACTGCCGCTGCTGTATCGCGGCGAACCGTCGCAGCAACGCCGCGCCGCGGCGCTGGCGGCGTTGAACGCCGTCGGACTCGCAGGTTGGGAAGACCATACCCCGGCCGAGCTCTCGGGCGGGCAGCAGCAGCGCGTCGCCATCGCCCGTGCCTTGGTGACGCGGCCGGCGTTACTGTTGGCCGACGAGCCCACGGGGAACCTCGATACCCAACGCAGCGCCGAGATCATGGAGTTGCTGACGAGCCTCAACCGCAGCCAAGGCATCACCATCGTCATGGTGACGCACGAACCCGACATGGCCGCTTGGGCGGAGCGCATCGTGCACTTCGTCGATGGGTGTATCGCCCGCATCGAACACAACCCGGAGATGCGAGCATGATCGGCAACACCATCATCCTCGCGGTACGCGCCATTCGCCGCAATCTGCTGCGTTCCTTCCTCACCATCCTAGGCATCGTCATCGGTGTCGCGGCGGTGGTCAGCATGGTCACCCTCGGCAACGGCGCGACGCGCGCGGTGTCGGATCAGATCTCGAGCCTCGGCAGCAACTTGTTGATGGTCTACCCCGGGCGTCGGTTGGGCCCGGGCCGTAGCAGCGCCGGCGCGCCCAACTTCAAGATCGAGGATGTCGGCGCGATCGCCGATCAGATCGGCGGCCTACAGGGCGTGGCGCCGAGTGTCGGCATCGGCGTGACGGTGGTGCACCAAGCGGAGAATTGGGCGACCGGCGTCGTCGGTTCGACGGTGGACTACTTCCGCATCGGCAACTGGCGCATCACCGCGGGGCGGACCTTTCACGAGGTGGAAGAGAAGGCCGGCAAGGCGGTGTGCGTCATCGGCGAAACCGTGCGGCGCGAGTTGTTCGGCGGGCAGAATCCGGTGGGGGACGAACTGCGCATCCGCAACTTTTCCTGCGACGTCATCGGGTTGCTGGCGCCGAAAGGGCAAGGCGCCATGGGTTCCGATCAGGACAATGTCGTCGTCATGCCCATGCGCACGGTGCAGCGGCGCCTGGTGGGCAACCAAGACGTCGGCGCCTTGTTGGTGTCGCTGGAGGACGGCGTCCCCGCCGCCAAGGTGAAGGAACAGATCGAGGTGCTGATGCGCGAACGCCGGCGCATCGCCGACAACGAAGACGACAACTTCACCGTGCTCGATACGCGTCAGATCGCCGAGACTCTCTCGGGAACCACCCGCATCATGACGATGCTGCTCGGCGCGGTGGCCGCGGTGAGCCTGTTGGTCGGCGGCATCGGCATCATGAACATCATGTTGGTGTCGGTCACCGAGAGGACGCGCGAGATCGGCATCCGGCTGGCGATCGGGGCACTCGAGCGCGAGGTGTTGTTGCAGTTCTTGGTCGAGGCGGTGGTGCTGTCGTCGTTCGGCGGCGTCGTCGGCATCGTCTTGGCGGCGTTGGCGTCGGCCGGCATCGCGCGGGCGATCGAGGTGCCGTTTCTCTTCAACCCGCAGATCAACGTGCTGGCGTTTCTCTTCTCGGCGGCGATCGGCGTGATCTTCGGCTACTTCCCGGCGCGTAGCGCGGCGCGGCTCGACCCGATCGAAGCGCTACGCCACGAGTGAAGCGGCGACCCCGACGACCGCGTCGCTTTCTGGGTCGTTCTCTCGCGGGTAGGGCATTGCGGCCGCCCGAAAGCTCGCCTGGCGAGGATGGTTTACCGAGTCACCGCATCGGTAGGCACTGGCACGGCCACCTCAAAGCCGCTGTCGCCCAAGCCCGGATTTCTCACCACGGAGGAACGGAGGCGCGGAGTCGTCGAGGAACGAAGGGAAATTCGAAAGGAATCGAGGAGAAAGATGCCGAACACTTCTCTTCGTGTCTCCGTGCCTCCCCGTGGTTCAGATTCCTGGTGCAATACTGGAGCTAGACTACGATTGTGCCGGCCGCGGGGGGGGGAGAGGTCTTCTGGTCTCGCCGTCGCGCCTCGTTCATCAGGCCTCGCCCTCTGCGACGTGATCCCGCCGTTCACGTGGGCGGAGGAAGAGTCGAACAGGCAGCCGGCAGGTCGAAGACGCTCTGGTCGGGCAGCCCCTCCGGGTACGCGACTAGGTCAACATACATCAGGAAGGTCGAGAGTAGCCCCGGCGCACTCTTCGAGTAGGAGTGAATCGAGTACGGAAGGAACACCTTCGTACCGCGGATCGACCGCCGGTAACCGGTGTAGACGTCGTAGGTAAACTCGGTCTCGACTCTCCATCGCTCGAGCCTCTTGCCGGCAACCCTCTCGTGCCCGAGGAACAGCGTGTCCACGTCCGCAAAGCTGAACGGCGCAAGCGGAATATCATAGGTTCCCGTGAAGCAAGTGAATGTGCCGTCGGGCTGGGGATTGACGCGATACGAGACTCCTTCCGATGGGAAAAGAAAGATGATGATGCTCAGGGGTGTTTCGTTCGGATTCGTGAAGGTGATGCCAACGCGTTGCCGCTGGGTGTGGGAGTCATAATCAAAGGAGGTGAAGTCATGGAAGTTGTTGATGGGATCAATCAAAAAGCCGCTGGACTGGAACGCCGCGGGAAGAGCCGTGGGTGGTTTTGGCGCCCGCCTTGCCGTTGAAAGGCTCAAGGCCGCGGTAGCAGTGGTTGCGCCGTCGGAAACGACGTACGACCCCGTGGCGTAAGGAAGTGGCAGCGCGGCGGAGCGGTCGAAATAGAGGGAGCGACCATCCGGCGCGATCGAAAGCCCGGCGCCATCGACCGCGGTGATCGTCAGCTCGTCGCCGTCGGCGTCGCTATCATTCTTTAGGACCTTGAGGGGCGTGGTTGTGGTTTCCGGAAACGCGAAATAGTCCGCCTGCGCGACCGGCGTGGCCGCCCATGCGGGTGTCGTTCCCACCAAGATCGGGGCGGACAGCACGAGAACACAGGCGAATGCACGAAGATTCGTCGTCATGGATCTCTCCTCTCTTACCCTTCTTCACGGGCAGCCGGCCGGCACGTTGAAAATCGTCGGGTCCGGAGTGCCGGACTTGTGCGCGACAAAGTCCACATAACGGACGAACTGATTTGTCGTGTTGGCGGTGCGATACGTTGCGGTGTGGGGAATCAGCAACTTGGTTCCTCCGATGGAACGGCGCCGGCCAGTGAGGATCAAGTCGCTACCGCTTCCGACGTCGGGCACGAGCCATCGTTCCCGCGCCCGGCCAAGAATCGTCTCGTAACCGAGGAACACCGCGTTGGCGGCGGGCAGCGGCCCGGCCAGCGGCGTCGAGAATGGATCCGTGGTGCAATCTTCGCCACCACTACCGTTTGGGGTCAGCCGATACTGCGCACCAGCTCCGGGCAAGAAGAGGTGGCGTTGGGTGGTCGGGTTCTCGTTTGGGTTAAAGGACGCCAGGTTAACCCATTGCTTTTGCGCGGCGATGTCCACATTGGCGATGGCGCGGTGGTAGAGATTGTTGATGGGGTCGATAATCTCCATGGTGGTCGAATACGCCGATGGCCAGCCAGGGACGGTGTCCGGCACGCTCTCCGCACGAGAAAGGCCAACATACGCCGTGGCGGTGCTGGTACCGTCGGAGACGGTGTACTCACCGTACGCGTACGGTATCGCCGTGGCTGCCGCGGAGTCGTAGCGCAACGACAGCCCGTCCGGCGCGATGGACAACCCGAGGCCGCTCACCGCGGTGATGCTGAGCGAGTCCCCATCGGCGTCGCTGTCGTTCGCCAGGACGGCGATCGCGGTGGTCGGATTGGTGGGAAAGGGGAAATAGTCCGACACGGCTACCGGCGCGGCGGCCCACGTGGCGCCGGCTCCAAGCTGGGCCATCAGCACCAGCAACCAACCTCGTACCTGAGTTCTCATTCTCTGCCTCCAACTTGCAGTGCGACAGCCCCACTTTCACGAGGTAGCGTCGCCTTCCCCAAGAACACGGCGAATGAAGCGAAACAGCTCCACTTCGGTCGCGAACCGCTCGGCTTGGCCACTCACCACATGCTCAACCCTGCCCCGAAGCTGGTCTCGCGGATCGGGCTGGGCAAACTGGACGACGAACGCATGTTGCGGAGCAAATGTCGGCTCCTGCGAGCTTAGTGGCTGTTCCCGTGTCATGGCTCCCAAGATATCGCGTAGCTGGGGACGCGGCCTCTAGGAGTTGGATAGTTTTCGGATAATCCCATGGCCAATCGGCCAGCGAGGATCGGCGATCATCGCCATGTTGGGGTGTCTACCGAAACGGGGCAGGTCCATCTGGTCAGCCAGATCCTGAGCCACCTCGGCTTACCGGCGGAATCACCGCAGGCGGCGCCAGCACAGCCGCCGACTTGGCTCCCAGGCTTCGCGCCCCAAGACGACCGGGTCTGAGAGAGGCCACGGTGCCCCGGTTCCCTCGGACAGACGCTGAGGCAGGTACTCGTGTGTCCGCCGGCCGCGGAAAGCACAAGAATTCCGTATCCGTTCGGGGAACGGATCCCTTGCAAACTCTTGCTGGACGAACACCGCCGGAATAAGGTTTGTCGCGATGGAAGAACGCATCATCATCGACCCGGCCATCTGCAACGGCCGCCCGGTCGTACGTGGCACCCGGATCACCGCACAGACGGTCCTCGAATTTCTCGGCGCAGGGGACACGATCGAGGAAGTTCTGGAGGAATATCCGACGCTGACGCGCGAAGACGTACTGGCCTGCCTCCGCTACTCGTCCCGCTTAATGGCGAACCACTTCATCGTCGAGAAGGTGGCGTGAACGGCTTCCTCATTGACGAGAACATTCCGGCTCGACTCACCATCGCGTCGTCACTGCCGGTCCTGCCGAGCGCCATTACGCTGCGCGGAAGCGCGGAAGACTCAGAGCTGTGGAATTTCGCTCGCGAAAAGAACTTGGTGATTGTCAGCAAGGACTCCGATTTCGCTGACCGCATCCTTGCCAGCACGCCACCGCCCTGGATCGTTCACCTGCGGTTTGGCAACCTTCGTCGACGCGACTTCCACGCATTACTGGCCCGATCATGGCCGCGTATCGAAGCACTTCTGCCGGAGCACAAGATGGTCGCAGTCTACGAGGACAGGATCGAAGCGATGCGATCCTGAACCAAGCCCGACCGCGGGGTCATGACCTGCCTTCGCCCGAGGCTCAATCAATTTTGGGGTGAAGCGCTGCCAGGCTCCGTTCCGCCTTCAGGCAATGGGGGCGGTCAAGGGTGATCAGGCTTCAGCTGATCTCCGCCTGAAGGCGGTACCCCGTACCCTTTGCCTCAATCTTCCGCTGCACCGCTGCGGTTTCACCGTACGCTGTCGCAATCTTGGGTCGTGAACTACCGGGCACGCCATCTGCACATGGCAGGCCGGGCTCGACCCGATCGAAGCGCTACGCCACGAGTGAGGCGAGGGCGCGCGCGAATGCCGTCGTCTTGAGCACGACTTCGGCTTGCTCGCGTTGCGGCTCGGAGTCGGCGACGATGCCGCCTCCGGCGTGGTACGACAACGTGCCCGCGTGGATCTCGGCGGTGCGGATGGCGATGTTGAGGCGCGCCCAGCGGCGGCCGAGCAACCCGACGGCTCCGGTGTAGAAGCCGCGCGGCACGGGTTCCAGAGCGTCGATCACCTCCATGGCGCGAATCTTCGGCGCGCCGGTGATCGAGCCGCCGGGAAAGATCGCCCGCAGCAACTCGGCCACGCCGACCCCCGGCCGCAGCCGTGCTTCCACCCGCGAAACCATGTGGTGCAGCGTCGGATAGGATTCGATGTCCATGCAGTGAGGCACGCGCACGCTGCCGGTGCGCGCCACCCTGCCGAGGTCGTTGCGCTCGAGGTCGACGATCATCACGTGCTCGGCGCGTTCCTTGCGATCGTCGCGCAGCGACTGCCGCAGGCGGATGTCGTCGGCGGGGTCGGCGCCACGCGGGCGCGTACCCTTGATGGGAAAGGTGGCGAGTTCGTCGCCATCGAGGGCGAGCAGACACTCGGGCGAGTTCGACACCAGCTGTCGATCGCCCAGGTCGAGGTAGGCGGCGAACGGCATGGCGTGGTCGCGCTGCAGGGTCTGGAACAGCCGCAGCGGATCGGGCGCCGGGGCGCGGAAGCGTTGCGCCAGGTTGACCTGATAGATGTCGCCGGCGGCGATCCACTCGAGCGCCCGGCGCACCGCCGCTTCGTGCTCGCTCGGGGTTCGGTCCGGACGCAACTCGGCCTGGGCGGAGGTACGGGCGGGAGGCGGCGGCTGTCGGGCGAGGGCGCGCAAGCGGTCGGCTATGACCGCGGCGTCGGCCTGACTGCCGGGGCGTGTGACGACGGTGGAGCAGTCCGACGTGGCGTCGCGCACCAGCATCCAATCATAGGCGGCGACGTGCAGCAGGAGATGCTCGGGCGGCAGGGGTCGGGCACCGCGGATTCGCTCGATGCTGCGTCCGAGGTCGTAGGCTAGGGCGACGACGACGAAGGGCGGGGCGTCGTCGGGGCCGGTGTCGAAGTGAGCGACGAAGAGTTCGAGCAGGTCCAGCGGGGCGCGGCCGTCGGCCCGGGCGGGGGCGATCGGCGTGGCATCGAGGCCTTGTCCGCGGACTTCGCCGCCGGCGGTCACCTGCATCCAGGCGACGGGGGCGAAGCCGAGAAAGGACCGGCCGCAGCCCCACGATGCGGGTCCGCCGCCGTCGAGGACGAAGGGCAGCGGTTCGCCGGCGCAATGTTGCAGCAACTCGGCGTTGCCGAGGCCGAGTTCGACGTCTTGCCTCCCCATGCGATTCGTGATGACCTCGCGCGGCTGCGGCGCCGCCGTCGAGCCCTCTATCCGCAAAGCGCGTCACCTTCCACCGTCGACACCAGCCGCCGCCGAGCCGCATGAACGCATCGCCCCATCTGTTGCATGCCGTCGAACGCGCCACGGTGCGGGTGCAGGCGGAAGTGGCACCGCAGCACCCGTCGACCGCCGTGCTCGGCAGCGAACGGGTCGGCAGCGGCGTGGTGCTGCGCCCGGATCATCTCATTCTCACCGTACAGTATGCGGTGCTCGGTGCGAGAGAGTGCCGCATCACCTTCGCCGACGACACGGTGGTGCCCGGGCGGGTGGCGGCGCACGATTTCGCCAGCGGCATCGCCCTGATCGAGCCGGCGATGCGGCCGCGGAGCGCCCTCGCGGTGCGACCGAGCCGCGAACTGGAGCGCGGCGCGGACGTGTTCGCTGTGGCCTACGGGTCGGACGGCGAGCGTCGGGTCAGCGACGGCGTCATCTCCCACCTCGACCCGTTCGAGGCCAATTGGGAGATGGCCCTCGAGCGCGCCATCACGACGACGGCCCGCAACCCCGGCCTCGGCGGCGCGCCGCTGGCGGATGCGAGCGGCAACTGCATCGGTGTCAGTTTTCTCGATCTGGGCGAGGTCGGCAGCGCGGTGCTGGCCATCCCGGCCGATGTCTACCTCGAGCACGGCGACGAGCTGCTGCGCCACGGGCGGCGGGTGACGCGCCCGGCGCGAGCATGGATCGGCATCTTCTGTTATGAGTTCCGCGAGCACGTGATCGTCGCCGGCGTCTTGCCCGGGTCCCCCGCCGCGCGGGCCGGGTTGCGCGGCGGCGATCTGATCGTCACCGTCGACGCGGTGCCCGTGGCCGGGCGCCGCCATTTGTATGAACTCCTCTGGGCCGAGAGCCCGGGGGCGTCTTTCGCCATGCGTATCTTTCGCGACGGCGAAATCCTCCCGCTCGAAGTCGGCTCCACCGACGTCGACGGCTTTTTCGCCTGAGGTTGCCATGTTTCCTCCTGAACACCGCGGACGCAGGATCGCCTGTGTCTACGGCGCCGACATCCAGCCGTTCGTCGGCACCGCCATCGTCGATCTCTGCCGCGCCGTCGAAGACGAGGGCGGTGAAATGCTGCCCATCAGCGCCGAACGCGCCTGGCGCGAGCGCGGCCAGGGGCCGGCCTTCGACGCCGTCTACACCTTCCCGTTCGACGTGCCGCTGGGCCTCGGGGCTCCTGCCGAGGTCGAGGCCTTCCTGCGCCAGACCTTCGGCGAGGCGCCGCTGGTCGTGCCGCTGGAGCTGCAGGAGCTGTGCTGGGACAAACTCGCCACCCAGGAGCGGCTGTTGAGCCAGGGCGTGTCGATGCCCGACACGTTGCTGACCGACGATTTCGACGAACTGCGCCGCTTCGTCCGCGAACACCGCTTCGTCGTCCTCAAGCAGCCGCAGGGATGCGGCGGACAGGGTCACCTCGTGCTGTGGCTGGAGGACGGCCGCGTCGTCGGTGACGGCGGCAGCCACCGCTACGTCCTCGAGCCCAGCCCGGCCGGCAAGACCGTGCTCGATGGTGAGGTCCTGCGCCACCCCGGGCCGTATTACGCCCAGCGCCTGGTGGCTCACTACACGCGCGACGAGATCACGCCGCCGCAGGTGCTGCGGGCCTACGTCGTCGACCGCGAGATCGTCTTTTGGACCGAGCGCTACCGCACGAGCTACGAGCGGCCGTCCGACTGGATCGTCAACATCGGCCGCGGCGCCCAGTACCGCTTCCTGCACGACGTCGGCGACGCGACGCGCAAGGCGGCGGTGCGGACTGCCGAGGTGCTGGGGTTGCGCTTCGGCGTCGTCGACCTGGTGCGCACAGCGGCGTCCGGGGTGTACGTGCTCGAGGCCGACGTCGACAGCCATCACATGATCGTCGATCGGTCGTTCAAGGCGATCCCAGAGTATCGGGACTTTTTCGACTTCGACCGCTACATCGCCCGGTCCCTGGTCCACCGCGAGGAGGAGGTCGCGGCGACGCCGCGTCCGATCCGTCGGCCGGCGAGCGAACGCCCGCCGCGGCCCGAGGTGCCGGTGGTCGTCGAGCGGGCCGAGCGTGGCGAAGGTGGTTATGCCGACCGCCCGCGCCGGCCGCGTCCGGAGGAGTCCCGTTTCGATCGGCCGCGCCCCGATTTCGATCGTCCGCGTCGTCCGCGGGCTGAACCGGGCGAGGATCGCGGCTGGCAAGGTCGCGGCGAGCGGGGTGATTTCGAACGGCCGAGGCCGCGGCGCGACGACGACACGGCGCGTCCGCCGCGTCGGTTCGATGCGCCGCGTTCGGACGGCGACCGTCGTCCGCGCGCCTTCGATGACCGCGGCGACCGGCCTAACCGCGATTTCGGTGATCGCACGTATCGGTCGTATGACGACCGTCGGCGCGAAGCCCGGCGTGGCGGCAGCGGCCAGGGCTATGGACCGCGCGCCTATAAGCCGCGCCCGGACCGCATCGGCGGCGACGAAGGGCGGCCCTACGGACCGCGCCCCGACTTGCCGCGCACCCGCGGCCCGCGCGGCGAGCGCGACTCCCGCGGCTACGAGCCACGCGGGTTCTCGGGTCGCACCCAGCCGCGCCCGTACGACGATCGCCCGCGTGGTCCGGGTGCCTTCGAGGATCGTCCGCGTGGCCCGCGTCCGTTCCAAGACCGCGGCCAGGGTCCGCGCCCGTACGACGATCGCCAGCGCGGTCCGCGCCCGTTCCAGGACCGAGGCCAGGGTCCGCGCCCTTATGACGATCGTCCACGTGGTCCGGGTGCCTTCGAGGACCGTCCACGTGGCCCGCGTCCGTTCCAAGATCGCGGCCAGGGGCCGCGCTCGTATGATGATCGCCCGCGCGGTCCGCGTGCCTTCGACGATCGCCCGCGTGGCCCGCGCCCGTTCCAAGACCGCGGTCAGGGTGCGCGCCCGTACGACGATCGTCCGCGTGGCCCGCGTGCCTTCGAGGACCGCCCGCGTGGTCCGCGCCCGTTCCAGGATCGTTCCCAAGGTCCGCGCCCCTACGGCGATCGTCCCCAGGAAGGCGCTGCCGGGGAACGACCGCGGCCGCGTTGGAACGCCGCCGATCGTCGCCGCCGCGACGGCAGCGAGCCGCCCCCGCGTCCGACTGGCCCGCGGCCGTATCGCCCCGACGGGCCGCCGCGCAAGGGTCCGCCGCGCCGGCGTGACTGAGGCGATGATGCTTTGAAATAGGCGGTTGCGGGTGTTAGGCGCGCAGCCAAAGGCGGAGGTTCGGCGGATGAGATTCTGGATCGCGGCGGTTGGGATCGTGTGCGTGGTAGCGCAGGCGCAAGCGCAGGCGCAGGAGCGCGAGCCGCTACACTTCAGCAAGCTCATCGAGTACCTACCTGGGCCGGACAGCATCGCCGGATTCACGGCGGCCAAGCCGAAGGGGTCGACGACCTCCGGCATGGGCATGAAGGTGACGGTGGTGTCGGTCGACCTCGCCGCGCAGAGCGATCCGCAGCAGACGATCCAGGTGCAGATCACCGACGGTGCGCCGACGCAGTATGCGACGATCGCCTACTCGATGCTGGGCAAGTTCAGCAAGGAAACCACCGAGGGCTACGAGAAGGCGGTCGAGATCGACGGTTTCAAGGCGATCGAGAAGTACGAATACGCCTCGAAGCAGGGCACGTTGACCGCCGTCGTGCACACGTTGCTGGTGCAGATCGATACGCGCGGTCTGCCGCCGGAGACGTTGCAGTCGACGTTCAAGGTGCTGCAGCCGCAGTCGTTGCCCAAACCCGGCCCCCCTCCGGCCGTCACGCCGTGAGTTGAATCCTACCCGGCGCGTCGTTCAGTCCAAGAAGTTGATGGAGAGCTCGGCTCCGTGCGTTCCTGGGCAACTCCGCGTTTCCGTTCCTCCATCGAATGTTCCTGGGCCACCCGGAGTGTCGAGTTGCACTCGACACCGCCCGGCGCAGCGCCGGGCGCGGCCCGCCACCATCCTCCCCGCGATGCGCAGGCGAGCAACTCCGAACTTGGCGCGAGAATGCTCGCGATACGTCTCCGTCCACCCGCAGCGGGCCCGCCGAGTACAACTCGGCGCTCCAGTGCGCTGCGCGCCCATCTTCATCAACCTTCGGGCGACGGACGGTCATGACCACTCCGTGGCGAGCAGTCAGGGCTAGCTCGTCCTAGAGGATGGGGCCGTGGCTCACAGCCCGTCGCGGAATTCCGGGTGGGCGATGGCGCGCAGCGCCTCGGCCCGTTGCCGCAGGGTGCGGCCGCGCAAGTGCGCTACGCCGTACTCGGTCACTACGATATCCGCACAGACACGCGGAATCGTGACCGGCGTCGTCGCCCCCAAGCGCGACACGATCTTCGAGTGTTCGCCATTCTCCGTCGTCGACGGCAACGCCAAGATCGCCATCCCCCCACGCGACGCCGCGGCACCCTCGACGAAATCCAGACTGCCGCCGATCCCACTCATCTGCACCCCGGAGATCGTCTCGCCGTTGATCTGACCCTGCAGGTCGATCTCCACCGCCGAATTGACCGACACCAGTCTCGGCAACGCGGCCAGACTCGCGAACCCATGCGTCACCGGGGTCGGCTGCAGTTCGACCGCCGGCGTGCGGCCGACGTAGTCGTACAGCAGCTGTGAGCCGCACACTTCTCCTGTGACGACGCGGACGTCGTGACGGCTGTTGTCGACGAAGCCGATCAGCCCGTCGGTCAACATCCCCGAATGCAGGTTCACCCCGCCGATCTCGTGCAGGCGGCTCAGTACCAAGTCCGGTATCGCGCCGACGCCGATCTGCACCCACGCCTTGCGCGGGATCAGGTCCAAGACGAGATCGGCGATACGCTCGTCCCGCGCCGTCCGTCGCGGCGTCGGATAGCTGCCCAAGGGCAAATCCGACTCGACCGCCAAGTCGATGCGCTGGACGGGAATCTCGGTCATGCCCCGCGGCCGCGGCATGTCGGCGTGAATCTCGGCGATCACCATTCCCGCGACGCGGGTCAACTCTTGGTACAGACTCACCGAAATGCCCAGATTCACCCGCCCGTCGCGCGGCGGTGCCGCCTGGATGAACAACACGTCCGGCGGCACCGGGCCCGCCGGACGCACCACGTCGAGCACTTCGCGGAAGCGCAACGGCAAGAAATCCACCGCACCATCGCGGAACAGCGGACGCAACTTGGCCGAGGCTTGCCACGTGGTATAGCGGAAGTTCTCGCCCAAGCCCGCGTCGAGGTAGGCGTAGTCGCCGAACTGCAGTCCGGAAAACAGTCGCAGATCGCGAAACCGATCCCGCTCCTGAAGCAGTGCCTGGTACAGGGCGGTGGGCTCGACCGAACCGTGCGGCAGGATGACGTTGGCGCCATCCGGAATGTTGGCGATGGCGGTGCGCGCATCGACGATTTGCATGACGATCACTCCTGCGGTTCGCGGTCGAGTTCGACGAGAATCGCCTGCAGGCGGCGGATGCCGTCGGCGAGACTCGTCACCGACAGGCGCTCGTCGAGGCCGTGCATGCGGGCCGCATCGGCGGGCGTCACGTCGAAGGGAACGAAGCCGTAGCTGTCGATGCCGGCTGCGCGGAAGTAGTGGCTGTCGGTGAACCCGCGCAACAGCGTCGGAACCACCGGTGCCTGCTCGCGTGCCGCCACTCGCTCGATCGCCGCGAAGAGCCGGTTGTCGGTGGGCGAGACCGACGCCGGGAAATGCAACAACACCTCGATCTCGATCTTGGAGTCGGCGATCACTCGCCGTATCTCCTTTGCAAAGGCTTGTGGATCTTGTTCCGGCAGCAGTCGGCAGTCGACTTCCGCCGTGGCGACCGGCGGGATGACGTTGGTCTTGTGGCTCGCCTCGAGCACGGTCGGCGCGATCGTGTTACGGACCAGCGCTGCGTGGCGCGGGTCGGCGAGGAATTGCCGGCGAAACGCCTCGTCCCGCAGGGCTCGTCGCAGGTCGCGATAGTGCCCAGCGAGAGGCTCCGGTGTGTCGTTGGCCAAGGCGGCGAAGTATCGTTGGACCGTATCACTGACCTGCAGCGGCGCATCGTAGAGCCGCAGTCGTTCGAGTGCCGCGACGAGACGGGTCACGGCCGTCGTTCCCGGCGGCGTCGAGCCGTGGCCGCCGTGACCCCGTGCCGTCAAGCGCAGCCAATACGGCACCTTCTCCGTGACCGACACCTCGAAGAAGCGCTTGCCGTTTTCGTTGCGGATGTGCCCGCCTTCGTTGAGGACGAACTCGGGATCGTCGAGCGCCTCGAGGTGATGCTCGACGAACCAGCCAGCGCCGAGCTTGCCGCCGACTTCTTCGTCGGCGGTGCCGAGGAAGATGACGTCACGCGGTAGTCGCGTGTTGCTGCGCGCCAGCTCGATCAAGGCCATCGCCTGGGTCACGGCGATGCCCTTGCAGTCGAGGGCGCCGCGGCCGTGCACGTAGCCGTCGTCGATGACGCCGGCGAAGGGCGGTCGCTGCCACTCGCTCGCTGCGGCCGGCACGACGTCGAGATGGTTCAACAGCACGATCGGCCGGCGCGCGCCGGTGCCGCGCCAACGCGCCAATACCGTGCCCCGCCCCGGCTGCGACTCGAAGACCTGCGTCTCCAAGCCGGCGGCGGCGAGCCGTTCGGCGAGAAAGCGCGCTGCTGTGATCTCGTTGCCAGGCGGGTTGCTCGTGTCGATCCGAATGTATTCGGAGAGGAAGCGTGCCGCCTCATCGGTCGACGCGTCCGCCCAGACCGGCGCCGCGGCCGACACGAGCCACAACGACAAGAGCAACCTCATTGCGGCGCCGTCGTTTCCTTCAGCTCGACCACGTAGCCGTCGGGGTCGCGGACGTAGATGGAACGGCCCAAGCCGGTCGCTCCCATGCGGACCGCCGGTTGGGGGTCGAGCAACTCGACTCCCTGCGCCGTGAGTTGGGGGATGACGTCGTCGAGCGATTCCTGCACCTGGAAACAGCAGTGCAGATACCCCCCGGAACGCTCCCCGGCCGCGGCGTCGTAGTTGGGGTCCGGTATCAGGTCGAGCAACTGCTCGCCGACACGCACCGACACGAAGGGCCGCACGCCGGCGCGGAATTCCTCCATGAACAGAACGGGCAGGCCGAGAATGTCGCGGTAGAAGCCGAGAGCCCGCTCGAGATCGACGACCCGCAAGACGAAATGGTCCAATCCGCTGATGTGCATGCCACCTCATAGCCCGAGCACGCAGACTCGGGAAATACGCTCGTGGGTCCGCGGAAAAGTGGTTTGCGTTCGCCCGCTCTTCGACTAGAAGCGCCTCACCGCTCACGGCTGCCGCGGCACGCAACCAAGGACCTCGCGCATGAATTGCCTCATCGTCTCGCATACCCACTGGGACCGGGAGTGGTATCGCTCCTTCCAGGACTTTCGCGCCCATCTCGTCGACGCCATCGACCGACTGCTCGACCTGCTCGACGCCGACCCGGGCTACCGCTTTCTGTTGGATGGCCAGGCGATCACGGTCGAAGACTATCTCGAGATCCGCCCGGCGCAGCGCCGGCGCTTGATGGAGGCTTGCGCCGCCGGGCGTATCGCCCTGGGGCCGTGGTACACGCAGCCGGATTCGCTGCTGCCCTGCGGCGAAGCGCACGTGCGCAATTTGCTCGAAGGCCGTCGCGTCGCCGAGACGATCACGCCGCGTGCTTCGCGGGTCGCTTACGTGCCCGACTCGTTCGGGCACCCGGCTCAGTTCCCGCAGTTGTTCGCCGGCTTCGGCTTGGGTCCGTTCGTCTACTGGCGCGGCGATGTCGACGCAACCGCCGCCTTCCCTCCGCTGTGGCGCTGGCGCGCCCCGGACGGCAGCGAGGTCACGGCGGCACGCTTGCCGGGCGGCTACTTCACGGCGGGGAACATCGAGGGCGACGTCGAGGGCACGGCGGCGCGCCTGCAACGCTTCGCGCAGTCCGCGCCGCCCGTCGGCGAGACGGTGTTGATGATGAACGGCTGCGATCATCTGCCGCCGGATGCGACGATCGGCGCCGTCGCCGAGCGGCTGGCGACGGCCACCGGCTGGAACGTGCGCCGGGGCTTGCTCGAGGATCTGGCGCGCGACCTCGACGCGAGCGCTGCCCCGGTGTTCAGCGGCGAGCTGCGCGGCGGCGTCAGTGCCAACCTGCTGCCCGGTACCTATTCGAGCTGGATGTCCGTCAAACTCGCCAACCGTCAGGCCGAGGCGGAGTTGCTGCACTGGCTGGAGCCGTTCGCGGCGTTGGCTTGGCAACGCGGTCTCATCGATGAACGTCCGACGCTACGCCACGCCTGGCGTCGCGTCATCGCACGCCAGGCGCACGACTCGATCTGTGGCTGTTCGGTCGACGTCGTCATGCACCAGGTGCGGCGCGAACTCGAAGAGATGGGCGAGCTGGCCCAAGTGACGACGGCGCGTGTGCTGCAACGCCTGGCTGGTCAGGGCACCGAGCGCGTCGCGCCATTCACCAACGAGCAAGAGATCGCCGTCTTCAACCCGTCGCCGCACCCACGCACGGATGTCGTGCGGCTGCCGCTCGATGTGCATCCGGCGTTCGGGTCGCATTGCGAAGGGTTCGTCGCTCATCCCTTCGTCATCGCCGGACTGGTGCGCCAGGGCTTCGCCATCGACGGCCGTCCGGCGCGCTTGGTGCCGAGCGACAACCCCGATCGCATGCGGATTCTGAGCGAGATTCCGTCCTATGACGTCGAGTTCGTCGCCACCGACGTGCCGGCGCTCGGCTGGCGTCGCTTGCGACTGACGCCGTGCGATTTGGTCGAGGATGTCGTCGACCAGGGTCGCGACATCACCAATGGTCACCTCAAGGTCTCCGTCGCTGACGACGGCACGCTGCGTCTCGACGACGGCAGCCTTAGCTGGAGTGGTCTCGGGCGCTGGATCGACGAGGGGGACGCCGGCGATTCGTATGATTTCGGGCCGTGTCCCGATGACCCCGGCGCGCGTGTGGTCGATGTCGCCGTCGAACGCCGCCGCCACGATTCGGGCGTGCAGACGCTGACGGTGACGACTCGCCTCGAGCTGCCGGCCGGCCTTGCCGCCGATCGGCTGCATCGCAGCGACGAACGGGTGATCGTGTCGACGCGGTTGACCGCGCGGCTCGTCGTCGGCGTGCCACGACTCGACCTGCAGGTTCATGTCGACAACACTGCGCGCGATCACCGTCTGCGTTTGGCATTTCCGACAGGGCAAGCGACGGACTCGTTCGTCGCCGCCGCGATGTTCGACGTGTCGACACGCAGCACTGCGGTCGGCGAGGCCAAGGGCTGGAAGCATCGCGCCCCGGACACCTTCCCGGGACAAGGCTGGATGAGTGCCGGCGGCTTGTGTGTCGTCGCACCCGGACTGCCCGAGTTGAGCGTCAGCCCCGAGGGCGAGATGCGCGTCACGCTGTTGCGAGCCATCGGCTGCATCTCGCGCGCCGATCACCCGGCTCGGCCTGAGCCGGCGGGTCCGGGAAGCTTGATGCCGGCAGGGCAATGTCAGGGCGTGCTCGAAGCGCGACTGTCGTTGCTGCCTGGCGCCGACGCACGTACCGCGCAAGACGCCGAGGCGGGTCTGCGCGCCGTCTTGGCGGGGCCGCAACCGGCGTTGGAGGAGGGTCACTCGATGCTGGAAGTGGAGCCGCGTGAGCTGTTGCTTTCGACCTGGAAGCCGGCCGAAGACGGGGATGGGTTGGTGGTGCGTCTGCTCAATCCCACCGATACGACGATCGAGGCGGCGCTGCGCTTCGGATTCCCGATCGACTCGGTCGAGCTGCTGCGGCTCGATGAAACGCCGCTGTCGGCGCCGATCGTACCGAGTGATGCGACACGCGTCGCCTGGTCGGTCGGTGCTCATGCCCTGTGTTCACTGCGCGTCCGCCCGGCCTCCGCGCTGCGCGATGCAGGTTGAAAGGAACGATTCGAGCCGAGCCGCCAGCCGGTCCCACGTGTGCTCGCGCGCCACGCGGCGGGCGCGCCGCGCCAGACGTGTCCCGAGTTCGGGCGTCGTGCGCAGACGTTCGATGTGGCGCACGATCTTGGCGATGTTGCCGGGTGGGTGCAGCAGCGCCGCTTCGCGATGGGGAAAGAGTTGCGGCAACTCGCCGCTGGCGCTGGCGACGATCGGTACGCCGGCGGCGGCGTATTCCCACAGCTTGAGCGGCGAGAAGTAGAACGGTTCGATCGGCGGGTATGACGCGACGCCGACGTCCATGCGCGCCAACCACTCCCCGACTTCGTCATGTGCCACGCTGCCGGTGAAGGTGGCGTACTCGAGCAATCCGTGCTGGCGGCAGAACTCGCGCGCCGGCTCCAGCATCGGCCCGTCGCCGACGATCAACAGACGATACTGCGAGCTGCGGAAGGCGAGTTGGAGGAAGACGTCGAGGAGAATTTCCAGTCCGTGCCAGGGCTTGAGGCTGCCGACGAAGCCAACGACGAAGGTATCGCTCGGCGTGCGGGCCCGCCCGCGAGCCAGTAGTGATTCGTCGACGCCGCACGGGATGACGCGGATCGTCCGGCGCGAAGCGCCGCCGGCGCGTGCCGTCTCGACGAGTGCCTCGCTGGTGGCGACGACGCCGTCGGCACCTTCCAACAACCAATGCTCGCAGGCGCGCGCCGTGATAACGTCGTCGAGAGCGCGATAGCGTTCCTGCTGCTCACACAGGGGCGCGTTGACTTCGAGCACGAACGGGATGTCGGCCTGTCGCGCGAACTGCAGGCCGGCGATGGACCACAGCGATTGCCGCTCGTAGACCACATCGATCGAGTGCCGCCGCTCCTCGAGTGCCAGACGTAGCGTCTGATTGAGAAGGAGGCTGTAGACCTCGGCGGCGCGCGCCGCATGGCTGTCGGCCGCTCGCGCTTCGCGTTGGATGCATTCGCGCAGTTCGTGCAAGGTCGGGTCGGCCGCCAGGTCGACGACCGGTAGCGCCAACGGCGAACGGTCGCGCCGTGGTGTGTACAGCGTCACCTCGTGCCCGCGACGCTGCAGCGCTTCGGCCATCGCTCGCACGTGAATCGAACTGCCCGAGGTGCCGGCGACGTCGACGCCGCGGTCCGCACTGACGTAGGCGATACGCATGGCCTGCTCCTACTCCAAATAGCCGAGGGCACGTAAACGGTCGCGCGTGGCATCGTCGAGCGGGGCTCCCGCGGCAGCGGCCTTGCCACGCTGCTCCAACTCTTTACGTCGCTCGGCGAGCCGCCGGCGCATCTCGGCGAGGATCGGCGGATCCTCAGACGCCAGATTGTGACGTTCCGATGGATCCAGGCCGAGGTCGTACAGCTCCTCTTCGACGAGAGGCTCCGACATCGGCGGCACATGGGCCAGCGCGCGGCGTTGCGACGAAACTCCAGCCCATGTCGCTCGGCGGTCGACGCGCACGGATCGGCCGCCGACACGCAGCACGACTTCGTCAGCATCGACGCTCACGTCGTCGATGATTCCTTCGATTTCGACCTCGCGCGCCAGCGGGTCGCTTACGGTTTCGATGCGACGGGCGCGCAGCACTCCCGCTTCGACCTTTCCCTGAGCCCGCACCCAAGCGAGTTCGCGGAAATGGTCGAGGTGCGGGTGTCGTTCACCGTCGCGCATGGCGGTGTCGGCATCGACGACGACGGGTATGCCGACGAGCGAGAGTCGACCCGCGGCGGCATCGAGGCTAGCGATCGGGCCTTGTACTTCGAGATCTTGGTCTTGGTTGTCGACGCGTCGGACCTGTGCCGCGATCACGACATTGCCGTCGCACATGCCCTCGATCTGCACGCGATCGCCGACGCCTAGGTCGGCGGGTACATCGACGGAAGACGCGGTCTGCTGGCTCGACGACGATTCGCGCCGCACGTACTTGTGGGTCTTCGATCGGAGCGAGGCGACGACCAGGTCGCCGTACCGCTCTTCGCTGAAGGCGATCCGCTTTGCATCCAGCGGCGGGTTGTCGACGAGTCGCCGCAGAGAGCGGCCTTCGATGGCCTGAGGAAGCGTTAGGCCCGCCGCTTCGAGGAGAGTTGCGGCGATGTCGGTCGGCTGCACGATGCCGTCGACTCGTGCGCCAGCGTGTTTCCCTCCCGGGAAGCGCACGAGCAACGGCACGCGCAGCAATTCGTCGTATGGGCCGTACCCGTGATCGAGTCGGCCGTGTTCGAGAAAACCCTCGCCGTGGTCCGAGGTGACGATGACCAGGGTGTCGTCGAGCAGATCGGCCTGGGCGAGCCAGACCCAGAGACGCCCCAACGTCGCGTCGGTTTGCCAGATCTCGTCGATGTAGGCCTGCGTCAAGGTGCTCGTGTCCTCGGGGCTCAGCGACAGTCGGCCGCCGTTGACGCGTTCGCGCAGCAGCCACCAGTGTTCGCCCGACAGACCCCATTGGGCGAGGCAGAGAATCTCCGACGGATCACGGCGCCGCCCGGGGCGGGCGTCGGTCGGCGTGTACGGCCAGTGTGGGTCGAGGATGTGAAGGTACGCAGCGAAAGGCCGTTGCGGACGACGTTCGAGCCAGTCGAGAAAGGCTTGCACGACCATCGGCGCGGCCCCGAGTTCCTCGGCGTAGTGGTCGAAGCCGCGATCCAGCCCGCTGTAGCGCGCCATGAGATGTTCGTTGTCGACGAAAGCCGCGGTGGTGTATCCGGCGGCCCGCAGCGATTCGGCGACGGTCGGTACCTCCGGCGAGAGGACATCGGCGCGCTCGCGACCGCCGCGGAACACTTGATGCTGGTGTGGGTGATAGCCGGTGAGCAACGAAACCACGGTGGGCTTGGTCCATGAGGACACGCTGATCGCTTGGTCGAAGACGACGCCCTCGTGCGCCAGACGTGCCAGGCCGGGCGTTTCGTCGATGTTCGCGCCGTAGGCGGCGATGCGGTCGCGACGCAGTGTATCGACCGTGACCAGGAGCAAGTTGGGGCGCTTGACGCCTTGCGGTTGGTCGCATGCGACCAGCGAAAGGAGCACCGCGGCGATGGCTAGAGTTCGTCGCATCTCAAATCGGCAAGAGACCGCCGTGGGCATAGATGAGGGAGAGGCCGACTTCGTTGAAGCCGAAGGAACGACCGGCGCGTGACGAGTCGTCCGTACGGTACTTGTAGCGCGCCTGCAGAGCCAGGTCGGCAAGCCAGGGAACGGGTATCGTCCACCATACCTCATACTCGCGGATGAGGTCGTCGCGACCGTAGTTGTCGTTGGCGCCGTTCGGACCTTCCGCGTCGGCGACGGTGTAGTGCCGCCACGATTGCGAGAACAGCAGGCGTAGATTCTGTCGGTACGGCAAGGCGATCTCGGCCCCAAGGCCGATCTCGACTTCGTCGCGATCGTAGTTGGTATCGTGTGCTTCGCGACGCACCAACTCGACATCGAGTCGCGGCATCAGCCACGGCCGGAGCAGGTAGCGGACATCGCCGAAGAGCAGTTCGCTGTCGGAGCTGCGACCGCCATGCCCTTGGGCGAAGTCCCGATTCTCGTAGCCGCCGCCGAAGCGGGTGCGCAGTCGCTTGGTTGGACCGAGCTTGTTGCGCAAGCTGAGTTCGATGATGTTTTCCTCGTAGGTGGCGTCTTCCGCGTTGTCTTCTTCCTGGGCGAACAGCAGCCGCCGCGGGGTGAGCGAATACTCGGCAACGACGTCGGTCTTGCCCCAGCGATAGCCCAATTCGGGGTGGATCTCGACGTAGTCGTAGCGATGCGCCGTATTGAAGAAGCGAGCCCGCGCGGCGCATGTCGCTTGCAGCGGCAAAGAACGGGCCCAACGGTTGTCGAGCAGAAAGCTGCCCTGAATGGTGGTGAACAGGTCGTCCGTGCGCATCGTCGGCGAGCCCGCCTCGATGCCGTCGGTGAATGCGTGCTCGACCTGGAGCGTTCCGCGCCAGGATGGCGGCGGCGATTTCTTGTCTCGCTCGCGTGCCTTTGCCGCGTGCGCCAGCGAAGCGAGGAGAAGCGAGGTGAGCATCAGCGACGCGAGGTTACGAACGAGCCGCGGCATGTTCGTGCTCCTCGCCCTCGTCCGGCTCGGCGATCTCCAGGAAACGACGGACGCGACGCGTGATGCGCCGCAGCCCTCCGAGATCGAGAGGAACCGCCGCAGCGAACGCGCCGGCCTCGGCGGTGTTCAGCAAACGCGTCACGGCGTCGCTCATCGTCGCCGGCGACAGCCGGTCGGGCGTCAGCACGTGAACGAGACCGCGCTCTGCGAAGGCCTGTGCGCGCAAGAGCTGTTCGATCCGCGGTGTGATGCGCGGTACGATCAGCGAAGGTTTTCGCAGGGCCGCCAGTTCACACATCGTATTGTAGCCGCCCATCGAAATGCTGGCACTGGCCAGGTCGAGGAAGCTGACCAGGTCGGGACGGAATTCGAAGGTGAGGCAGTCGTCGGCCCGCGCGAGGAAGCGCATCTTGAGCTCGCGCCGCAGGTCGTGCGGCATGTCCGGACCGAGGAAGACGACGGACTGGAAGCGCTCACGCGGGAGAAGATCGAGGGCCCGCTCGTAGGTGTCGAGCATGGCATAACCGTCGCCGCCGCCGCCGCAGCTGACCACGACGATCGGGCGCGCGTCGAGACGGAACTCGCGACGCAACTCGTCGACGGCGCCGCGCGGACTGAAGCGGGACACGTAACCGACGAAGCGCGTGCGGCGCGCGACCTTCTTGGGGAAATCGTACAGCTGCACCGGGTCGAACAGATCGCGGCTGCCGGCGACCCAGACTTCGTCGTAGAAACGTTGGATGCAGTCGTAGACGCCGTTGCGGTGCCAGGTGCGGCGGATCTCGTCCGGTTCGTCGAGCACGTCGCGCAGCGTCAGGGCGATGCCGACCTCGGGGCGATTACGCCGCAGAAAGCGCAGCGTCGGCAGCAACTCGCCTTCGACGCCACGCGGCACGTTGTCGACCACGAGCAAGCGGGGATCGAACGCCCGCACCACCGTGCGCAGCAGATTCTCGCGGATCCGACGCACCCGCTGGAAGCTGACGCGGAGGTGGCGCGAGCGGTACTCTTCGGCGCCCGATTTCCAGATCGACGGCAGTTTGACGAAGTCGATGCCGCGCGGCACCTCGAACGCCGCCGCCGAGTCCAAGCCGGTGAGCATGAGGACCGAGAGGTCGTCGATGTGACGCGCCAGATACGAGGCGATCGTCAAGGTGCGGCGCAGATGCCCAAGGCCGAAGGAGTCATGGGCGTAGAAGGCGATGCGATGTCTCATACCGCCTGCACCTCGGCCAATAGGGCTTGCACGATCGCCTCGCCGTTGGGCCGCAAGGCATAGACACAACTGAGGCGCAGCAGGGTCGAGCGCCGGTACCAGTGCAGACGGACGCCGTCGATGGGACCAGGGTAAGCGGCGAGGAAGGTGGCGGCCGCGTCCTGCATCGCCTCGCCGCGTTGCCACTGTACGCCGCGCAGGAAGAGGTGGGCGGTGAAGTTGCCGAGGTCGATCTCGGCGTCGCCGCGTGCCAGCGTGTCGAGATCCAGCAGGGCGGTCTGCTCCGGTGCCAGCAATACCTGTTTGTCGTAATAATCCCGATGCACCGGCACGTTTTCCGCCGCGGGCGATGGCGCCGCGGCCGCGAGCTCGTGCCAGGCCTCCCGGCGGGAAGCCCCGCCGGCGCAACCGAGCGCCTCGACCAGATCGGTCCACCCACGCAGCAGTGCGAGTTCGTCCTCGGGCGCATGCCGACGAACGTCACCCTCGATGTACAACTGGTGCAGCTGTCGTAACCCCATGGCGCTGCGCCTCAGGCACGCCGAGGTCGCTTCGTTGCGGAGAAGCCGCGAGTGCAGGGTGTCGCCGTCCAGCGCTTCGATGAGTCCGAGTCCGAGGTGAGGTGCGTAAGCTAGGACCCGCGGCACGCGCAGGGTGGAGCCTTGTCGTCGAGCCGCATCGCCGGCGCGTATCAGCGGCTCGAGGTATTGGCGCGGCTGGCGCTCGTGCGCGACTTTCCCGAACACCGTGCCTCTGGATCGCGTGGTATAGCGCAGCAGCGCCCGCATGCCTGGTCGATACGCGAGGGTCTCCGCGTCGATGATGGTGTCGTCCGGCAGCAGGCGCCGCAGGGACGCGGGCCGAATGCACTCGGCCAAGGCGGGCAGACGATAGTCGTAAGGAAAGGTCTGCCACAGCACGTTCTGGTCGTCGACGAACGAAGCGCAGCCGGCGCACGTATGGGTGGTGGCGTGCGTGCAATGGTCAGGCAGCGACTTGCGCGCGCGCCGCATGGCAGCGCCGTCGAGCGCGAAGCCGGTGAGGCGCAGAGCGTCGGCTCCCGGCCACACGTAGGCGACGTTGAAGTGGCGCTCGGGCTTGATCCACATCGACTCGATGCGAGGCGGTGCGACCAGATCGCGTGCGGCGGGCACGAGTCTCCGTGCACGCTCGAGCACCCAAGCCGGGTCGAGCAGCTTCCGCGCGGCATGAAGATCCATCACGCCGTCCTCGAGCCCGGCGGCAGCAGCTTCAGCACCCGTTCGGCATTGTGATCCCAGGTATAGCGGCGCTCGACGAGGCGGCGAGCGTTCGCGGCCAGGCGCGTGCGCAAGCGCACGTCGGCACGCAAACTCTCGATACAGGCAACCATGTCGCGGATGCGCCCGGGTGGGTGCAGCAGGGCGTTGCGCCCATGATGCAGCAAGGACCCGATCTGGCCGATGTCGCTGGCGACGATGGGAACCCCGGCCGCCATGTATTCGAACACCTTGAGCGGCGAGAAGTAGAAGCCGTCCAAACGCGGGTAGGGCGCGACGGCGACGTCCATGCGCGCCAACCAACTAGGGACTTCGGCGTGCGCGACTTCGCCCGTGAGTGTCGCGGCGTGCCGCAGGCCATCGTTGCGGAGGCGCTGCTCACAGGTCTCGCGTAGCGGTCCGTCGCCGACGATCAACAAGCGGTAGCGCGCGTCGCGGCGGTGCAACGTGCGGAAGGCGCGCAGCAGGTGGTCGATGCCGTGCCATGGCTTGAGGGTGCCGAGGAAGCCGATGACGAAGGAATCGTCGGCGGGTTCGCGGACTTGACGTGGCGGGTATCGTTCCGGGTCGGCGGCGTTGGGCACGACGACGACGCGCCGGGCGGCGGCGCCGTGGGCGACGACATGCGGCCGCAACTCGGCGGCGGGCACGAGCACGTGGTCGGCGCTCGACAGCAAGAACCTTTCGAGGCTCTGGGCCGCCTCGGGGTTGGCGAGGATGCGATACCGCCGTTGCTCTTCGCGCAGCGGCGCGTTGACCTCGAGAAGGAAGGGTAACTCGGCGCTGCGTGCGAAGTTGGCGGCGGCAAAGCTCCACAGGCTGTAGCGCTCGTAAATCGCATCGATGCGCCAGGTGCGATGCAGGCTCTCCAGCCGCCGCGCGACGAACTGATTGACCATCAACGCATGTGCTTCGGCGGCGGCGGCCTGGGCCCGCTCGTCACCGGCGGCGGCCATGAGGGTTTGGCGCAAGCGGCGGACCTGTCGCTCGTTGCCGATGTCGAGCACCGGTGCGGCGACATGCGCGACATCCTCGGCCGTGCGCGCCGCCAGAATGCGCACCTCGGCACCACGTGCGACCAGGGCGCGCGTGAGCTCGTCGACGTGTGCCGAGGCGCCTTTGGTGCCGCCGACCGGAACGCCACGGTCGGCGCAGACGTAGGCGATGTGTGGACCCCGCGGCCGTCGTGGGCTCATGCCGACATCCTCGCCGGGGCGCTCGCGCCGAGCACTTGCGTGAAGCGCTGCGCCAGCTCGCCGACATTGCGGTCGACGTCGAAGAGATCCTCGGCGCGGCGCCGTCCGGCCTGCCCCATGGCCGCGGCCCGCTCGGGATGCAGCAGCAACTCGGCCATGGCGTCGGCCAGAGCCGCGGCATCGCCGGGTGCGACGAGACGACCGGTGACACCGTCGGCGACGATCTCGGGCACACCGGAGATCGCCGTCGAGACGGTCGGACGCGCGCGCGCCATGGCTTCGAGCAACACCGTCGGCAAGGCGTCGACGTTGCCGTCGGCGCCGACGATGCAGGGGAGGACAACCAGACTCGCGGCGCGCATGCGGGCCGCAACTGCCTCGCTCGGCAAGGCCCCGCGCAGCTTCACCTGGGAGGCCAGTTGGGCCGTATCGATCTGTCGTCGCAGTGCCGCTTCCAATTCACCGCCGCCGATGATCTCGCAGCGAAACGGGATACCCCGCGCGCGGAGCAGGGCGCAGGCGTCGACCAGAACGGCGAACCCCTTCTTCTCGACGAGACGCCCGACGCCGAGGAGCAACGGCTCCCGGCGCGACGCCTGCGGCGCGGCACGAAAGCGTCGCAGGTCGACGCCGTTGTAGAGACGATGGATGCGCGCCGCAGCCTCCGGCTGGTCCGCCATCAATCCGAGCAGGTAACGCCGATTGTAGTCGCTGACGGTGATGGTGAAGCGCGCCTGTGCGATCTTCCATCGCAGCACCTCGGGGTCGACTTCCGCGTGGAAGATGTCCTTGGCGTGCGCCGTCATGCTGTAGCTGCAATCCGCCAGGGCCGCGGCCAGAGCGGTCACATGACATGAGCGCGAGGCGAAGTGGGCGTGCAGATGACCGATGCGCGCAGCGCGTGCCTGCGCCGCAAGAGCCAAGGCCAGCCGGACGTACTTGCGCGGCAGAAAGCGCGACCGGTCGATGTCGCTGATGCGGAAGTGTTCCGCCAACTGGCGACTGGCGCGGCGGACGCTGTCCTCGTCGGCCGTAGCGGCATCTTCGACGAAGCACACCGAAGGTGCCAGCCGGCGCATGATGGCGTGTGCCGCTTCGGGGTCGCCGTGGTGCAAGGCGAAGAGGCGCGGCCGCAGGCCATGCCGCCGCAGGCCCAGAGCTTCGGTGGCGATGAAGGTTTCGGAGATGCGTGGGAACACCTTCATGACGTAACCGAGACGTCGGGGTGCATGGGCGGCAGCTGGGTTCGTGATGGCCATGAGGTTGCCTCAGGGAACGGGTGGGCGCACCAATCGGCAGTGCCGATCGATGCAACGGGGGACGAGGGATGTGTCGCAGAGGTCGACCTGAACGCAGACTTGCGTGCGGCGACAGGCTTTCTTGAGGAAGCGGCGCAGCTCGTCGCGCCGCCATTCGGTCACCGCGGCTTGGGCGCCGCCGGCGGAGCAAGGGCAGCAGCCGATCCGCTCGACGACGCTGCAGTCGTCGTCTTTCTCACACCAGAATACCTCGAACGGCAGCACCACCGGGCGCGTGGTACCGGTCTCGGTGTGGAACGACTGCAGACCGAGGACGACGATGATCGCCGACGCCAACAGAGCGGGGATGAGGATGGACAGACGCGTCATGCGAGCGCCTCGATGCAATCCGGGGAAGCGCCTTCATCCTCACCGAGGTCATGGCCCAAGGCCTGCAGGAGAAAGACGTCACGGTACCAACCGGGAACGGCGAGCAGATCCTCGTGTTTGCCGTGCTGCAGGACCTTGCCGGATTGGAGGACGAGAATGGCGTCGGCGTCGCGCACCTCGGCGAGTCGGTGCGAGATGCGGATCGTCGTACGGTCGCGCGACAGGCGGGCCAAGGCCGTGTTGACCTGGGCCGCCGAGGTGGCGTCGAGGGCGGAGGTCGGTTCGTCGAGTACGATGATGGCGGGGTCTTTGATGATGGCCCGGGCGATCGAGATCTTCTGGCGTTCGCCGCCCGAGAGGGTCTCGCCGCGTTCGCCGACGACGGTGTCGTAGCCGTGCGGCAGGGCGGCGATGAAGTCGTGCGCCCCGGCCAGTTCGGCGGCGGCGATGATTTCGTCGTCGGTCGCCGTGGGTTTGCCGTAGGCGATGTTCTCGCGAATGGTCGTGGCGAACAGCAAGGGATGCTGCAGCACCACGCCGATCTGATGTCGCAGCGATTCGAGGGTGAAGCGGTTCACCTTCTCCCCGTCGATGGTGACCGTACCCTGCGTGGGATCGAAGAGCCGCGGCAGCAGCGCCGCGAGCGTCGACTTCCCCGAGCCGTTGGCGCCGACGATGGCCAGCGTCTTGCGCGGTGGCACGGTGAAGGTCACGCCGGCGAGAACCGACACGCCGGGAGTGTATTCGAAGCGTACATCCTTGAACGAGACGCGGCCGCGAAAGCGCGGCGCCTCGACGGCGTCGCGCCGCACCTTGACCTGTTCGTCGCTGCGCAGGACGGCGAAAACGCGTTCCGCCGACACGGTAGCCTTCGACACACGCCCGGTGACACGCGCGATGCGGCGGAGCGGACGGTACATGGAGCCGAGGTAGGCGGTGAAGACGACGAGGTCGCCAGGAGTCAGCAATCCGTCGAGGACGCGGGCGACGCCGAACCACAAGACGAAGCCGGTGCCGACCGCGATCAAGCTCTCCGAGATGCGTTCGAGGTTGGCTTCGAGGCGAACCGTCTGCAGCCCCTCGCGCAGATTGCGCCGATTGAGGCCGCCGAATCGTTCTTCTTCCTCCGACTCGCGGCCGAACGATTGGATGACCGCGATCGACTGCAGCATTTCGCCGAAGCCATTGGCGACGCGCCCCTCGCGTTTGCGTTGCTTGCGCACCGACGAACGGAGGCTGTCGGAGATCTGGAAGACCGAAGCGGCCAGCAGCGGCAGAATCGCCAGGCTCAGCAGCGTCAGCTGCCAGTCGAGATAGAGCATGACCGCGATCATCGCGACCAACACCAGGAACTCGGTGAAGACGATCATCGTCGCGTCGACCAACATCTCGCGCAGCATGTTGGTGTCGCCGGTGGCTCGCAGGATCAGATCGCCGACGCGCTGGCGGCGGTGGTACGACAGCGACTGCCGTTGCAGATGGCCGAAAAGGCGGCGGCGCAAGCTGTAGGTGATGTGCTGCCCGGCCGAGGCGATGAGGAAACGCTGGTTGTAGAGGAACAGGCCCCACAGCAGCGTGACGACGAAGAGAAAGATGCAGGCGATCGTCGCCACCCCCATCGCCCCGTAGCCCTTGAGGAGATGGTACGGGAACACCCACTTGACCCGCCCCGTCGGCAGGATGGCGTAGTCGAACACCATCTTCACCGGCCACGGCCGGGCTACCGTCATGAGTACGGCGCCGATGCTGCACGCAGCCGCCAACAGCAACTCGTTGCGCGCCGGCCCCAGGTAGGGCTTGAGATCGACCAACAGAGCGCTGAAACGACGCCAATCGACGCGGCGCATCAGTGGGTTGAGCCGCAGGCGGGCTCGCTGACGTAGCTGGTTCATCCCCCCTCCGCTACGTCTCAGTCGCCGAGACCGGTCATCGACACCGGCGGCGCTCCGTCGGAGTCGAGTAGTGTCGCCGTACACAGAAGGTCCGCCGAAGTGCTGACGATGCGCGCCAAACCTTGGGCGACGCCGTCCATGACGATGACGGTATTCTCGAGAAAGGCGCCGGTTCCCGTCGTGCCGATGGTCACCGTGTGCCCCGGCGCGACGTCGAGCAAGGCGCCGTTGCCGGCGGCGACGTCGTTACGTCGTGTGCCGTCCTGGGCGAACACTTCGACGCCGACATCGATGTTCCGGCTGGCGATCGAGGTGCAGAAGAAGACGGTCTCGACGCGGCCGCGTTTGACCGCGCCCGGGAGGAGCAAGGCATGCGTCGCCGACTTGCCGTCGGCAAAGCGCGGCAACGGCCGTCCGAGCGATCCGTCATCGGCTTGCGGCTGGCGCGCCGGCGGCAACGTCGCGAGAGTCGCCGGCGGGGTGACGAGGTCGTCGACGAAGACGACGTTGCAAACGACGTCCGGATGGCCGGCGACGACGCGCGCCGAACCTTGCGACAGAACGGTCAGCGGGATGATCGCCGACTCGAGAAACGAAGCCGTGGTGCTGGTGCCGATGGTGACGGTGGCGCCCGGCGCCACATCCTCGACGACGCCGACGCCGACGGCGATGTCGTTCAAGCGCACGCCAGTGGGGTCGAACAACTCGACGGCGATGTGGGTCGGCGCCTCCGCCGCCGAGGAGCAGAGGAAGAGGGTCTGCAGCCGACCGCGTTTGAGCACGCCGCTGGTCTCGAACACGGTGACACTGGCGCTACCGTCGGGGAAACGAGGTTGTGGCGTGTCGCGCAGCCCGGCGTGCGCCGGTAGCGTCCACAACAAGAGGCCGAGAGCGAGGCCGGCAGAGCCGCACCGCGAGTTCGTGGGAGTCTTCATCGGTTCCTCGCGCTGCATCCGGAAAGGGCCGCGGCTACGGCTTGCAGAATCTCGTCGACGGTGACTTCGCCGTCCTGGTTGCGATCGAAGGGCGGGCAGGCGCTGGCCGGGGCCGCGCCGAGGGCGATGTTGACGCCTTGGACGATCTCGTCGACGGTGACGTTGCCGTCGGCGGAACAATCGCCGGTGCAGGGCAGTGCCGGCGCAGTCGGCGTCGGTGTCGGCGGGGCCAGGGTCGGCGTCGCGGTAGCCGTGGCCGTGGCCGTCGACGTTGGGGCGGCGGCGACGCGGGCGAAGCCGCGCAACTCCGAGATCGAAGTCGGCGGCGTGATGCCGGCGTCGAGAACCACCGCGTTGCACCACACCCGGTCGGAAGTGGTGACCACGCGTGCCAGGCCTTGGGACACGGCCGGCAATACGATGACCGTGGTCTCGAGGAAGGAGGCCGTGCCGCTGGTGCCGATGGTCACCGTGGCGCCGGGCTGCACACGAGGGACGGCGCCGTTGTTGGCGATGTCGTTCAGGCGCGTGCCGGCGGTGGAGTAGACCTCGACGCCGATGGCGACGGGCTCCTGCGCCAGCGAGGTGCAGAAGATTTCCGACTCCATGCGGCCGCGTTTGATCAGCCCAGGGAACAGGGCGGCATGCGTCGCGCGGCTGCCGTCCGCAAAGGAAGGAAGGGGCCGCGCCATGGCCGTACCCGCCGCGACTCGGACGGGCGCGGGCAGGGTGCCCAGTGCCAGCGGTGGGGTGACGGCGTTGTCGACGACGACGGCCGTGCATCGTACCGCGGCGCCGCTGGCGACGACGCGGGCCGAGCCCTGCGCCACCGCTCCGAGGGGGATGACCACGGTTTCGAGGAGCGCCTTGGAACCACTGGTGCCGAAGGTGACCGTCGCGCCGGCCGGGACGTCGAGGAGAGCCCCGACGCCGGCGGCGATGTTGTTCTGGCGGGTCCCGGCCGTGTCGTAGATCTCGACCCCGAGATGGATGGAAGTATCGCCGACGACGGTGCAGACGAAGTCGGTTTCCAAACGACCGCGGTTGACCACCCCTGAATACCAGAGTTCGGTCGTCGCGGCGGTGCCGTCGGCGAACGACGGCAGCGGGCGCTCGGCGGCCTGCGCCGTGGCGGTCGCGGCGAGGAACGCGACCGCCACGGCGTGCCGGGGGGAGAACCGGTTCACGCTCAGTTACCCTTCTGCTTCTTCGAGATGAGAGGCAGCGGCGCCATCAGGGTCGGCGGGTCGCCGATCTCGTCGGTCAGGTAAGCGCTGCACATGATGCGCTTCGAGGTGCTGATGATGCGCGCCGAGCCGTTGCGCAGGCTGGCCGAAGGCAAGGAGGTCATGATGTCGTCCTCGTGCAAACCGGCCGTGGCGCCGGTGGCGATGAGCACCGTCTCGCCTGGGTCGACGGTCTCGACGCCCTCGAGCGTCGGCAAGGCGGCGCTGTTGAGCGGCCCGGCGCCGGTGCTGTCGAAGACCTCGACGCCGACGACGATCGGCGAGACCATCTCGAGGCTGGTGCAGAGGAAGACCGTTTCGACGAGGTTGTTCTTGATGACGCCGGGTACCAGGAAGATGGTGCTGGCCGAGCCCGAGTTGGTGATCTGCGATACCGGACTGTCGGCGACGCCGGCGAACGCCGGCCCGGCCGTCAGCGCGGCGAGAGCCACGCCCAGAGACGATCGCGGAATGAAACGCATGGAGGACCTCCTTGTCCTTGGTTCGAAGTGCCGTCGCACGGGTGGAATACTGTGCTGAGGAGAGCATTCCGCGTGCCACGGACGCGTGACCGCTGCGGGAACGGGCGTTGCGGCGGCGAGGCCCGCGGCTGGGGCAGACCGCGCAAGCGATTTCACGGAGTGGGGCCGCGTGCCGCAAGTTCTTGCAGGGTCGTGGCGCCGGCGTCGCTTTCGCCACGGAAGAACGCACGCGGCAGGAAGATTGCTGGAACTCCACGTCGATGCTTGGTGGAGTTCCCCCCGTACCCTCGTCTTCGTCCCGATTGGCGCGGCGGCCGCACTGGTTCCGCTCGCTCGGCGCGCGTCTGCTCGCCTTCGCCTTCGTGCTGGTCCTCGTGCCGGCCGGGATTTTCGCCGTGCTCACCTTCTCCAGCGCCCGCGTCGCCCTCGAAAAGAGCGCCGGCCGGCAACTCGCCACGGCGGCGCACGAAACCGCCGAGCGCCTGGGCGACTTCCTGGCGCAGGAGCAGAAGGACTTGCGCGTCTGGACCCGCCAGGAGGTCGTCGGCCAAATCGTCGACGGAGATCGCGACGGGGCGGTGTCCCGCTTCCTCGCCGGCCTAGCCGACCAGACGCCCGCCTATTTCGCCGTCGAAGTGGTCGATCGGGCCGGCGTGGTCGTGGCCTCGTCGCTGCCAGCGGAACTCGGGGCGACGCGCCACGACGCGCCGTGGTTCCGACCTGCGATCGCCGAAAAGCATGTCATCCGCGGACCGCGCCCGTGGGGACCGGCGCCGAGGAGCGTGCTCGACTTGGCCACGCCGGTGCGCCGCAACGGCCGCACCGGCGAGGTACTGGGCGCCATGCATCTGGTGCTCGACTGGAGCGGCGTCGAGGGTTTGCTCGCGCGCTCGCGGCTCGATCTCGAGATGATGGGGCTGCGCACCGAGGTGTTTCTGACCTCCGGCCGGGACGTGATCGGCGGATCGCGCGACGGTTGGCGTGACGATTCCAGTCTCCTTGCCGGACGTGAGGCGGCGGGGCGTCTCGCGGGCCACTGGTATCCGGGCCGCCCGCCTTCCTACGCCGTCGACAGTGTCGCCCGCCTCGTCGCCGGCGTTTCGCCCCTGGTGGCCGGTCGCGGCGATTGGTCCGTAGTCGTGGCGCAACCGCTGGCCGAGGCCTTGGCGCCGATTCGGGCGCTGCAAGAGCGCTGGATGGTCGTGCTCGTCGGTGTCCTGATCGTTGCTCTGCTGTTCGCCGGCGTGCAAGGAAGTCGCATGATCCAGCCCTTGAGGCATCTCACCGACGTCACCCGACGCGTGGCGCAGACGGGCCGTCCGATGCCGGCGCCGGCGATCGAACGGGTCGACGAGATCGGCGTGCTGGCGGCGTCGTTCACGACGATGGCGGCCCGCCTGCGGCAAACGCAGGAGGATCTCGTCGAAGCGACGCGTCTCGCCCTGGTCGGCGAGTTGGCGGCCGGCGTGGCGCACGAGGTACGCACGCCGCTGAGCGTGCTGCGCTCGTCGACGCAGCTGCTCCACCGCGCCGTGCCGCCGGGAGATACCCATGCCGACGAATTGACCCAGCTCATGATCGGCGAGATCGACCGCCTCGAGCGGGTCGTCGCCGGACTCCTCGAACTCGCCCGGCCTCGTCCGCCGGTGCGTGTGCCCACGCCTTTGCCCGACGTGCTCGCGCGTGTCTCGGATTTCGTCGCTACCCGCGCCGCCGACAAAGGCATCGCGCTCGTGCGTACCCTGCCGCTGAACATGGCTCCCGCCTGGTGTGATCCGGACCAGATCTACCAGGTGGCGCTCAACCTCCTGCTCAACGCCGTGCAACACGTCGAGCCGAACGGTCGCATCGAATTGCGCGCCGTCGAGCCGGAGCCGGGCAAGGTGGGCTTCGAAGTGCAGGATGACGGGCCGGGGGTCGCCGAAGCGATCCGCGAGCGCATCTTCTTGCCCTTCTTCACCACGCGCGCCGACGGCACCGGTCTCGGCTTGGCCCTCGTCAAGGCCATCGTCGACGCGCACCAGGGTGAGGTTTCGCTCGCGGCCGCAACGCAGCGCGGCAGCCTGTTTCGCGTTTGCTTGCCCGCCGCGGAGGCCCTCGCATGAAGCGCGTACTCGTCGTCGACGACGATCGCGGCGGCAGGCGCGTCCTGCAGATCATGCTCGAACAACTCGGCCTGACGACCGTCGCTGCCGAAAACGGACGTGCCGGTCTGGAGGCTTTCCAAGCGAGTTCGTTCGACTTGGTGCTGACGGACATGCGCATGCCGGAACTCGACGGCATCGGGCTGCTGCGCGAGATCCGTCGCCTCGATCCGGAGGTGCCCGTCATCTTGCTGACCGCCTACGGCTCGGTCGAAAGCGCCGTCGAGGCCATGAAGCTGGGCGCCTTCGACTACATCTTGCGACCGCTCGACGTCGCCTCGGTCGAGGCCGCCGTGCGCCGGGCGCTCGACGTGCGCGAGACACGCGTCGCCAATCGCTTCTTGCGCGAGAGGCTGGCCGAGGCGCTCGACGGCGATCGTGTATCCTGGGCCTCGCCATCGATGCACGAGGCCTACGCCATGGCCGAAAAGGTCGCGGCGACGAAGTCGGCGGTGCTCATCACCGGCGCCACCGGTACCGGCAAAGAGGTGATGGCGCGCGCCATTCACAATTTGAGCCCGCGGCGCGACAAGCTCTTCGTGCCGATCAACTGCGCCGCCATCCCGCCGGATCTCCTCGAAAGCGAGTTGTTCGGGCACAGCCGCGGCGCGTTCACCGGCGCCGATCGCTCGCATGCCGGCAAGTTCGAAGTGGCCAACGGCGGTACGCTGTTCCTCGACGAGATCGGCGACATGCCCATGCCGTTGCAGGCGAAGCTGTTGCGCGTGTTGCAGGATTCGGTGGTCGAACCTCTCGGCAGCAACCAGCCGGTGACCGTCGACGTACGCGTCATCTCGTCGACCAATCGCGGTCTCGACGAGGCCATCGAGCGGCATCAGTTCCGCCAGGATCTCTACTACCGGCTCAACGTCTTTCGCATTCACTTGCTGCCGCTTTCCGAGCGCAAAGAGGACATCGAACGCTTGGCGCCGCTGTTCCTCGACCGCTTCGCGCGCGAGATCGGCAAGGGGGCGATGGAGCTTTCACCCGACGCGATGAGCGTGTTGCTGCGCTACCCCTGGCCAGGAAACGTGCGTGAGTTGCGCAACATCATGGAGCGCGCCGCCGTGCTCGGTCAGCCACCCAGCCTCGGCGCCGCGTTCGTGCGCTCGTTGTTGCCGGAAGTCGCCGCCATGGCCGAGTCACCGACAGCCGAAGATTCGGCCGACGACGACGAGAGTTTCGCGTTGCAGCCCGCCGTCGACCGACTCGAGAGGGCCATGCTGCTGCGCGTCCTCGCCCGCACCGGCGACAACAAGGCGCAGGCGGCGCGTCTGCTGCGCGTCAGCGAACGAACCCTCTGGTACAAGCTCAAGAAGTTCGGTCTGTAGCGCTGGGGGGCCCGACGCTCGCGTCGTCGACTTGCCGTGCGTGGACGGGCGCGGCGAGCTGGGCGCGGAGCACTTCCTCCGGCAGACCCAGAAGCTGGGCCGTGACCACGCCGGCGACCATCGCTCGCCTTGCCGTTTGCCCGACGAGCTCGCGCGCGACGGCGTAGCCGCGGTCGCCGATGCGCAAGGTCGCCCCGTCGTCGGCGAAATCCGTGTCACCATAGGTGTGCGTCGCCACGCCGCTGTCGACGAGGCCGTCGTCGCGGCAGACGACGATGGGACGGCCGGCGCTGCGCATGACGGCGATCAGCTCGTCCACCTCGCTCTGCAGCGTCTGAAGCGCATCGAGATCGTCCACCTCGCCGGTCGCCAAGGGGGTGACGATGGCGATGTCGGGACGGACCATGGCGAGCAGGCGCCGCATGTCGCCGCGGCGGCGCGTGCCGAGTTCGAGCACCAACACGTCGACGGCGTCGGGCGCGATGGCGTGGCCGACGCCACGCACGAAGGCGCCGGCGAGTTCCGACGGGCGGGTCGACGGCAGGCGGACGTCGAGGATCGACAGCGCCAGGCCGATCTCGGTGTTGTGCGACAGTGGATTGCCACGCACCCGGAAGTGCGGCCGCAGCAATTCGGTGAGGGTTCGCTTGAGCACGGTCTTGCCGCGTCCGCCGGCGATGGCGACGACCTTGGGGCGTTGCCGGCGCAGGCGCAATTGCGCCAGGCCGCGTAGGGTGCTCTCGCCGAGTTGGCGCCAGCGCGGCGTCGAGGGCGCGCTGGCGGGGGCGGGCGGCAGTAGATGGGTGATGCGGGCCTTGCCGGCGAAATAGTCGTCGAGTCGATCGAAGGCTCGTTCGATGTCGCGCGGCGGGCGCGCATAGCAGAAGCGGAGGTGTGCTTCGCCGGTCGGCCCGAAGGCGACACCCGGCACCAGCGCCACGCCGGCGCGGTGCAGGATGTCGTGCGCCAGCGCCTTCGAATCGCGCGCCAGCGGCACCGTGTCCTTGACCCGCGGAAAGGCGAAGTACGAGGCGTTGGGCATCTGGTAGTCGAAGTAGCGGTCGAGCGCGTCGAGTCGTTCGACGACCCGGTCGCGCCGTTGACGGAACTCCTCGCGGAACTGGTTCACGAAAGGTGCGCCGAAGCGCAGGGCGGCGATGGCCGCGTGCTGCGACACCACGGGGGCGCAGGTGACCAGGGTGTCGTGCACCGCCAGAATGCGGTCGATGTGCCGGCGCGCGCCATGCACGAAGCCGACGCGCCAGCCGGTCATGCCGTAGGCCTTGGAGAAGGAGCAGATGCGCAGCACGCGATCGCGGTGGGCTTCGTTCTTGGCCGGGTTGCCCGGTTCTTCGCTGGTGTAGAGGAAGTCCTTGTAGACGTCGTCGGTGATGACGAAGAAGCCGTGTTGCTCGGACAGGCGCAGCAGCTGTTCGGTCTCGGCGACGGAATAGACGGTGCCGGTGGGGTTGTTCGGGTTGCACAGCAGCACGGCGCGGGTGCGATTGCTGATCACCCTCTCGATGGCGGCGCTGTCGAGGTCGAAGTTGCGGTCTTCGTCCAGGGCGACGAAGCGCGGGCGCGCCCCGGAGAGCCGAATCGAAGGTAGGTAGGAAGCATAGGTGGGCGAGGCGACGACGACCTCGTCACCCTCGCCGACGAGCGCCAGCAGGGTGGCGGAGACGGCCTCGATGGCGCCGCAGGTGACCAGGATCTCGCCGTCCGGGTCGTAGCGCATGCCGTCCTCGAGCAGCGATTCGCTGATCAACTCGCGCAGCTCGGGCAGGCCGGGCGACAGGGAGTAGCGGGCGCAGACCCCTTCTTGGATGCGGGCGGCGACGTAGTCCTTGATTGGCTGCGGCGTGTCGAAACTGGGGATGCCCTGGGCGAGGGAGACGACGTCGGGCAGGCGGCTGGCCTCGATCTCCATGGCCTTGATGGCCGACAACTCGATCGTCGAGGCGGAGGTCGGCGTACGGCGGGATACGGGGGCCCCAGGGATCATGCGCGGCTCATACCACGATCGGGCGAGCGCGGCAGCAGTCACGCTGGCGGCGTCGGCCTCCGGCACGCCGGCACGGTTCGACGAACGTCGAACATCCGTCTAAGAATCCGACGTCTGACCGGCGTCGCATGCGGCCGGGGGCGAGGGGAGGTTACCCAGTGGATCCGATGCTCAGAAAATCGGCGCGCACTCTGGCGCAGGAAATTCGCAACGGCACGACGACGTCGGTCGCGGTGGTGCAAGCCCATTACGACCACCTCGATCGGGTCAATCCCGTCCTCAACGCGGTCGTCTTCCAGCGGCGCGAGCGGGCCTTCGCCGAAGCGCGTGCCGCCGACGAGGCGGTCGCCGCGGCGCGGGCGGCGGGCAACCTCGACGCGCTGCCGCCGCTGCTCGGGGTCCCGTGTACCATCAAGGAGAACTTCGCCTTCGTCGGCACGCCGCAGGCCTCCGGGCTGCTGGCGCGGGCGCACGTGGTCAACAATCACGACGCGCCGACGGTGGCGCGCCTGCGGGCGGCCGGCGCCATCCCGCTCGGCGTCACCAATACCTCCGAACTCTGTATGTGGATGGAGAGCTTCAACAAGGTCTACGGCATCACCAACAACCCGTACGACCCGAAGCGCACCGTCGGCGGTTCGTCGGGCGGCGAAGGGGCCATCGTCGGCAGCGGCGCGTCGCCCTTCGGACTCGGCGCCGACGTCGGCGGCTCGATCCGCATGCCTGCCTTCTTCAACGGGGTCTTCGGCCACAAGCCTTCCCCCATGCTCATTCCCAACGAGGGGCAATACCCGGAGGCGCACGGCGAGGCCGATCGCATCCTCGGCACCGGGCCGTTGTGCCGTCGTGCCGAGGATCTGGACTTCCTGGTGCGCATCCTCGCCGGCGATCAAGCCCACCGCGTGGGTGATCCACGCGCCGTCGATTTCGCCAAGCTGCGCGTCCTCACGGTCGAGCCTGAGCGTGGTCCGCGCATGAGTCCCGACCAACGCGCCGCGCGCGAGCGGGCCGTGCGGGCGTTGCAGGCGCGCGGCGCGCGTCACGAGAGACTCGATCTGCCGGCATTGTCGCAAGCTTTCGAGATCTGGGCGGCGATGCTCGCCGAGGCCGATCAGGAGAACAGTTTCGCCGACATCATGTTCGGCTCGCGTCATCCGATGCACGGGGTGCGGGAGTTGTTTCGGCTGATGATCGGCCGCTCGCCGCACACGTTGCCGTTGATCATCCTGGCGATGACCGAGAACCTCGCCGACCTGATGCCGCGCCGCCACCGTCGCATGTTGCAGCGGGGCGAGGAGATGAAGCAACTGCTGCACGCGGCCTTGGGCGACGACGGCGTGCTGGTGCATCCGCCGTATCCGACGGTCGCGCCGCGTCACTACAAGGCGCTGTGGCCGCCGTTCAACTTCGTCCATTGCGCGATCTTCAACGTGATGCAGGTGCCGGCGACTTCGGTGCCGATGGGCCTCGACGCCGCCGGCCTGCCGACGGGGGTGCAGATCGTCGCCGGAGCGGAATGCGATCACCTGGGCATCGCCTGCGCCGTAGCGCTGGAACAAGCGGAAGGCGGCTGGGTTCCCCCCAGCCCCCAACCCCAGCCCTAACCGTCGTCTATGGAGGGCCGGGCTTCGTCCCGGCCGTCGGCCGGAACTACACCGCGTCTTCGAGCCTTGCCGCGACGTGCCTCGACGTGGCGCGACTTTGTTCGTAGGGAAGACGCCAAGGCTGACGATGAACCGGACCATGGCACGACTGCGGGCGCGGCTGCGTGACGTCTTCTGGCCGCCGCGGTTCGCCTACCTCAACGAGACCCGCAACGATCGCTGGATCATCGAACATCTGTTCCCCGGACGGCGCGGCGGTTATTTCATCGAGGCGGGCGCCGCGGGTGGAATCGGCGCCAGCTGCACCTATCTGCTCGAACGCGAACTCGGCTGGACCGGCCTCCTGGTCGAGCCCAACACCGACTTCTTTGCCCAGCTGGTGCTCCATCGCCCGAACAGCATCTGCGAGAACGTCTGCCTGGCGAGCGAGCCGGGGGTGGTGCGCTACGTCGAGGCGGCCGGCGATACGGTCGACGCCTATCTCGGCGGCATCGCCGACAACCTGCGGCGGTACAAGTCCGGCGGGGCGGAGGTCGTCGAGCGCGGCCGGCTGGTCGAGAAGCAGGCGGTGCCGCTGGCGACGTTGCTCGACCGCCACCGGGCGCCGCGGGTCATCGACTACTTGGCGCTCGACATCGAGGGGAGTGAACTCGAGGTGTTGGGTTCGTTCCCGTTCGATCGATACACGATCCAGGCGATCAGCTTGGAATGCGACGGCCTCATTTGGGACGACATCACGCGACTGTTGGCGCAGCGCGGCTACCGCGAGGTGAAGAATCCGTTCAACGCGGACAAGCCTTGGGAGCGCTATTTCGTCTTCCCCTAGCACGAGCCGCGCCATGCGCTGCCCATACCCCAGCCCCAGCCGCCATGGTTTGGGCTGGGGCTAGGGCTGAAGGCTGGGAGACCCCTGGCCCCGAGGCTTCGGGGGATGAAAGAGCGGGCGACCGGGATCGAACCGGCGACGTTCAGCTTGGGAAGCTGACATTCTACCACTGAATTACGCCCGCATGGCGTCGTGGCCGAGGCTTGTTGCTAGGGGAATCGCCGCGGGCTGTCAACGCGCTCTGGCATCTTCTTCCGTCGCCGCGCTAGCTTGCAGCCATGTCTCGCCGTCACACCGTGCCGCTACTGGGGTTGGCCGTCGCGCTCGTCGTTCCATTCGCCGCACACGCCGTCTGCCGCGGCGATTGCGACGGCAGCGGTTCCGTCGCCATCGACGAACTGGTCCTCGCCGTCGGCACCGCCCTGGGTGAAGGCGACCTCGCCCTCTGCCCGGCGGCCGATCTCGACGGCGGCGGTACCGTCACCGTCGACGAAATCAGCGCCGCCCTCAGCGACGCTCTCAACGGCTGCCCGACGCCGCCCTTCGTCGAGTTCGCCTGGGAACCGACTCTCGCCGATCCGCGCTCCGACCGCCTCTGTGTCGAAGCCGCCGACCCCGACCGTGCCCCCGATACGACCTTCATCGATTGCCGCATCGAAGGTGCTTCGTTCGCTCCGGATGAGGTTCCGCCCAAGGACGAACTCGTCGTCGTCGCCTACAACATCGAACGCGGCTTCCAGGTCGATCGCCAACTCGCCGCCATCGCCGCCGGCGACATCCCCGCGCCCGACGTGCTGCTCCTCAGCGAAGCCGACCGCGGCTGCCGTCGCACCAACTTCCGCAACATCGCGCGCGACTACGCCGAAGCCCTCGGCTTCTACTTCGTCTACGCCACCGAGTTCGTCGAACTACCCAACGGCCGCGGCTTGGATGGACCCTACGACCCGCCGATCTGCGAGCACGGCAACGCCATCGTGTCGCGCTACCCACTGGGAAACGTGCGGCAGATTCGTCACGCCCAAAACCACAAGTGGTACAAGCCGCCGAGTGAACTGAAGGCGGATGAACCACGCCTCGGCGGCCGTATCGCCGTTGCGGCGGACATGCGCGTCGGCGAACGTCTCGTCCGCCTCTACGTGCTGCACCTCGAATCGACCCTGTCGGCGCTGCGCATCCAGAACGCTCAGGCCGTCGAGATCGCCCGCGACGCGGAGCGCGTCCCCTACCCGGTCATCGTCGGCGGCGATCTCAATCCCCCGTTCGCGACCCTCGATATTCTGAATGGAACACGGCGTGACGGCACCACCCAGGCCTTCTTGACGCGCGGCTACCGCGATGCGCACGCGGGCCTGGCGCATGCCGCGCGGGCTACCATCTTCGATCCCGTACCGTTGATCATCGACTTCGTCTTCACCCGCGGCGTCGCGCTGCGGGAAGCCGGCCTATGCCCGGCCGAACGCTGCGGCACCTTGTCCGACCACCTGCCGATTTGGGCGAAGGTGGGCTGGGCCGGCCCGTAGCGAGCGAGAATCGTTGGACGTCTTCCTGCTCAAGCCCGGGCGCGCACCTCGCGCATGGGAAAGAGTGCGGCGCGCGGGTTCTGGATTTGGAATGGGTCGACCGACTCCACGGTGAAGCCGGCGGCGCGGATCAGCTCCACCGTCGTGCGGTTGAGATTGCAGCCGTCCATCGCCCGCTTCCACACCGGATTGAGCAGGTCTTGCAGCATGCCTCTCCACGGGCGCGGGTCGCGCACGTGCTCGAAGAACAGCACCTCGCCGCCCGGTCGCACGACGCGGCGCACTTCCTGCAAACCCAACTCTGCATCGGGCACGGAGCAGAACACCAGCGTCACCAATGCGGCGTCGAAGCTGCCGTCGGCGAAGGGCAGGGCGTGTACGTCGCCGTCGATGACCTCGATCGCCGCGGCTGCGGCGATGGCCCTGTCGTGCGCCATGGCGCGAAAGGCCCTCTCGGGCTCGATCGCCAACACCTGTGCCTCCGGTGGGTAGTGGGCGAAGTTGAGCCCGGTACCGCAGCCCACTTCGAGCACTCGCCCACGCAGCGAACCGGCCAGCCGGGCCCGGATCTCGCGCAGGCCGGCGCGCTCCATCTCGCCGGCCAATGCTTCGTACATCTGCGCCTTGCCGCCGAAGCGGCGCTCCAGCCAACGTCCGAGACGGCTCATGGGAATGTCTGATGCGAAGAAGGGCCAAGGTGCAAGGGCCAAGGGCCAAGAATTTCACACCACGACGGGTCAGGCTCGCCGTGAGGTTCCGATCCCGAGCCTTCTTGGCCGTTGCACCTTGGCCCTTGGCCCTCAGAAGTAGCGTGAGACCTGCACCTGCACGAAGTCGTCCTGGCTGATCGAGTCGAAGAAGCTGTCCGAGGCGAAACCGTCGAAGCGCCGCAGGTCGAGCGATATCTTGAAGCGGTCGCCGAGGCGGCGCGACGATTCGACCGTCCAGAAACGGCTGCCGTCCTCGACGTCGACGATGATCCCCGCCAACAACTCCGTGCTCTGCACGTCGTTGAACGTCATACGAAAGCCGCTGAACACGTCGTGCTCGAACGGCGAAGGTGGTGCCTCCAACCTCAAGCTCGGGTCGTTCTCGATGGCCTGCGGCGGCACTCCCTGGGGCGGTAGAGCGCCGATGCCGGGAACCGCCGGGGTGTCGAAGCTGTCGTAGAGAAACTCGCCCAACACGCCGAGGTCGATGTCGCTGTCCCACAGTCCGTAGAACGTGTACTCGAAGCCGGCCGCCGTGGCGACGCGATAGTCGCCTTGGCCGGCGCGCCCGATCGCCTCCAGCTTGAGCAAGATGTTGTCGCCGGTGTACTGCGCGTCCAACCCCGTCTGGTTCACCAAATCGTAGCGCGGCGCCAGACGCAGCCGGTCGAAGGCATCCGCCGAGGTCACGGGCTCATCTCCACGCACGCGCACGGAGAACCGCGGGTCGCGCCCGGTGCCATGGAAGTTCGACACCCCGACGTCGACGTCGCCGACACTGAACGACACACGCACAGCCGCGTCGACGTTGCCCTGGCCGAGGTCCGACTCGTAGTCCACGTCGTCGTCGTCGACCACGATGCCCGGACGCAAGCGGCCGCGACGGCCGGGGAAGGTGCGTTCGCGGAAGCCCGGCAACACGAACAGCTCGAGCGTGCCGAAGTCGCGCAGCCACGTCGCATGCACCATCGGCTGGCCGAGCTTGTCCTCGCCGTCGACGTCCTCGATGGCGTCGTCCTGATTGATGAAGTCGACGAGATGTTGCGACTCGGTGACGCCCCAGAACACCTTGGCGATACCGGCGCGCAGCTCCCAGCCGTCGCCGACGTGCAGGTAGTTGAACTCGCGCAGGTCGAAGTGCGTACGCCGGTCGTCGTCCGAATCGAGGCGCGCGAAGGGAATGAAGAGAACGGCATCGTTGCCGCCGTTCCAGTCGAGATACCACTCCGGCTGGGCCACGACGCTGTTGTCGACGCCATCGCCACCTTGGCCCGGCAGACGCGCCTCGCTGAGGAAGACGCGGCTCTCGACACCGACGAAGCCGCTGACTTCGCCCGGCAAGTCGTCGGCCGTCCAGCGCGCCGAGGCGGCAGGCGCCGCGCTCAAGCCGGCGAGCAGGATGGCGAGAAGACGACGCCGCATCGGAGGCTCACCGGATGCGCTCGAGCGATTCTTTGGTGAAATCGCGATCCGTCAGGCCGGTGCGGAAGGAATATGCGGTCCACGTCAGCCGCGTCGTCTTGCCGCTTTGCTCGTTTGCCATGAACAGGTCATGTGCGCGCCAGTACTTGTCGAGGTAGCGGCGGTAGTCGGTGAGGGTCAGCGTCTTCAGCAGTTCATCCTTGCGGTCGAAAAAGTCGACGCGCTGCACGCGATACTCGGCCTGATCGATCCACACCTGCTGGCGGGTATAGCCCGAGTTGGCGTACGTCGGGATGCGCTCGATGACGAAGCACGATAGTTCGCCGCAAGCCTCGTCGCGCAGCCACTTGTAGGTGTATTTGGCGACCTCCTGCGACGAGAAGTCCTCGAAGGCGAACTCGCTGCCCATGAACGATCCGCTCTTGTTGCTCGAGCTGATGCGCTTCACTCGTTTGAGGGCCGGCAGGTAGAGCCACTGGTCGTCCTGCTCCTTGATGTGGGTGAAGGTGAGCAGGGCGGTGCCTTTGACGTCGCGCGGGTGGTCGAAGACGATGAGTGTCTTGTCGCCCTCGTCGTCGGCGGCGACTTCGAGGCTGCGCATGCGCAGTTGGCGTTCGCTGGTCTGCCCTTGCTTGTTGGTCAGGACCATCTTCATCTCGGCGGTCGAATCGCCCCAGCCGAGGTCGCGCCGGTCGGCCTCTTGGGCGATGGCGAGGCCCTTTTCCTCCGGCGTCTCCGCGGCGGCGAGCGTCGGCCAAAGGCAACCGGCGGCGAGCAACAAGGCGGCGGTACGCGCCAATGGAGTCGAGGAGCGCATGCTCCCTCCCTTTCTCGAGTCGAGTCGATCGTCGAGCCACATCAAGATGGGCGGCAACAAGAAGAAGTCGGTCACGATGGCGACGGCGATGGTGATCGCCGTGAGCAGGCCCATGGTGGCGTTGGGCCAAAAGTTGCTGAGAGCCAACGCGCCGAAGCCGAACACCAGGATCAAGGAGTTGGCCCACATCGCGTTGCCGACACTGCGGAAGGCGTAACGCACGGCATCGGCGCTGGAGTAGTGATGCTCGACCCGGCCCCGGCGGTACTTGGAGAGGAAGTGCACCGTGTCGTCGTCGATGATGCCGAGAGCGGCGCCGGCGACGACCGACACGGCGAAGTCGACGCTGCCGAACAGGTAGCCCCAGATGCCGAACGCCATCCCCAGCGGCACGAGGTTCGGCACCATGCTGATGACGCCGAAGCGCAGACTCCGCAACGACAGACCCATGACGAACGCGATCAGCGCGAAGCCCACCGCCGTGCCTTGGAACATCGCCTCGATGTTGCGCTGGCCGATGAAAGCGAACATCACCGCCGGCGAGGAGCCCTCCGCTCCGTGCATCGACGCCGGCGCATTCTGGCGCAGCCAGGCCTCGGCCTCGGCCTTGAACTGCTTCAGCTGGCGGAAGTCGATGTCGGCGTTGGTGACGGCGACACGCGTCGCGCTCTTGTCGACGTTGATCTGGTCGTTGAGGTCGAGTCCGTACGGCAGCGACATTTCGTACAGCAGCAGATACTGCGCCGCCAGTTCGCGATCCTCGGGCAAACGGTAGTAGGCGGGGTCGTCGCCGTGCATGTTCCGATTCAGCCGCTTCATCGTGTCGGTCAGCGATACGACGTGGGTGACGTCCGGTCGAGCTCGCATCCACTCGACGAAGCGGTCGACGACCTGCAGGTAGGCCGGATCGCTGATGCCGCCGGACTCCTCGGCAGCGAGCGAAAACTGCAAGCCGTAAAAGCCGGTGAGGTTCTCCGTCGTGAAGTCGGTGGCGGTGCGGAATTCGATGCTGTCGTCGAAGTAATCCACCGGGCGGTCGTTCACTTCGAGGCGCAGCATGCCGGCGGTGAGGCCGACGACGACGAGGGTCATACCGATGAAGAGAGGCCGACGCTGGGCGATGACGAACTCGGCGAACCGCTCGATGCCGGCGGTCGAGGTCGAACGGATACGGACCTTGCGCATCGGCAGAATGGCGACCGCCGCCGGCAGGAAGGTCAGCGAAAACACCAATGCTGCCAACACGCCGAGGGCGGTGAGGTTGCCGAGATCGCGCAGCGGCGGCGCGTCGCTGAAGTTGAGGCTGAGGAAGCCGATGATCGTCGTCAGTGCCGTCAGAAAGACGGGCTGGGCGTTGACGCGCATGCTTTCGACGAGGGCTTCGATCTTGTCGCGACCGCGTCCCATCTCGCCGTACATGGTGATCAGGATGTGCACGGAGTCGGCGACGGCGAGGGTCAGAATGATCGTCGGCGCCGATACGCTGACGCCGTTGAGCTGGGTGCCGAGCCACCCGGCGATGCCGATCGAGGCGAGGGACGAGAGGATGATGACGCCGAGCGTCGCCACCGTGCCGGCGATCGTGCCGAGGAAGTAGTACACGGCGATCAGCAGCACCCCGTACATCAGGGGGATGAGCAGCTTGATGTCGGCCTGCGGCGCCTCGGCAAAGGCGTTCGACAGCATCGTCGTGCCTGTGAGTTCGACACGCAGTCCGGGATGGGCGGCGCGCAGCTCGGCCACCAGTCGCCTGGCGTGGGCGACGCTTTCCGGGATCTCCTGGCGCGATTTGCCGGGCGGATGGATGCGGACGTTGACCCCGGTGGTGGCGCCGTCGGCGGCGATGAGCCGATTCTTCAACAACGGCTCGGCGAAGACGATGTCGCGAATGCGGGCCAAGTCGGCGTCGCTCAGGGAGGCCGGGTCGGAGACGAGGTCGGCGACGATCAGGTCGTCCTCCTCCGCCTCGGTGTGTTGGTAGTTGGTGAGCGAGTCGACCCGCGTTGAATGCGGGATCTTCCACGCTTTCTCGGTCAGGCCGTGGATGATGCCGAGGAACTCGCGCGTGAAGACGTTGCGGTCGGCCGGCTGCAGCACGAAGATGATGCTGTCGTTCTTGGTGTAGATCCTCTCGAGAGCTTCGAACTCGCGCAATTGCGGGTTCTGCTCACTGAAGAAGACGCGATAGTTGTTGCTGAAGGTGAGACGGCCCATGCCGGCCGCCGCCGCAACGGTGACGGCGATGCAGCCGAGGACGACGGGCCAACGCCAGCGCAGGAGCGCACGCGTAGCTGTGACGACGCGGTTGTTCGATGTTTGCTGCATGACTCGATGGGGTGGTTGTATGGCACATCGCGGCTGCCGACGTAAGATGCCCGACGACGGCGTGTCCGTCGCACCCGACAGGCTGCCGAGTTCACCACACGAGTTGCAGCGCGTCGTTGCGCGCCGAGGCACCGAAGGCGGCGCGGAACGCGCCGCCCGGGACGATGACCCGGCCCGCCCACACGGCAGCGCCCATGCCGTGCCGCGGCACCGGCATCGGTGTCAGCGACACCCAGCGGTCCGTTTCCGGGTCGTACAGCTCGACCTCGACGAAAACCTGGTTGGGAGGGTTGTCCACATTGACCTCGCCGCCGAGGACGACGAGCTTGCCGTCGATCGCCGCGGCCGCATGGCCGCTGCGCGCCGTCGGCATCGGCGCCAACGACACCCACGTATCGCTCGGCGCGTCGTAGCGGTGCAGCGCGTTCGAATTCGGCGTGCGCCCGCCGACGACATAAAGTCGGCCCCCGACCACGGCCGCCGCCAGATGGTCGCGTGCTGTCGGCAACGGTGCTCGCTCGCTCCACTGGTTCGTGGCGGCGTCGTAAACCGCATGGTCGGCGACCTCGATGCCAGCGGCAAAGCCGGCGACGGCGTGCAAGCCGTCCGGCAACCCCGCCAACGCCAGCGCGCCTCGCGCCGTCGGCAGCGGCGCTACCTCGTCCCACCGATCGGCTTCCGCGTCGTAGCGGTAGACCTCGCGCCGCGGATCGAAGCGCAGACTGGTCAGGCCGCCGACGGCGTAGAGCTTGCCGGCGTACACGGCGGCGGCGACGTGGTGTGCCGAGCGTGGCAGCGGCGCGCGGCTACGCCACGTGTCGTTGGCGACGTCGTACGCCTCCACCCGCGCGGACTGGCCAGCGAAGGGAGCTTCGAAGCCGGCGACGACGTAGACGGTCCCGTCGAGGCCGGCGACGCCGACCTCCTGGCGTGCCCCCGCCGCCAGCGGCGCCAGTTCGACCCACGCCGACCCGGGCGTGAGACAGGCGTCGTCCATGGCGAAAAGCGCCGCTTGCAGCGCCACCACATCGGCCGCCGATAGGCCTGCGTCGCCGTTGACGTCGGTCGCGGCACAGGAGCCGACGGCGAACAGCGAGTCCGGGAGCTGACGTCGCTCGTGCGGCGCGACGATGCCGTTGCCGTCGCAGTCGAGCGGGCACGCGCTCGCCGTGGTCTCGGCGGCCGCAGCGCTGATCCAGAACAAGATCGTCCAGGCGAAGATCGACATCGGCACGGTCCTTGGGAGGGGATTACGGGCGGTTCGGTAGGCGCGCGCCCATGCGCTTGCGGAACTGATGCAGCAGCGCCGGGCTCAGCCGCCGGAGGATGTAGGCGAACCAAGACTCCGGCGAGATCGGCGCGGTGACGCGCCCGCGACCGACCGCGACGAGGAGGTTCTCGGCGACGCGCTCGGCGCTGTAGCCCCGCTTGCGGTACAGATCCTTCATCCGCGCCCGTACCTCGTCGGTGGCGTTGGGGCCGCGCATCACGGTGGCTTCGACGATCGGCGTGTCGATCACTCCTGGGCAGATCGCCGTCACACCGATGCCGTGCGGTTCGAGCTCGTCGACGAGGGCCTCGGACAGGCCGAGCACGGCGCATTTCGTCGTCGAGTAGGCCGACAGAATGGACGACGGCGCCAAGGCCGCCATCGACGACACGTTGACCACATGCCCGCCACGGCCCCGTTCGACCATCTTCGGCAAGAAATAGTGACAGCCGAGGATGACGCCGCGCAGGTTGATGCCGAGAATCCAGTCCCAATCCTGCAGGGAGGTGTCGAGGAAGCCGCCGCCGAGACCGACGCCGGCATTGTTGACCAGCAGGTCGACGGCCGGGAACTCGGCGTGCACGGCCTCGGCGAAGGCGCGCATGTCCTCGTCACGCGCCACGTCGACGCGCCGGCTCAGCACCGTGCAGCCCATGCCGCGCAGGGTTTCGACCGTTGCGGCCAAGCCTGGTTCGTTGATGTCGCAGAGGGCCAGCGCCGCTCCGCGCCGGCCGCAGGCGAGCGCCGTGGCGCGGCCGATGCCGCTGCCGGCGCCCGTGATCAGCACGACCTTGCCGTCGAGTCGGGTCACGTCCATTCGTCCACCTCCAGGGTCCGTCCTCCCATGGCAGCAACGTCGGCGTCGCCGCAAGCGAAGCGAGTCCCGCCAGTTCGTCGCTGGCCAGAGGGCGGCCGTTCGGATTAGCCTACCAGCATGCGTTTCTTTCCCTTGCATCCCATCGTCGTCGTCGGGTCGTTCGCGTGCGCGGCCGTCGCGCCGGCCCACGCGGTGCCCTACATGATCCAGGAGGCCTCTCCCGTCAGTGTGTCGCTGAGCGTCGGCAGCAGCGGCGCCAGCGAGCTTTCCGGTCTGACGTGGCTCGGCGGGACGTCCTACCTGGCGGTCTCCGACGACTCGGCCGCCATGTACCCGCTGACGATCGCGGTCGACCTGGCCGACGGCACCATCGACTCGGCCAGCGTCGGCAGCGGCATCGCTCTCGCGGGTAGCGACTTGGAGGGCATCGCCTTCGTAGCGCCCGACCGGGTCCTGGTGAGCGACGAGGTCGGGCCCAACATACGCCTACATGCCGTCGCCGACGGTGGCCTGGTGCAGACGCTGACGATGCCGGCGGTGCTGGGCAACGTCCGCGGCAACCTCGGCCTGGAGGCACTAGCCTGGGACGAGACCAACGACCGGGTGTGGACTGCCAACGAGGAAGCGCTCAGCGTCGACGGGCCGGTGTCGAGCTTCAGCGCCGGCACGGTGGTTCGGCTGACTCGCTTCAACGCAGCGTTCGCCGCGGATGGGCAGTGGGCCTACGTCACCGACGCCATCCCGGGGGATCGAGCCCCCGCCGGGCGCGACGTCGAGGTGAGCGGCGTGCCGGCCCTGGCGGTATTGTCCGACGGCACCGTGTTGGTCTTGGAGCGCGCTCTCGGCAACAGCGCCTCGCTGCGGCACCGCATTTACCAAGTCGACTACAGCGCTGCGACCGACGTCAGCAGCTTGCCCGCCTTGGACGGTGCCGGCTACACGCCGGTGACCAAGACGTTGCTGTGGGAACGCAACGTGATCGTGACCAACTTCGAGGGCATGGCGCTCGGGCCGACGCTCGCCGACGGCAGTCGGAGCCTGATCCTGGTCAGCGACAATGGCAGCAGCCTCGCCTCGGCGATGTTCGCCCTCAAGGTGCGGCCGTTGGTGTGCGGCGACGGCGTCGAAGGCGGCGACGAAACGTGCGACGACGGCAACACGCTTGCGGGCGATGGTTGCGACGCCACGTGCGGCGACGAGTTCTGCGGCGACGGGCTGGTCAACGATGGAGGCGCCGAGTCGTGCGAAGACGGCAATGCCATGGACGGTGACGGCTGTGACGCCAACTGCAATCTCGAGTCGGCGGCCGTGGCGTGCCAGCGGGCCGTCGCCAAGGCTGGGGCGGCCTACGCCAAGGCTCGCTTGGGCGCGGAGCAGAAGTGCCGCAATCGCCTCAACCGCGGCGCCGCACTCGTACGCGCGGATGACGGCACGACCCCCGTGACCGATCCTGCCGACTGTTCGGTGGAAGAGGACGTCGTCGCCGACTCGAACCGCGCCGGCGCCAAGGCGCGGGCCACCGTCGCGAAGAAGTGCAACGAGACGTCGGTTGCGGCGCTGGCGGCCTGTGCGGACACGGTCGACGGGCTGATCGGCCCGGCGGGCCAGGATGGGTGCCTCGTCGACGTCACGGCGACGCAAGCGGGGAACTGGCTCGCAGCGGCCTATGGTGCGGTCGTGCCGCTCGACCAAGGGGAGCGGCGTCGCTGTCAGGAGGCTCTCGGTAAGGCCGGGCTCAAGTACTTGAGTTCGGCGATGAAGGCGTTGGCGGCGTGTCGCAATGGTTTGCACGACGGCAAGTCGTTGTACTTCGATGCCGCCAAGACGCTGCCGCTGTGGAACCCGAGCGATTGTGACGCGGAGTACGCCGCGGCGACCAAGACGGCCCGTGCCGGCGGCAAGCTGCGCGCTGCGGTGGCCGACCGTTGCACGGATGCCCACATCGCCGCCTTGGCCACGTTGTGCGCCGCGACCGTCGATGGTCTCGTCGAACCGGGCGGCACGGCAGGCTGCCTGGTGGATACCCTGAGCGACGCAGCAGGGGCGCTGCTTGCGTCGCAGTACGGGCTGTGAAGGGCGTTCCTCCCTATCTCGATGCGATCCCGGCGAGGGAGCGCCGGTCACGGCGCGAAGGCGAAGCTGGACGAGGCGACGTCGCCGCCGCTGACGAGCGGCAGGTTCACCCGCGTCACGGTTTCCATCTTCACATCGTACAGCCAGAGTTCGAAGACGTCGTCGGTCGTCTTGTCGGAGCGGAAGGCGACGTACTTGCCCTTGGAGTCGATCCGATACGTCGTGCTGACGTCGCCGCCCGTCACCAGGTCGCCGTTGATCTTCCGTGTCGGGATGCCCGGGCCGGCCAGGAAGATCTCATACGCCTCATCCGTTTCCAGATCGCCCCTCATCACGACGAACTTGCCCTTGGGAGACACGCGTAGGCCGATCACGTCGCCGCCCGTCGTGGCGGCTGGGGTGACGTCGAGGACGCTCTTGCTCTTGAGGTCGTACAAGTAGGCCCGGGTCTCGCCATCCGTCAGCAGGTCGCCGTAGTAGGCCACGAACTTGCTTTTCGGGTCGATCTCGAAATCGCTGACGTTGCCACCCGCAGGAGGCGCCCCGACGCTGACTTTGGTGATCGCCCCGGAGCGAACGTCGCTGAGATAGAGTTCGTCCATGCCGTCGGTTTCCTGGTCGGCGCGATACACGAGGAACTTCCCCTTGGGGTCGATCCCGAAGTCCGCAACCGAACCCCCGACCGGAAGTGTCGGGTTCACCTGGGTGAGCGTCGCGTCGCCCACGTCGTAGCGGTACAGCTCGCTGACCCCGTCGGTGTCCTGATCGGCCCGATAGGCGATGAATTTGCCCTTGGGGTCGATGGCGAAGTCCGAGTCCACGTCGCCTCCCGCGACGAGCGGGGTGTTGACTTTGATGACTTCGCCCCGCCGGACGTCGTGGCGATAGAGCTCGTACATGCCGAGCGAGTCCTGGTCGGCGCGGTAGACGATGGACCGACCCTTGCGATCGATGCCGTAGACGACGCCGATGCCGCTGCTCCAGCTGAAAGGCGCGTTGACCTTGGTGACCATCCCTAGGTCGATGTCGTAGCGGTAGAGTTCGATGATGCTGCCGATGTCCTGATTGCTCGTGTAGACCACGAATTTGCCGCTGGGGTCGATGGTGAAGCCGAAGACGTCACTCGATGCCGGAAGTGGCGAGCTGATCTTGGTGCGCGTGTTGTCGTCGATGTCGTAGAGATACAGCTCGAACTGCTCATCGGTGTCCTGGTCGGCCAGGTAGACGACGAAGGCGCCCTTTTTCGGGTCGACGTTGGCGTACACGACGTCGCCCCCAGCGGCCAACGTGCCGTTGATCTTGGTGATGTCGCCCGTTCGGGGATTGTAGAGATACACCTCGTCGTTGTTCACGTTTTCCTGGTTGGCCATGTAGAGAAGGCGCTTGCCTTTGGGGCCGACGGCGAAGGAGTCCACGTCGCCACCGGTGACGAGACTGCCGTTGACTTTGGTGATGCTCTCGTCGGACACGTCGTAGCGGAACAGCTCGTCCTTGCCGTCGGTGTCCTGGTCGGCGATGTAATACAAATCCGTCGCGAAGGCGGGTGAGACGACTGCCGGGGCGACGCAAGAAAGCGCCGCCACGGTCGATGCAAGGACTCTCATGCGTTTCATGGCATCCCTCCGGTTCAGCGGCATCCCGTCAATGCCGCATTGACGGTCGCGACGATCTCGTCGACGGTGACCTGTTGGTCGCCCGAAGTGTCACAAGCTTGGCATAGGTTGAGCGCGATCGTTCCCAGGGCGATGTTGGTGCAACGGACGATCTCGTCGACGGTGACGTTGGCGTCGTTGCTGCAGTCGCCGGGGCAATCGCTCGCAGCGGCTGTCGCTGTGGGTGTCGGTGTGGGCGATGCCGTCGCCGTCGGCGAGGCGACGAGTGTCGAAGTCGGCGACGGCGGCATCGTCGCGGTCGAGGTCGGTATCGAGGGCGGTGTCGCCGTGGCGCTTGCCGTGGCGGTTGCCGTTCTCGTCGCCGATGGCTCCGGCGTCGGCGTCGCCGTCGGGATCAGGGTTGCCGTGGGCGAGGCCTGGGCCGTGTGGGTAGGCGATGGCGGCGGCAGGCACTGGCTCGAGCACGTGTCTCCATCGTCGAGATTGCCGTCGTCGCAGAGTTCGCCGCGACCCGGATCGACGATGCCGTCGCCGCAGCGCCCCGGGCGGCAATCGGTACGGCATGCCGCGTCGGGGTCGTCGCTATTGGCCGTTCCGGCGTCGCAATCCTCGCCGGGATCGAGCACCTCGTTGCCGCAGCAGGCCACCCCCGGCAGTCCCGGGTCAGTGCAGCTGCTCGTGTCGAGATCGAGGTCGACGCGGCACGAACTGGGGCCGGTGCCGCAGACGGCGACGACGCCAAAGCACGGATCGTCGGGCGTATTGGGATCGCCGACGCAGCTGCAGTCGCCGGAACCCAATTCGCAGATGCCTCGCCGGCAAATATCCCCCGTCGTACAGCCGAGGCCGTCGTTGCAGGCGGTGCCGTCGGCGGCCGTATGAGATTCGCAGGTATCGGTGGCGGGGTTGCAGACCCCGACGACGCAGGCGCCATCGAGAGAGCTACAGTCGCGCGGGGCGCCGTTTTCGCAGCAGCTGGTACCCGCGGGAGCGGGATCGCCGCGACAGCCGAGTCGATTGTCGCAGGCATCGATGGTGCAGCGATTGCCATCGTCGCAATCCTCGATCTCGCAGGCGAACGAGCAACCATCGCAGCCGACGCTGTTGCCGTCATCGCAGGTTTCTCCCGCCTCGACGGAACCGTTGCCGCACGTGCCGCAGGCGACGAGCTCGGGATCGACCTCGAGAAGGGCTGGAGGCTGAACGCTGGCCAGCGGTGAGATCGACAGCGTCGCGGCGGCGGGAACTTCGTAATGGATCGTGCCGTCGACCCCTTGGGCGGAGCCGACGCTGGTGGTGGCGTTGATGACGACGGTTGGGCCGACGGTGAGGCGGCCGCGGGCTTGCACGACGATGTCGCCGCCGCCGGCACCACGATCTTGTAGGCTGGTGCGCGCCCCGAGCGATACCTCACAGCCTGCGAGGAAGAGGAGCCCGCCTTCGCCGCAGCCCTCTTCGGTGCCGCAAATCCCGCCACCGGCATCGACGGTACCGTTGACCTGCAGCACCCCGCGGGTACGCAGGCCTGCTTCGGCTTCTAGTGTTCCGCCGTAGGCGCCGGGGTTGCGTCCCCGCGCGTCGACGCCGCCCCGAATGTCGAGGTTGCGGCCGGCCGACGCCACCAGTTCGCCGCCATCCAAGCCTCCCGACGCATCGACCGAACCGTCGATCGCCACGTCGATGTCAGCCTCGACGGTCACGTCGCCCCCCGCGCCGAGTCCGGCGTCGGTGCGTGCCGACATGGTCGTGCCGCTGGCGATGACGATCGAGCCGGCGGCGGTGAAGGAGAGATCGCCGCCGTCACCGTCGGGTACGCCACCGGCCACCGTCGCGTTGTCGTTGACGGTGATGTCCCCGTACGAGGCTTCGACCTGGATCGAGCCACCGCTGCCGCCGGTTTGTCCGGTGCCGCCGTTCCCCTGTGCCTGCAACTTGCCATTGAGGATGACCCCTCTGCCGGAGAGCAGTTCGATCACGCCCCCGTAGCCGGCATCGCCGGAGCCGTCGGCACTGATGGTGGCGTCGATGAGCAGCGGACCGCGCGATTCGACGCTGATGTCGCCACCATCGCCGCCGGACACGTCGAGGGAGCCCCCAATGGTGATGGCGCCGTCGGCGAGGATGTCGACGGTGCCGGGGCGGAAGGATCCGGTCGGGCACCGGGCGGAGATCGTCTTGTCGGTCGACAGGTCGCCGGCGCTGGTGATCGATACGGAACCGCCGCGGCCGAGGCCCTCCTTGGCGTCGGCATCGATGGAGCCCTCGAGGATCGTGTTGCCGCCGCTGACGATTCGCACGTCGCCGGCGAGATGGTTGCCCTGGACCGAGACGTCGATCTTGGAGGAACCGAGCATCTGGAAGTCGTGCAGGGTTTCGATGACGAGACTACCGGCGTGCGGCAGGGTGTCCGAGCCGCGCGCGCGGATTTCGCTCAAGGTCCGCATGGTGATCGAACCGGCCTGGAAGCGGACGTCTTGGAAGCCGCCGGCGTCGATGCGGCGCCCGCCACCCCCGAGAATTTCGACCGCCTGCGTGCCGAAGTCGAAGATGCAGCCGTCCATTGCGACTTCATGCGACTTGCTGATGATGCACACGCGTGTCGGGTCGCTCGGGCAGTTGGCGGCACCTTCCGCGGCGCGGATGTCGCCTGCCGAACATACGGTGGCAGCCGATGCGCCGGCAGGCGTCAACGCCAGCAGCAGCACGAGCCTTCGCAGCATGGGGAGATCTGGTTTCATGACACGCACCTTCCGGTTCGATCGCAGGGGTGCAGGGCGAGCCTTGGAACCCGGCGCGACGCCACTCGAGCCCGGTGGGTGGCTCGAGCCGCGTCGCGCCGGAGGCGAGAACTACGGTGCGAACTCGAACGAACTGCTGACATCGCCGTTGGTGACGAGCGACGGATTGACCTTGCTGAGCGTCTTCATCTTGATGTCGTACAGCATGAGTTCATAGACCTCGTCGGTCGCGGCGTCGGCGCGAAAGGCGACGTATTTGCCCTTCGACTCGATCCGGTACGGCGTCATGACGTCGCCGCCGGAAACGAGGTTGCCGCTGATCTTCTCCGTCAGCAGCCCCGGCCCGGCGACGTACAGCTCGAACTCTTCGTCGACCTCGAGATCGCCGCGCAAGGCGACGAGTTTCCCCTTGGGTGAAACCTCGATGCTGGTGACGTCGCCACCCGTTGGGACGCCGGATGGAGTGATGTCGACAATGCCGTTGCTCTTGATGTCGTACAGGAAAGCTCGGAAATCGCCGTCGACTTGCATGTCACCATAGTACGCGACGAACTTGCTCTTCGGGTCGATTTCGTAGCCGGAAACGTCAGCGCCGCTCGGTGGCGTGCCGAAGTTCAGTTTCGTGATGGCCCCAGAGCGGATGTCGCTGCGATAGAGCTCGAAAATGCCGTCCGTTTCTTGGTCGGCGCGGTAGACGATGAACTTTCCCTTGGGGTCGATCGCGAAGGTGGAAACCCCGCCGCCCGTGACCAGCGTGGAGTTCACCTGGGTGACCGCGGCATCGCCTATGTCGTAGCGATAGAGTTCCAACACGCCATCGGTGTCTTGGTCGGCGACGTAGGCGACGAACTTGCCTTTGGGGTCGATGGCCACGGCCGAGGAGACATCGCCTCCCGTCACGAGAGGTGCATTGACCTTGATGACTTCGCCTCGCTTCACGTCGTGCCGATACAACTCCATGACGCCGTTCGTGTCCTGCTCTGCGCGGTAGACGATCGAGCGACCTTTGGCGTCGATGTAGAAGAATACGGAGACACCGCCGGCACCCGCAAGGGGACCGTTCACCTTCGTGACGGTACCGATGTCGAGGTCGTAGCGGTAGAGTTCGGGAACGTTATCGGTTTCCTGGTCGCACAAATAGACGATGAACTTGCCGGTGGGGTCGATCGCGAAGGTGTAGACATCCGCGGATGCTGGAAGTGCCGGGTTGATTCTGATGTGACTGCCCGAATCGATTTCGTACAGATACAACTCGGTTTTCTCGTCGGTGTCTTTGTCCGCATTGTAGACGACGAACTTGCCCTTCTTCGGGTCGATCAGGGCAGACGATACGTCCCCTCCCGTGACGAGAGTTTCGTTGACCTTGGTGACGGTGCCGGTTTGAGCCGTGTACAGATACAGCTCCGTTTTGCCGACTACTTCTTGATCACTCAGGTAGAGAACTCTCTTCCCCTTAGGGCCGACGCTGAATGAACTCACGTGGCCCCCGGTGACCAGGCTCGAATTGACCTTGGTGACGCTGTCGCCCGCCACATCGTAGCGGAACAGCTCGGCCCTGCCGTCGACTTCCTGGTCGGCGAGGTAGTACAAGTCGGTCGCATGCGCCGGGACGACCTGGCCGGCGCCGACGACGTACATGGCGGCGACCATGCAAAGAAAGATGAGATGGCGTTTCATGGCGTTCCTCCTCGAGTGCGCATCGGCAATCGATGTGAGCGACGGACACTCGCTTTGCCATCGACTCCAGAGAAGCCGATGGCCTCATGTCTCAGTCCACCCTTACGCAACGAAGCTGCAGCAATGTGCAGCTCGCATCGCGAAGGGGGAGCATGGATCGTGCCAGTGGCTAGCCGTCGGGGTGGGTACTCCAACACGACGAGAGAGTTCCGGGATTTGCCATGGAAGATTCGCTCGAAGGATCGGAAGGCTCGCTCGCGCGTCCGGCTGCCACCACCAGGCACGAGCCATGATTCCACGAGCTGCGCGCCGAGAATTCCTCGTCCGTGCAGCGTTTCCGCGCACCAAGTACCCTCCTTGGACCTGCCTGGGGCGTGGTTCCACTCCGAAGGCGGCGACGTGGAGGGCCGACGGCCGCGCCTCCACTCAGAGTCCGTGGGTGTAGCGGCGGGATTCGCATTCGTGCCATCACCGTAAGTCGTTCGATTCCGGGGGCTGCGATGGATCGGGACGCCGCTCTGGTTCAGCGGTGACGAGACGATGCCGGTGCGCAGTTGGCGCATGTTGGCCTCGACCAGGATTGAGGAGCGGCAACGAGTCCCCAGGACCGTTGCCGTAGCCGGCCAGGGCGACGTTCACGGTTGCGACGATCTCGTCGACGGTGGCGCTGGCGTCGCTGCTGCAGGTGCCGCCGCCTCTGCCCGTACCGTCAGCGTTCACGCTAGCCTCTACGGGCCGCGCGCCGCCGGACTCGAGGGTGATGTCGCCACCGTCCCCGCCTGATACATCGCGATTGCCGGACATGGATGCGGAACCATCGGCGCGAAGGCCGATCGTTACGAATCTCGAGTTGCTCGCGAGTCCCTTGGCTGCACCAAGGCGGGTACTGGAGGGGCGGCGACCTGGAAGTTCCAAGGTCGCCGCCTCGTGCTTGCTACTTGGGGGCGAATTCGAAGGTTACGACGTCGCCGTTGGTGACGAGAGGTGGATTCACCTTGGTCAACTCGGCCAAGCGAATGTTGTAGAGCCAGAGTTCCTCGATTTCATCCGTGGTCTTGTCGGCCTTGAAGGCGACGTACTTGCCCTTCGGGTCGATGTGAAAGAGTGTGCCAACGTCGCCATTGGGGACCAGGCTGCCGCTGATCTTCGTCCGTGCGATTCCGGGGCCGGCGATGAAAAGTTCGAACTCTTCGTCCGTCTCGAGGTCGCCGCGCAGGACCGCGAACTTGCCCTTCGGCGAAACTTGCATGCCGGTGACGTCCCCTGCCGCCGGTGCCGACGCAATCGCCAGAACACCACCCCCTTGAATCATCCAGGCCCAGACTTCGTCGACCTCGTCGTCCGCGAGGTCGCCACGGTAGAGGATGAACTTGCTCTTCGGGTCGATCTCGAAATCGATGACATCGCCTCCCGCCGGCGGTCCCCCGATGCTGATCTGCGTCACGGAGCCGCTGCGAATATCGTACAGAAAGAGCTCGAGGACATCGTCTGTCGTTTGGTCTGCCCGGTAGACGACGAACTTGCTCTTGGGGTCGATCGTGGCGTTGAAGGCCAGCCCGCCCGCCACCAACGTGTCATTGATCTTCGTGACGCTCCCGTCGCCGATGTCGTGCAGGTAGAGTTCGAAGATGTTGTCCACGTCCTGGTCGGCGCGATAGGTGATGAACTTTCCCTTCGGATCCAGTTGGAACGTCGTGTTGACATCACCACCGGGCACCAAGGATGCGTTGACCTTCGTCACGGTTCCGCTGCGAACGTCATGACGATAGAGTTCGTCGATCTCGTCTGCATCCTGGTCGGCAAGATAGACGATGAACCTACCTTTTCGATCGATCTTGAAAGGCAGGGCGACGTCGCCGTTGGCCACGAGCGTCGAATTGACCTGAACTCTCCCGGCGACGTCGATGTCGTAGCGGTAGAGTTCGAGAACGCCATCGATGTCCTGATCGCCCCAGTAGACGATGAACTTCCCCTGTGGGTCGATTTCAAAATCGGAAATGTTGCCGTTCACGGGCAGTGGAGCGTTGATCTTCGTCCGAATCGCCGTCTCGATGTCGTACAGATAGATCTCGAAGATGTCGTTCGTGTCCTGGTCGGCACGGTAGACGACGAATCGTCCCTTTCTCGGGTCGAACCCGTATTGGTCGACATCGCCGCCGCTGGCGAGTGCGGCGTTGATGCGTGTGACCAGCTTGCTCCTTGTGCTGTAGAGAAGGAGTTCGTTGGTGCCGCTCGTGTTTTGGTCCGCATGGTAGGCGACGTATTTGCCGGTCGGAGAGATGGCGAAGTTGTTGACGTCGCTGCCGCTTGCGAGAGCGGCATTGACCTTTTCCGAGGTTTCCGCCTTGACGTCGTAGCGATACAGCTCTTCCATCCCGTCGGTATCTTGGTCGGCGATGTAGTACAAATCGCTAGCGTTGGCTGGAGTGATGCAGCTGCTTCCGCCGATGAACACGGCTGCTGCCATCCATTTGCAGGAAAGATGGCGGTTCATGAAGGTCCTCCTTGAGTGCGCGTCGGGAGGCGATGGCGAGGCGACGTCCACTCTCTTTGCCTTCGGCCATGGTCGAGCCGAGGGCACCATGCCCGATGGAATACGCACGCAACGACGTTGCCGTAGCGTGCCGGTTGCATCGTCAAGCGGAGCAATGCTCGTACCAGCGACTAGCGTGCCGGGCGGGGAACTCCAAGGCGCCCCGGGGCTTCCGAGAATCGGCAGGACGGTTCGGCCGGGTCGGTGGAGTGGTTCCGACAGGCCTCCGGGCGACGAGTGCGCAGACCATGTGAAGTTCGGGATTCGTTGCTGGCAAGTACCGGTCGGCTCCGTGGTTCCCGGGATGGCAACCCATTTGGGCCGGACTGATAGCGTGGTTTCACTCGCGGTGGGCTCCGGCGAACGATCGTCGGCGGTGCTTCGGCCCGCCGGCGATGGGAGACACGGGGACATTCGCGTCCGTGCAATCGCCGAAAGCCGATGGATTCCAGCGGCTGCGACGGATCGGGCCGCCGCTCCTAGTCCGCCGCAGGGGGAAGCAGGCGCCGCGACCTGACGAGAATCTGGCACACGTTATGCTCCGTCAGACAGCGCGCGTACCCGCCGGGATTCCCGCGGGGTAGAAGCGGAACTAGGACGCGTCGGTTCTCCGCAAGGGAGTGTGCACGATGAAAGGGAAACTGCGAGCCATCATGATCGCGGCGTCACTGGTGATCGCCGCTTCCGCAGGGGCCGCCGAGCGGGCGGCGCAGCGCGACGTGGAGCGCTGTTACTTGGGCTTGATGAAGGCGAAAGGGAAATATGAGCGCTGCGTCGCAGAGCAGATCGGGGCGCACTACGCCGATCGGCGCCGGTTCTTCTTGACCAATCTCGCCAAGTGCCGGGTGAAGTATGACGCGGTTTGGAGCAAGCTTTCCGATTTGACCGGCACGATCTGCGACCAGCCGTCGCGTTTCGTCGACAACGGTGACGAGACGATCACGGATCACCTCACGGGGCTCACGTGGGAAAAGAAGGATTCGGCCGGTGGCGTGCACGACCTGCACAAGGGTGCGTCGTGGAGTCTCGGGGATCCGTATCGTGGTGACGGAGTCCTGTTCGCGGAATACCTGGCCGTCGCGCCAACCAGTCTCAATGAAGGTCGCTTCGCGGGTGCGAACGACTGGCGGGTGCCGACGATTGCGGAACTCCAAACGATTCTGCGGCCGATGGAAAAGTCTTGCCATCCGCCACCCTGCGTCACCGAGGTGTTCGATACGATGTGCGTTTCCGGCTGCAGCGCGGCGTCATGCAGCTGCACCAACGGCAACGCGTACTGGTCCTCGACGACCTACGCACCGGATGCATCATTCGCCTGGGCCGTCGACTTCGACGGCGGTTGGGTGACGATCTACGAGAAGTGGTCTCCGTTGAACTTTAGGGCGGTGCGAGGCGGTTGGTAGCCCGCCCCTCCGCGGCTCAGCTCTTGGCGCGCGAGATGAAACGCGCCTCGCGGGTGTCGACGGCGATCAGCTCGCCGGTCTCGAGGTAGCTCGGGACCTGGATCACCAGGCCGGTTTCGAGAGTTGCCGGCTTGGTCTGGGCCTGCGCCGTCGCGCCCTTGAGAGGCGGGTCGGTCTCCTTGACCAGCAGGCTGATCGTTTGCGGCAACTCGATGCTGATCACCTTGTCGTTGAAGACGATCGAGCGGATGCCGGCGAGGCCTTCCTTCAGGTAGAGGGCGTCGTCGCCGAGTTCCTCGCGGCTGAGCGAGAACTGCTCGTACGAATTGGCGTCCATGAACTCGTAGGTTTCGCCGTCGCCGTAGAGGTACTGCACCGGGCGCAGTTCGATCTGCGGTTCCTCGACCTTGTCGCTCGCCTTGAACGTGCGCTCGAGCAGCTGGCCGGTGCGCAGGTTGCGCATCTTGGCCTTGACGAGGGTCGAGGCCCCGCGCGCGGAGGGGCTTTGGACCTTCACGTCGATGATCACGAAGGGCTCGTCGTCGACGAGGATACGGACGGCGCGTTTGAAGTCGCTGGCACTGATCATAAGGAGGGCGTCTCTAGCGTTTCGCGAGGCAAAAAGCACGCCCCGCGCGAGCCCGGCTCACCAAGTCGACGAGCGGGCGGCGTTGATCGCCAGCACCGTGAGGGCTGCCGTCGACAGGGAGAAGAGGGTGAAGCGGACCGCGACGCGATTCCACAGGGCTTGCACCAGGCTGTGGGCGACGCGCAGCAGGACGTAGGCCCAGGCCAGGGTGAGGTTGGTGCCGTCGCCGGCACCGTTGAGGGCCAGGATGGCGACCGTCGCATAGAAGATCGTCGGCTGCTCCATCAGGTGGTCGTAGTTGTGCGCCACCCAATTGATCTTGTCGGGCACGATGCCCTGCAGATCGCGGCCCCGGCCCCCGACCAACGTCGCCAGGTCGATGCCGGCCTTGCTCATCGCCGGCAGCCGCAACGCGGCCATCCACATCAGCATCACCAAGGACCACAACACGAGCACGGCGGCAGGCGCCAGAATCGGACTGTTCATGAACGGACTCCCCTTCTCACACGGAATGCAGCGACCGTGCCCGACTGCCGGAGCTATGCCAAGCCCAGCACCGATGTTTCACCACGGAGTGGTCATGGCCGTCCGCCGCCCGAAGGACGATGAAAACGGGACGGCCCCGTCTCCGCCTTCACGGTCCCGTCTCGCCCCTGGGGAGAGGGCTAGGGAGAGAGGAACCGACCTCCCCGCACCCCTTTTTCTAAGGAGGAGCGGAGACACGGAGTGGTCCAGCAATGAGGGGAGGTTCGAAAGAAATCGATGGGAAACACGGCGGACACTCCGCCTTTTCTGAACCTGACCCGATCGCTGCCAGCCGCGATCACCGTCCACGTGCCAACTTCTTTTTCGTGTCTCCATGGAAAATTCCTGGGCCACCCGGAGTGTCGAGTTGCACTCGACACCGCCCGGCGCCCGGCGCCGGGCGCACCCCGCCTCCATCCTCCCCGCGATCCGTGGGAAAGCACCTCGGATCTCGGATCGAGAATGTTCGCGAAAGATCAACGTCAACCCGCAACGGACCCGTCGAGTACAATTCGGCGCTCCAGGGCGCTGCGCGCCCCTTCTCACCTACCTTCGGGCGCCGCAAGGTCATGACCACTCCGTGGTGATTTCTCGTCAACTACTTAGGCTAGATTTGGAGTCTCGAGCCGTTGCTTCAGCCCGTCGCAGGCTAGAGGGACCACGATGCTCTTGGAGCAGCCGCCGCAGCCTGAACCGCCGCTGCTCGATCCGCGGAACCATTCCGACTACGATCTCGACCGTATGCTCGACTTCGTCACCCGCCCGGACGGGCAGACCATCGACCCCGAGTACGATCCCGTGCGTGGACGATTGGACAGCATCACGATCCAGCCGTCGGGGGAGACGGCGGTCTACGGCTACGATCCGGTAACCGGCAAGCTGACGTCGATCAGCGGTCCGGATGCGGACCTGTCGTTCGTTTATGACGGCGACCTGCTCACGCGTGAAACGTGGCATTGGGAAGGCGGTCAGACGACCGCAGTGGAGCGGGTTTACGACGACTTCCTGCAGCTTGAAAGCCTACAGGTCGGCCAGCAAGCGCCGGTGACCTTCGAGTACGACGACGACGGCCTGCTCGAGCGCGCCGGGGCGCTGGACCTCGTGCGGCGGCCCGACAATGGCCTACTGGAGTCGACCAGCATCGGCGTCGTCGACGACCAGTGGACCTACAATCCATTCGGCGAACTCGAGCACTACACGGCGAACGTCTCCGGGCAACCGGTGTTCGACGTGCAGTACGTGCGCGACAAGCTCGGCCGCATCACGCAGAAGACGGAAGCGATCGAAGGTGTGACGACGGTGTACGCCTACGACTACGACCCTGCGGGTCGCCTGTGGAGAGTATGGGAGGACGCGGTGCTGGTGTCGACCTACACCTACGACCACAACGGCAACCGCCTCAGCCACACCACCCCGAGCGGCACGACGACGGGAACCTACGACGATCAAGACCGCATCCTGACCTACGGCGCTACGAGCTACACCCACGGCGCCAACGGCGAGATGAAGACGGCGACGGACGCCAGCGGAACGACCAACTACGACTACGACGCCCGCGGCAATCTGCGTTCGGTCCAACTCCCCGACGGCACCCTGATCGAGTACCTCATCGACGCCAGGGACCGCCGCGTCGGCCGCAAGGTGAACGGCGTCGTGGAAAAGCAATGGGTATACAAGGATCAGCTAAACCCAGTGGCGGAACTCGACGCCGAGGGCGACCTGATGGCCGAGTTCATCTACGGAACGAAGCCGAACGTCCCCGACTACATCATCAAGCATGACTACCCAACCAACGGTACGGACACGACGATTCGCATGATCTCGGATCACCTCGGTAGTGTACGTCTTGGAATCAACCTTACGACGAGCGCAGTCGATCGACGGGTTGACTATGATGAATGGGGAGTGGTGCGCGCTGACTCAAATTCAGAACTCGAGCCGTTTGGATTTGCCGGAGGCCTATACGAGGCCAGTAGAGAGCTGGTGAGATTTGGTGCTCGTGATTTCGATTCGCTGGCAGGGAGATGGACAGCGCAAGACCCGACCAGATTCGCCGCTCGCGATAGCAATTTGTATGGATATGTATTCGGCGATCCAGTAAACGGGATCGATTCGACTGGAGAGGGTATTGTACTGGGAGTTGTCAGTGAACTTATAGCTACAGCTGGCACGGTGAAAGGGTTCTACGATCTGTCTCAAGCCTCGGAGAAAGTACTTGAACTAAAGAAAGAGCGCGACGAACTCGAGCTTTCATGTCCGGTTGGGAACAGAACGCAGAAGGACCAAGATAAAATTGATGCACTGAACAAAAGACTGCTCAAGGCAGTGTCGGAGCAGGCTAAAGCTCAGTTTCAGGCCGATCTTGGCATGGGGGGAATGCTTACTTGTACCCTAGCGCTCTACGGCCCACTGTAGCTGCGTGCGATGGATTTGATTCTCAATGAAGGTCCTAGTCATCGGTTCACCAGTTCTGCTTTTCGTTGCCTTGGTGGCGATTGGCATCTGGATCAATCGCATTCCGAATCTAAAACAAACCATGAGACGGTATCCGCTACAAACTCGCCTCTTGATTGTGGTGATGCCTTCGTGGATCTGGAAATCTTGTGTAGCGAAGAGTGACGTCGAAACATTGGGGATATTCCGGGGGAGATTTCTTGTTGGAACGGGATGTGGGGCCGCTATGGCTCTGCTTCTCAGGCTGCTGGCGGTTTCGTTCTTAAGATCACACTGAAGGCCGCCGCAGCCTGATCCGCCGCTGCTCGATCCGCGGACCCATTCCGATTACGATCTCGACCGTATGCTCGATTTCGTTACCCGCCCGGACGGGCAGACCATCGACCCCGAGTACGATCCCGTGCGTGGACGATTGGACAGCATCACGATCCAGCCGTCGGGGGAGACGGCGGTCTACGGCTACGATCCGGTAACCGGCAAGCTGACGTCGATCAGCGGTCCGGATGCGGACCTGTCGTTCGTTTATGACGGCGACCTGCTCACGCGTGAAACGTGGCATTGGGAAGGCGGTCAGACGACCGCAGTGGAGCGGGTTTACGACGACTTCCTGCAGCTTGAAAGCCTACAGGTCGGCCAGCAAGCGCCGGTGACCTTCGAGTACGACGACGACGGTCTGCTCGAACGGGCGGGGGCGCTCGACCTCGTGCGGCGGCCCGACAATGGCTTACTGGAGTCGACCAGCATCGGCGTCGTCGACGACCAGTGGACCTACAGTCCGTTCGGCGAACTCGAGCACTACACGGCGAACGTCTCCGGGCAGCCGGTGTTCGACGTGCACTACGTGCGCGACAAGCTCGGCCGGATTATCTATAGGACGGAAGTGATCGAGGGTGTGACGACGGCGTACGCCTACGACTACGACCCCGCCGGCCGCTTGTGGAAAGTATGGGAGGACGCGGTGCTGGTGTCGACCTACACCTACGACCACAACGGCAACCGCCTCAGCCACACCACCCCGAGCGGCACGACGACGGGAACCTACGACGATCAAGACCGCATCCTGACCTACGGCGCTACGAGCTACACCCACGGCGCCAACGGCGAGATGAAGACGGCGACGGACGCCAGCGGAACGACCAACTACGACTACGACGCCCGCGGCAATCTGCGTTCGGTCCAACTCCCCGACGGCACCCTGATCGAGTACCTCATCGACGCCAGGGACCGCCGCGTCGGCCGCAAGGTGAACGGCACTCTCCAGCAGCGTTGGGTTTACAATGACCAACTCGCACCCGTCGCCGAACTGGATGCGGCGGGGAGTATCGTGGCGGAGTATGTCTACGGGACTCGTGCGAATGTTCCGGACTATGCAACCTTTGAGGGGATGAGGTTACGCGTTATTGGCGATCACCTCGGAGGCGTGCGGTTGCTCGTCAATGCAGTGAGCGGTGTGGTTGAGGAACGGGTCGATTACGATGCCGTAGGGAACAGCGTGACTCCGAATGTACGTCACATTCCCATCGGATTCGCTGGCGGCCTATTCGATGGCGACACTTCGCTAGCTCGCTTTGGCGTGCGCGACTACTCACCCATGCTCGGAAGATGGTTGGCACGAGATCCGATTAGGTTTGATGCGGAATCTTCGAATTTGTACGAGTACGCCACGAACGATCCGGTCAACCTCATCGATCCTACGGGCAAGAATCCTCTTGGCTTGCCTCTGGCAGGAATCGTTGCTGCCTACTGCACAGGGTCGGCTGTCGGAGGATTTGTAAACTGGGCACAGGATCCCCTTGGCGTAGGGGAGCCCTTATTCGAGGTCCGACGACTCACCGAACGAGTACGGAAGCGCCTTGATGAGTGTGCTGACCCTGCGCAAGCAATCGAGCTCCAGCGGATATTCGAGTCTCTTCGAGTGTTGGAGCTCGAAATCATCAACTCAAGGCCTGCCAGCCTGACTGCCCTTGACATCATGTCGGATACGGCCTGCAAGATGACGATCGCGGCAGCGGCGTTAGTCGCCCACAGTAGCTTCGCCAATCGATGAAGTTCGACAACAAAATTCTTGATCTTACTGCACGGCGTTGGGTCCATGCGCAAAGGGATGGCGGGTTCATCTTTTCGCCCTTGTTCGGAGGATTGGGTACGTACCGAATTGAAGATCAGGCTCAGTATCGCAATGCAATAGCATTGGGTCAGCAGTTCGCATTTGGCTATTACTTGTATGCACTTCTGCTACTGATGAGTGTCGTAGCGACGAGCGTCGGCTGGATCCAGGCTGAGACGGCTAGGATGGGGGAGGGCGTCGCTGCGTTGTCGGCTACCCTGTGGTTCTCTCATTGGTATTGGCGCCTGAAGGCTTTTCTTCGCGCCCTGATCCCCGTCGTGGACGATCGCGCCATGGTAGCCGAGACTTCAGGGGTGCGCTGCGCTCAGAGCCGCGCGGTTCAGATGGCATTATTCTGTGTGGCACTGGCGTCGTGGACTAGCGTTATCGTTGCACCGATCTCTGCTGGCCCATGCTTCGAATATGCAGTCGTCGTAGGTCTCTTGTCGTCTGCCTTGCTGCTAATACTGCGAATTGTGGCGTAGTAACAGGCGGAGGATACCAATGCTGCTTTCTCGCTGTAGAAGATCACATTCCAAAGTAGTGGTTCACTGCCCGCTGAATCCAGGGAGGCTGGCGATGAAGCCCAGAGAAGAACAGAAGTGAGAGCACAGCGGGATAGACAAGGGGAAGTCCTCGATCCGCGGACCCATTCCGATTACGATCTCGACCGTATGCTCGACTTCGTTACCCGCCCGGACGGGCAGACCATCGACCCCGAGTACGATCCCGTGCGTGGACGATTGGACAGCATCACGATCCAGCCGTCGGGGGAGACGGCGGTCTACGGCTACGATCCGGTAACCGGCAAGCTGACGTCGATCAGCGGTCCGGATGCGGACCTGTCGTTCGTTTATGACGGCGACCTGCTCACGCGTGAAACGTGGCATTGGGAAGGCGGTCAGACGACCGCAGTGGAGCGGGTTTACGACGACTTCCTGCAGCTTGAAAGCCTACAGGTCGGCCAGCAAGCGCCGGTGACCTTCGAGTACGACGACGACGGCCTGCTCGAGCGCGCCGGGGCGCTGGACCTCGTGCGGCGGCCCGACAATGGCCTACTGGAGTCGACCAGCATCGGCGTCGTCGACGACCAGTGGACCTACAATCCATTTGGCGAACTCGAGCACTACACGGCGAACGTCTCCGGCCAGCCGGTGTTCGACGTGGCATTCCCTCAATGCGGAATCATCGTTCGACAGAGCCTGTCCCACGCTGCAATGCGGAGATCGTCCTCGGCAAGTAGCTCCACCACCCGCTGCCGCACGTAGGCGGTGTCGATGTGCTCGCCCGAGACCGCGAGCAGGCGCTCGAGATCGACGACATCCTTGCCGCGAAAGAACCTGAGCTTGAAGACGCGTAGCGCCTCGGCGGAAAGAAACCACACCGCTTCGCCGTCAACCTGCTGCAGGACTCGTGTGCGTCCCGCTTCCCACGAGAAATCGATGCTTGGCGTGAACACGTCGATGCGAAACCAGCCAAAGTGAAGCACGATCAAACCTTCGTGTTCCGCGGCGTGCCGCGCCGCCGGTTCATCGACTTCGATGCCGAGGGAGCGCAGCGCCACGACGACGTCGCCGAGGCGGTCCGGCATGACGAAGACGTTCACGTCGACGGCGTTGGTGGCACGCGGGATCCCGAATTGCCCATAGGCCAGGGCTCCACCAATGGCATAGGGGATATCGTAGGCAGCAAATGCTCGTGCGATCTGCACTCCAGCTTCGAGATCGTCGGTGGGCGTCGCTGCCATCGCCGTTCAGCGCTTGGCGCGGTAGGCGGCCCGTAACCGCGCCATGAGCTCGATGCTGCTGGTTGGCAGCGGATCACGGTAGTCGAGCAGGTGGGCGCGGTCGGGGCGGTGCATGAGCTGGCGGGCGGCGGCGCGACAGGACATCGCGGTCAATTGCAGACGCTCGCGGCGGAAAGACCGCGGTAGGGTGCGGCTTCCTCGTGCACGGACGCGGCATCGTCCTTGACCCAGCGCGGCAGTCCTTTCATGGGCGCACGATACGATGCTTTCCGAGGGAGGGCGAACCCGTTTGGGCAGCGACTCGCCTACGGCACGCCGGCGACCGGTTGCATCTCCTTGTCACACAGGCCGCCGACCTCGGCCGATCGTCGACGCGGCTCCTCGGTGCAACTGGCGCCGCGGTCGTGTACCGAGCAAGTGAGCGTCAGCGGCGTGCCGCTGGCGAGCCAGGCCGGGACACGGCGATGCCTGGCGCCGTCGGCGTGCCGGCAGCGCGACGACGTCCCGTGCGGTGTGCAACCCGATGAGCCACGCAAGGTGATCTTGCGCTTGTCGATGGTGAACCCAGGGTAGAGGTCGGCGCTGCGGACGGAGTCGCGCTCGCCCCGGCTGCGGATCTCGGCTTGGCGGAAGCGATAGCCGTCGCCTTGGCGCGGACCGACCTCGACGCGCGTGTTGATGATCAAGGCGAAGGTGCCGGCGCGGCGCGCGATCGCCGCCGAGATGTATTCGAGTCGAGGGCGGTCGGGGAAACACTTCCCCATGGCCGGCGGGTGATAGTAGTGGCGCAGTTGCCGCAAGGCGCTGAGCGAGTTGCCCGGGAAGGTCGCTCGCAGCGCGTCCTCATCGCCGAAGAGGATTCTCTCGGCGTCGCCTCGGCTCTGCGCGTACATTGCCTGCAGCTTGCCGTACGTTGCGTGCTGGCGCAGGTCGGGACGCAGGTAGCAGGCGGTCAGGGCGCTGCTCTGCGTCAGGTATTCGTCCCAGATGTTGTATTGCGATACGGCCGTGGCGACGCCCTCGAAGTCACCGTCGCGACGGCAGCCTTGCCCGCGCAGGCAGCGCTCGACGGCGCGGTTGCGGATGGACAGGACGATGGTGTTGCGTTCGCAGGCGCCGTAGGCGTTGCAGCCGCGTTCGAGATGGCCCTCGAAGATGGCGGTACGGAGAACGAAGTCGAGCTGTCGTGCCCGGCGCAGGGCGGCTTCGGGCCAGCGTGCGGCGCGTGCCTCGGTGAAGCGTGTCCACGCCCGTTCGAGAGCTGCTTTGCGTCGCGTCAACTTCCGATTGGCTTCAGCGCAGAACGACGAAGCGTGGAAGTCGCGCACGATCGCATCGAGCGTCCCGACGCTGGTGTTCGCAGCCTTCGTCTCGATCCGTGGCGGCTCGAAGCGCGGCGGCTTGCCGAGATCGTGCAACTTGCGGGCGTCGAGCACGTAGCGGGTTTGCGGCTGGCAATGATGATGGGCGACGGTCAGCGACTTGCGCCGCGTTGCCACGGCGGTGAATCGCTCGGCGTCGCTCGGGGTTGCCTGCTTGGCATCGACGACGACTTCGAAGCCGACGAAGGGCGTGCCGCTGGCATCGGTGACGGGTTTGCCGTTGCGTACGACGATGCACGGGATGACGGCGCTCCCTTGCGCCAGTCCCCCCGCCGGTCGAGTTGGCCCGTGTTGCAGGAAACGGTCGACGTCGTAGTAGGGCACGTCGAGCGATCCATTGAACTGATACACGCTGAGCAGGCGAGTGGCCGGGATGGCGGCGGACGCGTTGGCGGTTCGCGGAGTTGCTCCTATGAATGCGACGACGAGAAGGGATAGAAGGAGGTGCATCGACCTAGGTGCATGGCATAGACGAGCTCTCCGAGCGAGCCTGCTTGTCACACCTGCTTCGAGGCTCCGGTCGGACTCGTGTCGTGCGACACGCGCCTGGCGTCCGCTGAGGTTGTTCCGTGACGCACGGGGTGGCAAGTCTCCCCCCATGGCGCTTCGAACGTATGGGATTGTAACGCTGCTGCTGTTGTGCGCGACGGCGTGCAGGACGGCCGAGCCCGATCCCGCGGCAGTGCCGTTGCGCGGCGGGCCGCATGCCTTTGCGGAGGCGGACATGGCATCGCCGGTGCCGCGGTTGTCGTCGCCGCTGACCTTCGAGGCATCGCAGACCGCCGAGACATCCTTCGTTGCCTATTACGATGACGAAGGTCGACTCGCGACGCTCGAGACGCTGCTGCGTGGCGAGACGCAGTCGATGCAGCGCTACACCTACGACCCGGCCGGCCGCTTGCGAAGGCGCGACACCATCGCAAAGGATGGCAGCCTCCGCGGCGAAGTCGTCGGCGTCGACGGAACCCTGCGCCCGGTCGTCACGCCGGCGCGGTAAACGGCGCGGCTGCGCCGGAGAAAGCGCGGAGAGCGGCTTCGCCGTCCGCGGTGGAGGTGCCGCGACGTGCACTCGTTCGTCGGGGGCGACACCCACCCCCCGTTCGGCGAGCCGCCGCTCCGTGCTAAGACCGCCCGCATGGCTTCCGGACTCCTCCTCCTCCTCGACGACATCGCCAGCGTGCTCGACGACGTCGCCACGCTGACGAAAGTGGCTACCAAGAAGACCGCGGGCGTTTTGGGTGACGACCTGGCGCTCAATGCCGAGCAGGTCGCGGGAGTGCGCGCCGATCGCGAGCTGCCGGTGGTGTGGGCGGTGGCCAAGGGCTCGGCGCGCAACAAGGCGATCCTGATCCCGGCGGCGCTGCTGCTGAGCTCGTTGCTGCCGGCGGTGATCACACCGCTGTTGCTGCTTGGCGGGTTGTTCCTATGCTTCGAGGGTGCCGAGAAGCTGCTGCACCGGTTCGTCGCCCACGGAGAGGACGGGCATGACGCGGCGTTGCGCGCGGCCCTGCTCGACCCGGAGGCCGACCTGGCGGCGATCGAGGCGGAACGTATCCGCGGCGCGGTGCGCACGGACTTCATCCTCTCGGCGGAGATCGTGGTGATCGTGCTCGGTAGTGTGCGAGAGGCGCCGCTGCTGACGCAGACGCTGGTGCTGTGCGGTATCGGCGTGCTGATGACGTTGGGGGTGTACGGGCTGGTGGCGGCGATCGTGCGGCTCGACGACGCCGGGGTGGCGCTGCAGCAGGTGCGGGGTAGGGCGACGCAGGCGGCGGGAGCGGCGCTGTTGTGGGTGGCCCCGCAGCTGATGAGAGCCCTGTCCGTGCTCGGCACGGCAGCGATGTTCCTCGTCGGCGGCGGTATCGTCGTGCATGCCCTTCCGCCATTGCACCACTGGTCCGAAGCATGGGACGGCCTGGCGCTGATGGCGATCCAGGGCGGCGTCGGGCTCCTGGCGGGCGCCGTGGTGGTGGCCCTGGTCACCGCCGCGCGCCGGCTCAAAGCCGGCTGAAGTCGACGCGTCGACCGGCATCCGGGAAGCGGGCGGCCGGCGGGAACGTGCTCGGCCGCTCGATTCCCTGGATCGGGCAAAGTCCGATCCGTTGAATCAGGCGGCCCGCAAGCGACCCGGCGGGGAGCGATCCGTAGTCCATACACCGGGCGCAGCCCTGGGGGCCTCGCCAGGCGAAGGCGAGGGTGAGTCGTCGGCGCGCCGCGGCTACCGGGACACGCGACACTCACGCCCGTCGCCGGCGCTCACGGCGTGCAGTCGATGTCGGGAACTCCATCTCCAGCGGGTGTTCCGTCGATGGCTTCTCTCAGGAAGTCGATGGTGGCGATGGCCGTGTACCGCTCCTGGGAATCCTCCATCGCGGTCAACTGGTCGCGTGCCAGGGCCAGTAGGTCCAGTGCACGAGGATAGGTGACGGCCAAGCTCGAGCGCATGTTGCACTCGACTCTCGCGACCAGACATTCGACCCACTTTTGGGGGGTGTCGAGAATCGTGCCGCACAGATTCTCCAGCGCGCGGGTGTTGAGCGGTTCCGCAACCGTGGGCGTACCGACGGAGGTGCCGACGACGTCGGCAGCATGGTGTGTCACATCGGCATTCCCCGGTATGCACGCTACGGCGATGTGCGTGAAGAAGAAGTTGAAGTTGTACCCGCCCAGCTTCGCGAGCTTGAGGCACGTCTTGCCTGCCTTGGCAGTTCCCTGCAGCAGGTCAAGCTCGGCGCGTTCGAGGCATTTGTCGATACGGCGAGCGACGTTCTTCATGTACAGGCGGACCTTTTCGGCCGCCGTCTTCTGACAGACGAACACGCTCTTCTCGGGTGTGAACGGTATGCCGTGCGCGGGGGTCGAAAGCGCGGCCAGCACGATGACGGCAGCGATGATGGGTTTCATGCAATACTCCTCATGGTTCGACTCCACGGAGCTCTCGCGGGTTGCACGATGGCGAGCGAATCGCCCGAACGGTTTGCCGCGACAGCGTCGCTGCTTCCCGCACGCCGACCGTCGGCCTGGACGTATGCTCGCCCCTCGAAGGACTCATGCCCTACCCCCACGAGTGTCCGCGGATTCCCAGCGGCAATATCCGGCGGCAAAGATGACCCATTTCGGGCGCAATTGCGACTGTCGAGGTACACACCGGAGCCGAGCGTGGCCACCGCCTGTTCCTAGGTGAAGGCGGTTCGGGCTTGGACCGCTGGTCGAGTGGAGATCGACATCTCCAGGGCACGGCGTGGGGACTCCCCGTGTGCCCCAGCGTCCACCTGCTGGGGAGAAGAAAGTTTGCTGCATCCTCCCCCGGAAGGGTGGTACAAGACGACACAAGTTCACGCTTTCTCGGGTGGAGGTCGTATGAAACGCCGCATACTTGCTGGCTTATCGGTCGGGGTGCTGCTTGCGTTCGCCGCGCCGGCATTCGCGTCCTTTCATTTGATGAAGATCCGTGAGGTCTTCCCCGGAACGACGGCCGCGCCCGACGCCGAGTACGTGATGTTGCAGATGTACTCCGGTGGCCAGAATCAGCTGGCGGGCCACCACCTCGAATTCTTCGACGCCTCGGGGGCCTCTCTCGGCCAAGTCGTGTTCGGGTCCGCCGTCGCCAACGGCTCGAACCAGAGTTTCGTGCTCATCGCCACCAGCGCGGCCCAGACGCTCTTCGGCGTCGTCCCCGACTTCGTCATGACCGAACAAATGGATCCGGCGGGCGGCATGGTCTGCTTCGAAGCCATCGACTGTGTCTCCTGGGGGAGCTACGCCGGCAGCAGCGCGTCGCCGTCGCCGTCGGGTACGCCTTTCGGCCCGAATGGCGGCATCGTCCCGGGGCATGCAATCCGGCGCGACATCAGCCACGGCAATAGTTCCTTGCTGCAAGATGCCGACGACAGCGACGACAGCCTCACCGACTTCGCCTGCGTCGCCACCGCGACGCCCACCAACAACGCCGGCGCTTCTGGGTCGTACACGGACCCGAGCCCGTGCCCGGTGTGCGGCAACGACACGGTCGAACTCGGCGAGCTATGTGACGGCACCGACGACCTCGCCTGCGTCGGCGGTTGCACCGCTGCCTGCACCTGCCCGAGCCACGACGCCGTCGTGCTGCCGCTGAAGCCGCTGACCATCAAGGTGCCGCAAGGCGCGCCCGGTGTCGCGACGAAGAAGGTCAAGGTCAAGGTGCTCAACGGCGACACACATCCAGGCTCCGATACGATTCAGTTGAGCGCCAGTATCGGCGATTGCCCCCCAGGGGTCAGCGTGACGACGCCGGATTTCAATCCGCCGAACCTCGACGACGACATCAAGCTCGGAGCCGGGGCATCGGCCAAGGCCGTAGTGACGGTCAGTGTTACGTCGGATGCCTTCAACGTGATCAGCCGCAAGGCCCTGCGCCGCTGTACCCTCGAGTTCACCGCGGCGACCGACGAACTGGGCAACGTCGATCCCCGTCCGAGCAACGACAGCGTGCCCCTCGAGATCAACGTCAGCGATGCCAACGACGCCGAGCTGAACTACTCACCCCAGCACGAGACGTACGCCAAGAGCCTCAAGCCGCTGAAGATCGCCATCAAGGACGGTGAAGCCTCGGCCCTCAAACACGTCAAGGTCGGACTCGGCAACGCCGACGTCCTGCCGGCACCCGATATGGGCGACAACATCGGGTTGTCGGTCGACGTCTCGTCGTGCACGGGCGTGACCGTCGCCGCGATCGACGCCGACAAGGGAACCGACGGCAATCAATCGAGCGTGCCGGTCGACGGCGGCAAGGTGGCGAACGGCTTGGTGCAGTTTCACGTCGCTGCGTCGATCACCACGCCGACCAAGGCCTCGCCGCACCGTTGCATCGCGACGGTGACGGCAACGGGCCCAAGTGACCCGGATCCGGATACGACGAACAACCAGACGCAGCTGGTGATCGACATCATCGACAAGAACGACCTCTGATGGCGGGGCTGAGGGACGTCGTGTGTAGGGGCGCCACATGCCGCGCTCCTGCACGCGACGTCTCTCAGCTGTCGATCCACCAGCGGCTGAGGTCGATTTCGATGTCGGCGAAGGGCTCGGCGCGGGCGGTCGTGTTGCCGCCCAGTGTCTCGACGACTTCCCAGCGTGTGCCGCTTCGCCGGTAGATCTCGAGGGTTCGGTCGAGTGGATTCACGAGCCAAAGATAGCCGACGCCGACGCGGGCGTAGAGCGGCATCTTCTGTATGCGATCGAGTCGACCCGTGGTTGGTGAGATCACCTCGCAGGCCCAGTCGGGTACGATTTCGAAGAATGCGACGTTGGGGATCGCCGGCATGCGTTCTTGTCGCCACCCAGCCAAGTCGGGCACGACGATGTCCCCGGCGAGATGGAGTTCGGGTTCATCGAGAATCCACCAACCCCCCGGGCCTGATGGACCACCTGGCCGCCGCGAGAAGGGGCCCAGGTCCTGTCCGATGAAGGAAGCTGCCGAAGTGTGTGGTGCGGCTGGTCGCGGCGTCGTGTGCAGTTCTCCCGCAATGATCTCCGCGACCAGGTGGTCCGGAACCGCGAGCAAGTCTTCATAGGTCGCGCGACGCCGCACGGATTCCATGGGGGTCGAGATAGCACGAGGCCTCGTGTCGGAGAAGAAACGTCCGCGATCTCAAGGGGCGCGGCATACCCAGCGCAGACCGCGGCGCAGAATCTCCTGCACTGCCGGGTGATACATCGACGCCGAGCGGTGACCCGGACATGAGTAGCAGACGCGGCCCCGGCCGACCTCGCGCGTCCACACCATCGGCTCGCGCCGTCCTTCGTGCTCGGTGTCGAAGTGCACTCGGAAGTCGCCGTGCCGTTCGTGCAAGTACAGCTCGTCGGTCACCGTGAACGGGCCGATGCCGGCGAAGATCGAATCGGCATCGGCGGTCGGGCGCACGTCGATGGCATGCACCGGTCCATGGCCGATGAAGCGGCCGCCGAGGACGTCGAAGTAGGCCGCCGTGGGCTTGTACGAAGCAGTGGCCGAGTGCACCGCCAACACACCGCCGCCGGCTTCGACGAAGTCGCGGAAGGCGGCCAGATCGGCGTCGGCGAGGGGAGTGTCGCGGTGGTGGTAGTAGAGCACCAGCACCGCGTACTGCGTCAGGTCCCGTTGCGCCGCTTCGGTCAGCGACGAAACCTCGTCGAAGGCAAAGCCCGGTTCGGAGGAGAGCAAATCGCGTAGCGCCCGGCGCCCGCGCCACGGCGGGTGCACGAAGCCCGCCGAAACCAACAGCCCAGGAACGTTCGTCATCGACTTTGGCGCCCTATGCCTTCCGCCTTCCGCTTTACGCCATCGCGTAGGTACGCAACGCGCAAGGCTGAAAGCGGAAGGCGCAAGGCGAACGTGTTAGCGATTCTTCAGCAGGTCGCGGATTTCCGTCAGCAGCACGACGTCCGCCGGCGGCGCGGCCGGCGCCGGGGCCGCCGCCTCCTCCCGCTTGAGGGAGTTGATGCCCTTGACCACGAGGAAAATCGCAAAGCCCTGGATCACCAGGGCGATCAGCGCGTTGACGAACACGCCATAGCGAATCACCACGGCGGGCACCGCCTTCTCGACCACCAACTGGGTGATCGGATGGGTCTCGCCCGCCTTCACCGCCGGCGCCAGTTCGTAGGCGTACGACGCGAAGTCGATGCCGCCCATCACATAGCCCAGCGGCGGCATCATGATGTTGTCGACCAGCGACTTCACCACCGCGCCGAAGGCGGCTCCAATGATGATGCCGACCGCCATGTCGATGGCGTTGCCCTTGACGATGAATGCCTTGAACTCACGAAAGATCCCCATGTCATCCTCCTCGATGCGGCGCTTCAGCCGCCGTAGAACATTTTCTCCCCGAGGTCTTTCAACCACAGGGTCACATCGTCGGCGCGGCCCTCGACCGTCGCTCGCACATCGGCGTTGACCACCTCGCCGACGAAGATCGAGTGGTCGCCGCCCTCGACCGTGTTCACCAGCTTGCACTCGACGAAGGCCGGACACGCCGTCAGCAACGGCGCCCCGGTGCTGCCCGTGGTGTAGGCCTGGCCCGAGATCGTGTCGCCGTCCTTGCTCGCCGGCTTGAAGAAGGCGAAGGCGACGTCCTGCTGCCCCTTGCCGAGAACGTTGAGGGCGAAGGTGCCGGCCTTCTTGATCAGCGCATGCGCCCCGGAGTCGGCCTTGATGCCGGCGGCGATCAGCGGCGGCGCGAACGAGGTCTGCGTCACCCAATTGATCGTCGCCGCCGCGACCTCGCCGTCGGCCTCGGCGGTGACGACGTAGAGGCCGTAAGGGATCATGCGCAAGGCGGTCTTCTTGGCGTTCGGGTCCATTGGTTCCTCGCTTGTGGGGTCGATGCTGTCGTCCTTGTCGCTTCGCCGCATCGCCAAGGGGGACTGTCCCCGCACGGGGGCTGTCCCCTTCTGGGTTTGCTGCCCCATCCATAGCCGCAATCGGCGCCGCGATTCAAAGCGATTCTCAACCTCTGGCAATGTCGCTGCGGGCGTGCGACTGAACCGCCATGGCGCAACCGTTGAGCGCAGCCCAAGGTCTCTCTCTCGTCCTCGACGATGCCGCTTGGCGTGTCGCTTGGGGCGAGCCCGATTGGCTCGGCCCCGTCCGCGTCGCCGCCTTCATTCAGGTGGGGCAGACACCGCGTGTCGTCGCGACCATGACCGGGCAGGACGACGTCGGCCCTTACCAGGGCCTCGAGATTGCGCCCCCTGATCCTCGCCTGCGCGCCAGCGTGCGTGCCTATGCCGATCTGCCGCTGCTCGTCTTTCGCCTCGAGGCTCGCGTCGACCTGCGCGGCGTCGCCACCGGCACGCTGGCCCAAACCTGCGCCACCTGGCCATGGCTGTTGCCGACACAACGGCGCACAGGAGGTGTCCCCGCCGGCACTCGGACCTACGGGCATCAGTACACCGAGTTTGCTTTGCCGGTTGCCGGTGATGCCTGTGCCGGCGGTTTCACCGGCGCCGGGCACCGTCCGTTCGTCGTCGAACCGCTCCTGTTCATCGCGCCCGACGGCCGGAGCTTGTTGCTGGCGCCGCTCGACCACTTCCACGATCAGGTCATTGGCGCTCCCGCCACGCCGGAAGCCGTGGCCGAGGGTTTACGCTGCGGCTGGCATGGCGACCTCGACGAGATTCCCGCCGGCTTCGCGACCGACTTCGCCATCTGGGGCGCCGACTCGCCGCGCGCCGCTCTCTCCACGTGGGCCCAAACGCTGCTGCGCCGCGCCGGCACGCGACGCCGCGGCCGCTATGCCGACGACGGCGTCGGCAAGCTGTCGTATTGGACCGACAACGGCGCCGCCTACTACTACCGCACCGCTCCCGACCTCGACATTACCACGACCCTCGAAACCGCGCTGGCCAGTCTACACGCCGACGACATCCCCGTGCGCAGCGTGCAGGTCGATTCGTGGTTCTATCCGCACGAGGTCTTGCGCGCGGTCGGCCCGGAAGGCGCGCCGGTGGTGCCGCCCACCGGCATGATGCGCTGGGAGCCGCGACAAGATCTCTTCCCGGAAGGCTTCGCCTCGCTGCGCCGGCGCCTCGCCGGCCTGCCGCTGACGTTTCACAGCCGACACGTCTCGCGTCACTCGCCGTACGTCGCCGAATACGACTGCTGGGTCGACGCGGAATACGCTCACCCCAAAGAGCCTCGTTTCTTTGCCCGCCTGATGGAGCAAGCCGCCGCCTGGGGCGCCATCACTTACGAGCAAGACTGGATGGTCGAGTCGTTCGTCGGCGTGCGCGGACTGCGTGCCGCGCCCGGTCGGGCGCGGGCGTGGCAGGAAACGCTCGATCGTTGCGCCGGCAATGCCGGACTGACGCTGCAATGGTGCATGTCGACGCCGGCCGACTTCATGCAGAGCACGACCCTGCACAACCTCACCTCGATCCGCACCAGCGGCGACTACCGCTACCTCTTCGACAACGGCCTCAATTGGGTCTGGTTCCTGCACGGCAATGCCTTGGCGCGGGCCTTCGACCTCGTGCCGTACAAGGACGTGTACGTCACCAACGGCAGCACTCCGGAAGGCGGCGTCGAGCCCTATGCCGAAGTCGAGTCGCTGCTCGCCAGCCTGAGCGCCGGTCCGGTGGGGATCGGCGATGCGATCGGCTGCACCCATCGCGAGCTGGTGATGCGCAGCTGTCGCGAGGACGGCGTGCTCATCAAGCCCGACGTGCCGATCGCCGCCATCGATCGCTGCTTCGCCGGCAACGCCTACCTCGAGGCCAAGCCGCTGATCGGCGAATGCTACAGCGACCACCCGGCCGGGCGCTGGTGGTACGTCGCCAGCTTCAACGCCTGGAGCGGCAAGCAGAACCTGGCCTTCGACGTCGGCCTCGGCGACTTGGGGGAAGGGGCGTCGACGGGATCCGTCATCGCCTTCGATTGGCGCCATCGTACGTGGCAGCGACTCGACGCCGGCGCCCGCTGGCCGGTCGAACTCGGGTGGCAGGAATGGGACTACCGCGTGCTCTGTCCGTGGTTCGCGCCGGGGCTGACGCTGTTCGGCGACGTCGGCAAGTGGGCCACGGTCGGCGATCGGCGCCTCGCTGCGATTCGCTCGGTGCCGGGGGGCCTGGCGTTCGACGTCGTCGGCGTGCCCGGTTCGACGGTCGAGGTGTGGGGCCTGAGTGAGAAGCGCCCGCGCGGCGTGACGACGTGGGACGCGTCGGGGCTATGGCGCCTTCAGGTGTCGCTGGGCGGCGCTTCGATGGTGTCGTGCGAGGTGGTCGTCGACTGAATTCGGGCGGTGCGCGCGGCACGCCGGATCGCCGGATTGCCGAGTTGGCCGCAGGCGCCCATCAACTCGTGGCCTTGCGTGATGCGGCGTTTGGCGAGGATGCCCAGGCGCCGCAGCTCCGCTTGGAACGCGAGCACCCGCTCCTCCTCCGGCGTCTCGTACGCGGCATCGTGTTGCGGGTTGTAGGGGATCAGGTTGACGATGCAGCGCAGGCCGTTGCACCAGGCGGCGACGGCGCGGGCGTCGGCCAGCGAGTCGTTGACCCCGCGCAGCAGCACGTATTCGACGAGGATCGAGCCGCGCTTGGGGAGCGGATATTCGGCCAAGGCGCGGTGCAGCTCGGCGAGCGGCATGGCGCGGTTGATCGGCATCAGTTCGTCGCGCAGGCGATCGTCGGCCGCATTCAGGGATAGGGCCAAACGTAGGCTCGGCCAGTTCAATGCCGCGAGCCGGCGCAGGCCGTCGACCCGCCCGACGGTGGAAACCGTGATCTGGGCGCGTGGAATGCCGAGGCCGTTGGGGTCGCTGAGCACGCGGATGGCCTGCACCAGCGCGTCGAAGTTGTCGAGCGGCTCGCCCATGCCCATGAACACGAGATTGCGCACGCCGCTGCTGGCGTAATCGTATTGTTGGCCGCGCGCCGGTTGACCGGGCGTCAAGAGGGCACGGGCGACGCAGAACTGTGCCACGATCTCGGCGGGCGTGAGATGCCGCACCAGGCCCATGCGCGCGGTTTCGCAGAAGGTGCAGCCCATGCGACAGCCGACCTGCGACGAGACACACAGCGTACGCCAGAAAGCGCCGTGGAAGCTGCGCATCGGGATCAACACCGACTCGCTTTCGAGCGCCGGCCCGGATGCCGGCGAGGGCAGGGCGAGACAGAACTTGTGCACGTCGCCGTCGCGCGCCTCGCGCGTCAGCGGCGGCAGCTCGAGTCCCTCGCCATGACGCATGATGCGCCGGTAGGGATCACGCGCGGCGTGGACGCTGGTGCCGGTGTGGGCGGCGTACTCCGCCAAGGTCCACCCGAGCACCTCGTTGAGGTTCGACGCCATCGCGCCTGTCTAGCGCAGGCCCGCGCCCGAGGCCACGCCGCTCATGGCGGCCGTCTTCGCACGGAGCGCCGAGTTGCACTCGGCGGGCCCGCTGCGGAGACATGATCGGCGCCGCGCACGAAGCCAGCTCGGTCCGCGTCAAGCTTCGGCCCACGCGGGTTCGGTCAGCCGCTCCGCCCACCAGATGATCGCCGGAAAGGCGACCAGCCACGTGAGCGCCAGCGCCACCATGCCGGCCTCCGTCGACTGCGGAAAGACGACGCCGCCCAGACGCGCACCGGCCCAATACGACAGTGGCCCGAACACCGCGCCCATCGCTGCCGCCGCCAGGGGTCGTCCGCGCAGCCAGACGTAGGCGACGTTCAGCGTCGTCGCGAAGGCCATCCACAGCACGATCATCCAATGTGGCCCGAGGCCCGGAATCCAACTGCCCGAGGCGTATTGTACTGTGCCCGAGGCGAGCAGCAGGATGTCGGTCGCGGCGCCGATGCCGCCGGCCCCGAGCACGATGAGCGCCTCGCGCCGGGCATCCGGGCCGGCTTGCACGAGGTGTCCGCCGATGAACGACAGCCCGACCACCGTGCCGAGCCAGGGCATGCCGTTGGCCGCCCCGAGCACGCAGGAGAACCACACCGCTTGCATCGCCGCCTGTTGCAGCCAGAAGTAAGACATGACTCACCGTCTCCTATCGTCTGCCCCATTCGTAACGGGTGCCGTCGGTCGATCCCATACCGTCGTGCTGGTTGCGCTCGCTTTTTTCCTCGCCGGCTGCGCCAGCCGCCCGTGCCCGCGGCCCCACGCGACGCCGCCACCCGGACCAGGCGTACCGGCCAAGGTCGACCTCGACCGCTTCATGGGCGACTGGTGGGTGGTCGGCCACATCCCGACGCAACAGGAGAGCAATGCCGCCGCGGCCATCGAGAGCTATACCCGCCGGCCGGACGGCGACATCGACATTCGTTACACGTTCTGCGACGGCGTCGACGCCACCGAGATCACCGAGCTGCGCATGCTCGGCTGGGTCTACGACGAGGAGACCAACGCCGAGTGGCGCGTGCGCCCGTTCTGGCCGTTGCGCCTGAAGTACATCATCGACGAGCTGCCGGCCGACTACAGCTACACCGTGATCACCCACCCGTCGCGCCGCTGGGCCTGGATCATGGCGCGCCAGCCCACCCTCGATCCGGCATTGTATGCCGACATCGCGGCACGGCTGCAGGTGCGTGGTTTCGACACGACGCAACTGCGCCAGGTGCCGCCGAGCGGCCGTTGTCGGCCGGCGCCTCGGTCCTGAGGTGCGTATGACCCTGCTGCAGCTGCTGCCCTTCACCTTGATCGCGGTACTCGCCGGCATGGCGGGCCTTTGGCTCGTCAGCCTGCGCACCCGCGATGTGAGCATCGTCGACATCTTCTGGGGGCTCGGCTTCGTTGCCATCGCCTGGTTGTCGTTCGGGCAGGCGGCGGGCGAGTCGACGCGCGCGACGCTCGTCGTCGGCCTGACGACGTTGTGGGGCGTGCGTCTCGCCGCCTACCTCGGCTGGCGCAACTGGGGGCAGGGCGAGGACTGCCGCTACCAGGCGATGCGGCGGCATCACGGCGAGCGGTTCGCCATCGTCAGCTTGGGCACGGTGTTCGGGCTGCAGGCGGTGCTGATGTGGATCGTGTCGCTACCGGTCCAGGCGGTGACGGTCGCGCCGCCGGCGCCGTTCGGCGTCTGGGATCTGCTCGGTCTCGGCCTCTGGGTCGTCGGCATGTTCTTCGAGTCGGTGGGGGATCTGCAGTTGGCGCGCTTCAAGGCCGATCCCGCCAATCGCGGCCAAGTGATGGATCGCGGTCTGTGGGCGTGGACGCGCCATCCGAACTACTTCGGCGACTTCTGCGTGTGGTGGGGCTTGGGGAGTTTCGCCGTCGCGGTCGGCGCCTGGTGGAGTCTGCTGGGTCCGGTGGTGATGAGCGTGCTGTTGATGCGCGTCTCGGGCGCGGCGTTGTTGGAGCGTGGGCTGAAGAAGAGCAAGCCCGGCTATGCGGAGTACATCGCCCGCACCCCGGCGTTTTTCCCGCGCCCGCCGCGCCGCTGAGGGGGCGGGATCATGTACGACAATCCATTCATCTGAGTCCCGCGAGTCGTCGTCAATCGTCGAAAAATAGGGATTTATTGCGCTTGCTCGTCAATGTAGATCCATTCAGAATCCATTCATGGCCAGTGTCGGCATGGGGAGCTTGCTCGATCTTCTGCGCAGCCGGGGGCCGACCCCGGCGGGCGAGGTGATGGCCGCTCTGAGCGTCAGTCAGCCGACTCTGTCCCGCTTGGCGCGTGCTGCCGGACCCCGCGTGGTGCGCATCGGCAACGCACGCCGAAGCCGCTATGCCCTACGGCGCGAGGTGCGCAGGATCGGCGGCAGCTGGCCCGTGTATGCCGTCGACCACACCGGGACGATCCGGCCGGCTGCGACCCTGCAGGCGCTGCATCCTCGTGCTTGGTGGTACGCGTCGGAGCCGATGCCGCCATGGCTGCGCGGCGAGTTCGCCGACGGCGTTTTTCCCGACCTGCCGTGGTTTCTCGACGACCTGCGGCCGCAAGGCTTTCTGGGTTGGGCCTTTGCCCGTCGCCACGCCGAGAATCTCGGCCTGGGACCCGACCCGCGCCTGTGGAGCGCCGACGAGGTAGTGGTGGCGCTGCTCCAGCATGGCGAAGATCTTCCCGGGAACCTGGTGCTCGGTGACATCGCCGGCGAGCGCCTGCAAAGCGCCATGCGGTATCCGCCGGCGGCGATCGCCGAGGTCGACCGGGCGCGGCGCTATGGCGAGCTGGCGACCTCGGCGATGGAGGGCGATCTCGCCGGTTCCTCGGCCGGTGGCGAACAACCTAAGTTCACGACGTGTGTGTCGATGCCGGATGGCGGCTTTCGGCAGGTGCTGGTGAAGTTTTCGCCGCCAAAGCGAACCACGGTGGGGCGTCGATGGGCCGATCTCCTGCGCTGCGAGCATCTAGCGCTGGATGTCATGCGTGCGGCTGGCCTGCCGGCCTCACACTCGGCATGGATCGAAGGTGAGCGGCGCGTCTTTCTCGAGGTAGAGCGGTTCGACCGAGTCGGCGCATGGGGGCGCTGCGGTGCGGTTTCGCTGTTGGCCTTCGACGCCGCCTACTATGGGCTGCTCGACTCTTGGGCGGCAGCAGCCGAGCGAATGCAGCTGGACGGCTGGCTCGGCGAGGTGTCGGCCGATGCGCTGCGGGTTTTGTGGTGGTTCGGTCGCTTGATCGGCAATAGCGACATGCACTTTGGCAACGTCGGCTTGCTGCTCGGGGAAGATCGTGTGCTCAGGTTGGCGCCGACCTACGACATGCTGCCGATGCAATATCGACCAACGACGACCGGCGAGATCGTCGATCCTGCGTTCGCGGTTGCCTTGCCGCCGCCACGGCAGCGGCGTCAGTGGCAGATCGCCGCCGAGATGGCCTGCGCCTTCTGGCAGCGTATCGCCGAGGACGATGTGGTCTCCGCCGGCTTCCGCAAGCTCGCCCGCGCGAACGGGTCGGAAGTGGAACGAGCAGCGGGCGGTGGCGGTGGCAGCAGCTGAACGCGCGCGCCGAAGATTCCTTCGGCGCGCCGGAGCTGTCATCCCATCGTGTAATGTCGCATCGCTACTGCGAAATTGCATGATGATTCGCAGTACCTCTTCGACCGATTGCTGCAGTTGCAGGCTTCCGGCAGCGAGACTGTTTTCCTTTTCGCCGATGTCGGGGTGGTGAACGGGCTCGCCCGTCGCGGTGTCTTGCAGCCGGGTGCCGAGCTTTATGGCAAGGCCTTTGAGAACTGGGTGCATCACGAGTTGTCGGCCTACGACGCCTACCGAGACGTCTACGCCGGGCTCAGCTACTGGCGCTTGACGAGCGGTGTCGAGGTCGACTTCATCGCCGGCGACATGCAGGTGGCGATCGAAGCCAAGGCGACGGCACGGGTGACGAGCGACCATCTCAAGGGATTGCGCCAACTACTCCAAGAGCAGCCCCAGGTCGGTTCGCGCATCGTCGTCTGTCTCGAGCCACGCGCCCGCCGCACGGAAGACGGCATTTGGATTCTGCCCGCAAAGGAATTTGCAACCCGCCTCTGGGCGGGAGAGGTGTTTTGAGTCCGAGCACCACGCCGTCGTCGTGGAACACGCGGGCCGGCTCGGGCGAACAGAATGGACAGTTCTCTGGCGTCGCCAGCATGCCGCAGACTACACTCGCGCGCCGGATCGAGTCGAGGCGCTCTCGCCGGCTGTATGCCTCGGCAAAGTGAAGCGCGAGTCCAAGCGGATGCCCGGGCGGTGTCGGCTGCCCGCATGGGTTTTCTTCGAGCAGTCTCTCGGCTCGCGTCAGATCCCGCGAGTTCGGACGTCTTCAGTGGCTGTCGTGAAGCCAGTCCATTGAACTGCTGCAGCGTCACGCCCGTGTCACGGGGGCATTGCTAAAGGGGTCGTCATCACGCAGCGACCAAGGAGGAAGGACCCATGACCCAACCCACTTTCTACTTCGGCTATGGCTCGAACCTGAACTTCGACGACTGGCGCCGGCACCGCCCCGAGCTCGCCGATCCGGCAACCATCCTCGAACCCGTCGGGACGGCTTGGCTGCCGGACTTCGAGCCGTGCTTCGACTACTACTCCTACAGCCGCGGCGGAGGAGCACTCGATCTGCGACCCCGGCTCGGGCATCGCACCGCCGGCGTCGTCTTCCAGGTGCGCGGCGAAGGCTGGCAGCAACTCGACCGCAAGGAAGGAGCGCCCGCCTGTTACGAACGCTTCGATACCGTCGTCCTGATGGCGGACGGCAGTCCTCTCCCGGTGACGACCTACCGGGTAGTCGCAGCGCGCCGCGAGCCGCGCTTCGTGGCGCCGACCGAGGCCTACGTCGAAGCCGTCCGACACGGTTTGCAACAGTACCAACTCGACGCGCACGCGCTCCTCGCCGCGGCCCGTGAGGAGTCGGTGCCCGGACTCGATGCCCTGTTCGTCTACGGCACCTTGCTCCGGGGCGAGCCGCGCCGGCCACTTCTCGACGCGCACGGCGTCCGGTGCACGCTGCTGGCCGAGACGACGGGGCGCCTGCTCGACTGCGGGTCCTACCCCGGGCTGGTCATCGAACCCGACTCCAACCTGCAGGTGCAGGGCGAACTCGTGCGTAGCGACGACATCGAATCGCTGCTGCGGGAGCTGGACCGGGTCGAGGGGTGTCTGGGTTTCGGGCATCCCGATTCGCTGTTCGAGCGCCGGCTCGTCGTCGTTCACGTCGGCGACGGCCGCACCCGCGATGCGTGGAGCTACGTCGCGCGCAGAGCTGCCGGCGACGGTGTGCCGATCGTCGGCGGAGACTGGCGGGCTCACCTTGGGCGTCGGTCGGGATTCCTCGAAGCCTTGGTCCGGTCGCACTGCGCCGGCTCCACCGAGGAGATTCTCGCGCGTCGCATCGTCGGGCAACATCCGTTCCCACCGGTGCGAGATGTCGCTGCGGCAGCGCGGGAAGAGATGCCGTTGCTCGACGCGTTGGCGGAGGGTCGCATCGCGGAGCGTGCACTGGCGATGGCGAGCGGAAAATGGAACGTAGTTCCCGAGTGAACTCAGCTCTCTTCGTACTGTTCGTCGGGCTCGCCATGCTGGCGCCGGTAGGCGTCCATGCGGCGGGGCGGTGTTACTCGGACTCCGAGTGTGGGGGCGGCGTCTGCCGCCAGGGCCGGTGCACGACGGCCGGGGCGACTTGTTATGCCGATTCCGAATGCGGCGGCGGGGTTTGCCGGCAAGGGCGCTGCACCACGGCTGGGGCGCGTTGTTACGCCAATGATGAATGCCCTGGCGGGGTATGCCGAGGCGGCGTCTGCACCACCGCCGGCGCAACGTGTTACTCCGACTCCGAATGCAGTGGTGGCGTTTGCCGCCAGGGGCGCTGCACCACCGCCGGGGCGCGCTGCTATGCCAATTCCGAGTGCCCCGGCGGCGTCTGTCGCGGCGGTGTCTGCACCACCGCCGGAGGCGCTTGCTTCTCCGATTCCGAATGTGGCGACGGACAGTGTCGCTCGGGGAAATGCACCACCGGACGCTGACCCCGCCCGATCCGGCCCTGGGCGAACTGGCCGCGATCTACCTCGCTACCGAGGTGCTCGTCACTGTCGACGGTACGCCGTTGCCGGCCGCCCTCGCCGTCGAACGCATCGGCGCGCCGCTGCACGTCATCACCGCTTGGAATCCAGGCGCCGCACGGCCGGGGTTGTCGGCGAACCGCGCCGCGAACGAGCGTCTGCTCGCCGATCTCCAAGCCCATGGGGTGACGGTGTGGCCCGCCCTCGGCCGCGACCCGCACGGCCCGCACGCCGAAGAGAGTTGGGCCGTCGTCGGACTGCCGTTGTCCGAGATCTGCCGGCTCGGTCGCGCCTACGCCCAGGTCGCCGTCTTCGCGATCGAGCCCAGCGTGCAACGCGTCGTCGCCTGCGACGGGAGCTGGTCCGTCGAGCGTGAGATCTGAGGCGGAACTTTCTACGCGGAGACGCCGAGTCACTGAGAAGTGTCCCTCTCGGCGCCTCTGCGTCTCAGCGTTGGAAATCCGCACGCGTCTCGCCGGGCGAATAGCCCGTACAAGCTGTACTTTGTCGCCGGGAAAAGAATTCATCGGACGTAGCATGGGGGCTGTAGACTCAACCTGGTGGGCGATTTGGGGTGTGGACTCGTTGCCATACCGGTTTTTCCCTGCACGGGCACGATTAGGATGGCTCGGCACGGGCTGTCGGAAATTTGCCTGCGTTTCGCGGGTGGCGGGCACGCGGGACCCTGCCTCGGTGTTTGCCGAGGTGAGCAGGAGACATCTCAGGCCCAATCGTCTTGGGGCATGAGGCCCGGGAGCCAAGTCAGCGGGTGTGCTGGCGCCGCCTGCGGAATTTCCGTCGGTAGCCCGAGGTGGCTCAGGATCTGGCTGACCAAGCCTGGCTCGGCGATCGTCGCCACCAGGCGTAAGCGATCACCACAGGCGTCGCACGCCAAGATGTCCAGCCCAAAAGTCCGCCTCAACAACTCAGCCCATGGGTGATACCGCGGGCGCCGGTAGACTCCACCGACGGGTGGCCCGCGCGGCTTCGCCTCTATCTCTACGGTTGGCGGAGCCGGGGCCTTCGTGCGCCTCGCGAGCCAGGCGCCGTGCCGTTGCGCGGCGGCGCTTGAGCGCGGGGTTATGCGGCACTCTCCGCTTCCCCGCGAGTGAGCTTCTTGACCAAGATAGTTCTAGTGAACGGACCGACGTACCTCGGTGCTGACGCAACCACCGTATAGCCACCGCGAAGGTAGAACTCGACGTTCTCTGGTAGCGGCGTATCGAGTAGCGAGTCCGCAGCGCCCCGTGCCACCGACAGCCTGGGCTCTGCCATAACTGGAAACCCCTGACTCGATGATCTCGATGTCTTCGGGTTTGGCTGTTTCGGAAACTTCGACAACCGCCTCGGATGAGGCCCTCGTGCCGCCTAACATCCTGCCGGTCACCTGCGACCGCCGCAGGCGGACGTCGGGTGCACCGGCTTGTTAGGCGACGTCCTGCATCTTGTTGGCGAAATCGCGCCCCGAAGTCGCGGGCGGGAGTGGCTTGCCCTCCGCCTTGTAGAGCGAGATCGCCTCGTCGACGACGCGGCAGAGATCATCAAAGACGGCTCTTTCGTCCGTACCGTGACATCCGCCAAAGATCAGCCCCGGCGAGCTGCCGACGTAGCATTGATCTTCCTCGGACCACTCAACGATCTTGACGTAGCGGTCGCTCTCTCTCACTTGCGCGCCTCCTCGACAGCGGCTCGAACCGCGTTCACCTGATACCGTTTCGCATCATCGCCCAGATTGCCAGAGAGCACCACCGGCTTGGAAACGCGAGAGTGAACGAAGTTACGGTGGCTTCCCTTCCCGCCGCGGTTCACGAACCCGGCTCGTTCGAGCTCGCCGATCAGCTCCCTCACCTTTGGCGGCACAATACGCCCTCCTCGCTGCTTCCCACTCGGCGCCTAACGTCCTGCCGGTCAGCCGCCGCGCGTAGGGCGGTCGGTCTGCACCGGTTTGTTCGGCTTGGCTTTGCGCCGCTCGACGACCTTTCCCACGGCACGCTGGGCCTCATTCACCGACTCGCCGTCAGGAAACATCTTCGCCACGTCAGGATCGAGGACGACGACGTTGGTTCCTTCGGCGTAGCGCGCGGCGTGCTTGCCCCGGACTCCCCCCCGGAAGTCGTAGGGCTCGCGCACCTCATCGCTTTCGTGCCGCGCCTTCTTCATATTCCCTTCGTTCGTCCGGGTCGGCGGGCCGGGCGCTGATGATTCGGATCACTTCTTCTTCATCGTCTTCGACGTGTACCACGACGAGCAGGCGCTAGCGATGTGACATCCCCATCATGATTCACCGCTCCTCGCCCTCAGAATGATCCGGGTCGGAGATTGTGATCGAGAGCGTGTCGGCAAAGACCGTGCTCGCCTCGTCAAAGGCGACGCCGTGCTTCCGCCGGTTGCTGCGATCCTTTCCCGGATTCCATTCGGACCGGATGAGCATGCGGATATGGAGACACTACACGGGGTGGATTTCAAGAAGCCGAACGTTCGAGTTGGGCGGCCTTGGTATCAAGCGAACAGCCCTTACAAGCTGACTTTGTCGCCGGGAAAAGAATTCATCGGACGTAGCATGGGAGCTGTAGACTCAACCTGGTGGCGATTTGGGGTTGTGGACTCGTTGCCATGCCGGTTTTTCCCCGCACGGGCACGATTAGGATGGCCCGGCACGGGCTGTCCATCGAGAATTCGCCTGCGTTTCGCGGGTGGCGGGCACACGGGACGCTACCTCGGTGTTTGCCGAGGTGAGCAGGCGACCTCTCAGGCCCAACCGTCTTGGGGCATGAGGCCCGGGAGCCAAGTCAGCGGTTGTGTTGGCGCCACCCGCGGTATCTCCGTCGGTAGTCCGAGGTGGCTCAGGATCTGGCTGACCAAGCCTGGCTCGGCGATCGTCGCCACCTGGTGTAAGCGACCACCACAGGCGTCGCACGCCAAAATGTCCAGCCCAAAAGTCCGCCTCAGCAACTCAGCCCATGGGTGATAACGCATCGGCGACGACGATCATGCGCCGCGCAACGCCGCCATCGTTGTCTGGTCGTCCCGGGCATCGGCGATGTCGTAATGCGGTCCTAGATGGCGGGTTCCCAGGTGCATTTGAAATCGAGCTACGGGCAAATCAGCTAGCGCGGCGGCTTTGCCCAGCGAAAGTCGATGGGCGGCGAAGAGAGCCAGCGCCAATTCCAATTTTGCCTCGGCGACCGTCAGGCGGGCGGACTCCCGGATGTCATTCGATATCTCGAGACTCGCGGTCGCGGCCATATCGGAAAGCTACCGGGCAGGACTTCTGAGGGCAAGTGAAACGTCCTCGCATGGCGATGACCACCGGGGCTTTCCGCTGCCGGTAGTTCGCCACCGCACCGCTGTCGCGCCTACGCCCAGGTCGCCGTCTTCGCGATCGAGCCCGGCGTGCAACGCGTCGTCGCCTGCGACGGCAGCTGGTCCCTTGAGCGCGCCCTCTGAGGCGGACCTTTCATCGCTGAGACACAGAGACGGGATCCTCTCGGCGTCTCGGCGTTGAACCCGGCGTTGCCCCCTGTTGGCGTCGGCCCCTGCTCCGCGCTATCGAATTCCCAGGGCAGCGCGACGGCGCGCCCGAGGTCGGAGGGAATCGACATGAAGGATCTGCAACAGCTCATTCACCGCGGTAACGCCAGCTACAGCAGCCGCTACACCAAAGCCTTCCTCGACGAGATGGTGCACGTCGGCGATCCGGCTGCCGACATCGCCATCGCCGCCATCCAGGAGGCCGCCTACAATCCCGACGGCGGTCAGCTGCAGCAGTTGCGCCGGATGGCGCAGGCCGGCGATGACCGCGCCCAGGCCTTCTTCGCCGACTCCGAACGTACCCCCGACTGGCTCGATCGCGACCTGCTGGCGCGCGGCCAAAAGCTGGCCCTGGCCTTCACGCCGCATTACGGACTGTCGCTGACGCACAGTCTCTTCTCCGGCGCCCTCTTCGCCCGCGCTACCCTGGTCATCGGCTCGACCGGCCGCATCGGCAGCAACCCGCAGCGCCGCATCCAAGAAACCGGTGCCTTCATCGCCGCCATCCTCAAGCCCGACGGCCTCGAGCCCGGCTCTCTCGGCTTCGAGACGACCCTGCGCGTGCGTCTCCTGCACGGCTCCATCCGCTCCTGGCTCAACCGCAGCCCCGGCTTCGCCGAGGCCTACTACGGCACGCCGCTCGACCAGACGATGCTGGTCATGACCCTCGGCCTCTTCGATTACCTCAACCTCCGCTCCCTCGTCCGCCTCGGGCTGCCGCTCTCCGACGACGATCTGCGCGCGCATCACCACATGTGGCGCTACGTCGGCTATCTCCTCGGCATCGACGAACGACTGTTGACCGAGAACCTCGAACAGGAGCGCGAGCTGTGGAGCGCCTTGGTGGCGCACCAGGCTTTTCCCGAGTTGTTCGGCGACAACTTCATGCGCCAAGCCACCGCCATGGTTGCCGGTCTCTTCGGCGCGCGCGGCTGGGCCGACGCCACCGTGCGCAACTTCTTCCTCTTCCTCTCCGGCGCCGAGTGGTTCGGCATCCCCAAGTCGCGCCAACGCGATCCGATCATCGACCTCGCTTGGCTGCTCAGCCGCGGCATCGGCACCGTGCGCAGCCTCGTGCCGGGCGTCTCCGAGTGGATGGAGAACGACGGCAGTGCGCGTTTTGCCGAGGCCGAACGCATGGCACGCACGCATGGTTTCGGCGCGCGTATCGAGCGCGACGAAGAGGACGACGACCAGGAGGTGGCCTGGCAGGCGATGGCCGCCGGCGTGCGGGCGCGCTTCGCCTTGCGCGAACGCCCGGCGGTACGCCCGAGTCGTCCCGAGGCCGCCGCGGCGACACAGTCGATCTGAGGCGAGTCGCCTGAGGTGAAAGCGGTCATTTGGGATTTCAACGGCGTCGTCATCGACGACGAGCACGTGCATTACGCGGCCTTCGCCGAGCTGCTCGCGGCCGAGGGGCATACCCTCACGGAGGCGCGTTATTACGAGCACTACCTCGGGCTCGACGATTGGGGCTTCTTTCGCACAGCCCTGCGCGACCTGCGCGGCACGGCGCCGAGCGAGGAGGAGGTCGATGCTCTCGTCGAGCGCAAGGCCGACGTCTACGCCCGCTTGCTCGGCCCCGACTTCGAACTCATCCCCGGCGCCGAAGCGCTGATTCGCGCCACGGCGCGGGTGGCGCGCATGGCGATCGCTTCCGGCGCGCGGCGGCGTGAAATCGAAGCGGTGCTGGATCGGTTCGCTCTACGCGATTGTTTCGTGGCCTTGGTCAGTGCCGACGAGGTCGAACACGGCAAGCCCGATCCGGAAGGCTATCGCAAGGCCTTTGCCGCCTTGCAGGCCGTCGAGCCGAGTTTGGTCGAGTCGGAGTGTTGCGTCATCGAGGATGCGCCGAACGGCATCCGCGCCGCGCACGCCGCGGGATTGCGTTGTCTGGCGGTTGCCACCTCGCGTACGCGAGCCGAGTTGGGCGAAGCCGACGCCGTCGTCGATCGCCTGGTCGGGCTGACGCCGGAGCAGGCGTGGGCGTTGGTCGAGGCTCGCCCGTCAAGTTGACCTCATGCTACGGCGGACGTGAGGCAAGCGTCGTGGCAACTGCCTTCGACAAACTCGTCGAACTCGTCCGGGCTCTCAACCAACATGGGGTTGCCTATGTCCTGTTCGGCGGCCAAGCCGTGAACCTCCAAGGGGTGCCGCGCTTCACCGAGGACATCGACTTGTTCGTCAATCAGGACGATGAATGACGATGCGAAAGTTTAGGACGTTCGAGGATGCGAGGCGAGCCTTGTGGCTCGAACCTGGAGACGCACGACTTCTCTCACACCTTCGTCGCCTCGGCGAGTTCGCGTCGACCAAACGGCCGATCGAGCGCGGCGTTCGGCGCTTTCGCAGCATTGAAGAGGCGAAGAATCGGTACTGAGTCGAGCACGGTGAATCAGTGCCGCAACCTTCAGCGGCGGCGAAGGAAGAGGTCGACCACCGGGCGTAGGTGTTGGGCGAGGGCGCTTTCGTCCTTGGCGGGTAGTGCCGCGAGGAAGTCGACGTAGTCCGGCGGCAAGCCGTGTTCGCGCGCGCCCTCGATCAGCAATTGCATGTAGCGGCGCGACGGCAGCAGCGACGAGCGCCGGTCCGAGGACAAGCTGTACGCCAGAACCGGCCCGGTCGAGCCCTGCAGCGGGTGGGCTTGCACCTCGACCCTTTGGTAGCTGCCGAAGCCGACGCCTTCCGAGCTTTCGAGATGCTCGTAGTCGGCCGGGCTCATCTCGAAGAGGACGCCGAGAACCTCCGCGTCCTTGGTGGGGACGATGTTGGCGAACGACTCGCCGACGGGCAGCAGCGGCGGCTTGTCGAGCACGAGTTGCCAGCCGGGCACACGCGCCGGCAGCGCGCTGCGGTAGTCGATGCCACGCCGCCCGCGCAACGTCGCGCTCTGCATGTTGGAGCCGTAGGCGAAGTACCAAACGTGATCCGATGGGTGCATCTCCCGCAGGCGATAGCACGACGTCACCCCCCAGCGTAGGGGCCGCGAGTTGCTCGATGACGGAAGGATCGTGACGCGGTCGAACCGGTGGGGCGCTGCGTGGGGACGCAGGGATCCTCACGCAGGCGGCCTCGCGCAAGGGGCGAGGCCAAGCGCTCGCGGCTTGGCCTCGCCGCAGGCTCGCTCAAGGGAGGACGTCGAACGAGCCGAAGGGGCGACCGTCGTTGGCTCGGTCGCTGATCGTGCGGTTCCCGAGGACATCACCCAGGCTGAGCCAGAGGGTGTAGGTACCCGGCACCGCGTTGGCACTGAGTTGCAGCGCGACCTCGTAGAGTCCGTCCTGGGCGTCACCCTCGACCAGGGTCGGTACGCCCAAGCTCAGCCACAGCGGCCGCGACGGGTCGCTCGTGTCGACGAAGAACCCGTTCGGGCCGATGGCCCAGGGAATCACGTACTGTACGCCCGTGGCGTCGCTGGCGCGCCAGCGCAACGTCACCGTCGCCCCAGGCACCCACGCGTCCGCCGTGACGCTCAGCCCTTCGACGTCGGGCACGTCGGTGTCGTCCGAGCCGCCGGCCACGGTGAAGACCTCGCCGCCGTCGGTGAAACTCGCATTGCCGAACGGATCGGAGGCGCCGAAGAACAGGCTGTATGCACCATTCACCGCGTCCGCCGGGATGTTGCAGGACGTCTCGTACACGCCGTCGAAGCTGTCGCCCGACACGCGCGTTCCGGCCAGGGTGAAATCGCACCAGCGGACCCAGCCGCTGGCACCGCCGAGACGCATCCAGGTGCCGGGAGATCCGTCGGCTTCGTAGACACCGGAGGGGTCCGTGACGCGCCAGCGGACGGTCAGTGTCGATCCGGAACTGATCTCGGTCGGGAAGTCGACGTCGGCAATGAGGGGCGGCGTCGTGTCGGAGGCGCAGGCGCCGCCGACGCGGTCCGAGTCGTCTTCGGCGCAGGTGTCGCCGGCAGTGCCGGCGGTGATGCGATCGCCGCCGTCGCCGCCGATGAACTGATCCGCTTGGCGACCACCGTTGAGCGCGTCGCGCCCCTCTTCGCCGAGTAAGAGGTCGCGACCGCCGTCGCCCTGCAAAATGTCGTTGCCTTCACCGCCGTGCAGGACGTCGTCGCCGGCGCCGCCGCGGATCGTGTCCTGTCCCGGCCCGCCGTCGATGATGTCGTCGCCGCCGTTGCCGAGGATGAGGTCGTTGCCGCCGAGGCCGCAGATGACGTCGTCGCCCGGCGTGCCGATGAGCCGATCTCCGCGCGCCGTACCGACGATGGTGCATGCGGGCGGCTCGACCTCTTGCGCGCTCGAAGGCCGTACCGACAACGCGGTCGTCAGCAGAGGTACGCAGGCGAGGAGAACCGTGGGCCAGTGTTCAGAGCGGAAATTCATGCGCACCTCCTCGGACGCTTGGGTCGGGCGAGTCGCTCGGACCAGCGCGTCCTGTTTCTATTGGTTTCGGCGGCCCGAACAAGTTCCGTTAGCGAGGAACTTGTTCGCGGGCCGACGCCGGCACGCCCCGTGGCGTGCAGTTGCCCATCGGATGAAGCGAATTGAAATTTTCTTGCTGCTGGATGGGGCGCTCGCGCGAAGGTGGGGGCGACGTTCGCGAGTCGACGGTGAGGCTGAGCCGAGTCAGCGCCGGCGAGCCCGGCGCCGCATGCCGCCGGCCAGCAGGCCCCCGGCCATCAGAGCCATGGCCCAGGTGGACAGCGCCGGTGCGGCGCTCTTGGTGCGGCACGGATCGAGGTCGTCGAGCGGGATGTCCACGAGCAATGGCGACTGCCCCTCGATGCCGATACGAATCGAGCCGTCCTGCAACGGCAGGTAGATGTCGACCAGATCGAAGCTGCCGGCGTTCGGCGGACCCAGCTCGTAGGGCGCGTTGGCGATGCGCAGATGCGTCGGCGCGGCGGCGGTGGGGTAGAGTTCGAGCGGCACCGTCAGTGATGCCGGACCGAAGTCGATCAACACCGCCGGGCCGGCGGCATCGCAAAGGTAGCCGGTGGCGAGCACGGTGCCGTTGGCCTGTTCGAATTCGAACGTATTGATGGCGGCGGGGAAGCCGTCCGGATTGTTGTTCGGGAACTCTTCGTACGCATCGATGCGGAACGGGATCACGAAGAGGCCGGCCAATTGCGGGCGCGGTGGCGTCGCTTGGCTCGGCGCACTCGTCGAGAGCAGGTCGGTGACGATGTAATTGCTGCTCGTATCCTGTCCCGAGGCTAGGGCGCCGGCGGTCGTTCCGCCGTTGCACCCTTTGATCAACGGAGTGTTCGTCTGCGTCTTGGTGATGGCGAGGTTGCCGGCGTCGAACAGCGCGCGCACGGTGCAGTCGACGTCCGGTTCAGGGCCGTCACCGTCCGCGTCGATCAACAGGAGGATCGGGCCGCCGGCCACTTGCACGGGGGATGCCGCCCACGCGGTCGATCCGCCGGTCGCGAGCAGGAGCACCGATAGCGCTAGCGAGTGGCATGCCTTCATGGAACTTCCTCCGCGGTCGGCCCCTTCGCCCATTTCCGACTACTCCGTTCCTAGGCGAGGGCGCAAGGGCGCGATGCGCATCGAAGGCAGGAGGGTTAGGCGACGGTTGGCTCACGCGGCGATTCGAGCGTCTGCACCAACGCCGTCAGCGTCTGGTTGACCGGTGCCTGCATGCCGACTCTCGCTGCTTGGGTCGGGATGGCGCCGTTGATGACGTCGACCTCACTCGGCCGCCCGGCCTCGACATCGAGCAGCACCGAGGGCTTGGCGTTGGGCATGCGTGCGGCGAAGTCGCGGACCTCGCGTTCCGGATCGTCGAAACGCAGAGCGATACCCAGGGCGCGCGCCACCTCGAAGGCCTCGCGCGCGGCGGCACGGCTGACGCCGCCGGCGTGCGGGTGCTGCATGACCTGGCCGACGGTCATGTGGGTGATGGCACACGGCGCGCTGTAGGCGACGTTGCAGATGAGCTTCTCCCACTGCATGGCGACGATGTCGTCGACGGCGGCGGCATCGAATCCGGCTGCCGCCCACAGTGCGGCGATCTGTTGCACCCGGTCGGCCGTGACGCCGCGATAGGCGCCCATGCGAATCGCCTTCATGTCGTTGTGGTGGGCGCATCCGGGTTCGGGGAGGGAGGCGCCGAAACCCTGGGCGATGCCGACGATGAGTCGTTCCGGCCCCACTTGCGCCGCGACGAGGTCGGCGCTGCCCAAGCCGTTTTGGATGGTGAGAACGAGCGTGTCGGGTCCGAGCAGCGAGCGCATCGACATCGCCGCCGGGCTCACGTAGCGAGCCTTGACGGCACAGATGATGAGATCGACCGTCGTCGACGGTGGTTGTTGGTACGCGTTCAGGTGCACGGTGCGATCGCCGCTGGCGCCCCAGACCCGCAAGCCGTTGCGGTTGATGGCGTCGACGTGCGCCGCGTCGGTGTCGACGGCGACGACCTCGTGGCCCGCCGAAGCGAGCAGTGCAGCATAGACGGAGCCCATGGCGCCGCATCCGACGACGGCGATGTTCATCTCAACTCTCCCTCAGCGCCGCGATGTGGGGCGCCAGTTCCGGCTTTTGTTCGAGGCCGAAGCCGACCGCATCGCTCGGCCATACGCGACCGTCGCGCACGTCGCACTGCGGCGCATAGCCGCCGAAAGGCTGGAACACGCCGGGATACGCTTCGCAGCCGCCCAGGCCGAGGGCGGCGACGAGATGCAGGTTGATCAGGTGGCCGCCGTGCGGCACGCATCGTGAGCGAGCGAAACCCTGTGACTCGACGGCAGCGAGCAGGCGCAGGTACTCGGTCAACCCGTACGATAAGCCGGGGTCCATCTGCAGTATGTCGCGATCGGGGCGCAGACCGGCGAAGGTGACGAGGTTGCGCGCATCGATGGCGCTGAAGAGATTCTCTCCCGTCGCCAACGGCCCTTCGTAATCCGCCGCGAGCGCGGCCATGGCGGCGTAGTCGAGGGGATCGACCGGCTCTTCGTACCAGCGCAGTCCGTAGGTCCGGAGAGCCGCGCCGCAGGCGAGGGCTTGCGCGCGATCGAAGCGACCGTTGGCGTCGACCGCCACGCGCGCGGCGCTGCCGGCAACCTCGATGGCCGCCTCGATGCGCTTCAGGTCGGTGGCCAGCGGCGCGCCGCCGATCTTGATCTTGAAGGAGGTGTAGCCCTGGTCGCGGTACGAGGTGAGTTCGTTGCGCAGGCGGGGGATCGAGTCGTCGGGGTAGTAGTAGCCGCCGGCGGCATAAACCGGTGCGCCGCCCCGGTGCGGCGTCTGGCCGAGGGTCGTGGCGATGTAGTGGTAGGCAGGTACGCCGGCGAGCTTGGCGTTGAGGTCCCAGGCCGCGAGTTCGAGCGCGGCGACGGCACCGGCCCGGTCGCCGTGCCCACCCGGTTTTTCGTCCTGCATGGCGACGCGTGCCACGGCCGCGGGATCGAAGGTGGCGCCGGCGGCATCGAGCAGGCTGGAAGGCGCGGCCGCGAGCAGGCGCGGGAGCAGGCGTTCGCGCAGGATGCCGCTCTGGGCGAAGCGGCCGATGGAGTTGAAGGCGACGCCGCATACGGGTTTGCCGTTGCGCACCTGATCGCTGACCAGCAGCACCAGCGAGACCGTGTGCCGCGAGAAGTCGACGACGGCGTTGGCGACGTGGCCTTCGAGGCGGACGGAGCGTTCGTGGATGGCGGTCAGACGCATGGCGATGGGCCCGAGTTCGGGCACGGCTCGTCGCTTACCAGACTGGCGCGGCCGGACAAAGTTGGTGACGGAGGATCCCGTGCCGACGCCCGCGACGCGCACTTGCCGCCGGTTGACGTCCCGCCGCGCATCGTACTACGCCATCTCGCCACCAATCGATTCCTATGTGCCAGGTCGCCCCACCTCTTCTGCGCCTCCCGTGCGGCGGCTCGCACTGGATCACAAGAAGACAAACCTAGGTGACGATGAGGAGATCAGAATGTCCTATGTAGACGGGTTCGTGCTCGCGGTGCCGAGCAAGAACAAGGAGGCCTACCGGAAGCTCGCGGCGGACATGGCCGTGGTGTTCAAGGACCACGGCGCCACGAGCGTAGTCGAGTGTTGGGGCGATGACGTACCGCCCGGCAAGGTCACCAGCTTTCCCATGGCCGTGAAGCTGCAGGAGGACGAGACGTGCGTGTTCTCCTGGATCACGTGGCCGGATAAGGCGACCCGCGACAAAGGCAACGCCGCGGTCATGGAAGATGCGCGTGCCAAGGCAATGATGCTCGGTAGCCAAAATCCCTTCGACGGCCAGCGCATGATTTTCGGTGGCTTCGAGGCCATCGTCGAAGCCTAGAGTACGACCGTGACCGAACTCGAACGATTCCGTCCCTACCTCATCGGCCATTGTTGCCGCATGCTCGGCTCCGTGGTCGATGCCGAGGACGCGGTGCAGGAGTCGATGTTGCGGGCCTGGAAGGGGATCGATCGTTTCGACGAGCGCGCGTCGCTCAAGACGTGGCTGTACCGTATCGCCACCAACGTGTGTCTCGACCACCTGGCCGCGAGCGAGCGTCGCCGCATCCGTCCGGTAGAGATCGGTGATCCGGAAACCGTGCGCGACGGCATGTCGCTGCCGCAACGCGCGCGGGAAGAATGGGTCGAGCCCATCCCCGATGCACTGGCGCTGCCGGCCGAAAATGACTGCGAGCCACAGGAGCGCGCCGTGCTGCGCGAGAGCGTGCGGCTCGCTTTCGTGGCGGCGCTGCAATACCTGCCACCGCGCCAGCGGGCCGCCTTGTTGCTGACGCAGGTGCTCGGCTGGTCTGCCGCCGAAGCCGCCGCGACGCTCGAGATGACGTTGCCCTCGCTGAACAGCGCACTGCAACGTGCTCGGGCTACCCTCGATGCGCGGAATCCGTCGGTCGTGCCGCGCGCCCTCAGCGGCGAGCAGAGGCAACTGCTGGCGCGCTACATCGACGCGTTCGAGCGCTACGACATTCCGGCGATGATGCAGCTGTTGCACGAGGAAGCGACCCTCTCGATGCCGCCGTATGCTCTGTGGCTGCGCGGCCACGCGTCGATCGGCCGCTGGCTCGAGACCATCGGCGCCGGCTGTGAAGGGTCGCGCTTCGTGGCGCTGGAGGCCTGCGGCGGAACCCCCGCCTGGGCTCAGTATCGCCGGCATGGCGAGCAGCCGTGGGCCGTCGTCATGCTCGAACTCGACGGCAGCCGCATCACGAGCATGACGTCCTATCTCGACGTGGCGACGCTGTTCCCGCGCTTCGGCCTGCCGATGCGTCTGGTCTGAGCCATCGTCGTCGCGCGCCGCCGGAAAGAAATTTCGCCGGGGACCGATGATTTTTGTCGCGTCCCCCGGTCGAAGCGGATGATGTCCAAAACCGAGGAAAGCCATGACCGATAGCCAAGCTCCAGCTCCCGTCATCACCAACGCCGGCACGGTACCGGCGACGCGCCATAAGCTGTTCGTCAACATCCCGGTATCGGACGTGCAGCGCTCCATTCGTTTCTTCGAGGCGCTCGGATTTCGTTTCCACCAGCAGTTCACCGACGCCAGCGGGACCTGCATGCTCGTGGGAGAGGACGCTTACTTCATGCTCCTCTCGCGGGAGAAGTTCACCTCGTTCACCAAGCGTCCGCTGGCCGATACGGCCACCACCACCGGTTCGCTTTACGCCATCAGTGTCGACAGCCGCGCGGCGGTGGATGAGATGGTGCGGCAGGCGGTTGCCGCCGGTGGCTCGCATGCGCTCGAACCGGTGGATCACGGCTTCATGTACGGATGGAGCTTCTACGACCTCGATGATCATCATTGGGAAGTGTTTTGGATGGACCCTGCCGCGGTGAACGGTTGAACGCCGCGCCGAGCCGTTTCCCGGAAGTCCGCTCTCGACCACAGACGAGGATTCAGTTCATGCCAAGCACCATTCGTATCCATCGTGTGCTCGCCGCCAAGCCCGAACGTGTCTACAAGGCGTTTCTCGACGCCGACGCCATGGCGAAGTGGCTGCCGCCCAACGGTTTCACCGGCAAGGTTCATCACATCGACGCGCAAGTCGGTGGAACGTACAGGATGTCGTTCACCAACTTCAGCACCGGAAGCAGTCATGCCTTTGGCGGCAAGTTCGTCGAGCTGGTTCCGCACCAGCGGATCCGCTACACGGACCGTTTCGAGGACCCCAACCTGCCGGGCGAGATCAGCGTAACGGTGACGCTGAAACAGGTCTCCGTCGGCACGGAGATGCACATCGTGCAGGAGGGAATTCCCGACGTCATTCCAGCGGAGGCGTGTCATCTCGGCTGGCAGGAGTCGCTCATCCTGCTGGCCAAGCTCGTCGAGCCCGAGATCCCCGACGCGCCCTGATCCTCAGCCTCACTTTTCGATCGACAGACTCACTCCGCTGCATTAGCAAGAGAGAATGCGTCTCTTCCCGGCCGTCTCCCTCGCCTTGCTCGCGTGCTTCACGGCCTACCCGGCGCAAGCCGTGTACCTCGAACTCGAGGCGGCCGTCGCCGGCGACGTCGACACCGTCGATCTTTCCATGCGGCTGCATGCGCAAGGCGCCAGCGTCGGCGGTCTCCAGGGGGACCTCCATTTCGATCACCGCATTCTACGGCTGCGAAACGCCAAGGCATGCGTCCTCTCCTCTGCACTCGGTGTGCAGTCGCCCGCTTGCGAAGTCGATCCCCCCAGCGGGCCGTGCAAGGACCTGCGCACCAATTTCGTCGATTGCGGCCTCACACCACAGGCTCTGGGCTGTGAGAGCGTGTCGCCTGGGACGAGCCGCCTGCGTTGGATCATCAGCGCCACCAGCGTCCTCAACAACAATCCGATTCCCGATGGCAGCATCTTGTTTCGCTGCACGTTCACCGTCATCGACGCCACCCGCCTGCCGGCTTCCGTGCAACAGGACGGCGTCGTCGGCTCCGACCCCTTCGGCAGACGCCTGACGACGACGGCGAACTACGGCGCCATCCTCCGCGACGCGGCACAGAATCCACCCCCTACCTGGACCGCCTTCCGGGCGCACACGGCAACGTCGACGCCCACAGCGACGCTCGCTCGCAACCTTACGCCCACCGCTACCTTCGTACCCTCGCCGACGCGTGCACCGGTTGCGTCGCGAACGCCGACGCGGAGCCCGACCCGGCACTTCACCTTCCCCCCACCCGCCACGCCGCTGCCGCGAGGCTTCCCTTGTGAAAATGCGACGTACTGCACCTCGCGCTTCTGCCTCGACCTTACGTGCTGCGACGAGGCTGCGTGCCCGACGGATCAGTTCTGCAACATCAGTGCACACGAGGGGTCGTGCTCCTCACGTAAGCCGATCCTACAGGCCTGTAACCAGGACACGGACTGCCTGGCCTTGAATTGCAATCTCGGGGCACTGGACACACCGAGAGGCTTTGCGGGCGTCTGCGCCCCGGCCCGCTCGCCGACGCCGATCGGCAGTTCGGCGTGCTTCGCGGACGAACATTGTCAGCCAGGATTTTTCTGTAATGAGCGGGATGGCTTCCTGTGCTGCGACGCCAAGCAATGCCCTGTCGGCCAAACCTGCCGGGATGTACGTAACCCGGGCTTTTGCACCGACCTGGCGACGCCCACGGCGACACAAGTGCGCCTGATCGACGATGACGGGTGCGCCATCGCGCCAGGGCGTGTCGCCGCGTGGCCCCTCCTCGGAGCCGCGCTCCTACTCGCCGGCGTCCGAAGACGGCGAACCGTACCTTCTGGCGCCGGAAGCGACCACATGTGATTGCGGATGGACCGGTCTCCGGTCCGTGCCATGGAGGCCGATCACGGAACTAGGGATGCGTCGGTGGGGCAGGGGACACCTGCGCCCGCTTCGGCGAGCGGCGTCGCGACGGCCTGAAGACGCGTGAGCTCTTTGCGCAGACCATCGCCGACGATCTTGCCAATCGGTTCCCGAGGGAGTTGGCCCGCGGCAGCTATCTCGCCATCGAGAGACACGGGCACTTCCGCGCCCCGTGGCTGCGCGCCTTTCCCCGGGAGCCGATCCTGATCCTGTCCTTCGAGGCCTTCGTCTAGGCGCCGGTGCCTGCCTCACCGCAATTCGCTGTGCCCGTGCGGCGCCGCTCCGTCGACGATCTGCCGCAGGAACGCGTCGAACATCAACAGCGTCCAGATCGGTGTGCTGAAGTCGCGTGTTCCCGCTTCATGGTGTTCCAGGACGGTACGGATCGCCTTCTGGCTGAACAGACCGGTCTCGGCCAGTCTGGGCCCCAGCAACACGTCCCGCACCCGCTGTCGAAGGGGGCCGCGGAACCATCGGGCCAGCGGCACGGCGAAGCCCATCTTGGGACGGTAGAGCACTTCGTTGGACAAGCTCGACTCCATGGCCTTCTTGAGCAGAAACTTGCCCTCGCCCTGCCGCAACTTCAGATCGGACGGCAGGGTCGCCATCCACTCCACCAGCTTGTGATCCATCAATGGCTCACGAACCTCCAGCGAGTGCGCCATGCTGGCGCGGTCCACCTTGGTGTTGATGTCGCCGATCAAGTAGGTCTGCAGGTCGATGTACTGGATCAGTGCCAGCGGGTCATCGGTTCCAGCCCGCGAGGCATGCCGGTGGAAGACCTCGAGCGCGCTGTAGCCTGCCAGTTGTGAACGCAAGGCGTCGCTGAACAGGGCGCAGCGGGTGGAATCGTCGACGAACGACATGGTGTGGCAATAGGCCTCGACCGAGCTGCGCGCCATGGCCTGGAACGTGGTCTTGGCGCGGAACATACGCGGGGCCCAGTCGGCCTTCGGATACAAGTGCCCCAGCAGGCCGAACACCGGCCGACGCAGAGCCAGGGGAAGGGCCGACCGCACCCGTTCCTCCAGCGTGTGAAGTCGGTAGCGCCGGTAGCCGCCGAAGGTCTCGTCGCCGCCGTCGCCCGAGAGCGCCACTGTGACATGCTTGCGAGCAAGCTCGCATAGCCGGAAGGTGGGGATGGCGGAACTGTCGGCGAAAGGCTCGTCGTATTGCCAGGCGAGCCGGTCGATCAGGTCAAAGTCGTCGCTCGCGACAGTCTCCACCCGATGGTTCGTGCGGTACTGCTTGGCGACCGACGAGGCGAACTCCGCTTCGTTGAAGGCCGGGTCGGAAAAGGCGATCGAGCAGGTGTTGACCGGCGTCTGTGAGATGCCGGCGATCATGGCCACCACGGCGCTGGAGTCGACCCCGCCGGAGAGGAATGCGCCCAAGGGCACCTCGGCGATCATGCGCAAGCGCACCGACTCCTCCAGCAGCGCTCTCAACTGCTCGCAGGCCTCGTCGACGCCGATGCGGTTGTCCAGCGTGAAGCGGACATCCCAGTAGCGCTTGGGATCGGGCATCGGTGCGCCGCGGCGCACGCACAGGGTCTCGCCGGGGCCGAGCTTGCGCGCCTGCCGAAACACGGTACGTGGCTCGGCCACGTAGCCGAGCGCGAAATACTCCTCGACCGCCAGCGGGTCGATGTCTCGCCGCAGCCCACCATGCGCCAGCAAGCACTTGAGCTCCGAGCCGAAGATGAGCTGACCATCGTCGAGCAAGGCGTAGTACAGGGGTTTCACCCCCAGCCGGTCCCGCGCGAGGAACAGGGTCTCGCGATTGCGGTCCCAGAGTGCGAACGCGAACATGCCCCGGAAGCGCCGCACGCAGGCCTCGCCCCAGGCTTCCCACGCATGCACGACGACTTCGGTATCGCTGCGGCTGTGGAAACGATGCCCGAGCGTCTGCAGCTCGGGCACCAGCTCCTGGTAGTTGTAGATCTCGCCGTTGTAGACGATCACCACCGATCGGTCTTCGTTGTACAGCGGCTGCTGGCCGGTCGACAGGTCGATGATGCTCAAGCGCCGGTGGCCCAGTCCGACACCGGGCTCGAGGTGAAGGCCCCCCGCATCCGGCCCGCGATGGTACTGGGACTCGTTCATGCGCTCGAGCGTGCTGCGCTCGAGGTCACGCCGTCCGCGGGTATCAAGAATGCCGGTGAATCCGCACATGGATGGTGTTCGCGCTGGCCTCGGCCAACGAGGGCAGCACGAACAGACGCAGGGATGCTTGGCACGGCTCGGCGGTGGTGGTCAATCCGAGATTTGCGGGTTTCTCGGGCGGGCGGGACTTCGCTGTCGAAAACAGGGTGCGGGACGCGCGGGGATTCGGCCGGGTTGGCTCGGCTCGGCGCCCGGCCATCCGAGCGCTCGGCGCGCCTGAGGGTCTGGGGCTGCGGCGTGATGGCGGTTCGCATGCGCTCCAAGATCCTGCGTCGGTCGCTGGTCGAGTTTCGCCGCGACGAGGCGGCCTTCGCGCCCTGGCGCGCGAGGTCCTCGAATTCCAGCTGTTCGGTTTCGCGGATGACGGTGCCCGCAGTCGGCCCTTCAGCGAACTCGCGGAGCGTTCACCTCGTGGCAGCCTCGGCGCGACGCTCGGCCGCACGGCACGACAGCGTCTCGAGGAGGGTGAACTTCCAAGCGTTCACCGACAGCGCACCTGGCTGCCGCGACGCATCACCTGACAGCGAGGACTGTCCCCCGTGTCAGGGTTGAACGTGCGCACGCCGCACTGTCCGCTCGCGGCCTGCGTGTCGGACCCGAATACGGCAATCAGTTGAAGGGGCACGGCCTCCAGGGGAACCTGGAAGTCACCACGACCCTTGAGCTTGAACGCGTAACGCCCCGGTGCCGCGGATCGCAGGTCCGAGATGATCAACTGCGATACGCCACCCCCGAGGCTGCCCTCGCGGTCGCGGAAGATGAAACGCGTCCGGAGGCTGTTGGCCTGCCACCCCGACGCGCGCGCGTTCTCGGCCAGCCCGCCGGGAATCGTCCGCTGGTAGAGCACGTTGCCGTCATGATCGGCGATTCTGAGGGTGAATCCGGTGAGGATAGGGTCGATGGCCGGATTGAGGTTGCTCACGTGGACGAGGCCATGCGCACGAACCGATTCGTCGCCGCGCGGGTCTAGATTGCCGGAAATGGTGAGGCTCGCCTTGTCGATCGGGGCTGAGCCGTTGCAGGCGGACGTCGGTGTCGGCGTGGCATACGGAATCGTCGGCGTGAGCGGGGAAGTTGGAGCGATCGTCGGTGTCGGCGTAGATGTCGGAGTGGCGGTCGTGGGAGTCGGCGCGCAGCATACGCCGCCGGGGATCCGAAGCGGGGTACCATGCACGGTCCCGTTACGCTCGTTGCCGCTGAAATCGCTCACTACGGTGCCGCCAAGTTCATCGAGATGGTATCCCGCCAGCAGATGACCGCCATCGTTCACGCACGTCCCCGCGCCACTGCCGTAGCGCGCCTGAATCGCCTCGGGGCTGAGTGCCGTGTCGTACAGCAAGACTTCGTCGATCATGCCGGGAAGGTAGGAGTCGCGGGCGCTGCAAGCGCCGATTTCCAGAGGCGCCGCTGAATCCACCAAGCCGGTTGGAATCGGTCCATTGAGCACCGAGAACGGCTGAGAGACACCATTGACGAAAATCTGCAGGCGCTCCGTGTTGGTCGTACCGGTGCCGTCGAACACGAGGGCGAAATGGAACCACTGGCCGAGAGGAATCGAATCGTCCGTGGTGACGGCGACTGAGTTGAAGTTGGCGAAGTTGACGATGAAGTGCTGATCCCAACGCTCGACGAAGAACGTCTGATTGGATCCGCCGGATCCAGTCTTGGAAATCATGACGCGTTGCACGGGAGTGTCGGTGCGCACCCACATCTCGATCGTCAGCTGGGCGCCCTGGCCACTGGGGAATGCCGAGAAATCGGCTACCGAGACCAACTGGGCCGATCCGGAAAAGCGGAACACCGACGGTGAACCTCCGCACATCGGGGCAGTCGGTGTCGCAGTAGGAGTCGGTGTGTTCCGCGTCGGTGTCGGTGTTGCCGTGGAAAGGGAAAAAGGCGTTCCCGGAGTCCCTGGTGGCGGCGTGAACGCGGCAAACGGCTGGCGGTAGACAAGCACCCGATTCCAATCATAGTCGCCGACGTAAAGGTTCCCTTCCGGATCGATGTGGCTCACCGACGGAAACGACATCAAGTCGCCCAGAGCGAATTGGGGCTGAAACTCGGCATGTCGATTCAAGTACACGAGAGGAAAGCGCGGGCCGACGTAGGGGTTGGTGCCACCAGCGGCCATCAACCAATCGCCGTGAAAGCTCACGGCCATCAGCTTGCAGGCCGTTTCGCCGAAGTTACAGGATGATCCCGTCGGGGTGAAGTTCCCTGGCGCTCCGGCCCCGTAGACACTGTCGGGAAGGATGCCGAAAAGCGTCTCCGGCGGATGCTGAGGGATCGTGTCGGCGTTCCATCGCAGAACCCGTGTATCGCCCCCGTCCATTCCCGCAGTGCTGTTGTCCTGTACGAACAGGTTCCCGTTGGCATCGACGCTCGGGCGCAACTCACTACACAGCGTGTCGCGAGCGAAGTCGAGCCCGCCCGCGCCGCGATTACACTCGCTGCCGTTCCAGTCGTCCTGCCCGAGTACGATGTCGACGTAGGGCGACTCACCCGGCACCTCCTGGCCGTCGATGTTGACGAGGCGCAAGACACGGGCGTGTTCTTCGTCGGCCAACCATGCGCGATCCCCCGAGCCGATGGGCGCGAAGTGTCGAACGTGGACCCGCGCCGAGCTTGGCAGCGGCACGATGTTGCCGTGTTCGTTCTTGAACTTGGAGACCGTCAGGGTCCGCGTCGGCGCCGATGTCGCCGTCAGCGGCGCATCGAACAGCTTGACCTCCCCACTGACGTCGTTGATCCAGATCCTACCGCTGGTGTCACTCTTGACGATGTAGCTGTTGCCGCCCCCCATCAAGTACGAGGGATGCGCCGGGCCCCAGTGCCCATCCGCCGGTGGTGCGATGTCGGTCCCCTCGGTGACAGCGTGGAAGTCGTTCCAGAAGTGGACGAAGTAACGATCCGAAACCAGCAACTGGTTGCCCGACGTAGTGATTCCAATGATCGCCATACTCGATCGTGCCGACGGCACTCCGAAGCCCAGAAACGCTACGTCGCCGGCCGAGTACTCCGCGTCCGTCTGTGCAGGCCCGAGACGGTACAGTCCTACATGGTGATCCCACGCGTCCACTGAAAAGAGATCGCCGACGGGGCTGACGTCGAGCCCTCGGAATTGCCCGGCGAAGACCTTCTTCACGATCGATTGCTCGTTCAGATCCAGGAGCGCATGTGTGTGTGCACTGATCTCGGCCCACAGTCGCCCCGCTTGGGTTGGGTCGAATGCGAACTGGGTCAGGCCGAAGTAGTGCGGGTCGAGGGTGACGAACTCGAGTACTTCGGAGCTGTTGCTGCCCGGAGGAACAGGTGCAGTGAACTTGCGCAGGCCTGCTGCGTCGCTCACGTAGACGTCGCCCTGGGGATCGACACGCACCGAAAGCGGGTGCCACAGCCCTGTGAGCTCGATGTCGGCCGCGCTGCCGAGCTCGCCCGTCACGGGGTCGCGCCGAAAGCGCAAAACACGCCCATTGTTCTCGGCGGAGTCCACGACCCAGAGATTTCCGTCAGAGTCGATGTCGACCGAAGTCGGGCGGCAGAGTGAGGATCGGTCGGGGGGGCCGGCGATGCCACGATTGCAGAGATTTTGGTCGAAATCCGCCTGCCCCCAGACGGCAGCGGCTGCGGTGCCGTTGGCCTCGTCGAAGGGGTCGCGGTACATCAGGACCCGGTTGTTCCAGTCGTCCGGGACGTAGAGGTTGTGGTCGGCATCGACCGCTGCCTGTATCGAGATGACGGTTTCCGCCATGCTGATTTGGTCTGGACGTACGAAGCAAAGGCTGCTCGACGTTGCACGTTCGCGGTTGGGGAACACCTGATTGGTGGCGTCACCGTTGCACGCTCCGAAGGTATGGCTGTCCGGTTGGCCGAGGACGAAGGAAGGCGTCATCTCGCCGGGGAGCAAGGTACAGGTATCGCCGTCGCAGTCGGCGTCGATGGAACACTCCGCCTGCGACGAGCTGCAACGCCCGAGGGCACGCATGCCGAGAATTCGGTTGTGATTGCCGTCGATCAGGAAGACGCGAGTCGGGTGGGATGTATTGCGGTCGATGAGGACGCCTCCGCCGTATTGGGTCCGCAGCGGTTCAGTGTCCCACCAGGTGTTCTCGCCGAAACGTTGCTGTCCGAGAATCGCATCGGCCCAAACGTCGCCGGCCCGTCCACGTTCGATCTCCGAGAACGTCGCAAAGTCGGCGATGCGATGGGGGCCGATGATGTTCGAAAGAATGTCACCCGCTGCGGTCGTAGCCGTGACTCGGTAGTAGTAATCGGTGGCTGCCGCCAGGTGGAACTCCGGGCTATCGCTCGGCGTGCTGCGGCGCTGAAAGCGTCGATGATCGCTCGTTGGCCAGCCGGAGTCTCCGAATCCTGTCGCCGTCGCCGGCAGCATGTAGGCGATCCGATCTTCGGCAAAGCCGAAATCGCGCGCGCGCTCGAGTCTGTAGCTGCTCGCCTCGGGGAGGGCGTCCCACGCGACGATGATCTGCGTCGCGGTGTGATCGACGTAGCGTAGGTTGAATTCCGCTGCCAGAGTCACCGAGGGCGATACCTGGAGTGCGAAAACGAGAGCGAGCGTCGGGGGGGCGAAGGGTCGCCTGCGAGAAGTCATCTTCATCTCCGCCGGGTCGGTAAGCGGCGGCCCTGCTGCGGCGTTGCGGTGGTCGATGCGGAGCGCCCTGCCGCGTCGGCGGATTCTCGTGTGCCCGGACGACGTGCCGTCGGCGCGCATGCGGCCTGCAAGGTCTCACTCGGCTCAGAGCCGAACGCAATGCGGGATGATGGGAGCATCGTGAATTCGGTCGCATACCGCTGGGCGAACTCGGCTTGGCCAAACTGTCTGTGCGAGAAACGGTTAGTATGGTTCATGGCATGGCGTCAACCGAAAAGGTTCCATGTGTAGGGAGCAGTGAAGATGTCCGGGGGGATGAGCACTTGGAGATGTCCGCCCGCGGGAGAGAGTACGCGGCCATGAGGGACATGGTGCGGGGATCTTCCGGGAGGCGAAGGCAGGGACGAGAGAAGAGGTGTTCGTGAGGGCGCTGGCGAAAGAGCGCCAGGGCTCGACTGAGCTGCAGACGCCGCCGAAAATCAGACGCCGGAGCGGGATTCCCCACGGGCCCCTGCCCGTGGCATTCGGGCTGCGGCAAGTATCTCGCTCTCAGGAGGCCCCATGAATCGGATCAACCTGCGGCGCACGCGCGTCTTCCAGACTGGACGTGTCATCGTTCTCCTGCTGGTCGTTGCGACCGGGCCCGCGTTCGCCCTAACCGGGGCGACCGCGCTCTGCGGGAACCAGGTGGTCGACGATGGCGAGGACTGCGATGACGGCGGGCTCTGTGCGGGCGGAGAGAACGCGGGCGCTGCCTGCCGAGGCGAGACGGAGTGTCGCGGCAGCGGCATCTGCACCGGCCCGCGCAGCCTTCCCTCGGCATGCACGAATGACCTGGATTGCGGCGATGGGGGTCACTGTCGGCGCTGTCTGCCGTTTGGGGGAGATGGTTGCGCCGCCAATTGCACCGACGAGACCGAGGTCGCGGCCGATCTGATTGCGGGTCAGGTCGATTCGGAGGCTGGCGCGATTGCCGCCGGCACGAGCGGGGTGGGCCTTCTGCTTCCAAGCGAACTCAGTGTTCTGAACCTGCTGATCCCGATTCAGGGAACGGTTCGCTTGACCGTCGGGCGCGAACGAGCGGGCGAAGTGCCCGTGGTGATTCGGGAACGCGACTTCGAGTTGCCGGCCGTCGATCTGGCTGGCCTCGGCGTCTGTCTCTGTGCACGCGGCAGGATCGCCAAGACGTGTGGTGGATTCGTGCTGGAGGCCGACGGCGAAACGCGCGCAACCGATTGTTCCTCCGACGAGAGCCTCTGTGCCACGCTCGGCAAGCCGCCCTGCGCCGCGGTCAACGGCCTGGGGAACGCGATGGCGGGAGTCGTCGGCTGTGCAAGTCGCCGATCAATTTCGGCGATTTTCTGGAGAAGGACAGCCGCGCCTTGACCACCGAGGCCGGGGGCGACGGCGCCACCGGCTCGATGGCGACCTTCCTCGGACTCCGTCTCGAAGTCAGCAACGGGCCTTGCACGGGGGCCCGACCGGAGAATGGAGCGGACCAGCAGTTCTGTACCGACGACGACCCCGTAGGGGCGACGGGGTCACCCATAACGCCGGTCGGCTTCGCAACCACCGGCCGGTCGTGTGCTCTCGCCTCGGGGAGCTCTCTGCTGCTCGGGCCGAAATGCGTCGATGGGGACCCGACGGCGTGCACGACCAGCTCCGGCCTCGAGGATCTGACCTGCCTGGCGATGGCCGTCCCGCAGGTGAACGTCCCAACGCTTGGCGACATCATCGCGGTTAGCCAGCTTTGCTTCGACTTCTCGGTGGCTCGGGTGCCGACACCGACGCCCAGGGTGACGCCGACCGCGTCCCCCTCACCGACGCCGACGATCCCGGCGACGCCGACCATCGCGCCCTGTGTCGGCGACTGTCGCAACGACGGTGCGGTCACCGTGGACGAAATCCTGCGCAGCGTGGCGATCGCTCTCGGGAACCTGTCGATCGAGAGTTGTGCGGCGATCGACAGTGACGGCAATCGCGAGGTGACGGTCGACGAGATCGTGCGCGCGGTCAACTTGGCGCTCAACGGCTGCTGAGAAGGCGAACCAAGACACCCACCGATGCGCCATGGCCCGCGGCGCATCGGCCCGAGACGCTCATGCTTCCATCGGGATGCGCGGCGACGACAGGGTGGGTGTCCACTGTCTTCTCTCCAGCTTCAGTCGCGCCAGGGCATGCGCGGCGGTTCGGGCCAGGTCGTGGGCCAAGTCGATGGGTCCTCGGCGGCATACACCTGCAAGGGGCCGCTGCGTGCGTTCAGGAGTTCCTCTTCGCTGCATTCGAGCACCGCACCGGCAGCCGCCAGGCCGGAGGTGGTCACTCCGTGGATGCCCGGCGACAGGGTGCTGGCACCGCAAAGGAACAGCCCGGGGACGGGGGAGCGCACGGCGAAGCTGAAGGGGCCGAGGTTGCCGAGGGTTTTCTCAGTGCCGTAGATGCCGCCGCGCGTCGCGTGCAGATAGTGGATGTTGGTCAGCGGCGTGCCCACGGCGTGGAAGACGACGCGCTCGCGCAGGCCGGGCACGAAGGTCTCGATCGCGTCGAGAATCCGCTGCGCCAGCCATTCCTTCTCCACCCGATACTCTTCCGGCCGATGCTCCGGGTCGGACTCGCGCCAGCGGGCGAAGGCGTCGGGTGACGCCAGCACCAGGGCTTCGATGGTGTGGATGCCGTCGCGACGCAGCGTCGGATCCTTCAGCGTCGTCACGTTGAAGAACATACCAGGGATGGGATCGAGCGACTTCAGGTCGGCGCTCTCGGCGATGCGATAGCAGGCGTCGATGTCGGGCGTGCGGCTGTACCAAATGTTGCCCGAGTCGAGGCCGGCGGCGCGCAGGTCCATGTCGACGGCGAGGAACAGGCTGACGGTGGAAATGGAGTAACGCAGCCGCTGCAGGCGGCGCAGCAGGCGCGCCGGGACGTGCTCCGGTTCGACGAGCTGGCCCCAGGTGACACCCGGATCGGTATTGGAGATCACCGCGGGTGAGGCGATCTCGCGGCCGTCGGCGAGGCGGATGCCGACGGCCTTGTGGTCGCGCACGAGGATGCGGGTCACTTCGCTGCGCAGGTAGATTTCGCCGCCTTGGCGACGCAGGCGTTGGATGAGCGCGTCGGGGATGGCGTGTCCGCCGCCGCGCGGGTAACAGGCGCCGTCGAAGTAGTAGGTCTGCAGCCCGGCATGTAGCGCCATGGAGGCGCGCGCCGGTGCCATGCCGTGGTCGCCCGCCTGGATCGACAGGATGGCGCGCAGCAGCGGGTCGCGGGTGAAGCGATCGAGGGTGTGAGCGAGGGATGTCGTGCCGTGGCGCAGGGTGGTGCGCATGCGCCATGGCAGCAGCAGCGCCTCGACGACCGAGCGCGGCGGGCGGGCCCAACCGAGTTCGTCGCCCAGGCGAACGACGAGGTCGAGGTAGCCGTCGATACCCTTGGTTTCGGTGGGGAAGCGCTCGTGCAGCCGGGCGCGAAAGCGATCGACGCCCTTGGGAATGGAGAAGTGTTCGTCACCGACGACGACCCGATCGTAACCGTCGGGGTCGAGTTCGAAGAAGATGAGGTCGTCGGCGACGCCGAGTCCTTCGTAGATGCGGCGCAGCCGTTGTCCGGGGCCGAGCTGGCCGATGTAATGGATGCCGGGGCTGAAGCGGTAGCCGTTCAGTTGGAACGACTGGCTATAGCCGCCGGGGAGATAATGTTGTTCGAAGACGCCGACGCGTTTGCCCGCATTGGCGAGAGCCACCGCAGCCGAAAGGCCGCCCGAACCGGAACCGATGACGACGACATCGAAGTCACGCATGGCCAACTCCCAGCCCCCTGCCGCTCAGGGAACCAAGAACCGCGCCATCGCGGGTACGCTTTGGCCAGACGGCCTCTGAATCTCACAGGAGTCCATTTGCGAGGCGCGACCGAACGGATTCGCAATGGTGGGAAGATCGCGTCGCAGGTGCGGTGGAGCTGAAAACCTACTTCTTGGTTCCGCAAAGCCAATGGAACGAGGCGAGGAAGATCGTGAATCGGCAGCTCGGGTGAGCATGGTCCACGTTCGCAGCAACGCGCACGGAATCGGATTTACTGGCGCCGCGAAAAGGTTTACGGAGAGTCCATGGGCGACTTGCTCGAACGCATCACGATCGACCCCGAGGTCTGTCACGGCAAGCCGGTCATTCGCGGACTGCGCTATCCGGTGGAATCGATGCTCGAGTACCTGGCGGCTGGGGATTCGATGGAGGATCTTCTCGCCGAGTTTCCGGGCCTCGAGCGCGACGATCTCCTGGCATGTCTTCAATTCGCCGCCAACATTCCATTGTGTGACCGGTACGTGTCCACGGAACCGACGAAGTAGTTGTGGATTCGGCCTCGCCTTGTCACCCGTCTGCGCTTTCCAAACTGTAATCCGAGCGTTCATGTGTGCGCCGTGCTCTCAAGCAAGATCGGTGGTTTATCCCGGATGCGTAGGCTGTCTATGAAATCTCAGTTCGCTTGAAAAAGGTCGCGCAGAGGTACTCGGCCATGGTCCTTGGGGGGGCGTTCTGGCTCGCACGTCGACGGATCGCACCGAAGATCGTCGGGCCCCGTTCACTTAGCTTGAATTCGATCGGTTATCGGTCGCCGCCGATGTGCCTGTCCATGTTCCTCGAAACATCGAAAACCCCGTTTATCTGGGGGTTGGACCGATACGGATCGCTACGTCGCGAGGGTACATGAATGGGGCTCACATCGGCGTAACTAGGCTGAGAAGATAGGTTGTGGCGCAAGTCGATACGGCGAATCGACTCCAATTCGGGTCAGCAGGTTTTCCATCTGCGGCCGGTATCTGAGATGACCCGACGCGATTGCGGTTATATCAACGTCCTCTACCCCATCGACATCTACCGGACCGAGCCCCGCCGCATTCGATTGAAGATTCGCCACGCGAAACAGCATGGAGAGCACCACGTCGGTCGTGCAGTAGGCGTTTACCAGGCGGCCCGCGACGATACGCGAAGCAACCCGCCATCGGTTTCGATCGGCGTTGAACGCACCGCCGAGGATGATCGCATCGTGCACCAGCCCTTCTCCCCCTTCCGCGGCGAGTTCCTCGAGGCACCGGAACACGACCTTCGCACCTAGCGAGAACCCGACCAACGTGACGGGACGTGCCCCGATCGCCCGCGCGCGCAAGAGCATTGCAAGCGCCTTGCCCGCCTTGTCCGCCGAAGACGAAGCCCGATGCCATGGGTTATCGATCAGCCCCATCAGCTCGTATGCGAGCATTGGCGGGACCATTCGTCTGCCGGCAGTTCCGATGCCTTTTCGGGCACCAGCAACGAACTGGCGCCCCCCAAGCCCCCGGAATGCAGGTCGAACGAATACGCTTCCGATCGCGACACGAGACTCCGAATCCCATTGCAGGGAGTATACCGCCGCATGGGGCGCAACCTTGCCAACGACCTCCCAATCACTCGCGGAGTCCGACCTCTTCGACAGGAATCCGGAAACGCCGATCACAGCCATCAGGCCATCGTTGCGGCATTTTTCGAGTCCGAAGTCCTTGAGCGTCCCGAAGCGCCGACTGGCGATCTGCGCGGTCTTTGACCCACCAAGGACTGCACTAATCCCCGCAATGACCGCGGTTCCCCCCGCCATGCCCAATCCCCCGGTTGCGAGCGACCCAAAGCCAAGTGTCGCGAGCCCCGCACTCACGGCAGCAGCACCGGAGAGCCCCAAGAAATAGGAACCCACCCACCCGCCAACCACGGGAGCTGCGGCTCCCCCCGTGGCGCCGATCACCACTGCACCCAGCGCTGTCGCACCAGCGACTTTCCACCACGTCCCCGGAGCACCGCTGCCACGCTTGGCGCGCTCGACCGCCTCCGGATTCTCCTTGATCATCCTGTAGGTATAGGCGATCGCTTGCTCGGTCGCCGAGAAGTCGGACCAGGGCACACCGAGCGCAACCGCCATGCGCCTGATCGCATCTCGATCCCGTGCATCGTAGAGGCCGCGAGACAGAGAAACTGTCAGCAGGTCATTGAGCACCATGCCGCCGGCGGTCGAGTTCCGCAGCTGCGCGGCGAACGGCAGTGGATCGACCTTGCCCTCGACGAGCTTGACCATGCGCTCACGTTGTTTCTCCGTCAACGCGAGGGAGTCACCCAGCTCCCGCAGGGCTGCCGCCTTGTTCACCCCCTTCTCTCGCCCTGCGTTGATGAGCGTCGCAAACACTCCCCAGATGGAACGTCGCTCGTTCAGCGTGAACGCATCGGCTCCAACGCCCATCTCTGCTGCGCTCGGGCCTTCTGCCACACGCGGAGTATCGGATCGCTTCATGATGCTACTCCCCCTTGATCTCTTGGTTGCCTTTCGCTTCGCGGCGGGCGTCTGGATTAGGCCACCCTCGCTCCGGGTCACGTCTTCTCGTGTCCCTCCGCTGCAATCGGGCGCTCCTCGTCGCTCCGAGCGTACTCCTTGCTCCCGTTGCCCGTTGGTGGCGCCTCCTCGGCGTACCAGTTCGTGTCCTTCCTGACCTCGTTCGCCCGCGCCTTGCCGTCGATGTAGCGGGCCAGCTTCGCGAGGCGCTCCGTCATCGCGTCGCGGTCCCACAACTCCGTCGCCGTGATCGCCACGACCTCGTACTCGCGGTTGCGCAGCGTGGTGCGGATCTGGCGGTCGCGCGCCTGGGTCCTCGCGTTGCCGTGGATGTGTTCGCTCATGCCGTCGAGGTAGACGCACACGCCGCGGCCTTCGTCGTCGGGAAAGAACACGTCCGGGCGCGTCGTCCCCAGGCCCGGTCCGAGATCGATCGGCTTCTGCCATTCGCCCTCCGGGAAGTGCGCCCTCTGCAGGTGGTCGCGCAGCCGCCGCTCCGCCTCGTTTACCGGAATCTCCTGCGAGCGCGGCTCGCCGTCCTGTAGCCTCGCCGGTATCGGATGCGCCTCCACCAGTGAGGTGCCCCACGCGCGCAACCGTTCGGCTGCGACGTTGCGGTCGAGATGGCGGTGGAAATAGGCGTTGCGGAACGTCTGCAGGCAGTCGATGCACGATTTCTCGCACACCGCCGGACAGCCTTCGACAACCTCCAGCGCCGCGGTGATGACCTCCTCCCAACGTTCGCATGCCTGCTGCAACAGACCCGAGCCTCCAGGCATCGGGTCGTACAGGAGCGCGTGCACGCCGTCCTGTCCGACCTGACCGATCACCAGCACCTGCAGGTCCTCGCGCTCCATCTCGAGCACGCGCGCCATTCCCATCCGCAGCGCCTCGATCAGCGAGTACGCCTCCGCGCGGTCTCCGCAGTCGGGAAGGCTCAGCGCATCGGCGATCACGTCGGCATAGAAGCCGACCTCCCGGATCGGCTTGCCGTGGCGCTCGGTCTCGCGCTCCGTAAAGTGCTTGCGCTCCGCATCCGACGCGAACGGTGAGCGGGTCTGACCCGTCACCAACGACATCGGGTAGCCGAGGCCTTTCTCGATCTTCGACGCCGGGCCGATGTTCACCAGCCGCAGATAGACGTTGCGACGAAGGTCGACGAAACGCCCACCCCAATCGAAGCGATGGCCGCCCCCATGTCGGTTCTGCTCGTTGCCGTAGACCGCCACAGGCATCTGGAAGCGGTATTCCTCGTCGTCGGAAATGTGGGATACGTGCGTCAGGTCGACGTCGCAGATCGCAACACAGTTGAGCGGTTCTCCCGCAATGCTTGCCGTGCCACCGGCGGCTGCCGTGCCGATCTCGCGGATCGCCTCGCGTGCGCGATCGACCTGAAACGTCAATAGATCGTCGGTACCCAGCTTGTACTGCCGCGGGATGAACCGTCGCCCGTTCGCGTAGATGAGGTTGCCAGGCACGTACTCCCGCAACGCTACCGCCGGCGGCCGCGGCAGCGGAAACTCGCCCTCGGTGCCGACCGTCGGGGGCACGAGTGCCGTGCCGAGAATCGACCCCGATTCGAGCCCGTAACCTGGCAGAAAACCCTCGGTTGCCAGAACCGCGTAGGCGTAGCGATCGTCGTAGCCGGATGCCTTGGTTCGATCGAAATCAGCCGTTCCCTTGAGTCGCTTCACCAGACGGTCGCAGCGACGGTGCAGCGCGTCCTCGTCGGAATCCAGCGTCCCCCGCATCCGCCGGGCATCGTCGAGCTGACGCATTTGCTCCATCGCCCAGTCGAGCCGCTTCCGTACGCTGCGCACGGCCTGTTCGAGGGCTTCCGGAATTCCCGCGACGACCGCGCGCAGCCGGTCGTTGTCGAGAATTTCGAGGTCCGCTTCGGGCCAGGTCGCGCGGAAGACGCGATCGATCTCGCCGACGAGGTCATCGAGATGCTGACGAACAACCGCGTCGAGCAATCCTGCTTGGAAGGCATCGCCGCGCACCATTCCGCCCGAGTCGAAGAGATAGTCGCGCACCCACACCGGGAACGATTCTGCCAGGGCACCGTTGATCTCCTGGCGGGCCGGCTCGTCCAGTCCGGTGTCCCCCCGCGCCAGCTGGTACAGCCGGGTGATCACGGCTGCATGGACGTGCTTCGCGAGCATCACCTCGTTCTTGAGGTTGAACCGCGGCGGATCGACCCGCCCGGCAAGCAGCTTCATCGGCTCGTCGAAATAGGCACGGTCGTGACTCACGGGCCGGGCATAGGTCAGGTTCACCGCGAGCCGGTGGCGGCGGCCGGCGCGGCCGACCCGCTGCCAGTAGTTTGCCGGGAGGGGCGGAACATTGCGCAACAGCACCGTGTCGAGTCCGCCGATGTCGACGCCCATCTCCAAGGTCGGTGTGCAGACGAGGGTGTTCACCGACTCGCCGTCCCCCTTGAACGCCCGCTCGAGCTGTTCGCGTCGCTCGCCGGGAACCTGCGCCGAGTGCTCCGCCGGGCGCAGCATCGCGAACCCTTCTTCCAAGACGCTCAGATCGTAGTTGTCCGGGTCGTCGGGCACGTGCTCGAGCGTTCCGTCGCAGCGCCAGGCGAGGCACCGGTCGTGCGGCGTGGGTCGCGTCGTCGAGCGACGGCATCGCCGACAGCGCCAGCGATTCCGATGCGGAACGATCGTGATGACGTCACCGTCGATCTGGTGGGTGCCCTCCGAGTGGGGAAGCACGTTGCCCCGACCGCCCCGCAACTCGACCGGGATCAGGATACCGAGGTCGTCGCGAAGCAACTCCCACAGGCGCGCCAGGAACTCGTGCGCCCGCTCGCGCGGGATCCCGAAGGCATGCGCCGCCTCGGACGCGAAGGTCGGGTGGGTACCGATCCACTGCGTCACCCGCGCCTTGTCGTTGCTGGGCGAGCGCTGCAGCCGAAGGCCCTTCGGCACGCCGCGCAGCATCGGCAGATAGCCGTTCTGGACTTCCGGATCGCCGTCGAACCAGGCGCGGCTGAAGATTCGCCCTTCGCGGTCCAGCAAGGTCATGGAGCTGCGGCGAAAATGATCGAGCAGGGCCGCAATACCGTCGACCAGTCGGTCCGGGGTCGTGGCGGCGATGCCGGCCCACTCGCGCGCGAACGCCAAGTCCGCTTCGAGGCCGAGATAGTGCACCTGAATCCTACCCCAGGCCTCGAGACCGATCCGCTGTTTCGGGTTCGTTGCCAGCTCGCGCAGCACCGCGATGCGCAAGAACTGCCTGCGCTGCTGGGTGTGCTGCTGCCCAGCCCGCTCTTTCCGTTGCACCGCCCAAACCTCGGGAATCAGAGCGCGCGAGAGATCGTCGTCGGCGTCGAGCAGGCGGTCGAGACGCGCGACGAGGTCGCCGATCGAGGCGCCATTGCCGATGTGCTCCGCCATCAGCGCGCGCAGACGGTAGCGCCGCGCGTGGTCGGCCATCCATCCGGCCTGGAACGCGGCGTCCTGGCGGTTGTCGGCGAAGACGAGCAGGCGCCGGCGCTCGGCGCGGTGGATCATGTTCTGGGCGACGACGTGGACGTCAGAGACCGTTACCGCGCGCACCGGACGCGCCGGTTCGCGGTACCCGCCACCGAAAGAGCGGCCATTGGTGCCGCAGGCGACACAACTCGTCAGGAAGCCGGGGTTGTCTTCTTTCTGCTCCGCTGCGAGCAACCCGACGAATGCATTGGGCCGGCCGCAGCCGTCGCAGCTCGCGATCTCACCGGGGTGCAGCGCGCCGCAGTAGCGGCACAGGAAGACATCGAAGGTGTGCCGGACCTCGTCCTCGTCCTCTTCGCCGACCAGTCCGTCCAAGAGCACGACGCGGCAGGCCCCTTCCTGGCCCTGGGCAAGTGGCGGCCAAAAGGCACGCGTTCCGCCGCCGGCGGCGTCGCCCCCCTCGAGACCGCGCGACGTGATCCGCAGATCCTTCACCGAGTGGATGAAGTAGTGCTGGCCGCAACCGTTGCAGGTGGTCAGCGGCAAGCGCACGAGTCGATTCTGTTCCTGCTCGACTTCCTCGTCGGCGGAGAGCCAGAGCTTCGGGCCGTCGCGATCTTCGGGAAAGGTGACCACGGCACCGCTGATACCGCTGAGAAACGCGTGCAGGACCGGCCGTAGCAGCGGCCGGCCCTCGCGCCGTGACGCTGCACCGAGCGCCAGCCAGCAGAGGATCTCGACCTCGCTCACCTCGCGACCGACCGCCTCAGAGAGGTTTTTGCTCAGGTCGCGGATCGGCTGAGGTTGCTGTAGCGCTTCGGCCAGTTGGAAGCAGAGTTCGTTGGCGGCGAGACGGTCGTAGAGCTGTTCCGCCTGCGGACGCCCGCCGCCGGCAGGCAGGGAGCTTCCGGTAAAGCGTTCCCAAGCCGACGATAGGTCGACCGGACTGGCGCCGTCCTCGACGCTCGTGAGAATCCGCCGGAGATGCTCCGCCGTATCTCCGCCTGGTGCGGCCGGGAGACGCCGCTCGGCGGCCCAGTCGTCGTTTTGGTACTCCTCGCCGACGACAGCAACGCCGTCCGCCGCAACGCCGAAGAACCGGCTGGCGAATTCCTTGCCCGCGTCGGGGCCGCGCTCGGCGTCGACCAGCGTAGCCGAGGTGCCGATGCACACCGTTTCTTCGGGCTTGCGACCACAGAAGGCGCGTAGACGGCGAATCAGGCAGGCGGTTTCGGCGCCGGCCGCGCCGCCGTAGGTGTGCGCTTCGTCGAAGACGAGAAACTCGAGCCGAGCACCGCGGAACATCTCGATGTCTTTCTGGCGGGTGAGAAGCAGCTCGAGTTCCTTGACGTTGGTCAGCAGGATGCGCGGTGGGGATTCCTGCATTTCGTCGCGCGAGCACAGCTCCTCGGGCGGGTGAACAGCGGTGTTGACCTTCTCGGCGCGCGCCTTCTCGAGCGCGGCACGGTAGTCGTCGCGCGAGGATCCTGCCGCCAGGCGCACGCCGGAGACATCCGCGGAGCGGCGGGGCGTCTTGCCTACGTACATGCCGAAGGTGAGGCCAGTGCCCGCGAGCAGCTCGCGCAGGCGCCCGAGCTGGTCCTCAGCGAGGGCGTTCATCGGATAGACGAAGACAGCGAGGATGCCGGGATCGGCTTTTCGGTCACGCAGCTCGAGTCCGCGGCTGATGACCGGGTAGAGGAAGCATTCGGTCTTGCCGGATCCGGTACCGGTGGAGACGAGGGTCGTGCGCCCGGCGCCGATGGCGCGAATCGCCTTCTCCTGGTGCCCATAAAGGTGTGGGTACGGGATGAGCTTCTCCATGTGGGGATGGAGGATCCCTGCGGCGACGAAGTCGCGCACGGCGGCGCCGGTCCGGAAGGCGCGCGATAGGCTGACGAACGGACCTTTGAGAAGGGGCGTGTCGCGGCTGCGGTCGAGGGAGAGCGACTCGCGCATCTGGGCATGCAGGCGCGGGTCGGCGAAGGCGTAGGCGGTGAGCTGATACTTGAGGAAGTCGCTCACAACCTTTTCGGTGTAGGCGATCGGATTCATCGGCATGCGGATCCTCCCACGGAGCGAGAAGTACCGGGAACGGGGGCGACAGCACAAGAGGTGCAGGGCGAGCGAGGGACGAGGCGCGAGGTGATCCGCGAATGCTTTTAGCGCATCCCCTCGTTCCTCAATCCTCGTTCTTCAATTCCACTTCCCCGCGCTCACGTGCCTGCGCGCCTGGTTGGCTTTCCCGCGCAGTGACGGGTGGCGGCGGACGAGGTCGGCCATGGCGGGATCCTCGCAAACAGTAGCTCGCGGCGCGGCTCTCCCACCTGGACGCGTTCGGAACGCTTGCGCTCGGCGTCGTCGGGGTCGAGTAGGCGGGCGACGAACGCCGTTCTTGGAACCAGTCGCCGCAGACTACTGCGGCAGGGTTTCACGGTTCGGGCCCACCGGGTCCTCCTTCGAATCCAGAGTCGAGGTGCCCGGTGCTTGTCGATCCGCTGGACGAACTTCGCACGTACTAGGATCGCGCTCGGGGCGAGCCAGCGCCAGTGATCGCCCTTGCGTCCCAGGCGACAGGCGCGTTAGTTAGGAGTCACGATTTCCCGCGTACGACCCTGATGACAACCATGACCCGTGCTGTCGACATCGCCGCCTACGTTCTGAGGCTCCGTGGCCCGATGGATGCCATGAAGCTGCAGAAGCTGGTGTACTATGCCCAAGCGTGGTCGCTGGCATTGCGGGGCAAAGCGCTCTTCGCCGAGCCCATCCAGGCCTGGGCATTCGGGCCCGTGACGTACAGTCTCTTCGATCGCCATCGTGGCAAATTCGTCGTCGCTGATATCGGGGATGCACAGCCCGACAGTCTGACGTCCGAACAACAGCGACTGGTTGACGCCGTCGTCTCCCACTATGGTCGCCTCGACGGGGCCGAGCTGAGCGAGCTGACGCACGCCGAGGAGCCGTGGCGTGAAGCGCGCCAAGGAGTTCCGGAAGGCTCGCGGAGCCAGCAAACGATCGATCCGGGGACGATGGCGCGCTTCTACAGCCAGCAGACGCCTCCGTTCTCCTGGTAATAGGAACGACGCTCGACGAGTCGAGGTGTCGCGACGTTCCATCCCGCCCAATTGAGGAAGCTAGGCGAGCGGCTACGCAAAGCCGTTATCCCATCCGCCGACGACATTCGGCGTCTCGGATCGTTCCGCGCCACGCATCTCCAACCCTTATTGCACGCCTTTGCCAGAATCGATGTCGCATCGCGTGCGTGGCCTGACATTGAATTGTCGGGTCGGCTCAAGAACACCGGAACGATCATCGAGAAGCTGAAGCGCGAGAAGACTGCCCTCGGGAAAATGCAGGACATCGCAGGTCTGCGAGTCGTCCTCGGCCAGGGAGGTCGCGCGGAGCAAGACCAGATCGTCCATGACCTTCTGCGGCGGCCATGGCTCGCCGAGGCAGAGTCCATCGACCGGCGCTCCGATCCCCGATTTGGCTACCGGGCCGTGCACGTCGTCGGCCGCGTGGACGATCATCTCCTGGAAATTCAAGTTCGAACGATGCTCCAGCACCGATGGGCAGCCGTATACGAGCGGCTCGCAGACGAATGGGGCCGAGGGATGCGATATGGTGAGCCTCCGCCCGAAAAATCGCTGCGAATCGGCGGGGCGAGCGTATCGGCGAGGGAAGTCGATCGCTACATGATGGAGTTGTCGGACTACATCGACGACTTGGAGCGCATACAGTTGGCATCCGAAGCGCAGGAGACAGCGGATGCCGCCGCCGCGGACGAGCTGCCCGTCCACGAGTTGGAATCGCGCCGGAATCGGGTCTTTCGAGAGCGCCTACAAAACGATCGCGACGCGAAGTCCCTCGTCGCGTCGCTCCGAGAGGTACTGAGTGCCGCGACCGCCACCGGGGACAGTGCGGTGCCGCCCGACCTCGACATCCCAAGGATCGAGCCCAACTCTCTCCAACTTTTCGTGTACGATCGTGGTCGGGGCCGTCTGATCCTTCATCGCAGTGGCGCTAGTGAAGAACTTCTCGAGCATTGGCGCGAACTCGACGAGCAATACCGCCACGAGCACGGCATCGAGATCGTCGTTCTCAAGTCGACGTCCGCCAAAAGCCTGGGAATCACCCACGGTCGCTACGTCGTCTCTGCCGAAGACCTCACCGGGGACCCCGTCGATCCCACTGAGCAGTCCTCAGCCGAAGACTAAGCGGCCTATTCTTCGTTTCGCAATCGGGTAGGAAGATGTCTATTCGCTGCGAGGCACACTCGACCAACGCCTAGGCTCCACGACCGCCTCAGTGGACACCTGAAAACCGGCCAGTGATGGACACCCCAAAACCAGCCAGTTGCGTGCCGCAAGACAAGGAGGTGAATACTGTCCCTGGTCCTCGCTTTGCGAGCTCTTGTGGTCGCGCAGGCGCCAGCTACGGGAGCCGCATTTGAGCAGGTGCCCGTGGTGTAAGAGTCGGTCGAGCATGGCCGTGACGGCCGGGGTGTCACCGAGTAGCTTGCCCCAGTCATCGACGGGACGGTTCGAGGTGAGCAGCGTCGATGCTCTTTCGTGGCGCCGCATGATGATCTCCAGGAGGTCTTCGGCCGCGGTGAGCGGCAGCTTGCGCATGCCGATGTCGTCGATGATCAGCAGCGGTACGGTGGTGAGATCGGCCATATAGTCCTTGCGGGTGCCGTCGAGGGTCGCGTCGGCGAGTTCCTCGAGCAGCCGATATGCCTCGCGACACGGGACCTTGTGGCCATGCGGATCGCTTGATGCCCCCGGCCTGAACTACGGAATAAATCCGTCGCTGGCGGCCCCGGCATCAAGTTTCCAGCCGTGCGGCGAGAGTTCCCGTGACGACCGTATCCATTCCGAGGGTGAGTCTGCTTTAGAGTGTTGCAAGGGTCGATTTCTCGGCGTTGACAGCAACCCCACCGAAAACTCATTCCTCGAGATCAAACATCTGATGAAACTCGCGATAGTACCGATCTATACCGTCACCCAGGACCCGACGAATCCACTCGATTCGCTCCATCCCCATTAGAATATCTTCCCACAGAATCACATTTGCCGGCTCCACCGGGCATTCGGGGTTGGAACTCCCGTCCCGAATCAGATCCCAGAGGGGCGGGTGGTTGTTCCCATGCGAGATCAGAACGTACCAGTGTGCTTCCCTCGCGCGCTCGATTCCACATAGTTCGCTGCATGCCCTCTGATACTTCCAAAGCTGAGGCGCACATCCCCCGGCGAACGCCTTGTTCTCGAAAAAGCTGACGCGATGTCCGTGTCTAACCACGAGATCCGGAACGAACCGCTCAGGGAAACCCTGAGGCAGGGGGGCACTCAGAAACAGTTCACCCATTGAAAGGTTGTCGAAGCCCTTCGGTCTGTATCCATCCGTCGACCGCAGATTCGTCTCGACGAGGATATCCGACGGATCGAGCGGATTCTCCCAGTGGATGTCGGCATCTTGCCGACGCTTGTAACTCCGGCGACCCGATTCGATGGATTCGACTCGCATGACGCGAAGAGGTAGCGGTGGCTCGGACCGACTCGCTTCGAGCAGGTAGAGCGCGAACAGGCTAGTCCACCACTGCTCACCCTTGCGAGCCTCGCCGCGCAGGACGCCTCCGCGGTCGGCAGGGTCCCGCCCCTCAAACAGCCAGGTCGCGTTCGGAACCTGCGAGTCGGAGTCGCTCATCGCCTGCCTTTTGTCACCGCGGCGCCGGGTATTAGGGTGCGCGCTCGTCATTCGACCATTTCTCGCCGGTGCGCCAATCGATGACGTTGTAGGTTCCGCCATCGTTCGGGAACTTGAGGTAGCGAACACCACCGGCTGCGAGCCCCTCCTTCGCCTGCCCGACCAGTGCAAGCACCATCCCCACATCGAGTACCCTCGTCTCGCTGGTCCAATCGATCTTCAGCGCCCGATTCCACCAGCCTTCGAGTGAGGCCCGGCAGACACGGCCATACTCCTCGTTCAGCAGCTTGACGAACTTTTCCGGATCGATCTCCGAAGGAAACTGGGGACGCTCGAATAGCGGCGACGTTGGTTCCGACTCCGGAGTCCACCTCCGCTCGATTTGGTGCGTTGGCGACTGCCGCGCCCGAAGCATCGGCGTCTCCGGCGGTTTTGCCTCCGTCGGGGTCGGTGCGTCGACCCCCCAACCGATATCGCACATGTCGTCACTTCTCCCACACCAATGAAAGAAGAAATCGCGCTCCTCCAGCCACGCCTTCGCCGCTGCACAGCGCTCGGAAGCAGCGGCGACTTCGCTCGTCTGAATTCCGGCGTCGCCGCAGCGCTCACCCAGTTCCAGACACGGCCGGAACGCATCCTCGACGGCCCGCAGCCCTGAATCCGTCCCGGCGACGTCGATGCGCAGATTGATCGCACGCAGTCCGGGAAGGACACCATCGACGACCGTCCGCACCGACTGCGCTGCTGAGAGGCTGTCTGCCACAGCGCGCTGGCAGCGCTGATCGAGGACGTCCTTCAAGCGCATCCGTCGGCCGGGTAGTTCGCCACAGAGGTCGACCAAACCCGACTCCTCGGCGCAATCCTCAAGAATATCTGGTTCACATGGCCAGGCCGCAGTAGCGCGGACAGCCTTAATTTCATCCCCACATCCGATCGTTCCATTCAAACGCTCGGCGATCCAGCGAGACAACTCGTCCGCACTATTCGCGTAGCGGCGGCACGCCGATGCTCGGCTGGCAAATGGGGTGACCCTCTCTCCCCATGAGCCAACGGCCTCGTCGCGAACTTCGACTTCACGGAACACCCGCAGCTTCCCCCAGGGGATCTCGGCATACTCCTCACCAAACGCGAGCCCGACGTCCACGAGCGGCGCGGCGGCCACCACCAGCGGCTCGCATTCGATTCGCTCATCACATCGATCGATGCAATCGAGATAAGCGCGGTCGAGTTTCCGAACCAGTTGGTCGATCTCGTCCGCGTGGCCCATGTAGGTTGTCCGCGCCCACGACTCTTCCTTCGCATGAAAGTCCGTCGCCTCCTCGACAACGGCGGTAGCGTTGGCGGCGCACGCACGCGCTGGCGTCGACGCGGGCGTCGCGACGCCGCCGGGGGGATTTACGTTTCCATCAGCTTCCGCAAGGCTTCCAGCTGCAGCGTACCTTGGATCAGTGCGAAGCCCGGCGAACTGCGGATCGGCGTCCATTTTTGTGCGCCACTTGGGGTCGACGCGCCCGATAGCCGCCACCTGCTCGAACGCGGCGGCTTCTTGTCCGCTGCGCCAGAGGGCTAGCGTCAGGTTGTAACGGGCGAGCGCGTAAGCCGGGTCCGCCGTCGTTGCAGTCCGCAGCGTCGTCACGGCGGCGTCGACTTCGTCGAGGCGCAGCAGCGCGTAGCCCTTGAAGTTGAGGACCTCGGCACGCGCCCGACCGGAAAGATCTCCGGCGAGAGCGCGGTCGTACTCGCGTACGGCCGCAGCGAACTCACCCTGGCGCGCGAGCGCAACACCCAGCGTGCGGTGGTCAGGCTCTTGCCCCAGTGCGGCTCCGCCTACTGCGAGCGCGACTACGAGTGCGGCAAGGATTGCCGAACTTCGACGCCACCTATGGGTTGTCCACAATGACTGCCGCACTATATTCCCTGATTCTGAACGTGTCGTTGCCGCCATCGGCAGAATCCAATGGTCAGTGTTCAACCTTCTTCAAGCGTCGCTCTGCTAGATCCTTGTAAAACGAGTCAGCGCCTCCGTCTTTCTCGATGATCTCGTTCAACCAACTCCTGGTCTGCGCCCAATTCTCGGCGAGCCAATGAGCTTGAGCCACCTGAAAGCGAAACGACTGGAGCCGGACGGCATCCGGAAAGTTGGCTTCATATTCCCGAAACGTACTTTCTAGCAGGGGAAGGTAGCTACTGTCGCGTTTAAGGCCGTAGGACTCGCCGTAGGGCCCTGGCTCCTCCCAGCCGATGATGGTTCGCATCTTTTCCTCGTAGGCAGTCCGCGCGGCGTTCGAAGCGGGAAACTCGGCGATGATCCGGTCGTACCAATAGATGGCCGCCTCGACCGACGGGATCCAGCTCGTATCGATCTCGAAAATCCTGCTTCTATCCTCAGCCCAGAAATCCGCATGCGACAGATAGACTTCCGCGGCCGCTTCTTCGATGCTGTCGTCGGCAAGACGAGCAAGCAGCTCCTTGACCATTGGAAGCTTTTCCCTCGCCTCGGACGCTTCCGGGGATTCAGGGTAATCGACGATCAGTCGACCCCAAGTGTCGACTGCGGTGAGGAATCTTTTCTGATCGATCGCGATTCGCGCAAGATGATCGAGCGCGCGCGCCTTCTCCGGCGCATCCTTGGAATTGATCACGATTGCCACCAGCTCCCGTCGTGCATCCTGGTCGAGGCCATGTTCGTATAGCAGCTTCGCCCTTTCGAGACTTGGCGTGTTTCCGGCGCCGGGCAGCGGACGGAGCACCCCGCTCAATGAATCACAGCCGGTCAGCATCAGAAGAATCGCCACAACAGCCAGAACCTTCTCCATCGTGATCGCCTATCCTTTCGTTGCCCCGCGTCAAACACCTGCAGGGGTTGGCTCAACCCATCCTGCCTGAACCACGCGCCCCAGGCGGGAGTCGGTCGAACAAGCCGGGCTGACCGCTACTTGCGTAGTTCGTCGCAGCTTCGGCTACCTGCGACGCCGGTGTATCCACGGCGTGCTTCTCCGCGGCGGTTTCCGCTTGCAGTTTGGCGAATCCTTCTTCGCCGAGGATGTTGCGGGCGTGGATTTCGCACTCGCGCCAGGATTCTTCGGGGGTTTGTTGGAGTTGCCAGTCGTAGAAGCGGGGGCCGAGGCGGCTGGCTACCGGCTGCGGCTGCTTCGCCCGCTCGTCGTGGCCGAGGCCGTAGTCGGCGAGGCATAGGGTTTCGGGGAGTTGCCAGCCGTCGGCGGGAACGAGGGGCGAGGAAGGAGGCACGTGGGGGGAGTTGGGACTCTCCTTCCTCCCTTCCAAACCACAGAACAGCTCAATCGCCCGCTCGCGATCGCCACCACAATCGGCGATCAGCCGCTGCAGGTCCTGGAACGCCACCTGCGCCAACACCGTGTGCCGCAACTCCGGATCCTTGTCCTTGTCGACCCGCCAGAACCCCTTGGGGTCGAGCTTGCGATCATCCTGGGCGGATCTGAGATTGCGGGCTGGCTGGTCAGTATCGGAAAGCAAGACTCGCAAGTCATACTCATTTAGCCCGTATAGGAGCGGGACGACTGCATCGCTGATACAGCGTAGACGCAATCTCTCGGCGGCCGTGACTGCGCGCCGCAACCTCGAAGCGGAGCTAACCTCACCGCAGATAATCGCTCTAGCCCAGATAGGATCAAGGAGTGGATGAATGCAACAAAGCCTGAGAACGACTGTAAGTAAGTGGAGGAGCTCCGGAGATCTCCGAACCAGCGGAGCATCCTCAACGACAAAACCACTCAGATGATTCCCACCGAGTCGCTGCCTCACCGCGTAATCGAACGCAAATGAGTTCAACACGGCGACTAGAACTATCATATCCTGAAACGTACGACCTGCGCCTAGCTGAATCGTCATCACACTATGGCCCGTGGGGCACTCGGGCAGCAGTGTCGCAACGACAGTTCTCTCATTCGTTGCTGCGGTGACGTCCATGACGCCTATTTTCATACCTCGACGAAACTGTCCGCTGTTGATGAACTGCCCTTCCTCCATGAGGTACTGAACGCCGGTTGCGGGTTCTCCCGGAGGAGCCTTGCGCCAGACAGCACCTCTCCCTTTTCCGCTCATCCAATGCTTTGCAAAGCATTGGAACTGGTCGATGCAACGCCCTTCAAGAAAAGGCCACGCGCTCGTCGTCGACGAACGCCAGACGCCTAGCTCCGATTCCTCGAACCCCGCGGATCGAAAGAAGTCGACAGGACGAAACCGACCTGCATCGTCTCCCATGTGGAACTCACGCGAGTAGTGTATCCCGTAGGATTCGTGTGATTCATCGCCAAAGCCAATCGCATTGGACGCTAGCTTCGAGAGCAGCATTAGCCCATCCGGACTATCGACCTCTAAAAACGCCAAACTCTTCGGACTCAAGGTGTCCAGCAAAGTTCGGGGGTAGTCGAAGAATCTGGGGGCAGGACTCTCCCAGTCCGACAGGTCGTGTCGCATGAACGCGCAGCGTACCCTTTCAGCACCGCGACCTTTCCCCAGGATGACCATGCAGAACTTGAAGCGGCTATCGATGTCGAAAATCTTCGCCCGGTTCTCGAAGCCGAAGAGCCATTGCCATTGGCACTCTTCCAGGAAGAGGCGGCGCAGGTCGGTCGTTCCTTTGTCGGTGTAGAGACCGGATGGCACGATCAGGCCGAGTTGGCCGCCGTCGGCGAGCAAGGCGTGGCCGACCTCGAGGAACGTCTTGTAGGTGTTGAGGTCCGCCGATCCTTGGTGGCGGAACGGATGGCGCGCATCGGCGTAGCTCAATCGGCCGGAGCGGCGTTCTCGCCACGTGGTGTGCCACCCGTCGTTCTGCTTGGGCGAACGACTCAAGCTGAAACCGTCGCCGTCGCGGGGGTCGCCGAACGGCGCCGCGACGTGCTTGTTCCAGTTCGACAACGCCTTGAAGCGGGCGCTGTACGCGAGCCAAGCACGTTCGTCCGCCGCCGAACGGTCGAAGAGCTCACGCTGCACCAACAGGGCCTGCTGTTTGCCGTAGGTCCGATACAGAGGATCGATATTGGAGAAAAACTCCTTCGAACTCGGCTTTTGGATCTCCCACGGCGGGTTGCCGAGGATCGCATCGAAGCCGGCGAAAGAACGCGACGATTCAGCGAGAGGCAGGGAGGAAGGTTGATCTCCTCGAAAGACGTCGGGGAACTCCAGCTCCCAATGGAAGAAGCGGAGTTCGTCGCGTAGAGCGGCGACGATCCGCAGCTGCTCCGAGCTGAGCCTGTCGTAGTTGCGCGGGGTCGGCGCATCGCTGATCCGGTCGGCGGGCCAGAACCAGATCGCACACCAGGTGTCGAAGGCCATTCGCAGGCTGCGCAACGTCGGCGTCGACTCGAGTTGGCGATAGCGGCGCTCGCGTTCTTCCGCGTCGGTGATTTTGCCGGCGTGAATCGCATCGAGTGCGGCAACCGCCTCGTCATGAACGGCTTCGGGGCTGACGCCGCCGAGGTGATCGTGGAAGGTAAGCTGCCCGACGATGCGCTCGGCCAACTCGCGCTTGACGACGCCGTTGCGCACCTGCTTGATCGCCTTGGTCCAAGCCTCGGCGGCGCAGTGCACGCCGTTTGCGTGGTTCTTGTCGCCCCCCTCGCGTTCCCAAGCCATGGCGGGGTAATCGCGAAAGCGGTCGAACCAACAGCCGACCAGTGCGTTGCCGACCTTGAGTTTGTGGTCGAGAAACTCGAACGGGAGGTCACGGTCGAGGGTCTCGACCCACAACGCCAGGCGCGCAAGGTCGACGGCCAACGGATCGAGGTCGACGCCGTAGAGACAGCGTTCGACGACGTAGCGCTTGAGGATGGCCCGCAGGCGATCGTCGAAGTCCTCGTCGTCGGGGCGACACGGGAGAGTCTCTTCGTCGAGTCGGTCGCTTCCCGGCCTACCCTCGGCAAGTGTCACCAGCGTCCGTTCGCCCTGTGCGGCGATGCGACCATGCGCATAGAGACTCTGGTGGAGGACCTCGGTGAGGTAGCGCAGCGCGGCGACGAGGAAGGACCCGGAACCCATGGCCGGGTCGCACACTTTGAGCGCAAGGATGGCTTCCGGGGTACGCGGAACGAGGCTCGAGGCTTCTGCACTCGCCCCTTGTTCCGCAGCGAAGCACAGCGGCTCCAGGGTGCGCCGGACCGTCGGTACAGCGAGCTGCGGGCGGGTGTAGAATGTGCCGGCGCCCTTGCGGGTACCTCCCCAACGGACGAGATACCATTCACCGGGAAGGACGATGCGGGCGATCAACTGGCGGGATTTCGCGTCGACCTCCTCGGCGTGGCTAGCGAGCGCGTCCTTCGTTTTCGACTTGGGCTTGGCGACGAGCTTGCCGGCATCGACTGCGCGGCGAGCCCAAGCGCGCGCCTTGGCCTCGGCGTCGCGACGGGCATCGGAACCGGCTTCCTCGTCGGAGGTGCCTTCGACCACGACATCCTCGTCGACATCGGCGGCGTCTGGATCGCCGACATCATCATCAGCTTCGTCGCCGCCATCCTCGACGTCGGTATCTTCGTCCTCATCTTCGCCGTCGCCGCCGGCGATTTTCTTCTTCACCTTCAGCTTTTCGACGAGGTCGGCGAGAGCCTTGTCCGGCATCGCCTCGAGGCGCGCGAGAGGCAGTGCCGGCTGGTCGCCCAAGTTGAGGAAGACTACGGGATCGTTCGCTTCGACGCGGCGCAGTTCGTAGTCGAGCAATCCTTCGTAGAGGATGCCGATGTATTCTGACGAGAGGTCGGAGAAATCGACGGGAATGGGAACGCGTTTCCAGGTCTGACCCTGTTTGATGCGGGTCTCGGTGACGCAGAGCCGTTCGAGGATGCGATAGACATCGGCGTCCGTTGGCGAGCGCGACGGATTTTCGAATACCGCGAGGGCGCGGTTCATGGCGTCGGGGGCGTCGGTGTCTGCCGGAGCGAACAGGCCGCCGCCGTAGCGTGGGATCGGCAGCTTCGCGTGGGCCGAGCCACGGTACAGGATGCGAAACAGCGACAGCACGCGTGGCCATGCGACGTGACGATGCGCCAGGCGCGCCAGTCCGGTGGGTGTGGCTGCCCCGGCGTGCTGCAGCGCTTCGCGCAGATCGAGCAAGCCGTACGACTGCTGGTAGACCTCGATATCGCGCGGCAGGAGTTGGGCGCGGGATTCGGCGAACAATACGACGACGAGCCGCATGACGACGCGCGTGGCGGCCCGGTAGATCGCGGTGCAACTTTCGCCATCGGTGCCGAGTTCATGCGGCAGATTCCCGTCGTGCAGGGTAGCGCGGATGAGGAGTTCGACGGCTTCGCGAACCCGCTCGCCGAGGATGGCCGACAGTTCGGCCTGGCCTTTGCGCGAAGCCTGGATGGCCGCAGCAAGCGGGGCTGGCGTGTCGGGTTGCGTCGGAACGAGATTGGCGCGGCGCAGCAGCGCCCGCAGCGCGGCAACTTGTGGGCTCGGTTCGCCGGCTTCAAACCACAGTCCGATGTCCCATTCGGCAAAGGCTTCCGCGTCTTGGGACGCGTGAATCAGCCGCCACTGTCGTCCGTTGGTCAGCAGGGCAAGCGGCAAGCTGGTAGCGCGCAGCCACTCGACGACACGCGCGGGCATGCGGCGACCGCGGCCGACACCGATGCGCGCCTCACGATCGACGAAAACCGGGAGCCGCGCCCCGTGGCGGTCGTGCCACAACCGCTGCGGTTTGACGGACTCACCCGCGAGGGCTCGCCGACTCCACTCGGCGCCGACGGACGAAGCCTTGAGCCAGGTGCCGGTGTCGGCTCGCAAGGGTTGGCCCAGACCCACGACGTCTTCGAGCACCGTATCGAGCAAAGCCGGGAGAGAGCCCGCACCGGCGAGGTGTTCCGTCACGCTACGACGCAGACGCTCGATGGTTCGAGAATGGAGTGGATCGAGCGTGCCGGGGAAGACGTCGGCCAGGCGATTGGGCGCGAGGAGCAAGCCCCCGTGTTTGAGGCTGGCCCAGGCAGCGTGGGCATCAAGGTTCATGGCAGCCGGATCTCGATGCTGACGGGGAAGACCTGGGCGTCAGCCCGCAAAGTATAGCGTTTGGGCAGGATGCCCTTGAGGACACGTTCGCGTTCCTTTTGCAGTTGGTCGCGCAGTTCCTCGTAGTGCTGACGGCGACGGCGGACCTCGCGCTCCTTCTCTTCGATCGACCTTTCGATCTCCTGTAGGCGCGAGTCGCTCTCGAAGAGGCCGAGCTGACGCGAGGCTTGGCGCATCTCGGCGATCTCGCGTTCGAAGCGTTGCACGGTGCTGCGTTCGATGAGTGCCGAAACTTCGCCCTGGCGCTGCAGGAAGCGCTCGGCCTCGGTTTGCTCGGCTTCAACTCGGTCGCGCTCCAGGGCCGTGCGCAATCGTTCGGTCAGATGTTTCGCCTCGGCCTTGACGAGCTTGCGGACGTCGACGTCGACTTCATCCCAGAGTTCCCGCGCCCGTTCCACCTGCTCACGCGTCGGCGGCTGTTGGCCGTCGACGCGCAGCTGCGCTGCGGCGACATGCGGCAACGGCGCTTCGAGATTGCCTTGGCGAATGGGGATACGCAGCGTGCGAATCCAGTGGTGCAGGGTTTCGCGCAAGTCGTTGGCGGCGATTTCCTCGAGGGTGAGGAGCAGCAGCGCGTCGGCTCCGTCCGGTACGGGACCGCTGCGGACGGTCCAGCGCGTGGCGGCCAGATCACCTGCCGAGCCGGGGAAGCGAATGCGCGCAAAGGAGTTCAGCGCACGGTGGAAGATCGGGTGTCCCAGGTGCAGCAGCACGGTATCGCGTGTCGGGAGAAAGACGGATCGCTGTCCGACCTGGCGCATGAGGTGGCGTGGATCGAAGCACAGTGCGCGCATGGGACCGAGGACGCCGGCCGTGGGGATTCGGATCGTCTCGTCGACGAGGGACTGCCACGCCGGGGGAACACCTTCGAGTTGGAAGCGGCCGTGGTCGTTGGGGCCGCTCAAGCGGGCGTTGCCGTGGCCGAGGCTCATGGCAATGGCGAGGGTTGAAGCGAGAGCTTCCGGGCCGAGATCGATCTCGTTGGCTAGGGCATGCAGTTTGGCGAGTTCGGCTTCACCGGTGTCGATGTCCTTGTCGCGCGGAACTTCCGCCCGGCCCTTCGCCTGGCCGAGTCCGAGGTCGAGTTCACGTTCGACCTCGTCGGCGTCGGCGCCTTCGATCAGGCGGCGTTCGACGGCGCGATCGATGACTTCACCCATGGAGCCCAGATCCTCGCGAATGGTGTGCACTTTGGTGGCGACACGCGCCAGGAAGCGCAGGTCGGCATCGTCGTCGCTGGTGAAGTGGTAGACGACGACATCGCGCGGCTGGCCGTGGCGGTCGAGTCGGCCGTTGCGTTGTTCAAGTCGGCTGGGGTTCCAGGGAATGTCGTAGTGCAGCAGGAAGCGCGCGGTCTCGTGCAGGTTGAGACCTTCGGAGGCGGCATCCGTGGCGATCAAGAGGCGGACGGGATCGGCGGCGTCGTTGAAGGCAGCGATGACGTCCTCGCGTCGGCCATCCTCGCCGACGGTGGTGTCCATGCCTCCGTACAGCACACGTACGACCCCCGGCTGCGGGTAACGCTGGCGCAGACGTCGTTTGAGGTAATCGAGGGTGGTCTTGTACTCGGTGAAGACGACGAGCCGTTCGTCGGGCAGAAAGCCTTTGCGGCCGGCGATGAGGTGCGTCTCGATCCAGGACACGAGAGTATCGAAACGCGCATCGCTGAGCGGCACGGCCTCGCTGCTGCTGTTGTCGAGACCGAGATGGAGCAAGGCTGCATCGATTTCGGCAGTTTCATCGGCGAGTTCGTCCGCCAGCGGTTTCAGCCACGCTCCGACGACGTGCGCAGCGTGACCGGTGCGGCCCTCGGATTCGCGGTCGTCGGCCGTCTCGTCGGCAATGGATCGACGCGCGGCTTCAACGGCTGCGGCATCGGCGGCCTCGGCTTCGGCGAGGCCGGCGCGGTAGCGGTGCCAGGAGTCGGCGAAGGCGATGGGGCACGAGAGCAAGCGTTTGCCGAGGACCTCGACCGCGAAGGCACCGGCGAGCTGTTCGCCGCGAGCCCGCCGGGAAACGAGCGAGCGGACCTGACGGCGGAAGACCGTGAACGCCTCACCCAAACGGCGTTCGTCGGGAGTGAGAACCAACTGGATCGCCTGTAACGAGCGGTCGCCGAAGCGGGGTGGATTGGTGCGTTGGTTGATCTCGCGTTTGAGGCGACGAACGACGACCTGCTCGATGCGAACTTTCTCGGATTCCGTGAGAGCTTCGCTTTTACGCGTGAAGCGGACGGGATCGAGGCACTCGAGCAGACCAGTGAAGCTACGGGTGTGTCCGTTGTGCGGAGTAGCGGTGAGGAAGATCCGATGTTCGAACCAGGGGGTGATCCGTTGCAGCATCTTCGAGACGTCGCTGTCTTCGCCGAGCGACGAGGGGGCGAGGTTGTGCGCCTCGTCGACGATGAGCAGGTCCCACGGCAAATGGGGGGAGCCAGCGGCGGGGCGGCTGGCGGCGCGGAACTGCTCGAGGACGTCGTCTTGCTTCAGGTAGTCGTAGGAGGTGATGGCGCGGGCGAAGGTGCGCCAGGGGTTGGCGTCGAGTCCGAGGCGTTGCTGCAGCTTATGGGTGGCCGCACGATCGACGACCTCGAAGTCGAGCGAGAACTTGTCGCGTAGTTCGCGCTGCCATTGGGTTCGTAGCGAGGCGGGGCAGACGACGAGGACGCGGCGCAGGCGTCGGCGCAGGATGAGTTCGGTCAGGACGAGACCGGCCTCGACGGTTTTGCCGAGGCCGACGTCATCGGCGAGGAGCAAGGAGACGCGCGGCATGCGCATCGCTTTGAGCAGGGGGACGAGTTGGAAGTCCTCGACCTGGATGGCGCCGTGGAGGGGAGAAGCGAGCGGCAGGCGGTCGAGGGGGCCGTCGCTGCCGTCCGGGTCGACGTAAGGGGAGAGGGCCGACCAGCGAGTTGCGCGCACGAGGGCATCGAGTTCGCGGGGCGGCATGGGCTCGCGCCCGAGGACATCCGGCAGGGCGACGGGCTCGAGGAGGCTGGCGCCGAGTTCGGCTTCGATTTCCCAGACGAGTTGATCTTCGGGGGGGCCGTCGGCGTCGATGTACTCGATGGAGACGAGGTGAGAGACTCCGTCGGCACTACCCTGGGCAGGAGAGAAGTCGTCGACCGCGACGACGATGCCACGGCGATTGCGGACGGTGGCAAGCATCCCGACCTGCAGGGACTGCGGCGAGCTGACGGGCATGGGACTCCTCACGCGTCACGACGGATCAACACGCCGTGAACCGGCGGAGTACCCAGCCCGCGCGGGGGTGTCAATCTGACGGTTACGCGCAGGCTTTGCGTTGCTCTCAATGGTGCCCCCAGGCAACCGCTGGATCGCCTGCAGCGAAGCCCGGTCGCATACCCCATGCTGCACCTCTCGACGAGGAAAGAATCGATCAGGGTGGCGTTAAGCCAACGAAGGCGAGGTGCGGCCGATTATCTAACGCATCGGACCCCCAACGTCGCGTTATTGTTATAGCCCTGCCATTCGCCCGTCAAAAGGTTGATCCCCAGATACTCACTACCATTGCTACCTGGTTCGAAGGTAGCGCTCCAAACTGCCTGATTCGTTTTACCGCCTGCGAACTCGCCTCCGCCGCTCACGAGAAACATCAAGTCTGCCATTGCAGGAAGCCGCCAATCCGAGAACCCACCTTCTTCAAGATCAGCGCAGTACTCGAATGCTGGGCCATACCTCATGACCATCCCGGACATCGAGCTTACGGCCGAGATTGAACGGCATGCATCCATCGTGAAGGAGCTTGAGATTGGTACGCATCTAACCCCTAGAGTCGCGTTCGTGTTGTAGTAGCCCCACTCTGCGCTTGCCAGGTTGATGGCCCGATACGAACTGCCGCCAACTCCGTCGATCGGCTCGAACGTCTGCGTCCAGGTCAACCGATCGCCTCGCCCACCGGGGATCTCGGTTCCGCCTGACATAGCGAATACGAGCTCGTCGGAAGTCGGTACTCGCCAATCGCTTCTCCCGCTCTCGACTAGGCTTTCGCAATAGCCGAATGCTTCGCCGATCTTCATGGCGGAAGCCGACGCCGCGCTGATCCCAGGCACGCCTGAACACTCCTCGGATGTTGCGCCGGCGCGCCCATTGGATGAAATCGCGTACGCCGCGCTTGCTACTCGTTTCCGAGGCGACAAGGTTTCCCCTTCGACCGTGACCTCGAGGAATCTCAGGGGCCCCTTGGAATCCGTAGGTCCTCCGTCGAACAGTTCATCGGGTAGGCCCGACACGCTACCGAGCAGGACGTTGAAGATGCCATCGCTAACCACCACGGACTGAGCCTCTGTCCATGGATTCGAGGGGGGCAGCTGGTTGCCTCCGGCCTCAGCGTCGAAAAATCGGAACGTCATCGAGAAGGTACCGCTCTGAGGAGTGCCGTCAGCGCTCCTCAGCTGCCCTTGGTAGTTGAGGAGCAGAGGCACCGAGGGATTCTGTGCGTGAGTCGGAAAGGGACTAAAGACCACTGCTATTACAGCGAAAACGAACCTAGCAATCATGGACTACCTCTCGAATCATCGGCGCCCGAAACCCATCAATCTGGCTGTGGCGGAACCTAGGGAACAGCAAGACGCAGTATGTGAGCTTTCCCGCCCCAATGGCCGGGATCCGACCTGTTCACACTGAAATCGATCCTGGATCCGATGGACCGCGACAGGAAAGCCGGCGTGTTCACGTAATTCTCATTCCCGCATCCGAAGTAACGCATCAAGGTTCCAGTGGATCGACTGACCAGGATTGTGCCGAACCCCTTCTGGTCCGAATCGCCGCAGATTTGTTCGCCTTCGATCAGCACTCCTTGAGGGCCGCCCGTCGCGTTGTTGCTGCCGACGCCCTCCAGAACCACCATGAACGTTTCCGAACCTGCCGGAAGCGGACTACTCGATATCGTCAGCGGCCCGCTTGCACCCAATACGTTGAAGTCGAGAGTTTCGAACCACGCCCAACCAGCCTCGGAAGGTGGACGCGGTTGGATCGCATAGGCAGCACTCCCCACTCGCTTCCTGGGCGCCAACGTCTCATTCTCAACCGTCACCTCAAGAAAGAGCAACGGCCCCTTCGAGTCCGCGGGACCACCCTCGAACAGACCGTCAGGTAGATCGGCCACGCTACCCAGAAGAACGTTGAAAACCCCTTCGGACACCGCCACCAACTGCGTCTCAGTCCACGGCGACGCTGCAGGAAGCTGCCTTCCCCCGGTCGCCGCGTCGAAGAACCTGAACGTCATCGAAAAGGTACCGTTCTTCGGAACCCCAGCCGCGTCCTTCAGCTGGCCCTGATAGTTCAGCAGCATTGGCACGGGCGGGTTCTGCGCGGCTACGGAGGTGACCTGCAACAAAAGAACGCCAGTGAGATATGGGATCGAGAACTTTCGGAGAATCTTCATCGTCAAGCCCACACTTCACTCGAATCCCGCCGAGAACGGGTAATGGAACATCTCCGTGAACTTGCTGAAGCTCACCTTGGGGGCGAACAGCGAGCCCTCAAGGGTCGCGTCGCCGCCGAATTTGATCGCCTTGCGCCGCGGAGCAAGTACGGTTCCAATGAGATCGGCTCCGCGGGCAAACTTCACCGATCCCTTCTCTCCTTCGGCATTCCACAAGATCCGATCCGGCGGGATGCCGCACGCGCGGATACGCGCGCCAGGGGAGAGCTTGAAGTCGCCTTCGATCCGGAAGATTGCGACAGTCGGCGGATCGGATTCCGTCAGATTGAAGTCCCGACACAGGCGCAGTTCGGTATTGCGCTTGGCGTCGATCGAGTCGACGTAGAGCACCTGCTGTCCAGCTCCCAGCAAAACCGTGCAAGAGGACGCGCACGCAGCGGTGCAGGCATCTGGATCTTCGATGGCGTCGCAATTGCCTGGGACGGAGGCGTTCGGCAGCACGCGAATCCGCTCGGGATCATCGACGTTGTGGTACGTTGGATGATTGGGCACCAACGCCGCGACCGCATCGGAGCTTGCCTCCAACTGCGTGCGGAGGTTCTGGCAGCGAGCATAGTCTGGGTGGCTTCCGTCCGTGATGACGCTGGGATTTCCAGGAGTGAACAGGTCAGCGCGGCCTTCACAGACCGCACCGACGTCCTGGCAACACGCTCCGGCCGAAGCAGAGGGGCAGGGTACGCCAACCGCCAGCGCGGCCAATGGCTGGGTGCACGTTAGGCCCCCCGGGTTGCAGGTTCCACCTCCGACGATCGGCGGGGGCTCTTGGGAGCTGGCAGGCATCCCAATCGAAACCCAATGGCTACGGATATCGAAACCCTTGCCAAACGCGACCGGCTGGGTTCCGGAACCGGAAGGTGTCGCGAGTGTCGCGACGAATCCGCTCTCGCCATTCTTCCGCAACGACATCTGCTCGCCGCAAACCCCCGCCTGAGTTCGATAGGTATACGGTTCATCACAGTCGGGCCGGTCGACCTCGAGATCGAGACTGGCGATGTTCACTCTCCCTCCCATGCGAATCGCGCTTCGCTTGGGCGACGTCGTCACGACGGCGAACCGCGCCTCCTGGCCGAGCCCGCAGTTGGCGTCCTCGATGTCCGTCGTCTGGTCGCCATCGTTGTCGACGCCGTCGCAGCACGTATTGCGGCAGGCCGTCGATTCGTCGTGCCCGGGCAGACAGGCGCCAGCACCGTCGCATTGATCCGGACACGTGATGGGATCGCCGTCTTCGCAGGAGGTACCTTCGGGCTCGAAGCTGCAGCTCGAACTGCAACAGGCTGCACTCTCCGCGGTTGGGTCGCACTGCTCCTGGCCGTTCACTTCGCCGTCGCCGCAAAAGGGCGTGGGCGTAGGTGTGGAGGTTGCGGTTGGGGTCGTGCTTGATGTTGCAGTGCCTGTGACCGTGGGAGAATTCGTGGCGGTAATCGTAGGGGTCTGCGTCGGAGTCAGCGTCGGGGACTGGGTCGGCGTCGTCGTAGGTACGGGGGTCGGAGTTTCCGTAGGCGTATCGGTCGGAGTGCTCGTTGGCGTGAGCGTCGCGGTGGCTGAGGGAGTGGGTGTAGAGGGCACTCCTCCGACTACAGCACCGCAGCCGGAGATGACTTGGAAGGAGGCGCTCGCCGACGTGCCGCCCGCGATTGGATCAGGCGCAAGGCAGTCATCCACGATGAAGGACGCCGAGGACGAGCGCCCGCCAGCGTTATTCAGCTGTTGATTCGACACCTCGAAATTAGTGCTCATCGAAGCCTGCGATGTGATCGGCAAGACTCCAAGAAGGACGACGACGAACACCCCCGCCGTTTCGCGATGCCGCCGAATGAATTCTGTCATCTCGGGAGTCCTCTCACTCCTCAATGCAAACCTGACACGCGCTAACGTCAAGCGGAGTAACTGCACTATCTTGTGGACCAGGAATACCAGTGGGAATCGACTGCCAGCAGCGATCATCAGACGACGTCGAGCCGTAATAGCCTGAGAACCAATGGATTAGCGTACCTCCGAAGAGCGAACGGAACCCTGATGGGCATCCTCCGGCCCCCTGGGATACAAACAGCGCCTTTCCTCGAACATTAATTGCTGACGGGATGCATACAGCACACGAACCTACAACTTCGGGGCTGAGGCTTCCGTGACTTGTCGGAGTCGACTGCCAACAAGTCTGGTCCGACGAATGATACCCCGTCGCTCCGGAGTACCATTGTACGATCGTACCTGTGTAGCCTTCCTGGAATCCTTGCGGACAAGTGCTTCCGCCAACGACCGTGAGCACTGTGCCCAGCCCGCCCCCCGCCCGAGATCCGAGTGCATATGCGGCCGATGCTATTCGCATTCGTGGAGCGAGCGTTTCGTCGGCGACCGCTATTTCAAGGAACCTCAACGGTCCCTTCAAATCGGTCGGGCCACCATCGAAAAGATTGTCGGGAAGATTCGTCACGCTACCGAGCAGGACGTTGAATGAACCATCAACTACGGCCACCGACTGCACCTCTTGCCACGGCGCAGTCGCCGGCAATTGATTGCCTCCGGTCTCGGCATCGAAGAACCTAAATGTCATCGAGAAGGTGCCATTCTGTGGCATGCCAGATGCGTTCTTTAGGTGCCCTTGGTAATTCAGGAGGAGGGGAGCAGGCGGGGCTTGCCCGAAGCTTGCCGAAGGATGAAGCATCCCCACGGCCAGCAACGCGAATAGTGAAGAAACAGCCATGGCACTCCTCCGACGTGCGGCCTAGGTATAGCTTGGACGGGAAGCCCCCTGTGAACCCAGCAATTGCATACTCTGGTCCCCCTGAATGTGTCAACTTTGGTTGGATGAGGCATCACATCGCGAGACAGTCCCGCTATGGGTGGCCATACAAAAATCGCGCCACATGTGATTTGGCGCTAAGCGGAGGGTCCGCCGCCTGAGCTCCACCAGTAGACGCTCCACGTCCGCGTCTGGCGGAGGCCGCGCCGTTGCCAGGGAGCGCCGCGGGCCAGTGGGTGGCTCTGCTCATGACCCATTAGCTACCAAGGCATGGAAGTGTACGTTTGTGCTCGGCGTCGGTGGTGTCGTGAGTATTCTTCCCGTAAGGGACGGGAATTCAGATCAGTAGCCGCGCTGGCGCACCAGTGCGTAGTGGCGACTGGCGCGCAGCGTCGGATACGTGTCAAGCGTTGCAACGAGGAAGGGTACGAAGGGCTCGACTTTCGAGCCGCGTAGCGTAGACCGCGTTAGGCCTTTGCCCGATTCGTACGTCGCCATTCTCGCCCCAGCCAGTAGCGACGTCGCCTAGTGGCCTTGCTCGCTATTCGCCAAATTCTCGCGGCTTCCGACAGTCGGCCTCGGTCTTCGAGGCCCCCCGCGATTTCGTGCTCCTGTTCGCGAACTTGGCTGAGCAAGGTCACTGAGAAACTCGATTGCCATGCTTCCGCTGTGCTTCCGCATGGGTTGCGACCGATTCAGCGGTCGCGTCTCCGGGGGCGATATCCCTCATTGAATCGAGGGGTTGGGAAATGAGCCGTCCGGGACTTGAACCCGGGACCCTCTGCTTAAAAGGCAGATGCTCTAACCGACTGAGCTAACGGCTCATGTGGACGCCGACGGCGTCGAAGGATCGCGGCAGGGTGCCACGTTTTCTTGAAAAGGGCCAAGGGCCAAGGTTCAAGGGCCAAGAGTCTTGGGCTGGGTTTCTTGGCCCTTGGCCCTTGTACCTTGGCCCTAGGGTTTCTTCAGGAATTCCCGCGTCTTTTCCAGGAACTCGTCGAGCTTGTCGTGGTGCACCCAGTGGCCGGCGCCTTCGATGTTGTGGAAGGTGTAGTCGCGGAAGGCGGCGGCGCGGCCGTCGAGCACCGGATCCTCGGCCCAGCTCTCGGTGCCGCGGAACAACAGCACCGGGCAGGTAATGCGCTCCCAGAGGGCGCGCGCGTCGTGCATGTTGAACAGATACGGCGAGGCGGCCCGCACGTAGTTGTCGAACTTCCAAAGATACGTGCCGTCCTCGTCGCGGTACGAGCCGTGAATCGTCAGATGGCGCGCCTGCTCTTGGGTCAGCCGCGGATTGGCTTCGATCATGCGCTCGATGCAGGTCTCGAGGCTTTCGTAGCGCCGGGCATGGCGCCGCGCCAACTGCTGCATCTCGCGGATCCACTTGTCCATGCGCTCGTGCGCCGGCACCTCGCGGATCAGGCGCGGCGGCGGACCCAACCCCTCGATCGCCACCACCTTCTTCACCCGGTCGGGGTAGACGCCGGTGTACTGCAGCGAGATGGCGCCGCCGAGCGAGTGGCCGATGATGGTGATCGGAAACAAGTCGAGCTGCGACAGCAGCTGCGCGATGTCGAGGGTGTAGTCGACCAAGGCATAACCGCCGCCCAGGGCCCACTGCGAATCGCCATGCCCGCGCAGGTCGGGCGCGATGACGTGGTAGTCGCGACACAACTGTTCGGCCACCCAGTCCCAGTTGCGACAATGGTCGCGCCCGCCATGCACCAACAACAACGGCGGCGCCTCGGGGTTGCCCCAGTCGACGTAATGCAGCTTCAAACGCTGCGAGTAGTAGTAGTGGGAGGTGGGGACCATGGGGGGGGCGCCAAGAAAGCAAAAGGGCCAAGGGCCAAGGTGCAAGGGCCAAGAAGCTGCGACACCAAGCCAGCGTCCGACTTCTTGGCCCTTGGCCCTTGTACCTTGGCCCTATCGCAGAGAGAGGTTCACAGGACCTGATCGATCGCCCGCACCAGGTTGGCCTTGGGCTGGGCGCCGACGATTTGTTCGCGCACTTGGCCGCCCTTGATGAGCAGCAGGTTGGGGATGCTGCGGACGCCGAAGCCGCCCGGGGTGTTCGGGTTGTCGTCGACGTTCATCTTCACGACCTTGAGGCGCCCGGCGTACTCCTTGGCGAGTTCGTCGAGCACCGGCGCGATGGCGCGGCAGGGGCCGCACCAGGGGGCCCAGAAGTCGACCAACACCGGAATGGACGACTGCATCACCTCGCTCGGGAACGTCGCGTCGCTGACTTCTTGCACCGCTGCCATCGCAGATCTCCTTTTTCTCGGCCGCCCCCACGGGCGTCACCGTCGCGCCAACCTAATGACGCGCCCATGCCGAGGCAAGGTCGCGTCCGCCCACGAACGTGGACGAACCCGAGCCCAATTCTCGGCCCAAGCCGACGCGGCCGGTGCAACCGGCCGCGCCCTCAGTGCGTCGTCGCCGACTCGATCGGCCCGCTGCCGAGCATCTCGCCCAGGGCGTCGACGCTCGGGTTCAGCGCGTTTTCGAGCACCTCGGTCAGGATGTGCTCGGCGTCGGAAATGTCGTCGACGGTGAGCACGCTCATGTCCTGGTGCATGCCGTGGAGGGCCCAGATGACCATGCGGATGCGGCTGCGCGCTTCGTCGAGAAGGCGCAGCGCCTCCTGCGGGTCGATGGTGTCGGGGTGGTCGTGATCGGCAGGCATCTGTCGGTCCTTTCCGCGAGGAGACATTGCCCGCATCCTGCCCGCGAGGGCCGGAGAGAGCAAGGAGATTCGAGCCTCGGCCAGGCTCAGGGTTGCGCCGTCGGCGACGGCGTCGCCGTCGCCGCATTGCCGAAGATCGAGACTTCCTGGGCGTGGGCCAGAAGTTCGCGGCGGACGCGGTCGATCAGGCCGGAGTTGCGTTGCACGCGGCGCTCGATGTCGCGGAACTCGGCGAGCGAGATGCCGTGCGGCTCGATCGCCTCTTCGATCTGCTTGGCGTGGTCGCTCTGCATCGCCTTGTAGACGTCCAAGTAGGTCGCCAACTCCGCCTCGCTGACGTCGAGCGGGGCCGTCGGTTCGGCGAGCTGTGCCAGGCGGAACTCGCCCGCGGCCACGCCGCTCTCCGTCGACCCACCGTCGCCGGGGGCGAAGCTCAACCATCCGATCAATCCAGCGGTGACGACCAAGGCTACAACCACGAGAGTCCTCTTCGACATGAGCGCGCCCGCTGGCGATCCTGGACGGGGGCAGAGCCAGAGTCAAGGCGGCGCCGCCGGTCTCTCGTCTTCGATCATTGAACCTTGAAGCTTTCCCCGCTAAGCAACGGCGCGATGCGACCAACATTCCAGCGGATGATCCTCGCCGCCGCCTTCGCGGCGGTCTCGGCCTCGGCCTTGGGTGGCTGCGGCGCCCGCTCGTGGCTGCCGACGAGCGCCCCCGAGGGAGCGCAGGCCCCGGTCAATCTCCGCAGCCTCGAGTTCGCGTCCGCCGACGGCCATCGCGCCGTGCTGCTGCGCCTGTCGCGCATCCCCACCATGGTGCGCCACTCCAGCTCGACCGAACCGGCGCAGATCATCGTCCAGGCCTGGGGACCCAAGGGCGGCGGCGACCTGCCGGCCCGCACCATCCCGCAGGAGGACCCCTACGTGCGCCAAGTCACCGTGTCGCGCGAGGACGGCGCCCTCAAGGTCGTCTTCGACCTGAATAGCACCGTGCCGCCGCCGCACATGGTGCACGAGATGGCCGACTGGATCATGCTCCGCTTCGGCGGCCCGCAGTCGTGATCGGGTGGTCGTGGACCCTCTCATGAGACATGCACGGCAAGGCGCAGGGCTGGTGCTCCTCGGCGCCGCCTTGACGCTCACCGGCGCCCCGGCGCGGGCCCAGATCCAGGCCGAACAGGCGCAGCAGCGCTTCCAACAGCGCACCACCGGCACCAACATCGACGAATCGATTCGCAAGCTCGCCAGCGACGACCCGGACGAACGAGTCGAGGGCGTCAAAGGCCTCGCCGAGTCGAACGACGAAAAGGCCCTCGAATACTTGATCCAGGCCGTCGGCGACTCCGACATGCGGGTCAAGGCCAAGGCCATCGAGATGCTCGGGCGCATGCGCGCCACCGAGGCCACCACCGTGCTGGTGCAGCAGCTGTTCCTGCGCTCGACCGAGGAAAAGCTGCGGCAGCGCATCCTCGCGGCGCTGGGCGAGATCGCCGACCCGGCGGCGGCGCCGGCGATCCTGGATCTGCTCAATCAAGATCTCGACAAGGCGACCCTCGGCACCGCCATCTTCGCCCTCGGCGACATCGGCGCGCCGCAGTCCATCCCGCGCCTGAAGGAAATCGCCGCCGACCACAGCGACGAGCATCTACGGCGCCTGGCGACCGAAGCCTTGGCCAAGGTCGAGCGGCACCAGGAGTCGGTGCAGCGCGAGGTCGCGGCGCCGGTCGACACCTTCCTCAAACCGCCCGAGCAGCAGTAGCCGAAGAAAATTCGCTCGGCGGATTGACCATCCCGCCGCGAACATTCAACATTCGCCTTCGCGCCGACGGCGCGATCGTGTGGCCCAGTGGTGAAATTGGCAGACACGGCAGACTCAAAATCTGCTTCGGGCAACCGAGTGGGGGTTCAAGTC
>CAZGEJ010000006.1:0-3095 GCA_964524885.1 uncultured Binatia bacterium (SeqCode)
GAAATCGCCCGCAGCTCGTCGTCACGACCGTCCGTCGCCCGAAGGTTGATGAAAACGGGCGCGCAGCGCCCTGGAGCGCCGAGTTGTACTCGGCGGCCCCGTCGCGGGTGGACGGAGACCTATCGCGAGCATTCTCGCTCCGAGATCTGAGGTGTTCTCCTGCGGATCGCAGGGAGGATGGAGGCGGGCCGCGCCCGGCGCCGGGCGCCGGGCGGTGTCGAGTGCAACTCGACACTCCGGGTAGCCGGGGACTTTTCTAAGGAGGAACGGCAGACGTGGTTCAGATCTCTGATGAAATATTGGGGTTAGGCTCAGACCCGGCGGGCGAAGAAGAATCGGAGCGGCAGCGTGGCGGCCCACCAGGCGCCATACGCGGGCAGGGGCAACGGCTGCCAGCGGCTGAAGGCGGCGTGATTGGCGAGACTATGCGGCGCGCGCTCGAGGATGGCCGCGGCGTCGGCCGTGCCGTGCAGGGTGAGCACCCGGCGCGGCAATGCGGCGAGCGCGCGGGTCAGGCGGGGAAACTCGTCTGCCTCCCCCAGCCCGTGGACGATAAGGGCGAGGGCGTTGGCGACGAGCCCGAGGGATCGATCGGCCGCCCGCGCCGCGAAGAAACTCTCCCAATCCAAGTCCGGCCGGGCGCGCAACAGCATCGACGCGTCCCACAGCGACCGCACGCGACAGAGGCTGCGGTCGACGTCCGCGGCGATACCGAGCAGCAACAGCAACAACGCCTCGTCGTCCGCCAGAACCCGGCACTCGATCTCGCCGAGGCGCCGCCGCAGACCGTCGCGCCATGGGCGCTCGGCATCGAGTCGCAGCCCCGGCAGGCGGCGCAAGGTCCAGTGGAGATCGACACTCAAACCGTCAGGGCGGTTGCATTCGAGAGCGTGCGCGGCGAACGGGGCGAGGCGTTCGAGCCCGAGGGTGAACCGCGGCTTGCGGAAACCGAGGCGATCGAGTTCGCGCAGGGCGGCGGCGACTTCCGCTGGACGAACCAAGAGGTCGAGATCCCAGGTGAAACGCCGGCCGCCGGCGCCGTAAAATCGCTCGCCGAAGTCGAGTCCCTTGAGCAGGACGAACTCGATGCCCGCGGCCTCGAACGCGGCATGGATGGCTTGCAGCTCGGCGAGCAGCTGCCGGTCGCGCTCCTGCTGCGCCGCCCACTGGGCTCGCAGCGGCTCCCCTGCCGGCCCGGCGACGAGGGATTGCGCCCCCTGCTCGGTGAGCAAGGCATAGGCATAAACGCCGAGGCGCTCGTCGACGAGGAAGTCGACCCAATCGCCCAACGCTAGGCGGCGCGACAGGAGGCGCGCCGCGAGCGGTCGGATCTCGCCACGCCGCAATAGACGCAGAGCGTCGAGGTAAGGAGCGTAGCGGCCCTCCGGCGGCGGCGTCATCACGGGGCGGGACGGTACGGCAGCACGGCGCGAGATGCCACTGCCGCAGGGCTCAGGGCCAGCCACGGACGATGATCACGCCCATCAAGACCAGCAACAACGCCACCACGACGTTGGCCCGCCCCAGGTACGAGGCAAGGCGGCGCAGGCGCTCGCCCTCGGCGCCGCGTGGATCCTGTTGCATGGCCACCGTCGCCCGCGGGCCGACCCAAAAGTCGTGCACCGCACTGTTCGCCAACACCAGCACGAACAGCAGCAGCTTGATCGCCACCGCATGGCCGAAGGGTGAGGCCAGCCACGCGACGTCGGCGAAATGCGCCAGACGAACCCCGCGGAACCAAAGGTTGAACAGCCCAGTCAGCAGCAGCACACCGAAACAGGCCCAGCCGATACCGCGAAAGCGCTGCCCCGCATCACGCATCAGCGCCACGGCGCGCTGGCGATCGCCGCTGCGCAACGCCGGCACGACCACCATCACCAGGAACAACATCCCGCCGATCCACGTGATGGCCGCGATCAGGTGCAGCCAGACCGACAACAAGTACGCGTAACGCATGCTTTTTCCTTCCCCTAGGAGCCGAATGCACCGATTTCCGGCGACGGCTGAACGATGTTCAGCACGGTGGAACGCCTTTTCGGGCGGAACCCATTCCTTTCTGTAGGGAGCACCATGCAACCGCAAGCCAAAGAAACCATCGACTCACGTCATCCGCGCCGCGCCGTCCTCTTGCTGGCCGCGGGCATGGCTCTCTGCACGGCCGCCGCCGCCCAGGCCCAAACCTGCACCGCCACCTGGAACAACCCCGCCGGCGGCGACTGGAACACCGCCACCAACTGGACCCCCAACGCCGTGCCCGGTTCCGGCGACGACGTCTGCATCACCCTCGACGGCACCTACACGGTCACCGCCTACGGCACGACCTCCGTCCGCACCCTCCGCCTCGGCGACACCGCCAACAGCGGCGTGCCGACCCTGCTCGTCCAAACCGTTCAGTCCCTCGATGCCCTCTTCTCGGCCAGCGACGGCATCACCAACGCCGGCCGCATCGTCGTCGAAGGCGCCGCCAACGCCTACCAAGCCCGCCTGCGCGTCGTCGCCGGCAGCCTGACCAACGAGTCCACCGGCGTCATCCACTTCGCCACCGGCACCAGTAGCGGTCCGCGTTACCTCGACGCCGACGTCGTCAATCACGGCAGCGTCGACCTCGACCTCACCACCTACCCCTTCATCGCCCACAGCTACGTCAACCACGGCAGCTTCGACATCGCCGCCGGCCAGGCCTTCGACCTCAGCACCGCGGGCTGCACCTTCCAGCAAGTCGCCGGCTCTTTGAACATCGGCGGCTCGTTCTACATCGCCGACGGCACCTTCACCTTCGACGGCGGCGCCATCGCCAGTATCCCCTATCTCTTCCGCTCCACCTTGAACCTGAACACTTCCAACGCCGGCTCCTTCGTCGTCCGCGGCGGCAGCACCCTGAACGGCAACGTCGCCGCCGCTCAGTCGATCAAGATCGAGCCGATCCAATCATTCGACGCCATCCTCACTTGGGCTTCCGGTTTCGAGAATTCCGGCACCATCACCATGGAGGCGATCGCCAACGCCTACATCGGTCGTCTCACCGCTGCGGCCGACATCACCAACCAGGCGACCGGCGTCATCAACATCAACGCCGGCGGCAGCGTCGGTCCGCG
>CAZGEJ010000006.1:3195-182408 GCA_964524885.1 uncultured Binatia bacterium (SeqCode)
CGCGCCAGCAGCACCCTCCACGGCAACATCGCCGCCGGCCAGTACGTCACGGCCGAGACCATCCAGGGTTGGGATGCGACGCTGACCTGGGCCAGCGGCCTGGTGAACGAAGGCGCCTTGCGCGTCACCGGCAACGTCAATGCTTACGCAGCCCGTCTGCGGGCGCCGTCGGGCACGCTCACCAACGAGACGGGGGCCATCCTGACCATCGCCGCCGGTCTGAGCGGCGGACCGCGTTACGCCGAGTTCGATCTGCTCAACCGCGGCGAATTCGTGCTGGAGACCAACGCCACCTTCGATAAGAGCGGCGGCACCTTCGTCAACGAGGGAACGATGTCGCTGCGCAACGGCGGTTACTATGCCAGCAGCGGCAGCTTCACCAATACCAACAGCGGCGTCATTCGCGGCAGCGGCAGCTTCAATCGTTCGGCGATCAGCTTCACCAATGAGGGCACCATCACTCCCGGCTCGGAGTTGGGAACGCTCTCCTTCATCGGCAACTACGCCCAGAGTGATGTCGCCCAGCTCGGCATCGAGATCGGCGGACGCATCGGCGGCGTCAACTACGATCGGCTCGCCGTCGGCGGCGCTGCCGCCGTGGACGGGACCCTTACCGTCGAACTTGCCGACGGCTTCGTCCCGGAAGCGGGCGACAGCTTCGTCGTCGCCACCTTCGCCTCGCAGAGTGGGACCTTCGACGTGATCGACTTGCCCGCGTTGCCCATCGACCGCCGCTGGGACGTCGTATCCTCGGCAACCGAAGTGCGCCTATTGGTCGTGGCCGTGCAGACGCCGACACCGACGCAAACTGCCACCCCCACCAACACCGGCACGCCGACGGAGACGGCGACCATCACGCCGACGCCGACGATCACCGACACCCCGACGATCACGCCGACGCCGACCCACACCGGCACCATCACGGCGACACCCACCGCCACGGCCACGGCGACGCCGGAACCGCCGGTATGTTCGCTGACACCGCGCGCCGGTTGTGTCGCGGCGCCCAAAGCCTCCTTGCGCATGAAGCTACCGGCGGATCCGAGCAAGGCGTCGCTGGCCTGGAAGTGGAGCAAGGCGACCGTGGCGGAGGGCGACTTCGGCGACCCGATCCAAGCAACGGGCTACGCGTTGTGCGTGTACGACGACGGCGCCTTGGTGCTGGACCGTGCCGTCGCTGCCGGCGGCACCTGCGGCTACGACGAGTGCTGGTTCCCGGGGAACCGCGGCAGCTTCAAGTTCAAGAACAAGGTCGGCAACGACGACGGCATCACCTCGGTGTCGCTCAAGACCGGCGCCGGCTCGGCCGCGATTGCGGTCAAGGCGAAGGGGTTACGCCTGAGCCTGCCGCTACCGGTACAGCAAAGCACCGACATCACCGTGCAATGGGTCAAGGACCCGCTGTCGGGCGATGAATGCTGGGAAAGTGTCTTGCCCGCCCCCGCGGGCAAGAGCGACTCGGAGCAGTTCGCCGACAAGATCCCCTGACCCGTGGAAGAAACGTTCCGTGGGATCCATGTCTTCCGTGGTTGGCGTTCGGCGCCACGGAAGACATGGATCCTACGGACGTCGCGGGTGCGTCCTGGGTGCCCGGCTCACTCGCTACTCGCGAGCTTGAGACCGGCGATTCCCGCCACGATCAGAGCGATCGACAGCAGCCGCACGGGATGCGCCGATTCACCGAACACCAGGATTCCCCAAACGGCAGTGCCAACTGCGCCGATCCCCGTCCAAACGGCATAAGCGGTACCCAACGGCAAATGGCGCAGCGCGGTCGCGAGGAAGCCGAAGCTGGCGACCATGGCGACGAGGGTGAGCAGCGAAACCCACGGGCGCGTGAACCCGAGCGACTGTTTCATGCCAACCGCCCAAACCACCTCGAGCAGGCCGGCGATCGTCAGGTGGAGCCAGGGCATAGGGACCTCCGATGGGCCGCGTGAGGATCGGCCCGTGGGTTGTGGATTGGCGCGCGAACCTACCAGCCCCGCTCCGCATCGACAACGAAGCATCGGCCCGAAGGATGAGCGGCGCCGGCGCGCGCGGAACCGTCACATGCTCGCAACACATCCGTAACATTGCGTCGATATGCAGGCGCGGCTCGAGCGAGTTTCCCAAAGCCGCCACGCATGCAGCGTGGCGTGCGGAGTTCGTTCGCAAACCGAAGCGAGCCGAGGGGAACCAGGAGGGATCCGGGGTGAACATTCCAAGTCTAGGCCGCAGCACGTGCGTCGTGGTTGCGACACTTGCGCTGCTGGCGGGAGCCAGCGCCGCCGAATCCGAGACACAACCGTCGAATGCCGGCATGCTGCGGTTGCTGAAGATCCTGCACGCGCGAGGCTCCATCTCGGACGCCGAATACGAGGAACTGCAGCATCTCAGCGACGAGGACACGACCCACGCCCCGGCGGAGAAGGATCGGCCGGCGGCGCCCGCACCGAACGCCGACATGCCGGCCAGCGTTGCCACACCGCCGACCATTCAGGCGATCGCCGCCACGCCGAGCTCCGCACCGGCACCCAAACCCACCCCTGCGTGGTACGAACGACTCGGCATCCGCGGCTACGTCCAAGTGCGCCACACCGAGATCCTGGACGAAGACGGCGCCGACCTCGATGTGCCCGCCGATCGATCGGTGAGCGACACCGACACCTTCCTGATCCGCCGCGGGCGGCTCATCCTCTTCGGCGACGTCAGCGACCACCTGTACATCTACGCTCAGCCGGACATGTTCGCTTCGCCGACGACGGGCGACTTCTCGGTGCAGATGCGCGATCTCTACGGCGACATCTCCATCGATTCGCAGAAAGAGTTTCGCTTCCGGGTGGGTCAGTCGAAGGTCCCGTTCGGCTTCGTCAACCTTCAGTCGAGCCAAAACCGCATTCCGGTCGAACGCCCCGACGCCCTCAACAGCGCCGCCGAGGGCGAGCGCGACATCGGCGCCTTTTTCTACTGGGCTCCGGCGGAGATCCGCGCGCGATTCAAGACACTGGTGTCGAGCGGCCTGCGCGGCTCCGGCGACTACGGCGTATTCGGTTTGGGCGCGTATTCGGGTCAGGGCCTCAACCGTCGCGACCTGAACGGCGAGCCGCATTACATCGCCCGTCTGTCGTACCCCTTCGAGCTCCCGAGCGGCCAGTTCATCGAACTGGGCGCGCAAGCCTACATGGGGCGCTTCGTCGTTCGCACCGAAGAACTGACCGTCGACGGCAACGAACAGACGCCGTCGCAACCGAAAAACGGCGTCAGCGACGAACGTGTCGGCGCCACGTTCGTGTGGTACCCGCAACCGTTCGGGATCGAAGCCGAATGGAACTTCGGCCAAGGCCCGCAACTCAACGGCGACGCCACCCGGATCCGATCGCACAGCCTGCATGGCGGCTACGTGCAGTTCTCGTACCGCGTGCAAGGCCTGCACTACGGCACCTACCAGCTCGGCGAGGCGATGCCTTTCACCCGTTGGAACTACTATGACGGTGGGCGCAAGTTCGGCCGCAACGCCGCTTCCAGCTTGATCAACGAGATCGACGTCGGCATCGAATGGCAGCCGATTCCGTCGGTCGAGCTGCTGTTCTCGTACACCCCGACCTTCGACCGGACCAACACCAGCAGTTATCCGTTTCGACGCACGACCGCGGCCCAGCGCCTCGGCATGCAGCTACAGTTCAACTATTGAGATCGCGCCGACTCCCGCGCCTCGGGGACTCCGTGGTGAACCCTCTGACGCAACACGCTATTCGGCGACGTCTTGCCAATGGGCACCGTTCGTCAGGAAGTCCGCCGTCCAATCGCGCATGACGATCCCGCCGACGCGCCGCGTATAGAATTCCGACGACAACAAGATCGTATGCGCCGATCCGGACGGCAGGAAACGTCGGAAGCGATCCGCTTGGCGCGTGCGAATGTCGTCGGTCACCTGGAAGTACAAACTGCGGAACGACGGGCCGTTGAGCGTCAGGAAGAACTGCAAGACGCCGTCCTCCTGATAGTTGAAGTAGGCGACACGCAACCGCGGATCGCGTTCGAGCGCCCATTCGGTCATGTACGTAATTTGCGGTTGGCAGTTGTCACACGACGCCGGGAGAAGCCGGTCGAAACCCCAGCTCGCCAGGCGCTCCGCCACGGCGGCCGCATCGCCCGGATTTTGCAGGCCGGGGCCCGAGTCATTGAGCACCAGCACCTCGCTCTGCGGATAGGCGACGCGCGTCACGCCGTACCCAGGGAACGTTCCATACCCCCCGGCGCTACTGCCGGAGACGACGATCTGCTCCGGATCGGGAATCGCCTCGCGCAACAGCGATACGGCCGCCGATACGTTCATCAGCCCGTGGTGATAGGTCACGCGTGAGCCATACGTGACGACAGCGTCGCCACCGAACACCGAGCCGTCGCAGTAGGGGGCGTAGACGATCGTCCAATCCTTGAACGGGCTGGCTGGGTTGTTGATGTCGAGGGCGCCGGCGGCGATCGCACCGTTCGCCGAATCCTTGGCGATCCGCGCGGCATAGCAGGTGCGTTCGTTCCAGCATGCCCCGCCGCCTTCGAGATAGAGAAGCGCTTTGTTCACGGTTCCGCGCCGGACGCTCACCTGATACGGCGCGCCGCCGAAGCAGATCGCCTGCTTCTTGGCGGGATCGAAGTGGTAGTCGGTCCAAGCACCGCGGACCTGCGATGCATCGGGCTCGATCACGTCGAGGTACTGAGCGATACCGGTGGCGAGCAACTCCCGCACCACGGGCGCCTGGTGCTCGCCCCCGTCATCGTCGCCACAGCCCGCGGCGAGCGCCGCCGACGCGGCGACGAGAAGCACGCGTGTGAACCGCATTGGGAATCTCCTGTCCGAAGCGAATGCGCAGGCCTGTAGCCTGGACGCCGCCCCGGCTCAAGGAACATCCCACGCGTGGCCACGGCGGCGATGGCGGCCTTGGCGGTGCACGGCGCGCGGTGAATCTTGCTTGACCAACCCACGGACGGACCGTAGACGACGAGAAGGCGCTTCCGGCGCCTTCCATCATGGCAGCCGCCGCCTCCCGCTCCCCGCGCCCGTCCACCGACTCACGCCGCACCTTCGTCGGGCGCGAACGCGAACTCGCTCTGCTGCGCGCCACCCTCGACGAACTACCCGCCGGCCGCGGCCGCCTGATCCTCCTCGAAGGCGAACCGGGTATTGGCAAGACACAGCTCGCCAGCGAAATCGCCGTGAGCGCCGGCGAACGCGGCATCCTCGTCCTATGGGGGCGCTGCAGCGACTCCTCCGGCGCCCCGGCTTTTTCCCCGTGGGCGCAAATCCTCCATCGCATCGTCGATGCCGGCGGCGCTGCCATGCCCGCCATCCTCGACCTCATTCTGCCGGAACGCGGCAGGCTCGACGCGGATCTCTCCTCCGCACCGAGCCTGCGTCGCTTCGAGTTGTTCAACGCGGTCGCCACCGTGCTCCGCCGCGCCGCGGCCCGCCAGCCGTTGCTCCTCATCTTCGACGACCTGCACGAGGCCGATCAGCCGTCGCTGGTGCTGCTGCGTCACGTCGCCGCCGAACTGCACGACGCCGCCATCCTCTTCCTCGGCAACTATCGCCCGGCCGACCTCGAGCGCACCCCGGAACTGGCGCAGCTGCTCAACCCGATTGCCCGACTCGGAATCCGCCTGCCGATCGCCGCGCTCAGCCAAGACCAGGTCGCCGATCTCGTCACGACCGCCCTCGGTCAGGCCGCCGGCGCCGGGCTGCTCGCTTCGCTGCATCGGGCCAGCGGCGGCAACCCGTTGTTCGTCACCGAACTCGTGCACCTGCTGCTCGCCTACCGCGACGCCACCGGCTCCGCGCCCGCCGAGGTCGCTCTCCTCGGCTTGCCGCACGGCCTGCGCGAGGTCATCCACGAGCGCCTGCGCCCTCTCGCCGAGTCGACCCGGCACTTGCTCGCCGAGGCGGCGGTCTTCGGCGACACCATCGACGTCGACGTCCTGCGCACCACGACCACCCTGCCGCAAGCATCGATCGACGCCGCCCTCGACGAGGCCGAACGGGCCGGCATCGTCGCGCCCGTCGATCGCCATCGGGCGGCCTACCGCTTTCGCCACGAACTCTTGCGCGATGTCATCCTGGCGCAAACCGACTCGACCGAACGGGCACGGCGGCACCTCCGGGTCGGCGAGGCGTATGCCGAAGCTCCAGGTTCGCTGGGCCCCGACCGTTCCAGCGTCATCGCCCACCACTTCGCTCGGGCCGTACCCGTCTGCCCGCCCGCGCGCGCCATCGAGGCGACGCTGCGCGCCGCCGCCGAGGCCGAACGGCAATGGGCCTACGAAGACGCCGAACGACACTACGCCCAGGCCCTACGCCTGGCACCCCAGAGCCCGACCTGCACCCTCCAGCATCGGTGTGAAATCCTGCTCGCTTGTGGCCGAGTCCAGCACGCGGCGGGACGGGCGACGGCGCGATCGACCTTCGAAGCCGCCGCCGGCATGGCGCGCCAAATAGCGGCCGACGACGACGCCTGCGGCGCACGCCTGCTGGCGCGGGCCGCCCTCGGCGTCGCCGATCGCGGCCTCGGCATCCTGCAGGCCGCCCCCGACAGCGTCGCGGTGCAGCTGCTGGAAGAAGCCCTGGCGACTCTCGACCCGGCCGCAACGGAACTACACGTACGTCTGCGCGCCTGGCTGGCCGCGCATCTCTCCTTCGCCGCCACCGAGGCACGCAGCTTGGAGCTGATCGACGACGCCCTCGCGCGCGCCCGCCAGCTCGGCGACCCGGCCACCCTGGCGATGGTCCTCGGTCAGAAGCATTTGGTGTGGTGGCGCTTCAATCGCGTCGCCGGCCGACTCGAGTTGGCCAACGAGCTCGTCGACCTGGCCGAGCGCCTCGGCGACCGGGAACTCGTCTGGCAGGGGCGCGCCTGGCGCGCCGTCGACTGGCTCACCCTCGGCGAGCGCGAGGCCTTCGACCACGAGTTGCGTCAACTCTCGACCCGCGCCGAGGCCCTGCGCCAGCCCCGGTTCTTGTGGATGGCCCTCAACCTCCGCACCACCCGTGCTCTCGTCTGCGGCCAGTGGGACGAAGCCACCGCCTTGCTCGATGCAGCCGCGCCCCTCGGCGCCGATTTGGGCGATCCATCGACGGCTGTCGCCGCGACCTTCCAACGCTTCCTCCTCGGGCGCGAACGCGGCGAACCCGCCGACCCGGACATGCTGCAGTTGCTGGTCCAACGTCACCCCGACAGCCCGATGGTACGTGCCGCCCTGTTGATGACCCTGCTCGACCTCGGCCGCCACGAGGAAGCGCGCGCCGTCTTCGAACATCTCGCCACCGGCGACTTCGCCCTGGTGCGGGAAGAACGGCGCCTCGGCGTGCTCGCCCTCCTCTGCGAGGCGTGCTGGCAACTGCGCGACACAGAGCGCGCCCCGTTGCTCGCCCGCCTGCTGGAACCGTTCGCCGCCTACACGGTGATGTACTCGGCGAACGCCTGCTTCGGATCGGCGCGGCGCTTCCTCGGGCAGATGGCCGCGCTGGCGCAGGACTGGCCGGGCGCCGAGGAACATCTCGCCGCGGCCCGTGCCGCCAACCAGCGCATGGGCATGTTCGTGCCGCTGGCGTGGAGCGAGTTCGATCGCGCCGACCTGGAACGGTGGCGCCGGCTGTGCGGTGCGGTCGACACCCCCGACGGTCGCCAGGAAGCGGCCGCGGCACTCGAACGGGCGGCGCAATGGGCCGAGCGCCTCGACCTGGCACGCATGCGGACACGCCTCGAAGCGTTGCGACGGGACCTCGCGCTCGCGGCGGCACCGTCCGGCCTTCTGCAAGCGCCGACGAAGCCACAACGTGGCCACTTTCGCCGCGACGGGGAGTATTGGTCGATCGGGGACGGTCGGCGGCTGATCCGGCTCAAGGACAGTAAGGGCCTGCAGTACATCGCCACCTTGCTGGCGCACCCGAACCAGGAGATCCACGTGCTCGACCTCGTCGGCAGCCCGGGCGGCGCGCATGGCGCCGGCAACGACACGGCCGAACCCGTCCTCGACGCGCCAGCGCGTCGTGCCTTCCGCCAACGGCTCGCCGACCTGCGCGAGGAAATCGACCGCGCGAGCGAAATGCACGACCTCGGGCAGCTCGACGCCCTACAGCGCGAGCGCGCCGAGATCGAAACCGAGCTGAGCCGTAGCCTTGGCCTGCACGGCAGGACGCGCGCCGCCGGCACGGCCGTCGAGAAGGCACGCCTCAACGGAACCCGCGCCATCCATACCGCCGTGCGGCGCATCGCCGCGGCCGACGCCGACCTAGGGCGCTACTTCGAGACGACCATCAAGACGGGCCACCTTTGCCTCTTCCGCCCCGACCCGCGCCTGCCCATCGTCTGGACGGATTGACCCGACCGGCCTCCACCTCGTCCACCCGCTGGAGTCGCCGGGTAATTCTCGGTAGGGTCGCCGACGACTTGGAAATCGAGAGACGCATGCCCAAACCGCAAGAGATTCTGGAAGAGCTGAAGAAGGTGAAATACCCCGGATTGAGCCGGGACATCGTCTCGTTCGGCATGGTGCGCGACATCGTCGTCGGCTCGCATGGCGTGCACGTGTTACTGGCGCCGACGACGGAGCGCGAGGACGTCATCGCGCAGATCAGGCGCGACGTCGAAAGCCTCGTCGCCAGCCTGCCGGGCGTCGACGCCGTCGAAGTCAAGATCAGCCCGGCGGAGCCGCCGCGCCGTGTACCGCAGGCCGGTCCGGTCGGCATCCCCGGCATTCGTCACATCGTCGCCGTCGCCAGCGGCAAGGGCGGCGTCGGCAAGTCGACCGTATCCACCAACCTGGCGTTGGCGCTGGCGCGGCTCGGCCACCGCGTCGGTCTGGTCGACTGCGACGTCTACGGCCCGAGCATCGCCCTCATGCTCGGCATCCGGCAGCACCCCGAGGCAACCGGCGACGGTCGCATCAAGCCGCACGAGAAGTACGGCATCAAGGTGGTGTCCTTCGGGACCTTCATCGCCGACGGCACGCCGATCATCTGGCGCGGCCCGATGATCACCAAGGCGCTGTCGCAGTTCCTTCGCGAAACCGAGTGGGGCGAAATCGACTACCTCATCCTCGACCTACCGCCGGGCACGGGTGACGCCCAGTTGACCATCACCCAGCAAGTACCGTTGACCGGCGGCGTCGTGGTGACGACGCCACAGGACGTCGCCCTGCTCGACGTACGCCGCGGCGTGACCATGTTCCAACAGGTGCACGCGCCAGTGCTCGGCGTCATCGAAAACATGAGCTTCCACGTCTGCGAGGGCTGTGGCCACCGCAGTGAACTGTTCGGCCACGGCGGTGGCGAGCATTTCGCGCGCGACCTGCGCGTGCCGTTCCTCGGGTCCTTGCCGCTGGTTCGCGCCATCCGCGAGGCCGCCGACCACGGCGCGCCGATCGTCGAAAGCGCCCCGGAGCACCCACAGAGCAAGGCGTTCCTGGCGCTGGCGAAGCGCGTCATCGAGGAAGTCGAAACCCGCCCGCAGCCGGCCGCTCCGACCATCCACTGACCGGACGCTCGGCACCGGCAGCTCCGGTTCTCCTCAGAGAACAGGCACCGGAGCGCCGGGTACGGGGTTCCGCGCTTTCCTCCACCTTCGGGCGACGGAAGGGCCTGACCACTCCGCGGAGAGCTATCCAGGCTGAGGCCCCGCCGCGTCCGGCGCGACGATCTCGTAGATGGCGCAGGTCACACTGCCTACCGTACCGTCCGGGAAATCGAGAGGCTGGGTCCATTGCCGCACGAGGCGCGACGAGACTGTGGCCAGCAGTGCGGCTGGCGCCGGGGAGTTGCTGCCGCCATCGAGGAAGAAGACGCGCTTGCCAGCGGCGAACTCGTCGGCAATCGCAGCCCGAACACTCGCGGTCGACGCCTCGACGTCGCTCCAGCGCAGGATCGCCATCAGGCGCTCGCGCTGCATCCAAGAGGGGCCCGGCCGCTCGAGCATCAGGCGGGTGGCGTCGATCATCCCAGCCTCGAGAATCGAGGCGTCGAAGATGCGATAGCGACCGCGAAACTCCAGATCGTAGTGTACCCGGCTGCGAACCCAGATGGCGCTTCCGCGCGGCACCGCCGCCTCCACCGCGGCCGTGAGCGCCCGGCTGGCGGCCAGGTGGCTGTGCGACGCCATGAGCATATCGAACGTGACAGGAAGTGAGCGCGGCAGGACGCAGGCCGCCAGACCGACGACAAGAATCGCCTTGACGCGCGATGCCCGCACCGAAGTGATCACCAGGGCCGCGGCGATCGCCAACGGCGCAAAGGCCGTCAGCGAGAGCCGGAGGTCCCCGATCGAGCCATCTCGATGATAATAGGCAAGCGAGCTCAGCAGAATCGGTGCGATCCAAGAGGCGAGCAACACACCGACACGACCACGAATCGCGGCGAGCCCCAGCAGCCCGACGACGGCGACGGGAAGGAACCCGGATTCGTGCATCTGTCGCACGAGCAGTGGAGCATGCCGCCACATCGACACCAGCGAGAACGCCGTCGACTCGTCGGTCAACGAGTAGCCGCTACGCAACGGGCTGCCGAGTGCGGACCACTGATAGAGCCCCATCGGAACGAACACGAGGAACGCGCCGGCCGCCAGCACGCCGGCCTCGGCGTAGGTGCTGGCCCGGCCCCGGTGGGGCGCGTGCAGGACGAAGCCGACGGCGATGGGGACGAAGAGGACGCACTCGGCGTAGCGAAAGCTCGTGGCCATCGCCGCCAGAGTGCCGCAGAGGAAGAGGGAGGCCCGCCGGCCCGCCTCACACCAACGCCACAGACACAGCATGGCCCAGACACCCGCGGCGGCGGCCGTCGTGTGCGTCATCGTCGATGCCGCGAAAAAGCCGAACACGGGGTCGCTGGCGAGAAACAAGGTCGCGACGAATGCAGCCGTGGCGCCGGCACGGAGGCGAGTCAGGAGAAAAACCCCGAGCAACGCGAGCACGCCCGCAACGGGATTGACGAGAAAGGCGGCATCGGCTCCGCCCAAGCGGAAGGCGAGGGCGCAGAGGAACGGGTAACCGACCGGGTATTTCGAAACGTACTGCGCGTCGCCGAGGCTCAGCAGCTGGTCGGCAATGAAGCGATGCGGTTGGTCGAAGGTGAAGATACCGCTACTGCCCGTGGCCAGGGCGCGCGCCGTGAGGAGCAGGGTTCCCTGGTCGGTCCCGTTCATCGGGACCGCCGGCACGAAGGCCCATGCCTGCCCGGCCGCAAAGGCGGCGACGACGATCAGGCTCGCCAGGTCGACGCCTCCGAACGGGGTGCGTTGGCCGATCACGGGCGTTCGGCGCGACGAGGGCGTCTTCCCGGCCACGCCAAGGTTCAAGAAAAATAGGTTTCCGAGGTGGCGGCGGCGGTGAAGTTCTCGTGTAAATGTTCGACGGACTGGCTGTCGGCGTTGACCGCGTCGAGCCCGTGCGCCAGCACGAAAGCGTAGCTGCGTTGGAAGGCCGACAGCTTCGCCTGCAGCAACTTCTCGTTGTAGTGCGGATCGAAGGTCGTCGGGCGATCCGGGCCGAACCCCAGCAGCGAGCCGGCGAGATGGCGCGCCGCCTTCATGCCGATGAGACCGATACCGGCGGCCCGTGCCTTGTCGAAGATCGGCCACAGGTCCTTCATCGGCGGGCTGCCGGCGAGCACGGCCTTGTTGGCATAGTCGTACCAACCCGCCGGCGTCACCGCGATCTGCGCCAGCGCGTAGCGATCCATCGCACTCGCCGCCTCGAGCAGGTTCTGTGCGTTATGGTGCGTGCTGAACCCCCAGTGATCCACCTTGCCGGCCTGTTTGGCGGCGAGGAAAGCCTGGTACATCTCGTCGCTCCGCAACAACGCGACGTTGTTGCAGGCCATGACGTAGTACGCGTCGAGGTGCTCGACGCCCAAGTCGACCAGACTCTGATCGAGGGCCTTGCTCCAATTGCGCGCCGCCTGCCCCAGCTGCGCGGCGGTGAGCTTGCTCTCGGGGCTCACGTCGAAGCCGACCAAGCCTTTGGAGATGAGGAAGATGCGCTCGCGCTTCTCTTTGGCGAAAGCGGACAAGTTGGACTCGGCGTAGCGGTAGAAGTCGCTGGTGCCGACGTCGAACACGTTGACGCCATGATCGAAGGCGGCGCGCAAAAGGTCGTCCTTGCGGAAGAACATGAGCGCCGCACCACAGCCGACGACGAGGCGACTACCGCGGAAGCCGGTGCGCCCCAGCGTGCGATAGGTCATCGCGGGCCAGGTCGGCTCGTCCGATGCGGCATCGGCTCGACGCGCCACGGCGGGACCGGCGACGCCGAGGGCCGCGAGCGCTTGCAGCAACCGGCGCCGCGTCAGCGGCAGGGAACGGGCCAAGGGTTTCATGGTCATCTCCTCATCGCGTCGGAGTCGGCGGAATTCAGGCCGCCAGTTCGAACTGCTTGCCGGCCATTTCGGCGATGACCTCGCCGATGGCGAGCGACGCGGTCGCCGCCGGCGAGGGGGCATTGACCACATGGATGGCGCGCGGCGAAGTTTCAATACGGAAATCGTCGACCAGCGAGCCGTCACGCGACACGGCCTGGGCGCGGACGCCGGCGCCACCGGGGGCCAGGTCGGATTCCTGGATGGCGGGGACCAGCTTCTGCAGGGCCTGGGCGAAGGCGCGCCGACTGAGGGAGCGGGCGAACTCGTCGGCACCGGTGCGCCAATAGCGGCGGGCCATGGCCCAAAATCCGGGGTAGCTCATCAGCCGTGCCATTTCGCGCGGCCGCACCTGGGAGAAGCGGTACCCCTCGCGGGCGAAGGCGAGAACCGCGTTCGGGCCGGCTTCGAATTCGCCGCTGATGCGCTTGGTGAAGTGGACGCCGAGAAAGGGGAAGTCCGGGTCGGGCACCGGGTAAATCAAACCGCGCACCAGCTTCTGGTCGGCGCGTAGCGTGTAGTACTCGCCGCGGAAAGGGATGATCTGGACCTCCGGACGCAACCCCATCGAGCGGGCCACCTCGTCGGAGTACAGACCGGCGCAATTGATCAAATGCCGCGTCTCGAAGTCGCCGCTACCGCTGTGCACCACCAGGCGGTCGGCGCGCTGGCTGACGCCGCGCACGGGGCTGCCGGTGCGCAGGTCGACGCCGTCCTGCTGCAGCAGACGGGCGAGGGTCTGCGTCACCTCCAGGTAATTGACGATGGCGGTGCCGGGGGAGAGCAGCGCTTGCACGGCGCGCGCCTCCGGTTCGATCTCGCGCAAGCGCTCCGGCCCGATCTGCTCCAGGCCCGGAACCTGGTTGGCGATGCCGCGCGCCAGCAGTTCGGCCAGACGCGGCAACTCGCTCTCGTCGCTGGCGACGATGACTTTGCCGCAATTCTCGTAGCGGATGCCGTTGACGTCGCAGAAGTCCTTGATCAGCCGTACCCCGCGCACACAGAGGCGAGCCTTGAAGGATCCCGGCTTGTAGTAGATTCCGGCGTGGATGACGCCCGAGTTGTGCCCCGTCTGGTGCCGTCCGACGGCGGCCTCCTTCTCGAAGATACGCAACGAACAGCGTGGGAATTGTTTCCGCAAGGCATAGGCGGATGCCAGACCCACGATGCCGCCGCCGACGATGGCGATGTCGCTGCAATTTGCATCCATGACGCAGGGATCCTTCCATACCTGAGAATCCTGAACCAGAGCCACCGCGGCCGTCGCGATCATGACGAAAGATTGGACAGCCAGGATCGATTTCCGCCCACACTGTCACGATTTCTGCACAGTGAAGCGATTTAAGGTCTGCATTGGTGGGCCTTCCGCATGCGGCATGGTATCTGCAAGGCGATGGGTGGAGCGCGGGGGTGGAAGATGAAACATCGTAGCATGGCCGTCGGTACATCGACCTTGGGACTGAGCCGTCGAGCGATTCGCGGCAGAAGCCGCCGACCCGACCGTGGCGAAACGCCGCCCGCGGTGAGGCGGACCAATCTCGTACTCACCGCCTGGTTGGTCACCGCCGCTGGCGCCTTCCTGGGCCTGATGCCCGACGACGAGGGGCAGATCGAACGTCTGGCCATCGGCCTACTCGCGCTGATGATCGCCGGCAACCTCATCCTGTGGCAGCTCTCACCCGAGACGATCGTACGTCCGTGGTGTAGCACCCTCGTCGCGATCGCCTATTCGCTGCTGCTCCTCGGTCTCTGGGATCTTGGCCAGCAGACGGCGATCCCGCTGCTGGTCGGCTCGATCGCGGTCTTCGACCTGGCCGTCGTCGGCTTATCGCTCGGCGAAATCCTCGCGGTTGCCCTGGCCATGGCGGGGATCTACCTGATCATCCTCTGAGGCCTCGCCTCCGGCGCATGCATGGGGAGGGATTCCCTCTCCAGCGAGATGTCACCCCGGCAGTTTACTCTTGAGTGCCGCGTGTCTGCTCGCCATGATACGCAAGCAGCGAGTCGCCTTCATCCCATGAACACGCCCGAATCCGACGCGGGGAATACCCCGACCGTTTTCGTCGTCGACGACGACCAAGGCGTGCGCAAAGCGCTCCATGCTCTCGCGTCCGCCTCGGGCCTCGCCGTCGAAACCTTTACCAGCGCCGACGAGTTCCTCGCCCAGCTCGACCTACGTCGCCCCGGCTGCCTCGTCCTCGACATTCGCCTCGGCAGCATCAGCGGCCTCGACCTGCAGGACCAACTCCGCCAGCTCGGTTGCACCATGCCGGTGATCATGATCACCGCTTATGGGAACGTGCCCACGTCCGTCCGCGCCATGCGCGGCGGCGCCATCGACTTCCTGCAGAAGCCGTTCCCCCCCGCCTTCTCCTCGATCGTATCCGCGAAGCCATCGAAATCGACCGCCAGAACCGCGCCTCCGCCCGCAAGCGTGCCCGCATCGAGGAACGTATCGCCAGCCTCACCCCCCGCGAGCGCGAAGTCATGGACCTGCTGGTCACCATGGGTACATCGAAGGAGATCGCCCAAAAGCTCGACCTCAGTGTGCGCACGGTCGAAGGGCACCGGCGCGAAGTCCTCCGCAAGATGGAAGTCGGCTCCGCCACGCAGCTCGTCCGCGCCCTCTCCCTCATCGGCCGCTGAGCCGCCGGCTTGACGCCTGCCCCCGCTTGGCGCACACCCGTGCGCCGATGTCCGCTCTCGAATTCCAAGCCCGCGGCCCGCATCCCGTCGGGCTGCTCACCCTGCACGCTCCCGATCCCGACGACGTCGAGCGGCGCCTGCCGCTCGACGTCTGGTACCCGGCCGATGCCAGCCATGCCGGCGAGGATCTCGTCGAGCCAAGCGAGGCGAGCCATCCGTTCGCCCAACCGCACCGAGCTCGGCCCGAGGCTCGACCCCACGGCGCTCCTTGCCCGGTGATCGCCTTCTCCCACGGCAACTCCGGGCTGCGGCGCCAGTCGACGTTCCTGACGACGCACCTCGCCAGCTGGGGTTTCGTCGTCGTCGCACCCGACCACGTCGGCAACACCTTTCCCGAAATGCAGAGTCTCGACCCCGAGCGCCGGGTCGCGGTGCACCGCGCGGCACGCGCCGCGCGTCCGCGCGACCTCGGCACCGCCATCGACACCCTGCCGCAACACGGCGCCGAGCTACCGCCCCTCGACCTGGCCCGGGTTGGCGCCCTCGGCCATTCCTTCGGCGGCTGGACGGCGCTCAAGATGCCCGCGAGGGACCCCCGTTTCGCAGCGGTCTGCGCCCTGGCGCCGGCCGCCGAACCGTTCGTCGGCCGCACCGCCTTCGCACCCGGTGAACTGCCGCTTCCTGACGGGGTAGCGACCCTGCTCATCGCCGGTATCGAAGACGTCCTCGTCGAACTCGAGGCCAGCATTTTCTCGCTCTACGCGCGCCTGCAATCGCCCCGCGCCGTCATCGGCCTGCACGGGGCCGATCACTTCCACTTTTGCGACGGCATCCCGCTTCTTCACGCCGTCCACGAACAGACCCCACGCGAGGGCCTGCGCACTCCGGTCCGTCCGTTCCACGAATTGCTCGACGAGAGCACGGCGCAGCGGGTCTTGTGCGATCTGGTGACGCGCTTCTTCACCCACGCCCTCGTCGAGCGCGCCAGCGACCCGTGCACCCCGTTGCGTGCCGACCTCGCACGCTACGCCGGCGTGGCCGTCGACTTGAAGCCTGACTCGTAGGATTCGGCTCCAACGCCGATGCCCGGAGAGGAGCGGCGGCTTCTCGGTGCCACCGCGCCTCGGCGTTGCACCCGCGTCAGCGCCGGCGCTTCGGTAGCTTCTCCGCTTCGACGCCCAAACGCGTCAGCACGTAGGCATAATCGAAGGCGATCTCCTTCAGCATCTCGTAGCGTCCGGAGGCGCCAAAGTGGCCGGCGCTCATCTGCGTCTTCAACAACAGCTCGTTGCCGTCGGTCTTGGTCGCCCGCAGCCGCGCCACCCACTTCGCCGGCTCCCAGTAGCTGACGCGGGGGTCGTGCAGTCCGGCCGTCACCAAGAGCTTCGGGTAAGCCTTGGCCTCGACGTTGTCGTACGGCGAGTAGGACTGCATGTAGCGGAAGTACTTGCGCTCGTTCGGGTTGCCCCACTCGTCGTACTCGATGACCGTCAGCGGCAGCTTGGGGTCGAGCATGGTGTTGAGCACGTCGACGAACGGCACGTCGGCGACGGCGGCGCCGAAGAGGTCCGGACGCAAGTTCAGCACGGCGCCGATCAGCAAGCCGCCGGCGCTACCGCCCTGGATGGCCAAACGTTCGGACGAGGTATAGCGCGCCTGCACCAGCTTCTCGGCGCAGGCGATGAAGTCGGTGAAGGTGTTCTTCTTGTGGAGGAACTTGCCTTTCTCGTACCAGTCGCGCCCCATCTCGCTGCCGCCGCGCACGTGGGCGATGGCGTAGATCACGCCGCGGTCGAGCAGGCTCAACCGCACCGAGGAAAAGCTCGGGTCCCGACTCATGCCGTAGGCGCCATAGCCCGTGAGAAACAGCGCCGCCTTGCCGTCACGCCGCACGTCCTTGCGATACACGAGCGAGATCGGCACCTGCGCGCCGTCGGCGGCGACGGCGAAGACGCGTTCGGTGCGATAGCGCGCCGGGTCGTAGCCGCCGAGCACCGGCGCTTGCTTGAGCAGCTTCCGCTGGCGCCGGTTCATATCGTAGTCGAAGATCGAGGTCGGCGTCACCAACGACGAGTAGCCGAAGCGCAGCGTGTCGGTGTCGAACTCGGGGTTGGCGCTTTCCCCGACGGTGTAGACCGCTTCCGGAAAACGCACGCGGTGTTCGCTAGCGTCGTCGAGTCGACGAATACGGATGTGTTCGAGGCCACCTTCGCGTTCGTAAACGACCATGTGGCGCTGGAACAGCGACACGTCCTCCAGCAGTACGTCGTCGCGGTGCGCGATCAGGGTCCGCCAGTGGCGTGCGCCGGGCTTGTGCACCGGCGTGATCGCCAGTTCGAAGTTCTTCGCCTTGTGGTTGTGCAAGACGTAGAAGTGTTCGCCGTGGTGGTCGATCGAGTACTCGACGTGGCGGCGGCGCCGCTGCACGACGCGCAGCGGCTGCAGCGGCTGGTCGGCCGGAACGACGTGACACTCGCTGGTGGTCTTGGCCTGCAGATCGAGCACGACGTAGGCGCGGCTGCGGGTCATCGACACGCCGAGGAAGAACGACTCGTCGGCCTCGTGGTGTACGAGCACGTCGTCCGTCACCGGCGTGCCCAGCGCATGGCGCCAGAGCTGGTAGGGCCGGTGCAGGTCGTCGAGCACGGTGTAAAACAGGATACGGCTGTCGAGAGACCAGGCGACCTGATCGACGTTGGCGATGGACTCGGGCAGCAGCTTGCCGCTGGCGAGATCCTTGATCTGCAGCGTGTAGCGTTCGTCGCCGGTGGTATCGGTGCTGAACGCCAGCAGGCGATGGTCCGGGCTCACTTCCTCGACGCCGACGGCAAAGAACTTCCGCCCACGCGCCAGTTGGTTGTGGTCGAGCAGGACCTGTTCGCGCGCTCGCAGCGAGCGGTGCTTGCGGCAAGAGATGGGGTACTGTTTCCCCTTCTCGGTGCGCGAGTAATAGAAGAAATCGTCGACGCGCACGGGGACGTCGAGGTCGGTCTCCTTGATGCGGCGGCGCATCTCGCGGAAGAGCTTTTCCTGGAGATCCTTGGTGCCGCGCATGCGGGCGGCGGTGTAGCGATTCTCGGCTTCGAGATAGGCGATCACCTCGGGGTTGTCGCGCTCGCGTAGCCAGAAGTACTCGTCGATACGCGTTTCGCCGTGGTGGCGCAGGCGTTTGGGTTTCTTCGCGGCAATGGGCGGCTTCATGGAGGCGGAACGCTACAACGCGGCGGCGACGTGCGCCACCGTAGGACGCGGACGCACGGCATGCATCTGGTTCAGGGACGGGGTCGAAGGCTTTCGAGCATGCGCAGGAAAGCGTCACGTTGGGGGGCAAGCGTGGCGTCGGGACCGGTGGCCTTGAGGTACCACGGGCCGCCGGGGCCCTCGATGACCGCGCCGAGCAGGCGGGCGTTGGGGATCGGCAGAGCGGGGGCCATGCCCATCTGCCCGGCTTTGAGCGTACCCTGAAAATCGACCCAGTAGATGGTGTAGCCGTTGGCCGTGAACTCCTCGCGGTGTGTCGACGAACCGGGGGCGAACTCCATCTGATCGACCCAGCGCTGGAGGTTCTCGGCGACTCCGCCGCCCCTGCCTTCGCCGAAGTGAAACACCGTCAGCTCGGCTTCGCCGCCCGGCCCGCTGATGCGCGCCTGCGCCACCCGCATGGTCGAGGTCGGCGCCTCCGCCGTCCACCCCGCTGGTAGATCGAGTTCGAGCCGTGGCAGTGCCAAGACGTCCACCGCAGGCTCGTCGGAACGACACGCAGAAAGCACGAACATGGCGACAACCAACCAGCAAACGGTGCGACGATGCTTCATATGGCAACCACATCCGACCGCGCGCCTCACGTCAACCTCCTCCCTCGGCTACCGGCTGGTTCGCGAGAAATGCTCGTGACGCGCAGGTTGACCGCCTTCCGCCTGCGGGTCTATGCCTCCGTGGCAAGGAAAACTCTCTGGCCCACGCAACCATCGAGGAGGGCTCTCCATGAAACGAACCGCCGGTTCGCTCGTCGTCTTCGTCCTGATGATCTCGACCTCGCACACGGTCGCGGCGGCCGAGGATGCGGCACGAGACCTCGTCCGCAAGGCGCTCGATGCCTTGCCGCGCGCCTCGTTTCACGCCCGCCTGAAGGTCAGCAACGAACCGGGAGCATCGCGCGAACTCGACGTGCGCCACAAGCTCGTCGACGGAGCACGCTCGAGCTACCTCGAAGTGGTCGCGCCCGACGATCTCGCCGGCATCCGCTTCCTCTTCCTGCACCGGATCGACCAACCCCCGCTCCAATACATCAAGGTGGCGGCCTCGCGGCGCAGCGTATTGGTGAGCAACGAGGCCCGAGCGCAGCCCTTCCTCGATTCCGCCTACTACGTCGCCGACGTCATCGAGCCAGAGCTCGATGCCTTCACCTACCGCATCGTCGGCGAGGACATGGTCTACGGCCGCAAGTGCACGCTGGTCGAAGCCATCCCCAAGAACCCCGTCGGACAGATCTACGGCAAGACGGTCGGCGCCATCGATCCCACCGAAAATCTCCTTCTACGGCGCGAGTTCTACGATCGACACGGTACGTTGGTGAAGGTGGCCACCGTCGATCAACTCGAAAAGATCGACGGCATCTGGACGATCCGCAAGCAGACGATGAAGAACCTGAAGGACCAACTCACCTCGTCGATCGAGGTCACGAACATCCAATACGACGTCGACATTCCCGACGACGTCTTCCTCCCCGAATACCTGCTGCGCTGAACCCTCGGGTGTCGCGCCCGCATCCGGATCGGGTAGGCGCGCCGTCACGGCTGGCGCTGCCGGCGGGTTCCATCCGTCGATTGCTGCAGCGACTCTCCGGGGCGCCACGGAATTTCCTCGTCGATTCACGCCGGGAAGGCGCGTGATCTGACGGCGTCGGATCACGCTCGTTCCGATCCGCTCGCGCCCTGTCGTGGGGCAACGCTCGCCGGGTCGATGCCGCAGGCGCTCAGGTCGAGGGATAGACGAGCCAGTTCAGGCTGAGCGCCGAGCTTGGTGCCGATCGCCATGGCACGCCGCCAGGTGGCATGGGCACGCGCGTGTTCGCCGAGCCGCCAATGGGCCAGCGCCGCGAGACGCGTGATCTCGGCCCGCTGGACGGCGACCTTGGCCGCGATACGGGTGGCGTGCCGCAGGTGGCGGCGCAGCCGTCGAGCCAGCGTACGACGTTCGCCCGCGGCCGCGTGCTGCAGTCGCTCGAGGGAATAGAGCAGGCTCGCGGTGGCGGCAGCGCTGAGATGCCACGGTGGCAAGGTCGGGGTGCGGGCGATGATCTCCTCCGCTACCTGCAGGTTGGATTCGGCGGCAGCAAGATCGCCCCGCAGGACTTCGATCTTCGCCTGCGTGCCGATGGCCAACACCTGTAGCGGCTCCTCTCGGACTTGTTCACGATAGCGCGCGGCCGCCGCCTGGGCCTGCCCCAAGTCGCGCTCCTCCACCAACAGGAGGGCCGTCATGCCATCGCGATTGGTGCCGGCGAAGCTGTAGCCGTAGTCGTCACGCATGGTCTCCAATCGCCGCAGGATCGTACGTGCTTCGGCGAAGCGCCCTTGGCGCAACAAACGGTCGCAGTACAGGCCGAGGTAGGTGTTCGCGTCCCACAGCTGACCGTGGCGTAGAGCCTCGTCGAGCAGATTCTCGTCGACGACGTGCCCGTCGGCCCAATCACCTTCGAGATAGCGGATGATGAACTCCATGGATGCGCAGGTGAATGCCTGCTGGACGTTCCCCTCGTGCACGAGCGTCCGCGCCTGCCGCATGATCCGCTTGCCGATCGAGAAGGAGATACCCGAGTAGCAGAACATGCCGGCCGCGGAGGCGTAGATCGCGCTCGACTGTTCGACCTGACGCGCATCGATCTCATGGAAGTGCCGCAGCGCGGCGACGCTTTCGAAGAACAGCCGAGTCGGGTCGCTGGTGATTTCGGCACGCGCGCGATTGAACAGAATCTCGCTCGCCATGCGCTCCTGTTCCCAGTCCACGACTTTCCGGCGGCGGCCCAGCTTCAGATAGAGTTGCGCCAGGAGCAGCATCAAGTTGCCGGCGAATCCGACATAGGCCGACACCTGCGACGTCGTGAGCGGTCGCCCCAAGTAGCGCAAGGCCGCATCGAAGTGGTCGATACAGGCGGTCAGCTGGCCGGTATTCAACAGCGAGAGAGCGAGGTTTTTCTCGATTCGGGCGAGGTGCTGCGGATCGCCGCCTTCTGGATATAACTGCTGGTAGACCGTACTCGACTGGTGGAAGAAACGGAGCGCTTCGGCGAAAGCGGCGCTTCGCAGGGCCTCTTCACCGGCACCGAAGAGATAGGGCTCGGCCGAGGCCAGTCGGTTCGCCTGCATGAAGTGGTGGCCGAGTACCGGGAAGAATTCCGTGAGTCGGTCCTCGAAGCGCTGTTCGATGGCCTCGCCGACGCGGGCGTGCAGATCCTTGCGCGTCGCCAGCAAGAGCGACGAGTAGATCGTCTCCTGCGCCAAGGCGTGGCGAAAGACGAAGGTGGCATCGTCGCCGACGACACCGCCGGCCTCACCGTGCTTGGGTTCCTCGATCAGTTGCTTCTGGCGCAACGTTTGGAGGTCGCGCTCCAGGCGCTCGTCGTCCTCCGCCAGCACGGCGGCGACGATGGAGCGAAAGAACTGCCGCCCGATGACCGAGGATACCTGAAGCAGATGGCGCGCCGATTCCGGCAGGCGATCGACGCGCGCCATGATCACTTCCTGCACGGTGGATGGAATGACCGTGGTGTCGATTGCGTCGGTGATTCGATAGCGCCCGTCCTGCGGTACGATGACTCCTTGGTCGATCAGCGAGCGCACGACCTCCTCGATGTAAAATGGGTTACCCTCGGCCTTGCCGGCGATGCGGTCTCGCAGGCGCGCCGGCAGTTCGTCGAGCTGGAGCAAGTTGCGAATCAGCTCGCCCGCCGCGTCTGACGTCAGCGGTCCGAGTCGCATCTCGTGCGTATGGTCGGACAAGCGCTGGCGGCAAAGCGCCGCCAGGGTACCGCTCGTCTCGTCGTGCAGCGGGCGATAGAGATGAACGAAGAGAATCCCGTGCTGAGCGACGAGCGGCAGCAGCTCTTCGAGTAGGTTCAGCGACGACTGATCGATCCAGTGCAGGTCCTCGACCACCAGCATCGTCGGGCGGCGGCGAGCGATTGCCTCGATGAGATGGCGCACGCTCTTGAAGATCATGCGCTCGAGAGCTTCGCCGGCGACACCCGCCAAACGCTCTCCGTACACGGCATCCACGTCGAGACCCATCAAGCGCGCGACGAAAGGTACGACTTCGTGGCCGGCGTCGCCCAAGACACCGGCGACGGCGCGTTCGAGCTTGTCGAGGGTCAGGTCGTCGGCGTCCTCACGTGCCTCGAGCCAGTCGCGGAAGAGGTCGTCGAACAGGTGAAAGCTCATGCCGTGACCGATCGCCAGACAGCGACCGGTCAGCACCTGCACGCCACGAGCCTCGGCCGTGCGCAGCGCTTCGGCGAGGAGGCGTGACTTACCCAAGCCTGCCTCGCCCTCCACGTTGACGATCGCGCCGCGACCGGCGAGCACGGCGTCGAGGTTGGCGTGGAAGACGGCGAGTTCCGCATCACGCCCGACGATGGCAGTCTCGAGTCGCTGGATCCCGCGCGTCGGCGTTCGCCGATGCACCTGCGTCGCCTCCGACAGTACCTCGCGCGCGGGCACCGGCTCGCTGATTCCACTCAGACGCAGCGCCAGCTCCGCGCCATACTCGAAGTGATCGCCGACTTCGCGCAGGGTCCGCGGGCCGAGCAGAATCGTGTCGGCCGGGGCCGCGTACTTGAGACGGGCCGCGAGATTGACCGCATCGCCCATGACGGTGAAGTCGCGCTTGACGCGGCCGCCGATTTCTCCGGCGATGACCAGGCCCGTATTGATGCCGATCTTGATCGCGAGATCGTGGCCGTGCGCGTGCTCGGCAGCGTACCGACGACAGGCACGACGCATGGCGATCGCCGCGTTCACCGCTTGGCGCGGGGCATTCTCGATGGCGTTCGGGACACCGAACAGCGCCATGAGACCCTCGCCGAGGTACTTGTCGATCACCCCCTCGTGCGCCGTCACCGCGGCCGACAGGGTCTTGTACAGTCCCTTGATCAGCTCGGCGTAGGTGATGGCGTCGCAATCCGCCGCCAAGGCCTCGAGCCCGAGAACTTCGGCAAAGAGAACGGTCGCCATGCGTCGTTCGCTGGCACGCCGCACGTGAGGACTGCGGCGTGTGCCGAGGAGCTCGTAGACGGCAAACGGCGCCGGGTGCGGCGGCAGGGCGATCGGATCGCGCGGTCGGTAGTTGAACTCGTCGCGCGTCCGTTCGTAAGTTTCGGGACCGACGAAGATTTCGCCGCGCACGGAATGGTCTTCGAGGGCGTTGACCAAACGCACCGCGTCGCCGATCGCCGCCAGGCTGCCGTCGGCGTAACCTGACGGAATGGTGACGATGGAACCGCTGTTGACGCCGATGTGGATACCGAGAGGCGAGGGCAGCTCCGCCTCGCGGTTGTAGTCGGCGACGGCATCGCGGATCTCGAGGGCGGCGCGCACCGCCAGCCGCGTCGGGTTGCTGGACGGAGTGATGCCGAAGATCGCCTTGACGCAATCGCCGAGGAAGCCTTCGATGACGCCGCCATGGGCAAAGACGATGCTCTCGAGCTTGGCGAAGCAACCGTTCATGACCCGGGTGACGTCCTCCGGGTCGAGCTTCTCCGACAGCGCCGTGAAACCCGAGATGTCGGCGAGCATCACCGTGGCGAAGATCTTCTGGCTCGTGCCTTCGGCCTCGACGGCGCTCATGGTGCTGCCCCAGGCTCGGCCTTAGCCGCTTCGGCGTTCGGCCGCAAGACGATGGTGGCCGGCGCTTGCGGCGCCGGCAGGCTGAGGCTCGGGCGAAGGCGTAGGCCGAGGTTGAGCCGCTGGGCTTTGCTTCGGGTGGTCGAGTGGCTTAGGGATCGGTGCTGTATGCGATGGGTGGCTGTGTGATCGAGAAACTGCGCTTCGGCTGCGTCAGCGGCGCTCTGTGTGCCAGCGGTTACGCCTACTTGTGGGCTTATCGCGGCAGCGCGTGGTGGCGTGGAGCCGATCCCGAACGCGCCGTCCGATTGCTGCAACATTGGAGCGGCGGCGCCAATCGGGTCTTGCGTATCCAACCTCGCGTCGAAGGGACGCTGCCTCAGACGCCCGTCGTCTATCTCGCCAACCACCGCAGCTATCTCGACATCACCCTGCTGGCCGCAACCTTGGGCGCCAGCTTCGTCAGCCGGGCCGATATCGCGCACTGGCCCCTGATCGGCCCGGTGGCACAGGCGATCGACTGTGTCTTCGTCGAGCGCGATAGCCCGCACGGGCGTGTCCGGGCGGCCCGCGGTATCCTGCGACGGATTCGTCGCGGCAGTCTCATCGTCTTCCCCGAAGGTTCGACCTTCGGCGACCGCCTACCCCAGCCGCTCGAACCAGGCCTGTTCCGACTGCTCGAACATGTGAAGGTGCCGCTTGTTCCAGTGACTCTCCGCTACAGCGACCGGCGCGCTTATTGGGACACGGACCTGAGCCTGGCGGAGCACTTACGACGGCGAGTGCTCACGGGCGGGGCGCTGCGGGCCAGCGTGTACGTCGGATCTCCACTAGACGCCGCCGCCTTCACCGACGCCGACGCCTTACGCCAAGCGGTTCAGGCCGCATTTCACGAGGTGATCGATACGCGCGGCGAGCTCGCCTGAGCCTCGGCGTAGGTCAGCCACCGCTCGCGTTCGAAGTCGTAGAGTTTGCACCGTCGCAGGTTGACCAAGGGGTCGCGCCAGCGCAACGCGCGCACGGCAAAGGCGTCGCCGAAGCGAGCTTGTAACGCCGCTGTGGCGCGCGGCAGGTGGTAAAAGGGAATGCGCGGATCGACGTGATGCGCCGCGTGCAGGTGGATGTTGTGCGCGAACAGGTTGTACCAAGCGGGCACCGTGAAGCTCGTCGTCGCTTCGACCTGGCCACGGTAACGGCTCCAGCGATCCTGCCGGCGCCAGAGGAGACCGGGACCGACATGGTGCACGTGCACGGTCGCGCCGATGAACTGGTTCCACAAGAGCCATGGCAGGAGTCCCACCTTCACCATCATCCACACGCCCGCGAGCACGGACTGCATCCGGCCATGACCCAGAACGAAGAGCGCCACCATCCATACGACGGCATACAGGGTCACCCAAACGCGATCGCGGCGGAATGCAGCGACGAAGCGTTCCGGGGGCTGCAGGCGCATCATCTTCTCCCACCAGATCGAACGCAGGTAATACGCCCCCGTGCCGGCCGCGCTCCACTCGAATCGATGCAGGAGCCTGCGCCAGCGCGGCAGGGCCGTGAACTGCGCCGGCGAGCATGGATGCCAGACGAAGTCCGCTCCTTCACGCGCCGTGTGCACGTGGTGCAAACGGTTGTGACCAAGGCTCCAGGGCGATACGGCATGCAGGCTCGGCAAGAGCGTCCAGCGTGCGACCAGGTCGTTGAGCCACTTCTGGCGAAACAAAGCTCCGTGCGCGGCATCGTGTCCGAGAACGAACAGACCGCTGATCGTCAGTCCGCCGAGCGGCCACAGGAGCAGCAACGACAGCGGCGCGTCGATGGCGATCAGTGCCAGGCATACCGTGGCGTGGAGCAGGAGCGCGCGAACGACATAGAGCAAGCCCAGCCAGGTCGGTTTGTCGTAGCAGTCGGCGGGTACCGCGGCGATCACCTCGCGCAGCTTCGGGTTCGTTCCGCCGGTGTTCATGGCAGGCGACTCCAGCACCATCTCGTCGACGGCGTCAACGACCGTGGCTTCCCCTGGGCGACGGGGCTCGGCTATGACTCGGGGTAGATTCGTCCATGTCCTACCCGTATCGCCACTTGGCCGTGCTCCTCGGCGTTCCGCTTGCTTGTGGGGTCGCCTACGGAACCTGCTTTCCGCCGCACGGGTGGAGTGCTCTGGCTTGGGTCGTATTGGTGCCGGCGTTGCTCGCCATGCGCCAGGGGTCGGTACGGCAGGCAGCTCTCCTCGGCGGCGTGCTCGCCGGCGCCGGCGCATGCGTCACGGTCGACTGGCTGTACGCGGCCGTCGTCGTCTACTTCGAGCAGTCGGTCTTCGCCGGCATCGGCCTGTTCGCGGCGATCGTACTGGTGATGGTCGTGCCGCCGTACGCCCTGTTCGCGGCCTGGTACCGCGCCGTCGCGGAGCGCGCCGGGCGAGCCCTCCCTTTACTCGCCGCGGCCGCATGGATCGCCGGCGAGTACTTCCGCGCCAACTTCCTCGGCGGCAACCCATGGGTGCTGATCGGCTACTCGCAGGCGCCGGTGGCGGCCATCACCGCAGTCGCCGACGTGGGCGGTGTATACGCCGTCGGCTTCGTGGTGATTCTGGTGAATCTGACGCTCGCGGAAATCTGCTGGCGCTGGCGCGACGAACGCTCTTGGTCGATCGCCCTCCCGGCGCTGCTGCTGCTCGGACTGACGATCGCCTATGGGGCGCGTTCGTCCACGGAGGACTTCACGGGGGATCGACAAGACTCGTCGGCCCTGCACGTCGCCGTGGTGCAAGGCAATCTCGACCTCGGCACGCAATGGCGCAGCGATCTCTACGGCCGTAACCTGACGAAGTATCTGCAGGCGAGCCTGGACGCGATGCGTCGGGGCAAGCTCGACCTCATCGTCTGGCCCGAAAGCGCCTTGACGTTCTTTCTCGAGAGCGAGCCGTTGTACCAACAGTCGATCGCCTCGGTGTTGCGCCAGGGCGGAGTGCAGCTCATCGCCGGGGGACCGCACGCCGTCGAACACCAGCCATCGCGCTTCTACAATTCGGCGCTGTTGGTCGACCCCGAAGGTCGGGTGGTCGATCGCTACGACAAAGAACTGCTGTTGCCCTTTGCCGAGTACCAGCCCTGGCGCTGGCTCGATCTGATGAATCGCGACTTCGGCGAGGTGCGGGAGTTCGTCCCCGGACCCGCCCGGCCGCCTTTGCGGGCGGTGGGCGGACCGGCCGGGGCGATGATCTGCAACGAGGCGCTGTTCCCCGAGATCGCACGCGCCCGAGCCCTCGCCGGCGCCACCTTCCTGGTGACGTTGACCAACGACACGTGGATCGGCTCGGAGAAGTTCGCCCAGATCTCCTTCGACATGGCGCGATTGCGCGCCGTCGAACAACGTCGCTTCCTGATTCGCGCTTCGACCTCGGGTCCGTCGGCGATCCTCGCGCCGGACGGCGGGGTCGTCGTACAGTCTCCCCTCTTCGACGACGCGACGACGGTCGGGCGGATCGAGCCGCGTGAAGGGCTCACGCTGTATGCGAGGTTCGGCGATTGGTTTGCACAGGCATGTGTCGTGAGCAGCGTACTGAGCCTGGCGTTGCTGCGGCGGCGAAGGGCGGCGGCATGAACGGCATCCCACGCGTCGTGGTGACCGGCATGGGGATCATTTCGCCGGTCGGGCTGAACGTGGCCACGGCTTGGGCCAACGTCGTTGCGGGGCGCTCGGGGATCCGGCGCATCACGCTCTTCGATGCCAGCGGTGATGCGTGGCCGGTCAAGATCGCCGGCGAGGCGTGGGGGTTCGATCCGCTCGACCACATGAGCAGCCGCGAGGCGCGGCGCGCCGATCGGTCGACCCAGTTCGCCCTGGCGGCCGCCGACGAGGCCGTGACACAAGCCGGCTTGAACATCACTCCGGCGACGGCGGACGACATCGGCGTAATGGTCGGAACCGGTTCGGGCGGCATCTGGACGTTCACCAAGCAGTACCAGATTCTCCTCGAGAAGGGTCCGGCGCGCCTGAGCCCGCTCACCGTGCCGCTGGAGGTCGTCGATGCGTCGGGCGTGCAGATCAGCATTCGCCATGGCGTGCACGGCCCCAACTTCGGCATCGCCTCGGCCTGCGCGACGAGCGCGGATGCGATCGGCATGGCGGTCGAGACCATTCGGCGCGGTGATGCGCAGGCCATGATCGCCGGCGGCACCGAGGCGGCGGTGCATCCGTTGGGCCTTGCCGGATTCGACAACCTCGGCGCCTTGTCACGGCGCAACGATCCGCCGGAGGCGGCGGCACGGCCTTTCGACGCGGCGCGCGACGGCTTCGTTCTCAGCGAGGGGGCGGCGGTGCTGGTGTTGGAATCGCTCGAGTTCGCCCGTGCGCGCGGAGCGGAGCCGCTCGCCGAGATCCTCGCCTATGCCGGGACGACCGACGGCACCCATTTCACCACGCCCGACCCGAGCGGGGTGCAGCAAGCCCGCGCGATGCGGCGGGCCTTGGCCAAGGCGGGGCTCCCGCCGACGGCGGTCGACTACATCAACGCCCATGCCGCCGGGACCCCCGTGGGCGACCCGATCGAGGTATGCGCCTACCGCAGCGTCTTCGGCGCGGCGCTACCGCCGGTCAGTGCCACCAAATCGGTGACGGGGCATCTTCTCGGCGCCGCCGGCGCCGCCGAACTGATCTGGACGATCGAGGCTCTGCGTCATGGCATGATTCCGCCGACGATCAACTACACGAATCCCGACCCGGAGTGCCGTCTCGACTGCGTGCCGGGTTGCGCCCGACGGGCGACGCTGACCGTTGGCATGTCGGTGGCCTTCGGCTTCGGCGGACACAATACGATTCTACTCTGCCGTCGCTTCCAAGAGTGAGGAACGCTCGCAGGTTGGCGGCACGTCGACTGGAAGGGACGGAACGAGGCCAGCTGGCGCTTCACAGGCTCGGTTGACGCCGAACGGAGCGCGGCGCCGCGACTGGCTCGGGCCGAGGCCGGGATGGGAATCGTTGGGTCCGACGGGCAGGCGAAGTAGGTGGATTTCCGGTTGACGACCCGAACCGGCCTGTCCTACTGATGCCGTCGCAAGAAAATCTGGGATGACAAGAGCTGCTCGACCCGAAATCGCCGTTCAGCCGGATCCAGCGGTCCCTTGGGCGACGCGCGACGAGAGAATCTCGCCGGCGGATCTACCGCCTAAGGGCATCGAGCTTTGATGAACACGAGAGAGTCCTCCGTCGCAGGCGGGATTCGTCGGTAACTGAACGCCGGCCGGCTTGGGATGACGCAGTTGCTTCGCGAGCGCTGGGCGCTCGTGCTCTCCATCGTTTCGTTCAGTGCAGTCTGGCTGTTGCTGTCGCAGACGATCGGGCCTTGGTCGGAGGCGGTGTCCGTGTACCCGTCGCCTCCGAGTCCAATCCTGGACTACGCCAGCGACACCAATCCGGCCCCGCAGTTCGAACCGAGCTGCGCCGACCCCGGCCCGGTACGCATCGTTTCGAGCAACGTTCGGCCGCAAGTTGCCTTGTGTGTCGGCGATCGCCAGTACCCGATTCAGGTCATGAGCTACGCCTCCGGGGTACCGTACTGGCTTTTCGACATCTTTTGGCCGCTACACCGCGGCCGGGTCTACGCAGTGCACACCTCCGGGCTGTTGCTCGGCATCATCACACTCATCGTCACCCGTCGACTCCTCGTTCGCCTGGCGGATCGAATCACGGCGGACGCGGCGATCATCTGCCTGTCGGTCGCGCCGCTGTTCGGCTTCTTGCACTCGACGCTGATCCACTACGAAACCATGCCGTGGTTCGCCCTGCTGCTCGCCCTTCATTGCGTCACGCCGGAGCCTGGGGGCGGCGTCGGCAACGCCACACCGGCTCGCGCCCCGTCCACCTTGAACCACGTCGCCGCCGCAGCTCTCGTCGCCCTGTCGCTGGCGACCAACATCAAGGCGGTGTTCTTCCTCATTCCGCTCGCCCTCTTTCTCGCGCGCGCCGACCTCCTCGGCGGGCTGCGGCCCGGTCCGCGGTGGCTGATCGCATGGTTCGTGTTCGCACTCGTGCTGCTGCCGTCGGTCGTGGGGAATCTGATGGACCGGTACGGCGACTTTCTGATTCAGATCGAGTACCGCCTCCGGGTTCTGCGGGAGAACCTCAACCCGCAATGGATCGCGCTCGACTTCGGCAAGCTGGTCTTGTTCGCCGGCGACACCATGGCATTCGGATCGGTCATCAGTGGAAAGGAACTTTCGGGGATCCTTCCCGGCGTGGTCGTCGGCGCTGCTTCGGTGACGTATTGCATGGGGGTCGCCGTGTTGTTCTGGGCAGGAGGCCGAGCGCCTTCGGTAGCCGCCGCGGTGGGTTCCGTGTTCGCCACCTTCTTTCTCGCTTCGACGTTCTTTTACGACCATCCGGTTTCGGGCTACGCACCGCTCTCCGGGCTGTTCGGGGTGGCCGCGGGCGTCACCGCCACCGATCTTGGGCGGGCGATGGCGCGTCGCACGGGTTGGCGTGAGGGGCGGGCCGTCGGGGTTGGCGTCGCCTTGTTCGCGTCGCTGCTGGCATGGAGTACGTTCGGTCGTGGCAGCGCCGCGAATTTCCTCGAGATGTCGACCAATTCGGAAGCCATGACGGGGCTGATCGCGCACATCGAGGGGACGCCAAAACCATCGGTTCCGATCTTCGTCACCAACGAGGACATGAGTGGTGTGATCGAGGCGATCACCGGCGGCGAGATCCGCACGATTCGAGCGCATCAATTCCTCGATTGCACGCCCCAGCATCGTGGCTTTCACGACCCCGACGAGGCCCTCCTCCGCGAGGCCCGCGAATGTACCCGCGGGCGCATCCGTCGCCTGCTGGACGCCTACACCGGGCCGATCCGCGTGATTGCGGCGACGCAACGGTCGCCCGTCGACCGGCTGATGTCGACCGAGGTACTGCCGATCCTGGTCGACGAGGCGACGCACCGGCAGCGGGCTGTCGTCGACGATGCGCGGTTCGCCAACCGCAAGGGCCTCGTCTTGCTGCGCATGGTCGAAGTCGCCGGCGAGGCAAAGAACTGACGCCGACCCTGTCGCGGCGGCGTGGCACGGCGGAACTTTGTGGTTACGTCTCAGACGATACGCAGCAACACGAAGATCGCCAAGCCGGCCGCGGCACTCGCCACCCGGTGGGTGATCCGCACCCGCGCCATCAGCGTGGTGTCGGTTCCGCGATACGCCACGGCGAGCGGGACGGCGACGGCGAAGACGAGCGCGAACGGAATCGCCAATACGGCCAGTGGCGCGGTGACGTAGACCGCCGCGACGAGGAGGCTGCCGAGGGCGGCACAGCCGAGCGCCCCGCCGACCGTCCCGAACGTGCGGACCGTCGTCCGGACGTCGCCGCGCCGGTCGTCGTCGCGGTCGGCCGCCTCGTGGACGAGTTGGTTCTGTAGCAGCAACAGAGTGAAGCACAGCGTCAGTTCGACCATGCCCGCGGGAAGGGTGGTGTTCGGGAGACCCACCCAGAGCAGCGGCGCGAAGTTCGTCGCGTTCGCCAAGGTCCCCAAGACGGGCAACCGCTTGATCCTCGGCCCCACCGAGTAGACGGCGCCCGAAACGAGAGCCAGCGCCGTCGCGATCGTCACCGGGCGCGGGCCGAGCCAGGACAGCGCCAGTGCAACGGCGACGAGCGCACCGAGGGGTCCCCCGTACAGCCGCTGCCCGCCGTAACGCGCCAGCGGGTTCTTGTCCGCGCTCGCGTCCATGTGTCGATCGGCAACTTGGTTGATGAGGAAGCCGAAGGCCAGGACGGCAAAGGCGATGGCGACGCCTCGGCCCAGGGCCATGGCCTGGACGGCGACCGAGCCGCTACCGTCGTAGCCGGCGAGTGGCAACAGAAGAAAGTGAAACCAGTGCTGGAAGCGGGAGGCGCGAAGCCAGTGGACCCGTTCCGAAGGCGCGCCGACGACCGGCACGGGTCAGTTGGGTGGCGGACTACCCAGGGATACCTCCACGGCGTGCCAGAGCGACTGGAGGTTCAGGGCGAAGACGTGGTTGACCTCGTGGGTCGGCACACACGAGCAGCCCGGGCCCTTGGGTTGGGCGAGTTCCTGAAACGCGCGCGCGAAGCCCCGCGTGAGGCCGTTTGCCTTCGTCTGTTGCCACTGGGTGAGCAGGCAGGGCGCGACGGTACCGTCACTCATGACGTAGCCGTAGTATTGCCCGGCGTAACAGTCGGCACAGGTCCCCAGGTAGCGATGGTCGCGCTGACGCTCGAGGATCATCTTCGAGTTGCCGACCGGCTTGCCGGCGGCCTTGCGCGCCATCAGCGTCTCCGCGAGTTCGCGAATGCTGGCATCGGGAAGGCGCGACGCCAGTGGTGCATAGACGTCGCAGGCCTTGTCGTGCTCGATCTGGAAGAATGCCTTGTGGCCGTACTGTTCGGCGACGTCGAGCACGTGATCGAGGTTGGCGAGGCCGCGGGGGGTCACGACCGTCATGGTGACCACGGGGATCTCGCGCGCGTGCAGCAGGTCGAGCGCCTTGATCACGCGGGCGTAGGAGCCTTGGCGCCGCTGGCCGTCATGGACCTCGGGAGGGCCATCGAGGGTGAGGCACACGAGGTCGAGACGTGCCACATCCTCGATTCGGTCGGGGACGAGCCAGCCGTTCGTGTTCATCGCGGTATGGATGCCGCGGTGGCGCAGATGTTGGATGATGGGTCCGACGTCTTTGTGCAGGAGCGGCTCGCCGCCGATGAGACTGGCGCGCCCCATGCCCGCGCGACGGAAGTCGTCGATCGCCATGCGCCACTGGTCGACGCTCATCTCTTCGCGGTGCTGCAGCGGAATCTCGCAGTACTCGCAGCGAAAGTTGCACCGGTTCGTCAGCGAGAAGGTGATCTGGAACGGGCTCTTGCGCCCGAACATGCGGCGCGCCCCGAGCTGGACCACCGGGCGCGCCTGGCGAGCCAGGCGCCCCGCTCGCTGAAGCGGAGTGGCGAACTGAGTTACGGGCATGCCGGTTTTCTACCAGCACCCCGAAGACATTTACAAGGGAGTCTTTCGCGAGCCGCCGGTGGCTCGCGATGCGGCGTCAGGCCCCGGGCTTGCGTGCCGAAACGATGCCATAGAGCCAAAGTCCGCGGCGCAAAGCCTCGTACTGGAGAACGGCCCCCCAGCTGTTCGCCGTCTGCAGCGGCGTGCGTAGGCCGACCAGTTCCAGGGCGCGCCCGAGCGGCGTGGTCAGCCGACACACCCGTGCCATGCGGCGCGACGAAGGCGTCGCGCTGGCGCTGCGGTCCTCGAAGCGAACGTCGCCGAATCCGGCGTCCTCGAGGAACTCGCGGAAGTCGGCGGCCGTGACGAGATCCTTTCCCGCCCATCCCTGCACCCAGCCGTCCAGCATCGCGCGTTCTTCCGCCGTGTACGAGCCCGGCCGGGAAAAATAGTCGGCGACGACGATCCGGCCACCGGGTCGCAAGCGCTTGGCCGCATCGGCGGCGAATTGGCGGCGATCCGCATAGATCAGCGTCTCGACCTGCCAGACGACGCTGAAGGCATCGCGCTCGAGACGCTGGTCCATCTGCCGATAGTCCATTTCGACGAAGCGGACACGATCGGCGAGTCCCCGCCGCCGCGCCTCTTCCCGCGCCGCGGCGATCTCTGTGGGATTGATGTCGATGCCGGTCACGCGGCAGCCGAGGTTCTCGGCAAGCCAGAGCGAACTGCCGCCGAAACCGCAGCCGACGTCGAGGACTTCGTCGGCGGCGTCGATGCTCACGGTCGCGGCGAGCACGCGAATCAGGTTGATGACGCTCGCGACATGGCCCCGGTGCTGGTCGTCGACGAGCCCGTAATGCATCGACAGCGCTTTGCCGAGCCCCCAGAAGAGGCGATAACCAAGATGGGTTTCGTTGTAGTAACGAACGATGTCGGGGGTGCCGGCCACCGCCGCACGGTAGCGGTGCGGGAAGAAAGGAGCAAACCCTGGCGGAACGCCCCTTGTAAGTCGGGACCGCTACGCATAGGCTCCCCGCCGACGACCGTGACCGGCCTTCAAGAAAGGGTATGCATGGCAGTGAACGAGTCGACGACGGATCGGTTCCTCCGTCGCACCCAAAGCCTGTGCCCGTCGTGCCGGAGCGTCATCCCTGCGGAGTTGCTGGTGCGCGGCGACGACGTCTGGATGCGCCAGGCATGCCCCGAGCACGGTGCCCGCGAGAGTGTCTACTGGCGCGATGCCGAACTGTTTCAGGCGATGGATGGGGTCGTCGCCGAGAAGCCGTTCTGCCAGACGTTCGAGTGCCTCGAAGGCACCGCCTGCGATCGCTGTCTGGTGAAGAGCGACTACCTCTTCGTCGACTACACCAACCGCTGCAATCTCGACTGCCCGATTTGTTGGGCCGATGCCAACACCGACGCCGCGCCCGATCCGAATCTGCAACAGATCCTCGACCGCCTCCCCAAGGTCGGCACCTCGCTGCGCGATCAGCTGCGCCGCTCCTACGTCGTCTTCGTCGGCGGCGAGCCGACCTTGCGCGCCGACCTTCCCGAAGCGATCCGCCAAGTGATCGCCCGCGGCTTCACCCCGCGCGTATCGACCAACGGTATCCGCCTGCTGAGCGACTCGTTCCGCCAGGAATTGTGGGACGCCGGACTGCGCGACGTGCTGCTGCAATTCGACGGCTTCGATGAGGACGTCTCGCAAGCGCTGCGCGGTGCCCGCATCGCCGGCAAGAAGCGACTCCTGATCGACAAGCTGCAGGCGCAAGGCTTCAACATCGAGCTGACGGCGATGATCGTCAAAGGCGTCAACGACCGAAACATCGGCGAGTGGATCCGCATGCTCGGCGGCTACAGCAATTGCACGCTCAACCTCTACCCAGCCGCGCCGCAGAACCGCTTCGAACTCGACGACGCGCGGACCTACATGGCCGACGTGGTGTACGCCATCGAGGAACAGACCGAAGGCCGTATCACACGGCAGGACTTCTTGGACACTCTGCGCATGCTGACGCGGCTCAAGCGGGTCCTGCCGTCGACGCTGTTCACGCAGAAGCTGCGGGTGCTGACGCTGCCGATCATCTTCGACGGCGAGGAGTACTTCCCGGCGATTCGCCTGTTGAACCGCCCGTCGTACGCCCTGCGCTACTCGCGCTACGTCGCCGCCATCACCGCGGCTCTGCCGCAAATGGCGGTGTCCACCTCCGAGCGCAGCCGACTCGTCCGCAAACTGCCCTTCCTGCGCAATCTCGTGGTCGCTCAGTTCCACTCCGACCAGGCGTTCGACCTCGAAGAGGCCTCGAACTGCCACATCGGCTTCGTCACCAAGACCAGCTACGTCCCGTTCGACCTCTACAACGTCGCTCAGAAGTCGGCCGTGCCCGCCTGGGGAGTCGCCAGACAGATCGTCCAGCCCACGCCGCAGGAGAAGGCGGAAAGGGCGCGCGAGATCGCCTGAGTCGCGCGAGCCAAGGATGACCCTGCTCGTCGTCGTGCCCACGCTCAACGAGGTGCACAGCCTGGGGCGCCTGGTCGCCGAACTGCGCCGGCTCGAGATTCCCGGCGTCGACGTGCGCGTGCTCATCGTCGACGACGCATCGACCGACGGCACGGCGCGGCTCGCGGATGAGCTGGCCGCGACCGCCGCAGGCGCCGTCGAGGTCATCCACCGACCCAGCAAAACCGGCCTGGGAAGCGCCTACGTCGACGGCTTCACCCACGCGCTCGCCGGCCCCGCCGAGTGGATCGCGCAGATGGACGCCGACCTCTCGCACGATCCCGCCGCCTTGATCGCGATGCTGCATGCCGCCCAGGACGCCGATCTCGTGATCGGCTCGCGTTACCTGCCCGGCGGCAGCGTCTTTCCCGGACTCGTCTGGCATCGCCGCTTCATGAGCTGGTGCGCCAATCGGGTCGTCGTTCCCGCGCTCCTCGGCCTGCCGGTCACCGATGCAACCAGCGGCTACCGACTGTGGCGGCGCAGCACCCTGGCTCGCATTGCACCGTCGGTGAGCTCGCGCGCCTCAGGCTACGGATTTCAAGTCGAGATGGTGTTCCTGGCGCACCAGAAAGGCTGCCGCGTGCGCGAAGTCCCCATCGTCTTCCACATGCGCGAAGGCGGCGCCTCGAAGATGAGCGCCCGCGCGGCCCTCGCAACCGTCTCCGAAATTCTCGCGGTACGGCGCCGGTGCACCGACACGGCCCACCCCCAGCCGGTGGATCGCTAGACCGGGTCGAACCTGATTCGACGAGCGAGTCCGACCGCTGAGCGGAGTTGCGACGCGGCGTTGGCTCGCCGTCGCGCGCCGCTTTCCATCGTCCCGCTCGGCGCAGTCGCCCCTCCCCGAGATCCACCCCTGGTTGACAACCCAGCACGACTCGCTGAACCTACCGCCATCGACGGAATGAAGGCGGTGCTGTGATGAAGCGCGATTCCCGGCTGCGTCTCTGGGGGAAGTTCCCGTGGTTCGTCACCTTCCTTTGCAGCACATGCCTGTCGCTGACCGTCGCCGCTTGCGGCGACGACGACGGCGCGCCCGTCGAGCTCAACGAGGCGCTGCACGTCGGTTACGCCGAAGTCGCCGCCCCCTGGCGCCTGGGCGCCAAACCCGGCCAAGTCGGCAGCCCGGCACTCGTCGAACGCGACCGACTCATGCTGCGTGCCCTCGGCCAGCTGCGCGGCATCCTCGACCTCGAGGCCGATCCGGTGACGCACCTGCGGGGCGCCACGGATTGGGTTCTCGGCATGCTCCAAGAACGCGTCGCCGCCACCGCCCCCGGCCGCTACGCCACCCTGTTCGAACCCGGCGTAGGCCTCGAGGAACCTCCGGTGATGAAGGCGCTGGTCATCCGGCGCGGCGACCAAAAGGTGGCCATCGTCCGCGCCGACCTCTACCTCGGCCACGAGCAACTGCAACGCCGCGTCGCCACCTTGATCGAAGCCGAAACCGGCATCGGACGCGACCAAATCTTCCTCGTCGCCACCCACAACCACTCCGGCCCGCACGCCGTCAGCCCCTCCCCCGGGATCTGGATCCTCGCCGACGCCTTCGACCCTCGCCACTTCGTCTACGTCAGCCGCGCCATCGCCGACGCCGTGATCGAAGCCGACCGCGTCGCCCAGCCGGCGACGTTGCGCACCGGCGTGCGCGACTTCCGCGCCGTGCAACACAACATCATCGGACCGACGACGATCGTCGCCACCAACCCCGACGGCGTGCAGGAGACCATCCCCGTCGGCTACCCGCGCGATCACATCGACCCTGACCTCGTGTCGCTGCGCTTCGATTCGGCGACCAGCGGCGAGCCCCTCGCGCATCTGTTCATCTTCGGCATGCACCCCGAGTCACTTCCAGACGGCCACGGGATCCTCTCCGGTGAATGGCCGACGCACGTCGAGAAGAAACTGCGCGAGCGCACCGGCGCGCCGGCGATCTGGCTGCCCGGTCCGCTCGGCGACTCCGAGCCCGACCGCGGCTTCAACCACCCCGAGCACCAGTTCATGCGCTCCAGCTTCGCCGCCATGGAGAGGATGAGCACCATCATCGCCGACGCCGCGGAGGAGGCCTGGCACGGGCTCGCCGCCACCACCGCCGACGCCGCCCCACGCTTCGATCAAGTCACCACCGACCTGCCCGGCGTCGACGGCTTCCCCGTACCGACCTCCGCCTACCTCGGGCCGCGTTTCCCCATGGTGCGCATCCTGCACGACTCCGCGACCGTGCGCCTGCACGCGATCCGCCTCGGCGACGTGCTGATGCTCGGCACCCCCGGCGAAATCACCACCGACCTCGCCTTCAACATCAAGAGCCGCGTCGACCGCGTCGCCGGCAACGTCTACCAAGGCTTCGAATGGCCCAGCGCGCCCCAATGGGTGAAGGATCGGGTGCGCCGCAACTTCAGCACCGACGAGCTCGACCCCGAACAAGGCGCACCGATCCCCGTCGTGCTGAGCCACGTCAACGGCTACATGGGCTATGTCGTCACCGCCTGGGAATACGAGAACCGCGCTCACTATCGCCAGGAGATGACCGCCTTCGGCGCCGGCACCGCCGATCACGTCGCCTCCGCCTTGGTCGGCATGTCGCGCGCCATGGCGGGCGGTCCCCCCTTCACCGTCGAACTACCCGCATGGCACGCCGTCGACCGGGAAGGAGCGGAGCGTATCCAGGACTTCCTCGCCGGCCTCGATCCGCAGGTGACCGAAATGGCCCGCGCGCTACCCGCGACCGAGCCGACACGCGCCGGCAGCGTGCTCGCCGACGCGCCGACGCAAGCGGCGGCCGGCGCGCCCATCTCCTTTTCGTGGACCGGCGGCACCAACGACATGGATCCGCCGCGGGTTCGCCTCGAGCGGCGCGATGGCGATACCTGGAACGAAGTCGTGCACGGCCCGTCACGCGATGTCGTCCTCTTCTTCCAGGCGCCCGACATCTGGACCGCGCAGTGGCAGAGCGCCGCGGCAGCAGCGGGCGCCGACCTGCGATTCCGCGTCGACGGCACCTACCGCGGCACGACGGCGGACGCGTCCGTCGCCGATCCGATCTGGGACCCCGAAGGCCGCAACCGCACGTACACGAGCCTCAGCCGCGTTTTCCGCCTCGACGGCTGAAGCGGGGGAAAGCCGCGGCTCCGACTCACCACGAGTCGCCGCCGGCAGCGGAACCGAGCCGGTCGAGCACCTCCGCCTAGGCCCTTGCACCTTGGCCCTTGGCCCTTATAAGAGACTTCGGTTGCGCCCCGAGGCGCCGCTCGACTGCCCCCAGAGGCGGCGAAATCCATTCGGAGAGAGAAGCATGAGTCAGTTCAAGTACGAGATCCGCGACCAGATCGCCTGGGTGACCTTCGATTCCGGCGGCATGAACACCCTGTCGCAGGCCGCGATCACCGACCTGCGCGCCCTGATCGCCGAGCTGCGCCAAGCCCACGCTGCTTCGCCCCTGCGCGGCGTCCTGCTGCGCGGCAACCAGTTCGGCCTCGGCGCGGGTGCCAACATCGGCGAACTGATGACCGCTGACGCGACCCAACTCGCCGCCTTCATCGACGTCGGGCACGACACTCTCTACCAGATCGAAGATGGCCCCTTTCCCTGGGTCGCCGTCATCGAAGGATTCGCCCTCGGCGGCATTTACGAACTGGCCCTCGCCTGCCACGCCATCGTCGCCACCGGCAAGTCGACCATCGGCTTCCCCGAGATCAAGCTCAACATCTTCCCCGGCCTCGGCGGCACCCAGCGCATGCCGCGCCGCAGCGGGCTGATCAACGCCGCCGACCCGTTCAACGGCGACGCCGGCTTCACCGCCGTGCTGCAGGGCAAGAACTTCCGCGCCAAGGACGCCTTGGCCATCCGCATGATCGACGCGATCGTGCCCGAGGGCGAAGACGCCGGCGCCTTCGCCGCCAAGTTCCTCGTCGAGACGCTGCCGGCGATCGACCGCAAGCTTCCGGACGACCTCGCCAACGCCGCCGCGCTGCGCGACATCATCTTGCCCGTCGTGCAGAAGGCGACCATGGGCCGCCCCAATCCGCGCGCCCCGTACGTCGCCGTCGACGTCATGATCAAGGGCGCCGGCGTCTCCCTCAAGGAAGGCAACAAGATCGAACGCGACGCCTTCATCGAGGTCGCCACCTCGCCGGAAGGCAAGGCCGGCATGCGCTTCTTCTTCACCCAACAGGCGGTGCAGAAGCTCCCCAAGTCGTTCCCGGCCAAGCCGCGGAAGCTCAAGAAGATCGGCATCGACGGCGCCGACGGCTACATGGGCAACGCCATCGCCTGGCTCGCCCTCGAAGCCGGCTACGAGGTCGTCGGCCACGTGCCGCTGGCCCAGTTCGCCGCCGCCGTGCCGGAGAAGCTCGCCGCCAAGTACGCCCGCGCCGTCAAGAAAGGCAGCATGAGCCAAGAGGCCATGCAGGCCAAGGTCGGCAGCGTCAAGGTCACCAGCAACATCGCCGATCTCTTCGATTGTGACCTCGTCATCGAGGCGCGCATGGAGAACCGCGACGTCAAGGCCGAGTTCTACCGCGCCCTCGGCCAGGGCATGAAGAAGGACGGCTTGGTCGCCTCCAACTCCAGCTCGATGGGTCCGGGCATGCTGTCCGAGTTCTTCGTCGCCGGCGGCGGCGCGGCGGCCAACTTCCTCAACCTGCACTTCTTCAGCCCGGCCGAACATCCGATGATGCAGCTGGTCGAGATCATCCGCGGCGCCGCCACCACCGACGAAGCCGTCGCCACGGCACACGCCTTCGTGCGCAGCATCAACAAGACGCCGGTCCTGCTCAACGACGGCTCCCCCGGCTTCCTCGTCAACGCCGGCCTCGCCGCCTACATGCGCGAAGCCGAGAAGCTCTACCGCGAAGGCACTTCGGTCGAAGCGATCGACGAGGCCATGCGCACGTCGATCTTCCCCATGGGCCCGTTCGAGTTGGGCGACCAAGCCGGGCTCGACACCGCTTCGGGCATGTTCGACACGATCCACGCGGCGACGCCGCTCGATCCGCCGCCGCTCATCTGGAAGCTACGCGAGCTGAAGCGCTTCGGCATGAAGACCAGCGCCGGCATCTACGACTACGACGGCGGCAAGAAGACCGGCGTGTGGAGCGGCCTGGCGGCGTTGGTGCCGGATCGCGGTTCACGCGAGGCGTCGCGCGAGGAGATCATCGAACGCTGCGCCAAGGCGCTCTACAACAAGGCGAGCGAGCTGCTCGAGCGCAAGATCGTCGGCTCCGCCGAAGAGTGCGACCTGTCGTTCGTCTTCGGCATCGGCTTCGCCATGTACCTCGGCGGACCGATCTTCTACGGCAAGCAACACGGCTGGTAAGCCGCTAGGGCCAAGGGCCAAGGTTCAAGGGCCAAGAGAGTGGCGATGCTCTCTTGGCCCTTGGCCCTTTCAGACGTGTACGGCCTTGCCCAAGCGCAGCAACTCGCGGTTGACGGCACGGGCCATGCGCTCGACCTCGTGTCGATGGTCGAAGCCGCGATCCAACGCCACCGCATCGGCCCAGCGTTCGATCGCCTGACGGCTCGCCGTGCGCGGGTCGTCGAAGCGAATGCACTCCTCCGGAACCTCCGGATCCACCTCGATGAGCGGTAAGTTCGGCCAGGCGCGCGGGTTGCCGTTGCGCACCCGCCGCAGGTCGAAGGTGTCCAAGAAGTAGTTGGCGTTGGCGTCGCGCATGGTCAGCGGCGCCAGACCGAAGAGCCACTCGAGGAAGGCCGGCACCGAGCTGTGCTCGTGCAAGGCCGACGAGACGTAGCCGCGCTTGGTGTAGGGCGAGATCACCAAACCGGGAACCCGCACCCCCAATTGGCCGAAACCCTCGTCGGCCCGTTCATCCGCCACCACCGGCGGCGCGACGTGGTCGAAGAACCCGCCATGCTCGTCGTAGGTGATGATGATCATGGCGCGCTGCGCCTGCGGCCCGTTGGCCACCGCATGCACGATGCTCGACAGAAACGCCTGCCCCAGCTGGATGTCGTGCGGCGGATGGTCGTCGTTGACGGTGTACGCCGGCTCGACGTGGCACACCGGCGGCAACGTGCCGTTGCGCGCATCTTCGAGGAATTCCTCGATCTTGCGGCCGACGCGGTTGGACTGGCGCATCAAGCTGCCGAACAGCAGCAGGAACGGGACATCGCCGGCGTAGTTCTTCCACTCGATGCCCGCTTCGCCGAGGCGGTCGTAGATGGTTGGCCAACGAAAGCCTCCCGGCCCGGGGAAGTTGTTGTTGCGCCGGCCATTCGACTGCGCCGAGTGCAGGTACATGCGGTTGGGCCACGTCGGCCCCAACACCGAGCAGAACCAGCGTTCACACAGAGCGAATTCATCGGCCAAGGCGTAGTGGATGGGTAGATCGGCACGGGTCAGATAGCCCATCACCTCCGCCGCGGCGGCCGGGTCTTGGTCTTCGTTGATCAGGCGGGCGAGGTATTCCTTGACGAAGCCGTCGTTGCCGAACGTTTCGCCGACCTGGCGTCGGCTCGAGTCCCACGAATGCGGCGGGTCGTCGATGCACGCCTGACCGGTAGCGAACACCGGCACCGGCGTGCCGTCGGGCAGCGGATTGTGAAAGTCGGCGCGCAGGCCGTCGACGTTACGCCCTTCGTGCAGGCGCAGGGAGCCGAAGTAATGGTCGAACGAGCGATTCTCCATCATCACGACGATGACGGTCTCGATGTCGAGCTCTTCCGGTAGAAGCGGCGACGCATTCACCGTGGCGGCACCGTCGTCGTCGCCGCAGCCGATGAGATACGGCGCCAAGGTCAAGGCGCCGGTGGTGCGGGCCAGATAGCGCAGCGCCTCGCGGCGCGACAGCGCATCGGCGAACACCCGACGCGGCGAACGAGTGAACTTCATCGTGGCCTCCTGGTATCGCCGTCGGCACGCGGGTCAGCGACCGAGCAGCGGGCGCAGCATGGCGTCCATTTCTTCCTGGTACTTGTCGAAGTCGGCGTCGGCGAGAAGGGTGTAGAGGGTATCGAGCGGCAACCGATGTACCAACGTGCCGCCGAGGTCGGGCAGCTTGTCGCGGCGGATCTCGCTCCATTCGTCGGGGCTGGGGCTGTGAAAGAAGTCGGCGAAGCCGGCTTGCTGGAAGCGGTCGAAGAGCTGCTCGCCGTCGTGCATCGAGGCGTAGTCGTCGGAGTCGCGTAGTTCGACGAGGAACTCGACGAATTCCGGTTCGACGTCCCAGAGGCGGGCGATGCGGGCGCGGCCGAGGGCCGACTCGGCGGCGGTGCCGATGGTCATGCTGTCGAGGAACGAGTCGCCGACGCGATCGCGCAAGTCTTCGGGGGCGACATCAGTTTGGCTCAGCAGGCCGGCGATGGCGGAGCAAGGTGACGTGTAGACGTCACAGCCGGCGGTGTGCACGAAGGTCTGCCACTCGCGCACGCTGGCGACGATGAGCAGCGTCTTGCTGCCGCGGTCGCGGCGCAGTTGGCGCAAGGCGCGTTGGGCGGCCAGGTCGACGTGTTCGCCGGCGAGGGTGGCTTGCAGCCCTTGGTTGATGCGGCCCATGAAGATGTTGGTGAGGGCGACATTCGACAGCAGTGCCGCGGCGACGGTCTGACGCGCCGAGAAGGTCGAGGTGAAATTGACGGGGATGCCCTCGCGTTCGAGGTCGCGCGCCACCAGAAAACATTCGGGGGCATGTGGGCTGAAGGGAATCTTGATGACCCCTTGCGGCACCAGGCGGCGCAGCAGACGGCCGGTGCGCACGGCAGCGGCGGCGTCGCCGACGAGGTTCATGTGCAGCTGCAAGCTGACGCCCCAAGGACGCCCGGCGGCGTAGGCGGCGACGACGTCGGCGCCGGCGCGGGCGCAGAGCATGCCGTAGACGACGGCGAGCAGGTTGGCGTCGGAGAGCCCGGCGTCGGCGCGGCGCAGCTCGGCGGCCCAAGCGCGCACGTCGGCAGCCGCGATGTAGCGCTCGATCACCTTGCGGATGAGAGGCTGGTTGGCGGTGCTGCCGTCGACCTCGGCGAGCAACTCGTCGCCGGTGCCGACGAGGGCGCCGATCTCGCCGGGGTCGGCGCTGTCGGCGTAGACGTGCACGGTCCCGGCGCGGCGTAACGCCGCGAGCATGGGGTGCGAGCGCAGACGCGGCTGCGCCGGCGTGCGCTCGCAGGCGGCGAGACTGGCCACGGCGGCGGCGATGGGATCGGGGGAAGCGGTGCTGGGGCTCATGGGATTCTCCTCGGACGCCGCGACCCAATCGATGCGGCAAATCGACGTATCAACGCAATCTGAGAAGGGGACAGTCCCCTTAACGGGACTGTCCCCTTTGCTGTGCATAACGGTAGGGGGGCGGCGAAGTCCATAGCGGCGGGCGCGCGGCGCTACCGCTGGGCGGCGGCATGCGGTATGAGCGCCGGCATGTTGACGATCGATCAGTTCGGGCAAGTGGAGCTTCGGGTGGCCAAGGTGGTTTCGGCGGCGCCGCATCCGAAGGCGGATCGGCTGTTGGTGTTGCAGGTGGAGGTCGGGGCCGAACAACGGCAGATCGTCGCCGGCATCCGGGCGCACTACGCCCCGGAAGAGATGGTGGGCAAGCACATCGTCATCGTCGCCAACCTCGAGCCGGCGACGCTACGCGGCGTCGAGAGCCAAGGCATGCTGCTGGCGGCATCCGACGACAACGGCCGCCTGTCGCTGGTGACGCCGGAGAAAGTCGTCGATTCGGGCGCCAAGGTACGATGAGGACGTAGAGTCCGAGGAGACTTAGGGCCAAGGTGCAAGGGCCAAGGGCCAAGGGTCTCAGGACGCAACGGCTTACGGCTCAAGTGTACGACTGATTCCGAATTTGCCTTGGCCCTTGGCCCTAAGTCTCCCTGGCCCCCACTCCCCCTACATCCACGCCCCGCCGTCGACGCGCAGGATCTTGCCGGTGACGAAGGAGGCGTCGTCGCTGAGCAGGTAGACGGCGGCTTTGCCGATGTCGTCGGGGCGGCCGGCGCGACTGAGGGGGATCGAGGCGGTGAGGGCTTCCTCGCCGTAGGCCTGCATCAGCCGGTTGCCCATGTCGCTCGCCACCAGGCCGGGGGCGATGCAATTCACCCGCACGCCGGCACCGGCGCATTCTTTGGCCAGGGTCTTGGTCAGGGCGTTCACCGCCGCCTTCGAGGCGTAATACGGCGCGCCAAACGGGGCGCAGGCGTCGGCGCCGATCGACGACACCAACACCAGGGCGCCCTGGCGCTGGGCCACCAAGTGCCCGGCCGTCGCCTTGCACGTGTAAAACACGCCGTCGAGGTTGGTGCGCACGACCCGCTGCCATTCCTCGATCGGCATGTCCCAAACCGTGTGCACCCGCGAGGCGACGCCCGAGTTGGCGACGACCAGGTCGAACCGACCGAAGTGTGCCAGCGTCGTCTGCACCATCGCCTCGACCTCGGGCCAGACACCGACGTCGGCTTGCACGGCGACGGCGCGGCGGCCGTGCGCCTCGATGGCGGCAACCGTTTCCGCCGCCGCGGCGGCATCACGCCGGTAGTTGACGACGACGTCGGCCCCGGCGTCGGCCAAGGCCAGAGCGATTCCCTTGCCGATGCCGCGCGAGGCACCGGTCACGATGGCTACGGATCCGTCGAGTCGAGACATGCGCCGATCCAAGCAGAGTCGCGCCGCCAACGCCACGCGCCCGATCGGGCCAAGGGGGCATGCCGGCAGCCGCGAGGGGGCTTTCTCCGGGCGGCTCGAATCGGTAAAGGCTCTGCCTATCCAGGGGCACCGGCCCCATCATCAAGGAGTTGCAGCATGGCGAACCGTCCCTTCAAGGTCCTCGGCTTCGAACAGGTCGCGATCGGCGGCCCCGACAAGAATGAAATGCGCCGTCTGTGGGTCGACCTGCTCGGCTTCCACGTGCACGAGACGCACCGCATGGAGTCGGAGAACGTCGACGAGGACATCCTCTTCGCCGGCAAGGGTCTGCTGCAGACGGAGCTCAACCTGATGCAGCCGCTCGACCCCGACAAGAAGCCGAAGGTGCACGAGCCGCCGCTCAACCACATCGGCCTGTGGGTCGACGACATCCACGCCGCCGTCGCCTGGCTCGGCGAGCAGGGCGTGCGCTTCACCCCGGGCGGGGTGCGCAAGGGCGCCGCCGGCCACGACGTCTGCTTCATCCACCCCAAGGGCAACGAGGCCACGCCGGTCGGCGGTGGCGGCGTGCTCATCGAGCTGATCCAGGCGCCACCGGCCGTCATTCAGGCCTTCGCCGCCATGGCCGCCGCCGGTTGATGTGCACCGGGAGCGCGCCCGGCGCGCGCTCCCGGACTCAACCCGCAACGCGATCGCCGAGGCGGCGGGCGATCACCGCTGCCGCCGAGTACAGCGGCACGCACACGAACAGCAGCATCATCCAGCCCGACGGAATCCAACCGATCGCCGCCGCATCGTTGAAGGTCAGCACCCCGACCAAGACGTAGTTGGCGACGCCGCCCGCATGCCCGATGCGACTCGCCAGCAGGTTGGGCTGCGCCACGCCGCTCTGACGGAGCGAGTCGAACACATAAAACCCGAACGACCCCGCCACCGACGCCGGCACCCACCACGGCAGCGAACCGCGCGCCACGAAGGCGCCGAACGCCGCCAACAAAAACCCGATGTCGGCGAAATGGTCGAGGAACCGCCCGTAGGTTCCGGCACTACCCGCGCGCCGCGCCAGCCGCCCGTCCAGCACGTCGCTCAGCGCCGCGTAGACGAACACCGCCCCGGCCGCCCACCCCATCGCCGCCCGCCCGTCGAGCACCGCCCACACGTAGATCGGCGTCAGCCCCAACCGCAGCCCGGTCAGAACGTTGGCCCCGATCCCCAACCATCGCCGCGTCCCAGAGTCCACTCCGTCCACCCAGTCCGATTCGTCCGATCCGCCCCTACCTGCCACGTACCGGCCGCCCAAACTAGATCGGTTGCCCCCGCCGGACCTCGGTGCAAGAATCCGTCGCCATGCCCCAAGCTTCGGCGTCGCTCTTCCCCGAGCTCGATCCGCCACCGAGCCGCGTCAAGATCACGCCGATGCTCGAGCAGTACCTGCGCGCCAAGCAGGAAGCCCCCGACGCCATCCTCTTCTTCCGCCTGGGCGACTTCTACGAGATGTTCTTCGAGGATGCCGAGCAGGCCGCCCCTATCCTCGAAGTCGCGCTCACCTCGCGCAGCAAGAAAGACGAGGCGCCGATCCCCATGTGCGGCGTCCCGTTTCACTCGGTCCAACCCTACATCCGCAAGCTACTCGCCGCCGGGCGCAAGGTCGCTCTCTGTGACCAAGTGCAGAACCCGGCCGAAGCCAAGGGGCTCGTCGACCGCGCCATCGTGCGTGTCGTCACCCCGGCCACCGTCACCGAAGACGATTGTCTCGACCCCGAGGCGCCGAGCTACCTCGCCGCGGTGCATCGGCTGGGCGACGAGATCGGGCTCGCCGCCATCGACCTTTCCACCGGCGAAGTGCGGCTGGTGCCGATCGCCGACCTGACGGCGCTGGCCGACGAACTCGTCCGCCTGGCGCCGCGTGAGCTACTGCTCGGCGCCGACGACGCCGGCGAACGCGCCCGCGCCGCCTTGCCCGACGTCCTGGTCACCCCTCTCGATGAAGAGCAATTCGCCGCCGGCGCTGCGGTCGAATGGTTGCGCCGAGCCCACGATATCGCCGACCCCGGCCGTTATCCCGCCGCCGCCCTCGGCGCCGTCGCCGCGGCGCTGCGCTACCTCGAGCGGACGCACCGGGCCAGCCTCGCCCACTTGCGTACGCCGGCCGTGCAAGGCCGCGCCGATCGTCTTCAACTCGACGAGGCCACCCGTCGCAACCTCGAGTTGCTGCGCACCACCCGCGGTGAACGCCGCGGCTCGCTGGCCTGGGTCCTCGACCACACCCTGACGCCGATGGGCGGTCGCCTGTTGCGCGACTGGGTGCTGGCGCCGCTCGCCGACCTCGCCGCCATTGGGGCGCGTCTCGATGCCGTCGAGCATCTGCGCGACGACCTCAACCTGCGCGCCTCATTGAGCGACGACCTGCGCCTCGTCGGCGATCTCGAACGGCTCAATGGGCGCATCGCCAGCGCCCGGGTCACGCCGCGCGACATCGTCGGTCTCGCCGAGACGCTGGCCCGCATCGGCCGCATCCGTGACGTGCTCGCGTCGGTCGGCCCGGCGGCCTTGCGCGAATGCGCCGCCGACCTCGATCCGATGCCCGACCTCGCGGCGCGCATCGCCGCCACTCTCGCCGACGATCCGCCGCTCGCCTCCCGCAATGGCGGCGTCATCCGCGCCGGCTTCGACGCGCGGGTCGACGAACTGCGCGGCCTGTCGCGCAGCGGCAAGGACTGGATCAGCCAATTCGAGGCGCGCGAGAAACAACGCACCGGTATCGCCTCGCTGAAGATCCGCTACAATCGCGTCTTCGGCTACTACATCGAGATCACCCGCCCGAACCTGCCGCTGGTGCCGGACGACTACCGCCGCAAGCAGACGACGGCCAACGCCGAACGTTTCGTCACGCCGCAGCTGGAGGAATACGAAGCCAAGGTGGTCGGTGCCGAGGAGAAGCTGCACGCCTACGAGCACGAGCTGTTCACCGAACTGGTGACTGCGATCGGTCGCGAACAGGCCCGCCTCGGGCGCACCGCCGCGGCGATCGCCCGCCTCGACGTCCTCGCCGGCCTCGCCACCGCCGCCGAGAAACATCGCTTCACGCGGCCGCGTCTGACACGCGACCGGCGCCTCGCCATCCGCGAGGGTCGCCATCCGGTCGTCGAGGCGATGGCCGGGCGCGGCGGCTTCGTGCCCAACGACTGCTTGCTCGACCCGGACTCGGCGCAGATCCACACGATCACCGGCCCCAACATGGCCGGCAAGTCGACCTATCTGCGGCAAGTCGCGCTGATCACCTTGATGGCGCAGATGGGCAGCTTCGTTCCCGCGGCGGAAGCCGAGATCGGCCTCGTCGACCGTTTGTTCACGCGCGTCGGCGCCTCCGACAACCTCGCCGGCGGCGAGTCGACCTTCATGGTCGAGATGCGCGAAACCGCCGACATCCTGAACGGCCTCACCGGCCGTAGCTTGGTGATCCTCGACGAGATCGGCCGCGGCACCAGCACCTTCGACGGCATCTCGATCGCCTGGGCCGTCGCCGAACATCTACACGCCACGCCGCTGCGCCCGCTCGTCCTCTTCGCCACCCACTACCACGAGCTGACCGACCTGGCGCGCACCCTCGAGCGGGTCGAGAACCACAGCGTCGCCGTACGCGAATGGAAGGGCGAGGTCGTCTTCCTGCGGCGCATCGTCCCCGGCCCGGCGAGCCAGAGCTACGGCATTCAGGTGGCGCAGTTGGCGGGCGTGCCGCGCGACGTCGTCGAGCGCGCCAAGCAGATCCTCGCCAACCTCGAACGCGGAGAACTGGACGAGGCAGGCAGGCCGCGCCTCGCCGACGCCGGCGGCACGGCCACCGACCAGCTCGGACTGTTCACCGAGCGTGACCACGCCCTCGTCGAGGCGCTGCGCGCCGTCGACATCGACCGACTGACCCCACTCGATGCGCTCACCCGCCTGGCCGAGCTCGTCGACCAAGCCCGGCGCTCGTCGAGCTGAGCCCGAGAACGCGCATGAGCCAACTCGAACTGCCCACCGGACTTCTCGTCGAGCTGCCCGAGCTGCCGCCCTTCGGCGACGCCGCACCGTGGGGTCAGCAAGCGCGCGAGTTTCTCACCCAGACGAAGGAACGCCTCTACGCCGAACACCAACGCGGCGCCGGCGGCGCGGCGGTCGTCGAAACCTATACCGCGGCGATGGACCATCTGCTCCGCCGCCTCTACCTCGACTCGGCGGCGATGTACGCCGAGCGCTTCAACCGGCTCGAGCAACGCTGCGCCATCGTCGCCCAGGGGGGCTACGGACGAGGGGAGCTCAATCCGTGGTCCGATATCGACTTGTTGTTCCTGTGTGAACGCAGCCAGGGCGCCTACCTCGAGAACCTCGCCGAGCGCATGCTCTACACCCTCTTCGACACTCGCCTGCAGATCGGCAACGCCATGCGCACGACGCGCGAATGCGTCAAACTCGCGGCCACCGACCTCAAGGTGAAGACCTCTCTCCTCGACACTCGCTTCCTGTGCGGCGACGAAGACCTCTTCCGCGACTTCGCTCGCGCCATGGAAGAAGAGGTGCTCAAGCGCGACGTCAACCAGTTCTACGCCGACAAGCTCGAAGAGAGCCGCGAACGGCATGCCCGCTTGGGCGATTCCGTCTACTTGCTCGAACCGGAGATCAAGGAAGGCGAAGGCGGCCTGCGCGACCTGCACACCGCGCTGTGGCTGGCCAAGGTCAAGTTCAAGACGAACAAGCTCGACGAACTCGTGCTCAAAGGCGTCATCACCGACCGCGAACGCGGCGACGTCGAGGCGGCGCGCGACTTCCTCTGGCGCGTCCGCAACGGCCTCCACTTCCTCACCAAACAACACCAGGACCAGCTGCGCTTCGAGTACCAGGATCACCTCGCCGAGGAACTCGGCTTCCGCGACGAAAACGGCGCCCGCGCGGTCGAGCAGTTCATGCGCTTCTATTACCTTTCGGCCGCAACGGTGAACCGCTTCGCCGGCGAGATCATCGAGCGCTGCACCCCGCCCGCATCACCGGTCAAGAGCTTCTTCGGCAACCTGCGTCGCCGCCAGATACGTCCCGGCGTCACCATCTCCAGCGGCGTGCTGACCGTCGCCAACGAGGAGATTCTGCGCGACGATCCAACCAACTTCTTGCGTCTCTTCATCGATGCGCGCGAACACGGCGCGGCACTGTCCCCCGGCACCAAACGCATGCTGCGCGAACGCCTCGAATGGATCGACGACGACGTGCGCTGCTCGCCGGCCATGTCCAAGGTCTTTCTCGAATTGCTCGGCAGCCACAAAGGCGTCTACGCCACCCTGCTCGAAATGCACCAGGTCGGCGTTCTCGGCGCCTACCTGCCGGAGTTCGGCAACCTGTTGTGCATGGTGGTGCGCGACCTGTCGCACGTCTACACCGTCGACCAGCACACGCTGCGCACGACTCTCGAACTCGAGCGGCTGCGCAGCGGCGCCTACAAGGAGTTCGTGCCGCATCTCACCGCCGTGGTGCGCGAGGTCGACCGCATCGACCTCGTCTACCTGTCGCTGATCCTGCACGACATCGGCAAGGGCCACGGCAGCGAACACTCCGCGCGCGGCGCGCGCCAGGTACCCGCCATCACCCAACGTCTCTGCCTCAACGTCGACGAGGCGGCGCAAGTCGAGTTCCTCGTCGCCGACCACCTCGTCATGTCGCACTTGGCACGTACCCGCGACTTGCACGACGAACGCACCATCGTCGAGTTCGCCAAGCGGGTCGGCTCGGCAGAGAATCTCAAGGCGCTCTACGTGCTGACCTTCTCCGACATGCGCGCCGTCGCACCCAAGGTCTGGAACAACTGGCACGACTTGCTCCTGGGTGAGTTGTACCGCCGCACCCTCGAAGTCTTCGAGCGCGGCTTCTTCGACGTCGTCGGCCACGCCGATCGCGTCCGCCGCGTGCGCGAACGCGTTCTCGCCGCCGTCGCCGAGGAACGACGTGAGCGCGTCGCCCGCTTCCTCGGCGACATGCCCGACCGTTACCTGCTCGGCACCGCCGAGGAGAGCATCGTGCACCACGTCGACCTGGTGGATCGGCTCGACCAAGAGCCGCTGGTGCTGGAGGTGTGGCACGACCCGGAGCGCGAGTTCTCCGAGTTCACCGTCGTCACCGCCGACCGGCCCGGTCTGTTCGCCAAGCTGGCCGGCGTGCTGCTGCTGCACGGCATGGACGTCCTCGGCGCCAGCATCAACACCGCCCTCTCGGGGATGGTGGTCGACATTTTCCGCATCGGCCACACCGGCGGTGCCGAAGTGGCGCAGCGGCCGGAACGCTGGCAACGACTCTTCGACTCGCTGCGCCGCGTGCTGCTGCAAGGCGAGGACGTCGAGGAGCTGCTGGCCAAGGCGCCGAAGCGGCGGCTGGAGCGGCGATTCCGACCGCGCGTGCCGACCGAGATCGACATCGACAACGAACTGTCCGAGCACTTCACCGTCATCGACGTCAACTCGCAGGACCGCGTCGGCGCCCTCTTCGCCATCGCCAACGCTCTGTTCCATCAGGAGCTGTCGATCTACCTCGCGAAGATCACCACCAACGTGGACCACATCCTCGACGTGTTCTACGTCACCGATGCCTTCGGCAGGAAGCTGACCGAGCCGGAGCGTATCGACCGGCTGCAAGTGCGGATCCGCGAAGCGCTCGACGCGCTCGAGTGAGTCCGCCTGCGATCCGCCGATGCGACGCGACTCGTCTCTCGTCGACGATTGGATCGACCGCTACCTCGCCTACATCCGCGTCGAACGCGGCCTGTCGCCGCATACCCTGGCCGCCTATGGGCGCGACCTGGCGCGCTTCGCGGCGGTGTTGACGCCGGCGCAGCGCGACGCGCCGGCGAGCATCGGCCAGGATGAAGTGCTGCTCTTTCTCAGTACGCTGGAGGAAGCGGGGCTGACGGCTCGCTCGCGGGCTCGCTCGCTCGCCGCCGTACGGATGTGGTTCGTCTTCCTCGTGCGCGAAGGACTGCTGGCGAACACGCCGGCGGCCGACGTGCACTTCCCTCGCCTCGAACGCCGCCTGCCCCGCACCCTGGCGGAGCCGGAGGTCGGCTCCTTGCTGGACGCCGAGGCCGAGGACGAGGACGACACGCTGCTGCTGGCGCGCGATTTGGCGGTCACGGAACTGCTCTACTCGGCCGGGCTACGGGTCTCCGAAGCGGTGAGCCTGCCGGTGGGTCAGCTGAACCTCGGCGATGGTTTCGTGCGAGTCATGGGCAAGGGCCGCAAGGAACGCATCGTGCCGCTCGGGAGCCTGGCGCGCGATCGCCTCGAACGGTACCTGCGGGAGGTGCGGCCGCGATTGCGCGGAGCGAAGTCGAGCAAATACCTATTTCCGGGAAGATGGCCCGGCAAACACCTGTCGGTGCGCCATTTCCGCGACCGGCTGCGGCTGGCGAGCCAGCGCGCCGGCGTCAACCGGCCGCTGACGCCGCACACGCTGCGGCACGCCTTCGCGACACACCTGCTCGACCATGGCGCCGACCTGCGCGCGGTGCAGACGATGCTGGGGCACGCCAAGATCGCGACGACGGAGATCTACACCCACGTCGCCCGCGACCGGCTACGCGACGTACACAAGAAATTTCACCCGCGGGGATAGCCGGAGCGTCGCACCACGGAGTGGTCAGAAGCTGCCTTCCCCCCGAAGGCGGATGACGTCGCAGATCCTAGCCCTCTCCCCCCCGGGGAGAGGGCTAGGGTGAGGGGAAGCAACCGCCCCCCACCCCAATCGTCGAAGGAGAACTAGCGACACCGAGCTGACTCCGCGTCGCCCGCCTGCGGCCCGAAGCCTACGGCGGACGGGCCGTGCCTGCGTGGTGCCGGGTCAGCCCCTACTTGCCGTAGCTGCCGCCGAAATGGTCGTACGGGTCGACGCCGGCTGCCGTATCGCGGTCGTAGCCGGCCTGGCTGAGATAGGCTTCGAGCGCCTCGACGGCGTGTGCCAGCAGGTCGCGCGTCGACAGAATGCCCGCCGGCCGACCGCCGTCGAGCACCGGCAGATGGCGAAAGCGGCCGCGGCGAAAGGCGTCGAGGGCGGCGCGCACGCGGTCGCCGGCGGCGACGGTCACGACGTCTCGCGTCGCCACGTCGCGCACGGCGGTCGTCGCCGGGTCCTTGCCGGCGGCGACGACACGCGTTGCGAGGTCGCGTTCCGAGAAAAGCCCGTCGAGGCGGGCGCCGTCGACGAGCAGCACGGCGCCGACGCGGTTCTGCGCCATGCGCCGCGTCGCCTCGGCCACCGTATCCGTCGGCGCGACCGTGACCATTTCCGACACCATGAGGTCGGCGATTTTGACCATGAGAAACTCCTCCCGCAGATTTCACCGAGAATCGGAAACACGCCGCGTGCCAGCGGCGCGACCGCGGAGAATGGCAGCCGCCGGCAAAATCGATTCGCGAATTTGGGAAGTCCGACGCGTCCGACTTGTCCGACAGGTCTGACAGGTCAGACAGGTCGGACAGGTCGGACGCGTCCGACTAGTCCGACTTGTCTGATTCTGCTAGCTCACCGAGCATCGTGAATTCCCCTATCCTCGACATTGCAGTGTGGGCCTTGCCGCTGTTGCTGGCCGTCATCCTGCACGAGATCGCGCACGGCTGGGTCGCCTACCGGCTGGGCGATCCGACGGCCAAGATGCTCGGCCGCCTCACCCTCAACCCGCTGCCGCACATCGACCCCTTCGGCACCCTGCTGCTGCCGGGACTGCTGATCTGGACGGGGGCACCCTTCGTCTTCGGCTACGCCAAGCCGGTGCCGGTGCACTTCGGGCGGCTGCACCACCCGAAGCGGGACATGGTCTTCGTCGCCGCCGCCGGACCCGGCCTCAACGTCATCTTGGCGATCGTCAGCGCGATCGCGCTGCACCTGACCCATATACCCGGCGCCGAGCCCGGGCTCGCCGGCATGATGTTGCGGTACAGCGTCTTCATCAACGTCACCCTGGCCGTCTTCAACATGCTGCCGATCCCGCCGCTCGACGGCGGCCGCGTCGCCGTCGGCCTACTGCCGCTGCCGCTGGCCCGCGCGCTGGCGCAGGTCGAACCCTACGGCATGATGGTCGTCGTCGTGCTGCTCATGACCGGCACGCTCGGTCAGGTCATGAGCCCGATCCAACAAGCTCTTCTCGGGGCTCTCCTATGAGTAAGCAAGCATCGATCATCGTCAGCGGCATGCGCCCGACCGGGCGGCTGCACCTCGGCAACCTGCTCGGGGCGCTGCGCAATTGGCTGCGGCTGCAGGGCGAGCGGCCGTGCTATTTCTTCGTCGCCGACTGGCACACGCTGACCACCAAGGCCGAGCAGCAGGACGAGCCGCTGCACCAGCGCACGCGCGACATGGTCACCGACTGGCTCGCCGCCGGGCTCGACCCCGAGCGCACGGTGCTCTTCCGCCAGTCGGCGGTGAAGGAGCACGCCGAGCTGCATCTCTTGTTGTCGATGATCATTCCGACGCCGTGGCTGCTGCGTAATCCGACGGTCAAGGAGCAGGCGCGCGAACTCGGCCTGATCGACACCGAGGACGACGCCGAGATGACCAAGATCAACTACGGCCACCTCGGCTACCCCGTGCTGCAGGCGGCCGACATCCTCGTCTACAAGGCCGGCGCCGTGCCCGTCGGCATCGACCAGGCGCCGCACATCGAGATCACTCGCGAAATCGCCCGCCGCTTCAATCATCTCTACGACAGCGCCGTCTTCCCCGAGCCGCAGACCCTGCTCACCGAGGTGCCCAAGATCCCCGGCACCGACGGCCGCAAGATGAGCAAGAGCTTCCACAACGCAGTCTACCTCTCCGACACCCAGAAAGAGGTCGAGACCAAGCTCGGACGCATGGCCACCGACCCGCGGCGGGTGCGCCGCACCGATCCAGGCGACCCGGCCGACTGCCCGGCGTTCCACCTGCACAAGATCTTCTGCACCGACGACGAGATCGCCGAGGTCACAGCCGGATGCCGCAGTGCCGGCATCGGCTGCCTCGACTGCAAGAAGGTGATGATCAAACACGTCGTGGCCCACCTCGACCCCATCCACGCGCGCCGCGCCGAGCTGGAGCAGCAGCCCGACTTGGTCGACGACGTGCTGGCCGACGGCAACCGCCGCGCCCGCGCCGTCGCCGCCGCCACCATGGAAGAGGTGCGCCAAGCCATCGGCCTGGCGCGCGACTGAGCCCCCCATGCGCCGTCCGTACCGCGTCCAACTGGAGGTCTTCGAGGGCCCCCTCGACCTCCTGCTGCACCTCGTCAAGAAGAACGAGCTGCAGCTCGCCGACGTGCCGACGGCCAAGATCACCGAGCAGTACGTCGAGTACCTCGAGATGATGGAGTCGCTCAGCCTCGACGTCGCTGGCGAATACCTGGTGATGGCGGCGACGCTGCTGCTGATCAAGTCGCGCACGCTGCTGCCGAGCGACGAGAGCGAGGCTCCGGAGGAGGACGATCCGCGCATCGATTTGGTGCGCCAGCTGCAGGAGTACCAGCGCTACCGCGAGGCGGCCCTGACCCTCGCCGAGCGGCCGATGCTGCAGCGCGACGTCTTCGCCCGCGCGCCGCTGAACCTGGTCGATCCGGACGACCCGGCGACCAAGCCGCGCGACGACGGCCCGCCCAACGTGCGGGTGAACATGTGGCAGCTGCTCGACGCCATGCGCGGCGTGCTGTCGCGCCTCGAGCCCGAGCCGGTGCACGAAGTCGCCGTCGAAAAAATTTCGCTGCGCGACCGGACCCGCTTCCTTTTGACTCGCCTCCAGAGCCAACCCAAGCTAAGGTTCGACGCGTTGTTCGACGCCGACCGGACCCGCTTGCAGGTCATCGTCACCTTCCTGGCGCTGCTGGAGCTGATGAAGATGGGTGCGGCGGCGGCGGTGCAGGAGGAGGCACTGGGCCCGATCGTCATTGAGCTGACGGTCGAAGACGTGGCACAACTCGAGCTGGACGGGCTCGAGGAGTACGAAAGCAACGCCCTGGGGGCGACTGCTGAGGGTGTGGACGAGGAGGTTGGGGCGGATGGAAATGTTGCACGTGGCTGACGAGGTTCGCGAAGACGAAATCATCCCCGTCGAGTCGGACGAGGACGGCACCACTGCGGAAGCCGGCAGCGCGGCGGCGGGCGCCGAAACTGAACCCGAAGCCAGCGAAACTCCCGAAGAGCTGATCGCCGAACTCGACGCGGCCGCCGCAGCCGAGGCGCAGGCCGCCGCCGATGCCCTGCGCATCGAGTCGACCGAACGCCTCGCCCGCATCGTCGAAAGTGTCCTGTTCGCCGCCGCCGCGCCGGTTTCGGTGCGCCGCCTGGTGGACATCCTCGCCGAACCCGGCGGCGCCGGTCCCGACGCCAAGGAAATCCGCGCCGCCCTCGCCGTCCTCGCCGAAGACTACACGCCCGGCCGCCGCGGCATCGTGCTGCAGGAGGTCGCCGCCGGTTGGCAGCTGCGCACCGCCCGCGAAAACGCCGACTGGGTGCGCCGTCTCTTCAAGGAGAAGCCGGCCCGCCTCGGTCGTGCCGCGCTCGAGACCCTGGCGATCGTCGCCTACAAGCAACCCGCCACCAAGGCCGAAATCGAAGCGGTGCGCGGCGTCGACGCCGACGCTGCTCTCAACACCCTGCTCGCCAAACGTTTGATCAAGATCGCCGGCCGCAAAGAAGCCATCGGACGCCCGCTGCTGTACGCCACGACGCAGGAGTTCCTCGAAGTCTTCGGCCTCAAAGACCTGCGCGACATGCCGGCCCTCGACGAGCTGGCCCCGTCCGGATGGGAGGAACATGGCCCCCAAGCGACCGAAGAGTCCGAAGAGTCGGACTGGTCCGAAGAGTCCGACCAGTCGGACACGTCAGACCAGTCCGACGAGTCAGACCAGTCCGACACGTCGGACACGTCCGACCAGTCCGACGACTCGGACGAGTCGGACTATGGTCTCGCGCCCGCGACTCGCTCCGCCGCCGTCGCGGCGGTTGCCGCCGCCGCCCGCGGCGAGCACGACTGAGGAACGGCTGCAGAAAATCCTCAGCCGCGCCGGCATCGCCTCACGCCGCGCCGCCGAGGAGCTGATCCGCGAAGGCCACGTCACCGTCAACGGCAAGGTCATCACGGAACTCGGCACCAAGGCCGATCCGCAGCGCGACCACATCCGTCTCGACGGGCGACCATTGAAGCTGCCGCGGCGCAACACCTACCTGGTGCTCAACAAGCCGCCCGGCGTCGTCACGACCCTCAGCGACCCCGAAGGCCGCCCGAGCGTCGCCGACCTGCTCGTCGGCGTGCGCGACCGCGTCGTCCCCGTCGGCCGGCTCGACTTCCACTCCGCCGGGCTGCTGCTGCTGACCAACGACGGCGAGCTGGCCATGCGCCTGAGCCACCCGCGCTACGGCATCGGCAAAACCTACATCGCCAAGGTGCGCGGCGTCGTCGATTCGCGCGCCCTACAACGTCTGGCGCACGGTGTCGTGATCGACGGCCAGCGCACCGCGCCGGCCGAGGTCTTCCTCATCGAAAGCCGCGACGACCACAGCTGGATCGAGCTGACCCTGCACGAAGGCCGCAACCGCGAGGTGCGCCGCATGTGCGAAGCCGTCGGCCACCCGGTCAGCAAACTCCGCCGCGTCCGCCTCGGCCCGATCAAGCTCGGCAAATTGCCGACCGGTGCCTATCGCGAACTCAGCGAGGACGAAGTCGATCGGCTCAAACGCACGGTCGGCTTGTAAAAGCCGTTCGCGTCAGACGGGACGCAGGCGCATCGCGCCCTCGGTGGTGCTTGCGGCGTCTCAGCGCTGCACCTCGCTGATCTTCCAGGCAGCCCAGCGGAGGTCTTCCGGCGTCGTCAGCTTGCGGTTGTCGATGTCGCCTTCGACCAATGCCACCGGCGCCCCGAGTCGCTCGACCAGCGCCGCGTCATCCGTGCCGAGATAGCCCGCGGCGCGTGCCTGGGCATGCGCCCGCCGCAGCAGCTCGACCCGAAAGATCTGCGGCGTCTGCGCCAACCAGATGGTGCTCCGCTCCGGCGTCGCCACCACGTGGCGGGCGGCGTCGGCGACCTTGATGGTGTCGCGCGCCGGCACGGCCAGCAGGGCCGCCCCGGTGCGCACCGCCTCCGCCATACAGGACTCGATGTCCGCCGCTCGCACGAAGGGCCGCGCCGCGTCGTGCACCGCCACCAGGTCGACGTCACCCACCCGCGCCAGGCCGTTGCCGACCGAGTCTTGCCGTTCGGCGCCGCCGGCGACGACCTCGACCGGGACGGGTCCGAGGTCGGCCACCAATCCTAGGCTGTCGGCGACGCGTTCGGCGGCGACGACGAGCACGACCTGTCGCGTCGCCGGCAGGGCCGCGAAGGTACGCAGCGCGTGCCGCAGCATCGGCTCGCCACCCAGGGGCAGGAAGGCTTTGGGCACCTCGGCCCCCATGCGCACGCCCTGTCCCGCCGCCACGACGATCGCTGCCAAGCTCGGTTGCATCGTTGCTCCCTTTCGCGTCTCGCTCCGCCGCGGCGTTAGCACGCGGCGGGCGGGGGCGCGAAGGGAGGGGGCACAAGGCGGAAGGCTGAACGCGAAAGGATGGTGTCGAGGGTTGATTTTTTCGCGAGCCCCAAGGAGAAGAAAGGGCGAAAATTGCCCTCATGCTTCCGCCGGCTCCGAAGCGCGGCACGACCGCCAACCCCGAGAATCGCTTCGAGCGTATCGCCGTCGAGCCCGACCCCGAGGCGCCGCCGGAACTGCCGCCGACCATCGTCTATCGCGATGCCAGCCGCAGCCTGCTCGCCGAAAACGACAGCCCGGACATTCCCTTCCGCTACAGCATCAACCCCTACCGCGGCTGCGAGCATGGCTGCATCTACTGCTACGCCCGGCCGTCACACGAGTACCTGGGCTTCAGCGCCGGACTCGACTTCGAGACCCGCATTCTCGCCAAACCCGAGGCCCCGGAGCTGTTGCGCCAGACGTTCTACGCCAAGAAGTGGCAGCCACAGGTGATCGCCCTTTCCGGCAATACCGACTGCTACCAACCGATCGAACGCAAGCTGCAACTCACGCGCCGCTGCCTCGAGGTCTTCGCCGAGTTCCGCAACCCCGTCGGCATCATCACCAAGAGTGCCTTGGTGGCGCGCGATGCCGACCTGCTGGCGGAGTTGGCGCACCACCAGGCGGCACATGTCAACGTATCGATCACCAGCCTCGACCCCGATGTGGCGCGGCGCATGGAGCCGCGCGCGGCGCGACCGGAACGCCGCCTGGAGGCGATCGCGACGTTGGCCGCGGCGGGTGTGCCGGTGTCGGTAATGGTGGCGCCGGTGGTGCCGGGCCTCAACGACGAAGAGATCCCTGCCATCCTCGCCGCGGCAGCAGCGGCTGGAGCGATGGCCTCGGGCTGGATTCTGTTACGTCTGCCGCCGCCGGTCGATGCGCTGTTCGAGCGCTGGCTGGGCGAGCAGTTTCCGCAGCGCCGCGAACGAGTGATGCACCGTATCCGTTCGTGCCGCGACGGCCACACGAGCGACAGCCGCTTCGGCCGGCGCATGCGCGGCCAGGGCGTCTACGCCGAGCAGATCGCCGCGTTGTACCGCGCCGCGGCGCGGCGCGCCGGGCTCGATCGCCCGCCGCCACCGTATTCCACGGCGGCGTTCCGGCGCCCGCCGCGTGCAGGAGATCAATTGTCGTTGTTCGGCGCCGATCCGGCGCCTCAGTCGGCACGCACCCAGCGCCCTTCGTCGTTTTGAATCCAGACCCCGTCCATCGCCTGGGCGCGCCAGCGCTTGGCGAGTTCCCGCGCTACCACCTCGCGTTTGTCGGCGGGGAGCCCGTTGGCTGCGCGCACCGCGTCGACATACGCCTTGCGGTCGGCGTTCTCCGCCCGCATTCGCTCCTGCAGATCGGCGACGATCAATTCCGGGACCCCGTCGAGCGAGCGCACGACGAGTTGGCCGTCCTTGTCGATGCCGATCTGACCTTGCTGTTGGTAGCTCAGCAGCTCGTCGGAACGGCCTTGCATCGCGGCCCGCAGGCGCCGCGTCTGGCTACTCTCGCGCGAGAGGTCGAGATTCTGTGCCTGTGCCACGCCGGCGACCCAAAAGGCGCAAACGAGCAGCACGAGAAGCGGACGGCGTAAGCGGAGGTTCGTGGATGGTGGAGGCGCGACAGTCATGGCTGCCGCGACAAAGCCACGTCATCGTCGCGGCGTCAACGACGATCGTGGCAACGAGCCATCGCCAGGGCTCTCCCCTCCGCGCGCCGAGTGTGCTTGCTTGGCGCGCGAAAGGGGAACGCATGCCATCGAGACAAGCTTCACTGTCGGGGGTCCGGCTGACGCTGGCCATCGCCACCGTGCTGAGCACGGCTTTCCTGGCGCAGCTCGCCCGCAACGGTCTTGGCGAAGAGGGGCTCCGCGCGGTGATTCGTCTGTCGGCACAGACCTCGGTGGTGTTGTTCTGCGCCGCCTTTGCCGCCTCGTCGCTGCGCGTGGTGTTGCGCGCGCCGGTGTCGACTTGGCTGGTGCGCGAACGCCGCTACCTCGGCTTGGCCTTCGCCTACTCGCACCTGATCCACCTCTTGGCCCTTGTGGCACTGGGCCAGGTCTCGCAGGAGTTCGTCGACGGACTCAACGCGGTCACCCTCGTCGGCGGCGGCGGGGCCTATGTCTTTCTGCTGCTGATGGCGGCGACGTCGAACGACGCGGCGGTGAAAGCCCTCGGCCCGCGCCGCTGGAGCTGGCTGCACACGATCGGGGGCTACTACCTCTGGATCCTCTTCTTCCAGTCGTATGCCCCGCGTGCCTTCAAGGTTTCGCCGGCTTACGCTTTGCCGACGTTGTTGCTGGTGGCGACGATGGGGTTGCGCTTCACGGCTTGGCGGCAGGCGCGGCGGCGCTGAGCGCGACGCTGCACTGGCAACCCTCGACCGGCGCGGTCATGGCGACGCAACCGCCGATGCTGCAGCCGTAGTCGGCGGCTACCGGCGGCGTCGCGCCCGCGCAAACGTCGAACTCGAGGGCGAACATTCGTTTCTCCGTCGGCAAGGCGACACTCGCGGTGAGCACGACGCGCAGGCTGCCGTCCTTGTCGTTCATCGCCACGGTCGCCGCACCGGGCGCGCCGCTCAAGCGCTCGCTGACACTTGGTTGATTGCGTGACCCGGGGATCGCGACTCGTTTCTCGGGGTAGTCGATGTCGAAGACGACGGTCGACAGCTGCGCTCCTTCGGGCGGCTTCACTGCAAGGTCGATCGACTGGCGCGTGGTGCCGGCGGGGCAATCGGCACTCGCCGGCGTCGCGGCCGGTGAAGCGGCCGCGTCGGCGGCGTCTTCGATCTCCACCACCTCGACGGCTGGAGCCCAGGTCGGCCACCAGCCAAGCGATACAACCATCGTCATCGCGAAATACCAGCGCTTCATTCTCCATCCTTCCCGAGTGGTCGAGCCACGCGGTCAAGGTGCCTGGCGCACGCGGCAGGTGCAATCGCCGATCGGCAGAGAGAACTCGTCCGAGCAGCTCGAGATCGTGCACGCCAAGTCGTCGACCGTCGGCAAGGCGGCATTGGCGCAGGTGTCGAAGCTGACGCTGAACAGGCGATCCTGCGGCAGGGCGCTGGTGCGCGACTTGACGACACGCGCGCTGTAGTCGCGATCATTGATCTGCGTCTGCCCGCCGGTCGGCAAGTTGGTGAAGCGCTCGCGCACGCTGCCGGCGTTGCCCGTGCCGGGCAGCGACAGAAGGTTGCTGCGATAGGCGAGGTCGACGACCACCGAGGTGAACTCGGAGCCCGCGGTCACTTGCACTTCGAAGGCGGCTCTCGTGGTCGTCGCCTCGCACGGCAGTGCCGTGCAGTCGGCGGCGCACGAAGCACACGTCTCACCCGGCTCGAGAAGGCCGTTGCCGCAGGAGGTGACGGCCGGGGTCGCGGTGGCGGTCGCGGTCGCCGTCGGCGGCGGCGTGGCGGTGGGCGTCGGCGTATCGATGGGATCGCCGCAACCGGAGGTATCGTAAGTGCAGTCGGCACTGCAGGCGAGACCGTCGCCGGCGAGGTTGAAGCTGGCGCAGGTGCGACCCGCGAGTCGGTTCAGGTCGCATTCCTCGACCCCCTCTTGGACGAATCCATCGCCGCAGCGCGCCAATACGCAGGTACCGAGACACCCATCCTCATCCGACGGAACACAGGCGCCCCCGGGGCATTGCTCGCTGGCGGTGCAGGCGGCTCCGGCATTCTGACCGGTCGAGCACGTACCGCCATCGTCACACTCCTCGCCGGAATCGACGACGCCGTTGCCGCAGTCGACGAACGGCTGCCCGCCGCCGCCCCCGCCGCAACCGGCGAGCAACAAGGACAGCGAGGCAACGAACCAGAGCGGGAGAGGACGATACGTCATCGGATTCCAGGTCGGCGCGGGAGGGTTACGGCGTGACGACGGTACAGCGGCAATCGGGTACCGGCAACGAGAAGGCGTCGGAGCAACTCGAGACGATGCACACGAGGTCCGCCGGGGTCGGTGCCGCGGCATTGCGGCACCGGTCGAAGCTGGCGCTGAACAAGCGCCCCTCGGGCAAGGCGGTCGTACGTGACTTGACGATGCGCACCGAATACTCGCGATCGTTGATGGAGGTCTGCCCGCCGGCGGGCAAGTTGGTGATGCGATCGCGCACCGTGGTGGCGCTGCCGGTTCCTGGGAGAGAAATGAGGTTGCCGCGGTAGGATAGGTCGACGACGACGGCCGTGACCTCGCTACCGGCGGACAGCTGCACGTCGAAGTTGGCGCGGGTATTGGCCGCGGTGCAGCTTTGGACGGCACAGTCGGCGGCGCACGCAGCGCACGTCTCGCCGGCTTCGAGCAAGCCGTTGCCGCAGACGGCGCTCGAACCGGCCGTCGGGGTCGCGGTCGCCGTGGCCGTGCGGGTTGCCGTCGGTGTCGATGGAACAGGCGTCGCGGTAGGCGGTTCGGGCGTCGGCGTCGGCGAGGGGGCGGGCGTATCGGTCGGTACCGGCGTGTGGGTCGGGGTGAAGGTCTCCGTCGGCATCGGCGTCGCGGTGGCCACGGCGGTCGGCGTGGGGGTTACCGTCGGCGGCGTGCCGGAGCAGCCGAAGAGGAACGAGCGCACCGAGTGCACGACCTCGCTGATGCGCACGATGCTGTCGCCGTTCACGTCAGCCGGCGGGCAGGCCGCGAGCGGCGACAGCTGCACGTGAATGCGGGCGCTGAGCATGACCTCACCGATGCCGACCGTGTCGTTGCGGTCGCAGTCGCCCGGGCATTGCGCGTGCGCCGGTGCCGCCACGGCGATGCCGATGGCGATGCCGACGAACCACGTGCTCCAGCTTTGCACTCGATGGGCCATACGTTCCTCCTCGACGCAGCAGGGTTACGGCAAGCGCACGGAGCAGCTGGCTCCGTCGACCGGATTGATGCTGGTATCGGCGGCGTCTTCGACGACGCAAGTGAAATCGGCGAGCGCCGGCGCGGCGGCTCCCTGGCAGCGGTCGAAGGTCGCGGCGAACAGCCCACCCGGAGTGATGGCGCTCAGCTCGGGAGAGAAAGCGACGTAGCGCACGGCGTAGTCGAGATCGTTCGGGGTGGCCGAGATGTTGTCGGGGATCTGCACCAGTCGATCCTGCACTTGCCCCTCGTTGCCGCGCCCGGGGATACGGACGACGCCGTCGGGATAGAGCAGGAAGGTGGTGATGGCCGCGAGTTCGACCCCGCTCGGCGCCTCGAAGGCGACCTCGAGTTCGAACGTTTCACCGGTCGGGGTGCAGGATTCGATGCGGCAGTCGGCGGGGCACTCGTCGCCGTCCTCGGTGTTGCCGTCGTCGCAGGTCTCGCCGTCGGCAAAGTCGGTGGTGCCGTTGCCGCACTTGTCGTCCACCGGGCAGCCGACGAGGGCGAAGTTGACGGCGGTGAGGATCTCGTCGACGGTCACGGCGCCGTCACCGGAAGAATCGAAGGCATCGCAGGAGCTGATGGCGGCGGTACCGAGGGCGATGTTGACGCCGGTGATGATCTCGTCGACCGTCACCGAGGCGTCGGCATTGCAGTCACCGACACATTGCGCCGACGCGGTGCCGGCAGCGAGAACGAGAGCGAACGCGGGAACGAGCCGAAGACGAGAGACAATCATGGGTGACTCCTTGTGATCTAGTACGAATACGAGACGCTCATGCCGAACCCGACGCCCGGTTCATAACGCTCGACGACGAAGTCCTGTTGACTGGCGACGTAATCGTCGTCGAGGATGTTCTCGACGGCGAACTTGGTTGTGAGCGGAACATCGAAAGGCTCGATGGTGCTGCTCCAGACGAAGTCGACCTGATGGCGCGGTTCCTCGATGATGTCGTCGAGACCGTCGGTACCGGCGGCGATGATCTGGTCGCCGACGGTATTGTAGAGCAAGCGAAAGGTGCCCCAGTCGAGATTTTCGTACTGCAGCGCGAGATTGATGACGTAGGGTGCTTGCCCCTGCATGCGGCGACTTTCGTTGGTCTGTGCTTCGCTGCAGGCCTTGGGCACGGTCGCCGGGTCGCCTTCGCATTCGGGCCCGGAGAGACGACGGATGTAGGCTTCCGACTCGATGATGGAGAAGTTGCCGAGAACGGAGACGCTCTCCAGTTCGTAGCTGAGATCCTTCATCCAACGGACGTCGCGGATGGACTCGCCGAGGAAGCCGAGGTTCTTGCGTACTTCCAGCTCGAAGCCCCACAACCAGGCTTCGGCATTGCGAAAGCTGTCGACGAGGCTGGACGTCGCCGGCTTCGTCACGACCTCGATGGCGTCGGGGATCTCCTTCTCGAAGAAGCTCACCGACACGAGATCGACGTCGTCGATGAACCACTCCCAGCGCAAGTCGTGCGATCGGATGTCGGTGGAATACAAATCGGCGTTTCCTTTGACGACACGCTCGCCGCCGACGGGCGGGAACTCGGTTTCCATCAACTCGCGAAACTCCGGACGCGATACCGTCTGCGAGTAGCCGTAGCGGATGTTCATGTCCTCGCGCGGCGAGTAGATGAAGTTGAGGCTCGGCAGCGGGTCGGTATCTTCGAGGCGGGTACTGGCATCGTCGCCGGCGGTGTCGAGGCCGGTGGTCTCGATCAGGGAGTATTCGGCGCGCACGCCGCCGATGAAGCGCAGGGTGTTGGGCAGCAACGGCACCTCGACCATGCCGTATCCGGCGGCGATGTTTTGCGTCGCATCGAAGACGTCGGCGGGGTTGTCGATCTCGCCGAATTCGAAGGATCCGTTGGGAGCAAGACCGATGTTTTGCGGAACCAGCAACTGCTCGAGCGGCAGACTCTTGTCGACCAAGTTGGTCGGCGTTTCGGTGAGCTTGAAGCGGCGCTGTTCGAACGAACGGTCGCGGTAGGTGTACGCGGCACCCGTCTTGAACTTGATCTCTTGCCCGCGCCAGGGCTTCGGCGCGGCATCGGGCAGCACCCAGGGAACGCTGACGTCGAGACCTGAATCGGTCATCGTCTCATCGAGACTGCCGAAGGTTCGCATCAGATTCTTGAACTCATTGATCAGCACGGGCGCCTGTTGGGTTCCTTGCGGCCGAGCGCGCACGATGAAGCGCTGGTCGGGATCGTTGCGCGTCGTCTGCGAAAGAGCCGAACGCCAGGTGAGATCGAGCCACGGCAGCTCGTGCGTTCCCTCGAGTTGGCCGAAGCCGAGTTGCTCTTCGCGGTAGCGCAGATTGGTCTCGAAGACGTCGAAGTCTTCGCGGCCCGGTACGTTGATGCCGCGGTTGTCGAGGGTTTCGTCGGTGCTGGCGCGATTGACGAAGCTGCGTAGCGCCAGCTTGTGCTCATCGACGGGCTGATAGGCAGCCGTGAGAATGCCTCCGAGTCGGGTCTCGAAGGTGCTCGTGGTCTCGCGCGAGTCGTACAGCGCCCCGAGGTTGCCCGTCTCGAACCAATCCTCGCTGCGGACTTGGCGAACGATGGCGTCGCGGCGAACGGTGTAATTGGCTCCATAGGTAGCGGCGAACATGAAGCCGAAGTCGCCGATCGAGTTGCCGACGGAGAAGTTGGTACCCCAGTCAACCGGGGCAGTGGTTTCACTCGGGTCCCAGATGTTGCGAAAGGAGCTGTGCAAAGCCCTCTGGCGTGAATCGGTCGCCGTAGCTTCTGCAGACAGAGTGTCGTCGGGGATGATTCCGGGAAGATCGCGGTAGTCGTTGCCGAAGCCGAAGTAGTCGAGGGTCGAACCTTGGTACGTATCGAAGGAGCGGAAGGTCGACTGGGTGTTGCCGCCGGTCGACAGGCCGGCGCCGACGGTCAGTTCCTCGGGGAACTCCTTCAGCCGAATGTCGACGAGCGCGGTCGAGTCACCGGGGAATTCGGGCGAGAAGCTCTTTTGGATCGAGAGCGATTCGATGAAGTTCGACGGGAAGAGGTCGAGTGAGACGACACGCTTGTCGGGATCCGTACTCGGCAACCGACTGCCGTTGAGCAAGGCGCCGCTGTAGCGTTCGCCGAGACCGCGGATGACGATGAACTTGTCGTCGCGCACGGTGATCGCAGGCAGACGCTGCACCACTTCGGCGGCGTCGGAGTCGGGCGACTGGGAGATGAGTTCGGCGCCGATGTTGTCGCTGACGTAGGTCGCTTCGCGCCGTTCCATCAGCTGCGTCGCCTCGGAAACCCGATAGGGCTGCGCCACCACTTCGAGCACGTCCATGACCGCCCCGGTCGGGCTCAAGCTGGTGGAGGCATCGGCCGGTTCATCCGGACCGACGACGACACCCTGCAGGACGCGCGCCGAGTAACCGGGTGCGGTGAAGCGAAGGTCGTAGTTTCCTGGAGCGATGGGAATGCGAAAGGCGCCATCGTCGCCGGCGGAAACGCGCTGCTCGGTGGCAACGATGGTCACGGCCGCACCGATCACGGGTTCACCCGATGTGGAATCGAAGACGGTACCCGACAGGATTCCGGGCTGCGCCTGAGCCAATGCGCCCCACAGGAGGATGCACAGGGACGGGAGCCATCGAGCGGCACCTGGGACGAAACGAAGGCGACGGTTCAAGATACGGTTCCTCGAGCAACGGCGCACCGCATGGGTGCGGCCGACGATCTCGTTGCCCCGGGACAATAGGCGATCGGGTGTTCCGCCGCCGTTACCCGAACGTGAAGGTTTGGTTACGCGAGCAGGCCGCCACGCAGACTCGAACGGCCGAGATCACAACTAGATCACGTGATCATCACCCTAGCGTAAACGAGCGTTAACGATTGCCCGGCATAACCGAACCGTCTGGAGACGACGGTGTCGGAGAGGCGGAGGGTCGGGATCGGCAACTGCGAACCGGCGGAACGCGGCGTCGCTTCAGGAAAGGAGGCGGGCGGTTAGCTGAGATTCATGGTCGGACGCCGACAGGTCCGACCACCAAGAAGGAAAGAAAAACCCGCCGGGCGCCCGAGGATGGCACCTGTGACGCACGGCGGGACCCAACCCGAACGAACGCGACCTCGGTCGAGGCGCGTCATGCAGGAAGGAGTTTTGCGCATGTATCACATCGATCTTTTCGTTCGTAGAGCTGGACTGGTGGCCGCCGTGGCCGCGGGTCTCGCCCTCGGCGCCGGCACGGCGGCGGCCCAGGCCAACGCCACGAGCTGCCGCGCCACCATGGCCAGCGCCCTCGGCAAGTTCGAAACCAGCGTGCAGAAGGCGGTCAGCAAGTGCGAGACCGGCAAGGTCGCCGGTAAGGTGACGGCGTCGTGCGATCCATTCGCCGGCACCCCCGACGCCAACCTCGTCGCCGGTATCGCCAAGGCTCAGACCAAGTTCGAGGAAGCGGTCGACGAGGCCTGCACCGGCGTGGCGGTCACGTCCCTCGGCTTTGCCGGCTGCGCCGACCCCTACGGCGACGGTTGCGACGCCGAATTCACGGTCACGGCCCTGCGCGGCGTCTGCGCCGGCGGCGCCAACGTCAACAAGACCTGCGACGCGGATTCGGACTGCCCGGCGAGCACCTGTACGCCGACCGGCCCTAACCTGGTCACCCCGGCCTCGCTGACCGAAATCAAGAATTGCCTCGCCTGCAACGTGCAGTCGAATGCCGGCCATCTCAACGCTCTCGCCGATTCCTTCGCGCCGGCGGGTGCCGACAAGGCGCTGAGCAAGTGCCAGCAGGCGATCCTCAAGCAGGCCACCAAGCTGGCTTCCGGCCTGAGCAAGGGGCTGGGCAAGTGTGAGCCGAAGACGCCGAACTTCGGCGGCTCCTGCCCGGGCGGCAAGGACATCACCAAGGCGATCAAGACGGCGGCGAAGGTCGATGCCTCGATCGCCAAGAGCTGCGCCGGCCTCACCCCGGCGGCCATCGGCAATCCCGGAGCTTGCCCGGCGACCGACGGTCAAGGGTTCGCTACCGGCAACTGCGCCGACATCAGCCTCGCCAGCCTCGACGACATCGCCGACTGCGTCACCTGCATCGCCACCAAGTCGACGACGCGCCTGACCGCCGGCAATTGCGGCAACTCGTACGTCGACTTCGAAGTCGGCGAGACCTGCGACGACGGCAATCAGGAAGACGGCGACGCCTGCCCGGCCGACTGCCGCGTTTCCCAGTGCACCCTCGACCCGGCCGGCACGACCACCGACATCCAGGTCGCCTTCGAGGCGCCGGACGGCGTCGACGTCGCCGCCCTCGAGATCTTCGTCTCGTACCCCGAACATGCCGTCATCGTGCCGGGTACGGGCGACGTCTCCGCCAACGTGACGAACACCCCTGCCGGCGCCTCGGTCACCGTCGTCGACACCAACGCCGGCCTCAGCGTCGTCGTCACCGACGGCTCGCTCAACCCGATTCCGGCCGGCGGCCTGTTCGACCTCACCCTCGAGAACTGCGTCAGCCAGACGGCGGGCGAAGTCGCGCTCAGCAAGGCGCCGTGGGAAGCGCTGGCCCCGGTCACTGCGCCCAAGTTCTCGAACTTCGTCTGTGTCGTCGACAGTGCCGTCGACACCAACCTGAACCCCGTCGAAGGCGTCACCTGCGAGGTCGTCAAGCCGTAAGGCTCCGGCGTCCGTCTTCGGTGCATCCGACAAGCAAAGGAGATTCTCTGATGAGACAGAATTGGAAGTCCCTCATCGGCGCGTTCGCCGTCGCCGCCGCCCTGGCCCCGAGTCAGGCCTCCGCGGCCGCCTGCGGCGACCTCAACAACGACGGCAATCGGACGATCGTCGACGTGCTGTTGATGGCCAACTGCGTCGCCGGCCTCTGCAACGAGCCGGCGCAGTGCGGCGGCGCCGGACTGGCCGACTGCGCCGACACCTTCGGCGACGGCAACACGGTCAATGCCTCCGACCTCAACCAATTGGTCTTCGAGGTCGCCGGCCTCGAAACCCTGCACGATCTCTGCGCCCCGACGGGTACCGCCATCGCCTGCCCCGGCGGCCAAGCGGTCGTCAGCGGCGACATCACCAGCAGCCAGATCTGGCCAGCGGGTTGCGACATCGAACTCGACGACACCGTGTTCATCGAAACCCCGGTCGGCGGCCCGACGACGGTGTTGACCATCCAGGCCGGCGCCACCATCGAAGGTCGCAAGACCGTGACCTCCGGCAACGGCGCCGCGGCGCTCGTGTTCCTGCCGGGAGCCAAGATCTCGGCTATCGGCTCCGCCAACAACCCCATCGTCTTCACCAGCGACCAAGCGGCGGGAACACGCAGCAAGGGCGACTGGGGCGGCGTCATGTTCAATGGACGTTCGACGGTCAACCGTCCCAACTGCCTCGGCTCGGCCGAAGGCGTGCCGACTCCGTTCGGCGGCTGCGACGCCAACGACAGCAGCGGCGTAGCGCGGTATCTGCGCGTCGAGTTCGCCGGACTGCCGATCAGCGCCAACAACGAACTCAACATCTGGACGATGAACGGCCTCGGCAAGGGCACCGACTTCTCGTACATCCACGCCAACGTCGGCGTCGACGACTGCATCGAGTGGTTCGGCGGCACCAACGACATGCACCACCTCGTCGCCTCCGGCTGCGCCGACGACGGCTTCGACTGGCAGCTCGGCTTCACCGGTACGCTGCAGTACGGCATCTACCTCGGCAACGGCCCGCTGTTCGACAACGGCGGCACCGACAGCCGCGGCATCGAGGCGGACAACTCCGAGTTCGGCAACGACGACTTGCCCCGCTCCAATCCGACGATGTGCAACCTGACCCTCGTCGGCGATTACGACACCGACTCGGATGCCGGCATTCTGTTCCGTCGCGGCACCGCCGGTCAGGTGGCCAACGTCATCGTCACGCGCTTCCAGGACGCCGGTTCCGAGTTGCGCGACAACGCCACCGGCATCGTCGCCTGCAACGACGCGTCGACCCTCAGCGGCAACCTGCTGATTCGCAGCGGCGTGTTCTACAACAACGGCACCGACCCCGACGGCGCCGGCCCCGGCCTCGCCACCGAACATGCGAAGAACGGTGGCACCGCCCACCCGGCCCTGTGCAGCAGCCAGCAGTGGTACAACGCCCTCAACGCCGCGGGCTTCGTCACCCCCGATCTCGCCAACCCGGTCAACCCCGGCTTCTCGGAGACGTACCCCGTCGCACCGGCCCTCTTCGAAGGTCGCCCGACGTTCACCGGCACGCCACCGGCGGCGACCGATTGCACCGCCCTGAGCGACGCCTTCGAGAGCGCCGACTACATCGGCGCCATCGACCCGGCGGACGCGCAGGCGGACGGCTGGTTGAGCACCCCCTGGAACAGCTTCGCCACCAACTAATGCGATCGCTGCTCCTCGCGGTGCTTCTGTGCATGCGCGCCCTGGTGTCCCCGGCTTCGGCCGGGGCCCAGGGCGTCACTGCATCGCCCCCACCACCCGCGGCCGCTGCCAGCGCCAAGCTGCAGGGCGGTGCCGCAAGCATCGATGCCATCGCCGCCGCCGTCGTCGACGCGCTCGCCGCCAACGACCGCACTGCCCTCCTCGCCGTGTTGATCCGAGCCGAGGACTACCGCGACCTCATCATCCCGAGCAGCGTCGAACCCGGGCAGCCTTGGCGTCAGTGGAAGGACAAGGCGCGCCAGTTCTTCACCGACGAGTTCCTGCACAAGAGCGAAATCATCGCCGACCGCTTGCTCGAGACCTATGGCGGCAAACCTCTGCGGCTCGTCAGCTGGCGCATGACCGCGCCCGACAAGCACTACGCGGGCTACAACGCGCGCGGCGAGTTGCGCATCTCGGTGCGACTCGAACCGTCACAAGAACTCGCCGCCCCCGACGTGCTCCGCCTCGGTTACGTCGCCGAGGTCGCCGGCACCTTCAAACTGCTCGGCTTCGTCGCCGAGATGGATTGACCGGTCGGCGAATCGCGCCATCCGCCGACCGCGCGCATCCGCAGATTCTTCCCGGCGCTCGTCGGCGCGCTACTTCATCCTGCCTCGGCGAAGGCCGCGGCATCGGGACCCATCGTAATCGACGACATCGTGCTATGGCTCAGGCCCTCGGCTTCGTCGGGCCGCCAAGCGGCTCGCCCACGAAGACCGGCAAGGACGGATCACTCGCGCTTCGTGAATCCGTGGCGCAGGAGGGCGGGCAGATGCAACTCGCGGGGAAATCGGCTTTCGTTACCGGGGCAGGCTCGGGTCTCGGCCGAGAGATCTGTCTGGCGTTCGCGCGCGAGGGGGCGCGGGTCTACGCCACCGACGTGAACCCGGCCAGCGCGGCGGAAACCGCTGCCGCCTGCGCGCTACACACCTCCGGAGCGGAGAGTTGGGTATGCGACGTCGCCGACTCGGCATCGGTCCGAGCGGCGTTCGCTCGCATGGACGAGACCATCGGCACCGTCGACATCCTCGTCAACAACGCCGGCATCGTGCACTCCGACCCGGCCTACTTGGAACACGTCAAGCACATCCAAGGCGCCCAGGTGATGGAGCTCATGACTCAGGGGCGAGTGACGACCCACGCGCGCACGATCGAGTTGCTCAGTGACGAGATGTTCGATCGCATGCTGCGCATTCACTTGTACGGAACGTTCTACTGTACGCGCGAGGCGCTGCCGCGCATGCGGGAGAGCGGGCGTGGCGGGCGGGTCATCAACATGGGCTCGATCATGGGCACGGCGTCGCTCACCGGGGCGCCCGACTACTGCGCCGCGAAAGGGGCGATCCTCGCCTTCACGCGGGCGACGGCGCGCGAGGCGGCGTCGTATGGGGTGCTGGTGAACGCGATCGCGCCGGGTTTCATCGATACGCCGCTGTTGGCGAACTTCGAAGAGGCGAGCAAGCAGCTCATCGCGGCGCAGACGCCGTTGGGTCGGCTGGGCACCCCGGCGGAAATCGCCGCTGCGGCGGTCTTCCTCGCCGGACCAGGGGCGTCGTTCATGACCGGACAATGTGTGTCGCCGAACGGCGGCATCTACATGTCGCAGTAGAACCCTCGGGCGCCTATCTTCGGGATTCGGTGCCGGTGCCGAGGGTCGGGGAACCACGCTCCTCGGCACCGGCGACCCGATCGCCGCGCGGCTTACTTGGTCTTTTCCAGTTCCTGGGCCACGACCTTGGCCGGCAACGGGATGTAACCGTCCTTGACGACGATCTCCTGGCCCTCGCGGCTTTGGATGAAACGCACGAACTCGCGCACCAGCGGGTCGAGCGGCTGGTTGGGCGCCCGGTTGACGTAGATGTAGAGGAAGCGCGCCAGCGGATACTTGCCCGACAGCACCGACGCCACGTCGGTATCGAAGAAACCCTGGCCGGCAGCCTTGGCGAGGGACAGCGGCTTGACCCCCGAGGTGCGGTAGCCGATGCCGCTGTAGCCGATGCCGTTGAGGTCCTCGGTGACGCCCTGCACCACCGACGCCGAACCCGGCTGCTCCTTGACGGTATCCTTGAAGTCGCCGGCGCAGAGCCCGACTTCCTTGAAGAAGCCGTAGGTGCCGGACGCCGAGTTGCGGCCGTAGAGGCTGAGCGGCCGCGCAGCCCAGGCGCCGGTGACGCCGAGATCGCCCCAGGTGCGGACGTCCTTGTCGAAGCCGCAGGTGCGGGTCTTCGAGAAGATGGCGTCGACCATCGGCAAGGTCAGTTCCTTCAGGGGGTTGTCCTTGTTGACGTAGACAGCAAGGGCGTCGACGGCGACGCGGATCTCGGTCGGCTTGTAGCCGAAGCGGGCTTCGAAGGCATCGATCTCGGAGGCCTTCATGGCGCGGCTCATCGGACCGAGCTGGGCCGTGCCTTCGATCAGGGCCGGCGGAGCGGTCGACGAACCCTTGCCTTCGATCTGGATGCGAACGCTCGGATACTGCTTTTGGAAACCCTCCGCCCAGAGGGTCATGAGGTTGTTGAGCGTATCCGAGCCAATGCTGTTGACGTTGCCCGAGATGCCGCTGGTCTTGGCGTAGGCGGCGATCCCGGCATCGACGGTCGGCGGTGCCGCCAGGCTGGCGGCGGGGAGGAAGAAAGCGGCGACGGCGATGGCGCGGCGCACGGCACGCGCGGGGCGGATCGGAAGCATCGATGGCATGGTTTTTCCTTTTCTGATGGCGCCGATCCTACCGAATCGAGTTTCACTGTTAAGGGCGCGAACGGCCCGAAGCCCCCCAAAATGGCGCCTGTAACAGAACTGTAACGAAAGGTTGCTCATCTCGTAACCGAAGCGGGAGTAAGGTGGCGCCGGTCGGTGCATGGAACAGACCACCGCCTAGGCTTCGGTCAGCCAGCTCATGAGCCCGTCGAACCTCGACACCCCGCGCCCGGTGTGGGTCAGCCAACCCGATCCCCGTCTGGCGCGTCGCCTCGCCTTCGACCGCCTGGCGCGTCACGTCGTACGCGTCGGCGGCTTCGCCACCGTCATCAGCATTCTCGCCATCCTCGCCTTCATCACCATCGAGGTGTTTCCCCTCTGGTCGAGCGCCAGCTTGACCCCACGCCCGGCGACGTCCGTGGCGACTCCCGTGCTCGCCGCCGGGGTCGAGGAGTACCGCGAGATTTCCTTTGCTCTCCAACCCGACGGAAACCTGCGCTTCTTCCGGCTCGCAGCCGGCGACGAGATCCTGCGGGTACCCTTTCCCGGGCTTGGGGAAGAGCCGATCGTCGCCGTCGCGCAGCCTGCCGCCCGGAGCATCGTCGTGGTCACCGCGACGCGCTTGCTCGCGGCGCGCATCCTGTTCGATGTCGAACGCGGCAGCGGCGCGCGGGTCTCCCAACCGCGGGTCGTCGCCGCCGGCAGCTGGGATCTCCCGCCGAGCCTGGGTCGCGTGCGGCAAGTGTCCGTCGCCGAGCCCGAAGGCGGCAGCCTGACGGCCGTCGTCGTCGACGAGGCCGGCGCGGTGCGGCTGTTCGCGGTGCGCGAAACGGAATCCTTTTTGGGAGAGGTCGAGCGCGACGTCAGCGAGCGCCCTCTCGAACTCCCGGCTGGGGCACGCGCCCAGGTCGTCTTCGTCGGCACCAAGGGCGACTATGCCGTCGCCGGCACCGACCACGGCCAACTGCTGCGCTGGGATCTGCGCAACCCGACACAACCGACGCGCACCGACGAAGTTCAGGCAACCGCATCGGCATCGGTCGCGGTGACGGCGGTAACCTCGTTGATCGGCGACAAGTCGCTGGTCGTCGGCGATGCCGCCGGCGCTTTTGCCGTTTGGATGCGCGTGCGCCCCGAGGGCGACGGCCCGCAGCGACTGACCCGTATCCACGAGTTCGAGCCGCATGGGGCGGCCGTTCGCGCCATCGCGGTTTCGCCGCGCGACCGTAGCTTCGTCACCGCCGACGACGGCGGCAGCGTGCGACTGCACCACGCGACGACGGCGCGCACGCGCGTCGCCACCACGATCCCGGCGCCGGCGCAGCGGCTCGTGTTCGCGCCCAAGGCCGACGGCCTGTTGGCGGTGACGGCGGACGGACGATGGAGCCACTGGGACCTCGACAACGCACATCCGGAGGCGTCGTTCACGGCGCTGTTCGGCAAGCTCTGGTACGAGGGCTACGACCAGCCCGAGTACGTGTGGCAATCGACCGGCGGCTCGGACGCTTTCGAGCCGAAGCTCAGCTTGGTGCCGCTGATGATCGGCACGATGAAGGGTACGCTGTATGCGCTGCTCTTCGCCGTACCGTTGGCCGTCGGCGCCGCCCTGTACACCTCGCAGTTCAGCCACCCGCGGGTGCGCAACACCGTCAAGCCGGTGGTCGAGATCATGGCCGCCCTGCCGAGCGTGGTGCTCGGATTTCTGGCGGGGCTCTGGCTGGCGCCGCAACTCGAGACGATCATTCCGGCGGTGTTCGCCTCGGCCCTCGTCGTTCCGGTACTCGTGTTCGCCGCCTCCCTGGCGTGGTTCGCGGCGCCGCCGGCGATGCGACGCGAATTGGGCCCAGCGGCGGAGGTCGCCATCCTCGCGGTGCTCGTCGCCCTCGGCTTCCAGCTCAGCCTGGCGGTGAACGATTGGTTGCAGGCGGCGGTCTTCGGCGGCGACTTCCGCGCCTGGTTGCAGGCGCACGGGTGGCGCTTCGACCAGCGCAACAACGTCGTCGTCGGCTTCGCCATGGGCTTCGCAGTGATTCCGATCGTCTTCACCATTTCGGAAGACGCCTTGTCGAACGTACCGCGACGCCTCGTGTCGGCGTCGTTGGCGCTCGGGGCGACACGCTGGCAGACGGCGCTGCGCGTCGTCTTGCCGACGGCCAGCCCGGGAATTTTCTCCGGGGTGATGATCGGCTTCGGCCGCGCCGTGGGTGAGACGATGATCGTGCTGATGGCGACGGGCAACACGCCGGTGCTCGACTGGAGTATCTTCACCGGCATGCGCACGCTTTCGGCGAACATCGCCGTCGAGATCCCCGAGGCACCGCACGGCGGCACCCTCTACCGCGTGCTCTTCCTCGCCGCCGGCTTGCTCTTCGTCGTCACGTTCATCGCCAACACCGCCGCCGAGATGGTGCGCCAGCGTCTGCGGCGCCGCTACCAGGAGCTGTGATGCTGCGCCGCATCTGGAAAGGGGGCGACCCGTTCATCTGGCTGACCGGCTGCGCCTTGGCGACGGCATTGCTGATGATCGCCGGCCTGCTCTACATCATCGCCAGCCAAGCCCTCGGGTTCTTCTGGCCGAGCGAACTCGTCGCCCTGACTCTCACCGACGGCAGCCAGGCGCTCGGGCCGATCCGCGACCGCGAGTTCATCCCCGGCGGCGACGGGGCGCAGCGCCTGCAGCTTCAGGTGGGTAACCGCGACCTGTACGGTGCCGACTTCCGCTGGATCGACGAGACGCAGATCACGGCACGCGCCACGCCGGCCCAGGCGGCGACGATCGAGCGCCGCGAGTGGGGCAACTTCTACGGCTTCGTCCAGACGCTGCGGCGCGACGGGGCCGACGTGACCACCAACGCCGATGCCGCCTGGCAGGCGCTGATCGAACGGCTACCCGCGGCGAGCGAGTTGGCGCGGCGCGTGGCGCAGCTCGAACGGTCGACGATCAGCGAACTCAACTTGCGCTTGGAAGCGCTGCGCCTCGAACGCCGCGGCGCCGAAGCCGCGGGGGCGGCAGCCGAACGACTGGCGGCGATGGACACGCAGCGGCAGGCGTTGGAAGCGGAATACGAGCAGCTCAACCGAGAACTCGAGAGTTTGGTGGCCGAGAGCCAGCGCGACACGGTGGTGTTGCGGACGATCGAGGGCACGGACAAGGAGCTGCCGCTGACCCAAGTGGTGCGCGCGTATCAGCCCAACGCCATGGGAGTCGGCGCCAAGACTGGGCTCTACCTCGCCCGCCTATGGGAATTCGTCGCCGACGACCCGCGCGAGTCGAACACCGAAGGCGGCATCTTTCCGGCGCTCTTCGGCACGGTGATGATGGTGTTCATCATGAGCCTGGCGGTGGTGCCGTTCGGCGTGCTGGCGGCGCTCTACCTGCGGGAATACGCGCACCAAGGATTCTGGGTGCGCCTGGTGCGCATCGCGGTGAACAACCTCGCCGGCGTGCCGTCGATCGTCTTCGGCGTCTTCGGCTTGGGCTTCTTCGTCTACTTCGTCGGCGGCAGTCTCGACGCCCTGTTCTTCCCCGAGCGCTTGCCGACGCCGACGTTCGGCACGGGCGGCATTCTGTGGGCGGCGTTGACGCTGGCACTGTTGACCGTGCCGGTGGTGGTGGTGGCGACGGAAGAGGCCTTGGCCGCCGTGCCCAAGGAGCATCGCGAGGGCTCGTTGGCCTTGGGTGCGACCAAGTTCGAGACCATCTGGCGCATCGTGTTGCCCAACGCCTTGCCGGGCATCCTCACCGGCTTGATCCTGGCGATGGCGCGCGGCGCGGGCGAAGTGGCGCCGCTGATGATCACCGGCGTGGTCAAGCTGGCGCCGACGCTGCCGCTCGACTGGAGCTGGCCGTTCCTGCACCTCGATCGCAAGTTCATGCACCTGGGCTTCCACATCTACGACGTCGGCTTCCAGTCGCCCAACGTCGAAGCGGCCAAGCCGATGGTCTACGCGACGACCTTGTTGCTGGTCGGCATCATCGTAACTCTGAATTTCGCGGCGATCGTGCTACGCAACCGGCTGCGCAAGCGATTCTCCAGCGGAGCCTTCTGAGGATGACGACCCAGCCCAACCCCATGCCCCACGCCGACGCGAGCCCAGGCGGTGCCGCCGGCGAAACCGTGCTGGCGGTGCATGGGCTGTCGCTCAGCTACGGTGGTGATGCTTGGGCGCTCAAGGACGTCAGCCTGGAGATCCCGCGTAAACGGGTGACCGCCTTCATCGGCCCGTCGGGCTGCGGCAAATCGACCTTGCTGCGCTGCTTCGACCGGCTCAACGACCTCGTCGACGGCATCCGCATCCGCGGCACCATCGAGTTCGACGGCGTCGACATCCACGACCCGAGCGTCGACGTGACCGAGCTGCGCAAGCGCATCGGCATGGTCTTCCAGAAGTCGAACCCGTTCCCCAAGTCGATCTACGACAACGTCGCCTACGGCCCGCGCATCGCCGGCCTGCGCGATCGGAGCGAACTCGACGCGATCGTCGAGCGCAGTCTGCGCAGTGCCGCGTTGTGGGATGAAGTGCGCGACCGCCTCAACCAAAGCGCCCTCGGCCTGTCGGGCGGGCAGCAGCAGCGGCTGTGCATCGCCCGCGCCCTCGCCGTCGAACCCGAGGTCGTGCTGATGGACGAGCCTTGCTCGGCCCTGGACCCGATCGCCACGGCGCGCATCGAGGCACTGGTGCACGAGCTCAAGGAGCGCTACACCATCGTCATCGTCACCCACAACATGCAGCAGGCAGCCCGGGTTTCCGACTATACTGCCTTCCTTTACATGGGTAGACTGGTCGAGTTCGGACCTACGAAGATGATCTTCACGGCCCCCTCGCAGAAGGAGACCGAGGACTACATCACCGGAAGATTTGGATGAGGGATACGATGCAGCCACCCCCGCGACGCGTGCACACCGATCAGCACTACGAAGCCGAACTCGCCGGCTTGCATGGACGCGTCCTCGCGCTCGGGGGGCACATCGAGCGCCAGATCAGTCAGGCCAAACGGGCCTACGAGGACCGCGACGACGACTTGGCGCGATCGACGATCCGCGACGACGACATCGCCGACCGCATGGACGAGGAGATCCACGACCTCTGCCTGCGCCTCCTCGCCCTGCACCAACCGGCCGCCAGCGACCTGCGCTTCATCACCACGACCCAGAGCATCACCGCCGACCTCGAGCGCATCGGCGACATCGTCGTCAACATCTGCGAACGCGTCCTCGAACTTAATGCCGAAGGCCGCATCGACTCTCCCGTCGACTTGCCCCGCATGGCCGATGTCGCCGAGGGCATGGTGCGCCGCAGTCTCGACGCCTACGACCGCGAGGACGTCGATCTCGCCATGGCCGTGTGCCGCGACGACGACGAGATCGACTCGGCCAACGAACAGTTCTTCCGCAACCTCCTCGAAGCCATGGTGCAGCACCCGGAGTACATCGCCCGCTGCCTGCGCGCCATGTTCATCGCCAAGTCCGTCGAACGCATCGCCGACCACGCCACCAACATCGCCCAGATGGTCATTTTCATGGTGACGGGAAAAAGCGTGCGCCACCACGGGAAGCTGCCGGAGTCTCCATGAGCGAACGTGAGCGCCAGTCGGTCCTCGTCGTCGAAGACGAGGAGGACATTCGCGAGCTCATTCGCTTCAATCTCGAACAGGAAGGCTTCAGCGTCGCCACCGTCGCCGACGGCGAGCGCGCCCTGCAAGTCGTGCAACGCGAGCGCCCGGCGCTGGTGATTCTCGACCTCATGCTGCCCGGCATGCCGGGCGTCGAAGTCTGCAAGCGGCTGCGCTCGGCCGAGGCCACCTCGCGCATCCCGATCGTCATCGTCACCGCCAAGTCCTCGGAGACCGATCGAGTCGTCGGCCTCGAAATGGGCGCCGACGACTACATCATCAAGCCTTTCAGCCTGCGCGAACTCGTCGCCCGCGTGCGCGCCGTGCTGCGGCGCGCCTACGGCCCCGAGGTCGAACGCGCACCGCAAGTCTACGAAAAGGGCTACCTCAAGCTCGACCTCGACACCTACGAGGTCTACGTCGACGGCAAGCTCGTCGAGCTGTCATTGCGCGAGTTCGAGCTGCTGCGCTTCTTCGTCGGCTCGCCGAATCGCGTCTACGACCGACTGCAGCTCCTCGACCTGGTCTGGGGCCACGACACACACGTCGAACCGCGCACCGTCGACGTGCACATCCGCCGCTTGCGCAAGCGCATCGAGCGCGACGACGCCAATCCGCAACTCATCGTGACCGTGCGCGGCGTCGGCTACAAGTTCAACGAACGTGCCTTGGAATCGTAGCTTCATCGTCCGCCTCGTCGTCCCGTACGCGGCGACGACATGCCTGCTCGCCTATCTCGGCGAATCATCGTGGCGCGCCGCGGCCATCACCAGCACCGTCGGCATCCTCGCCGCCACCTGGTTCGCCACGATGCTCCTACGCCGCATCGCCCGCCTCACCGACCTGTCGCACGCCATCGTCGAGGAACGGGATCCGCCGCCGTTGCAAGCGCAGCAGGACGCCTTCGGCGGCCTCGAACGCAATCTCGTCGGCATGAGCCGCGCCCTGCGCGCCCGCCTCGCCAGCGTGCGCGAGGAGAAGAGCAAGCTGCAAGCCGTGCTCGGCGGCATGGTCGAAGGCGTCCTCGTGGTCGACCCCAATGGTCGCATCCAAATGACCAACGAGCGCGCCCAACGCATCTTCGGCGCCACCGCCCAGGATCCGCTCGTCGGCAAGATGCTGCTCCACGTGGCGCGCGACCCCGAACTCGCCGACCTGCTGCGGGCTCTCGATGCCGGCCCCTCGGAGGAGCCGATCAAGCGCGAACTCACCCGCCGCCGCGGCGATCGCGACGAATTCTACCAGATCACCGCAACCCAGATTCCGGCGCACGAGGGCGACCCCCGCCTGTTCATCCTCGTCTTGCACGACGTCACCGAACTCAAGCGCCTCGAGGCCACCCGCCGCGACTTCGTCGGCAACGTCTCGCACGAGATCCGCACGCCGCTCACCGCCGTGCGCGGCTATGCCGAAACCTTGCGCAGCGGCGCCATCAACGACCCCGAACAAGCCGACAAGTTTCTCCAAGTGATCGAACGCCACTCGGAGCGTCTATCCCGCCTGACCGACGACCTGCTGGCCCTGTCCGACCTCGAACTCGGGCGCGCCGCGCTGCGCCGCGAGTCCGTCAGCCTCGGCCAGGTGGTCGATACCTCGCTCGAGTTGGTGCGCGAAAAGGCCGACCATGGCCGCGTCAAGGTGCGGCGCGAGATTCCGGTCAACCTGCCCGCCTTCGTCGCCGACCCCGACCGCATGGTGCAGATCCTCGTCAACCTCGTCGACAATGCCGTCAAGTACACCGAGGCCGGCGGCGAGGTCGTCGTCAGCGCACGCACCTTCGAGGGCAAACCACCGACCGACAATCGCTTCCTCGAGGCCGGACCGTGGATCGAGATCAGCGTGCGCGACACCGGCATCGGCATCCCGAGCCGCGACCTGCCGCGCCTCACCGAACGCTTCTATCGCGTCGACAAAGCACGCGCCCGCGCCCTCGGCGGCACCGGCCTCGGCCTCGCCATCGTCAAGCACATCGTCCAAGCACACGGCGGCGCCATGCTCATCGAAAGCGAGCTCGGCCGCGGCACCAACGTACGCATCTTCCTCCCGCGCGGACCCATCGATACCGACGCCACCAGCGGCGATACCGCGGTAGCCTGAACAACGGGCTTCCCGCCGGCACACGCGGCGTGCTATCGCGCTCGCGCGACACGATTCACGACACGCCGCCACTTTCCTTACCGAGGTACGCAATGAGGTCGTCCACACGCCGCTGGTGCGCCACCTGGTTCTTGTGCTGCAGCCTGCTGGCCTGCGGCTCGGATGACGACGAGGGCGTGCCCGCCGTCGATCTCGCGACGCTCGGCGTCGACGCTGCGACCCAGGAACGTTGCGACCCGCTCGCTGATCCGTGTCTGCTGCCGCTGCCCAACGACCACTACACCGTCGCCGACGAGGCGACCGCCACCGGCCGGCGTCTCGCTCTCGATCCAGCCTCCATCCCGACCAACCGGCGCGGCGTCGCCGCCGATGTCTCCGACCAAAACCGCGGCGACGGCTGGAGCCCAGGGTCATCCATCCTCGTCGCTCTCGATGGACTCGACGTCGAAGCCTCCGGACTCGCCGGCCTAGACGACGCCGCGCCCTCGCTCGACGACGACGCCCCCATCGTTCTCATCGACACCACCACCGGCGAGCGCCACCCGTATTGGGCCGAGATCGACGTCCTCGGCGATCCCGGCGGCGTGCCGATGTTGTTCGTCCGCCCCGCCAAGAACTTCTCCAACGGCCACCGCATCGTCGTCGGCATGCGCCGCCTGCGCGACGCCGCCGGCAACGAATTGCCGACGTCGCCCGCCTTCGCCGCCTACCGCGACGGCTTGCCGACCACCGACCCCGTCTTCGAATCACGCCGTCCGAACATGGAACAGGTCTTCGCCGACCTGCGGCGCGCCGGCGTCCGCCGCGGCGATCTACAACTCGCTTGGGACTTCACCATCGCCAGCGCCGACAGCATCGCCGGCCGCATGCTCGCCATCCGCGACGACGCCTTCGCCGCATTGGCCGGCAACGCACCGAGCTTTCGAGTCGACCAAGTCACCGACCACCCCAACGCATTCGTCCGTCGCCGCGTCGAGGGTAGCTTCGCCATGCCGCTGTATCTGACGCGTGACGGCCAGCCGCGCAGTCGCCTGGTACTCGACGACGCCGGCGTGCCCCAGCGCCAGCCGGGCACCTTCACCGCCACCTTCACCTGCAACCTGCCGCCGGCATCAGTGGATGCGCCGGCGCGCATGTCGCTCTACGGCCATGGGCTTCTCGGGGATCAGGACGAGGTCAACGGCGACCTGACGCGCAAGATGTCGCGCGACTACAACATCGCCTACTGCGCCACCAACTGGTACGGCATGGCGGGCGAGGATGTCAGCGCCGCCGTCGCCGCGCTCGGGGATCTATCGTTCTTTCCCTCGATCCCCGATCGCAGCCTGCAAGGCTTCCTGGCGTTCCTTTACCTCGGTCGCTTGATGAAGCATCCGCAGGGCTTCAGCTCCCACGATGCCTTCCGCTTCGACGGGCGCTCGGCCCTGAAAACCGACGAGCTGTACTACGACGGCAATAGCCAGGGGGCCATTCTCGGCGGCTCTCTCGCCGCCGTCGGACAAGACTTCACCCGCGTCGTGCTCGGCGAGGCAGGGATGAACTACAGCACGTTGCTCGACCGTAGCGTCGACTTCGACGGCTACCTCGCCGCCGTCATGAAGCCCGCGTACCCGCGACGCTACGACCGCATCGTCGGCATCTTCCTGGCGCAGCTGTTGTGGGACCGCAGCGAGACCAACGGCTACGCCAATCACATCACGCGCGATCCGCTACCCGGCACGCCGGCCAAGCAAGTGCTGCTGCTCGGCGCGGTCGGCGATCACCAGGTGTCGGAGTTCGCGCTGCGCGTGCAGGCCGCGACCATGGGTGTCCCGGCACACAAGCCCATCGCCGAGCCCGGCCGCGTCGCCGAAAGCGATCCAGGCTGGTTGCTCGATACCATTACCTACCCGCACCGAGGTTCGGCCTATTACTCGTGGGATACGGGAGCCCTCGCGTCGCCGGTGGCAAACACCGCGCCACGCGAGGGGCATGATCCACACGACGACACGCCCAACATCCCCGAAGTGAGGCAAACGAAGCACGAGTTCATGCAGCCCAACGGCGCTTTGAGCGATCCCTGCGACGGCGCCTGCACCGCGCCGATTCCGCCGGAGCGCGGCGGCCCTCCCAACTGAGAAGGGGACTGTCGCCTTTGCTATGCCGGGCGCGAGCGGGTGAGGCGGCACAACTCGTCGTAGAGGTGCTGTAGGCGCGGCACCGTGGCACCAGCGGCGAGGGCCCGACGCAGGGGCTCGCCCCAGATCGGTTCGATCTCGACCTCGCGACCTTCCTGGAAGTCGATCAGGCTCGAGGTTCGATACGCCCCCATCGGTCGCGTGCGTTCGACTTGGTCGTGGACGAACTTGTCGGAAATGCGATGGCCCAGCCGGCCGGCGGCGTCGGCGACTTCCCGCATGAGGTCGCGTACCTCGTGCTCCAACGCCGGGTCCGCGAGAATCTCATCGGTCGTCTTGCCGCCGGCGGCGATCGACAAGCCGTTGAAGGGAATGTTCCAGACCAGCTTGTGCCAACGCAGATTGGCGAGGTCGTCGCCGACGGTCGTGCGCACCCCAGCCTCGCGGAACATCGCCGCGATCGCTTGCACGCGTTCGCCGGCCGGCCGACCGAACTCACCCAAGGCCAGGCTGCCGGGCTCGGTGCAGACGATCTCCCCCGACGCCAAACGATTCACACAGATGAAGCACAGCCCGCCGAGCACGCGCTCGGCGCCGAAGTGCCGCGCCAGCCACTCGTCGCCGCCGAGTCCGTTCTGTAGCGTGAGGATCGCCGTTCGCTCGTGCAGCAACGGCGGCAGCAACTCGAGCAGCGCCTCGTTGGCGGTTCCCTTGAGCGCGACGATCACCAAATCGGAAGGGCCGATCTCGGCGGTGGTCGCCGCGGCCTGGACCTTGGGCAGGAGGAAGGCCCGATTGAGGACGCGCACCCGCAAGCCGTCGCGCCGCACGCGTTCGAGTTCACGCCGCAAGAGGAAATGTACGTCGCGACCGGAACGCACCAAGTGCGCCCCGTAATGACAGCCGATGGCGCCCGAACCGACGACGGCGATCTTGCCCAACGGTGCCTTCATGGGATCGGCTTGCCTGCCCCCGAAGCGAAAGGCAACGAGCCGCGTGGGCCCGAGACCACACCGTCTGGAGACGAAAGGGTTCCCAAGGGAGGTTCGTCTTGACAGCTCTTGCAAGAGTTCCGATGGTTAAAGAGATGAGACTATCACACCCGAGGCGACCGCTATGACGGCAACCGGGCTTCAACTCGGAAAGCCATCGATCGTGGAGGCCGTCGTCGATCTCGATTGCATTCTGCCGCCGACGCAACGACTTGAAGACCTGCAATCAGCCGCTGAGCAGGCTTTTGGAGACGCCTATCCGGAGTTCAGCGTACAAATCTGGCGCGACCACAGTTTCGAAGCTACGCCACACCCTCCCTCAACGATTGCGGTGGAACAGCGCGTCGAGGCGCTCCAGTTCGCAAGTCCCGACAAGCGCGAAGTGGTGCAAATGCGTTCGCAGGGGTATTCGTTCAACCGGTTGGCTCCCTATCCGGGACTGGATGCCTACATGGACGCAATGGAACGAACGTGGAAGCTCTATTGTGCGATCGCCTGTCCTGTCGAAGTGAAAGTGATTCGTCTCAGATACATCAACCGCATTCCCCTGCCGATGACCGAAGGGAGGGTGAATCTGGAGACTTACCTCAATGTGGCTCCGCCGCTCCCATTGGAGAAAGATCTAACGTTTACGGGATTTCTGGAGCAGCACACAGCCGTCGAGGTCGCGACGGGGTACCAGGTAAAGCTGATCCTGGCCTCGGAGGCACCGATTGGGCAAGTTTTCCCTGTCATCTACGACATTACCGTTGCGGCGGGGGAACGACATGACCCGAAAGACTGGGCTTGGATTTTGGCGAAAATTCAGGCACTCCGAGCGCTTAAGAATCGAATCTTCGAAAGCAGCCTGACTCACGTATGTCTGAACCAATTTCAGCAGCCATAGGGCTCGTTAGCTATGGTGCCTTAATCGGCATGGCTCGGCAGAACACCAGTGCCTTGAGCGCCGAGGCAGCCTTGGTGTGGCGCGAAACCATTGAAATTGCGCGCAGCGTCGAGACGTCACGAGCCCTATTTGGCGAAAAATCAGCAGCTATCGCCCGCCTGGCGGACCTTGCTGCCGATTGCAGTGAAGCCGGATGGGACGGAGACGATGCCATGCCCTTGAACCCCGTGGCCGTTATCCGGGCGCAGGATCTTATCCGTATACTGCCCGAGGATGTTCCAATGCCGTCCTTCGCGGCAGAACCGGATGGTTCGGTTTCTGTGGATTGGATGGTTTCTCCATTCCAGCTTTTGTCCGTCAGTGTCAGTGCAACCGACCGGCTTGCCTTCGCGTGGCTTGATGGGACAGATCGAGGACACGGTGCGGCCCGGTTCGATGGCGACGAAGTACCCCGACACCTGCTCTCTGCGATCCGCGAAGTCGTAAGCCATGACGTTACTGCAATCCGGGCTGCCTGAACACGTAAGCGAAAGTGAATTCCTATCAAGGTTCCTTTTCCAGCGGAGCCAGTTCAGTTCGACCGGTGTGAGTCATACGGCGTTCCTTCCCGGCAATAGAGATGGCGAGACCTCTGTGTTTAGGCATGGCAAGGAACCGCTTGAGGATCTCAAGCGACTTGGGCTTGCCGTGGCGGAGAAGCGCGAGTTGACGTTGCGAGGAGCAGCTGTCCTCACGGCGAACGCGGTACGAAACGTAGGACTACTCGTGGAGGCGAGTGAGCCGCCGGCGCGCCATGCCGCTATTCGAGGCTGGCCTTTCGGGAGTTCCGATCCCGACTTGGAACGCGCTCGACGAAAAGAGCTCGCACTCGTGCTTGCTCATGCCGCCGGAGCGCCTGTCCGATTTTCATGAGCTGAGAGAACCATCGTCATCGCCATCAGGCACAAGGTGCTGAACTCGCCATCGACGTCCAGTACAAACCTCGCTTCGAGGTCAACCCTTCGGCAGAGCACGCTGCGGGCGATTCAGCGGCCCGTAATCCACAGAAGCCCTGTCGGGCTCGGCAGCAGGCAGCGAGACTTGCGAAAAGACGCTGCGCGCGACTCGCAAGGATTGTCCGAAGAAAACAATGGGAGGGGGATGTCCGCCGCGCCTCACGCTTGTGGTTGGAAGCTCACGACGGAGGGGCCACCCCTCCGCCGTGAGTCTTTCTCGTCAGCGGAGTTGGTCGGAACTCTTGCCGAGGATGCGGCGGGCGATGATCAGCTGCTGGATCTGCTGGGTGCCTTCGAAGATGTCGAGGATCTTCGAGTCGCGCGCCCACTTCTCCACCAGCTCCTTTTCGTCGAAGCCGATCGACGAGCACAACTCGACACAACGCAACGTGATGGCGTTGGCGACGCGTCCGGCCTTGGCCTTCGAAATCGACGCTTCCTTCGAGTTGGGCTTGCGGTTGTCCGCCATCCAAGCGGCGCGCAACGTCAACAGCCGCGCCGCTTCGAGGTCGGCCTCCATGCGCAGCAGCTCCGCCTGCACCGCCGACTGGCTCCACAGCGGCCGGTCGTAGTTCACCGTCGTGCCGGCCTCTTCGAGGATCTCCCGGGTCCGCTCGAGCGCCGCCTGCGCCACACCGACCGCCATGCCGGCCACCATCGGGCGGGTGTTGTCGAACGTCTGCATGACGCCGGCGAAGCCCTTCTCGACTTCGATCTCCGGGCTGCCGAGCAGGTTCTCCTTCGGCACGCGGCAATCGGTGAACATGATCGTCGCCGTGTCCGAAGCGCGGATGCCGAGCTTATGGTCGAGTCGCACGACCTCCATCCCGGGCGTGCCCTTGGGGACGACGAACGACTTGATGGCGGCGCGGCCGACGTTGGGGTCGAGCGTCGCCCAGACGACGACATGATCACAACGGCCACCAGCCGTGACGTAGATCTTCTCGCCGTTCAGAACGTAATCGTCGCCGTCGCGCACGGCGGTGGTGCGGATGGCGGCGGAGTCGGAACCGGCACCCGGCTCGGTGATGGCCATGGCGGCCCAGCAGCCCTTGAAGCGGGCACGCTGCTCGGGCGTGGCGACGGCCGCGATGGCGGCATTGCCGAGGCCCTGGCGCGGCATGCTGAGCAGCAGTCCGACGTCGCCGAAGCACAGCTCGGTGATGCCGGCGACGGTCGACATGTTGGCGCCGTTGCGAATGCCCCCGGCGTCCTTGTCGGCGCCGTTGCCTTCGTGCGCCGCGGCGGCTCCGGCGCCGGCCATGGCACCACCACCGCCGCTGCCCATGCCTTCCATTACTTGGGCGAGCATCTCCAGCTCGACCGGCACGGCATGTTCGGCCAGGTCGTACTTGCGCGAAATCGGGCGGAAGACTTCCAGCGCCACCTGGCGCGCCATCTTCTGCAGATCCTGGAGCTTCTTGGGTAGTTCGAGATTGATCATGTCCGAATATCCTTCACTCGCGGTCGTCGCCCTCAGGCGAGCACACCACCCTCGGCCACGCCGACGGCGCGCAGGTCGCGGTACCAACGTTCGACGGGGTATTCCTTGACGAAGCCGTGACCGCCGAGGAGCTGCACGCCATTGGTGCCGATCTCCATGCCCTTCTCGGCGCACAGCACGCGCGCCAGGTAGGTTTCGCGATGGAACGGTAGACCTTGCTCGGCGCGGCTGGCGGCGCGGTAGGTCAGCAGGCGCATGCCGTCGAGTTCGATGGCGATGTTGGCGATCATGAACGCCACTGACTGCCGGTTGGTGATCGGCTCACCGAAGGCGACACGCTCGTTGCAGTAGGGGATGACCAGGTCGAGCACCGCCTGCGCCGTGCCGAGGGCGAGGCCACACCAGACGAGTCGGCTGAGGTCGACGAGTTCCTGGAAGTTGCACGCCCCCGGGCGCTCGCCGAGCAGATCGCCCGCCTGCAGCGGCGTCTTGTCGAAGCGCAGCGTGCAGGTGGCGGCGGCGCGCAGGCCCATCGCCGGCTCGGCCTCGATGGTCACTCCCGGGAGGTCCGGGCGCACGATGAAGACGTTCGGGCCCTTGGTGTCGAGTTCGGCGGCGACGAGGAAGAAGTCGGCGCTGGCTCCGAGAGGCACCAGCGACTTGACGCCGTCGAGCACGAAGCCGCCGTCGGTGCTGGTGGCGCGACAGCTCATGGAAGCGGGATCGAACAACGGCCGCGGCTCGGCGATGGCGAGCGCCGCCACCGGCGGGTTGGCCTCGGCGAATGGCGGCAGGTACTTCGCCTGCTGGTCGGCCGAACCCCAACGCACGAGGGCGTTGGCGACGCCGATCGGCGCCAGATTGGCGACGGCAAGGCCCATGTCGCCACGGGCCAATTCTTCCGCGATGAGAACGTTGGTCAGCGGCGACTGCTCGGTGGCGGCGCCACCGAGGGCCTCGGGCACGGCGAATTGCGTGATGCCGAGTTCGTGGAAGGCGGCGACCAAGTCGGCGGGCGCGGCACAGGCGACGTCGGCGTCGTAGGCTGCCGGGCGCAGGACGTCGTCGGCGAAGCTGCGCAGTGTCTCGCGGAACATCTGCTGCTGTTCCGTTTCGGTGAGGTCGAAGAGGTCTTGCTTGGTTTCCGGACGCGGCAGCCGCTCGGGTTGCAGCAATTGACGGACGGCGGTGAACTGACGCGCGGCGGCGCCGGCGGCAGCGAACCCGGTGCGCGTCGCCTCGCCGACCAAGCGTTCGAGCGGCTTGCGCAGGCCGAGACGGTCGACGGTTTCCGAGCCGGCGACGCGGTTGAGCACCGACAGAGCGATCCCTACGGGGTCGTTCGACATGGTCTTACCTCTCCGTGTTGCGGAACAGGCCGGTGCGCACCAACCGCACCAGCTCTTTCATGTGGCGATCGCCCGCGGCCCGGCCGCCCTCGGGGAGGGCGCCGACGACCAGCGGCAAGGCGGCCACGGTGGTGACGACGAGCACGATGACGTGCAGCACGTAGGACTCGCCGTCGACATCGGCGTGCAGCTCGCCGGTTTGTTTGCCTTTGCGAATGTACTCGGCGACGAGGCCGATCCACGTGTGCAGGTTGCCCTGCATGATGGAGCGGATCTCCTCGGGCCGGTCCATGAACTCGCGCACGACGAGCCGGGCGCGGTTCGGATCGCTGCGGAAAAAGCGGATCAGCTCCTCGGTAAGGGCCTCGAAGCGGCCCTCGCCGCTGGTGACCGCGTGCAGCAACTGCGGCAGGGTGCGGCGCCAGTGCTCGAACAGGTCGTCGAGCACGGCGCGGCGCAAGGCGTCCTTGGAAGGGTAATGGTAGAGGAGGGACGGCTTGCTCATGCCGACCTCGTCGGCGATCGCCTGCAGGGAAGTGGCGTCGAACCCCTGTTCGGCGAAGCGGCGGGCGGCGATGGTGCGAATCTGCACCGCGCTGCTGCTGTCCATGGCCGGTCGCCTACCATTCGGTAGGTGGCCAAACAAGACCCCCGGCGCAAAAAACGGGCGCACGCCCGGCTTGAGGCGGCCCCGGCAGGGGCGTATCCTCCTACCGAGCAGTAGGTTGCTCGCTGGAGGTTTCCCCATGACCGTCGCCACCCGCCACTTCCTCGAACAAGGCCCCGCCGTCGCCGCGCTGGCCCGCACCGCACTCTCCGCCGTCGGCCAGTCGCTCTGGTCCACCCCCGCCGCGGCCCCACGACTGCCCGGCCCGCTGGTGCAGTCGATCAGCCCGCCGCCTTCGGCCGAGCTGGCGCGCGACTTCGTCCTGCACCTCGGCGGCAACCCCGACGCCTATCGCGATCAACTGCCGCCGCACCTGTTCTCGCAGTGGGCTCTCCCGCTCGCGGCACAGACCCTCGCCGGCGTGCCCTACCCGCTGCTGCGCGTCGTCAACGGCGGCTGCCGCCTCGTCTGCAACGGCCCCCTGCCGCTGTCCGGCCCGCTGCACCACACGGCGCAGCTCGTCGGCATCGACGACAACGGCCGCCGCGCCGTGCTGCACCAACACCTCACCAGCGGTCCCTCCGATCAGCCCGACGCGCTCGTCGCCGACCTCTACGCCATCGTGCCGCTCGGCGGCGGCAAGTCGGCCCCAGGCGAGGCCAAGCCCGCCAAGGAGGAACGTCCGAGCGTTCCGATCGACGCCCGACAGCTCGACGTCTGGCACCTCGACGCCGACGCCGGCTACGACTTCGCCAAGCTGACCGGCGACCTCAACCCGATCCACTGGATTCCCGCTTACGCCCGCATGTCGGGCTTCCGCTCGGTGATCCTGCACGGCTTCGGCACCATGGCACGCGCCTTCGAGGGTCTGGTGCAGCACGTCTGCGACGGCAACCCGGCGGCGCTGCGCGAACTCGATGTGCGCTTCACCCGCCCGCTCGTGCTGCCGGCCAGCGTCGGCCTGTACGTGCAGGGCAACGATGTCTTCGTCGGCGACGCCGCGGGCGGCCCGGCCTACCTGGTCGGCACCTTCGCCACCGCTTGAGAGAAAGGAACAGACCCATGGCCGATCTATTGTCGGATTTGACCCAGAGCGCGGCGTTTCGTTCGTTCGTCAAGGCAACCGGCCTGCCGTTGCCGATCCCCGTCGAACTGCGCCGCCTGCAAGGAGGCTACCCCGAGCGTCCCTTGGCGGGACGGGCGGTGGTGCTCGCCGGCAGCGGTGAGCTGACCGACGCCTTGCGCGGCGTCCTGCAGCGCGCCGGGGCGAACACCGACGTGGCGAGTGATGCCAAGCTCGCGGCACTCGTGCTCGATGCCTCGAGCCTGACGACGCCCGCCGACTTGCATGGTCTCTACGAAGTCCTACACGCCGCCGTGCCGCGGCTGGAAACCTGCGCCCGCGTCGTCGTCGTCACCCGCCCGACGGACCAGTCCGGCTCGGCCTCGACCGCGGCCGCGCGGCGCGCCGTCGAAGGCTGCGTGCGCAGCGTCGCCAAGGAGATCGGCAAGCAGGGCGCGACCGCCAACCTGGTCATCGTCGACTTCGGTGCCGAAGCACGTATCGAAGGGGTCCTGCGTTTCCTGCTCGGGCCGGAGTCGGCCTTCGTCACGGCGCAACCGTTGCGCGTCACGCAACGCGTCGCCAACGGCGCCGAAGCCGGCTGGGTGCGCCCGCTGGCCGGCAAGGTGGCCTTGGTCACGGGTGCCGGGCGCGGCATCGGTGAGGTGACCGCCAAGCGGCTCGCCGACGAAGGGGCGCACGTCGTCTGTCTCGATCGGCCCGAAGACGGCCAACTCGTGCGCGGCGTGGCGGATGCCATCGGCGGCACGGCGTTGCTGGCCGACGTCTGTGCCGAATCGGCGCCGGGCGACATCGCGCGCGGCCTGATGGCGCAGCACGGCGGTGTCGACATCGTCGTGCACAATGCCGGCATCACGCGCGACAAGACGATCGCGCGCATGGCGCCGGAACAGTGGGATTCCGTCGTCGGCGTGAGCCTGATCGCCGCCGAGCGCATCACCGAGGCTCTACGCGAGGGCTGTCTGCGCGACGGCGGCCGTATCGTCTGTCTGTCGTCGGTGGCGGGCATCGCCGGCAACGTCGGGCAGACGAACTACGGCGCCGCCAAGGCCGGGCTCATCGGATTGGTGCAGCACTTGGCGGGCGAACTGGCCGGGCGCGGCATCACGGTCAACGCGGTGGCGCCGGGCTTCATCGAGACGCGCATGACCGCGGCGATCCCGTTCATGGTGCGCGAGACGGCGCGCCGTCTGAGCGCCCTCGGCCAAGGCGGGCAGCCGGAGGACGTCGCCGAGGCGATCACCTTCTTGGCCACTCCCGGCGCGGTCGGCATCACCGGCAGCGTGCTGCGCGTTTGCGGCGGCGCCCTCATCGGCGCCTAGACGAAATTCACCACGGAGGCGCGGAGACACGGAGACAGAAGAATCTCGAGTTCCTTCTTCACCATTCTCCGCGTCTCCGCGTCTCCGTGGTTCCCCTTCATGGAGAAATACCTATGAGTACAGCTTCGCGGCGTGCTGTCGTCGTCGGCGGCATGCGCACCCCCTTCCTCAAGGCCTTCGGGCCGTTCACCAAGCTCGACACCATCGCCCTCGGCGTCGCCGCCACGGGCGCCTTGCTGCGCAAGGTCGGCGTGCCGCGCGAGCAGATCGACTCGGTCGTCTGGGGCGGTGTCATCCTGCCGCCGACCGCCGCCAACGTGGCGCGCGAAATCGCCCTCGACCTCGGCTTGCCGCCCTCGGTGGAGGGCATGACCTGCTCACGAGCCTGCGCCTCCGGGCTACAGGCAGTGACCCTGGCGGCGGCGGCGATCGAACGGGGCGAAGCCGACGTCGTCATCGCGGGCGGCTCCGATTCGACCAGCAACGCCTCGATCACCCTACCCTCGAAGGTGACGCACGCCTTGGCGCCGATCGCCTTCGGCAAGGCCAGCACCTCCGACTATCTCGCCGCCTTGGCCCAGCTGTGGCCGCTCAGCGAGTCGCTGCCGAAGCGCCCCGAAATCGCCGAACGCACCACCGGCGAAGTGATGGGCGAGTCGGCCGAGCGCATGGCCGGCATCTGGGGTATCCGGCGTGAGGACCAAGACGCCTTCGCGGCGCAGTCGCACCAACGGGCGGCCGTGGCCATCGCCGCCGGTCGCTTCGACGACGAGGTCACCTCCGTGCTGCTGCCCGACGGCAGCCGCATCGAGCGCGACGGTCTCGTGCGCGCCGACACCAACGTCGGCAAGCTGGCCAAGCTGAAGCCGGTGTTTGCTGCCAACGGCACGGTGACGGCCGGCAATGCCAGCCCGCTCACCGACGGCGCCGCCGCGGTGCTGTTGATGTCGGAGGAAAAGGCGAAGGCTCTCGGGTTGCGACCCTTGGCTGCGTTCCGCAGCTGGAGCTACGTCGGCGTCGATCCGGCGGATCAGTTGTTGATCGGTCCGGCGTTGGCCATGCCGAAGGCGTTGGCGCGTGCCGGCATGAGCTTGGGTGACATCGACCTGATCGACATGCACGAGGCCTTCGCGGCGCAGGTGTTGAGCGTGCTGGCGGCCTTGGCGTCGCCGGAGTTCTGTCGCGATCGACTCGGCCTCGACGCACCGTTCGGCGCCATCGATCCGACGACGATCAACCGCTTCGGCGGCTCGCTGGCGATCGGCCACCCGTTCGGAGCGACAGGCGCGCGCATCGTCACCACGGTTTCCAACGAGTTGGCGCGCGGCAACGCCAAGACGGCCCTCATCGGCATCTGCGCCGCCGGCGGCCTCGGTGCAGCCGCGGTCCTCGAAGCCGTCGCCTGAGGCTGCTTCACGTCCGGTAGGCACGACGTCGAAACAAGTGAGCGCAGAACGCCCCGGAGCGCCGAGTTGTACTCGGCGCTCCGGTCGCGGATTCACGGAGTCGCGTCGCAAGGATTTTCGCACCAAGTTTGCAGGCGCTCTCCCGCGCATCGCTGGGAGTAAGGTGGCCCACCCCCGTGACGCCGCGGGAACCTTTCCGCAACCGACATCGCCAAGAAGGCGATACTCTTGACCGTGACGGCCTCAAACGCACCCGACTGGTCGCGCTGTAACCCGACGCGATAATGGCACCGTGGATGGGCTCAAGCTGAGCACGGTCGCGTCGCCGACGGGTTTACCGAGACGCTCGAGGGCCGCAAAGGGCGTGCACCATTCCTGACGCGGGGTTGCCGCGTGCTTGATCTCGACCGGCCAAAGCATGCCGTCGAGGTCGAAAACCAAGTCGATCTCGCGTCCGTCGCGGTCCCGATAGAAGTAGAGGGGCGGGTTGCGTCCGCAGTGCCACCAACTCTTGAGGATCTCGGTCACGACGAAGGTCTCGAAGATCGCGCCCCGCATCGCGCCGGTCGCGAGCGTTGCCGCCGAGGTCCAGCGTGTCAGGGAGGCGCACAGCCCCGTATCGAGGAAGTACAACTTCGGTGTTTTGACCAGTCGCTTGGTGAGATTGCTATGGTACGGGGCCAAGAGGAAGACTTGGCTACTGGCGACCAGTACGGAGAGCCAGCTCTTCGCCGTCGGCATGCTGACATCGACGTCACGCGCCAAATCGGACAGGTTGAGCAACTGTCCGGTACGAGCGGCGCAGGCGCGGACGAAGCGCGTGAACGTTTCGATGTTGCCGACGTTGGCTAGTTCGCGCACGTCGCGTTGCAGATACGTTTGCAGGTACGACGCATAGAAGAGGTCTCGGTCGACGACCTCACCAATAACGAGGGACGGAAAGGCGCCGGTCCAGATGGCGTCGTAGAGTTCGCTTTCGCCGGCGTAGGGCACGATCGGACGGTCGTCCAAAGCCGCGGAGGAGGGAGTCCAAGGCGAGATGGGCGTGTCGAGCGTGTGGCGTTCGCGTTGCGAGAACCCGAGGAGGTTGAGGACGGCGACGCGGCCGGCCAGCGATTCGCTGACACCTTGCATGAGGTGGAACTGCTGCGAGCCGGTGAGCCAGTAGGCGCCGGGTCGGCGTTCGGCATCGATGCGCAGCTTGAGCAGCGGCAGCAGGGCGGGAGCGTATTGGATTTCGTCGATGAGCAGCGGGGCCGGGAAGCGGTCGAGGAAGAGTCCGGGGTCATGACGAGCGAGTTCCCGCAGTGAGGGATCATCGAGCGAGAGGTAGCGCCGGTCGGCGCCGGCGGCGTGTTGGAGCAGGGTGGTCTTGCCGACCTGGCGGGGACCGGTGAGGAGGAGCGCTGGGAACTGCTTGCTGATCGAAGCGATCGCAGGCTCGAGGGTTCGAGGCAGGTAGCGGCTCATTCAAAGTTCCAATTTGAATTAGCCGCACATGCGGAAATTGTCCAATGAAACCAACCCCCTGTGCCGGACCTCCGTCGTACGATTAGGCTCTCGCTCCCCCCAGCGACGTGCCCCGCCCCAACGCACCGGACTCCTCAACCAGGCCCGAGCCGACCGCGCCCGGGCCTTCGTGGGCTCGCACTCGCCCGCGGAGCGTCTGCGACGGCTAGCCGCAGCAGTCGGGTACGGGCGTCGAGCGTGTTCCGTCACTCGATCGGGCCGCTCCACGACCAGGTACCCGTCTCGCCGGTGCGGTCGCGATAGCCGCCGGACATCGTATCGCCGGACACGCGCCCCCATAGCCGTGCCAGGTGACGTCCATCTTCGCCCCGGATCGAGCCCTCGACGCGCGAGCTATGGATGCGCGCCCGCTCGGTGCCAACCCGCCCAAGCGGCGAGTCGTCGAGCACGATCTGCCCCGCCAACTCGTTCCCCGCCCGCCGCAACTGCACGTCCCAACCGCGAGCGGCAGTAGCCCCCCGAGCCGAAGTCTTCCATTGTCCGTCGCCACGCAGCACTTGCGCCGAGGTGCCATCAAGAGCACTCGCAAGGCGACCATGCCAAGCCACGAGGAGAATGGTCGTCAGCAGCAAAACCATCGGGATGTTCTTCATGATTCTCACCATTGGACCTCACGCCTGGCGCCGATGTCAGTCTCCAGCCTTGTGCAATCGTTGTTCACGCACCGATCTCAACGCAGCGTCAACCCTACTCCGCACAAACATCGAAACACAGCCGGACGAGCTTGGGTCCCTGGTGTTGCGCAGCACATCCCAGAGGCGACCTTTCGCCTCACAACCAGCATCCGGAACCGCATCGCGGACCGACTTCAACCAGCGTTCGATTTGGGCCTCGCCTGGCGGTGTGTGCCGTACACTTTCGCCCCGCAAGGTTAGATTCTCGAGGCGCTGAAAGAACCACGCGGCCATGTTGGACTCTGGCGAACGAGAGGCGCGGGCAGCAAGGCCGAGTGGGCACCCGAAGATCACGTGGCCCGCCGAATGATCGATGATGACACCGCAGTCGAGCGAGAGTTCCCAACTTTCCGGCGGTGCCGCTGTGTCCCAATAGTGGTGGCTACCTACCGGGAGCTGAAGAGCGTAAAACTCGTTCACGACGAACCGCCCATCCCTTGCGAGCGGTCGGACCGCATTCACCGAGTACGCGTCTGAAAGAACTCCAATCTTCCCAAAGTCCAGTCTGTACATGGAACCATAGTCAGCTGCCGTGATGCGGAAGAACGAAACCTCTTCGACGCCGATGTGAATGGCGGATACATCGATGGGTCCTCGCACCGGGGTTGCGACTGGCTGCGCCGAGCAAAGCGTCGGAGCGACCATAACAGCACACAACACGAATGGGATGCGCATCATCTCCCCCGCCCTCTCGCAATTTGGTCGAACTCTATCGCCGCAAATCTGACGTTGCCGATTTCCAATTGGGAGCCGGGAAGGTCCGGCTCGTGGCTCATGATGGGATGAGCAACCTCATGGATGACGGTATCGAGGAACTCGTCATAGGATCGGAAGGAATCCGGCGTAATCATGATCTCCTCCGGGTAGAACGCGTTTCCAGCCCTATAGCATCCAGCCCTCCCACACCCCTCCAGATAGACCGAACTTAGTTTGAACGTTCCCCCGTTCAGCTCAAACGCCGTCAGTAGGCCCGCAACGTCCGACGAACCAAATCGCTCAATATCCATCTTGGCTTGCCCTATGCCGTTGATACCGAGCTCCAGAATGAATTCTTCCCATGAATCAAAGTTGATACTCGCCAGATCGAATCGTTTCTGGGCTTGCTTGAGTATGAACGGGTAATTCCGTTTACCCTTCAGGAGGTCCTTGTTTGAGCCTCCCCCGGTAGTCGCTTGAGACGAGGACGCGATCCCCGCGACTCCGAAGGCGAAGCCTACCAATGAGACAGTTGCGGAAGCGATACTCCCCGAGCGGAAGGACTGCACCGCACCGTAGGCGCTCGACGCAGTCAACGCGACGTTGAAAGCAGTGGATACTTCCGGAATCGCGATGGCGTTGATCCCCGCGCCGACGACATGCAAGCCGGCCGCCGCCACCGCGCCGATCCCGGCGTTGATCGCCCCGGCACGCAGGGCATCCGCACCCCGCGCTCCGTGCATCGCCGCGTCGATCGAGCCTGCCACGAAACCAATGGCCGCTCCGAACAGCATCGCCCCGACGATCGCCGGCACGGCAAACGCTCCCGTCGGGTCGACGCGATTGATCGGGTCCCAGCCGGTGTAGGAATAGGGGTTGGCGAACTCGCCCGCCGGGTCGTGCGTTAGGAATTGTCCCAGCTGCGCGTCGTAGTAGCGCGCCCCGGCGTACGATAGCCCCGTCTCGCTGTCGCGTTCGTAACCCGTGTACTCGTACGCCGTTGGCGCCGCCGTCGTCAGCGTCGTGCCGTTGCATTGGAACCCACAAGTTCGGCGGCTCGCTGGCCATCGGAAACCCGTTCTCGCCTTCGAGGCTAGGTAGATGTGTTCCGTCGGTCGGATGCCCGGATCTTCTTCGAGGTTGGCTTGAGTCGCGTCTGAGTCGCGTCATGGTATGCCGCCTCACGGCGCAGGAAGCGTCCCTGCTCAACGTTTCGGGTTGCCGTCGGACGCGTCACGCAAGGAAGCCACTTCACCCTTGCGCTCCCCAAGATGGCTAATTAGTTTTTTGCAATGGACATTTCCGTTTCGGACTTCAAGCATCGCTGCCTCGAGATCGTCCGCCGTGTCGAAAAGACGGGACAGCCTGTCACCATCACCCGCCGAGGGAGAGTGGTGGCGCGACTTTCGCCGTCGTCGACCCATCCCACGGCGGGGCCACGTGAGCCCTGGGCGCGACTACGGGAACTCGGTGGGCGCCTGCTCGCAGCTCCGGGGGAGTCCGCGTTGAAGGACGAAGACTTCGAGGCTCTACGTTGAACGTCCTCCTCGACACCCACATGTGGGTGTGGTGGCTCACGGCGCAGTCGGAGCTGACTGCGGCCGAGCGCTCGGCCCTGGACGAGGCGGCCCGCCGACGCTCCCTCTGCCTCGCCGCGATCAGCTTGTGGGAAGTTCAGGTGCTGCACACCAAGGGGCGACTGGAACTTCCCCTCCCTTTCGCCGAGTGGCTCTCGCTGGCGACGGACGAATCCATGGTTCGCACCTTGCCGCTCGACCGCGATGTCGTCATCGCAGTCGACGCTCTACCCCGATCCTTCCACGGGGATCCGGCGGACAGAATCATCGTCGCGACGGCTCGTGCTCATGCTCTTCCCTTGGCCACCCATGATGTCGCGATTCGCCGCTCGCGTGCGGCGCGACTCTGGAAGCCCTGAAGAGTTGGCGAGGAAAACCAGCCGCACCAAGACGGCGATCGTCTCGACCGTGATGGCCTCAAACACACCCAACCGGCCACACCGTAACCCGATGCGATCGCTCGAGTCAGCCTCACGCCGGGTAGGTGTCGAAGCGCGGCAGGTCGTCGGTGATGTCGTACCACGGCGCCTTCGAACCGACGAAGATGTGCGCGTGAGGACGGATGCCGGGATCATCGTCGAGACAGCCCATGGGCACGGCGATGATCCCGCGTTCGCGGTAATGCCACGGCATCGGTGAGCCGCACAGCTCGCAGAACGCCTGCGTGAAACGATCGGCGGCGGGCACCTTGAACGACGCGAGGTGGTCTTGGCCGCGGGTGACGATCATCGCGCCGCCCGGAACGAACAAGTTCGATGCGTGTGCCGCGGAGCGCGCCTTGCGGCAGCGACCGCAGTGGCAGTGGTAGGCCCGCACCGGCGCCTCGATGAGACGGAAGGTCACCGCCTGGCAAGCACAGCTGCCGCGCCAGCCGTTGCCGGCGCGGTCGAGAGGGGCGCGGTCGGGGACCGTCGGCAAATCATCGCCGGGGCGGGCCGCCTCGTGTCGCGGCAGGTCGTCGGGGATGTCGTACCAACTCGCTTTCGAGCCGACGTAGATGTGTTCCGTCGGCCGGATACCCGGATCTTCTTCGAGGTTGCCGGCGGGGAGGAACGACATGCCGTCGAACTCCTGCCCGGCGGTCTTGCTGCCGCAGGTGATGCAGAAGGTGCGGCCGATCGCCGGTGACGAGTGCCACGTGCGGATCGAGCCGCGGCCCCGCACGTGCACCGGCGCGCGAGTCACCAAGTACGAGGCGAACGGCGCGCCATGCGATTTACGACAGATCGAACAGTGGCAATGCGTCAGCGCCTCGAACGGCCCTTCCGTTTCCCACGACACTTCCCCGCACAAGCAGCTGGAGCGATGCATCGCCGTCCTCCTCGTTGACGTGTTCCGCTTGTGGCACGTGAGCGCACTTCAGGCGAGCGGCCGATCACGATCGTCGAGGATCGGCGGCGCGGGCGAGGTCGACGGCGCGCCAGAGGTACCAGCTGGCGACACTACGAAACGGGCGCCAGCGCTCGCTGTGCTCCTCCAGCTGCTGGCGCGAGGGCAAGTCGTCGAGGCCATACGTCAGGGCGAACCCCTTGCGGATGCCGTAGTCGTCGACGGGCAAGACGTCGGCACGCCCGAGGCGAAACATCAGCAACATCTCGACGGTCCACCGGCCGATGCCGCGCACCTGCGTCAGGCGTTCAATCAGGGCCGCGTCGTCGAGATCGCGGGCCTCGGCGAAGGAGGGAATGACGCCGGCGAGGTCGCAGCGGGCGAGGTCGCGCAGCGCCAGGATCTTCGGGCGGGAGACACCGGCGCCGCGCAGCGCTTCGTCGGTGACGCCGGCGATCCGGCGTGCGCTCGGCCCGGTCGGGCGCTTGGGGAATAGGGCACAGACACGGCCGTAGATGGTCGCCGCCGCCTTGCCCGAGAGCTGCTGGTAGACGATGGCTTCGGCGAGGGCGGCGAACAGGTTGGGCGTCGGCTCGACTTGCATACGGAATGCGCCGACGCTGTCGATGAGTCGCGCCAGTTCGGGGTCGGCGCGGCGCAAATGCTTCAGGGCGCGCGCGACATCGAAGGAAAACGCCGGCGCGGTCGGCGACGTGTCGGCTCCCTCGATGGCGAGCATGCGTCGCTTGGTGGCGATTCCCCCCTCGGCAGTGAAGCCGCCCATCTTACCGTTGGCGGCGACGACTCGATGGCAGGGCACGACGATGGGGAACGGATTGCGGCGCATCGCCTGGCCGACGGCACGTGCCGCGCCGGGAGCGCCGATGCGGGCGGCGACCTCGCCGTAGCTGAGCGTGGTGCCCGCTGGGATGGTGCGCGCCAGGGCATAGACACGTTGATGAAACGGCGGCACGCCCTGCCAATCGAGCCCGACGTCGGCCAAGTCGCTCACCTTGCCGCGCAGCAGAGCCTGCACGGCGGCGATGTCGCGTTGCACTCGTCGCGGCGGCTTCGCCTCGACCGCGTCGGGGAAGCGGCCGGCGAGGCGCGCCCGCGTCGCTTGCGGACTAGCTTCGGGAAGCTGCACACCGACGATGCCGCGCTCGCCCCAAGCGATACCGCAGGGTCCGAGAGCGGTTTCAAAGAGGGAGAAAGCGAGTCGCGTCATGGTATGGGGAGTCATGGCGCAGGAACCGTCCGTCTACAACGTTTTGGCCGACCTGCCGGGGGTCTTGCCCGAGGAAGTGGTGCAGCTGCTGACGCGCGGTTGGGATTGCCGGCTGGAGCGGATCGTGTCGCGCGGCCATGCCTCGCCGCCGGGGTTTTGGTACGACCAAGACGAAGCCGAATGGGTGGTCGTCCTGCGCGGCGCGGCGCGCCTGCGTTTCGCCGACGTCGACGCCGAGATCCTGCTCGGGCCGGGCGACGCCGTCGACATCCCGGCACACCGCCGCCACCGCGTCGAATGGACGACCCCCGACGAGCCCACGGTGTGGCTGGCCCTGTTCTACGCCCCGGCGGTCGGGGACGGGGACGACGGGCGCGGGCGCGAGGCTTGAGCCACGGCCTGCCCCTCGCGTAGCGTGCAAGGATGCAACCGCGTCGCCCGAGTTTTCTCGAAGCCCTGCTGCTCGTCGTCGGACTCGTCTTGACGGTGCAGTACGCCTGGCTGATGGACGACGCGTTCGTCTACTTCCGCTACGCCGACAACCTGCTCTTCGCCCGGCGCGGCCTGGTCTACAACGCCGGCGAGTTCGTCGAAGGCTACAGCAGCCCGCTGTGGATGGTGCTGCTCGCCGCGGTGCGCGGCTTGGGCCTCGATTGGTGGCTGGCGGTGCGCTTGCTCGGCGGGCTGACGTTCGTCGCCTTCTGGGGACTGCTCGTGCGTCTCGGACGCGAGCTGGCGCCGCGTGGCGTGGCGCCGGTGCATTTGCCGCTGTTGCTGTCGGTGCCGAACTACGCCGTGCTCTGTTACTTCACCTCGGGACTGGAGGCGCCGCTGGTTCAGGTGTTGGCGGCGGCCTTCGCGATGGCGGCGGTGCGGCCGGACCTGCGTTGGTTGCAAGTCGTCGTCGGGCTGGCGCCGGTCGTGCGCCACGAGCTGCTGCTACCGCTGGTGTTGCACACCGCGTGGTGTCTATGGCGCACGCGCCGCATCCCGTGGCCGTTGCTGGCGAGCCTGACGGCGAGCCTCGGCGGCTGGTTGATCTTTCGCGTCTGGTACTACGCCGACCTGCTGCCGAACACCTTCTATCTCAAAGACGAGTGGCTGCCGTGGCAAGGCCTGGCCTACGTGAGCGACACGCTCCGCACCTACTACCTCCAGGTCGTGTTCGGCCTCGCGCTGATCGGCTTTCTCGTGCTGTGGGGGCGCGATCGACGGGCGCGGCGCCAGGGGATCGGCAGGCCGCCGCTGCACCTCGCGGCGCGCGCGGTGATGCTGTGCATGGCGCTGGGCGTCACCGCTTACGTCGTCAAGATCGGCGGCGACCCGCGCCACTACCGCTACTTGGCCTTCCCGGTGTGTCTGGCCGTGGCAGCGACGGCAGGGCTGCCGGAGCAGCTGCTGTTTCGCAGTCGCCGAGGTCTGCCCCGTCTCGTCGTCATCGGCTTGGCCGGGCTGCTGATGGTGGGTGTGGCGCTGCTCTATCCGCGGCAAATCGATCGGCACCCGTTGCTCGGACCACGACCAGGGCAGCCGCTGACCCCCAATCACGTCGGCAACAGCGGGCGGGTGCCGTTCCACCACACGGTCGACCTGATCAACGACGCGGCGGTGCACCGGCATCACCCCGACCTCGCCTGTCCGCCGTGGGGCGCCTGTCCGCGCATCGACCTGCGCGAGGCCTATCGGGCGGCGGCGGTCGTCGGCGACGCGCCACCGCACGAGGGTGTATTCGTCGGCTACTGGTGCGCCACGATCTACGGCAAGCCGCGCGAACGCGTGGTGCACAGCTTGGGGCTGACCGACCCGTTTCTGGCGCGGACGCGCATGCGGTCGGACCGGCCGGCGCACAAGTACGGCTTGGTGCCGATTGCGCGCGACCTGCGCATGTTGCTGTTGGCCAACGGCAATCGGCCGCACGTCGGCATGTTCCGCGAGGCGGTGCGCAACGGCAGCGCGCCGCGCTGGGCGCTCGGCAACCTCGAGACCTTGGCGATCCTCGAACGCAAGGCCTACAACCGCCACGACCGGCTCGAGAACACGCGCCTCGCGGTATTCTTCCCGGCCAAGATCGATCCGCTGCGTCCACCCACTCCTTGAGAACAAATTGAGCCTGACCCGTTGGCCCTTAGCGCTGGCGATCTGGTACAGATCGCTTGGTTCGAGTGTGCTCGGCACGCGCCGGCGCGCTCCCCAGGAAAGGTGCCAAGATGAGGCCTTCACGAATCCCCCTCGCACGACCCGTTCACCGCTTCGGCAGCCTCTGCGCCCTGCTGCACGTCTCGACCCTGGCGCTGCTGGCCCTCGGCTGTCAGGACAAGAAGGCGGCGGCGCCGCCACTTCCGCCCCCCGAGGTGACGCTCACCCAAGTCGTACAGCAAGACGTGCCGATGTTCGTCGAGTGGATCGGCACCATCGACGGCGACGTGAACGCCGAGATCCGAGCTCGCGTCCAAGGCTACCTCCAGTCGCGTGACTACAGCGAAGGCTCGCGCGTCAAGGCGGGCGATCTGCTGTTCCGCATCGACCCGCGCCCGTACGTGGCGGCGCTCGATCAGGCCACGGGCGATCTCGGTCGCGCGCAAGCGCAGCTGACCAAGACCGAGCAGGACGTGCGTCGCTACACGCCGTTGGCGGCCGAGGGCGCCATCAGCCAACAGGAACTCGACAACGCCATTCAGTCGAACCGCGCCGCCAAGGCGGCCGTCGAGTCCGCCAAGGCCAACGTCGAAAAGGCACAGCTCGATCTCGATTGGACGGAGATCCGCTCGCCGATCGACGGCGTCGCCGGCATCGCCACCACCAACATCGGCGACCTGATCAGCGAGAGCACCGTGCTGACGACCGTGTCGCAGCTGGATCCCGTGCGCGTCTCCTTCAACATCGCCGAACAGGAGTATCTGCGCTTCGCCGCCGCCGGACGGGTCAGCCAGCCCGGCGAGCGCCCGGGCGACGCGCCGCTCGAACTCATCCTCGCCGACGGCAGCATCCATCCCGAGCGTGGCCGCGCCATCGCCGCCAACCGCCAGGTCGACATCAAGACCGGCACCATGACGATTCTCGGCATCTTCCCCAACCCGACGCAGCTGCTGCGACCGGGTCAGTTCGCCAAGGTGCGCGCGACGATCGAGACGCGCCGCGGGGCGCTGCTGGTGCCGCAACGCTCGGTACAGGAGGTGCAGGGTACGCATCTCGTCGCCGTCGTCGACGCCGACAACAAGGTCGCCATGCGCAGCGTCTCGGTTGGGCCGCGTGTCGGCAACCTGTGGGTCATCGACAAGGGCGTGCAGGTGGGCGAGCGGGTGATCGTCGATGGGCTGCAAAAGGTGCGCGAAGGGGTCACGGTCAACCCGAAGCCCGCGGCCGCCGCGGCGCAGGGCTGAGGCGGGCGCATGGCCGAGTTTTTCATCCGGCGACCGATCGTCGCCATCGTCATTTCGATCATCATGGTGGCGCTGGGTGTGTTCTCGCTGCTCGGCCTGAGCATCGAGCAGTACCCGTTCCTGGCGCCGCCGACGATCCGGATCACCGCCAACTACCCGGGCGCCTCCGCCATCGCCGTCGAGCAATCGGTGGCCACGCCGATCGAGCAGGAAGTCAACGGCGTCGAAAACATGATCTACATGAAGTCGTCGAACACCAGTGACGGCCGCATGCAGCTCGACGTCAATTTCAGCGTCGGCGTCGACCAGGACATGGCGAACGTGCTGACGCAGAACCGCGTCTCCAGCGCCCAAGCGCGCTTGCCGCAGGAAGTGACCAAGCAAGGCGTGACGGTGAAGAAGATGAGCCCCAGCATCTTGATGCTGATCTCGCTCTATTCGCCGAACGGCACCTACGACGCACCCTTCCTGCTGAACTACTGCGGCATCAACCTGCGCGACCAGCTTCTGCGTATCCCCGGAATCGCCCAGGTCGATCTGTTCGGCGGCTCCGACTACAGCATGCGCATCTGGCTGCAGCCGGACAAGCTCGCCAAGCTCGGCCTGACGCCCTCCGACGTGATCGCCGCCATCCGCGAGCAGAACCTGCAAGCACCGGCCGGACGCATCGGCACGGCGCCGTCGCCGAAGGACCAAGAGTTCACCTACACCGTCAGCGCCCCAGGCCGCTTCGTCACCACCGAAGAATTCGAGAGCATCATCCTGCGCGAGACCGACACCGGTGCCATCATCCGCTTGGGTGACGTGGGTCGAGCCGAGCTCGGATCGCAGGACTACAACGCCTTCGGCCGACTCAACGGCAAGCCCGCCGGCTCGATGGCCGTGTATCTGCTCCCCGGCGCCAACCAACTCGCCGCCGCCGAGGCGATCTATCAGACCATGCGCACGGCGAAGGAAAACTTCCCCAGCGACATGGACTACAAGATCGTCTACGACACGACACCGGCCGTCGAAGCGTCGATCGAGTCGATCCTGCACACCTTCCTCGAAGCCGTCGTCCTGGTGACGTTGGTGGTGTTCATCTTCCTGCAGAACCTGCGCGCCACCATCATTCCGTTGCTCACGGTGCCGGTGTCGTTGCTCGGCACCTTCATCTTCTTTCCCTTGCTCGGTTTCTCGGTGAACACGCTGTCGATGTTCGGCCTGATCCTGGCGATCGGTATCGTCGTCGACGACGCCATCGTCGTGGTCGAAGCGGTGATGCACCACATCGAACACGGCCTGTCGCCACGCGATGCGACGAAGAAGGCGATGGAGGAAGTGTCCGGGCCGGTGGTCGGTATCGCGATGATCCTGTCGGCGGTGTTCCTGCCGGTCGCCTTCATCGGCGGATTGACCGGGCAGATGTACCAGCAGTTCGCGTTGACGATCGCCATCTCCGTCGTGCTGTCGGCGTTCAACGCCTTGTCGCTGTCGCCGGCATTGGCCGCGATGTTTCTCAAGCCGCACCGTGAAGCGCGCGGCCCGCTCGGCGTCTTCTTCCGCGGCTTCAACGCCGCCTTCGACCGCATTACGGGCGGCTACGTCAGCATGTCCCGCGTGCTCGTACGGCGCGCCTCGGTGACGATCCTGCTCGTCGGTGTCGTCGCCGGCGGCGCCGGCTACTTCGGCAACGCCTTGCCGGCGGGATTCATTCCGGACGAGGACCAAGGCATCTTCGGCGTCGCCGTCCAGTTGCCACCGGCCGCGTCCCTCGAACGCTCCAGTTCCGTGCTGTCGCAAGTCGAAGCGATCCTCGGCAAGACCGACGGCGTCGAGTCCTATCAGACGATCGGCGGCTACGGCGCCGTCACCAGCACCTACCAGCCGAACTTCGGCACCGTATTCGTACGGCTTCATCCGTGGGAGGAGCGCCACGATCCGGCGTTGCACGTGACGGGCATCATGGCGAAGCTGCAGCGGCAGTTCATGACCATCCCCGAAGCCATCATCTTCCCCTTCAACATCCCGACGATCTCCGGCTTCGGCGCTTCGGCCGGCTTCAACTTCCTCCTGCAAGACCGCAGCGGCACGCGCTCGGTGCATGAACTCGGGGCGCAAGCGCAGACCTTCCTCGCCGCCGCGCGCCAGCGTCCGGAACTGGCCAACCTCTTCACCTCGTTCGACCCACGCTACCCGCAGGTTGCCGTCAAACTCGATCGCGAGAAGGCCCGCATGGTCGGCGTCCCGATCAACGAGGTATTCGACGCCATGTCGACGGTGCTCGGCGGCACCTACGTCAACGACTTCAACCGCTTCGGGCGTCTCTTCCGCGTCTACACCCAAGCCGAGGCCGAGTTTCGCCTCAAGCCCGAGGACATCGGCGCGATCTACGTGCGCAGCAAGACCAGCAACGAGATGATCCCGCTGTCGACGTTGGTGGAAGTGAAAACCGAGACGGGAACCGAGATCACCAACCGCTTCAACCTGCTGCGCTCGGTGGAAATCAGCGGCGTCCCGAGCCTCGGCTATACCTCGGGCCAGGCGCTCGCCGCCCTGGAGGAAGTGTTCGCCGAGGCCATGCCCTCGGACATGAGCTTCTCGTATTCGTCGATGTCGTACCAAGAAAAGGTCGCGCCACCGGCTGGACCGACCTTTGCCATGGCCATCGCGTTCGTCTTCTTGTTGTTGGCGGCGCTGTACGAGAGCTGGCGCCTCCCCTGGGCCGTGTTGCTGGGTTCGCCGTTGGTGCTACTGGGCGCCTTCTTCGGCACCTGGCTGCTCGGCTACGACAACAACGTCTACGTGCAGATCGGCAACATCATGCTGATCGGTTTGGCCGCCAAGAACGCCATCCTCATCGTCGAGTTCGCCAAGATGAAACACGAGGAGGGCATGGACGTCGAGTCGGCGGCGCTCGAATCGGCACGCCTGCGCTTCCGGCCGATCTTGATGACGGCGTTCGCCTTCATCCTCGGCGTCGTGCCCCTGATGCGCGCCAGCGGCGCCGGAGCAGGGGCACAGAACGTCATGGGCACCGCAGTGTTCTTCGGCATGTTGGTGGCGACGATTCTCGGCGTATTTCTGATTCCGGGCAACTTCGCCTTCGTCGAAGGCCTCGGACGCAAAGGCCGCAAACCCGCGGCACCGGCGCCGTCCCACGAGGAGACACACGCATGATGTCGAACAAGCGGCTTGTCGTGCGCCGGCAGCTGGCCGGCCTGTGTCTACTGTCGTTGACGCTGTCCGCCTGCGCCGTCGGCCCGACCTATCGGCGACCGAACATCGAAACACCGGAGACGTTCCGCGGCGCGGACGAGGTCGTGGACTCGACCTCCATCGCCGACATGGCGTGGTGGGACGTGTTCCAGGACCCGGCCCTGAAGCAGCTCGTCGAAGAGGCGCTCGCCAACAACTACGACCTGCGCGTCGCGGCGACACGCGTCGAACAAGCTCGCTTCGCGGTAGGTGTGACACGCGCCGACTTGGTACCGCAGGTCGGCTACGAAGGCGGCGCCCAACGGGGCAAGACCTTCAACCCGTTCGGCGACAACGCGACGGACAACCAGTTCTTCGGCGCCCTGCAGCTCGCGTGGGAGATCGACGTGTGGGGGCGCATCCGCCGCGCTACCGAAGCAGCCCAGGCCGACTTGATGGCAGCCGAGGACGTGCGCCGCGCGGTGATCCTGTCGCTGGTGACCGGCGTGGCCCAAGCGTACTTCGAGTTGCGCGAACTCGATCTCGAATTGGCCATCGCCGAACGCACGCGCGACTCGTTCGGCGCGACGCTGGATCTCTTCGAAAGGCAACTGCGAGGCGGCGTCGGCAACAAGCTCGCCACGTCACGTGCCGAGGCATCGCTCGCGGCAACCAGCGCGGCGATCCCGGAACTGCAGCGCCAGATCGTCGCCAAAGAGAACCAACTGAGCATCCTGCTCGGCCGTGCGCCGAGTGCGATTCCGCGCGGCACCGCCCTCATCGACCAGGCGATGCCGCCGTCCGTGCCGGCCGGCTTGCCGGCGGGCTTGCTCGAACGGCGTCCCGACATTCTCCAAGCCGAGCAAAACGTCGTGGCGGCCAATGCCCTGGTGGGCGTGTCGGTGGCCAACTTCCTGCCGCGCATCGGCCTGACCTCCTTCGTCGGCAGCACCAGCAGTGAGCTCGACAATCTCCTGAAGAATTCCACCGGCACCTGGGGGCTGGGGACGTCGATCCTCGGCCCGCTCTTTCAAGGTGGCCGTCTCTACTACACCTACAAGGGTAGCCAGGCGGCCTATGACGAGGCGGTGCTGCTCTACGAGCAAACGGTGCTGACGGCGCTGGGCGAGGTGTCGAACGCCCTGGTGGCGCGCGAGAAGTTGGAGTTGGCTCGCCAAGCCCAAGAACGGCAAGTCGCCGCGCTGCGCGAAGCAGTGCGGCTGGCGACGCTGCGTTATACCGGCGGCCTCGCCGGCTACTTCGAGGTGTTGGAGGCGCAGCAGCAACTGTTCCCCGCCGAGAACGCGCTGGCCCGCACTCGCCTCGAGCAGCTGGTCACGATCGTCCGCCTCTACCGCGCCCTCGGTGGCGGCTGGCGCACGGATCAGCCACCAAGGGCCTCTGATGCGACCAGCTGAGCCGGTGGGGCACGAACGAACTCAATGGGGTTGGGTGTTCTCGGCTCGTCGGGTAGTGTGAATCCATGACATTCAAGGTCGAAGTGGAACTCGAGATAGATGGACGTTGGATCGCGGAAGTGAACGAGCTGCCAGGTGTCCTTGTCTACGGCTGTTCCGCAGCGCAGGCCCAAGCGAAGGCCCAAGCATTGGCACTGCGTGTGCTCGCGGATCGCCTCGAGAACGGCGAGGCGGCACCTTTCGAGAGCGTATTGTTTGCTGCGGCATGAGCCACTGGCCAAGTGCCAAGGCGCGCCGCGTTTTTGCCGCGCTGGCACGCATCGGCTGGACAGAAAAGCGCAGGGCGGGTGGTTCCCACAGGGTGTTATCGCGCGAAGGCTGGCCTGATTTTGTGTGGGCTTTTCATGACAGCGACGAAATCGGGCCAAGGATGCTAGCAAAGATCGCGCATCATACGGGTCTGAGGATCGAAGATCTGTAGGCTCTGATCTGCCGGAGAGGAGCATGCCGCCATGGCCGCATCGAACGCTAGATTCGCAAGGTATCTAAATCCGCTCATCAAGGCACTCGTGGCGCTGGGGAATTCTGGTCGACCCCAAGAAGTCTGCGACAGGATCGCTGCCGACCTAGGAATGGTGGACAGCGATCGGATGGAGGCCCACGCAAGCGGTGGGCTCAAGTTTGACAATGATATCGCATGGGCTCGGCTATATTTGGTAAAGGCCGGATACATTGACTCATCTAGACGGGGGGTGTGGTCCCTTACCGATAAAGGTCGGGCGAGTGGGCATCTCTCTGAAGATGATGTCGCCAAACTGATTCGCGACGTGCAGACCCAGTCGCGGTCGGGCGATTCAAGCGCTTCGATTCCCGCTGACGAACTGGAAAGTGAGGTAGAGTCGGCGGCCGAACTTGGAGCGCCGGAGTATCACGAGCAAAACTACCGGGACAAGGTTCTGGAGTTGCTCCGAGGGCTTCCTCCGAGCGGATTCGAACGTCTGTGCCAGCGGTTGCTGCGGGAGTCGGGCTTCCAAAGGGTTGATGTAACTGGCCGATCGGGCGATGGAGGGATTGACGGTATCGGCATACTCCAGGTTAATGCCTTCGTCAGCTTCAAGGTTTTGTTCCAGTGTAAGCGATACAGCGGGAGCGTTGGCTCCTCCGCCGTTCGTGATTTTCGCGGTACAATGACTGGTCGAGCGGACAAGGGACTCATTTTGACCACTGGAACCTTCACGGCAGGCGCGCAAGCTGAGGCCACACGCGACGGCGCACCCCCACTGGAACTCGTTGATGGACAGGAACTCGTGAACCTCATGGAGAAGCTGGAACTGGGTCTTGTTGCGCGCACGACCTACGATGTCGACCTTAAATTCTTCGACGAATTTAGGGGATCGTAGTCGTAGTCCACTCATTCGCACTCTACGACGCCGGCCAACCACGGAAAGAAAGGCTTCGGGTCAACTTCTTCGAACTTTCTTCGAAAAGAGTACTCACGGGATCTTGGCACCGTATTGGGCAGGTGAATCATCCTGAATCGAGGGACGGTGCAGCCCGCCACTGCACGGTCGTTGAGTTCGAATCAATGAGACTCTTGGAATGTTACTCTAGGAGCGGGCGTCCTGCGGTCTGATGGAACGTTCTCCGCTCATCCCGATGAAATGAGGGCCCCACGTCGCATCGGGGGGAGTGGGACTCCCATCTGCGCTGCTTACTCATTTGCTTGAGCTATTATCAACAGCAGTAAGTCAGACGAGTTCGCCGCGGACGGTGAGCACGACCCGGCCGCCGACTTCGATGTGGCTCGTCTCTCCCTGCGGGCGGGCGGCGAGATGCAGCAGCGACGGGCGACCCATCTCGATGCCCTGCGCCACACGTGCTCCCAAGTAGGGCGCCTCGGGTTGCACGTGGCGCAGCAGATACGCCGCCAGGCAGGCGTTGGCGCTGCCGGTCGCCGGGTCTTCGACGATGCCCATGGGCGTGGCGAACATGCGGGCTCGGTACTCGCTCTCGCCATCGGCGCTGCGGCAAAAGAGAAACTGGCTCGGCGGCACCTCGAGTTCACTCCAGGCTTCGTAGCGTTCGCCGCGGAAGCGGGCGCAGGCGAGCGCGCCGACGTCGACGAGCGGCACGACAACGAACGACGGGCCGACCGACATCTCGACCACGGGTAGTTCCGGGTCGAGGTCGTCGACGCTCAGACCGAGGATTTCCGCCACCGGCGCCGCCGGGAAGGTCCGCCCGAAACGTGGCGCCGGCGCGGTCAGCCAACCCAACTCACCCCGCTCGTCGGTGGCGAAGCGCACCGGCGTCGGGCCAACCCGCAGATCGAGCTGAACCTCGTTCGGCCGGGTCGGATCGATGCAGTGACGCAGAACCCAAGCGGTGCCGAGAGTGGGATGGCCGGCGAAAGGAAGTTCTTCGCTCGGGGTGAAGATGCGCACGCTCCAGCCACCATCGGCACGCCGCGGACGCTGCACGAAGGTGGTCTCGGAGAAGTTGGTCTCACGCGCGATGCGCTGCATGAGGTCGCCGTCGATGTCGCCGTCATGCACGACGACGGCGAGCTGATTGCCCGCGTACTTGGACTCGGCGAATACGTCGACGATGAAGATCGGATGGCCCATGCCAGGAGTCTTCACCAGGTCCGGTGTTCAAGCGAGCGACGCTCCACGGCCGTAGGAATCCGCGTCATGCTCCGCATCGCCGCGCGCCCCTGGCGTGAGTGTTCGGGGCGCGTGCTGCCATCAAAGGTCGCCGGCGGCGCGCTTTTCGAGGAACTTTTCGATGAACGGGTCGAGGTCGCCGTCGAGCACGGCCTCGGTGTTGCTCGTCTCGACGCCGGTGCGCAGGTCCTTCACCATGCGGTAAGGGTGGAGTACGTACGAGCGAATCTGGCTGCCCCAGGCGATGTCGCGTTTGTGCTTGTCGAGTTCGGCCTTGGCGGCTTCCTGCTTTTCCAGTTCCAGCTCGTAGAGGCGCGAGCGCAGGATCTTCATCGCCGTCGCCTTGTTCTTGTGTTGCGAGCGCTCGTTCTGGCAGGCGACCACGATGCCCGTCGGCAAGTGGGTGAGGCGCACGGCCGAGTCGGTCTTGTTGACGTGCTGGCCGCCGGCGCCGCTGGCGCGGTAGGTGTCGATGCGCAGGTCGCCTTCGTCGATTTCGACTTCGACGTCGTCGTCGACCTCGGGGTAGACGAAGACCGAGGCAAACGAAGTGTGACGGCGGGCGTTGGAGTCGAACGGCGAGATGCGCACCAAGCGATGGATGCCGGCTTCGGGCAGCAGGTAGCCGTAGGCGTAGCGGCCTTCGACGGTGATGGTGGCGCTCTTGATGCCGGCGCCGTCACCGGGCAGCTCGTCGATGATGGTGGTTTGGAAGCCGTGGCGTTCGGCCCAGCGCAGGTACATGCGCATGAGCATTTCGGCCCAGTCTTGCGCCTCGGTGCCGCCGGCGCCGGGGTGCAGGGTGAGGATGGCGTTGCCGGCGTCGTGTTCGCCGCCGAGCCGCACCTCGAGTTCCTTCGCCGCCAGTTCCTTCTCCATGGCGTCGAGCTGGGCAGCGGCTTCGGCGCGTGCCTCGGCGGCTTCGTCCTCGGAGCCGCCGGCCGCCAATTCGAGGAAGACCTTGGCGTCGTCGAGGGCCTGTTCGAGCTTGCGCCAAGCGTCGACCGGCTCGGCGAGTTCGGCGCGTTCCTTCAGCAGTTTCTGGGCGGCTTCGTTGTCGTTCCAGAAATCCGGCGCGGCCGAGAGGTCGTCCAGTTCCTTGATGCGGGCGTCGCGGTTGGCGACGTCAAAGATGCCTCCCGAACGCCGCGAGGCGTTCTTCGAGGGCGGCGATGCGGCTCTCGACGGTTCGTTCTTCCATGTGATTCCTTCCCGGAACCGGCGACTGTAGCTTCCGAGTAGCGCAAGTCAAACCACGCGGCCCCGCCGAGTACGACTCGGCACCTCCCCGCTCCAGCCGTTTCTCCCGAGAAAATTCCTGGGCTAACCGGAGTGTCGAGTTGCACTCGACACCGCCCGGCGCGAGGCGCCGGGCGCAGCCGGCCTCCATCCTCCCCGCGATCCGTAGGAAAGCACCTCAGAGCTCGGCGCGAGAAGGCTCGCGGTAGGTCTCCATCAACTCGCAACGGGCCCGCCGAGTACAACTCGGCGCTCCGGGGCGCTGCGCGCCCGTTTTCGTCCACCTACTTCCCTGTCCCTTAGAACAATACATTCCCTCTCCCCAAAAGGGGAAAGGGGATTCGGGGGATATCTCTTGGGGTGGGCGGCGGCGCGCCTGGGTGACGCGGCGTCGGTTCATGCGCGCAGGAAGCGGACGTCGCCGACGGTGTCGACGTAGACTTGTCGGCCGGGGCGTGGGGCGAACAGTTCGCCGTCGAAAACGACGCCGGCGTCCAGCTCCAGCTCGAAGTGGCGCACGTTGCGGCTGAAGTAGCCGTTGGCCTCGGTGACATTGCGGCCGATGCGACCGAAGAGGAGACCCGGCACGGCACGGCCGAAGCCGCGGGCGCCGCGGCGCACGAAGGTGACCCGTGCCGGCGCCGGACCACGCCCCCAAAAAGGATCGAGCCCGACGACCAATTGCTCCAGCGTCGTGGCGATCGCCACCTGCATTTGGGTCTCGCCGAGGTCCTCGTCGCCCAGGCGCACCCGCATGCGGTCGGGCGTCAGCACCCCCGACTCGCGCCGGCCGAGGATCGCTTGCAGCACCAGGCTGGCGATGACGACGGTGGCGCCGAAGACACCGCGCGCCTTACCCGGCGGGAAGATGTCGTGCACCAGCTGCGTCGCCCGCTGCAACATACCGAAGCCGAGGAACATGCCGCAGTGCACGGTATCGTCGAAGCGCACGCGCAGCACGGAATGGTAGGTTTGGCGCGCCTCGAGGTGCTCGCCGCCGATCGAGGCGATGAGCTGCTCCAGGCCGCGCACCGGATCGGGCTGACAACCCAGGTTGGAGCAGATCATGTTGGTGCGGCCGCCGGCGATCGGCGCCAACCACGGCCGCCACGGCTGCGCGTCGTCGGCGTATATCTCGGTCAGGATGTGCTGAATCGTGCCGTCGCCGCCGTTGACGACGAGGATCTCGACACCTTCCTGCCGCAGTCGTTCGAGGGCCGGCCGCACGGCGGCGGCCACGGGCGTGGTCTCGTGCCGAATGTCCGGGTACTGGCGCAGGAAGGCACTGACCTCGGCCACCTTCGAAGCGCGCTGACCAGCGCGCAGATTGGACAGCACACCGATCCGCATGGGGTCCTCTTACGAGGAAGGCACAGGCAAAGGCAAAGGCTGAGGCTCAGGGATCGTCCCCGGAAACGGGTTACACCTCACCTCAGCCTTAGCCTGTGCCTAAGCCTCAGCCTTTGCGGGCGCTACGCGCGTGCACGTAGTCGACGAGCGCCTTCACCTGGTCGACGGAGGTTTCGGGAAGGATGCCGTGGCCCAGGTTGAAGATGTGGCCGGGGCGGCCGGCGGCTTGCGCCAGGATGCGGTCGGTTTGGGCCGCGACTTCGCTCCACGGGCCGAGCAGGGTGACCGGGTCGAGATTGCCCTGTACGCCGAAGCGCGGGCCGATGCGGCGCCAGCCGTCGTCGAGGTCGAGGCGCCAGTCGAGTCCGATGACGTCGCCGCCGGCCTCGGCCATGGCTTCGAGCAAGGCGCAAGTGCCGGTGCCGAAGTGGATCACCGGCGTGCCCGGGGTGACGGCGGCGATGAGCGCTTGCATGTGCGGCAGCACGAACCGGCGGTAATCGTAGACCGACAGCGTGCCGACCCAGCTGTCGAAGAGCTGCACGGCGTGGGCGCCGGCTTCGATCTGGCGATTGAGGTACACCACCGTCGCCTGCACCAACTTCTGCATCAGCGCGTGCCACGACTCGGGGGCGCCGTACATCAGGCGTTTGGTGTGCACGTAGTTGCGCGAGCCGCCGCCCTCGATGGCATACGAGGCGACGGTGAACGGCGCCCCGGCGAAGCCGATCAACGGCACCTTCAGCTGCGCCCGCGCCTGGCGCGCCGCGGCGTAGACATAGGTCAACTGCTCGGCGACCTCGGTCGGGTCGGGCAGTTGGGCGACCGCCTCCGGCGTACGCACCGGCCGGTGGATCACCGGACCGTCGCCCGGCGCGAACTCGAGGCCGACGCCGAACGGTTCGAGGATCAGCAGGATGTCGGCGAACAGGATCGCCGCGTCGACACCTAGTTTCTCCACCGCCTCGACGGTCACTTGCGCCGCCGCATCGGGCGCCTTGCACAAGTCGAGGAAGGAATAGCGGGCGCGCACGGCGCGGTACTCGGCCATGTAGCGGCCGGCCTGGCGCATCAGCCAGATCGGCGTGTACGGCGTCGCCTCGCGGCGGCAGGCTTTCAGGAAAGGGGCATCGACGAGGGCGTCGTCAGTTGGGGCAGTCACGCGTCCTCCGGAGTCACGGCACCACGTTCGAAGGCCCGCGCCAGCTCGCCGACGAGCGGGCCCATCTTCGGGTGAGTCGGTTCGAAACGCACGCCCACCCCGTGGGCGACGAGCGCTTCGCTGCAAATCGGGCCGACCGAGGCGACGACGAGACGGCGCAACCCGGCGGCGACGGCGTCACGTCGCTCGGCGGCGACCTGAAACAAATGATGCACCTGCGTGGCGCTGGTGAACAGCGCGGCGTCGAATCCGCCGTCGCACAGTCGATCGATCGCCGCCCGCAACGGGCCGAGATCCTCGGGCAGGGCCCAGCGGTAAACCGGCACCGGCACCACCTCGGCGCCGCGCTCGCGCAGGGCGCGCAGCAGATCGTCGTTGCTGATGCCGTACTCCTGCACCGCGACGCGGCGGCCGGCGAGCGGCACCTGGGCGTCGAGCGCCGCCAGCAGTTCCCGCCAGGTGTTGGGTTCGGGGGCGGTCACCGCCGGCTGCAAGCCCAACTCACGCAGCACCGCCACCGGTTTCGGACCGCGGGCGACCAGCGTGTGGTGCGGCAGCGCGGCGACCAGACGGGCGCGGTGGCTGTCGTCGGGCAGCGCGGCGAGGAGAGCCCGCAGGCCGACACCGGTGAGGAAGACGGTGACGTCGAAGCCGCCGGCTTCGAGGCGCTCGAGGTAGGCGACGGCATGGCGGTTGGCTTCGAGGGCGACCTCGCGCATGGCCGGGGCGTTGATGGGCACGCCGCCGTGGCGGCGGACGAGTTCGGCGATTTCGGCGGCGCGCCGGCTTTCGAAGGCGACGACGTGGCGGCCGGCGAATCCGGAGCGGGCGGCAGCGGCGGCGGGCATGGCGGCGCCCCGGCTCACTCGGACAGGGTGTCCATGAGTTGGCCCGACTCGAAGTCGACGATGGCGATCTCGACGGTATCGGTGACGCCGCCGGCCTGCTTGGCGGCGCGCAGGCGATCCTTCATGCGCGAGGTGAACAGCGCGCGCATCTCCGGCGGCATCTGCTCCATGGGGAAGCCGGTGAGGGTGAGCTTGGCCTTGGTCGGGCTCTGCCACTCGATGGCCTGGACCTTGGAGGCGATGATCTGGTGCGTGCGGAAGATCGACTCGACGGCGGTTTGGAAGGACGGCGCTTCGCCTTGGGGTGCCGGCGCCTGCGGCGCGGCATTGGCGGCGACGTCTTCCGGTCCGGGCAAGCCGTTTTCGAGGAGTTGCGTGAGTTGCTGCTTGGTCTTCTCGTCGGGGGCGTTGTCGCGCGCCCGCTCGAGGCTGGCGTGTGCCGCTTCGACCTGGCCGGCGGCGCGGTAGGCGAGGGCCAGGTTGAAGTGGGCCTGGAAGAACTTGGGATCGACCTTGAGCACCGCGTCGTAGGCGCGCACGGCGCGTTCGGCTTCGCCGCTGGCGAGGAACATGGTGGCGAGGTCGGTCTGTACGGCGAGGTCGTCGGGCTTGATCTCGAGGTACTTCTGGTAATGGCCGATGGCGACCTGCGGCTGATCGCGATCGAAGGCGATGTTGCCGAGGCTGCGCCGGGCGTCGAGGTTCTTGGGATCGAGTTCGAGCAGGTGGGTGTAGGCCTTTTCGGCCCCTTCGAGGTAGGTGGCTTCGATTTGGCCGGCGCGCACCAGGACCTCGGCGAGCTGCGACCAGGCGGCGACGTCCTTGGGGTTGTCGTTGGCCTTCTTTTCGAGGTCGGCGATGGCCTGCTTCACCTGCGGCGGGATGGACAGCGGCGGGTGATCCTGCGGCACGCCCGGCTGCGCCGGGTTGGGGTTGGCGGCGGCGCTGCCTTGGCGCGGGACGATGCGCACGGGCTCGCGTGGGAAGAGGATGCCGACGCCGACGGCGGTGGCGACCATGAGGAGGACGCCGCCGATGACGATGACCGGGGCGTAGGGAGCGACGGCGGCGACACGCGGTGCGCGCGCCGGGGTCGGCGCGGCCGCCGCAGTGGGGGCGACGCCGCTACGTGGATGGCCGCAGCCGGTGCAAAAGCGTGCGTCTTCGAGGAAGCGCGCGCCACATTGGGTACAAAAGGAGTCCGCCATGATGCCTGGGAGGGGGTTATCCGTTCCGCGGGGCCGGTGCAACGTCGAGCGGCAGCGGCCGGCGGACGAATCATCCGGGGCCGGCGGCGTCTGAGACACCGGCGGCGCTGTACCGCCGAGAAATCTTCGCTATAAGGGCGAATCCGAGTGTTTCGTTCGGATCTTCGCTCGGATCCTGGAGGAGAGTCGAGAATGCGCGCGTCGCGTTATGCCGTGGCGGTAGGGTTGCTGGCGACGATGTCGTTCAGCTCGTGCGAGTGCAACAAAGATGCACCGCCGTTGCCGGAGGAGGCCTTCGCTACGCCGAAGGTGGGGTTCAAGGTGGAGCCGACGAAGACGCCGGCGCAGCTGACCAAGGTGACCCCCGTGGCGCGTGAGCCGGAGGAGAACCTCGAGGCCGACCGCGACAAGCTCGACTTCGCCGCGATCCCGGAGGATTTCCCCGAGGAGATTCCGATCTTCAAGGATGCCGAGCTGTCGCAGGTGCAGCCGCTGGCGAACAACGCTCACAACCTGGTCTTCCAGACGGCGGAGCCGGTGAGCAACGTCAACCAGTTCTACCACGACCGCATGACGGCCGAGGGCTGGCAGGTGACGCAGCAATTCGAACGCGAGAACCACGCCTTCACGACCTTCAAGAAGGACGACATGATCATGAACCTGACGATCGCCACCGACGCCCGCAACCCGGGCAAGCAGGTGATCGCGATCATGTACGAGAAGGAAGCGGAGCTGCCGTTCGACGAGTTCTGAAACCGAAGGGCCAAGGTTCAAGGGCCAAGGGCCAAGAATGACGCGTGGGCCGAAGGCCGAGGAGTCCGAGCGCGGCGAACCCGATCCTACCGCGACTCCTCCACCTCTTGGCCCTTGGCCCCTGGCCCTTGGCCCTTCTTCGATTGGCCCCTTTCCTGCGCGGCTCGAACGTTGCGACCTCGGCGGTGAGGTGGTCGAGCTGTATGTCGTCGACGACCTCGAGCGCTGGGTCGACCGGGCGGCGTTGTTGCGGGACGACGACATCCCCGAACCACCGTATTGGGCTCATCTCTGGGTCGGGAGTCGCGCGCTGGCGCGACACATTCTGGCCAGCGAGCGTCGGTTCGCGCGCGCCGTCGACATCGGCTGCGGCGTCGGCTTGGCCGGACTGGTCGCAGCGCGCCGTGGAGCGCGGACGACGTTTCTCGATTACGCCCCCGAAGCGTTGGCGTTCGTGCGGGCCAGCGCGGCGCATCTGGGGTTATCGGTGGACCTGCTGCAAGCGGACCTGCGCCGACCGGGTCTGCGCGGCACCTTCGACTTGTGTCTCGCCGCCGACGCCACCTACGACCCGGTGCTGCAGCAAGCCCTCGCCGATTTCCTCGCCGACCATCTGGCGCCACAGGGAGTGGCCTGGTGTGCCGAGTCGGTGCGGACCGTCGACCGTCGCTTCCAAGAAGCCTGCCGCGAGCATGGCCTCCGCTGCCAGGAAACCCAACTCCTCGAAGCCGACGAAGGCCGCCAAGTGGTGGTTCGATTGACCGAAATCACGCGACCCGCCTGAGGGTCCGCGGCCGAGGCCGGAATCTGCGGCCGCCCACGGTGCCATACCGGCACGGCATTCGGGACGTTACCCTCGCCCTGCGATTCCCCTCAAGGTCCATTGTCGCTATGGGCTACTGTCGGAGGTCGAAGCATGGATTGGCGCTTGATGCTGAGCACGTTCGCGGTGATTTTTCTGGCCGAGATGGGCGACAAAACCCAGTTGGCAGCGATGACGATGGCGGCCGACAGCAAGCGGCCGTGGGCGGTCTTCCTCGGCGCGTCGTTGGCGTTGACCTGTGTCTCGGCGCTCGGGGTCTTCGTCGGCGCGGCCCTGTCGACGGTCATGCCGATGGAGCTGATCAAGAAAGTGGCCGGCGGCGCCTTCATCGTCATCGGCGTCTTGATGCTCGCCGACAAACTCTGACGCCCCGGCGGCGTGGCGCCCTGCTCGCGCATCTACACCTCGGATCTGCGTGTTGGTGGTGGCGACGGCGGCCCTGTGCTCGTAGCTAGCGCGCGGACCAGGTTTCGAACGTGACGTCGAGCGGCTGCGAACCCTCGTGGGCGGCTCGGCGCTGGCCGAGCGCGAAGCGATCGCCCACCCGGTCGATGGCGCGTGCTCGGGAGCCGATGTCTCTGCGCCCGTCATCGTTGGGCCGCGGGTCGTCTACTTTTAGAGAAACCTCAGGTTGCGCTTAGGACTGCCGCGAGGCCGTCGCCTATTCCTCCCTCAACCATGGAGGAAACGCGCATGTCCCCACGAATGCTCTTGGCGGCCCTCGGGCTCACCCTCGTCATCGCCGCAAGCGCCGCGGCGCAGACCGCACCCGATCCCGATCGCGACGCCCTAGCGACGGCACCGGACCCGCTGCCGGAGGGCGAAAACGTCAGCCTCGTCTTCGACGCAGCGGTCGCCGATCTAGCCGCCGTCGCCGCCAGCAGCACTCTGCCGAGCACCGCGCGACCGTTGGTCGACGAGGCCCTCGCACAGCTGGAGTTGGCCCGCACGCTGTACCACGACCTCGAAGCCAAACCCGGACGGCGATTCGGCAAGCTGTTCAAGGCACTACGCCTGGCCCAAGCCGACCTGGCGGAATCGCGCACCGTGGCCGGCGCCGGCGCCGACGCCGCCAGTCTCGCCCAACTGCAGACCCACCTCACGTCGTTGGCCCGCGTCCTTGCCGGCGACTTCGGCGACCGGGGCGCGCTCGCCGGCCTCGACCGCCGCACTCTCGATCGGGCCGAAACCTGGGTCGCACGCGGTGATGCCTATGCTTCCGCTGGTGCACATAGCAAAGCCGTCGGCGCCTACGGCAAGGCCTTCAAGACCGTCGACTCGAAGCTGAAGTTCGATCCAGCCCGCCTCGATGCGGAACTTTTCTCGGCGTTCGCCGGAAACGTCTCCGGTATCGCTTACGTCGTCGCCAAAAACGGCGTCAAGATCGACGACCGAGCCTTCGGTGCTGCCCGCCGCAGCCCGGATGACGGCGCCACTTCCATGACCATCGACAGCTCCCTGATGATCGCCAGCACCAGCAAGCCGATCACTGCCGTCGGCATGCTGAAGGTCTTGGAAGAACACGACATCTCCGTCGATGCCTCCATCGCTCCCTACCTACCGGGTTACTGGGACGTGCCGGGTAGCGTCGGCGATCTCACATTCCGCCACCTCTTCACCCACCGCAGTGGACTCAACGGCTTCGACGCTTCCCCCGGATCGACTCGCTGCGGCAGCACGTATGTGAACCTGAAGACCTGCATCGAACTCGGTATCGACACGGACGACCAAGTGCCCTTTGCTTACCAAAACTCGAACTACGCCATGATGCGCGTGCTCATTGCGATGATCGAATATGGCGACACCATCGACAACCTCCTGCCGGCCGGCTTCTGCGGTCTCTTCGAAAGCGCTTGCGACAACGCCTTCGCCACCATGACGGCGCAGCTGACCCTCACCTACATGCGCTGCAAGATCTTCGACCCGATGCAGCTCGGCACTCCAGGCGTCGCCGGCTGCAACGACGGACCGGGCGTCACGCCGACGAGCGTCGACCCCACCCTGGCCTACTCGACGGTGGCGGATACCTCACCGGGCTGGCTGACGGATGACCACTCGACGAACTTCGGAGGTTTCGGCTGGCACATGTCGGCGTATGAGCTGGGACAGTTCTTCGCCTACCTGCGCTACTCCAACGACATCCTCGGCCCGACGCAGCGAACTCGCATGGATACCGGCTATCTCGGTTGGATGGATCCCGCCAACTTCGGCGCCTGGGTCCAGGGCACCTACGGAACCTACCGCGCCCACGGCGGCGACTGGTTCGACAATAGTTCACCGCGGAACGAAATCCACACCTGCGTCATGAACTACCCCGACGGCTACCAGGTATCGCTCGTCATCAACTCGCAACACGGGTTGGCGAGCAACTCGCACCAGTGTCACCAGATGCGACTCGCTTACGACAATGCCTGGGTACCCAAATGATCGCCGCGGCGGCGCGATGAAGATCGCCCAAGGGCGACACGACGACGGCCTGCAACGATACCAGGTGGTGTCGCACGACGACGCCAACCTGGCTCGCCACAGGCGCGCTCGCCTCAAGGGTTGGTGCCGCGATAACGAACGGCACGAACCGCATAGGCAGAGTCCTTACTGTAGAAACTCACCCCCAAGGTGCTCGGCGTAAAGACGGTCCAAGCGGAGGTCGCGGTTCTGGACGACAACGTCCAATAGCGCGAAGCGCTGGGCTGAAACTCGGCGGCGGCAGGCCTCGGCAGGGTCGTCAACTCCTCGAGCGTCGGCAGACGCCAGTCGCAGTGCCCGGCGTAACATCCCGTCGACGCGCCGCCCGTCGAAACGGCGTTGTTGAGCTTGTAGAGGAAGTCGATGAAGGCCCCACCGTTCGGCACCCCGGGAACCGGCTGGGCGCTGCTCCATTGGTAGGTGTTGTCGACGTCGTGCGGGTTAGCTCCATCGCCGATACCGTCGGAGCTGTCCTTCTTCTCCCACTCCAGACCCGTCGCGAAATCGATGATCGTGTCGCCGGAGGCATCGAAGCGCGAGGCATAGCAGCCGCTCGTATCGAGGGTGCAGCCGGTCGAGCAAGCCAGCGTCCCTCCGGCGAATCCCTCGGTGGCGCACGTGGCGCCGTTCAGGTTGCCGATGTCGCAAGCCTCGCCATTGCCGACGTCACCGTCGCCACAGACCGCGGGAAAGTCGCCGCCGGCGACGACCGCCGCGGTATCGGCCGCCTGAGCCGCGATAAAGTCGTTGATGTCCGCCGTCAACGCGACGGTATCGGGACAGGAACCGGCACCGGCCGTCTCGGCCTTGTCCCACTTATTGTCGAACTTTTCCGTGCACTTGCTGAAGTCGGGCGACGGCAAGCCCTTGCTCACGGCGGCCGCTTCCGCCTTCAGTCGGCAAGCGTAATAGGAACCCGCCGTCTTGTACTTGCTGACTTCGCACTTGTCGGCGGGCGTCGCGGCCGCCCATGCCTGCAGCGGCGTACCGAGCAACCAACCCGCGGTCATCACGCCCACCACGCCGATCTTCCATGCAACCTGAATCATCGCTCGTCCTTTTCTCGGCGCGGCGGCTGTCTCTGTCCCCGTGCCGTGCCTCGCACGTCGATGCAGCGGCGCGGACTCGCGCTGTCGGTCCCCACGAATCGACATCGAGCTGCGCCTTGCGGCGCATGGCTTAGCCCGGTCAGGCGGAGCGGTCCTTCAACACTTCTTCAAACTGGGTCTCGCAGGGAGAGCGATGCGGCGCCGAAAGCACGCACCAGGGCGCGGTCGGCGAAACGCGGGCCGTGGACTTGCACGCCGATCGGTAGACCCTCGACCGGCAGAGGAATCGTCAATGCCGGTGTGCCCAACAGCGCCGTTGGGCATTGCCACGCGCCGAGACGATCGCCGTAGGGCACGCCATCGACGACTCGACCGCATTCCGCGTGGCGCAACGCCGCCGTGCTCGCGACCGGCAACACCCAGACGCGATGCCGGCGCAGGAAGTCGTCGACGACCTGCCGCACGCGTTCCGTGCGCTCGAGAGCCGCTTCGTACGACGCAATCGGAGCCGTCAGTCCGGCGAGCAAGTACCGCGTCAGCCGCCCTCCTCCCAGTCGCCAACGCAACGCCAACGCCCCGTAAGCCCAACGCACGGGAAGGCTCCGCGCCGGCCCCGGCAGGCCGCGTCCGAGTTCGTGGCCAACGATCATCCCCCAGTCGCGGAAGGCATCTTCCCAGTCGATGTCGGGCGATGCCTCGATGACGTGTGCTTGCCGCGCCAGCCACGCCTCGATCGCGGCGCGTGTCCGCGCATCCACCGTCTGCTCCAACAAGCTCCACGTCATCGCCAGCGGTCCGGCGGCCATCGGCTGTTCGATGATCGGGAATGCTTCGCGCCACACGTCGAGCACCAACTCCAAGTCCGCGACTTCCGCCGCGATCGGCCCGAGCGTGGCCACGTGGGCCAACCCTGCCGCCGCGAACTCGGGGCCGATGTCGTCGATCGGCACCCAACCGTCGGTGGTGCGTAATCCGGCCACGCCACACCAGCCGCAGGGAACGCGAACGGAGCCGGCGACGTCCGAGCCCACGTCGAGCGGCGACAGGCCCGCGGCCACCGCCGCCGCCGCACCAGCCGACGACCCGCCCGGGACTCTCTCCGGGTCGAGAGGATGCACACAGCGAGGGTGCACCCCGTTGACGCCGTTCCAATCGAACGATGCCGTCGGCACGGTCGTGCGGCCGAGCAGCACCGCGCCCTGACGCAACAAGACGTCGACGGCGCGACTGCTGCGGCGCGGCATGTGGCGCCGCAGTGGCAGCATCCCCCACGTGGTGATGGAGCCCTCGACGCGCACGGCATCCTTGAGGGTGAGCGGCAGACCGTCGAGATGGCCCAGGGTCGTACCGCGAGCGCGGCGCGCGTCGGAAGCGAGCGCGTCACGCCGGGCCCGCTCGGGTTCAGGAGTGCATACGGCGTGAATCGACCGATCGGATCGAATGCGCTCGAGGAAGTGTTCCGTGAGCTGGACGCTCGTCCACTGCCCTGCGGCGAGACCGCGCGCCAAAGCCGCCGCCGAACGCGGAAAGCTCATGCGCACCAGCTCCCGACGTTGCCTGTCGCCAGCTTCGGTGCGGAAGGAAGAGTTGCCATCATGCAGGGTCAGTAGACCCATACGATGGCACGAGCAAGGTGGAAGCTGTCGCGGGCGATCGTCGCGCCGGCGAGCCGAGGCATCGCACGGAGCGCAACGATCACGGGGACAGTCCCCCTTGCTGCGCCGCCGAACCCAAAGGTTGCGCCCGAGCCCAACGCCGAAGGCGTTGCGCATCATAGCCCAGGGTTGGCGCGCCGCGCGCCTACCCTGGGTCCTCTCGCGTGCAATCCACCCGTGGCGACCACGTACCATGCCCGGGAGCGTGCACGGTCCGCGTGCACGGTGCGCCCCACCCTCCCCAGGGTAGCCGCAGCCGCGGCAACCCTGGGCTATGCAACGTAACGCCTTTGGCGTTGGGGTGTGCTTGGAAGACGGGGACAGTTCCCATGCGGGTACAGTCCCCCTTGTCTCAGCTCTGCACTGGGCATAGGGGGAAACCTCGATCACAGGAGTGACTCATGCGTATCGTCATGACCGGCGCGACCGCAGGGCTGGGTCGATTCGCCGCGGAACGAATGCTCGCCGCTGGACACCAACTCGTCGTCGGCGCGCGCCGCCCCGAGCAGCTTCCCGACTCTCTCGCCGGGCGCGTCGATGCACGAGTTCTCGACCTCGACCGCCTGCAGTCGGTGCGCGACTTCGCCGCCAGTCTCAGCGAGGCCGCACCCATCGATGCCCTCGTGCTCAACGCCGGCGTACAACTGACACGACCGGTCATCGGTGCCGATGGCTTCGAACGCACCTTCGCGGTCAATCACCTGGCGCATTATCTTCTGTTGCGTCTGCTCGAACCGCGCATGGCGCGTCCCGGCCGCATCGTGCTGACCAGTAGCGGCACGCATGATCCCGCCGAAGGCACGCCGGTCACGCCCCCCGTGCATGCCAATCCGGACTGGCTCGCCTACCCCGATCAGGATCCCACCGCCGAGCGGTTCGCGCGCAAGGCGGCCCTGCGCGCCTATTCGTCATCGAAGTTGGCCAACATTCTGACGGCGCGCGAGGCGGCGCGGCGCCATCCCGACCTCGGCGTAGCGGCCTACGATCCCGGCTATGTTCCGTGGACCGGTCTCGGGCGAGAAAACGGCCGCATCCTGGCCGCGATCGCCAGCACCATCTTGCCGCTGGTGCTGCGCGCCGACCGCACCAGCACCATTCCGCAGTCGGGGCAGTTTCTATTCGAGTTGGCCACCTCGCCGGCCTACGCCCAACAGCGCGGCGCGTATTTTTCGGTGCGTGGCGACGCGTTGCTCGAAGTGCAACCGTCGGAGCTAGCACGCGACGATGCTGCCGCAGCGCTGTTGTGGCAGCGCAGCGGCGACTTCGTCGGCCTACAGGCGTGACCTCGGGCTCGCTCGCGGCTCCCGCCTGAAGCAGAGCGCGCCGAGCGCAGCGCGACGCTGCGTCCGGCTTGACCCTCGCACGGCCTTCGGCGCAATTGGTCGCGGGAGGAGTCCGCCATGCGCATCGGCCGCTACGACAACCCTTACAAGTGCGTTTCCTACGCCTCGATCTCGCCGCGGGCTCGCATCGAGCCGGTGCACCTGGAGGCCAGCGACGGCGGGCTGAGCAGCGGCATGTTGTACACCACGGGCCGCCATCGGACCGTCGTCTGCTTCATGCACCCGAAGGCCGACATGAGTCGGCATTACGCCATCCCGGCGTTGCTCGACGGCGGTTTCGCGGTATTCGGCCAGAACAGCCGCTGGCTCAACAACGACGACCTCTGCGTTCACGAAACGCTGCTGCTCGACGTCGCCGCCGGGCTCGACTACCTGCGCTCGGTCGGCTTCGAACGCATCGTGCTGGTCGGCAACAGCGGCGGCGGCTCGCTCTATGGGCTCTATCAGGCACAGGCAGTGACCACGCCGCCGGGGCGCCTCACCCAGACGCCGGCCGGCGATCCGGTCAACCTCAACGAACTCGACCTGATGCCGGCCGACGGCTTCATCCATCTCGCGGCACATTTGGGCGAAGGCCGCATCCTCATGTCGATGATCGACCCGTCGGTGACCGACGAAAGCGATCCGCTGTCTTGCGATCCGAGCCTCGACCCGTTTCATCCCGACAACGGCTTCCGCCAGCCGCCGGAATCGAGCCATTACGCGCCGGCCTTCGTGCAAGCGTACCGCGCCGCACAACGAGCCCGGGTCGAACGGATCGACGCCATCGCCCGCGCCTCGCTGGTCCAACGCGATCAAGCCCGCCATGCCCTCGGACAACCGGAATTCCACACGCTCCCGTGGGCCGAACGCAGCGCCAGGCTGCGCGAAGCCGTCGTCTGCCCGTACCTGGTGGTGTACCGCACCGAGGCGGACTTGCGCGCTTTCGACCTCGGGCTCGATCCGTCGGAGCGCGATGCCGGTTCGTTGTTCTCGTATCGACCGGACCTGACCAACTACATGGAGTTCGGCTTCGGGCGCATTTGTACGCCGCGTTCGTGGCTGAGCACGTGGTCGGGGGTGTCGTCGAACGCCGACTTCGTGCGCAACGCGCCGCTCATCGAAGTGCCGTCACTGGTGATCTACTACGACGGCGACAACGCCATCTTCCCGAGCGAGTCGCAGGCGGCCTTCGACGCCATCGGCGCCACGGACAAGGAACTCTACTCGGTTCCCGGCGACCATTACGGCTTCGCCGTCGGCACCCAAGAGCGCAGCGGTGCCAAGGCTGCCACCGACATCATGGTCCGCTGGTTACACGATCACTTCCCGATCTGAACCGGGAGAAGATTTGCACCGCGGTCGTCGAGGGGTACTTTCGCCGTCGAAGGCCTGAGGCTCGACCAACTCGCCATCGTCCGGTTGTACGTCATCTCGGGACTGTCGCCCGCGGGACCGATCTGCTAGCGGTTCGGGGCTGAGGAGCTTTGCATGCATCACGACTCTCCCTCGCCCGCGGAGCGGGTGCGCCACCTCGTTCGCGAAGGACGTCCCCTCGTCATGGGCGGCGTCTTCGATGGACTGTCGACGCGACTCGCCAGTCGGGCCGGCTTCGAGGTTCTTTTCATGGGCGGCTTCAGTGTCGCCGCCACGCTCCTCGGCGAGCCCGACTTCGGCTTGCTGACCCAAACCGAAATGGCGGACGCCGCGCGCCGCGTCTGCCGCCTCACCGACCTGCCCGTGCTCGTCGATGCCGACACCGGCTACGGCAACCCGCTCAACGTGCTGCGCACGGTCGAGCTCTACCACGCCGCCGGCGCCGCCGGTCTCTTCCTCGAGGATCAGGTGTGGCCCAAACGTTGTGGTCACATGCGCGGCAAGCGCGTCGTCGAGCGCGGCGAATGGTTGGCCAAGCTGCGCGCCGTGATCAGCCAGCGCTCGCGCCACGACCTCTTCCTCGTCGCCCGTACCGACGCGCGCGCGGCGATCGGCCTCGACGAAGCCATCGCCCGCGGCCAAGCGGCGCGTGATCTCGGTGTCGATGCGGTGTTCATCGAAGCGCCGGAGTCGGCGGCCGAGTTGGAAAAGATCGCCCGCGCCATCCCCGGCCCGAAGATCGCCAACATGGTCGAGCACGGGCGCACGCCGCTGCTGTCGCCGAGCGAGCTCCACGAACTCGGTTTCGACTTGATCGTCACGCCGGTCGCCGGCCTGCTGGCAACGGCCAAGGCATTGCAAGCGACCTATGCGACGCTGCGCCGCGAAGGCACGCTGCGTGGCGAACTCGACCGCCTGCTGCCGTTCGACGACTTCAACGCCCTCGTCGGCCTCGAAGAGAAGTACGAACTCGAACGCCAATTCACCGACGACGCGCCAGCAAGCTGAAAAGCGCCGCGCCGGCGCAGGACCAGGCGAACCAATCGCCGTAGCGTAGGTAGAACGTGCGCGTCCGCAGCGGCGCAATCGATGCCACCGCGGATGCTGCCTCCGCTTGCGGCAGAGCCAGTTGCACGACGCCACGCGGATCGACAACGCCCGACTGGCCGGAGTTGGTGACGCGCAATAGGTAGCGACGGTTCTCGACGGCTCGAAACAACGCCGCGACGAAGTGCTGCTGCACGGCGGCATGATCGCCGAACCAGTCGTCGTTGGAGACGTTGACCAAGTACTCGGCGCCGGCCGCGACCATGGCGCGTGCGACGTCGGCGAAGACCGCCTCGAAGCAAATCATAACGGCGAAGCGATGTGCCCCGGCACGGAACACCGTCGCCTCGCGCCCGGGCTCGTAGCCGTCGCGGCGGCGCGGATCGTCGGCCGCACGCCACGGCGTCGGCAGCGGCGCGTATTCGGCATACGGAGTCAGCCGCATCTTGTCGTAATGATCGACGACCGCACCGGAGCCGTCCACGAGGAACACCGAGTTACGGAAGCGACCTTCGCTAGCGACCGACTCTTCGACCCGTGGCGCGCCCAACAGCACGGGCTTGCCGGCGACGGCCGCAGCGACACGTTGCGCCAGGCTGTCGTTGCCGCTGAGACTGAAGCCGAGGGCGTTTTCCGGCCACAGGTAGAGATCGACGCCGGCAGCGTCGAGTTGGCGCGACAAGGTGCCAAAACGATCGAGCGACTCGCGTACACCCGGCAAACTCGCACGCCAGGCGAGAGGAATGTTGCCCTGCACGACGCCGGCACGCAGCGTCGTCTCCGTCGGCCGCCACGCCTCGAGTTGTCGCATGCCGTACACGAAGGTGCCGATGACCACGACGGCCAGCATTGCCGTCGCCAGGCGCGAGGATCGCTCGAGTCCTCGCAGCACGCGAAGGCGATGCTCGACGTGGACATTGACCATGACGACGACGAAGGCGACGCCGGCGGTGCCGGTCACGTCGGCCAGCTGAATCCATACCGGCAATGTATGTTGCGAGTGAGCCAGCAACAGCCAGGGTGCACCGTGCCAAAACACGGTACGCAGGCATTCGACGGCGACCCACAGGGCGGGAATCGTCCATTGGCGTCGTTCGATGGGTGCGGCGAGTTGAGGGACGACCAGCACGGCGAACAAGCCGGCGTAGAGGGCCCCGTAGAGTTGAGGCGCGACCACGCTGAAAGCCGCATCGACCCACACCGAGTGATCGAAATACTGACGCGCGGCGCCGAAGATCGACGCCGCCACGGCGGCGGTATAGCCGAGGTTGCCGAAGACGAGACCCAGCCCGAACGCCTGCCACCGACCGCGCCCGCGCAGGGCCAAGAGCAGCGGCGCGATCGCGACCCAGGCCAGCGGCGCCACGTCGTAGGGCGGGAACGAAACCAGCAATGCCAGACCGCCGAGGCCGGCGAGGAGGACGGCGCTCATCGGCGCTTCTCCTTCAGGCCTTGTCGGTATGCCGTGCCTCGTGGGACAAGCGACGTGCGCCGCGGCGACGTGGGCGCGGACGCACCATGCTCGAGCACATGCACCGACGCCAGGATCGCTGGCTGCTGATCGTCGCCGCGATGGCGTTCGGCGGGGCCGTGAGTCTGGCGATCGCTTCGATCGCGACGCAGATCGGCCAACCGACACCTGGCTTCGTCACCTGGGAGAACTTGGTGGTGCCGGCGGTCAGTACGACCAGCGCGGCGCCGGCTTCGGCGCAGGTGCCGTTGCGCGCCATCGTGGTTGCCGTCGACGGCGAGCCCGTGACCACCGCGCAGGAGTTGCGGCGTCATCTCTCCACGCTGCCGGAGGGCACGCAGGTCGAGTACACCTTCCGCCACGGTGACCACCTCGAGCGCATCACCCTGCCGACGCGCATCTTGCGCTGGCCGGAGGTTCTGCCATTCGCCGCGCCGTACCTGTTGAACGGCATCGTGCTGGTGGTGACGTCGTTGGTGGTCTTCTCGTTTCGGCCGCGCCTGCCGGCGGCACGTGCCTTCCTGTCGCTCGGGCTGATCTTCGGCGGCATGATCGTGCTGGCCCTGGATGCCTTCTCGGCCTACTGGCTGAACCGACTCTGTTACGCCCTCGATTCGTTCGTACCCGGAGCGCTGCTGCACTTCGCGCTGTGTTTCCCCGAGGAGCGTCCCATCGTGCGGCGCCGACCTCGGCTGCTGTGGTGGGTATATCTGCCGAGCGCGATCCTGGCATTGTTGCAGAATTACTTCCTGACGCGGTCGGCGAGTTCGCATTTGGCGGTGAGCGACTGGGTCTACGCCGCCGACGCCGCGGCGGCCTTGGCGGCGGTGGCTTCGTTCGTGCACGTCTTCACCCGCTCGCGCAACGTGGTGGCGCGACGCCAGGCCAAGGCCGTCGCCACCGGCTTTGGGTTGGCGGCGTTCGTGCCGGCATTGGCGATCTTGGCGGTGGTGTTGTTGGGTGCCGACATTCCGTTCAACCCGTTGACCCTGTTCCTGCTCGTTTGTCCCATTTCGATCGGCTACGCCATCGGCCGCCACAATCTGTTCGAGGTCGATCGGTTCCTGCGCACGGGCGTGGTCTACGGCGCGCTGAGCTTGCTGGTGTTCGTGGTCTACGCCGGTCTGATGCTGGTCGGCGAATCGTGGATGGGCGACGGCCAGCCGCTGCCGGCGGAGGTGGCGTCGCTTTACATCTTGGCAGTGCTGTTGGTCGCCAACCCGCTGCGCATGCGCGTGCAGGACGCCGTCGATCGCCTCTTCTACCGCCAGTCGTACAGCTATCGCAGCGCCGTCGAGGAGACGAGCCGTTCGCTGACGACGTTGCTCGGCACCCAAGCCATCGCCGAGGCGGTGCTGCGGGTGTTGACCGAAGTCATGACGATCGACTGGGGCGCGCTGATGGTGTTCGGCGAAGCGCGGAGTCGAGGGGAGGTTTTTCTGCGACCGGAAGGGCGAGACACGGCGATCGGACCGCAGCTGATGGCGCAGCGCGGGGCGCTGCTGCCGTTGGCGCAGACGCCGCGCCCGCGCATGGTGCAGGAACTCGTGGCGCGGGAGCAGACCGACCCGGCGTGGGCCTTGCTGGAACGACTGACGGCGGTGCTGGTGGTGCCGCTGCGCTTCCAGGGCAAGCCCGTCGGTCTGCTGGTCGTCGGCGAAAAGAAGTCGGGCGCGTTCTATTCCGACGACGACGTCCATCTGCTCGAGACTCTGGCGCATCAGGCGGCCCTGGCGTTGGTCAACGCCCAAGCCTTCGAAGAGCTGGCGCGAGCCCAAGAGAGCCTCGTGCGCGCCGAGCGCTTGGCGGCAGTAGGCGAGCTGGCGGCCACGGTGGCGCACGGCATTCGCAATCCGTTGGCCGGCATTCGCATGGCCGCACAGGTCGCCAACGAGGATCGCGACGATACGCAGGCGCTGGCCGAGAGTCTCGCCGACATCCTTTCCGAAACCGATCGCTTGGAACAGCGCGTGCGCGCACTGCTCGACTTCACGCGGCCCTTCGAACCGCGCATCGAGCCGGTCGAGCTGGGTGCCTTCGTGCACGACTTCGTTGAACAACTTCGGCGGCGTTTGCCCGAGACGATCGAGCTGCGCAGCGACGTCGCAGCGGAGCCGCTGGTGTCGCAGCTCGATCGCTCGCACCTGCACGAGGTGGTCGAGGCCATCGTGCTCAACGCCGCCGAAGCGATGCGCGAACGGGGGACCATCACTCTCGGGTTGCAGCGTAGCGAAGCGGGTGACCAGGCGGCGTTGACGATCACCGACGACGGGCCTGGCATCGAGGCAGCCGTGTTGCCGCGGGTGTTCGATCTCTTCTTCACGACCAAATCGTCGGGCACGGGCATCGGGCTCGCCATGGCGAAGCGGCTGATCGAACGGCTCGGGGGCCACGTCGCGGTTGCCAGCGAGCGTGGTCGCGGCACGAGCTTCACACTGCGGTTGCCGCTCTGACCCGGATTCCCACCACGGCACGGAGAGAACGGATTGGCGGGGAAACTCGACTCCGTGCATCCTTCGCACATTTGGGCTGCCCGGAGTGTCGAGTTGCACTCGACACCGCCCGGCGCCCCGCGCCGGGCGCGCCCCGCCTCCATCCTCCCCGCAATCCGTAGGAAAGCACCTCCGATCTCAGTGCGAGGATCCCCGCGATATGCCTCCGTCAACCCGCGGCGGGCCCGCCGAGTACAACTCGGCGCTCCAGGGCGCTGCGGTCTCGTTTTCATCTACCTTCCTGCGACGGATGGTCATGACGCCTCCGCGTCTCCGTTCCTCCGTGGTGAGAAATTCGGACTAATCGTTGCCGTCGATGACGTCGATGATCAGCGGAATCGTATCGTTGCTCGGGTCGCTGTCGCCGCCGGGGCCGCTGACGCTCAAGACAGCGGTGCAGCGCGCGGGTGACTTGGCATTACGACTGGTGAAGTCGGCGGCCTGGACGGACAGGGTCAGCGACGCGCTGGCCTTGCGCCCGCCGCGAACGACGACGCGATCCTGATTGCCGGCGGTACTGCGGTCGACATCGAGTGCGGCGGCGACCGCGGCTGGGCAATCGCCGGGAGCGAGGGCGACGACGATTTCGTGGCCTGGGTCTTCCGGCTCGGGCACGACATCGGCGTTGTAGAAGGGAACCTTGATGCCCTTCTCGACGCCGGCGCGACCGGCGCCGATGCGCACGCTGACGGCCTTCGCGGTGCCGACGAACGATTGGTGGACCACGGCGCTTTCGCTGTCGCCGGTATCGACGACGTCGATCACGAGCTGGGTCGCGTCGTTGCTCGGGTTGGGGTCGGAGCTGCCGGAGAGAACCGATTCGACGGAGAGCGCCACGGCGCAGCGCGTGGGCGTATCGTGATTGACGCTGGCGAAGCCGGCGCGGGTGACGACGACTTCGAGTTCGGCGTTGGCCTTGGCGCCGCCGGCGAGCAGCACGGTATCTTGGCTGCCGGCGGTGCCGCGGTCGAAGTCGGGCAGGCCGGCGACCGTACCGGCGGGGCAGGTTCCGTCGGTGGCGACGAGGCGCAGCGTGTGGCCGGCCGGTTCGTCGAGATCGGCGTTTTGGACCTTGATCTTGAGGCGTTTGCGACGCTCGACGTCGGTGGCGCGCAGGGCGAGGGCCAGCGGCTTGGGAGTCAGCACGACGCTGTCGTGCACCAAGCTGACGGTGCAGTCGCTCTCGCAGCCGTCGCCGTCGGTGAGGTTGCCGTCGTCGCAGGCTTCGCCAGCGTCGAGGCTACCGTTGCCGCAGGTGACGGGCCCGTCGGCGACGGAGACGAAGGCGAGGGGGACGCCGTCGACGGCGGCGCGCAGGCGAGAGCCGGCGGGCCGATCGCCGCTGCCACCGGTGTCATCGACGGTGATGGCGACGGCTTCGGCGGTGGCGAGGGTGACGGTTTCGGATTGGGATTGCCCGTCGGTATTCGGCGAGGTGATGGCGAAACCCGTGCCGGCGCTGAGCGTGACGGTGATCGGCGCCGCCGGGTCGGCGTTGTTGCCGAGAAGGTCGGCGGCGTAGGCATAGACGATACGGGCGTTGCCCGAGCCGGCGTCGGGCAGGTCGAGCGATTCGGTTGCCTCGGCGACGATACGACTGCCGCCGCTACCGACGAGGGGCAGCAGCCGGCGGGTCGGACCTGCCTCGAAGGAACCGTTGTCGATGGCCACCGCGAGGCCGACGGCGGTGGCGGGTCCGGCTTGGGCTTGGAGCAGGTCGACGGTGACGCTCGAGCCATCGAGGGGGATGGCGTAGGGGGTGCCGAGGGTGGGGTGACCGGGTTGGGGGAGGAACCACTTTTCGTACTCGAGTTCGAGTTCGACGAGGTATTCCTCGACGGGATCGGGGGCGCGGACGCCGCCGCCGCCGCCGATGATGTCGGTGGGGTCGACGGGCGGCATGATCGGCATGAGGGTACCGGCCCAGGGACCATCGAAGTACTCGGGCGCGGTTTCGCCGAGCAGAGCACCCCCGACGACGACGAGGCCGAGGCCGCCGGCGCTGGCGGGGGCGCCGTGGGAGACGGCGAGGTTGCCGGTGGCGACACCGGCGTCGATGAGGGCGACTTGGCGGCCGACGATGGCAAAGGATTCTTGGCGTTCGATGTTGTTGTCGCCCGAGCCGTCGGCGTTGGTGGCGCCGACGATGCCGTCACCGTCGAGGTCGGGGTAGGCGAAGACGAGCACGGCGCGGTCGTCGTGTTCGGTACCGGTCAGCGGGTTGCCGGCGGGGGGCGAGGTCGCGCCGTCGGAGAGGATCATTTGGAAGGCGACCTCGGAGCCGGAGCTGCCGTGGGCGCCGCCGGCGACGACGACCGGCGCGGCGGCGACGCTGGCCGCGGGCGCGGGGATGGCGCCGCCGGCGTAGCCGCCGCCGGTGCGCACGACCACGTCGACATCGCCGAGGACCGACGGTTGGATGACGTCGTCACCGGAATTGAAGCGTTCGTCTTCGCCCGGCTGCACGGACGCGACTCCGGGAAGGATGACGTAAGGAAGCGACGTCGCGGGATCCACCGGGTCGCCCGCAAAGACCGGCAGCTGCGCCGCCGCCGGCATCGCCGCTAACGAGACACCCATCATCTGCGCCACGACGAAGGCCAGGACACCCACGATCGCGGGCATCAGCGGCGCAGCCAGGACACCCATCTTCCGCTCCGGCAACGGAGTCAGGACACCCACCTTCCGCCCCGGCAATACCAAGACACCCACCTTCCGGGGTGTCAGGAGTCCGGTCGCGGAACCCCGGCGGGGGGATGGCGTGGGTGTCCCGTCAGGAAAGTCGCGGGATCGCGTGGGTGTCCCGGCAGCAACGTCACCCTCATGGGTCGGCGATTCTAGGACACCCATCTGCCAGGCCGATTCTACTAGGACACCCACCTTCCTGGGCGTCGGGAGTCCGGGGGGCGTGGGAATCCGGCGGGGGGATGGCATGGGTGTCTTCATGGGACGGTCACCGTCATGGAATTGCTGACGAAGGGGTCGCCCTCGAGTACGGCGTACACGATCACCGTGGCCGAGCCGGAACCGAAGCTCGCCGGCAGGGCGATGGTGAGGCGGTCGTTCTGCAGCCGCACCAGGGCCGCCGGGGCGTCGGCCGCACCGCCGGCCACGAGTAAGGACGGAACGTCGTTGGCGGTCACGCCGTTACTGACGAGAGCCGACGTGCCCGCGGCGATGTCGCCCGACAGGCCGTAACGGACGAACGACGAGCCGCGCCAGACGATGACGCCGAGCGGAAAGGAGAATTGGACGAGGTCGTCGAAACTGAAGGTGCCGTCGATGACCAGGCTGACCGAGCCGCTGTCGGCGGCGAAGGCCTCAACGGCGGTGAGGGCGAGGGTCGGGTCGGTGCCGACGGCGCGAACCGGGCGGGGCGCCAGGGCGACGACCACCAGGCTCAGGGCCAGAGTGAGGGAAACGGCCAGCCGGCCGCGGCGGATCGGTGCGTGCATTCGGTACCTCATGCTGATGTCCAGGATAGACGCAATCCCCGTGCCTTCGACAACACCCTTTCTTCATTAGAGATGGGAGTTCCGCCCAGCTTGGGTTGGGTCAAATGGCGTCGGGCAGCTCCCCCCCAGATGGGGCATACGACCCGGTCGACCGCCGCCGCATTCGTCGCTTCGGGCCGGCAACCATGCCCGGAGCCTTGGAGTCGGTTGGCACGCTACCTGCTCTGACTCGGAGTCGTAACCCGACGCGATTGCCGGGAACCGATCTCAGGAGGAGTAAGCATGTACCCACGTCGAACCTTTGGCCGATCCATTTGGACGATGGCCGTCACCACCGCCGCAGCACTCGCCGTGCTGACGGCGTTCGCCGCCCCAAGCCTCGCCAAGGACAAGTGCAAGGTGAAGAGCGAATTCGAAAACGAGGGCGCCGACGATGACGCCAGCGGCTCCCTCAACCTGTCCGTCTCGCAAAAAGGCGGCAAACTCGATCTCAAGCTGCGCGACCTCGACCCGTCGACCGAATTCGAACTGCGTGTCGACGGCGTGCCCGAGGCCGAATTCGAGTCCGACGCCAGCGGCAAAGCCAAGCTCCGCTTCCGTACCGCATCCGCCTCGTCGCGCTTTCTCCCGATGGACTTCGACCCACGCGGCAAGACCTTGGCTGTCCACGATGGCTCCGACGACGTCCTCAAGGTCGTCACCGCAGGTGTCGGCGCACCGGCGGGCCAAAGCGCCGACGAGCGCGTCCTGCTGACGCCGACCGCCGGCACCGCCGGTTCGGCACGGGCTCGCTACCGTTCCCGCAAGGACGGCCGGCAGGACTTCAGCGTCGAGCTGACCGCCGTCGCCGGCGGCACCTACACGCTGTTCGTCGATGGCATCGAGCGCGGCAGCATCAGCGCCGCCGCGGGGCTCGGTGAAATCGAGTTCAAGTCGGCGCCGACGGACGATCCGAACGTCCTCGACTTCGACCCGCGCGGCAAGAACCTCGACGTCTATGGCCCCGCCGGTCTGGCCTTCTCCGGCCCGATGCTCGCCAGCGGCACCGGCGTCACCGTCTGCGCCTTCTCCGAGACGCGCGTCGTGATCGCCTCGACTGGACTCGACCCGGACGGTTCGTCCGATGCCAAGCTGCGCATCAAGGAGAACTGCAAGAAGAGCTTCGACGTCGAAATCGAAGACGTACCGGTGGGCAATTACGAGGTCTACATCGACGGCGTGCTCAAGGGCTCGCTGGCGGTGATCGACGACGGCATCAAGGTCGAGGGCGAACTCGAGTTCTCCAGCGGCTCCGACGACAACGACGAGTTGCCGCTCGACTTCAACCCCGAGGGCGCACTCATCGAAGTGAAGCAGGGCGCCTCGACCTTCTTCAGCGGCGCCTTCGTCGGCGGCACGACGTCGGGCACCAGCAGCGGTACCTGCACCCCGAGCGAAGAGGAGCTGCCCCTGCTCAACGCCGGCGTGATTCCGGCCGGCAGCGGCGATGCCAAGTTCCGCGTCCGGGACGACTGCGAGAACAACTTCGACGTCGAAATCGAAGACGTGCCTCTGGGCGACTACGACGTCTACGTCGCCGGCCTCCTCAAGGGCACGTTGACGGTGGTCTTCGACGGCGAGCAGAACAAAGGCGAACTCGAGTTCAGCAGCAGCACCGACGACATCGACGAGTTGCCGCTCGACTTCGATCCGCACGGCAAGCTCATCGAAGTGAAGCAGGGCGCGACCCTTTACTTCTCGCGCACCTTCGAAGGCGGCACGACAGGCGGCCCGACGACCTGCGACGAAGTCGAGATCCGCGAAAGCCTGCTGCCGACGGGCCCGGGCGCCGGAGCCGACGGCGAGGCCCGCTACCGCGTCGACGCCGACTGCGGCGCCGACTTCAAGGTCGAAGCGGAAGACCTGCCGGATGGCGCTTACGATGTGGTGGTGGCCGGCACCGTGCGCGGCACCCTGACCATTGCCGGAGGCATCGGCCAGGTCGAGTACGACACCGACCCGACCGAGATCGGCAAGCTGCTGCTGGTATTCGACCCGCGCGGCCAGCTCATCGAGATCGAACAGGGCGGCACGGTCTACATGAACCTCCCCTTCCCGAACAACTGAGTCGACCGCGTCGCGTCGGTCATCCGAGGGGTAGGGCGCAAGCCCTACCCCTCGTTTCGTTTCAGCTGCCGCGACTGGAGGTCGGTTGCGCGGCGAGAGCACGCGCCAGCAGTTCCTGGGCGCGTGAGGTTCGGCGTTCGGCCGCATTGAGGCGAGCCAGTGCCAACGCCTTGACGGGATCACCGCCGATGCCGAGCCAAAACTCGGCAGCGTGGTCGGCAAAGGCCAGCGGGTACCGCTCGCAGACTTCATCGAATCGCCGCGCCGCCAGGGCACGCCACCGCGACGACTCTTCGTCGGCTCCGGCAACCGCGAGCAAACGTCCCAACTGATGCAGGTAGTCGGGATCGTCGCTGACGGCGACGATGGTCCGCAAACGCTCGATCGCCGCATCGACCTGGCCCATCTCAGCTTCCACTTCGGCAAGATGGCCTTGCGCCGGCACATAACCCGGCAACCGGCGCGTCGCCTCTCGCAAAAGGTCGTGGGCGCGCGGCAGATCGCCGGATCGCATGGCCAGCAGTCCTTCTTCGAACGCCAGCCACGCCGGCACCAACGGCGACACGTCGCGCGACCGCTGCCACTGCCGCCGCGCCGCGGCGAAGTCACGTGCCGCACGTTGATGTTCCCCGCGCTCGCCATGCAGCGCCGCACGCATGCCGAGTTCAACCGCCGAGAGCTGCGCCTGCGCGCGTTGGCGATACGCCAGTGCCGGGGCGAAGGCGCCGACTGCCTGATCGAGGCTCGCTTCGAGGCGAGCACTCTCGGAGACTTCAGCCTGACGCGCTCGCGCCTGCTCGAGCGCCTGACGCGCCTCGGCGAAGCGGTGCAGCAGGGCGAGCGTGCGTGCCCGCGCCAAGTGGCTGACGGGATTCTCGGGAAAGCGTCGTACGGCGGCCTCTGCCAGAGCGTGCGCCCACTCGTAGTCGCTGATGCGACCACGAAACCGACCACGCGTTTCGAGGAGTTCGATCAGCCGTGCGGTCACCTCGACCGGCGCAGAGGTCGCCGCCGCGACCGCTGCGAGTCCATCGATCTGCGCGTCGAGGTTGGCCAGCGCGATCACCCCATCGGTGGTCGGGCGGTCCTCGGTCGCCGCCGGCCCACGGCTCACCAAGGCAACCACGACCAGGACACCCACCACGCTCCAATGAGTGCGGTTCATCGCTTCGCCTCAGCGCGGCGCCAGGAAGAAGGGGAACTGCGACGTCGAGGCGCTTCCGTCGGCGTCGTTGGGCACCGCATCGCCGACACCGCTCAGGGCGCCGGCGGCGAGCACCGAATAACTGACATCGACCGTGTCATATAAAGGAGTGCGGCCGCCGCAATCGTCGTTCGAGATTCCGAGGGCGTCGGCCTCGACCGCGAGGTATTGGTTGCAGACGCCGGACGCCGCTTGGACGTAGAGCTGATCGTCCGCCAGCACGCCGGCGAGAGCGTCGTATCGTCCGGCAACCGCGGACGAACCGGCGAGCAGCTGGTTGCCACAGACGGTGTCGAGACCATCGAGAATCGCCAAGTTGCCGGCCATGCGCGGCACGAACTGCGACCATTGGCTCGGGTCGTCGCTGGCGTTGTAGCCATCTTGGATCAAACCATGGTTGACGGCATCGGCGTTGAACGGGTCGACGACGGCGGTGTTGATGGCCGCCCGGCCCATGCGCTCGATTTGGACGCCGAGAGCGGGAGGCGGCGGAATGTCGGAGTCGGAGTCGTCGCCGCACGCGGCGAACAGGACGGCGAACAGACAGATCAGGGGGAGATGACGTAGTTTCTTCATGGGTGTCCTCGAGGTCGTTTCGACCGTTCAGTCCTTGGCGTAGGTTCCAGCCCAGACGCCGATGACATCACCACGCGGCGTCAGCAGCGCGCGATCGATCGACAGCAGCAAGACGAGCGTGCTGGCGCCGAGGAACTCGTCGGTTGCGGGGGAGCCATCGGGTTCGCTGGCGAGTTGCTGCACCAACAGATTGGCGGTGGCCGCATCGAGATCGGGACAACCGGCGGCATCGAAGCTCAGCCCGCCCGCCGCGGCGACGACGAGGTTGGTCGTCGCATTGAAGCCATTGAGATTGAAGAAGAACGGATCGTTGCGGCGACCGGCATACACACGCACTCGGCCGTCGTCGTCCGTCAGGCCCGTGGTCGCCGAGGCATCGCCGGCGACATAGGCGGCGTCTCCGACCCAGCACTGGATGCTCTGGGTCGCATCGAACTCGCAGATGACGTCGACCGGCGTCTTGGCGCTCGCGCCGAAGCTGGCTTGGCTCGTCGTGTGAAAGACGTACTGCACCTGATCGCTGAAGCGGGCGCCGGCCCCGGCAAAGGGGAAGACGGTCATCGCCAGGTTCACCTGACGGGCGTCGGGAGACATCCACGCAAAGACGTCGTTGATGTCGGAGGCGGGGTCGATACGTACCGCTGGGCCGTCCCGGTGATCGGCGGATCGAGCTGGATGCGCCAGGGCGAGGCCACAGAGGAGGGTCGCCAAAAGGAATCGAACGCGCATGGGAGAGGTTACTCCTTCCGGCCCCGAGGAATGAGAACCCGAAGAGGGAGCGCCGGCGGGGCATCCGGAGCACGATGGGCGATACGCTGGCGCCGACGATTCGGATGCATCACGCGGAAGAGAAAGAATCGCCCCTCGGCCGATCGCATGGCGCGCCGTGTCGCGATCGACTCCACTCGACGCCTCCCGCGATGGCGCGACGACCCCCGATCGGCATTCAGGCCGACGATGCATCCGTTTGGCGCAGCCGAGCGTAACGCCTCCCGATGCCTGCTTCGGTGTACCGACTCCCTGTTGGTCTTCGTTCCGGTTCGGTGTTAGGCGAGTCGGTCGTGACGGCGCGTCGGAGTTCTCCGCTCGGGGCGGAATGGTCGAGGCTCCTGCAGCGCATCGCCGCCGGGGATGACGAGGCCCTCGCCGCCCTCTACGACGAGTCCGCCGCGCTCGTGTTCGGCGTCGTCCGGCGCATCGTGTGGGACGTCGCCGATGCCGAAGAGATCACGGGGGAGATCTTCGGCCACGTGTGGTCGCGCGCCGGCAGCTACGAAGCGCGCCTCGGATCGGCGGCGGCATGGCTGTTGACCCTGGCCCGCAACCGCGCCGTCGATCACCTGCGCCGGCGACGACGCACGGTGCCGACTCGGCCGATCGACGAGATCGGCGACGTCGGCGACGAGTTCGACATCGACCAGCTCGCCCAGCAGGAACAAGTCCGTCGCCGCGTACGTGGTGCTCTCGCTGCCCTCCGCCAGGAGCAACGTCACGCCGTCGAGCTTGCGTTCTTCTCCGGTCTCAGTCACGTCGAGATCGCGCATCGCTTGGAGCTTCCGGTAGGTACGGTGAAGACGCGGATTCGTCTCGGCATGCAGAAGCTGCAGCAGGCACTGGCCGATCAACGGCCGACGAATGCATCGGAGGGCGAAGGCTGATGAACAAGCAAATCGCGCACACCCCTCGGGCAGTACACGAACGCGCCGCGCTGTACGCCGCCGGGGCGATGCCGGAAACCGAACGAGCGCGCTTCGAAAGTCATTTGCGCGACGGGTGCGCCGACTGTGCCGCGGCCGTCGCCGGCGTCGGCGAGGCGCTGACACCGCTGGCGCTCTCCGTGGCGGAAACACCGCCGGCCGAACTGCGCCAGCGCGTACTGGCACGTGTCGCGGCCGAACGTGCCCTCGGGGAATCCCCCGTCTTGGAACGCGCCGGACAGCGTTTCGTGCGCAGTGAAAGTCTCGCCTGGAGTTCCGGAACCAGCCCGGGCGTCGAGATCAAGACGCTGCTGGTCGACCGCCTGCACCAGCGCGTCACGCGCATGGTGCGCATGCAGGCCGGTGCCCTCATTCGGCCGCACCGGCACGTCGGCGTCGAGGAGTCCTACGTCCTCGACGGCGAGCTGTTGGTGGACGGCGTCTTGATGCAGAGCGGCGACTACTGCCGCGCCGAGGCCGGATCCGAGCACCGGGTGGTCCGCAGCGCCGGCGGTTGCGTGTTCTTGGCGACATCGGCCATGGGCGACGAGTTGTTGCCGTAAGTCTCTGGATTCTCACGTAATTCGGTGGCCATGCCGCGGCATGGCAGGGCTGGATCGGCTTCGGCTTGCCCGCACTTGCCGGGCTGAAGTACATCATCCGGGTGCGCGACAAGCTCCACGATTACCTCCTCCAGCGACCCGCCGGCGCCGCGCCGCATGAGTTGGTCGACATCGTCTTTTCCCAGTCGGGGAACGATGTCGCCCTCGTCCAGAAGGTGATCGCCGACCTGTTGCGCGACGACAATCGCTTCCTCTATCGCGAGGAGGACGGCACCTGGCATGCCGTGGCGCATACCCACCTGGCGCGCCCGCTGAGCGAAACCACCTTCGTCGTCGTCGACCTCGAAATGACCGGCATGGAGCCCAGCCGCACGGCCATCATCGAGGTCGGGGCGGCGCGGGTGCGCGGCGGCAAGGTGCTGGAGGAGTTCCAGCAGCTGGTGCACCCAGGGATCAAGTTGCCGCCGTTCATCGTCGGCCTCACCGGGATCAACGACGCCATGCTGGCCAGCCAGCCCGACATCGCAACGGTCTGGCCGCGGCTGCGCGAGTTTATCGGCGACGACGTGCTCGTCGCCCACAACACCGCCTTCGACATCGGTTTCCTCAACCAGACTTCTCTCAAGCTGACCGGCCGGCCGCTCGACAACGAACAGCTCTGCACCCTCAAATTGGCCCGCCACCTGCTGCCCGAACTCGGGCGCCGCGGGCTCGAGGCGCTGGCGGCGCACTTCGGCATCCCGCATGCCGACAAACACCGCGCCCTCGGCGACGTGCGCGTCACCGTCGAGGTCCTCTTCCGCCTGCTCGAACAACTCGAAAGCAGCGGGGTCCGGCGCCTCGGCGAAGCCTTGGAGTACCAAAACCGGGCCCGCGACGGGCGCCCCTTCGTCTCGCTGCTGCCGCGCGACAAAGTCGCCCAGCTCCCCGAGGTACCCGGCATCTACCGGCTCCTCGACGAAAACGGCAAGTTGCTTTACGTCGGCCGCGCCAAGAACCTGCGCGAACGAGTCTCGACCTATCTGAGCAATGCCGCCGCCCATAGCGACAAGACGCTCGACCTGATCCGCAACGCCCGCGACCTTCGGGTGCAGACGGTGGGGTCGGAACTCGAGGCGGCGCTCGACGAGGCGGCCGCCATCCAACGCGAACGACCGCCCTACAACCAGCTTGGCCGCCACCTGCCGCGGGTCGCCTTCCTCAAACTCAGCACGGGCGACGATTTTCCGCGCCTGTCGATCGCCAAGAAACTGCGCCACGGCAAGGCCACCTACTTGGGCCCCTTCCGCAACCGCCGCGAGGCGGAGCGGGTGCTCGATCTGCTGACGCGCGAGTTCAAGTTGCGCACCTGCCCCGGCGCCCTTCGGCCCGATCCCAGTTTCGTGCCCTGCTCCGAGGCCAAACGCGACGCCTGCTCCGCCCCTTGCGCCGGCATGGTCGATCGCAGCCGCTACGCCACCCAGGTCGAGCGGCTCTTCTCGTTCTTGCGCGATGCCGAAAGCGAACTCGCGCGCGGCCTCGCGGAGAAACAGCGGCAACGCCTCGAACGCCGACAATATGAAGGCGCCGCGCGCAGCCAGCGCGACCTGGATGTCCTGAAGTCGGTCGTCGAGACCATGCGCCAGCTGGGTTGGCTGTTGGAGACCAGCAGCTGGGTCGTGCTCGAGCCCGCCATCGACCGGTCGTTGGTGCTCGCCTATGCGGTGTGCGACGGGAGGCTCGCCGTGCGCGCCCGTCTCAGCGACCCCGCCGAGATCGACGCCTTTGCCGAACGCGTGCGCGCCGTGCGCCGCGGTGAATCGATGGAATCGGTCGGCGCCGACGTCGACGGCACGACCATCCTCGCCTCGTGGCTGCGTGAGACCGTATCGCAGCGCGGCTACGTCGGCCCATTGGATGGCGCTACGTCGGGAGTGCCGCCGGAGATGGTCGAGGAGTGGCGTCGCGTCTGTGGGGAGTTGCTCGACCGAAGGTAAACGCGGCAGCCCGCGGTGCGCCGGCAATCATTCGGCAACCGGCCTGAAGACAAAAAAGGGGCGGCTCTTGCGAGCCGCCCCTTTTTGTTGGGGACTTTCGGATCGTCGCCGACTCAGGCTTGGTTGCGGCGGCGGACCCAGACGGCCAGAGGCAGCAGGCTCAGGAGCCAGGCGCCGTTGGCATCGGTGCCGGAACCGTCGATGGCGCAACCACCCGAACGGCTGGTCTTGACGGTAGCCGCCGGCGTCGACGTCGGGATCGGCGTCGGGGGCCGGGTCGGGGTGATCGGCGGCACGACGCACTGCAGACCGTTGCCGTCGAGATCGCGGCACTGCAATTCGCCTTCGCAGTCCGAGTTCTTGCTACACGGAGCGCCCTCGGGCAGCGGCGGCACGCACTGGCCTTCGAAGCCGAAGACGTCGCAGCGATCGGTACCGGAGCAACCGGCCTGCTCGCAGCAGGTGCTGTTGACGCAGTTGCCGCTGGAGCAAACCTCGGGGTTGTTGGCGCTGCAGCGGCTGCCGTTGGGCAGACGCGTCGGCGTCGGCGTCGGCAACAACGTGCAGAAGCCCGGGTTCGAAGGATCGCGGCAGGTCTGGTTGGCCGGACACTCGAGCTCGTTGCAGCAGATGAAGCCGTCCTTCTCGTTGCAGAAGAAGCCCGGCTGGCAGTTCGCCGTCTCGTTGCAGCGTCCGCCCGGGCCGATCGGGGTCGGGGTGCGGACCGGCGCGCAGATGCCGGCGAAGCCTTGAGGCGTATTCGGGTTGTTCAGTTCGCAGTTGTTGGACTGGCAATCCGAGTCCTTGTTGCAGCCCGTACCTTGCGGTTTACGCGGCGCGCAGGTGCCCTCGCTGCCGGCGATGTTGCAGAACTGGTTCGCCGGGCAGAAGGCCGTGCTGCAGCAAGTGTTGTCGACGCAATAGCCGGTAGTGCAGTTCTGGTTGCTACCACACGGGAAACCGACCGGCTGCGGCGTCGGCGTCGGGGTGGCCGTCGGGGTAGCGGTCGGCAGCACCGTGCAGAGGCCTTCGCGACCGGCGACACCGCAGGACTGACCCTCGCCGCACTCGTCGACGTTGCAGCAGAAGCCGTCGGTGCAGTGACCGGAGACGCACTGACCGTCTTCCTCACACGCCTCGCCGTCCGGCAGGGTGCTGTTGCAGGTGCCTTCCTTGCCGGGGATGTCGCAGCGCTGGCCCACCGGGCAGGACTCGGAGGTGCAGCAGACGCCGTCGACGCAATTACCGGAAGCGCACTGCTCGCCGGCGTTGCAGGGGGTTCCCGGAGGAGCCGGCGGACCGCAGGAGCCCGTATTGCAGAACTGACCTTCGGGGCAGTTGCGGGTGCCGCAGCAGAAGCCGTCGACACAGAAGCCGGAGGTGCACTGCGAGCCGTCGGTACAGGCATCGCCGTTGTCACCCGGGTCGGTACACGTACCCTCGTGGCCCGGAATGTCGCAGCGCTGGAAGCCGGGGCAAACCTTTTCGCAGCAGAAGCCGTTCAGGCAGACGTTGGAAGCGCACTGGTCCGGATTGCGGCAGACGGAACCGTCCGGACGCGGCGGGATCGGCACGCCGCGGACGATGGTGACCGTGTCGCCGGTGTCGCGGATACCGATGCGGCCGTACTCGGTGACGGCCAAGTCGGAGATGCCGTCGCCGGTCATGTCGCCGACGCCGAGTCCGCGCGGGCGCAGACCGACCTGAACCGTGGTCGAAAGCTGGAACGAACCGTCGCCGAGACTGACCATGGCGTCGACGATGCCAGGGGTCTCGATGCCGATGTCTTGTTCGGTGCGGATTTCGATCGATGCGGCGAGGTCGTCGTAGCCGTCTTTGTTGAAGTCGGCGGTGACGATGTCTCGCGGGAAGCAAACGATGGGGTTACCGTTGTACTGAGCCGGGCAGGGAAACTCGACAGGGGGCTGGACATTGAAGATGCCGGCGCCGTTTCCGAGCAGGATCGAGATCGTGTACGAGCGGCGCACGGTGGTGCGCAGATCGCCGACGTTGATCGTGGCGATGTCGATCTTGCCGTCGTCGTTGTAGTCACCGATCGTCAGCGAGCTGGAGCCGTCGTCGACGATGAAGTTGAAGACCTGGAAGAACTGGCCCAGGCCGTTGTTGATCATGACGGTGACTTCGTCGATGTCGCGCAGCTGGCTGTCGGAGACGATGACGTCGGGGAATGCGTCGCCGTTGATGTCCGCGACCTCGATGTCGTCCGGCCGCGAGGAGCCGCCCACGGAGTACTCGACCGACCGTTCGAAGCCGCGGTTCTGACCGCGGTTCAGGAAGACCGAGATGGTGTTGTCGGTGCCGTTGGCGGTGACGATGTCGGGTCCGTTGCGACGGTCGACGTCAGCGATCGCCACGGCGGCCGAGCGACGGGTGCCCTCGTGGAACACCGGGCCATTGAAGCGGCCGTCGCCGATACCGGAGATCGAGAAGACGCCACCGCGCTCGTCGATGACCGCGATGTCGAGGATTTGGTCGGCGTTGAAATCGCCCAGGGCGATGTCGCCGATGCGGCGTCCGACGGGGAAGGTGATGGGAGTCTTGATCGACCCGTCACCCGCCGAAATGAGCGAGGTTACCTGCTCATCGCGCTCGGTGCTGACCACCGCGTCACCGTAGCCGTCGCCATCGAGATCGCCGACCGCGGCGAATTGGGGCCCGCCCGCGACGTCCTGTGGCGGTCCGACGATGAGCTGAATGGGATCGGATTGGGCCAGCGCGATGCTGCCCCAGAGGGCAAACATGCCAGCCACCACAAACGTCATGAAACCTCGTCTCATGCAGATCTCCCCTGTTCGGTCGGCGCTCCCCGCCGCGAACGTAATACTTGTGCTGAGATACCAGCTTTAACAGCGCCCTCTTCTCTAATGATCATCGGCGTTTGTCAAACGAAAAGAACAGCGCGTAACTACCCGGCACGGGTACGGAATCACTCCATCCGCGGCGCCGGAATCCTTGCTTAATCCTACCCTTCGGTGTAGCCACCACGGCAGACCACGGGCGTCCCGACTGCCGCCGAGGAGACGTGATGAAGAAGGCTCGCAAGGCACCGCACATTCCGTTGTTCGACCTCAAGATGGCCGACCTTTACGCCGACCCCTTCGACCCGGCGGACGTGCGGCTGGTCAACCTCAAGATCCCGGCCGACCTGCTCTCGCGCGTCCACAAGATCGCCAAACAACTCGGCGTCACCAAGTCCGCCGCCATCATCGCCCTCATCAACGAAGGTCTCGACTCCGCGTCCGGCCGCGGCGAGGCCACTACCGGACGTTCACGCAAATCCACCTGATCTGCCGGTACTCCCGGCGCGTCACCCGACGCCGCCCCTCGGCTGCGTCCCACCCCACCGCCACTCCCCAACCGCCGCCTCCGGCTCGCCCTCTCCCGGTTCCGGGGAAGCGCGCGCGCTCGGCCCTGCCCCCTGGCAGCCAGCCTCGCCGTACACCGGCCACGCGACGTGACGCCTCCGACCATGAACGCGTGGACGCCGTCGGTCAAGGAATCTTTTCGCCCGTCGCGTTCCCCCCCGCCACGCAACTCGGTATGGTCCGCGACGAAACCGATGTCTCGCCACGCCGCCAAGCCCTCGGGTCGCTCCTCCTACCTCGTCTTCGGACGGCCGCAGATCGAGCAGGCCGAGATCGACGAAGTCGTCGACACCCTGCGCTCCGGTTGGCTCGGCACCGGCCCCAAGACCGCCGCCTTCGAGGCCGCCTTCGCGGCCTATTGCGAAAACCGCTGCGCCGTCGCCGTCAGCTCCTGCACCGCCGCCCTGCACCTGTCCCTCCTCGCCAGCGACATCGGCCCAGGCAGCGCGGTCATCACCACGCCGATGACCTTCGCCTCGACCTGCAACGTCATTTACCACCGCGGCGCCGAGGTCTTGCTCGCCGACATCGACCCGCACTCGCAAAATCTGTCCCCGGAACGCGTCCGCGCCCTGCTCGAAGACGACTGCGACCCCATCCCCGGCAGCCGCCGGCGCCGCCATCGCCGCAGCGGCACCGAGGTCGCCGCGCTGCTGCCGGTGCATTTCGCCGGGCGCCCCTGCGCCATGGATCCGCTGCTCGCCATCGCCGAGGAGTTCGACCTCGCCGTCGTCGAAGACGCGGCGCACGCCATCGAAGCCCGCTACCACGGCCGCAAGATCGGCAGCATCGCGCCGCTCACCTGCTTCAGCTTCTACGCCACCAAGAACGTCACCACCGGTGAAGGCGGCATGATCACCCTCGCCGACGAGGACCTTGCCGCCCGCCTGCGCACCACCGCTCTGCAAGGTCTCAGCCTCGACGCCTGGAAACGCCGCGGCGCCGCCGGCTCGGCTCACTACGAGGTGCTGGTCCCCGGCTACAAGTACAACCTCACCGACCTCGCCTCGTCGATCGGCCTGCACCAGCTACGCCGCGTCGAAGAGAACCTGCGCCGGCGCGAAGCCATCTGGGCACGCTACGATCGCGAGCTGGCCGACCTGCCGCTGACGCTACCGGCACCCGCCGAAGCCGATACGACCCACGCGCGCCATCTCTACACCATCCTCGTCGACCCGCGCCGCGCCGGCATCGGGCGCGACGAGCTGCGGCAGCGGCTGCACGAGCGCCAGATCGGCACCGGCATCCACTTCGTCTCGGTGCACCTGCACGAGTTCTACCGCCAACGCCTCGCCCTCGCCGCCGACGACCTGCCGGTCGCCCGCCAGGTCTCCGAGCAAACCTTGTCGCTGCCGCTGGCGGCCAACCTCACGGACGAAGACGTCGACGACGTCATCGCCGCCCTGCGCGCCTGCGTCGCTTCTTCCTAAGAGCAACGACCAACGCAGAGACGCGAAGACGCCGAGTCGGAAGAATCCGCGGATTCGCCCTCCGCGCCTTCGCCTCGCCTTAGAAAATTCGCCGCCCGGAGTGTCGAGTTGCACTCGACACCACCCGGCGCAACGCCGGGCGCGGCCCGCCTCTATACTCCCCGCGATGCGCAGGAGAGCACCTCCGAACTTGGAGCGAGGTTGCTCGCGCAATGTCTCCGTCCACCCGCAGCGGGCCCGCCGAGTACAACTCGGCGCTCCGGGGCGCGGCGCACCCCTTTTCCTCCACCGTCGGGCGAGGGCAGGTCTTGGCCTCTCCGTGGTGATCGTTACTGCCAGTCGGGCTGCGGCACCAAGAGGCGGAAGCCGACCGTCGCGTCGCGCGCGTTGCCGTCGCGCCGCGCCGGCGCCGCCGCCTCCAATGCCGCGCCGGACTGGGCCCAGCTGCCGCCGCGGACTTCGTACGTGCCGGCGGCGTCGCCGCGGGTCCACTCGGCGACGTTGCCGATCAAGTCGACCACCCCGGCCGCACCGGCGCAGGATTGCAGCAGCGCCGCCGGCGCCGTTTCCTTCCAGCCGTCGTCGAAGCCGGCGTCGCGCCCCTCACGCGTGCACTGCGCGTCGCACGAGTTGCAGCGCGCGCCCGGCGCCTCGTTTCCCCACGGATAGAGCCCGCCGCCGGCACGTGCCGCCCGCTCCCATTCGCTGCGCGTCGGCAGGCGGTGCAGCACACCGGTGCTCTCGCTCTTCCAACGGGCGTAGGCCTCGGCATCGGCGGCACCGACACAGTTGATCGGGTGATTGTCGCGCCCGGCCGTGCCTGCGTTGCAGCCTTCGCCCGCCGCGGCCGGCGGGCAGGCTTGCGCTTCGACGCATTGCCGGTACTGGGCGACCGTCACCTCGCTGCGCAACATGGCGAAAGCGGCGACCCGCACGCGCCGCGGCGGGTTGTCGGCCGCGTACTTGGCGTCGCCGAGGGCGACTTCCTCCGCCGGGAACACGGCGTACTGCGCCAGATCGATGCGCCGCCGCCGCCAGTCGAGCACCACCGTGCTGTCGCTGCCCGGCTGCACCACGAACTCGCTCTGCGCCACCTCTTCGCCGCGCAAGGCGTGAACGTCGTGCGTGCCCTCGGGAATCTCCAGCCACGCCCCGGGGGCGAGGGTCGTCACCTCGCCGTCGATCGTCAGCCGATCCCACGGCGGATCGCTTTCGAACCGAACCCGCCCCGGTGAACCGAACAGGACGACGGTCACCTCGTCGACATCGCCTGGCTTCCACTCGCGCTGGACCTCGACCGACTCGTGCCCTTCCAACGTGAAGCGGATCGTCGCCTTGCCGGCGTCCATGGCTGCCGCCTCGATGGTGGTGCGGCCGAGGACGCGGCCGTTGACGCTGACCTCGGCGCCGGGGGGCTCGGAGCGGAAGGTGACGCGCGCCGGCGACGGCAGCAGTTCGAGGTCGACGTAGTCGATCATGTTCGGCTGCCAGACGCGGCGCGCCTGCTGCGCCTCGTAGCCCGCCAGCTTCATCTCGATCGTGGTCGCCTCCGCCGGCAGCACGACGTTGTCGATCGGCGTAACCCCTTCGAGGGTCACGCCATTGACGACGACGGTGGCTCCCGGAGGAGTCGAGGTGAAGGTCACCCGCGCCGGCTGCTTCAGAAGGTTGAAGTTGAGCGTGTCGCGCGCGTCGAGGGCCCAGCTGCGCTTGGCGGTGACGCTTTCGAAGCCGACGGCGCTGACCTCGATGGTGTGGGTGCCGGGGGCGACTTCGAGATCGAGGACGGGGGTGGTGGCCGGCAACAAGGTGCCGTCGAGGCGAACGCGGGCGCCGCTGGGTTCGGACTGAATGGTGATGCGCGGCAGGTTGGGCGTGCGCGGCGGCCGGGTGGCGGTGGGAGCGGGGGTCGGCGTTTCCGTCGGCGCGACGGTCGCCGTCGGCACCGGCAGCGGTGCGAGGGCGAGGTCGACCCGGGTCGCTTCGTCGGGTTCGAAGGTCTGCTGGTGACGGGCGCTGGCGTGGCCCTCGAGCTGCATTTCGACGGCGGTGAATCCCGGCGCGATGGCGACGTGCAACAGCGGGGTGACGCCGTCGAGGGCGACGCCGTTGACGAACACGGTCGCGCCGGGCGGTTCGCTGAGGAAGGTGACGTGCGCCGGCGTGTCGGAGACGTCGGGGGAGGGCGCCAACGAAGCGCACGAACCGAGGGATAGGACTAAGGATGCCAGCCCGAGGACGAACGCCACCTGGGTGCGACGCCGGGTCGGCGGGCAAGCCGCTTTCCTCATGAGCGTGGGCCCTGCTCGCGTTGGCGGGCGACGCTGGCCAGCTTGTCGGCCATGCTCTGCGGCCGGTCGGTGCGCGTGCCGAGCTTCACCGTGGTGCTGACCCGCGGCGCGCCCATGGCGTGCACGACCTCATGACAACGGCGCAGGGCGCGGAAGACCTCCTCCCACTCGCCTTCGACGTTGGTCCCGTAGGCATGCATCTGATGCTGCAGGCCGGCTTCCTCGAACACGCGCTGGCAGGCGGCGATGTAGGGCGCCAACGACACCCCGACGCCGAGAGGAACGACACAAAAGTCCGCGATGACGTGCATGGACGAGCTTTGCCACAGGCGCCGCCGGCGGAAAACCCGCCGCGCCGGGCCTCAGAGGCGTGGCGCGATTTTGCGCCGCGGACGGTGGAGAGGGGGACCTTCGCGTGCTAAGGCTCCGGCTCGGCGCAAGCGCCCGGCGCTGCGTCGATCAACACCCGAGACTCATTCGTTCAAGGAAGGGACCGCATGCGCACCGAGCTTTGTGACCGCCTCGGCATCGAGTTGCCGATCTTCGCCTTCACCCACTGCCGCGACGTCGTCGCCGCCGTCAGCAACGCCGGCGGGCTCGGTGTTCTCGGCGCCGTCGGCTTCACCCCGGAGCAGCTCGAGGTCGAGCTGAAGTGGATCGACGAGCACGTCGGCGATCGCCCCTACGGCGTCGACATCGTCATCCCCGGCAAATACGAGGGCAAGGGCGAGCTCGATCCGGAGAAGCTCGAGGAGATGTTGCAGTCGATGATCCCCGAGGGCCATCGTGCCTTCGTGCGCAAGGTGCTCGACGACCACGGCGTGCCGCCGCTGCCCGCCGGCGAGAAGCCGGTCAACGAACTGCTCGGCTGGACCGCGGCGACGGCGACGCCCCAGGTCGAGACCGCCCTCCGGCATCCCAAGGTGAAGCTCATCGCCAACGCCCTCGGCACGCCGCCGGAGGACATCATCGAGCGCATCCACGGCGCCGGCCGCATGGTCGCCGCCCTCTGCGGCTCGGCCAAGCAGGCGCTGGCGCACCAGAAGGCGGGCATCGACATCATCATCGCCCAGGGCACCGAGGGCGGCGGCCATACCGGCGACGTCGGCAGCATGGTGCTGTGGCCCGAGGTCATCGACGCGGTGGCGCCGACTCCCGTGCTCGCCGCCGGCGGCATCGGCTGCGGCCGCCAGATCGCCGCGGCCCTCGCCATGGGCGCGCAAGGTGTGTGGACCGGCTCACTCTGGCTGACGGTGCAGGAGGCCGACGTGCCGCCGGCACAAATGGAAACCTACCTGGCCGCCGGCAGCCGCGACACCGTGCGTTCGCGTTCGTTCACCGGCAAGCCCTGCCGCATGCTGCGCAACGACTGGACCGACGCCTGGGAGGCGGAAGGCAACCCCAAGCCGCTCGGCATGCCGCTGCAGTTCATGGTCACCTCCGAAGCCGTCGCCCGCGGCCATCGTTACGCCGACAAGGCCAAGAAGGTGATGTTCAACCCGATCGGCCAGATCGTCGGCCGCCTCAACACGGTGCGCCCGGTGAAGGAGGTCATCTACGACCTCGTCAACGAGTACATCGAAGCCACCGAGCGGCTACAGTCGCTGGCGCCGCGCGACTGAGCGCGACCGTAACCGAAGGAGATGACGATGGGCTGGACTGCCGAAAACATCCCGAACCTGAGCGGTAAGACGGCCCTCGTCACCGGCGCCAACAGCGGCATCGGACTGGAGGCGGCACGCGAACTGGCGCGGCAGGGCGCACACGTCGTGCTCGCCTGCCGCAACCCGCGCAAGGCGGAGGGCGCGCGCGCCTCCATCCTGCAAGACGCGCCTGGAGCGAGCCTCGAGCTGCAAGCCCTCGACCTCGCCAGTCTGCATTCGGTGCGCGAGTTCGCCGAACGCTTCCGCGCCGCGCACGAGCGACTCGACTTGCTCATCAACAACGCCGGCGTCATGGCCTTGCCCTACTGCACCACCGCCGACGGCTTCGAGATGCAGCTCGGCACCAATCACCTCGGCCACTTCGCGCTGACGGCGTTGGTCATCGACCGCGTGTTGGCGGCGCCCGGTTCGCGTATCGTCAGCGTCAGCTCCAACGCGCACAAGTTCGGCCGCATGAACTTCGACGACCTGCTGAGCCAGAAGAGCTACCGCAAGTGGATCGCCTACGGGCAGAGCAAGCTCGCCAATCTGCTCTTCACCCACGAGCTGCAGCGCCGTCTCCAGACCATCGGCAGTCGTAGCATCGCGGTCGCCTGCCATCCGGGCTACGCCGCCACCAACCTACCGATGGTCGGGCCGGACATGTCGGGATCGTCGTTGATGAAGCAGATCACTCGCATCGGCAACCGGTGGATCGCGCAGAGTGCGGCGATGGGCGCGTTGCCGACCTTGTACGCCGCGACCGCACCCGATGTCGCCGGAGGTGACTACATCGGCCCGAGCGGCGTGGGCGAATTGCGCGGCTTGCCGAAGAAAGTGCAGTGCACCCGACGCGCTCAGGATGCCGAAGCGGCACGCCGCTTGTGGCAGGAGTCGGAGCGGCTGACGGGCGTTCGCTTCGACCAACTCTGAGCCCAATCGCCCCGGAACGAGACCACGCATCCATGGCGACACGCGAGAAGAAGACCGTCTATCGCATTCTCTTCCAGAACCAAGGCAAGGTGTACGAACTCTACGCCAAGAGTGTCGACCAGGCCTCGATGCTCGGCTTCGTCGAAGTCGAGGGACTGTTGTTCGGCGAACGCACGACGGTGCTGGTGGACCCCGCTGAAGAAAGCCTCAAGACCGAGTTCGCCGACGTCGACAAGACCTACATCCCGCTGCACGCGGTGGTGCGCATCGACAGCGTCACCAAACGCGGCGCCAGCAAGGTCCACAGCGTCGACCCCAACAGCAAGGTCACACCGCTACCGTCCCCTCTCTTGGTACCCCCGCGCCCGAAGGGTTGAAGCGACGCTTTGCCGAGGCTCTCCGGCCGCAGTGTCGTCGCCACACGAGGCCACGACGCCGCGCCGGGGGCTCGCGGCGTCGCCAGGTCATGACCCGGGGGCAATGAACTCGACCCGCACTCCGCCGGGGATGCGGCACATCATGTGGCGCGTCGGCCCGCCTCCCAGAAGTTCCGGCGGGAATTCGATCTCGACGCCTTCGGACCGCATGCGGCTGTAGAGCTCCTCGAGTCGCTCCGCTCCGGCGACCCGCAACGCCAGATGGTGCAGGCCGATGTTGGAACGGCGATCGAACGGCCGCGCCGCCGCCGGGTCGCCGGCCTGCCATAGGGTGATGAGCGTGTGGCCGTCGCTGAGAAAGACCGCGGGATACTCGGGGCGCTCGCCGACTTGGCGAAACCCCAAGGTGTCGACGAAAAAGCGTCGTGTCTGGGCGAGGTCCGGTATCGTGAGACCGACGTGATGCACGCCTTCGGTCCATGCGGAGTTCATTCACATCTCCTTGGGGATACGGCCCCGGCCGTTCCCGAAATCATTGCTACGGCCAATTCTGTCGAGTCGGGAAGCGGCTCGACTCACTCACGCGGCAAGGCCGAGCCCTGAAGCTGTGCCACGCGGGCTCGGAGAGCGGCGATCTCGTCGTGAAGCGGCTGGATGGCCGCGTGGATCTGCTCTTCGGTGAAGCGCGGCGTGATGTACTTCGGACAGTTCCAATCGAACGACACCACTTCGATCAAAACGATACGCTCGACCCTGTCCTCCATGCCCGGATCCGCGAGTTGCCGCACCAGGTCGGGGCGTTCACGCGCATCCTCGACGCGCGCACGGCCGAGGATCTTCAGGCGCACGCGGTTGGGGTAATCCATCAGGAACAGGCAGACCCGCGCGTTCATCGCCAGATTGCCGACGCTGATCATTTGACGATTGCCGCTGTAGTCGGCGAAGCCCAAGGTCCGCTCATCCACCCGGCGCAGAAATCCAGCCGGCCCGCCGCGGTGCTGCACGTACGGCCAACCGGTTTCGCTGACCGAAGCCATGTAGAAGCTGTCGCGCTCGGTGATGAAGGCGAACTCGTCGACGCCCAGGGCGTCGAAGTCCGCCGCGCCGCTCACCGGCCGCGAGCGGCCGAAGTAGCGCTGCTGCGCCTCCAGCACCGCCGGGGTGAATGCAATCTCGAGAAACTTTCGCGCCATGCCGCTTCCCTTCACGTCGCCCGTAGCGAGCGACCGTCACATCGATTCGCGAGGCATATTCTCAGGCGTTGCTCTGCTCGGCACAATATGGAAGCTACGCACTACTCTGTTGCGTGAGTGGCAATAATCAGAATGGACCGAGTGGAAGAGCTTGCCTGTTTCGTTGCCGTTGCTGACGAGGGATCCTTCGTTGCCGCGGCTAAGCGCTTGGGACGCTCTCCCGCGGGTGTGACCCGCGCGGTGGCCGCCCTCGAGTCCAGGCTCGGGGCTCGTCTACTCACACGCACCACTCGCGCCGTCGCACTCACGCAGGCCGGGCAGAGGTATCTTTCCTCCTGCCGGAAGCTGGTTTCGGATTTTGCAGCTCTTCAGCAGGAGGTGCGCCACCACGAGGAAGAGCCGAGCGGGTCGCTCACCGTCACCGCCCCGATCGTCTTCGGGCGGCTGCACGTCCGCCCCATCCTCACCGACTTCTTGCGGCAATTTCCTTCCATCAACGTGCGGCTGGTCTTGTCGGACGACGTGCTGCCCCTCGTCGACGAGCGCATCGACATCGGCCTGCGCATCGCGCACTTGCCTGATTCGAGCCTCAAGGCGATCCGCGTCGGGCGGGTTGCGCGGGCCGTATACGCGAGTCCGGCGTATCTCGCGGCGAGGGGCGAGCCACGCCGGCCGGAGGATCTCGCTCATCATTCCTGCATCGCCTTCACCAAGATGAATCCGGATCCGGAGCGCTGGCGATTCCGCAAAGGAAAGATGAACGTCAGCATTGCGGTGCCGTCACGACTGGTGGTGAATCTCGCGGAGCCGGCGATCGAAGCGGCGACTGCGGGTATGGGATTGACCTGCGTGCTGTCCTACATGGCCGACCACCTTGTCGCCGCCGGCCTACTCCAACGGGTCCTGCGCGCTTTCGAACCACCCCCTCTGCCGGTGCACTTGGTCTATCCTGCCGGCCACCACCTGCCTCGCCGCACCCGGATGCTGATGGATCAAATGACGGAGGTACTACGAGCACGCTTCAACGGCGGGAATTGACGGTGGCGCGACACAGGACACCCACCCCACCTGCGGAACGGACGGGGTGGGTGTCCCGATCATTCCTTTCGTATCGTCGATCGGGCGGCACTGGCAGATGTTCTCGCCGTCGACCTAGAGGAATTGGCGGCGGTGCATGGCGAGTGGATCGAGCACGCCCTGCGCGAGCGTCAACTGCAACGCTACGAGCGGTGGAGCGAGAGTATCGCCGTGGGCAGTCGCGGATTTATCGAAGGCGTACGCATCGAACTCGGCAGCCGCGGCCGTCACCGCAGCATCGACGCCGTCGACGACAGCACCCTCCTACGGGAACCCGGCGGGCCTTACGCCCCGATTTTCGCCACCGAAATCGAGCGCCCAAGCTGAAATACGGGCCTCGAAGCGCACGTTTCCCAAAGCCGATCCGACACTTGGAGTGGTGCCATCCCGTTCAAGCTTCCCCGGGATGGTGCATCAGACTCCAACTGATCATCGCAAGCCCGCCGAAATAGGTCGTCCAGACCAACCAGCGAAAGTCGAGCCCGTTCGGCGCGCCGAGACTCAACACGCCGAGACTGTCCGACAGTGAAAAAATGATGGTGCCAGCGGCCAAAGGCCAGAGCCGGAAATGGCTCAACAGGGCAAGCGCCGCGCTCAGCAAAGAGAATATGGGGAACAACAGCATGATGGGCGCGATCGCAAGGCCTTGGGCCGCCCAGACCAATCCTCCCATACCGGAAACAACAACGGTCGCCGCCATCAGCAAGAACTGTGGCGTAGCTTTCTGCGCCGACCGCGATCGCCAATAGGCTGCCATGGCCAGCAGCTGCGCGGCAACAAAGATGAAACCCGACAGGAATACATGGCCGAGTGCCAGCACAATGTCCGCCGTCCATATGACAGAGAGGGACAGGGCGAGCAGGCGTTTCTCGGTCGATGTCGCGCAAAGCCAAACGGCTGCCACCAGCGCGCCAGTTGCGGCACCCTTCAGCGTAATAACCCACGGCTTTGGCCAGTCTGCAAAAGTCTCAAAAGCAAGGCCCGAACGGCCAAGCGCGCCACACCAATAGAGGGTGCCCAGCAGCACTGCTGCGATCCACAGCAAAGACGAAAGTTTGGCAGGATTGCTCGTCATACCGCGACGACGAGTCGATCGCCAGGATCAATGGCATCCCGTTCCAGCAAATGGGCATAACGTCGTTGCCACATTCCATCGGCAAGGTCGGCGGCGAGTCTGTCAAGGCCCGGCTGCACATCGCCGATACGGAGGAAGAAACTCATTCCCTGACGAATGCGGGGATCAAGATAGGCTTCGGGGCGCCGCCAATAGGCATAAAGGAAGCCGTCGGTGCAATCATGGGGCACCGGAACCGCTTCGATTGAAACCTCGCCAAACACTTCGCCATAAAAATCCAGCGGCGGCATCTGGCTGTCGTCCAGCGTCAGCAAGGCTGGAAAATAGTCGCCGAGCCAAATGTCGCGAAACGATGGGTCAAAGGTCAGTATCACCCCTGGCCCGGCAGCAACCCGCCGCATTTCGCTCAAGCCCAGCGCCTGATCCGACCAATGATGGACCGTCAAAACGGCTATGGCGGCATCAAAGCTGGCATCCCCAAAGGGCAATGCCTCGGACGCCGCCTGAACGGCCGGAGCGGCCGAAGAGGGACGTTGCCGGATCATCTCGGCGGATGGCTCGACGGCGATCACATCGCGCCCAGCCGGTTCATAGGAACCGGTCCCCGCCCTCACATGGAGCGGATAGCCGGTATTAGCTGCGGAAACGCCCATAAGGACCCTTATCGGACCTAGCCCAGGGGGCTGTAGACTCAACCTGGCGGGCGATTCGGATCTGTGGACTCGTTCCCATGCCGGTTTCTTCCTGCACGGGCACGGTTAGGATGGCTCGGTACGGGCTGTCAATCGGAAATTCGGCTGCATTTCGCGGGTGGCGGGCACACGGATGGAGGAGCTCGGATTGATCGAGCGAACCGAAGAGGGCGAAGTGATGGTGCCGTACGAGTCGGTGGAAATCGTCGTACCGCTCGCCCGCGCGGTCACCTGAGGCGATCGCGCGGGCGAGCACTTGGCGCGCTGCCCGGTCTACGTCGATCTGAACATGGTGCGCGCCGGCGTAGTCGCCCACCCGCGCGACTGGGAGGTCGGCGGCTACCGTGAGATCCAGCAGTCGCCCTCGCGCTTTCGTATTGTCGATCGGGCGGCACTGGCGGATGTTCTCGCCGTCGACCTAGAGGATCTGGCGGCGGTGCATGGCGAGTGGATCGAGCACGCCCCGCGCGAGCGTCAGCTGCAATGAGCCGAGCGGTAGAGCGAGAGTATCGCCGTGGGTAGTCGCGGATTTATCGAAGGCGTACGCATCGAACTCGGCAGCCGCAGCCGTCACCGCAGCATCGACGACGCCTCCCTCCTGCGGGAACCCGGCGGGCCTTACACCCCGATTTTCGCCACCGAAATCGCGCCCCCAAGCAGAAACACGAGCCCCGCGACGCACGTTTCCCGAAGCGGATCCGACACTTGGAGTGGTGCCACCCCGTTCAAGCCCACGAGCACGCTCTTGCCGGCCTGCACGGCGGCACGGATCATTTCCGCATGCAGGAAATGCGGCACGGCGAGATAGACCGCGTCGCAGGTCGACTCGTCCAGGAGGCGCGCGAAGTCGTCGTAGGCCCGCGGGATGCGGTGTTTGCGGGCGAATCTCGTAGCGCGCTCGCGGTCGATGTCGCAGCACGCGGCGAGGGCAACCTGCGGCACGAGCCGCGCGAACAGGGCGGTGAAGCGGGCGATGTCGCCGCAACCGACGACCGCGAGCTGGAGCTGACGCATGGCGAACGTCCTAGCGCACGGCAAGGCCGCGTGCGACTCCCGCCGCGCTGCAGTTCGATCGCGGCATGCCCTTACCCGAGTTGGGCAATCACCTGGGCGACGATGATGCGGAGCAACATCGTCAGCGGGTAGACGGCGGCGTAGGCCACGGCCGGGGAATCACAGCCCGCCATCGTGGTGGCGAAGGCCAGTGCCGGCGGATCGGTCATGCCGCCGGACAGCAGGCCGCAGAGGCTCATGAAGTTCATCTGGTGCCATGTGCGGGCGATGATGCCGACGACGAGCAGCGGCAGCAGCGTGACCAGCACGCCGAGCAACACCCACTGTCCCCCTTGGGCGGAGAACACCGTGGCGGCGAATTTCTCCCCGGAGAGCAGGCCGACATTGGCGAGGAAGAGGATGATGCCCAGCTCGCGCAGGGCGCGGTTGGCGTTGAGGGGCATGTGCATGACGATGGGGCCGAGTCGGCCGAGGTGGCTGAGGAGAATCGCCACTACCAGCGGCCCGCCCGCGAGGCCTAGGCGTACCGGGGCGGGCAGCCCCTCGATGTGCAGCGGATAGAGCCCGAGGAGGATGCCGAGCAGGATGCCGGCGAAGATCGCGGCGAACTTGGTCTCCTGCAGCATGTGCACCGCGTTGCCGAGGGTCCGCGTCGCCTGGCGAAGCGATTCGTCGTCGCCCACCAGCTGCAGCACGTCGCCGAACTGCAAGCGCAACTCCGGCAGCGCCGTGAAGATGAGATCGCCGCGGCTGACGCGGGTGACGGCGACGTCGTGCAGGTGCTCCAGGCCGAGTTCGCGCACCGTTTTGCCGAGCATGCGTTCGTCCGTCAGCACGACGCGGCGGTAGGTGACGTTGCCCGGAGCCTTCATGAGGTTTTCCTGGCTGACGCTGCCGATGACGAGGCGGAACTGGTCGAGGTGTGCCTGGGTGCCGACGGCCATGATCAGGTCGCCGAGCTGCAGGCGCGTCTCCGGCGTGGCGGCTTTGACCTCGCCGCCACCGGCGCTGCGGTGGCGCGAGACGACGACGCCGGTTTCGTGCAGGCCAGGCACCTCGGCGAGGGCGAGCCCGTCGAGGTTCGGATTGTCGACGCGTAGATTCATGCGCAACAGCGGCTGCACGCCTTCGCCTTGCGCCGCGCGGAAGCTCGCTGCCTCGGCCGCTACGTCGATCCGGAAGAGGGCCCGTAGCAGGATGAGCGACCCGATGATGCCGACGATGGCGAGGGGGTAAGTGGCAGCATAGGTCAAGGCCGGCAGGGCGACGAGATCGTCGGCGGCGCCGGCGGCGGCGAGGGCCTGTTGCGCGGCGCCGAGGGCAGGAGTGTTCGTCGTGGCGCCGGCGAATAGGCCGGCGATGGCCGGCAGCGGCATGTCGAGCAGCCACCCGCCCGTCGCCGCGACGAGGGCGCCGCTCCCGACCAGCAGGCAGGCGTAGCCGTTGAGCACGCGCCCCTGGCGGCGCAGCGAGGCGAAGAACCCCGGGCCCATCTGCATGCCGAGGGCGAAGACGAAGAGCACGAGGCCGAAGTCCTTGAGGAAGTGCGCCACCTCGGCCGCCGGGTGTAAGCCGAAGTGGGCGGCGGCGAGGCCGCTGAAGAGGACGCCGGCGACCCCGAGGCGGATGCCGGCCAGCGATAGGTTGCCGAGTCCGATGCCGGCGAGCACGACGAGGCTCAGCAGCAGCAGGTCGTGGGCGACGGGTGCGGTCTCTTGCAGGTGTTGGAGGAAGGACATCGCGCTTGCTCCCTGGCACGAATGAGACCCGTTGCGCCACTGGCGGGCCGGAGTCGATACGCCGGCGGTGGCCGTGGCGGTGCGCGGGAGGTTGGAAAGGAAAGAAAAAAGCCCCCCGCGTTTGGGCGGGAGGCTCAATCTGAGGGGAAGAGTGCGAGGAGGGGGACTTGAACCCGAAGAAACGCTTGAAATGAAAGGGTTTTTTCGTGGTCAGTGTTGCGCCATGTGGCGCCATGTGGCGCAGATTGGCCCCCCGGGGGCCAATTGAAAATGACCGAGGAGTTGTTCGCCACCGAGCTTCCGCTGCTGGGTCGCGGCGGTAGGCGTGCTAAACAGGAAAATGTGCGGGAAGCGAAAATGGGTGCGATGAAGATCCAAGTCGAGGTGAAGGACCATCGACTGATTCGGCTTCCGCCGGCCGTACCCGTCGGACCGGCCCAGGTGGTCGTTCCGACGCCGGCAAGCGCGGTTCGCCGTCCGGTGGGAATTGTCGCTGGCCTGGGATTTTCGGTTCCCAATCCCCTCCCCGGGTTTGATGGAAAAGGTTGATGACCGCACCGAGCGCAAAACTCATCCAGACGCTGGCAGGTGCCGGAAAGTACGTTCTGTCGATTCACGCCGAGCGTGAACGGCAGAGGGATCGGATCACGATCGCGGACCTCGAAACCGTTCTGCAAGGATGCGACCTTATCGAGGATTACCCTGAAGATGCGCGTGGGCACAGCTGTCTGGTGCTCGGGTTCGCGGGAGCGCGGCCGATCCACGCCGTATGCACGGTGAAGGATGACCCGCGTGAGATCTTGCTCATTACCGTGTATGATCCAAGCGAACGGCCGGACAAATGGGATCCGGATTTTCGCCGTAGGAGGAAGCCGTGAAGAGACGCTACAATCGATGTCATTTCTGCGGGGGGGCGGTCACCGAGCGCGAAGTGGTGGTCGATTATCGTTGGGGGGAAGCCCTTCTCGCGGTTGTCAAAGACGTACCCGTGGGAGTTTGCGACGTTTGCGGTGAGCAGTACTTCAAAGCTTCCGTCGCCAAGGCACTGGAGAAGACGGCGCATTCACGAGCGAAAGCCCGCGAAACCGTTGAAGTTCCCGTTCGTCATTTGAAGGTTGCCTGAATCGAGGCATTGCGGGGCTGAAAAAGCGGCGAGGAATGACAGACATGCGAAAACGAGCTCTCGGCTTACGGGATGGAAAGTCCCTTCGGTCGACGGGGCGGTCACGACGCGCGGTGCCGGCTGATTGCCGGCAATTCGTCCCACGTCTTACCGTCCAACGTGCGCCCAGCCCGATTCTTCTGAACATTCGACGAGCTTGCGAAGCGATTCCACCGAATCCAGAACTGCCGGCTTGAAGGTGTCCTGCTGCAATTCGATTTGGAACGTCATCCCGACGACTTTACGTCGGTACAGCACTATTCCTTCAACCTTGAGGCCAAGGACCTTCAACTCGCCACCGACGATATTGTCGAACTGCATTCCGGTCCCAAGTCGCGCGTTCGTTCCTCGATCGCGTCGTATTTCAAGGCGGACCGTCTCATGGATTTCGAGAACTGTGAGTCGGTAGCCCAGCCCTCTTTCCCGAGCCAAACTCCCTTCACTGCTTGAAGACGAATGGCACCCCGGCCTGCTGGCATTGCCCCCGGTTCGATCGCATCCACACCGCATCCATCGGGGGTGTCACGTGCCCGGACATTGGTTCTCCTCCCGCGAAAACTATGCCTATGGGAGTCTTCGAAGCGAGGATCGCTATATCCAGAACAGCGGCAAATGGCTGGTTTGCTTGACGAGGGAACGATTTTCGCCCATACGTCAAAGGTGCTTCGGTTTTCGCGTCAAACTGCTGCGATTTTGAGCGTCCTGTCCATATTCAGCGTGGGCTTGAGTTGCACCTGCACGCCAAGCGCTGCAGCCGAAGACTCACGGGCGGCAAGCGATCATGCCTGCTGTCCGGGAGGCGGACACCACCAGCATGAGCACCAGTCGGCGCCCGGGAACTCTCACAACGAGCATCAGCAAACCTGCCAGCACTGCAACGGCGGCAGCATCGCCGCCGTTCCCGCCAGCAAAGCGGAGACTCTGAGCAGTGGTGGGTTCGCGTCCATTGCTTTACCGGCGCTGACGGCCCAGATTTCACCGGCTGATGGATTCACTTCGGTCCGTGATCTCCTGCATGCTGGCGTTGAGCCGCCACCCAAATTAGCGACCCTCGTCGATCTGTTCTGCTGCCTCATCCTTTGAGGCTCCCACTCTCCGCTGCCGAGCAAACACCTTGCTCATGCAGTGACGGGTAACCTGTCGCACTCGCGACACGTTGCCCACGTTTCGGGCCGAGCGCCATTTCCAGAGCGTCTCGGATCCGTCCGTTCGACATTACGAGTGGAGCTTCAACATGGTGAAAATCAAAGATCTCATCCTTCTCAGCGGCGCAGTGGTGCTTTCCGCATGTGCACCAGCGATGCAACCGCCGCTTCCCCCCAATCACCCGGCCAACCCGGCGGCCTCCGAAGCCCCCGCGGCGATGCCGTCGGCGACGCTGAGGAACGAGCCCCTGGACCAGATGAGCGCTGACAAAACCGAAGCGCCGAGCGCCGGTCATGTGCACGGTCACCAACACGGACCGGCTGCCACCCAAGGTGAGTATCGATGTCCCATGCACGCGGATGTGCGCTCGGACAAACCGGGCCGCTGCCCGAAATGCGGCATGGCCCTCCAGGCGAAGCGGCCATGACACGTCGCTGGAAGGTCATTTCGATCATCGGCCTTGTCGGGCTCATCGCGGTCGCGATTGCGTTCGTCGCGGTGCTCCGGCACGGTTTCAGCGCCCGCGATGAGCCGTCGGCAATCGAAGCGTTTATCGCTCGACGGGTGCGCCGCCTGGCCATTCCATACGGGGCGCGGGACGCAAAGAATCCGATTCCCGCAACGCCGGAAATCCTTGCGGGTGCCCGAGCACACTTCGCCGACCATTGCGCTACCTGCCACGCGAACGATGGGAGCGGGGACACTGAAATTGGGCAGAACTTCTACCCACCAGTACCTGACATGCGGGAAGGGTGGACACAGTCGCTCACGGACGGCGAGCTTTTCTACATCATCCACAACGGCATCCGATTCACCGGGATGCCGGCGTGGGGCCCGGAAGATCCAGCAGAAGATGACGGCAGCTGGAGGCTCGTGCACTTCATCCGCCACCTGCGAAAGCTCACCGCGGAGGAAATCGCAGAGATGAGGACGATGAACCCGAAGACTCGTGAGGAGATCGAAGAAGAAGAAGAGAGGGAGAAGTTCTTGCGCGGCGACGACGTGCCCCGCGAGCCCAACCACCAACCACCAATGGACCGAAAAGGCCACCATTGAACCGAAAAGGAGAAATACGATGAAGACAAGAACTACCGTTTGGACCCTCATGCTTTCCCTGGTCTGTGCCACGACCGTGCTCGCGCATGGTGGCAACACCGACATCATGGGTACAGTCACGTCCGTGAGTGCGGAGCAGGTCATTGTCAAAGACCGCGAAGGGAAGAGTGTTACGGTTCGCGTCACCAAGGACACCAAGTACCGGAAGGGAGATGCGCCCGGGGCGGCAGCCGATCTCAAAGTCGGTGATCGCGTTGTCATCGAGGCGGTCGGCAAAGCCGACGCATACAGCGCGGAGGAAATCCGCTTCTCCCCGTCGGCGCCGCCTTCCGAGCACGACGGCGAGCATCATCACGGGGACAAGCACTAGCAGTCGTCGCAGATCCAACGGGAGGAATTCATGATGGTACGCTACCGCGTCCCAACGATTCTGGCCGTCGTTCTCAGCGCGGCGTCCCTATTCGCCCATAACGGCAAAACTCACATCGAGGGCACGGTCACGGAGATCAACGCAAAGCAGATCGTCGTGAAGGATGCCAAAGGGAAGAGCATCTCGATTCAGGTCAATAAGGACACCATCTATCAGCGTAACGCATCCGGACCGCCCGCGACACGTGCCGACCTCACGGTCGGCGCCAGCGTGGTCATCGACTCGTTCGGAATGCCCGGCGGCGAACAGACGGCGCTGGAGATTCACTTCTCAGTGCCCCGAGAGGTCGATCAGCAAAACGAGGCCGGACAGCCTCACGTCGAGCAACAATAGTCACCTTCATACATAGGACTCGGGAAACCGAAAGCCGACAACTGAAAGGGAGGAAACACCATGAAAACATTTGGACAACGAGGCGCTGAACGAGCCTTTTTGATGAGCACCCTCGTTGGGCTGCTGGTCCTGGGTGCAATCGGCTGCGGGGATAGCGGCGGCGATGGCAGCAACTATGCCGCACAGACACGAACGTACTTCCTCGCCGCGGAACATGTGGAATGGAACTACGCGCCGCTGGGAATGGACCCGGTTTTCAATCAACCGATCCCCGATCCATTCGGACATCAGCTCGAGTACGAGAAAATCCGTTATATCCAGTACACGGACGCGACCTTTACGACGCAAGTTTCCCAGCCCAACTGGCTGGGAATCCTGGGGCCGATGATCCGCGGCGCCGTGGGCGACACCTTGAAGGTCACGTTTCTGAATCGCACCGACAGACACCTCTCGATCCATCCGCACGGCGTCAAGTATGACAAAGACAGTGAAGGCGCCGAGTACGGGACCCCGGGTCTGGGTGCCGCGGTCGCACCGGATGAGCAGTTTACTTACACGTGGGAGGTTGATGAGGGTGCGGGTCCGGCCCCGGGCGAGCCCAGCTCGAAGGTATGGCTCTACCACAGCCACGTCGACGAGGTGCAGGACGTTCTCGACGGGCTGGTCGGCACGATCGTTGTAACCGACGCCGCGCACGCGCGCAGCGACGGCACCCCCAACGATATCGACAAGGAGTTCGTCACGCTCTTCCTGATCTTCGACCAGAACGCGGAAAGTGGCGGACATGGTGGAGGAGCAGGAGAAGACGGCCAGGGCGAGCCGACGGAGGAAGAATTGCGCGAAGGCAACCTCAAGCACGCGATCAATGGTCGCATCTTCGGCAACCTCCAGGGCCTGGAGATGAACAAGGACGACCGCGTCCGGTGGTATGTTGTCGGCCTCGGTGATGAGCCCGATCTGCACACGGCTCATTGGCATGGCGAGACTGCAATTCTGGACGGTCACACGCGGACCGATGTCGTCGAGCTACTACCGGCAAGTATGCGTGTCGCCGACATGGTCATGGATAACCCCGGCACGTGGCTCTTCCATTGCCACGTAGCCGGTCACGTCGAAGCCGGTATGTATACGACCTTCGTGGTGCGCTGACGCTCGTCCGGGGCGTTCCGTGATCATGGGGAGAAGAGAAGTGAGAATGAAACGTCGAGCCGAATCGATTAGGAACCGTCGAGAAACAACGAAGAATGAGATGGCCGTGGCTTGTTGGCGGCGTGAGCGTTCTTCTCGTTGCGCTGATAGCTGCGATGGTCGTAACCCGGTCACCGCAACCCGTTTCACGGGTAGAACATCCGGATCTTCCGGGGATCGATGTGAACGGACTCGATGCCAAACAATTTCAATTGCTCCTCGCAGAAAGCAAGCACACGCCCTGCGTATGCGGCTGTGGGTTCACCCTCGCCGACTGCCGCCACAAGGACCCGTCCTGCCGGCAGAGCGGCCCCATCCTCGACGGAATGGTGCGGGAATACCGAACTAGCCGGATCGAAGTGAAGTCGAATGAGTAAAAAAGCAATTGCCCGAGTTCGCATTCCGGATGTCAACATGAACATGGGCTCGCGAACGAAGGGCCAGATACACCGCTCGTTGCTCGCGCTCGCGATTGGGGCGTCGGTCGTTGCAGCCTGCCAACGTTCACCTGAAGTCGCGGAGTTCGCCGGCTCGTATCCGAAGCATGCAGCGCCGAACGGGACGGTTCGTGAGGTTCAACTGATTGCTGCCCCATCAACGGTAGCTCTCTTCGATGGAAGGTCGTTCGACGCCTGGGCCTACAACGGCCAGGTCCCCGGTCCAACGCTCCGCGTTCGATTGGGCGACACAGTTCGTGCGTCGTTCACCAACAACTTGCCGCAGCCGACGACGATTCACTGGCACGGAGTGCGGCTGCCGAATGCGATGGACGGCGTGCCCGGTGTCACTCAGGCGCCGATCGCACCCGGGGAGACGTTCCTATACGAGTTCACACCCAAAGACGCTGGCACGTTCTGGTTTCACCCGCACCTGCGATCGAGCGAGCAAATCGAACGCGGACTCTTCGGCGTTTTGATTGTCGAAGATGCCAAGCCGCCGTCATATTCGCGCGACGAGCTTTGGGTTCTAGACGACTGGCTACTGAACAAGGACGGTACGCTGTATGCCGAATTCAACACCCGGCACGATCTGGCGCACGATGGTCGTTGGGGAAACGTCGTCACCGTCAATGGCCGCAGCACGCCGCGTATCGCGGTGAGACCAGGGGAGCGCATCCGACTCCGTCTTTTGAATGTTGCCAATGGACGAGTCTTCTCTCCCGACTTTTCTGGTCTCGACGCGAAGGTGATCGCTGTCGATGGACTCTATGCGGCGCATCCGCTTAGTCCGGCGGGGTTCGAGCTTGCTCCCGGCAATCGTCTCGATCTGGATATCACGATTCCACCCGACAACGCCGGAAAGCGGTTCGCGATATTGGATCGTTTCACCCGGCAGCCGATTTCTCTCGCGGAGATCGTCGTGGAAGGCGAACGGGTCGAATCTCCACAGTTCGAATCCCCTGCCCGAGCGCATATCCCGCATTGGCAACCCGTGCCGGAGGCAACGCCGCCGCGCGTCGATTTCAAGCTCAACGCTAGAAGTGGCGGGCCTTTCGGCATCCAATGGACGATCAACGATGCGGCCATGGACCACACGGCGCATGCTCTCCCGGAGCACCGCCAGCACCTACCCATCGGCGAGTTCAGTAGGCTACGCTTCATCAACGAATCGTACCGTCTTCATCCGATTCACATCCATGGTCTCTTCTTCAAAGTGCTGGCTCGCAATGGCAGCCCCGTGGCTGAGCCGTACTTCCGCGACACCGTGCTCGTGCATGCCAAAGAGACCGTAGACATCGGCACCGTGCCCGAAGATTCCGGCCTCTGGATGCTGCACTGCCACATCCTGGAGCACGCCGAGTCAGGCATGATGACGGTGGTTGAAGTGAATTGAAGGGAGTAGAAGGAGTCGATGGAGGGGACCTTTTGCTTCATCGATGTCGCCGGCTTCACCGCCCTGACAGAGGCGCACGGAGCCGAGGCCGCCGCTGATCTCGTCGACAGATTTACCAGCGTCGTCAAGAACGCACTCACTGAAAGGGACCGCTTCATCGACCGCATTGGTGACGCCGCCTTCGTCGTCAGTGTACAGCCAGATGACGCGGTGTGCTTCATCACAAGATTGTTCAACGCAGCGGTGGAGGAACCTAACTTTCCAGCATTGCGAGCGGGGCTTCACCACGGCGAGGCGCTCGAACGCGGCAACTCCTACTACGGCGCAACCATCAACCTTGCGGCCCGGGTCGCCGCCCAGGCAGGGGGCAATCAGGTCGTCGCGACCGTGCGCGTCGCCGAGGCGGCTCGGCGGCGAGAGATCGAGGTCGAGAGCTTGGGACTGGTTGCCTTGCGCAATGTGCGCGACCCGGTCGAGCTGTTCACGTTGAACGTACTGGCAAAGGAACAGTTCGAGGTCATCGATCCCGTCTGCCGCATGCGTGTGTATCGCGAAAAGGCCGCCGGACGTTTGCACCACGACGGTGTCGATTACTGGTTCTGCTCGCTCGACTGTGTGCGCCAGTTCGCGGAAAGGCCTGCGGTATTCGTTGCCGGCTAATGCGGAGCGACGAATAACGATATCCATACCTCCGCTTGCCAGGCCATTCATATTCGGCCCTCGGGAGACTGTGCGATGATGAAAGATCCCACTTGCGGGATGACGGTGGACGAGGCAACGAGCCTTCCCGCCGAGCGCGACGGACAGACATTCTATTTTTGCAGCGAGCGCTGTCGGCAAAAGTTCCTGTCAGCGCCCACGAATGCGGGACATGAGAGAATGCCCCCCGGCGGCGCCCCACTTCCACTCGCACACGAGCACGGAGGCGGTTCGACTGCGCGGTCCACGGCACAATACTTCTGCCCGATGTGCCCCGGCGTGGAGTCTGATCGCCCCGGCGACTGTCCGAAATGCGGCATGGCGTTGGAGCGGAACCCGGCTTGGGTCGCGCCCGCTTCGGGCAAAACGATCTACACCTGCCCGATGCACCCCGAGGTACAGCAGGACCATCCCGGCGATTGCCCGAAGTGCGGCATGACGCTGGTACTGAAGATGCCGACGGCGGGAGCGGATCAAGCGGAAGACACCGAGCTGCGTGACATGACGACGCGCTTTTGGATCGGTGCCGCGATGACATTGCCGGTGTTCGTGCTGGCCATGGTGCACGTGATCCCGGCGGTGGCGCGGCAGTCCTGGGCGGGTTCTCACGCCTCGCGCTGGATACAATTTGCGCTCACCACGCCCGTGGTCTGGTGGGCGGGCTGGCCGTTCTTCCGCCGCGGATGGCGCTCGGTCGTGACACACAACTTGAACATGTTCACGCTGATCGCCATTGGCGTCGGCACAGCATTCATTTTCAGCGCCGTGACGATGCTGGCGCCAGACCTGTTCCCGCATTCAATGCGACACGAGGGCAAGGTCGCCATCTATTTTGAGGCCGCCGCGGTGATCGTTGTCCTGGTGCTTCTTGGTCAGGTGCTCGAGCTGCGTGCACGCAGCCGCACCGGCAGCGCCATCAAAGCGTTGCTGAATCTTGCCCCGCCCATGGCGCGGCGAGTCACCACCGGGGGCGACGAGGAAATCCCCCTCGATCAGGTGAAGGTCGGAGACCCGCTGCGGGTCGTTCCCGGTGACAAGGTGCCTGTCGATGGCGTGGTTGTGGAAGGCCATTCCAATGTTGAAGAGTCGATGATCACCGGCGAACCGCTCCCGGTGGAAAAGAGCGCCGGTGACAGGGTCACGGGCGGGACTGTCAATGGAACCGGCAGTTTCGTCATGCGCGCCGAGCGGGTCGGTAGCGACACGTTGCTCGGGCAGATCGTGAACATGGTCGCCGAAGCCCAGCGCAGCCGTGCACCGATCCAGGGTCTCGTCGACAGAGTCGCGAGCATCTTCGTGCCGGTCGTGCTGGCGGCTTCCATGCTCACCTTTGTCGTTTGGATGTGGCTTGGGCCAGAACCGAAACTCGCTCATGCCATCGTCAATGCCGTCGCGGTTCTCATCATCGCTTGTCCGTGTGCGCTCGGCCTGGCGACGCCTATGTCCATCATGGTCGGCGTCGGGCGCGGCGCGCAGGAAGGCGTGCTGGTGAAAACCGCCGAGGCGCTCGAACGGTTGGAGAAAGTGACCACGCTTGTCGTAGACAAGACGGGCACCCTGACAGAGGGCAAACCCAAGCTCGTCGATGTTCTGCCCTCCGGTGGTTTCGACGCAACGGAGTTTCTGCGTCTGGCCGCTTCATTGGAGCAGAGCAGCGAACACCCGCTCGCCGCCGCGCTTGTACAGGGCGCGAAGGAACGAAACCTCGTAGTCGAGTCCGTAAAGGACTTTCGCTCGGTAACGGCGGGTGGGGTGGCCGGCACTGTCGCTGGTCGATCAGTGTTGGTCGGCAAGCCGGCCTTCCTGCGAAGCGAAAGCATCACCGGCCTGGAATCGCTCGAAGCCTCGGCCCTGAAACTCCAGGAGGAAGGCAAGACCGCGATGTTTGTCGCCGTAGACGGGAAGCCGGCCGGAATCGTCGCTGTTGCGGATCCGATTAAATCCAGCACCCCCGAAGCCATCCGCGAGCTGCACGCGCTCGGATTGAAACTCGTCATGCTCACCGGCGACAACCGCCGCACCGCTGCGGCGGTCGCGACGAGGCTTGGCCTCGATGCGGTGGAAGCAGAAATCGAACCCGCCGGCAAAGTCGCTCATGTGAAGACGCTGCGGGGCGAGGGCAAACACGTCGCAATGGCCGGCGATGGCATCAACGATGCTCCTGCCCTCAGCGAAGCAGACGTCGGGATCGCGATGGGTACCGGCACCGACGTCGCCATGCAGAGTGCCGGGATTACCCTCGTGAAAGGCGACCTCCGCGGCATTGCGAAAGCGATTCGCCTCAGTCACGCCACCATGCGGAACATTCGACAGAACCTATTCTTCGCCTTTGTCTATAATGCACTGGGGGTTCCGGTGGCGGCGGGCGTCCTGTACCCATTCTTCGGCTTGCTGCTCAGCCCAATCATTGCCGGTGCCGCGATGAGCCTGAGCTCGGTCTCCGTCATCAGCAACGCATTGCGGCTTCGGAGAGTGAGACTGTGAGCAGGGAGCCTGCGCACGCACCTTCTGCCAGCCTGAGCATCTGGTCGGGGCGCCTCTTCTTGTGGCCCGGACGAGCGCTGTATGTCGGACGTGCCGCAGACACGGCGGTACATGCACACCACGCAATCCAGCTGTGCGTCGGGATCAGCGGTAACTTCCGACTACGCAGTGGGCCCAAAGCTGTTTGGCGCGAACATGAGCTGGCGCTGGTCCCGCCTGACCTTGCTCATCAGCTCGACGGCCGCGGAGCACTTCTGGCGCTGCTCTACGTTGATCCGGAAGCGGACGACGGGCGCCTCCTTGCGACGATCGCGCCGCGCGGAGGGTTCGGCCTCGGTAGGTGCGAAGACTTCGAGCCAGTACGTGCCGGACTGCGGAATTGCGTCGATGAGATCGGTGACCCGCGTTATGCAGCGGCTGCCGTGGATGCGCTGCTCAAGAGCACCACTGCCCGCCATGTTCCGTATCGCGCACTCGACTCGCGCATCGGGCGTGTTCTCCGCCACGTTCGCGGGGCACCCGGGTTGCGTCTGTCAGCGGGCGAAGCTGCAGCCTTCGTCCAGTTATCGTCACACCGCTTTCAGCACATCTTTCGAGACGGCACCGGCATTCCCTTCCGACGCTATCTCCTCTGGCTACGGCTTGTGGCCGCCGTCGAGACCATCGCTCGAGGTGCGTCGCTCACCGATGCCGCTCATGCCGCCGGGTTTGCGGATTCTGCGCATCTCAGCCGCACGTTTCGACGCATGTTCGGCCTCACCCCCTCGATGATGGCGAAGGGTAGCGAGTTTGTTCAAGCGCCATCGGCAGGGGTGTCGTAAGCTGCGTGCCGAGGAGACAAACTCATGACGATGCATCGGACCACCTGCAAGATCGGCGCGTGCGAGCCGTTCTGCGGCCTCGAGGTGGGGGTCGAGAATGGAAAGATGGTTTCAGTACGCCCCGACGAGAACCATCCCGTCACCAAAGGCTACGTGTGTATCAAGGGCATGCACGTGGCCGACTACCAGAACGATCCGGACCGGCTCCTGCATCCAATGAGGCGAACCTCGTCAGGCTGGGAGCAAGTTCGGTGGGAAGCGGCGACCGCCGACATCGGGCAGAAGTTGCGCGCAATTCGCGACGCGTACGGTCCGGGCTCGATCGCAACGTACTGGGGCAATGCGGCCGACAGCGTGACGATCAGTTTGACGAACACGTTTTGCCACGCCTTCGGATCGCCGAACTCATTCAATGTGCTCTCGCTCGAGTACACGGACCGTGGCGCCGTCGCCGAGCGCGTGCTGGGCAATGAGAACCTGATCCTGCAACCCGATGCTGCCAGGGCGAAGTTCGCACTCCTGCTCGGCACGAACCCGCTTGTCACCAATGGCATGACGCTCTTGCAGCGGCGCCCCCGTATCGCCGCGGACATCAAGGCCATTCAGCGCAACGGCGGCAAGGTGGTCGTGGTGGATCCGCGCCGCACCGAGACGGCGAAAGTGGCGGATGAGCACGTCGCCATCATTCCGGGAACCGATCTGTTTCTCCTGGTCGGGATGATCCGCCGCATTATCGAAACCGGCCGCTACCGGCGTGACTTTGTCCGCGAACATGTGGCGGGCTTCGAGGCATGGGAGTCGCTGATCCGCCACCTCGATCCGGATCGAGCCGCACAGATCACGGGCGTCCCACGCGCCGACATCGAACGACTTGCCGATGAATTCGCCGTCGCCGATGGAGCCTTCGCCACCACACGGGTCGGCGTGCAAACGAGCCACAATACGACGCTCACCGAATGGGCGGTCATGACCCTGAACGCCATTACCGGCAACATCGATCGGCCGGGTGGCGTCTACTTCAACCCGGGCGTTTTCGACGTGCCCGCGCTCATCGAGCAGTTTACCAAGCGTCGCAACCCCGCTCCGTCGCGTATCGGCAACTACCCGCAAATCTTCGGTGGCCCACCTGCCCCCGTGTTTGCCGACGACGTTCTGTCCGACGATCCCGGACGCATCCGCGCGCTGATCGTTGTCGCCGGCAACCCGGTCATCACCTTTCCCAACACCGCCAAAATCGAGGCTGCGCTGAAGCGGCTGGAGTTGCTGATTTGCGTGGACCTCTACCTGTCCGACACGGCGACCTTTGCTCACTACGCTCTGCCGGCCGCGACGCAGTACGAGAAAGGAGGCCTGCACTTCCTCACCTCGAACTTCGAGCCTTATCCGTTCGTCGAGTGGAAGCCCAAGATCGTCAAGCCTGCCGGCGAGACACGCAGCGAGTGGGAGATCTTCAAGGGACTCGCTCGGTCCGCGAAGGTGCCGTTCCTGAACGATCCCATCCTCGACAAGCTTGGCCGCCTGCTCGATCTGCTCGGGATCGGATTCACCGAAGACTGGCTCTACCGCTACCTGCTGTTCGGCAAGATGCGCCTCGGGCGACTCAAGGCAAGCGAAGGCGGCATGAGGCTCTCGGACATGCCTTGGGGCGAATTCTTCAAGGGTCGTATCAAGACCGCCGACAAGAAGATGCATATCGCGCCACACGACCTTCTCGATGCGCTGCCTGACGCACTCAACCGGCCGATCGCTCCGAGCGAGGAGTTTCCGTTCCTGCTGATTTCCGGGGCTCGGCGGCTCGCGAGCTACAACACGTGGACACACAATATCCCGGCGCTGATGGAGAAGATGAAGGGCAACTGGGCGACTCTCAATCCGAAGGATGCTGAGCGCTTGGGCGTCGAAAACGGACGACAGATCCGGGTAACATCGGCGACCGGGTCGGTAGAGATCGGCGCGGTTGTGTCGCCGGAGGTTCGCGAGGGAGTGGTCGCGATTCATCAGTTCTGGGGCCACAACTACGAAAGCGGCATGCGGACGAGTCGGAAGTACCCCGGGGTAAATGTCAATTTTTTACACGACGATCGCGTGCGCGACCGTTTCTGCGGCATGCCGGTTTACAACGGGACACCGTGTCGTGTTGCAGTTTCCAGTTGAACGAAGGTAACCGTGCGACCGCTTTGGTTGCACGGGATTGGCCGATGCTTCGGTGGCGATCGGGGCACCGGTGAACAACCGCCGTCGAGCCCGCCCCGCGTATTCTGATCGCCGGCAACAGTGAAGGAATTCAAGGCCCCGACATCTCCGCGTGGAGCGCGCAACGGGCTATGCTACGATCAAAACTGGTCGGAAGGATCTCGCGGTGAAGATGAGGGTCGCTGAAGCGGAGAGGCGTCGCGCATTAGCGCCCCAAGGCCTGTTGCTTCAATCCGCCTGCCCACCACGCAGTCGGCATTCCGTCCGGACAGACTGCCGCACACGACGGTTCGACTGGAGGCGTCAGGAGGAACGATGAAGAGGACAACCGGTCCCTTCCGACAATGGGCAGCGCTCCTCGCACCAATCCTTCGGCAGTTGGCCGCATCCGAGGCAGGCGTTAGGGCTGCAGGTTTCCTGGGAATACTCGTCTCGTTGTCTATGGCGGTCAATGGCCTCAACGTTCTCAACAGCTTCGTGGGGCGGGACGTCATCACCTCTCTCGAGCAACGCAACCGCCCCGACTTCCTCCGCGCCGCCGTCCTCTACATTGGGGTCTTCGCCATTCAGACGGTAGTAGCGGTGACCTTCCGGTTCAGTGAGGAACGCCTCGGTCTTCTGTGGCGCGACTGGCTCACGCGCCGGCTGCTCGTTCGCTACCTGCTCGACCGCACGTACTTTCAGTTGAAGGCGGCCGGCACGATCACGAATCCCGACCAGCGAATTACCGAGGACGTACGTTCGCTGACGACCACATCGCTCTCCTTCTTTCTCATGGTACTCAACGCCGGCCTTTCGATCGTCGGGTTTTCGGGCGTGCTGTGGTCGATCCATCCGCAGTGCTTCGTCTACGCCGCCGCGTACGCGGTCGTCGGCACATTCCTCACCGTGAAGCTCGGTCGTCCCCTCATTCGCTTCAACTACGAGCAGCTCGACCGCGAGGCAGAGCTTCGGGCCGGTCTCGTTCATGTTTCGGAGAATGCTGATTCGATCGCTTTGTCGCACTGGGAACAACGCATCGGCTCTCGGCTCCTCGGTCGCCTCGACTCTGTCACTGCGAACCTGAGGCGAATCATCGCGACCAACCGTAGCCTGGGTGTCTTCACCACCGGATATAATTATCTGATCCAAATAATCCCGATCCTGATCGTAGCCCCGCTTTTCATGCGCGGGGAGGTCGAGTTCGGTGCCATTACGCAGGCGGTCATGGCGTTCTCGGCGCTGGTCGGAGCGTTCTCGTTGGTTGTCACCCAGTTTTCTGCCCTGTCCTCCTACGCGGCCGTGGTCGAGCGGGTCGCTGTTATGGTCCACGGGCTCGACCCGGCGGAACGGAATGCGCTGGGAATCGAGACGCGCGAGGAGAGCGGCCGGCTCGCTTGGGAGAGCCTAACGCTGCAATCGCCACGGGATGGCCAGGTCCTTGTCCGTGAGCTTTCCGTGGAGATTCCACGCGGTACCCGAGCGTTGGTACGCAGTTCCGTCGAGACAGCGCGGGTCGCGCTCCTGCGGGCGACCGCCGGCACGTGGAGTACCGGGCATGGATGCGTGGTTCGCCCGAGCCTCGAGGGCATTCTTTTCCTTCCTGAGCGACCCTACATCCCACCGGGAACACTCTGCGAGTTGCTGTTGCCGATGGGACGGGAGACAAACGACTCGAACGCTGAGATCCTTCGGGCGCTTCAAACGCTTGAGATCGAGACGATCGTGACGCGCGCGGGCGGGCTGGATACCGAGCGCGACTGGGAGGATTTCCTCTCGCTGGGGGAGCAGCAGCTCCTCGGATGTGCGCGGCTCATTCTGGCTCAACCTGAGGTCGCCTTCCTCGACCGGATCGGCGGCAGCCTGAGCGCCGATCAGATCGAGAGGGTTTTCTCGACACTCGCAGAGCGTTCAATTACAGTCGTTGTGATTGACGATGGGAAGGTTCGCAGCGGCCATTACGACTTTGTGCTCGATCTTTTGGAAGGTGGCGCCTGGCGTTGGCGATCGGCCCGAGAAGCAGCAATTGACGACTCGCAGGCGATGTAAGCGCCAATCCGTTGGTTTCTGAGACTCCGCCGCTATTTTGAGCCATCAGACCGCGAGCACACCCATCATGCCGCGGTCCTCGTGCTCGACAATGTGGCAGTGAAAGACAGTCCGCCCGTTGAAGTCGCGCAGAGGCACGGCGATGCGCACCGTTTCGCGCGGCCTGACATTCACGACATCTTTCCATGCGACGAAAGGTTCAGGCGCACCATTTCGTGAGAGAACTTGGAATGGGTACGTGTGCAAGTGGAAGGGGTGGTCCATGCCTCCTCGGTTTTCGATATCCCAAAGTTCCAGATCGCCGAGTCTGCCGCGGAGGTCGTCGCGGCGCGGATCGAAAGTCCGCCCATTGATTGTGAAACTCATGCCCATCATCATCCCTTCGCCGAGAACGAGGCGGCGCATCACCTGTGCGCCTGCAGGGTTGAGAGCTTCGATCTCGGCGAGCCGGCTCGGCAACCGGGAGCGGCGGGGAATGCCCGTTGGCGTGATCGTCAAAAGCGTTTGCGGACCAGGCGAGGTGCCGAGACTTCCCATCCCGCCCATCATTCCTCCCCTCATGGGGCGTCCCCGATCGTAGGGTAGATTCATCAGCCGAAAGCTGCCTTGATCGCGAAGACGCACAAGTACTTCCGCTCGTTCTCCGGGCGCCAGCAGCAGTTCCTCGACGGGTACCGGCCGTTCGAGGAAACCGCCGTCCGTGCCAATCAGATGCATCACGTGCTCTTCGAGGCTGAGCCGGTAGTAGCGGGCGTTGCTTGCGTTCAATAGTCGAAGCCGGATCAGAGAACGGATCGGAAAGATCGCCGGCTGGAGAGCACCGTTGACCAGCAGCAGGTCGCCTTCCTTGCCGTTCCTCCAGTCGAACGAGGTGTGAGCCGCAACACTCCCGTTGGCCAGTGTGATGTCCTTGAGCACCAGCAGGACTTCCTCGGCACGCCGCAACCGCAGGCGGCGGTCAATCGGTCCTTCGACAATGATCGGACCGGCGAGACCGGCGAAGAGCTGTCTCGCAACGCGTCCGTGTATGTGCGGGTGGTACCAGTACGTGCCGGCTGTTCCTTCCGGAATGTCGAATTCGTAGTAAACCGTCTCGCCCGGATCGACCATCAAGAACGGGTCGTCGATTGACGGCGAAATATGCAACCCATGGAGGTGCAGGTTCGTGGGCTCGTCGAGGAGGTTGGTGAAGCGGATGCGTACACGCTCCCCCTCGTAGGCCCGCAACAATGGTCCCGGAAACACACCATTGTACGTCAATAGGTTCGCTGATGTCCCTGCGATCGACGCCAAGGCTGGCTGAGCGACGATCTCGGTCTCCGCCATGCCATTCTGGAACCGACGAACCGCAAGCGATGAAAGGTATCCGACTGGAACCGTGCCGGCAGCGGCGGCGGTGCGAGCATCGACGAATCTCAATCCGGCCAATACCGCTCCTGCCAGCTTGAGCAGGTCTCGACGGGTAAGATTCTGCATGTTGCACCTTCACCTGAATAGGAAGGTGAGCGTGCCGCAAGCCGCGTACCGCGATCACTCCGGACCGTTTGCAGCCTGTGTGACGGCCGGCCATTCTCATGGCTGCGAAACCCCAAGGGAACAATCGCATGACTCGCAAATGATTGAACGCTTTCCACCAGGCGCTCCTTCTCATACATTTGGAACCATGATCGAAAGTGATCCTTTTTGTACCCTGATTGCCCGATGGCGGGACGATCCGGGCGGTACGTACCGCACCTGGTTTCTGTGGGAGGAGCGGCTCAAAAACTTCCGCTCCATCCATCGCGGTCTCTCGCGAGTCGTTCAGGAGATCAGCGGCCGAACGTTCGGCAACGTGTACAAGGGTTCATCCCTCGAGACCGTCGTCGGTTCGATTGCGGAGCAGCGGCAGATTTTCAAGGGCGCCGATCATGCGTTCCTGTGGAAACCCAAGCTCCGCATTCCGGACATTTACGAGTCGCCTGAGAACCAACTCGCCTTCGGCCGGTTCCTGGACGTGTGCTCATGCTGTACCAAGGAAGACGAAATTCTCCGGGCTATTCACGAATTAGATGCGCTCCGGATCAAGGGGCTGGGGCCGGCGGCGGCCAATCTTCTCTACTTCCTGCATCCGACGCTCGTGCCGCCATTCAACACGGCGATCGTCAATGGGTACAACGCCATCACCGGGGCAAAGGTGAAGCTGGGGCGATGGCAAGAGTATCTCGCGATGCGGGAGGGAATTCTTCGTTTCAATGCTGCGCACCGGGCGCAACTATCAAACGACCTTGGCGCAATCGCCGGACTTCTCTTTGACGTCGGCAGTGGTCGCTACCCCGCGCCTCCACGAGATGGCGATGACACTCAGCGTAAGGCATGGGAGGCTGACCTTGCCGCAGTCCGCGACGACGCGAAGCGGCGCAAGGCACTCGAAGCCGGTAGCGAGGGAGATCGCACGCACACGGAAATCCAAGCCTGGCTCCGGGATCTCGGACTCGCGCTTGGCTTTGCCGTCCATGTGGCTGCAAACGATCGAGGTCGAGCATGGCAGCAAGGCTGGCTGGGCGACGGATGCATGGATGCACTACCGGCCAGTGTCGGCGAAGCACCGGGCGCGGACGCGGTCCGGCTGATCGACGTGCTGTGGATCGATAGCGCAGGCCATGTAGCTGCCGCGTTCGAGGTGGAGCACTCGACGTCGATCTACTCTGGGATCGTCCGGATGTTGGATCTTGCTTTGGGCGCCACGGGTCAGGCAACGCACAACCTCTTCCTGGTGGCGCCCGACGATCGCGAAGATGAGGTGCGCGCTCAGGTGAAGCGCCCCGCGTTTCGAGACATCGCGGCAATGAATGTCCGCTTCTTGCCGTACAGCGAACTGGAGCGGAACCGCGAAGCCATGGCGCGGTTTGGCGAAGGGCTGAAGGCGATCCTGGCAGTGGCCAGAACGATCTCTTGATTCCGGGGCCCAAGAGCGACCGCAGGGCACGAGGTGACTACTCGATGCCCGATCGCGACGCTTGTTCCCTCCGCCGCTTGGCGTGCACCCTCATACCCTCCGATCATCAGCGCCCATTGTCACCGCGGCGCTGCTCGACCAGTTCTTCCATGAGATCCGTCTGGATTCGCTGGATCTCGAGCAGGCGCTGCCATTGATGGCTCAGGAGCTGATCGAGTTTCAGGTTGAGATGACGGATCTCCAATTCGGCCTTCAAGTTGACGCGGTAGTCATGCTCAGCGCGCAAGCGATCTTTTGCTTCCTGGCGATTCTGACTCATCATGATGATCGGCGCCTGCATCGCGGCGAGGGATGACAGCACCAGGTTGAGAAGGATGAACGGGTACGGGTCGAAGGGCTGTGCGAATAACACAACACTGTTGAGTGCGATCCAAGCCACGAGGAGGACGCCAAAGGAAATGAGAAAGTGCCAGCTGCCGCCGAAATCAGCCATCCGATCGGCCAGGCGTTCGCCGAAAGTGAACTCGCGCTCGAACTCGACGTTGATGTTGGTGGAGAGTATCTCCTGCTGCTTCAAGCTCGCCACGACTTCACGATCGATCGTGGACAGCTCGCCCCTCTCGATCTCCAACACCCCTTCCACGTATTTGGCGCGGAAGTGATCGACATCCGGATGACAAATGAACCCCGCCGTGGACCAAGCGGGATGTATTCGACGGATTGTCTCCACGACCGGTGGACTCACCAACTCGGCCGGCACTACGTCAGCTGGCTTGAACAGTTTCCCGCAGATCTGACACGTCACTTCTATTGGCTGGCTATTCATAGGCGCCCTCCTAGCATCGGTGGTCAGGATGGCGGGCCGCTCGAATCAGCGGTGCTTTGCCGGCCGCCGTTTTAGGAATCGCCGCGACACGTTCGATGTGCAGTGGGGGTGGGATCGCCCCGCATGCTTCGAGCGCGCGGCGCAGAGAGCTCAGCAAGCTCGTCTCATCAAACCCGTCACGCAGTGCGGCGAGGTTGATACAAAAGCCGTCAGCCTTGTGAACGATCTGCCAACCGCTCGCGGGTACACTTTCCATGACTCGTTGCAGGACCACCGGATGGACCGGGACGTGCCCACCAGCGCGTCCCGGCAGATAGAGCGTTTCGTCAGCCCTGCCCTGGATGCCCGACAACATCGCAAATGGCTGTCATTTCTCACGAGCATGACCCACCCCGATTCTCACGGGATGACCCAGGTCCG
>CAZGEJ010000007.1:0-181695 GCA_964524885.1 uncultured Binatia bacterium (SeqCode)
CCACCGACTCGCTGCAGAATTGGCCGACCGAGTCGGGGGCGGCGAAGCGCGGATTCCCGGCGGCCGACAGCGTGCACGGCGCGTCGGAGCCGTTGAACGTCATGCGGCAGCCGAAGTCGTTCAGGGCGTCGGCCACCGCCTGCGAGGTCAGGTCGAAGGTAGGCGGATCGATCGCCGGGATGCCGCCGAATCGCTCCAGTTGTGGAGGCGATCCGCCGCAGCCGGTGCCCGTCTGGCGCGCCAATTCGCCGTCGCACACGGCGGGGTCGCCGGCGCCGATGGCGCGGCTCGCCAGCACTTGCAGGTCGGGGCGGACGCCCGGGTTGAACGGGTCGTACGACATGTTGCAGCGCCCGAGGATGCCACCGTTGGCGCCGGGTTTGGCCTCGACGACGATGAGGAAGCCGGCGCCGCTCGGGCGTTCGTAGATCGGGATGCCGTCCTCGTTGGTGCCGCTCGGCTGCACGACGGTGTTGTCGGCGCGCGCCAGCCCGAAGAAGGTGATGTTCGGGCCAGGGGCGAGGGTCGGCGTGCGCGTCGGCGTCCCGGTGGCCGTGCGCGTGGCGGTGATCGTCGGCGTCGAACTCGGGGTGAAGGTCTGCGTCGGCGTACGGGTCAGGGTGGGCGTTCGGCTGGCGGTGAAGGTCGCCGTGGGGGTGCGCGACGGCGACGGCGTGCGGGTGTGGGTGACGCTGAAGGTTGGCGTTGCCGTGCGGGTGACGGTGGCGGTGCGCGTCGACGTCGGCGTGAAGGTGCCGGCCACGGTCCAGGTGGGTGTCTGGGTGCGGGTCGGCGTCGCCGTGGTGCTCGGGGTGCGGGTCGGCGAGCCGGTGCGGGTCGGCGTCAGGCTGCGGGTCGGCGGCGCCGAATGCGTCGGCGAGGCCGTGTGGGTCGGGGTACGGCTGACGGTGGGGCTCGGCGGTTCCTCGGTCGGACTCGGGCTGGCCGTGGGCGTCGTGGTTTTGGTGGCGGTACCCTCGATGGTGATCGTCGGCGTCGGCTCGACCGTGGGTGTCCGCGTCGCAGTAAAGATGGGTGTCTCGGTAACGACGACGACCGGGGTCGGTGTGAGGGTGGGTGTCCTGCTCGACGTGGCGGCCGGGGTCGGTGTGAGGGTGGGTGTCCCGGTAGGTGGTTCGTCGGCGGTGGGGCTCGGGGTCGGGGTGCTGGCGACGGTGGGCGTCGTCGACGGGGTCGCGGTCGGGGCGACGGCGTCGATCAGCAGGGTGGCGCCGATCGTGTCGGCCACGGTGATGGTGCCGTCGCCGGTGACGTCGCCGCGGCTGCAACGATCGGGGGCGCCGAAGATCAGGTCGGCGACGGCGCGGCGGTCGCGTTCATCGCGCACCAAATCGCAGTTCACGTCGCCCAGGGGCGGGATCTGTGCTGTCGCGGGCGACCCGGCGAGGCCGGCGAGCAGGGTCAGGACCAGGGGTGCGAGGGAGAAAGAGATCACGTGGCTCCGCGAGGGCCCGGACCGCGTGGGGCGGTCCGGGCCGTGGGTTCAACGACCTTGGAAGGTGAAGCCGATGATGATGTCGCCGCCGCCGGCCGGGTTGGCGTCGATCGCCGGGAAGGCCAAGCCGAAGCGGCCACCGCTACCGGTGCGCCAGTCGTTACAAGAGAAGTTCTGCCCCTTCTGCTCGTAGACGAGATCGTCGTCGGTCGCATTGAAGTTTTCGACGGTGGTGCGTGCCGTGCCGGTGGTGACGGCGAAGGCCTGGGTCAGGCCGCCGCCCTCGTCGCCACAGGGCAGCGCCTGCTCGAAGCCGAGCTGGATGGGCAGGCCCTGCAGGCTGAACTGTTCGAGCGGCGCGATGACGAGCGAGCCGGGCCCGCTGTCCTCGCCGATTTGGCCGAGTTGCAGGGTGCCTTGGCAGCCGCCGGGGTTGCTGGCTTCTTGGCCGCAGGCGCCGTCCTCGGCCGTCGGCGTGGTATCGCAGTCGCCGGCGTTGCGGCACGGCTGACCGGTCTTGCCGGCCGTGCAGAGGACGGGCTCGCAGGTGCGGCCGCCGCAGTCGGCGTTGGTCTCGCAGGGCGTGTTGGGGCCGAAAAAGCCACCGTCGCAGACGCCGGTGCTCAGCCCACATACGCCGTCGCCGGCGCCGCTGGCGGTGTCGCAATCGGCGTTGACGAAACATTCGAGGCCGACGAGGCCGGCGCCGCAGACTTGGTTCGGGCCCTCGATCGTGCCGCCGGCTTCTTTGCAGTCTTCGACCGTGAACCCGTCTTCACCGATCTGGCCGACGACGCGGTCGACCGAGGTGGCGATGCTGTAGTCGAGGCCGCCGTTGCACTGCAGCACGCCGGCGTTGGTGACCGGGACGATCGGCTTGAGGCAGATGGTGAGGTTGGCGATCGAGGCCTGGGCGATGAGGTAATCGGAGGCATCGGTGATGTTGACCAAGGCGATGCCATTGGCATCCGGGGCGCCGGCCTCGAACTCGAGGAAGGCGTCGCCGATCACCCCGTCGTTCTGGCCCCGGAAGGTGCCGAGAGAAACTTCGAAGCCGGGGGCGAGGACGGCGGTGAAGTTGCTGCGTTGGGTGTCGAAGACGAAGCGGCGCGTGCCCAACGGCCCGCCGAAGGTCGGTGTCGCGGTCGGCGTCGCCGTCGGCTCGCTTGGGGTCGGGGTCGGCGTCGGCGTCAAGTCGATCGGGCATCCCTCGAGGGCGCGATTGACGGCGATCAGGATCTCATCGACGGTCACCGTGCCGGAAGTGTCGAGGTCGCCGGCGACACACGTCGTCGCCTCGGCGACGCCGAGGGCGATGTTCACCAGGGTGATGATCTCGTCGACGGTGACGTTGCCGCTGGCGTCGCAGTCGCCGCCGCACGCGGCGCGGGCCGAGGATGGAGCCGCCGCGAGGGTCAGCAAGAGGGCGAAAAGCGGGGCGAAACGCAGACGCATGAAAACCTCCAGGCACGTGGACGAGCCGGTGCGATAGCCCGACCCGGCTTCAATTACAATCGAGATTGGCCTCACCAATGCATGCGGGCGCGCAGTTCGCGCGCCTGGGCGCGGCTCAGCTCGACCTCGGAGCCGGCCTGATCGCGCATCAGCAATTTGAAGCGGCCGCCGAACCACGGGACGATCGCTTTGAGGTGCTGCAGGTTGACCAACCGCGACTTGTGGGCGCGGAAGAACACCTCCGGGTCGAGGCGCTCTTCGAGTTCGCGCAGGGTGAAGTTGGTCATGTAGCGCTCGCCGTCGACATGCGCGAAGACGAGCCGATACTCGACCTCGAACCAGAGAATGTCGCTGCACGGCAGCACCAGGATCTGCCGACCGCGATGCACCGGTACCTGCGTGAGATAGCGTTTCTCGCGCGCCTCGAGCTTGGCCAGCAGGTCGTCGATCCCCAGGCTCGGCTGCCGGCCGAGCCGCTCACGCACCCGCCGCATCGCCTCGTCGAGACGGGTGCGGTTGATCGGCTTGAGCAGGTAGTCGGCCGCGTGCACCTCGAACGCCTTGATGGCGTACTCGTCGTAGGCCGTGGCGAAGACGATCTGCGGCGGCGCGGACAGCGACTTGAGCACGCCGAAGCCGTCGAGCCCCGGCATCTGCACGTCGAGAAATACCAGGTCGGGCTTCAACTCGGTGATGCGCTCGAGCGCCTCGACGCCGTTTTTCGCCTCGCCCACCAGGTCCACGTCGTCGAGCTTGCGCAGGTACCCGGCGAGCCGATCGCGCGCCAGCTTCTCGTCGTCGACCACCAGCGTGCGAATCATGCGGCCCTCCGCACGATGGCGGCGTCGACCGGCACGCGCAGCGTCACGGTCGTTCCCACGCCTTCCTTCGAGGTGATCGTCGGGGCATAGGCCGGGCCGTAGAGCTTGACCATCCGGTCGCGCACGTTGCGCAGGCCGACGCCGCGCTCGAAGACGGAATCCTGCCCGGCGATGCCGACGCCGGTGTCGCTCACCCGCAAGCGCACGTCGCCATGGTCGAGGCCCGCCTCGATGCGCACCTGGCCGCCGCCGATCTTCTTGGAAATGCCGTGTTTGACCGCGTTCTCGACCAGCGGCTGCAGAATCAGCCCCGGCAGGGCGACGGCGCCGACGCTTTCGTCGATGTCCCGTTCGATCACCAGATCGTCGCCGAAGCGCGCCTTCTCGATTTCGAGGTAGGCCTCGGCGAAGTGCAGCTCGTCGGCGAGCGAGACGAACTCGTCGTCACTGCGGTTGAGCATGTAGCGGAACAACTCGGCCAGCCGCTCGACACACTGCTCGGCCTTCTCCGGGTCGGTCGAAATCAGCTGTGCCACCGAGTTGAGGCTGTTGAAGAAAAAGTGCGGGTTGATCTGCGCCCGCAGCGCCGCGAGCTGGGCCGACACCGCCAGCTCGCGCATCTCGCGTTCGCGCGCCTGCAGCAGTCGAATGCGCGACCAATGCAGGTGGTAGCCGCCGACACACAGCAACGCCGTCGGCACGATCGGAATCGAGGCGTAAAGCAGCGGCGCCCAACGCATGGTCGCCTGGGGCAAGGGGCGCAGCACCGGCTCTTCGCTCATCAGGGCGCCGAACAACGACGTTCCGTGCAGCAAATAGAGGTAGAGTTCGGTCAGGCAGAACGACAGCAGCCCACAACCGACGATGGCGGAGAGGAGCTGGCCGGCGAGCTGGCGCTCGATCGGCAAGCCGTCGAAATACGGCAGGGCGAAGCGCCACAACATCCAGCACGACGTCGACAACAGCAGCGCCCCGGCCAGGATGAACACGAAGGCGGCGCCCGAGCGGAAGTGGGAAAACTGGATCAACGCGATGTAGAGGCCGATGATCAGGCCGGTGCCGTAGACGAACAGCGCCTGCTGCCGCCACGAGCGCACGTCGGCCTTGTCGAGATTCATCTTCCAGTCGCTCGAAGGTTGCTGTCGATTCGGACTCATAGCAGTACCGCTGCGCCTTCCCCTTCGATTTCAGGCCGATCGGTCGTTTCTCCCGCCCGAGCGACCTGTCGGCGTCGCCAACCGCCGCCGAACCGGGAGAGGCCCGCCACAGCCAGCCGTTTTGCGGCCGTGCCGCGGCAATCGTGAATTGACACGACCGGACTGCCACGCATACTAGCCACGACATCCCCGCACTGAGAAGAGGAAAGAGGCCATGCTCCGAAATGCGTTGCTGGCGGCCACGGCTGCCCTGTTGCTCGTCGGTTCCGCCGCGCCCACCCTGGCCGACGGCGATGCCGTCACCCTCGAGGGCGAGGTCGTCGACCTCTCCTGCTACCTCACCGACGGACGCAAGGGCCGCGCCCACAAGACCTGCGCCAAGCGCTGCGCCGACCGCGGCCTGCCGATCGGCATCCTCACCGACGACGGCAAGGTCTTCCTCCTCATGGAAGATCACGCCGACGAGGAACCCTACGAAAAGGCGCGCAAGCTCGCCGGCGAGCGGGCCAAGGTTTCCGGCAAGCAGTTCACCGAACGCGGCCTGCCGGGTGTGCTGCTGAAGACCGCCGAAGGCCTCTGATCCGTGCAGCGCCTGCCGCGCGTCGTGCGTCCGTTGGCCGTCGCCCTGTTCGCCGCCGTCGTCGCCGGCGGCTGCGCCGGCGACGGCCCGCCGCCTTCCCTCGAACCGACCCCCGTCACCACGCCCGACACGACCCCCATGCCGGGTGGTCCGACGTATGCGCAGGTGCAGCAGATCTTCAATTTGAACTGCTTGTCGGGCGGCTGCCACAACGCCGGCGACAGCGCCGCCCAATTGGTACTCGAGCCCGGCGTGTCGCACGGCAATCTCGTCAACAAGGCGCCCCAAAACGCCGCGGCGCGCGACGCCGGCTGGCTCTTGGTTCGACCTTTCGTCCCCGACACGAGCTATTTGTTGCGCAAACTGACCGGCGTTTCCGGGCTGCTCGGCAACCAGATGCCCCTGGGCGCCAACCCGCTGCGTGAGAGCGACATCGACTTGGTGCGGCGCTGGATCGTTGCCGGTGCCGCCGGCCCGCAGGGCCCGAGCCCGACGCCGACCCGTACGCCGCTGCCGAGCGCGACCCCGACCCAGACGGGAACTCCGACCCAAACGGCGACGCCGAGCCAGACGGCGACGCCGAGCGAGACGCCGACGGGCGTCGTGCCCCCGACGGCCACCCCCACCGCCACGGCCACCGCGACGGCCACTCCGGAGTGGTTCAGCACCATCCGCGACGACATCTTCACCAAGAGCTGCGCCGTCGCGTTCTGCCATGACAGCCAGGGTGCGTCGTTCTCGGGTGGCCTCAACCTCAGCCCGCCGCTGGCCTACGGCCAACTCGTCGGCGTGGCCTCGACCAACGCCGCCGCCGCATCCGCCGGGCTGCCGCGAGTTGCTCCGGGTGATCCGGATGCGAGCTTTTTGCTACGCAAGATCTGCCGATCCGATTTGGGCAGCGAACTTTGCCCCGTGCCGCTGACCCCCGCGTTCGGCGGTCGGATGCCCTTGGTCGGACCGGACCTGACGGAGGCCGAGGTTCGACAGATCCGCAACTGGATCCTGGCCGGCGCGCCGAACGCCGACTGAGGTCGCCTAACAATCGTTTGTTTTTTCGACGTTTGAGCCAAGGGGAGGGACGATCGGCGAACCGATCGTCCCTCAATGGGGGGTGCCCTCGGCGCCGAGACGCGGGGGGAGCGCCACGGCAAGCGGGCTTCGGGTCCGACGGTCGGTGGGGGGGTACCTTGCGCCGGAGGGATCCGTTGCCCAGCTCAAATGATTGTAGCGTAGAAGTACGCGTCGGGAACGCGTCGGTCAAGGCCCTCGAAAAAACTTTCGCGAAATCTCGGCTCCCGCTCAACCGGCTCCGGTATTGCCGGCTCGCAGCTCGGCGTTCTTGTGGCGCAGCATCTCGATCAGGTGATCGATCGAGTTGTTCTTGCCGAGGACCTCGCGGAATTGGGCGCGCCAGTTCGACACGAGGCTGACGCCCTCGACGACGACGTCGATCATCTGCCAGGTGCCGCCGCGCTGGCGGAGGCGGTAGTTGACGAGGATCTCCGGTGCGTCTTTGCGGACGATCTTGGTCCGCACGGTCCAGTCGCCGCGGGCCTCTTCCTTGTCGCCGGTGATGAGCACCTTTTCGTCGTTGTAGTCGGCGACGTTCTTGCCGTAGGTCAGCGCCAGGTGGGTCTTGAACTCGGCGATGAAGGCCTGCTTCTCATCGGCCGCGAGGCCGCGCCATTTGCGCGCCAGCACCAAGCTCGAGAGGGTCTCGAAGTCGAAGTACTTCTCGACCATGGCCTGCAACTCGTCGCGTTTCTGGGTGCTGCTGAGTTCGTCTCGCTCGAGAATGGCGATGCCGGCGTCGATGACCTCCTGCACGACGTCGCGCGGTCCGGCGCTGGCCGGCGCCGGCAGCGGCAACAGCAGCGCCAGCGTCAGGGCGATGGCGTTCGACCAGTGGCGTCGGTGCGGCGTGGCAGTCATGGTTCGCTCCCCTCGTCGTCTTCGTCGGTGAAGTACAGGTCTTCTTCTTCCGCCGCGTCTTGCGGCGCGAACGGTTCGTCGGCGACGTCGGCCTTGCGTCGTTGGTAGTAGCCATTGCGCACCGAGACGTACAGGTCGAAGGCCTGGCGGCGGATGGTGTCGAAGGTCTCGACCGACCTGGCGCGCCAGTTGACGAGGTCGAGCCCCGAGGCTCCGGCGGTGTAGATGCCCGGTACGAACAACGGGTAGATGGCGGTGAGGTTACTGGTGAGGCGGCCGCTGCCGTCGCGCAGCGACGACGGCCCCATGAACGGCAGCATCACGAAGGGGCCGTGCGGCACGCCCCACACGGCGAGGGTCTGACCGAAGTCTTCTTGGCGCGGCTCGAGGCCCCAGCGCGCGGCCGGATCGAAGAGCCCGGCGACGCCGAAGGTGGTGTTGAAGGCGAAGCGCGTGAGGTCGATGGCGGCGCGTTTCGGCTTACCCTGGAGCAGGTTGTTGACGAGATTCGTCGGTGTGTCGACGTTGCGGAAGAAGTTGTTGATCGACGTCTGGACCGGCTCCGGCACGTAGCGGTTCCAGCGCCGCGCCACCGGTTCGAGCAGGTAGACGTCGACCTTGTCGTTGAACCAGAAGATGCCGCGGTTGATCTTCTCGATGGGGTCGTACTCTTCGCCGGAAGGCTGCACCGCGGGGGCCGGCAGGGCGAGCACGGGCAGCAACAGGATGCCGGCGAAGATGCGGCGCGGGCTCATGGCGGGCCTCATTCGACGTCGTTGGCGGCACCGTCGTCGTCGACCTTGGTGCCGTGAATGAACTGGCCGATCAGGCGTTCGAGGATGACCGCCGACTCGGTGAAGGTGATTTCGTCGCCGTTGGCGAGCACTTGCTCCTCGCCGCCGATTTCGAGGGCGATGTACTGGTCGCCGAGCAGGCCGGCAGTGACGATGGAGGCGGAGGTGTCCACCGGTAATTCGAGGTTCTTGTCGAGGTCGAGTTCGACGCGGGCGCGGTACTCCTCGTCGAGGGCGATGGCGCGCACCTCGCCGACGCGCACGCCGGAGATCTCGACCGGGGCGCGCGGCTTGAGGCCGCCGATCTGGTCGAAGGCGGCGTACACCGTGAGGCCGCCTTGGCCACCGAAGTCGAGGCCGCCGATGCGGAACGACAGGAAGGCGACCCCGGCGAGAGCGGCGAGGACGAAGAGACCGACGACGAGATCGCGGTTGCCGGATGGATTCATGCGACTCACACTCCCCACAGGGCGGTGATGAAATAATCGGAGACGAGCACGGCCACCGAGCTGACGACGACGGTCGAGGTCGTCGCGGCGCTCACCCCGGCCGCCGTGGGGGTGCAGGTGTAGCCGCGGAAGGTCGAGATCAGGCCGACGAGCACGCCGAACACACCCGCCTTGAGGAAGCAGCCGGCGATGTCGTCGGCGAAGGTGACGGACGACTCGAGGCTGCTCCAGTAGCTGCCGCCGTCGACGCCCATGCGGCCGACGCCGATCAGGTACCCACCCGCCAGCCCGGCGACGACGAACAGTGCCGTCAATAGCGGCATGACCACCGTCATGGCGATCGCCTTGGGCGTCACCACCAGATGGATCGGATCGATCGACATCATGCGCAGCCCGTCGAGCTGCTCGGTGCGTACCATGGCGCCGATCTCGGCGGCGGTGGCCGAGCCGGCGCGGCCGGTGGTCAGCAACGCCGTCAGCACCGGCCCCAGTTCGCGAATCAGACTGAGGCCGATGACGGCGCCGAGGGACTCCTCGGCGCCGAAGCGTACGAGGGTGTTGTAGCCTTGCAGCGCCAGCACCATGCCGACGGCGGCGCCGCAGACGCAGATGATCACCAGCGACAACACGCCGAGGTTGTACAGTTCGTCGAGAAACGGCCGGAAGCGCGGCGGCGGCGTCACCATGGCGCGCAGAATGGCCCCCGCGAAGATGGCGATGCGGCCCAGCTCGAGGACCGCGGCGGTGGCCGTCGCGCCGAGGCGATGCAGCGGGCTGGGGGGACGTTGCGGGGAATCCGTCATCGGGCCGACTCGTTTCTGGCGTCGTGGGTAGGGCGCGCCGTCCTTCACAGGATCGGCGAGCGCTCCGGGTCGAGGCTGGCGAAATACTCTTCGGTCTCCTGCTCCGGATCGAGATCCTCGCTGAGGAACTCGCGGATCCACGGGTCGGGGTTGGCGCGCAACTCCGACGGCGTGCCGGCCACCGCCTTGCCGCCGGCGAGCAGCACGATGCGGTCGGCCATGCGCATCGTCGACTGCATGTGGTGGGACGAGACCAACATGGTGACGCCGTGCTCGCGGTTGATGCGGCGCAGCAGCGCTTCGATGCGTTTGACCGAGATCGGGTCGAGGCCGGAGAAGGGCTCGTCGCACAGCAGGATTTCGGGTTCGAGCACCAGCGCCCGCGCCAGCGCCGCGCGCTTGACCATGCCGCCGGACAATTGCCCGGGCAGCAGAGTTTCGACGCCGCCGAGACCGACGACGGCGAGTTGTCGTGTCACCTTGGCGGCGATCTCGTCGCGCCCGAGGCGAGTGTGCTCGCGCAGGGGGAAGGCGAGGTTCTCGAAGATGGACAGCGAGTCGAGCAAGGCACCGCCCTGAAACATCATGCCGAGCTTCTCGCGCACGTCGTAGAGTTCGCGGTCGGCGAGGCCGACGATGTCACGCCCGGCGACGCGAATGGCGCCGGCCTGCGGCCGCACCAGGCCGCCGATCAAGCGCAGGATGGTCGTTTTGCCGGCACCGCTGCCGCCGAGCAGCACGGTGATCTCGCCCTTGCCGAAACGGCAGCTGAAATGGTCGAGGACGGTACGGCCGCCGAAGGCGAGCTGCACCTGCTCGAGTTCGACGTGTGCCGCGTCGGCAAGCGAGGAATTCATGCGAGTCCTTCGTTCTAAAGACGCAGCCGAGGTGGAGCAAGCGCCAACATGGATGACCCCGTGGCAGCCGCGGCCCGCGGGCCGGTCACGGTGCCGCCGGGGTCGTGGGCGCGTCGTCCGCCGCTGGCGGCAGGCGTCGCAGGCCGGCGGCACGTTCGTAGTGGAGCTGGGCCTTGGCCAGGTCGCCGCCGCGCAAGCTCCAGCGCGCCAAGCCGAGCAGGCGCACCGGCGCGTCGTCGGGGGCTAGGTCGAGGAGCCGCGCTTCCCAGCGCTCGAGTTCCTCTTGCAGGCGACCGCGCGCTTGGTTGGCGGCATGCACGAGATCCCGCTCTTCCTCCGGACCCAGCCGCGGGCGCGGCGCGATGATGGAGCGCCAAGGATTTTCCGGCGCCGGTTCGCGCAGCGCCGCGTCGAGCGACAGCACTTCGATCGTCAGTGCCGCCAGCGGCGTCACCTGCGGCCAGCCCGCCGCGGTCGCCAAGCGCAGTTCCTGCTCGACCACCCGCGGCCAGGGTCCGGCCGGGTCGTTGCGGTCGCTGACGCTTCCGAGCGACGCGATGAGGGAGGCGCCGACGACCAGCATCGAGCCGACCAGCAGCCCGCGCGCGAAACGGCCGGCGTCGGCGGCCGCGCGGTGCGCCCCGAGTTCGACGTAACGCTGGCCACGCCGCGGTTGTGCTAGGTTGATGCGATTGGGGCTCGAATCCTCCACGCCAGGCCTTTCTCGAATTGGATTCTGTCGCTACGCCTCTACTATGGTACGGTCTTCCAGGAAATGCCGAACCCGAAGCGACGCAAAAGGCCTGTAGCCGCAGCGGCCAACGACGAAGCGCGGTTTCTCGACCGGCGCCTGCGCGCCGGTCTCTGGCTCATCCTCGCATCGACGTTGGTGCTGCCGCTGCTCGAGGTGCTGGATACGAGCACCGCCGTGCTGCGTCTCGACGTCCTCGTCATGCAGGCGGTCATCGTCCTCATCGTGCTGCTGCGACTGACGCGCGGCGAGAGCGAGTCGACCCGAGAGACGTTGCTGGCGATGACCGGAGTCGGCCTCGCCATTGCCGGCGTCGGCATCGCCCGCGGCGACGCCGTCACCCCTTTCGTGCTGCTCGTCGTCGTCGCCTTCGTCGCCGCGACGCTGCTGGCGTGGCGCCCGTTCACGCAATTCGCCTTGGTCTGCGCCCTCGGCGGTTCGGCCGTACTGGCCGCCGGTTTCGCGCCGGAGCACGTCCATTTCGGACTCGCCCCTGGCATCGCGCTCGCCGTGGCCTTCAGCGCGTCGGTCTACATCGCCTTCGAACTGGGCGGCACGCGACGCCGCATGGCCGAGCAGGCCGAGGCGCGCGAGCGCACCGCCGAGGTGCTGCGCCTCGTCGAATCCGCCGTCGAACAGGCCAACGACGCCATCGTCATCATGACCCCGGAGCTGACGTTTCCCGGGCCGCGCATCGTCTACGTCAACCCCGCCTTTTGCAGCATGACGGGCTATACCGCCGACGAGGCGATCCGCCAGCCGCTGCGCGCGCTGTTCGGCCCGGGCACCACCATGGCCGAGATCACGCGGCTGCACGAGTCGTTGCGGCAGGACGATTCACACATCGGTCAGGGCACCTTCCACCGCAAGAACGGCGAACCCTACGTGCTCGAATGGCACACCGCGTTGATCCGCGATGCCGCCGGCACCGTGCAGTACCGCATGACCGTCAACCGCGACGTCTCGGAGCGGGTGCGCGCCGAGAGCGGGCGCGCCGGGCTGTTGCAGGTGGCGCGCAGCATCGGCGGTCGCCTCGAGACCAGCGAGATCTTCGAACGCGTCCAGCGCCACCTCGCCGAACTGCTGTCCTGCGCTCGTGTGGCGTCGTGGGTCTGGGACGCCGACACACAGGCGTTTCGCAGCGCCTCGCTGCAGGGTTTTTCGCCCGAACAGGCCGAGCGCTTGCGGCTGGTCGAACACCGCCCGACGGAGGCACTACGCCAGCAGTTACTCGCGGGGCGCACGGTCGTGATCAACGAACCGGTCGGCCAGGCGATGCTGCCGATCACCATCTTCTCCGACTACGGCCTGGTGGCGCTGGCGATCGCGCCGATGCACGCCCGCGGCCGCATGCTCGGCGCCTTGGTCGTCGCCAACGTCGTCCGCGGCCATCGCTTCGACGCGGCCCAGGTGCAGCTCCTCGAAGGGATCGCCCAGCAGACGGCGATCGCCTGGGACGCTGCCGAGCTCTACCGGGCGCAGCGGGAAGATGCGCGCGTGGCGCGCGCCTTGGCCGACGCCGGCGAGAAGATGATCTCGTCGCTCAGCACCCCGGTGTTGCAACAACTCCTATGCGAGATGACGCGCCGCATGCTCGATGGCGCGACGAGCCACACGCTGCTGTGGCGCGCCGACGACTTGGTCTACGAATTCGTCAGTCAGGCCGGGGATTCGGAGGAACAGTGGCGGTGCCTGCGTATGCTGCGCCCGTCGGCCGCCGAGCTGACGGATTTGTTCCGCCTGCTGCGCCGCGCGGGGCTGGCCGAGGTCGGGCCGGACGGCGAGCTCTACGGGCCGTTGGCGCCACTGCTGCAGCGCGAGGGCTTGGGCGCCAGCCTGTGCTTGCCGTTGCGGCGCGGCGAGGAGATCGTCGGCTGCCAGATCGTACATGCCGCCGCGACGCACACCTTCAGCGACGAACAGCGGCGCATCGCTCGCGGCCTCGGGCAGTTGGCCTCGTCGGCCCTCGAAAATGCCCGTCTGGTCGAAGAGACCGAACGGGCCAATCGACTCAAGTCCGAGTTCGTCGCCACCATGTCGCACGAGCTGCGCACGCCGCTGAACGTCCTCATCGGCTACAACGAGCTATTGCTCGACGGCGCCTACGGTGATCTCAGCCCCGATCAGGTGCAACCGCTCGGACGCGCCGACAAGGCGGCGCGCGAGCTGTCCGACATGATCGACTCGATCCTCGATCTCAACCGTCTCGACAAGCAGCACGTGCCGGTGTCGGTCGAGTTGGTCTCGGTGGCCGATCTCATCGACGAAGTCATGGCCGAAGACCGGAACCTGCCGGACAAGGCGAACGTCACGGCGGCGCGCGACATCGAGGAGGGGCTGCCGCAGATCCGCACCGACCGCATCAAGCTCAAGATGGTGATCAAGAACCTCTTCGGCAACGCGGTGAAGTTCACCGAGCAAGGACGCATCGTCTTGCGGGCGCGGCCGGTGCATCCGGGCATCGAGATCGCGGTGATCGACAGCGGCATCGGCATCGCGCCCGAGATGCAGGGCTTGGTGTTCGAGCCGTTCCTGCAAGTCGACGGCACCGATACGCGCCGCTACGGTGGTTTGGGCCTGGGGCTCTACATCGTGCGCCGCCTCGTCGAGGTCCTCGGCGGGACCATCGAAATGGAAAGCCGCCTCGGCGAAGGCTCCACCTTCCGCGTCTGGATCCCGCTCAGCCTCAGCGAAGTGGCCCCGCCCGCGTGAGGCGTCGCGCCTCCGGGCTGAACCGAGTCGAATCGTTCAGCGGAAGCCGACGGCGAAGATGCGGCGCAGGCTGATGCCGAAGGCCGGCACCGCGTCGTCCTGTAGGCCGAGGAAAAAGCCGACGTCGAACCACGGGCGGTCGAAGAGCTCGGGGTAGAGGTTGGCGCGCACCAAGAGGTCGTCGGTGCCGTTGAAGATCACCGATGCCATCAGACGGTCCGCCCGGTCCCAGAAGATGCCGCCCGATGGCTGGATTTTGCGCAGATTGTCGTCCAGGCCGTTGCCTTCGCGCAGAGGATCCTTCGCCGCCAAGCCTGCCCCCAGCGAGACGGCGCTGCCGTCGCTCACGCGGAACGACGCGCCGCCGAAGTAGTGCAGGCCGAAATAGACGAACGGGCGCACCTGTTCACCCCAGATCTTGGGTCGCAGCACGTAGTTGTTGCTGGCGTTGACGAACTCGCTGTCCCGCACCTCGAACATCGGCTGGCCGGTCCAGTTGCGCATCTGCAGCCGATCGTGAACGAACCGCGCCACCCGGTCGTCCATGAACGCCAGGTTGCCCACGAGGTTGAAGAAGTAGAGGTCGGCGATGGCGTCGATGGCGTCGATCTCGGGATTGGAAACCTCGATCGCCTCGTTGCCGATGTAACCGGCGTACGACGTGAAGAAGGCCCAGACGAAGGGATAGGGCGCGTTGTGCTCGTCGAACCACTCGGCGAGGATGCGGAAGTCGTAGCCGTTGCCGAGGAAGTGCAGGGTGATGTTGGGCAGGACGCGCGACGAGAAGAACTCCTGCGTCACCAACTTGTCGTAGCCGCCGTCGTCGACGATGTTGTCGTGCGGGTCGAGGATGCGGTCGAAGACACGCTTGTGGTTGCGCCAATAGCCGCTCTGATCGAAGGCGAGCGACACCTGGGCGGTGTCGAAGGCGGTGTTGACGTAGTTGGTGATGGGGAAAAATTCGAAGCGGCGGTCGTTCGCGTCGTAGGCGATGTGGGTCAGCCGCGGGCGCACCTCGGCCGACGCCGGGCTGGCAGCCGACACGAGGAGCTGGAAGCAGACGAGGGCTGCGATGTAACGACCGTTGGCCAGACCCGACAGGCTACGAAGGGCGTCCGCCGCGGTCAAGGTGCCGAGTCATGATGGCGCGAGACTTTCCTTTGCTTCCGGGGCCGAGACGGCTATGCTCCGCTCCCGGGGAAGTCGAGGAGCGGATGATGGCGGAAGCATGGCGTGCCGCGGGCACGCGCGGGCGAGGCGGCGCGGCCCGTCTCGGGTGAGGATGTTGCGGTGGCGGATGTTCTGAGCAGCGACGTGCTGCGAATTCTCCCTCTCGGCGGTCTCGGCGAGATCGGCCTCAATTGTTTGGTCGTCGAGTTTGGCGAACACGCGTTCGCCATCGACTGCGGCCTGATGTTCCCCGAGCACTACATGCTCGGCATCGACCGCGTCATCCCCGACCCGACCTACCTGAAGCGCTTCGGCGACAACTTCCACGGCTTCGTCATCACCCACGGGCACGAGGACCACATCGGCGCGCTGCCCTACCTGCTGCGCGAGCTGCCGGCGCGCGTCTACGCGCCGCCGATGGCGGCCGGTCTCATTACCGAGAGACTGCGTGAACACGGCTTGCTCGGCGACACCCAGCTCACCGTGGTGCGCCCACGCTCGGGTTGGTCGATGGGGCCGTTCCACGTCGAGCCGATCCACATGACGCACTCGACGGTCGACGCCTGCGGCCTCGCCATCCGCACGCCGGTCGGGACGATCGTCCACAGCGGCGACTTCAAGCTCGACGAGACGCCGATCGACGAACGCCCGTCCGACCTGCAGCGGCTCTCCGAAATCGCCGCCGAGGGCGTGCTGCTGTTGTTGTCCGACTCGACCAACGCCGAGCGTCCTGGGCATACGCCGTCGGAACGTTCGGTGCGCGACGGGCTCGATCGCATCTTCACCGACAGCCCCGGCCGGATCTTCTTCTCGACGTTCTCGTCGCACGTGCATCGTTTGGCCCAGGTCATCGAGCTGTCGATGCGCTACGGACGGCGCATCGTGACCATCGGCCGCAGCCTCAACAACAGCCTGCGCATCGCGACCCAGCTCGGCTACCTACAGTACCCGCCGGCGGTCTTCGCCGAGGCGAGCGAGTTGAACAGCATGGCGCCGCAGGAAACGACCCTGCTCATCACCGGCAGCCAGGGGGAGCCACTGTCCGCCTTGATTCGCATCGCCGAGGGCGATCACCACGCGGTCAAGATGGAACGCGACGACGCGGTGGTGCTGTCGGCGCGCGTCATCCCTGGCAACGAGAAGTCGATCAGCAACATGCTGAACCACTTCTATCGCCGCGGCGCACGCGCCTACCACAGCGGCAACTGCTCGATCCATACCTCCGGCCATGCCAGCCAAGAGGAACTCAAGGCCCTGCTGCGCCTGGTGCGGCCGCGCTATTTCGTCCCGGTGCACGGCGAGTACCGCCACCTCTCGGTCCACCGCGCCCTAGCCGAAGAATCGGGCATGGCGCCGGAGTCGACGTTCCTCCTCGAAGATGGCGACGTGCTCGAGATCGATCGCAACGGCGCCCGCCGCGGCGCCTCGATCCAGGCCGGCCGCATCTTCGTCGACGGCAAGGGCGTCGGCGACGTCGAGAAGGCGGTGCTGCGCGATCGCAAGCACCTGTCGTCCGATGGCTTCGTCTTGGCGGTGCTCGCCATCGACCAACACAATGGCGAACTCATCTCCGGCCCCGACCTGATCTCGCGTGGCCTCGTCCTCGAGGAGCACGAGCAAGCACATCTCGATCAGGCGACCGCCGCGGTACGCGCCCGGCTCGACCAAATGGCCATCGCCTCACGCACCGACACCATGGAAGTGAAGGAGGAGGTGCGCAAGGCGCTGAAGCGCTACTTCTCCAAGGCGCTCGACCGCCGCCCGGTGATCATTCCCTACGTCATGGAGATGTAATGGCGCGCCCGGTGGCCAACACCAAACCGGCCGAAGAGGAGACGGAACCGCAGGGGCCGCACGAAATCGCCGGTGTGAGCGTGCTCGTGCTCGCTCTCTTCGTCGGCGTCAGCCTGGTCTCGGAGCAGTTCGGCGACGGCCTCAGCAACGTCGGCGGTCCCGCCGGCAGTGCCGTGGCCTGGGTGGTCCTCGAAGGGTTCGGCCTGGCGGCCTACTTGCTGCCGATCGGACTCGTCGGACTCGGGCTGACGTTGTTCCGCGACGGCACCGAACCGCTCCGCGGCGGCCGCTTCGCCGGTGCCGGTCTGTTCCTGTTGGCGATCGCGATCCTCCTGGGGCTCTTCGGCGACGTCGGCGACGGGCGTACCGCCGGCGGTCTCGTCGGCGGCTTGTTGGCGACGCTGGCGCATGACGCCATCGGCGCCTTCGGGGCTTACCTGACGTCGGCGACGTTCTTCGTCTTCGGCGTCCTGTTGTTCGCGGAGCTGACTTTTCGTGATCTCGTGCGGATCTGCCGCGAGGCGACGGTCAGCCGGCTCACCGCCATGCGCCGCGCGCCGCTGGAAATCCCGGCGGTGGTGACGCGCAGCCAGCCCGACATCGTCGTCAGCAATCGTCCGCGCCTGCAGCCGACCTTCGACGAAGATGCGCCGGTCATCCTGCTCGACAACATCGTCGAACCCGCACCCAAGCCGCGGCCGCGCGCCCAACAGCACACGCTGCCGCTGGGCATCGATACCTTGTACGAAGTCCCGGGTTCGCACCTGCTCGATGCGCCCGACGAACACGCCAACCACGTCGACGAGGAACAACTGCGCCGGAGCGCCGAAATCCTCGAGACCAAGCTCGCCAACTTCGGCATCCAGGGCAAGGTCGTCGCCGTGCGCCCGGGCCCGGTGATCACCACCTTCGAAATCGAACCGGCACCCGGCGTCAAGGTGACCCGCATCACCGCGCTGCAAGACGATCTCACCATGGCTCTGCGCGCCCTCGGCGTGCGCATCCTCGCTCCGGTCCCCGGCAAAGCCGTCGTCGGCATCGAGGTCGCCAACGCCAATCGCGAGATCGTCCGCCTGCGCCAGATCGTCGAGGCGGAGGAATTCGCCAGCTCCAAGTCGGCGGTCACCCTGGCGCTCGGCAAGGACAGCGTCGGCCATCCGGTGGCGGCCGACCTCGCCAAGATGCCGCACTTGCTGCTCGCCGGCGCCACCGGCACCGGCAAGTCGGTGTCGCTCAACGCCATGATCATGAGCATCCTCATGAAGGCCTCGCCGCGCGACGTGCGCATGGTGATGATCGACCTGAAGATGCTCGAGCTGTCCCTCTACGAAGACCTGCCGCACCAACTGGTGCCGGTGGTCACCGATCCGAAAAGCGCCGTCGTCGTCCTCAAGAACCTCGTCGAGGAGATGGACAACCGCTACCGCATCCTCAAGGAGAAGGGCGTCCGCAACATCGACGCCTACAACCAGGTGCTCGCCGAACAGGGCGGTTCCGAGGTGTTCGAACTCACCGAGGTCATCGAGGACGGCGAAGACGAACCGGTGCGGCCGCTCGAAGCTCATCGCCACGTGCACATGCCGCGCATCGTCGTCATCATCGACGAGCTCGCCGACTTGATGATGACCTCGGGGCGCCAAGCGGAGGACCCGATCACGCGTCTGGCCCAGAAGGCCCGCGCCTGCGGCATCCACCTGATCTTGGCGACGCAGCGGCCGTCGGTCGACGTCATCACCGGTCTGATCAAGGCCAACTTCCCCGCCCGTATGTCGTTCCAGGTGACGTCGCGCATCGACTCGCGCACCATCCTCGATCAGATGGGCGCCGAACGTCTGCTCGGCAACGGCGACATGCTGTTCCTGCCGCCGGGCGGACGCGTACGGCGCCTGCACGGCGCCTACGTCTCCGAGGAGGAGATTCACACCGTCACGACGTACTGTCGCGGCCAGGGCGCGCCGCAATACGAGATGCAGCTGCTCGAAAGCGACGAGGACGAGGGAGAAGGCGGCGCCGGCGAAGGCAACGGCGGGCCGACCGACGAGCTGTACGACATGGCCGTGCGCGTCGTCACCGAGTCGCGCCGCGGCACCATCTCGTGGTTACAGCGCAAGCTCGGTGTCGGCTACAATCGCGCCGCCAAGATGATCGAACAAATGGAACGCGAGGGCATCATCGTCAGCCGCGACGGCGGGCGGACGCGCGAGGTCGTCGCCCCTCCACCGCCGGAGGATTGAGGTCCGCATGCACGCCTTCTTACGCCACCTCGCCGCTCTCGTTTGCTGTTGTGTCGCCGCCACTGCCGGCGCCGACGAACTCGATGCCGCCGCCTGGGCGCGCCGGGTGCAGGAACGCTACGACGCCACCGAATCGTTCACCGCCGACGTCGTGCAAAGCATGAAGGTCGCCAGCCTCGACAAGACGCTGACCTCGCACGGCACCGTCGCCTTCAAGAAGCCGGGACGCATGCGCTGGGAGTTCAACAAGAGCGAACGCCAGCTGATCATCGCCGACGGCGAGATGCTGTGGTTCTACCGTCCCGACGAACAGCAGGTCTTCAAGGCGCCGTTCGACCGCGCCTTCCGCTCGAGCACGCCGATCTCCTTCCTCACCGGCGTCGGCAGCATCGTCGCCGATTTCACCGCGACGCTCGACGGTGCCAGCGCCGACGGCAGCATCGTCTATCTGTTGCTGGTGCCCAAGCAGGCGGCTTCGGACGTCGGTCAATTGCGCCTGTTCGTCGACCGCGACGACGCGGACATCCGCGGTGCCGAGGTGCGCGATCCGCTCGGCAACGTCAGCACCCTCGAGTTCAACCATCTACGGCGCAACGTCTCGCTCGACGACGATCGCTTCGTCTTCGAGGTGCCGAAGGACGTCGACATCATCACCGCGCCGTTCAGCCAGTAGGAGAGAAGGCCGCATGCCCTCGTTCGACGTGGTCTCGCAGCTCGACCTGCAAGAGGTCGACAACGCCCTCAACCAGGCGCGCAAGGAAATCGGCCAGCGCTACGACTTCAAGGGAAGCCACACCACCATGGAGCGCGACGACGCCGGCATCCACGTGGTTTCGGACAACGAGCCGAAACTGACGGCCGCCGTCGACGTGTTGCAGACGAAGTTGGTGAAGCGGGGCGTGTCCCTGCTGTCGCTCGATGCCGGACGCATCGAACCCGGCGCCGGCGGCAAGACCAAGCAGCTGATCAAGCTGAAGCAGGGGATTGACGAGGAGAAGGCGAAGAAGATCTCCAAACTGGTGCGCGACGCCAAGCTCAAGGTGCAGTGCCAGATTCAGGGCGACCAGCTACGCGTCTCCGGCAAGCAGCGCGACGACCTGCAGAGCGCCATCCAATTCCTCAAGCAACAGGAACTCGGCCTGCCGCTACAGTTCATCAACTTCCGCGACTGAGCCGCGGCGATCCTCAGGCGACCTGACTCGGCGTCAGCTCGTCGTCGTCGGCCTCCGCCAGGATCGACGGGTCGAGGAAGAGATCCCACGCGTCACGAAATTCGGCATACCTCCCGCGGTAGGGTTTGCCCGAACCGTGCAGGCTGAAGGTCGGGCCGGTGACGGCATCGGCGGGGATGACGAAGACCTCGTCTTCGCCTTGGCGGTGTTTGGCGACGCAGAGGAAGACGTCGCAGTAGCGGCGCTCCCAGCGACCGTGGCGGTGGAAATTGAAGTTCCAGCTTTCGTAATCGTACTCGTAGCGCCGGCCGTTGACGGTGACGGCATGGGCGTAGCAACCGGGGTAGGCGACGCGCAGGGCGACGCGCACGCGCCGGTTGATCAACATGTCGAACTTGCGATCGCGCGGCACCTCTTCGACGTCGAATCCGTTGAGGCGCAGGCGCTGGGCGATGTGCGCTCGGGTGAGTTGGTGTTTGTGCTGACGGTTCATTGGCGGTGGCTCCCGAATCGGCTCTCCGACGCCGGCGGACTCGCCGCAACACCAGCCCTCACCACCGCAGCCAGGCACCCGGAGATTTTGGGAAACTATAGCGTCGCGGCAGTCGCATTAGCAATGCCCCAAGGCGCCACCACAAAAACTTCTCCCTCGGCGGCGACGTGGGCGTCGAGCCGACCTGCCGCCGCCCGTTCGGTCCGCCGGACCTGCCGATCGCCTCAGCCGGCGGCGGCGACCGCGGCCGGAGCGGCGTGCGAGGCGCGCTGGCGGGTAGCCGGGGCGCGCTGCGTCGCGCTGGCGAGAGCGGCGCCGCCGATGCGCAGGATGCGCAGGTCGCCGAAGGGTGTGCCCATGCCGGAATTGGTCACGAAGGCGACCGCCAAGTCGTGCTCGGGGTCGGCGAAGGCGCCGGAGCCGCCGAAGCCGAAGTGGCCGAAGGCCCGGCGCGGAAAGCCGGCGGTGGTGATGACGCCGTGGTAACCCAGGCGCCAACGCATGTCCCAGGGGATGACGGCGCGGTTGCGGGTGCGCCGTTGCTCCTGGGTCGCCCGGGTCAAGGTCCGCGACGACAGCAAACGGTAGCCGTCGAGGCTGCCGCCGGCCGCTAGCGCGGCGTAAATCCGGGCCAACGAGCGGGCGGTGAACAGGCCGTTGGCCGCCGGGATCGACTTCACCAGGGTGGACGGCGCGCCGAAATCGAAGGACGTGATGCCGCGCGGCGCCAGCGCGTCGAGCGCCCCGAGAAAGCCGAAGTCGAGTCCGATCCGCCGCAAGCCACGCCGCAGCGACACCGCGCCTTTCTCGAGACGGGTGCCGAAGTCGGAGCCGGGGTCGCTTTCGTCCGGCGAGAGCACCCCGGGGCGGGCCCACAGGAGCTTGGCGGCGCGCGGCAAGGCGTCCGGCGGTGCGCCGACGTAGAAGCCGTCGAGCCCGAGGGGCCGGGCGAGTTCTTCCTCGACGAGTTGGGGGAACGGCTTGCGCGTGACCCGCTGGATCAGTTCGCCCACCAGGTAGCCGAAGGTCAGGCCGTGGTAGCCGGTGCTTTCGCCCGGCGGATGGATGGGCGGCGTGCGTTCGATCGCTCGAACCATATAGTCCCAGTCCAGCATGCGCTCGGCGCGGTCGACCATCTGGCGAATGTGGTAGAGCCCCGACTGGTGCGCCAACACTTGGCGCACGGTGATGCGTTGCTTGCCGGCCTGGGCGAATTCGGGCCAGTAACGCGCGACGCGGTCGTCGTAGTCGAGCAGGCCGCGATCGACCAGCATGTGCAGCAGCGTCGCGGCGACGCCCTTGGTCGTCGAGAAGCTGGTCGACATCGTGTCTTGCTGCCAGGCCGCGCCGCTCCGGTCGCGCGTGCCGCCCCACAGGTCGACCACGGGGACGCCGCGGTGGTAGACGCAGACGCCGGCGCCGCCGGGGAACTCTTGGAGAATGTGTCGTAAGACTTCGGCGACCGGGGTGAAGTCGGGATGCAGGCTACCGTCGAGGCGAGGCGCTCGGTCGTGCCGCCATGGGCTCAATAGGGCTTCCGTGATCGAGATCAATCCTGCTCTCCACGCAACCGAGTTCGCCGACGCCCCTCACGCCACCGACGGCTCGCTCGTACACCGATCGCGCCGCGGCGTGCAACGATTAAATCGCCGGTTCGTTCTCCGCCGGCGGGAGCGCGTTCGGCAACTCGAACCAAAAACAGCCGCCGTCGCCGAGGTTCTCTTCGACTCCGACCCTGCCGTGCAGGCGCTCGGCGATGCGGGCGGCGATCGAGAGCCCGAGTCCGCTCCCCTCCAGGCGTAGATCGGACATGCGGTTGAACGGGGTGAAGAGCCGTCGCCGCTGGGATTCGTTCAGGCCGAGCCCGTTGTCGCGCACCCAGAAGCGGGCAAAGCCGGGGCGCGCTGCCAGCTCTGCTCCCAGCACGACGCGCGGCGGGCGGCCACCGTACTTGAGGGCGTTGCTGATGTAGTTGGTCCAGATCTCGGCAACCCAAGCGGCGTGGCCGACGGCTTCGGGCCAGTGATCGCTGACGACGACTTGCGCCCCTAGGCGCTCGACCATCGGCTACACGCGCGCCAGCGCCTCGCGCACGATCGCCTGCATGTCGAGCCGTTCCGGCCGCACCCTCTCCTTGCGAACGCCCGCCAGCAGCAGCAACTCGTCGATGATGTTGAGCAGCCGATGCGTGCCGGCGAGGATGGCGTCGACCTGCTCCTGTTTCTTGGCGTCGTCCAGGCGGGCCCAGCGCAGGCGCAGCAACTCGGCCCGCCCCTGCACCACGGCGATCGGGTTCTTGAGGTCGTGCGCCACGGTGTGCGCGAAGGCGTCGAGTTCGTCGAGCAGGAGCTTCTTCTCCATGCGCACGCGAATCGAGCGGATCAGGTCCTCTTCGCTGAACGGCTTGAGGATGTAGTCGTCGGCGCCGCAGGTCATGGCGCGCCGCATGCGTCCGGGCTCGGTCGAAGCGGTGATGACGATGATCGGCACGGTACGCTGTTCGAGGGTGCCGCGGATGGCCTCGATCAACGCGAACCCGTCCATGCCGGGCAAGGTCAGGTCGGTGATGATCAAATCGAACCCGCGCCGGCGCGCCATCTCGATCGCCACATCGCCGGTGGCAACGGCACATACCGAGTGGCCGTGGATCTCGAGGACGTCGACGACGTGGCCGCGTACGCTTTCGTCGTCTTCCACGACGAGAATCGACAGGATGGAAGCCGTGATCATACGGACACCTTCGTCGGATGGGGCAGGGTGCAGCGGAAGGTCGCGCCGCGCTCGCTCGGCAGCAAGGCGACGCTTCCGCCCAACAATTCAGTATAGCGCAGGACGATGTTGAGCCCGAGGCCGGTGCCGGTGATGCGGCCGACGTTACGACCGCGGAAAAAGGGTTCGAACAGGTGGGGGCGGTCGGCTGGATCGACGCCGATGCCTTCGTCGGCGACGGTGATGACGACGGCTTCGGGGCTGACCTCGAGCGTCACGTCGATCGTCGACTCCGGCGGTGAATAGCGGATCGCGTTGGTCAGCAAGTTGGTGACGATGTACTGGATGATCGACGCGTCGACGTGCACCACCGTCGAACAGCCCGCATGATGCAAGCGAATGCGATGACGGGACTCATCGGCGGCGAGTAGTTCGTCGACGATGGTCTGCAAGAGTCGAGCGATGTCGATGTCCTCCGGTCGCACGGGGACGCGGCCGGAATCGACTCGGCTCAACGTCAAGGTGTCGTCGATGATGTCGGTGAGTCGATGCACGCCCGTGAGGATGCGCTGCAGCAGTTCCCGGCGCTTCTCCGGCGGCAGCCGTTCGGCGTATTTGTTGAGCAGCTCGGCCGAGCCGGCAATCGCCGTGAGCGGCGTGCGGAATTCGTGCGACGCGACCGAGATGAACTGCGACTTCAACTTCGAGAGGTTGCGCTCCATCTCGAGTGCCGCCTCGGTTTCCCGTTCGAGCTGGCGTCGTGCGGTGATGTCGCGGATGAGCGCCAGGTAATCGCCATTCTCGAGCGTGGCGACGCGTAGCTCGATCGTTCTGTCGTCGAATTCCGTTTCCTCGACGACGCTGGCGCCGGCCACTTTGGCGCGTGCGCCGAGGGCGAGGGCCAGCCGGGTCAGGGGCTCGAAGCGACACTCGCCCCCGGCGGAGGTGCCTCGGGTGCACTCCCTCGACCACGTCGACGGAAGATCGTCGGTCGGCTTGCAAAAGACGATCGAGCCGCCTGGGTCGAAGCGAATCACGCTGTCGGGGATGGACTGCACCACCGCCTCGAACTCACGAGTGCGAGCTTCGAGTTCCCGCGTACGTTGGGCGACGCGCCGCTCGAGTTCGAGATTGAACGAGCGCATCGCCTCCCTGGCGAGATGCTCTTGGGTCACATCCGTAAAGTAGGCGATGATTTTCGCCCGGCCATGGAAGTGGACGACGGAGGGCGTGATGTCGCAGAAGAAGGTGTGCCCGTCGCGGTGTCGACAGGGAATCGCGCGCGCCACCTCCATGTGCCGTTCGAGGATCCTCTGAATGTGGTTCGCGACCAACTCGTGGGCGTTGCTCGGGTGCAGGTCCACCAGGGGAATGGCGTCGAACTCGGCGCGCGTGTAGCCGAAGAGATGCGCCAAGGCGTCGTTCATCGCGGTAATCTTGAGTTCGGAAGGGTCCGCCAAGGCGATCCCGTGGGGCGAGGTCTCGACGATGACGCTCAACCGCTCGCTGACTTCGCGCGATAGCTGCTGATGGCGCGAAACCTCGTCGATCGATCGATTCAGCGCCGCGACGACGGTGCCGATCTCGTCGTCGTCGGCGCGCCCCGCGTCGATCGGCGTGAACTGCCGCTCCATCGGCAACAATTGTGCTTCGATGAACTTGAGCGGTGCGTCGACGTGGCGTCGCACGAGGACCAGGGCGACGATGGTCAAACAGCCGACACCACCGACCGCCAAGGTCGAGATCCATACGGCCGAGGCGAACACCTGTCGCCGCATCGGGCGGGTATTGAGGTGCAGCATGATTGCACCATGGGACCCCTTCAGCCCGACGAGATGCTGCAGGTCGACGCGCACCGGTTGGGTGAAGTCGAGAATGACCCCGCCCCGGTGAAACGAGGTCGACGTTCGCTGTCGCAGGAGCGCGTCGCGGATCTCGGGCGAGTCCCTCAGTTCGTCGATTTCGTCGATGCTACGGCCTCGCCAGTCGCTGCGACTACAGGCGATGACGCGTGGTTCAGCGCCGGCGATGACGACGATCAGTTCGACTTCGTCCTCGGTGGCGATCGCCGAAACCACTTGCTCCAAGTCGGCCTTGTCGCCGACGTTCTCCGCCGCGGCTGCGACCGCGGTCGCCAGCACACGAGCGTTGATCGAGCCACGCTCATGGATGGCCGCCTCCGTGGTCACCCACGCGATCGTCGAGCCGAGGGCAAGGATCACCGCCGTCGTCGCCAGCAGGGGGAGCAGGAGCTTGCGGCGCAGCGAACGCCATGGCCCGGGGCGGTCCGTATCACTCATGGCCTAGCGATGCACCCAATGAGGTCAGCGAGCCACGGGATGCTCTCGCCGGGGCATGATGCGCGTCGCGCCATGGATGATCCGGCGCCCACGGGCGTTCGCCGACGTCGTGGCCAGCCCGATCCGGTTGTCGCGATCGAAGGTGCGTCTCTCGCCGGCGAGGGTGGCGAGTTCGACCCGGCGTGGCTCGAACCCGTCGTCGAGGACGTAGCCCTTCGGCTGCGTGCGATCGAGGAATTCGTCGCGTGGCGACGAGTGGACTCGCCTGCGCCGGTGGCGACGGTCGTGGTGCGCCATCGGACCGCATCCGGCGGTGGGCGGCGCAAGCGTCCATGCGAGAAGTCGATGATGGATCACGCGGCGTGATCGTGTCAGTCTGGTCATGTGTGTCGACCGCGGGCGCGTTTCCCGCGATGCTCCCTCCCCGTGCGACCCCTCGTTACCACGTAATACTACGGAGTAAATGCCTTGAGGCGAATTCGTCCCCCTTGGTATGGCCACGTCACCCATGCACCGAACCGACGAAATCAGCCCGCCCCTCTGCGTCGCCCACATCGATAGCGAGGTCGATCACGGCGGCGGCGAAGTGCAGGTGCTCCTGCTCATGGAAGGGCTGCGGCGGCTCGGTCACCGGGCCGTGCTGCTGAGCCCGCCCGCCAGCGCCGCGTCCGCCGCCGCGTCGCGTCGCGGCTTCGAGGTCATGCCGGTGCCCATGCGCAACGACCTCGACTTCGCCGCCGTCAGCCGTCTGTGTCGGGCATTGCCGGGGGCGCAGGTGGCGCATCTGCATACGAGCCGTGCCAATTTGCTCGGGGGGATTGCCGCACGCCACCTGGGATTGCCGGTGGTTTCGACCCGGCGCATGGACCGCCGCGTGCGCGACAGTTGGAAGTCGCGCCTGATCTACGGGCGGCTCGTCGATGCGACGATCGCGGTTTCGCCGGCGGTCGTCGATTGCCTGCGCCGCGGCCCGGTTCCGCCGCAGCGCATCCACCTGATTCCCGAAGCCGTCGACCCGCGGCGCATCGCCCCGTCCGCCCCGGTGGCGACGGTTCGCCGATCCCTCGGCGCCGCCGACGACGAAGTCGTGCTGCTCGTGCTGGCGGCGCTCGTGCACCGTAAGGGTATCGACGTATTGCTCGAAGCCCTGGCCCGTCTGTGTGCCGCCGGGCTGCGGCCGTGGCTGTGGATCGCCGGCGACGGCGAGGAACGGGGCCGGCTGACGGCCCAGGCTGGCCGCTTGCAGTTGCTGGATCGGGTGCGATTCCTCGGGCGACGCGACGACACGGCCGATCTGCTCGGCGCCTGCGACGTCTTCGTCCTGCCGTCGCGGCACGAGGGACTCGGGGTGGCGGCGCTCGAGGCCATGGCAGCGGCACGCCCGGTGGTTTGCAGCGCCGTCGGCGGCCTGTCGTTTTCGGTGGTCGATGGGCGCACGGGGGTTCTGGTGCCGCCGGACGACCCGCCGGCGCTCGCCGCGGCGTTGGCGCCGCTGGTGCACGACCGAAGCCTGCGGCTGCGACTGGGCGAGGCCGGGCCGGGCCGTATCGACGAGGGTTTCCGCGACGAACAGATGGTCGCGGCGCACGTCGCGCTGTATCGGACGCTGTTGGCGAGGCGAGCATGACCCGGGTGCCGATCAGCGCTTGCGTCATCGCCCAGGACGAAGAGGAGCGGATCGCCCGCTGTTTGGCTTCATTGGCATGGTGTGACGAGATCGTCGTCGTCGACGGTGGATCGCGCGATCGCACGCGCGAGCTGGCGGCCGCCGCCGGGGCGCGGGTGGTGGAACACGCGTGGCCGGGCTTCGCGGCGCAGAAACAGTTCGCCGCCGAGCAGGCTCGGCACGATTGGATCTTGAGTGTCGACGCGGACGAATGGCTGAGCCCGGGCTTGGCGGCGGAGATCCAGGCCTGGCGCGAGCGCGGGTTCGGCGCGGCCGCGGCCTGTAGCGTACCGCGTTGCAGTCGCTACCTCGGCGCCTGGATCCGTCACGGCACCTGGTATCCCGATCGCGCCGTGCGGTTGTTCGATCGCCGCCGCGCCGCCTGGCGCGCGCATCCGCAGCATGCGGTGCACGAGCGTGTCGCGGTCGACGGGCCGGTGATCGCCCTGCGCGCGGATCTGTTGCATGAACCCTACCGCGACGTCGCCGAGCACCTGGCGACGATCGACCGCTACACCACGGCGATCGCCGCCGGTTTGCACGCCAGCGGCCGGCGCGCTCGTTGGTGGGATCGCTCGCTGCATCCCCTCGCCGAGGGGCTGCGCTTTCTCGTCTTCAAACGAGGTCTGCTCGACGGCTGGCGCGGGCTGCTGCTCACCGGACTGCACGCCCACTACGTTCGCGCCAAGTACACCAAGCTGCGCGCCCTGCAGCGCGGCGAGGGGCCGCGGTCGGATGGCGGGGGCGGCTTGGATTGACGTTTCCGACCCCCTTCGGTAGACGCGCCGCATGCGCATTCCCGGGGCGGATCTGCGCGCGCAGAATCTGCCGCTGCGCGACGCGTTGCGGGCCGCTTTCGAGCGCCTGCTGGATAGCGGTGCCTTCGTTCTTGGTCCTGACGTGCGGGCCTTCGAGGAAGCCTTCGCCGCCTACTGCGACAGCCAGCAATGCGTCGGCGTCGGCAACGGCACCGACGCCTTGGTCCTCGCCTTGCGCGCCCTCGACATCGGCCCGGGCGACGCGGTCGTGGTCCCCGCCTTCACCTTCGCCGCCACCGCCGAGGCCGTATACCTCGTCGGAGCAGAACCGATTTTCGTCGACATCGATCCGGCGACGTTCACCCTCGACCCGGCGGCACTCGAGGCGGTCGTGCGGCGCGAGCGCACCCGCGTCAAGGCGGTATTGCCGGTGCATCTGTACGGGCAGATCGCGGCGATGGACGAGATTCTGTTGCACTCCACGGCTGTCGGCGCCGCGGTCGTCGAGGATGCGGCGCAAGCGCACGGGGCTCGTTACCGGGGGAAGCGCGCCGGCAGTTTCGGGGCGCTCGCCTGTTTCAGCTTTTATCCGACGAAGAATCTCGGTGCCGCCGGGGACGGCGGCGCGATCACGACGCGCGATCCGGAGTTGGCGGCGCGTCTGCGTCGCCTGCGCGACCACGGCCAGAGCGCCAAGTACGAGCATGCCGTCGTCGGCTACAATTCGCGCCTCGACACGCTGCAAGCGGCGGTGCTGCACGCCAAGTTGGCTCATCTCGACGCCTGGAACGAGCGCCGCCGCGCCATCGCCGCGCGTTACGTCGCGGCGCTCGGCGATCTCGACTGGCTGACCCTGCCGCGGGTCGCCGCCGAGCGCGAGCACGTCTACCATCTCTTCGTCGTGCGCTGCGCCGACCGCGACGGCTTGCAGCGGCATCTCGCCGACGCGGGCATCGCCACCAGCATTCATTACCCGCGGGCGCTGCATCAGCAGCCGGCGTTCGCCGCCTTTGCCCCCGCGCCTGGCACCCTGCCCGCGGCCGAGGCGGCGGCGCGCGAGGTGTTGGCCCTTCCTTGTTATCCCGAGCTGAGCGACGCCGCCGTCGACAGCGTCTGCGAGACCGTGCGCGCTTGGACCCCGGCATGAGCGGCCGTCGTCTGCTGGCCTGCCTGAAGCGCTTCCCGCAAGCGCGCCTGCTGGTCGTCGGCGACGTCATGCTCGACCAGTTCATTTGGGGTCGCGTCGAGCGCATCTCGCCCGAGGCGCCGGTGCCGGTGGTCGAGGTCGTGCGCGAGTCGTTTCACCTGGGCGGCGCCGCCAACGTCGCCGCCAACGTCGCCGCCCTCGGCGGCCAAGTGAGCGTGTGCGGCATCATCGGCAACGATCTCGACGGGCGGCGCACTCTCGCCGCCTTGGCCGAAGCCGGCGTCGGCGCCGACGGGATCGTCCGCAGTAAGCAGACACCCACCGTCAGCAAGACGCGCATCGTCGCCCATCACCAGCAAGTGGTGCGCGTCGATCGCGAGCAGCGGCAGCAGACGCCCGCCGACAAGCAACGCCTACGCGCCTACCTGAGGCGCGCGGCGGCAGACTTCGACGCCATCATCCTCTCCGATTACGGCAAGGGGGTGCTCGACGAGGAGTCGTTGGCCGAACTCGGGGCGATGGCGCGGGCGCGCGGTACGCGCCTGGTGGTCGACCCGAAACGGCGCAATTACCCGCATTATCGGGGCATCACGTTGGCGACGCCGAACGCGGCCGAGACCGCCGAGGCTGCCGAGGTCGACCTCGCCGGCGGGGACACCGCCCTGGCCGAGGCCGGCCGGCGCCTGCTCGAACGCTGGCAAGCCCAGGCCATCCTGATCACCCGCGGCGAGCACGGCATGACGCTGGTCGAGCCGGGGCGCTCGCTGCGGCACTTCCCGACGACCTCGCGCCAGGTTTACGACGTCACCGGCGCCGGCGATACCGTCGTCGCCACCTGTACGTTGGCGCTGGCGTCCGGGGCGTCGCTGGCCGAGGCGGCACAGTTGGCCAACCATGCCGCGGGCATCGTCGTCGCCAAGCTCGGCACGGCCACGGCCAGTGCCGACGAACTCGCTGCGGCCCTCCGCGGCCGTTCCTGACCCCTACCATCGAGAGGTGCGACCATGCGCAGTATGACCGGCTACGGCCAAGCCCGTGTGCAACGCGAGGGCCGCTCGCTGCAAGTCGAGGTGCGATCCGTCAACCAGCGGTTCCTCGAGTGCAAGCTCAACCTGCCGCGCGAGTATCTCCCTTTCGAAAGCGAACTGCGGACTCTCGTTCAGGCGCAAGTCGAACGCGGCAAGGTCGACGTCTCGGTCGGCCGTGCCGGTACCAACGGCGACGGTACGGTCATCGAACCAAACATCGCCCTGGCGCGGGCGTACGTCGACGCGTGGCGCAAGCTGCACGAGGCCCTCGGCCTGCCGCCGTCGTCCGAGGCCAGTCTGCTGCAGGCGCGTGCCTCCGAACTGCTGCGGGTGGTCGAACGGCCGGCCGACCCGAACGCCGACCTGGACTTCGTGCGCGAAGCCGTCGAACGCGCCCTCAAGGCCTTCAATCGGGAGCGCGAACGCGAGGGCAAGGTGCTCGGGCGCGACATGAAGGATCGGGTCAAGCGGCTGCAGAAGCTGCACAAGCAGATCCAGGCGCGCGTCAAGCTGCTCAAGCCGGCGATGGTCGAACGCCTACGTCAGCGGGTCGCCGACCTGCTCTCCGGCCGCGAGATCAAGGAAGAGCGGCTGTTGCAGGAGGTGGCGCTGGTGGCCGAGCGCGCCGACGTGACCGAGGAGTTGGTGCGCCTCGGTAGCCACCTGCAGGCCTTGCTCGACGTGCTCGCCGACGACGGCCCGGTGGGCAAGAAAATCGACTTCCTGCTGCAAGAGACGCATCGCGAATTCAACACCATCGCCTCGAAGAGCAACGACCTCGAGGTCACCCAATGCACCTTGGAGGCGCGCGGCGAGGTCGAAAAATTGCGCGAGCAGGTGCAGAACCTGGAGTAGCTCGGTTGTCGCTCCGCGCCGCGGGGGGTACACTCCACCGACCAGCGCGTGAGGCCATGTTGATCACCATTTCCGGAGTCCCAGGCAGCGGCAAAACTACCGTTGCCCGTTTGCTCAGCCAACGTCTCGGGCTGCCCCACGTGTACGCCGGCGACGTCTATCGCGCCGAGGCGGAGGCACGCGGCCTCAGCCTGGCCGCGCTCAATGCCTTGGCCGAGAAGGATCATTCGATCGATCGGGCCCTCGACGAGCGCATGGCCGCCTATGCTCGCCAGGGAGGCGTCATTCTCGAGGGGCGCCTGGCGGCTTTCGTCGCCCTGCAGGAAGGCGTGCGCGCCTTCAAGGTTTGGCTGACGGCGAGCGAGGGCGTGCGCGCCGAGCGGGTCTCGGTGCGCGAGGGGCAGAGCGTCGCCGACGTGCTGGCGCAAAACGATGCGCGCCATCGCGAGGACGCGCGCCGCTACAAGGCGATCTACGGTTGGGATCTCGACGACCTGACGATTTACGACTTGACCCTGGCGAGTGACGAGCGCACGCCCGAGCAGCTCGCCGACGAGATCCAACACGCGGCGGAGCGCTTCGCGGCGCAGGGCTGAAGGCATGCGGGTGCGGCGATGAACCTCGGCGGTTTGATCGAACGCGTCCAGAGCTACGACAGCGGCGCCAACATCGATCTCATTCGCAAGGCCTACGACTTCTCGGCGGCCGTGCACAAGGGGCAGCGCCGCAAGTCGGGCGAGCCCTACTTCATCCATCCCGTCGAGGTGGCCGGCGTCATCGCCGACCTCAAACTCGACGCCGCCAGCGTCGCCACGGCACTGCTGCACGACACGGTCGAAGACACACTGACGACGATCGAGGAAATCGAACGCGAATTCGGCGCCGAGGTCGCGGCGCTCGTCGACGGGGTCACCAAGATCGGTCAGATCAGCTTTCGCACGCGCGAGGAGAAGCAGGCGGAGAACTTTCGCAAGATGCTGCTGGCGATGGCGCGCGACATCCGCGTCATCCTCATCAAGCTGGCCGACCGCACGCACAACATGCGGACGCTGACGCACCTTTCGAGTGAGCGGCAACGGGCGATCGCACAGGAGACGCTGGAGATCTACGCGCCGCTGGCGCACCGTCTCGGCATCTACTGGATGAAGAGCGAACTCGAGGACAATGCGCTGCGCTATCTCAATCCGGAGATCTACTATCAGCTCAAGCGCAGCGTGGCGAAGCGCAAGGACGAGCGCGAACGCTACATCCACGAGGTCATCGCGGCGATGGCCAAGCGTCTGTCCGAGGAAGGCATCGAAGCCGAGGTCACCGGACGCCCGAAGCACTTTTATTCGATCTACCAGAAGATGCAGTCGCAGAATCTGCTGTACGAGCAGATCTACGACCTCATCGCGTTTCGCATTTTGGTGGATACGTTGCGCGACTGTTACGCCGCGTTGGGCGTCGTGCACGCCGAGTGGAAGCCGGTGCCGGGGCGGTTCAAGGATTACATCGCCGTCCCCAAGGCGAACATGTACCAGTCGTTGCACACAACGGTGATCGGTCCGTCGGGGCAACGGGTCGAGGTGCAGATCCGCACGCATGCCATGCACCGCGTCGCGGAAGAGGGTATCGCGGCGCATTGGGTCTACAAGGGCGGCGAGCCGGTGGGGCGTAAAGAGGTCGCGCGCTTCACCTGGCTGCGGCATCTGCTCGAGTGGCAACAGAGCTCGAGCGACCCGCAGGAGTTCATGACCTCGGTGAAGGATGACCTCTTCTCAGAGGAGGTTTATGTCTTCACGCCGAAGGGCGAGTTGCTCAGCTTTCCGGAGGGGTCGAGCGTCGTCGACTTCGCCTACCGCATCCATTCGGAGGTCGGGCAGCACTGCACCGGCGCGCGGGTCAACGGCAAGTTGGTGCCGCTGCGTTACCAGCTGCGCAGCGGCGACGTGGTCGAGATCATCACCACGGCGCAACAGACACCGAGCAAGGATTGGCTGAGCTTCGTCCGCACCAGCCGGGCGCGGGTGCGCATCCGCAACTACATCAAGTACCAGCAGCGCACGCGCAGTGTGGCCGTCGGTCGCGAGATTCTGGATCGCGATTTGGGGCGCTACAAGCTCACCCTGTCGGGGCTGCGGCGCGACGGGCGCTTGGACACCTTGCTGAAGGACCTCGGGCAGCGCGACGAGGATTCGTTGTTCGCGGCGGTCGGCTACGGCCGGCTGACGCCGCAGCAGGTGCTCGCTAAGCTGCTGCCGGCGGAAGAGCTGAAGGAACAGCGGCCGGCACCGCCGGTCGTGGCCGAGAGCCCGCTGCGGCGTCTGTTCCGCCGCATGGGCCGCCAGGAGAAGCCGGGCATTCTCGTCGGCGGGCACGAGGACGTGTTGGTGCGCTACGGCAAGTGCTGCGAGCCGTTGCCGGGAGAGAGTGTCGTCGGCTTCATCACCCTAGGGCGCGGCGTAACCGTGCATTCGATCGAGTGCCAGCGCGTGTTGGAGAGCGACCCACAGCGCCGTATCGATGTATCGTGGCAGCCCGACGCGGCGACTCCGCGTACCGTCACGCTCGAGGTGGTGTGTGTCGACAAGCCGGGGATGTTGGCGGCGATGACCAAAGTGATCGGTGCCTCGGGCGTCAACATCGTACGGGCGCAGATCCGCAGTGTTGCCGACCAGAAAGCGCGCAATACGTTCGAGGTGGTGGTGAACCACATCGATCAACTGAACCGGCTGCGGCGGGCGCTCGAAAAGATCCGCGGCGTCATGAAGGTGTCGCGCATGCGTGGTTGAAGTCTGGAGGGGAAACGATGTCCAAGTCGAAGATCGAAACGAGCGAGGCACCGGCGGCGATCGGCCCGTATTCGCAAGCGGTCCAGCACGGCGCGATGGTCTTTTGTTCCGGCCAGATCCCGCTCGACCCGGCCAGCATGAGCTTGGTCGAGGGCGGCATCGAGGAGCAAACGCGACGGGTGCTCGCCAACCTACGCGGCGTGCTCGCCGCCGCCGGTTGTACGTTCGACGACGTCGTGCGCACGACCATCTTCCTGACGGACCTCGCCGATTTCGCCGCGGTCAACGCCATCTACGCCGAGCACTTCGAGGAGCCTTACCCGAGTCGTTCGACCGTCGGCGTCGCCGCGTTGCCGCGCGGCGCCAAGGTCGAAATCGACGCCATCGCCATCCGCGGCTGACCCGCCGGCGGCTGTCCCGGCCCATCGGCGCACGTCGAAGGCAGCGCCGACCTGGGCCGCGACGCCTATGTCATTCGCCGTCGACGGGGTGCACGTGGTCGCGCCGATGCCGTCTGGGTACCGCTTTCGACCATTCGCGCCGTTTCGCGGGTAATCCGCCTTGAGTTGGTGGGCCGGCGTGCTCATCTAGCGTCACGACGAATCCACTGCAGAGCCGGGAACGCGCCAGGACGCGCCCGGAAGGAGTGACGCCGATGACTCGAGCCCAGGCCCAAATGACCCACGAGATTCCCGTGCGTAAGCCCGGACTGGTCTTCGACGAGTCGATTCCGCGGTTCTGGTTCAACGGCAACGTCGCCGCGACGCACACCTTCAATGGGCTGAATCTACTGTTCCCCGACGGCGAGCGCTTTTTCGTCAAGGCGGTTTACGACCAGCTCGACAAGATCAGCGATCCCGTGTTGCGCGAGCAGGCGCGTGCCTTCGCCGGGCAGGAGGGGCAACACGCCAACCAGCACGAAAAGTACTTCGACGTGCTGCGCGCACATGGGTACGAGATCGACACCTTCTTGCGCCGCTTTCGCTCGTTCAACCAGTGGAGCAATCGCTGGCTGCCGGCGCCGCTGCGCCTCGCCGCCACCGCCGGTGCCGAGCACTACACCGCCATCTTCGGCTCGAACGCCCTCGAGGAGTACGACGAGGTATTCGCCAGTCTCCACCCGACCATGCGCAAGCTGATCGTCTGGCACGCCACCGAAGAGGTGGAGCACCGCTCGGTCGCGTACGACGTGCTGCAGGCGACCTACCCGAGCTACCTGCTGCGCATCGTCGGCTTCGTGATTGCGACGCTCGCTCTCTTCGGCTGGTCCGGCTACGCCACCCGCATGTTGGCGCGCCAGGATCGCATCAGTAAGGAGCTGTTTCGCGAGCATCAGCGGCAGATGCTGCGGCGCAACGACATGCGCGGTCTGAAGCGGTTGAAGGATGGACTGCGCGCCTACTTCCGGCGCGACTTCCACCCGAGCCACTACGGCGACTTGATCGAGCTGGGCCACCAGCGCCTCGAACAGGTCGGACTGCCGGCGCACGCCTGATACGCATCGCTTGGACCTGCCATCGGCCAAAGGTGGAGGTAAAGGGGCGCGCAGCGCCCTGGAGCGCCGAGTTGTACTCGGCGGGCCCGCCGCAGGTGGACGCAGGCGTGTCGCAAGGATTCTCGCGACGAGATTCGAGGGGAGCTCCTGCGCATCGCGGGGAGTAAGGTGGCGGGCCGCGCCCGGCGCTTGTCGCCGGGCGGTGTCGAGTACAACTCGACACTCCGGGTGGCTCAGGAATTCTCCAGGGGGAGGCACGGAGTCGGCTTCGAGGTTTGATCCGTCTCTGCGCCTCCGCGCTGTAACTGACTTCCAGTCTAGGGGCGGATGCCGAGCTCGGCGACCACCTCGGCGATGTTGCGCAACAGCAAATCGATGTCGTCGGGGAAGACGTGGCCGATCGTGCCGATGCGGAAGCAATCCGCCTGTGACACCTTGCCCGGGTAGATGACGAAGCGCCGCGCCTTCAGGCGATCGTAGAAGGCGCCGAAGGTGAAGCGCGGGTCTTCGGGATTGTAGAAGGACGTGATGATCGGCGACTGCCAATCGTCGCGCACGAGGGTGCGGAAGCCGAGGCGGCGCATGCCGTCGACTAGGCGGCGGTGATTCTCGCGATAGCGCGCCGCACGCGCCGCGATGCCGCCCTCGGCGGCGAGTTCACGCAGAGCTTGGCGAAAGGCGACAACGGTGTGGGTCGGCGACGTGTAGCGCCACTTGCCGCCCTTTTCCTCCATTTCGCGCCATTGGTCCCACAGATCGAGGCTGAGGGAGCGGGCGCGGCCGCGGAGTTCTTGCATGCTGTCGCGCTTGGCCAAGACGAAGGCGAAACCGGGTACGCCTTGGATGCACTTGTTGGCCGAAGAGATGAGGAAGTCGGCCGCGACGCTCTCCATGGTCATCTCGACGCCGCCGAAGGACGACATGGCGTCGAGGATGAAGCGTCGGCCCGTCTGGCGCACGAGGGCACCGACCGCTTCGGCGGGATTCAGCATGCCCGTCGTCGTTTCACAGTGGGCCATGGAGAGATGGGTGATGCGCGGGTTGTCGGCGAGGACGCGGTGGATGCGTTCGACGTCGGCGAGTTCGGTTTCCTCGTGGCGGATCTCGATGCAATCGATGCCCAGGCGCTGGGCGATTTCGACCATGCGCTTGCCGTAGGCGCCGTTGTTGACGACGGCGAGACAGCCGTCGCGCGGCACTGCCGTACCGATGGTGGCCTCGACGCCGAAGGTGCCGCTGCCTTGCACGAGCGTGCAGGTGTAGCCGGGCGTCGGACTCGCGAGCGCCACCAGCTCAGCGCGCACTTCCTCGACGATGCGATTGTAGTCGACGTCCCACGTCGAATAATCGGCCAGCATGGCTTGGCGCACCGTGCGTGAGGTCGTCAGCGGCCCCGGAGTCAGCAGCAAGTAGGGAATGTCGGAATCCATGCGAGCCTCAGATCGAGAAAGGTCCAGGCGGTAACGGCCGAGAAGCAGATCCAGCGTGTCGAAGGCCAGCGGGTCGATTCTTGGCCCTTGACCCTTGCACCTTGGCCCTCGGGTTACGGCCTCTCACCGCACTGCATGCGGTGTTCGATGGCGTTGAGCACGGGAAGCAGGTCGGCGACGGTGTCGATGACGTAGTGGGCGCCGGCGCGATACAGGCGCTGGCGGGCGCGGTCGAGCCGGCGCTTGCGGTCGTCGGGCGACAGGGCGTCGACCTCGGCGCGGCTCAGTCCCATTTCGTTGCCGCTGAGGGCGACGCCGACGGACCACATGCCGGCGCTCAGGCCGGCTTCGATGCCGGGAGTGGTGTCGTCGACGACGACGATCGCCTCCATCGGGTAGACGCCGAGCTGCTGGGCGTTGGCCAGGCACATCCACGGTGCCGGTCGGCCTTCGGGGACCTCGTCGGCGCAGACGATGGCGTCGGGCTCGAAGCCACGCTCGGCGGCTTCCTTGGCGAGGACATCCATCAGGACGCGGGCGTAACCGGTGCTGCTGCCGATCTTGATGCCGCGTTCGCGGCAAGCGGCGATCAAGCCGAGCGTGCCGGGGACGAGGTCGGCGTGTTGTGCCAGGCAGGCGAGTTGCAGCGGCAGGAATTCGTCGTACATGCGGTCGATGTCGGCTTCGCCGAGGGGCGAGCCGTTGGCCGCCTGCCAGCGCGCCGCGACCCCGGGCAGGGCGGCGAGCGCGGCGATGTGGTCGCGTTTTTCGAGCCCCATCGGTTGGCGCGCTTCCTCGAGACTCAGGTCGACGCCGTGTTGGCGATAGACCTCGACGAAGACGCCGGCCGGGGCGCGGCTGCCGTAGTCGACGACGGTACCGGCCCAATCGAAGAGAACTGCCTGGACGCCGCCGCAGTAACGGCGCTGGAAAACGAATCGATGGCGCACTGGATTCACCTCGGGGCGCCTTATCCGACAGTCGGACGGGTCTGACAAGTCGGACGTGTCTGACGTGTCGGACGTGTCGGACTTGTCAGATGGGTCGGACGAGCTATCCTGCGGCGAGGAGGAACTGCATGGACCATCGCATCAAGGGCGCGCTCGTCGCGTCGGCCGTCGCCGGCCTGTTCCTGGCGCAGGGCGCTCTCGCCGCCGATGAGGCGCCGGCCGACGACGCCACCGTCAAGTGTGTCGGCATCAACTCTTGCAAAGGCACCAGCCTCTGCGGCGTGCCGGGCAAGCATTCGTGCCACGGCGCCAACGAGTGCAAGGGCAAGGGCTGGATCAAGGCCAAGGCCAAGGAGTGCAAGGACAAGGGCGGCACCATCCTCGAGTGAGCCACGGCGGATCGCGTCGTCGGGCGCGATCCGCTTCCCTTCCCATGCCATCCAACTCCACGACGCTCGGCTTCGGCGTCGGTTTGCGCACGCCGCACTACGACGACATCCTCACCCAGCGGCCGGCGGTCGACTGGTTCGAAGTCATCTCCGAAAACTTCATGATCGACGGCGGTCGCCCGCTGCACGTGCTCGACCGGGTGCGTCGTGACTATCCGATCGTGCTGCACGGGGTGTCGCTGTCGATCGGCTCGACCGATCCCCTCGATCGCCACTATCTCGACGGCCTGGCCCGGCTGGCGGAGCGCATCGAGCCGGCCTGGGTCTCGGATCATCTTTGCTGGACCGGAGTCGGCGGCCGCAACACGCACGATCTGTTGCCGCTGCCGTACACCGAGGAATGCTTGGCGCATGTCGTCGAGCGCGTCGAACGCGTCCAAGATCATCTGGGCCGACGCATCTTGCTCGAGAACCCGTCGACGTACCTCGAGTTCAGCGCCTCGACGATTCCCGAAGCAGAGTTCCTCGCGGCCGTCGCCGAGCGCGCCGACTGCGAGATCCTGCTCGACGTCAACAACGTCTACGTCAGTGCCTGCAATCACGGCTTCGATCCTCAGCTCTATCTCGAAACGATTCCGGTCGAACGCGTGCGACAGTTCCACCTCGCCGGTCATGCCGATCGCGGCACCTTCTTGCACGATACCCATGATCATCCCGTCTGTGACGCCGTCTGGGACCTGTACGGCGTGGCGGTGCGGCGCTTCGGGGTCCGTGCGACGTTGATCGAATGGGACGACGCCATCCCGCCGCTCGCACGTGTGTTGGAAGAGGCGGAGCGGGCACGAGTCGTCGCCGAAGCATCCGACGCGCGCTGCGCGGCCGTGGCATGAGCCGCGTCGGTCTGGCCCGCACGCAGCGGCTCTTTTGGCAGCTGGTCTATGCTCCCGAAGGAGCAGCGAGCGGACTAGCCGCCTTGGCCGACGACGAGCGGAGCGACGCCGCGACGATGGTGCGTGATCGCGGCGAGCTGACGGGCCTCGAACGGCTCGACATCTACGCCAACATGTATTTCTTCCGGCTGCTCGAAGCCTTGCGGCTGGACTATCCCGCGGTGGCCGCCGTGCTCGGCACCGAAGGCTTTCACGACTGCATCACCGACTACCTGCTGGCCTATCCGCCGACGCACTTCTCGCTGCGCCATGCCGGCGCATCCCTGCCGGAGTTCCTGCGGCAATGGAGCGGACCCGAGGGGATCTCTCACCTCGCCGAGTTGGCAGCCTTCGAGAAAGCGTTGGTCGACGCCTTCGACGCGCGCGAGGCCGCGCCGTTGACGGTCGAAGCGCTCGCCGGGGTCGCGCCGGAGGACTGGCCGGAACTGCGCTTCACGCTGACGCCGTCGCTGCGTCTGCTACCATGTGAGGCGCCGGTGGATTCTCTGTGGGCGACGGCGACGCAGCAGGCTTCCGCGACGGAGGAGGTTGGCGCGTGCTTCCTCCGAGTGTGGCGCCGTGAGCTACGGGTGATGCACCGGCGCATCGACGCGTCCGAGTACGCAGCGCTGCGGGCGATTCGTAACGGGGCCACGTTCGGGGAGGTCTGCGCCGCGGCCGACGAGGATGTCGACGCGGCCTCGCTTCGTGCCGCTGGTTGGCTCCGCCAATGGATGGCGGATCACTTGTTGGTCGTGGACTAGGCGACGATTGCAACTTCACCCGACGGACGGGCGAGAGGATCGGCGCGGCCGGTAGAGGCTGGCCATGCTCACGAGTCCGAGAAGCGCGACGAGTGTAAGCAGAGCGAGGGGGGAGAGCGTCGGTGCGTTGAGCCACGGGCTGCAGGGCGCGCCCGGTACGGGACCCTGGTCGATGCCTCCCAGCTTCACGGCGTAGACGAAGTTGGCGATACCAAAAACGTTGCTGCCCCGCGCGAGGCGCATGTAGCCCGACTCACCCCAGCCGGTTCCGAGAGAATTCTTGACGATGAATTCGGTGTCCGTGTAGCCGACGACGACGACCCACTGCACGTGGCTGGCATCGGCATCGGTGGGTCCCACCACGCCGCCTGCGTACGAGAGGTAAGCCGGCAACGGCATGCCGTTCGACCCGACTTCGAGGCGTGCGATGACGGGAGCGGCATTGAGAGCGGCGACGAGCGCGGCCTCGTTGCCCCCCGTGATGGATTGCCATTGCGCCTGCGAGGTGGCGAACGAAGCGGTGCACGAATTCGTACACGCACCGGGTTGGCCCACGTACGGATACGCCGCCTCGGTGCATAGGCCGTTGTCCTGGATGAAGCTGAAGGCATCACCGAGCTGCGGACAGGTGCACGCCGTGGTCGCGGCGGCCGCGTCGCAATCGAGCAGCTGCTGTTCCGACAGATCGGTCAGAACCCCGTGCGCGATCGCGATTTCCGAAGCGAGGGTACCGGCGACGGCGAAGGCCCACGAGGGGTTGCAGGCGGCATCGCCCTGGTCTTCGATGGCGGTGACCACGCCCTTGGTGCGCCAGTCGACGGTGACGGCCATCGCCGGCTGGCTGCTGCGAATGACCAGGCCGAGCATGCCGGCGACGACGAAGGCGGTGGAGCGCATGTGCATGGCCGTCTGTTTCATAGAATCCGTGTCGTCGGCAACCCGAGGATCAGCGATCGCACACGGTCTTCGGAATGGGCGCCAGACCCCAAGCTGAGGCACATGCGGCGGAGCAGGCGCGCCCGTAGTCGGTATCGTCGTCAGGGCAGGCGGGGACGTCTTCGATCCCCGGCCAAACGCGTCGACCGCGGCTCTCGAATACGGGCCGTTCGACATAGGCGCAGTCGCAACCGCTCTCGTGCGACGTGTCGCTCCCTCGCGATGCGAGGAAGCGAGCGGTGAAGTTGACCATGTAGGCATCGGCGTCGAACAGGCGGAACGGTTGCGGATTGTAGATCCCGTGTTGTCCGGCGGGGCGTAGCAACGGGATGCGCAGTGCATCGTAGGATCCGTCCGCGCGTTGCCGCTCAGCCCGCAACGCTTCCCCTGGATCCGGTCCGGGAACGTCGAAGAGCGTCGGCGTGTCGTCGATCTCCGCCGGACAGCGGAACTCGCCGTTGTCCGCCGACCAGTCGTCGGAATGCAGGCACGAAAACGCGGCACTGCCGTCGGAGACGTCGTCCGGGTCGAAGAGCACGTGCGGATTGCTGTCGAATCCGGCCCACCTCTGCATGCGCCAGTCGCCCTCGACGACGTAATTGTCGATGAGCCACTGTTCGCGTGACACGCCGTATCTCGGATCCGGGGTGAAGAGTTCGCGCCAGCCGTGTTCGGGCGCATATTTTTCGGGCTCCCGCTGGTATGAGCCGAGTAGGCCGGCGGCACGGCCCATGGCGACGCCGGTGGCGGTCGGAACCTGGGTGTCGCCGATCGTCGGCATCATCAGCGTGTGGCGTCGGCCCGGCCACCAGGCCGGATCGTACGGCGCCTCGATCGGGTCATCGATATAGCGGGGGGCCCAAACTGCCGGATCGCCGGGGGCGATGGCGTGCTGGGCGATTCCGTAAAAGCGCCGGAAGTCGGGCGTGTTGCGGGCGTAGCCTAGCCCTTCCTGGAGCGCTACGAGAGGTTGACCCGCGGCAAACGTCGCCCCCTGGAAGGTCGTCTCCCACTGAAAGCGATCGATCACGGCTTTCTCGGTGCCGCTGCTGCCGTCGAGGATGCGCACGCGGATGCGGTCCCCGAGGCGCGTCGCGTCGTCGACGACGACGGGTCCTCGATCGCCGTCGCGCATGCCGAGCGCGTGCCGCTTCTCGATCGGGGACAAGGCGTCGGCGGCGATCTGCAGTCTCGCCCAGCCGCGCTGATTGATCCGGCTGCTCTGGCTGACCTGCTTGTCGAGGTTCTCGATGATCAAGCGATCCCCCGCAGCGACGCCCGGCACCTTGGCGACGGCGCGCACGGCGAGGCGGGCGTTGTCGTGTCCGTACCACGCCAGCATCAGTTCGCCGGCGGCTTGCGGGCCGCGCGCTCCCTCCGGCTGGTCGCCGCTGCGCGGAATACAGGCCGAGCCGTTCTGGCCTTGCGTCAGCGGCCGTTGGTGGGCGTCGGTCGGCAGGCACGCGACCATGACCGGACCCTGCACCGGCAGCATCACGGCCTCGGCCAGCCCTCCCTCGCCCAGGCGCACGGAGATGTCCGTGAGGCCGGCGCCTCCGGCGTTGGGCGAGACGGCGTCGATGCTGGGTTCGGCGCCCGCGAGCACACCCAGCAATTGGCCGCCGAGCGAGATGCCCCACGCACCGGTGACGCTACGGGCGCCGCCGATGTCGGGTTCGCCGTCGCCGTCGATGTCCCCCAAGATGTGCCCACTGCCATCGCGGCGCACGCCGTCGACCGCGTGCAGGATGCGGATGAACTGCATTTCCTCGAGCACGGACTGCCGGACGATGTCGCGCGTGTGGAAGAGATTGGCCGTCCACTGGTCGGCACCGCCGTCGCGGCAGCCGTCGTTGTTGAGGTCGCGGTCGCGGCCGTAGAAGATCATCGTCGTCAATTCGGGTACGCCGTAGCGATTGAGCAAGAGCTTGCTCAGTTCGAAGTCGGAGGAGCCCTCGCATCCATCCTGGAAGACGATGCTGCGTCCGTGGCCGTAGCTGTCGATGCCGCAGGCGGCCATGCCCATCTGCGCGTGCCGGCCGGCGTGCAGCACGATCTCGCCTTTGAAGCTGCCGTAACCGTGCGTGTAGAAGACCACCGGATAGGGTTTGCACCACGGTTTGCCTTCGGGGTTGCCCGGCTCACAGGCTACGTCCGCGGGACGCGCGTCCTCGCGCGGTAGCACGCAGAAGTAGGTGACTTCGCTGGTGCCGTACACCGCCTTGCCCGCCTCCGCTTCCAACTCGAAGACCTCGTCTTCGTCCGCCGGGTACATGGGCGTGGCCTCGCGGTCCTTGTCGACGAGCAGGTTGGGCGCGGTGAAGGTACCGCCGAACATCCCCCCGATGCTGGCGTAATCGGCGTAACCGCCGCAGATTTGCTGATCGCCGTCGAATTGCCCGGCCAGGGTCACGTACGCGTTGTTGAGACACCCACCGTCGAGAAGCCGAGCATCGCCGCCCGTGCGCAGCGGCGTGTCGCCGCCGATGGCGCGCCAGTCGTTGCGGGTGAAGGCAGTGAACTGTTCGACCGGGAACTCCTCGGCGAAGCGCCGCAGCGGGCCGTGGCCGTAGAGACCGGCGCGCACCAACTCCAGGTCCTTGGTCATCGTCCCGACCGTGAAGCTCCAGGCGAAAGCGACGTCGTCGGACGAGAGACCGTAACGCGGCAGCAGCGATCCCACCGGCGCCAGCGCTTCGATCTGGTCGACCGGCTGCACGGCGGGAAAGGGCGATTCGACGGGCTCACCGTTGGCGCCGCGCAGCCGCTTGGTCAGGACCACCGCATAGGTGCAGCGCTCTTCCAGCGGCCAGACGTTGCGCAGAATCAGCGTGTTCGTCGAACGCTCGTACCAGGACAGGAGGTTGTCGGCGACGCAGCGATCGTGGGCCGGCGTCGAGGGGGCGACATCGGCACAGGCATAAGGATCGAGGAAGTTCGCGACCTCGAGCACGCCGTTCTCGTTGAGATCCTCGCCGGGATCGAGCACGCCGTCGCGGTCGACATCCTCGCTGCGGTCGGGGAACATCAGCGTCAGCGCTTCGCCGAAGGGATCGAACGGGAAGAGCTTGTTGCTCTCCTCTTCCAGTCGGTACCCGAACGGCGCCTGAGCATCTTCACGGCGCCGGCTGCGCGACATGAGCGTGATGGGAAAACGACCACGGCCGACGTCGAGCGCCACTTCCTCGCCGAAGCGTCGGCACGCAGGGTCGACGTTCAGGAGGTAAAAGGCGTCGTTGCGAAAGTCGTCGTCGGCGTGGCGCGCGGCGATGTCCTCGAGGCCGAGCGGCGCGTCGAAGCGTACCGAGATCCCGGCGTACGCACCGAAACCGTCGAGGCGATTGAAGATCTCGCGGGTGTGACGCTCGTACTCGGTCACCGTCTCGAGCGACACGTTGAGGCGCCGCCCGGTGGGTGACGTCGGATCGAGTCGCGTCGCTTGGTCGTTGGGCAGCGGAATCTCCGGTAAGGGCTTGTGTTCGACGTCCCAGACGACCACTGGGCCGCCACGGCGTTCGGTCGACCCGAGGCCTTCCGGTTCATCGCCCGACGGATCGAGCGACGAACCACAACCCGAGATCAGAGCGGCCGCCAAGGCGACAGCGGTGACCGACATCGGTGTCCATTGCGTCCACGGCGCACGTCTCGGGTATGCGAACGTTGGCATCATGGGTGTCCACCTCTTGGTGCGTGTCTTCGAGGCTTGGGAGAACATGGGTGTGCGGGTCTTGGTGGCGTGCATGGGCGTCTCCGACTACCAAAGGAAGGAGAGGAGCAGGCGGCCGAGCCAGATCTCGTCGCTGCCGCCGCTGATCGGCCGTAGGTTGGCGACGTCGTCGAAAGTCGATCCCGGAAACAACACCCCACCCTCGACGCCGACGCGCGCCAGCGTCGCCGCGGGGAGCTCGAAGTCCCAGGTCGCCCGACCGTCGAGTTCGTGTCCGTAGCTGCCGCGCTTTTGGACCTTGCCCCCGTAGCTGGTCGGGTAACCCCCGTTGATCGCCGTCTGGTAGGGGTCGATCACGTCGGCCGCCGGCACGGCGAACAACCAGCCGAGCCGCAAGTCGAGCGGCTCCAGCGGTCGCCATCGCACCACGGGGTTGATGTAGATCGCGTTCTGTACGGCGCCCGGGTTGATGGCGAAGCGTGTCGACGGCGGCGCCACCGCCGCCAAGGCCGGGTCGCCGAGCTGGTCGGCCCCGCGCGCCGACAACAACGGCAGCACGTGGTCGAACAGCACGAGGCCGACGTTGTGGTCCGTGTGCATGGTGAACGTACGGGACGTCTCGTCGCGCGGGTCATTGTCCCCCGAGGCGTAGCCCGTCTCTACTTGTGCGCTCAGGCGGAGTACGTCGTGCGCCCAACGCACTCGGGCCAGACCACCGAATTGGCGTACGTCGGAGTCTTCGTCCCAGGTGGCGTCCGACCATGGCCGCTCGGAAACACCGAGTACGGCGGCGCCTTCTCCTTCCAGAATGAGGAACTGATCGGGTGCCAAGGGCAGAGTCGTCTTGCCGTGCAGGTCGAGCACGGCGACCGTCGTTCGAGGCCGGCGGTCGTCGGGGCGATACTCGTCCTCGCGATCCTTCTGGTGGCGGCCGATGAGCAAGAAGCCGAGCGCATGCCCATCGTACAACGCCCGTGCCCCGAGGAGGCCGGCGAAGGCGATGTCGTCATCGTAGAAGGAAGCGTTGTCGTCGCGCACGATGGCGTCCATGGCGGTGAAGACGGCGGTGTAGCGCAACAGGTCGGGCAGCTGGCTCTGGGTTTCGAGGGGGCGCGTCGAGAAGCCGATACGGGCGACGACGTTGCCGAGCCAGGCGTCGCCGAAGGTGTTGTCGGTGGCGCCGTCGTTGGCGAGCATGCCGGTGCCCCAGAGGAATGTCTGTGTACCCGCCGTGAAGCGGCCGAACGGGGTGGTGTAGGCGACGTAGGCCTTGCGCGGGATCACCCGGTCGAGGTCGCGGCGACCGTCGCGCGGCACCGGGAAAGGCCGATCGGTCAATGCGGTTCCAAGTTGGGTGTCCTCTCCGGCGGCAAAGCCGGAAAGTGCCTCGAGCTCGAGCTCGGCCCGGAGTGTCTCGTCGCGCACCCAGCGGGCCCCGGCGACGAGACGCGACATCATCCACTCGCCTTGATCGAGCGAGTTGCCGTCGGCGTCGTCGACGAAATGGGTCAGGAAAAGGCCGCGGGTGCGTGCCTCGCCCCAGGTATCCCAGTTCGCGGCACGCGGTTGGCGTGGCGTCGGTTCGGCGCCGTGCGGCTCGACGACGGAGCCGGGTACGGGCGTCGGCATGCGGCGCGTCTGCGCCGCGGCGCCGCCTGCGAGCGCCAAGAAGACGAGGAAGAACGCCGACTTCGAGAAACAAAGCTTCATGAGGCCCCCTACTCTTTGCGGAGTCGAGCGGCTCTAGCACGGGGGGGGAGAGGCGGGAAGAGGGGGGCGGCGGAAGGCGAAAGGCGAAAGGCTGAAGGCTGAAGGCGGGGCGGGTGCAGGGCGTCGGGGGGCGACGGCCTGCACCCGCCGGGTCAGCCGAGAATCTTGCGCAGCCCGGCGCTGATGTACTCGCGGTTCATGCGGGCGATGTTCGAAAGCGAAATGCCCTTGGGGCAGACGGCTTCGCATTCACCCTCGTTGGAGCAGGCGCCGAAGCCCTCCTTCTCCATTTGTTCGATCATCGCCACTACCCGCCGGCCGCGCTCCACCTGGCCCTGCGGCAGCAACGACAGATGCGAGATCTTGGCGCTGACGAACAGGCTGGCGGAAGCGTTCTTACACGCCGCGACACAGGCACCACAGCCGATGCACGTCGCCGCGTCGAAGGCGGCGTCGGCGTCTTCCTTCGGCACCGGGATGTTGTTCGCCTCGGGCGCACTGCCGGCGTTGATCGAGACGTAACCGCCGGCCGCCATGATCCGATCGAAGGCACTGCGATCGACCACCAGATCGCGCAGCACCGGGAAGGCCTTGGCCCGCCACGGCTCCAATGTGATCACCGCACCCTCGGCGAAATGCCGCATGTACAGCTGACACGTCGCCACCCCCGGCTGCGGGCCGTGCGGCACGCCGTTGATGACGATGCTGCAGGAGCCGCAAATGCCTTCGCGACAATCGTAGTCGAAGGCGATCGGTTCCTCGCCGTCCAGGATCAGCCGGTCGTTGACGACGTCGAGCATCTCGAGGAAGGACATGTCGGGCGACAGGTCCTTGGCAGGATAGTCGATGAAACGGCCCGGGGCGTTGCGATTCGGCTGCCGCCACACCCGCAGCCGCACATTCAGTTTCTTCGTGCTTTCCATCGTCTACTTGTAGCTCCGCTGTGAGGGCTTCACGAATTCGAAGTTGAGCGGCTCCTTGTGCATCTCCGGAGCCTGCCCTTCGCCCTTGTATTCCCAGGCGGCGACGTAGGCGAACTCGTCGTCGTTGCGCAAGGCCTCGCCTTCCGGGGTCTGGCTCTCCTCGCGGAAATGCCCGCCGCACGACTCGGTGCGGTGCTTGGCGTCGATGGCCACGACCTCGGCGAACTCCATGAAGTCGGCGAGGCGACCGGCCAGTTCGAGGTTCTTGTTGAGCATGTCGGGCTTGCCCGGCACGCGCACGTCGTTCCAGAACTCCTCGCGCAACCCACGTACCCGGTCGATCGCATAGGTGAGGCTGGCATCGGTGCGCGACATGCCGACGTTGTCCCACATCACCTTGCCGAGCTGCCGGTGCAGGTCCATCACCGTCTTGCCGCCGCGGACCGCGAAGATGCGGTCGATGCGTTGGCGCACGGCGTTTTCGGCCTCGGCGAAGGCCTCGTGTTCGGTGTCGACCTTGGCGAGCTTGGTGCTCGCGATGTAGTCGGCCAGCGTGTAGGGAGCGACGAAGTAGCCGTCCGCCAGGCCTTGCATCAGGGCGCTGGCGCCCAGTCGATTGGCGCCGTGATCCGAGAAGTTGGCCTCACCCAGCGCGAACAACCCGGGGATCGTCGTCATCAGGTTGTAGTCGACCCACAGCCCGCCCATGCAGTAGTGCACCGCCGGGTAGATGCGCATCGGCACCTTGTACGGGTTCTCGTCGACGATCTCCTGGTACATGGCGAACAAATTGCCGTAACGCGCTCGGATCGTCGGCTCGCCGAAGCGTTGAATCGCATCGGCGAAATCCAAATAGACCGCCAGGCCGCTGGCTCCGACACCGCGGCCCTCGTCGCACACTTGCTTGGCGTTGCGCGAGGCGACGTCGCGCGGCACCAGGTTGCCGAAGCTCGGATACTTGCGCTCGAGGAAATAGTCGCGCTCGTCCTCGGGGATCTGATCCGGCGAACGCGCGTCCCCTTTCAGCTTCGGCACCCAGACGCGCCCGTCGTTGCGCAAACTCTCGCTCATCAACGTCAGCTTCGCCTGGTAGTCGCCGCTCACCGGGATGCAGGTCGGGTGGATCTGCACATAGCAGGGGTTGGCGAAGAGTGCGCCGCGCTTGGCGCAGCGCCAGGCGGCGGTGACGTTGCTGTTCCCCGCCATCGTCGACAGAAAGTAGAGGTTGCCGTAACCGCCGGTGCACAGCAGTACCGCGTCGGCGGCATAACGCTCGATCTCGCCGGTGACGAGATTGCGGGTGACGATGCCACGCGCATGGCCGTCGACCACCACCAGGTCGAGCATCTCGCGCCGCGGGAAGACCTTCACCTGACCGGTGTCCACCTGACGCATCATCGAGCTGTAGGCGCCGAGCAACAGCTGCTGGCCGGTCTGGCCGCGGGCGTAAAACGTACGCGACACCTGCGCGCCGCCGAACGATCGGTTGTCGAGCAGGCCGCCGTACTCGCGGGCGAACGGCACGCCCTGCGCCACACATTGGTCGATGATGTCGACGCTGACCTGAGCCAGCCGGTAGACGTTGGCTTCGCGAGCGCGGTAGTCGCCGCCCTTCAGCGTGTCGTAGAAGAGCCGGTACACCGAGTCGCCGTCGTTCTTGTAGTTCTTCGCGGCATTGATGCCGCCCTGGGCGGCGATGCTGTGCGAGCGGCGCGGGCTGTCGAGGATGGTGAAGCTGAGGACGTTGTAGCCGAGTTCGCCGAGGGTGGCCGAAGCGGACGCGCCGGCGAGGCCGGTGCCGACGACGATCACCGTGTGCTTTCGGCGGTTCGCCGGGTTCACCAGCTTCATGTTGAACTTGTGGCGTTCCCACTTCGACTCGAGGGGACCGCTGGGGACTTTGCCGTCGAGGATCATAGGCTCGCTCCGAAGAGGTACAGGATCACGGGAATGACCAGGAAACCGCCGGCGATGACGACGGCGAAGCCGCGGCCGAACTTCAGCCAACCTTTGCGGTAGTCGATACCGAGCGACTGAAAGGCGCTGCCGACGCCGTGGTAGAGGTGGAAGCCGACGATCACCATGGCGATGACGTAGAAGAGTACGTACAGCGGGTTGGCGAAGGTCTCGACGACGAGACGGTGCAGGTCGCGGATCGGCTCGGCGCCGGCGGTTTCGTAGTAGGTGCCGAACTTGAAGCCCTTCACGTGCAACGGCACGAAGAGCAGCAAGAACAGGCCGGAGAAGATCATGTAGGTCGACGCCAGCGTCTTGTGGCTGGTGTGACCGGCACTTTCTTGGCTGGCGTAGGGAACGGGGCGCGCCATCTGGTTCTTGCGGTAGAGCAAGATGCCGGAGGCGAAGTGGGCGACGAACACCGCCAACAGGGCCATCTCGGCGATGTAGATGAGCGGGTTCGAGGTGAGCGCGTGGCTGTACTCGTTGAACGACTCGGCCCCGGCAAAAATGAGGAAGTTGCCGGCCAAGTGCGTGACGAGAAAGCCGCTCAACAGCAGTCCCGTGAGCGCCATCAGGATCTTGCGCCCGACGGGTGACGTCAGGAAGCGGGCGATCGTCTCCAAGTTGAACCTCCGCGGCTGGCGATACTGCGCGACCGTACCGCAATTCCGCCACCGTTGTTAGTATCGCTCCGTTTCATTCTTCTCTCGCGTCGAAGTAGAAACGCTCATGCGACCCGAGGCGCGCCGCGCGCCGCCGTCGGGTGTACAATGCCCGCATGCCCCGCCCGTCGCGCCGCGATCACCTCGTCCGCGTTGCCCTCGACCTGTTCGCCGAATTCGGCTTCCACGGCTGTGGCATCGAACTCCTCACCGAACGCGCCGGCGTCAGCCGGCGCACGCTCTACGCCCACTTCGCCTCGAAGGACGATCTCATCCTCGCCGTCCTCGAACGCTATGACGCCTCCCAGCGCGCCGCCTTCGTCGGCGACGTCGAACGCACCGCCGCCTCCCCCGGCGACCGCGCCCTCGCCCTCTTCGACGTCGCCGAGGCCTGGTTCCGCTCCGAGCGCTTCTTCGGCTCGCTCATCATCAACGCCGTCGCCGAGTTCTCCGCCCCCGACTCCCCGGTGCGCCGCAAATGCGAGGAGCTCGACGCCCGTCGCCTCGAAACCCTGCGCGCCTGGGCCGCCGAAACCGGAGTCAGCGACCCCGACACCATCGCCGACGCCCTGGCGCTGTTGCTCGACGGGGCTACCGTCATCGCCCAAGTCCAACGCCGCCCGGAAGCCGCCCAGATCGCCAAGGTGACCGCCAGCGTCCTACTCGAACGCGCCCTCGCCGCGCCCGCCCCAGCCGTCGAGATCCCCGTCCCCGTGCCGCCTCCGGCCGACCCCGATCCCGCCTGAGCGCCGCACCTCGCCCGGTGGAGATCGACCCGCGGCCCAGGTACTCTAACCTCCGCGCCGGACGGACTTCCCGTGCGTCGCCCCGAGTTCCGCCATGCTGCACATCACCAACGGCGATTTCGCCGCCGACCTCCTGCGACGCGCCCGCCTGCCCGGCATCATCCTCGCCTGGCGCGACGTACTGCACGAAGGGCCGGTGCCGGCGCAGCTCGATGCCGCCGGCCTGCGCCGCGAACGCGCCCCATTCCTCGCCCGCTTCGGCGGCGATGCCGCCACCATCGAACGCCAACTGGAGCAACGCGACGCCATCCTCGAGTCCTTCACCCTGCACGAAGAGGTCGCCCTCTGGTTCGAACACGACCTCTACGACCAACTCCAGATCCTGCAGATCCTCGACCGCTTCGCCCACTTCGATCGCGGCGACGTCGTGCTGTCGATGCTCTGCGTCGACCATTACCCCGGCATCGATCGCTTCGTCGGACTCGGGCAACTCGAACCGCAGCAATTGCGCAGTCTCTTTCTACGCCGGTTGCCGGTGAGCGAGGATCAGCTCGAACTCGCCGAGGTCGGCTGGCAGGCGCTGCGTAGCCCCGATCCCACCTGGCTCGATCGCTTGCGCCACATGGACCTGTCGGCGCTGCCGCATTTGGCCCCGGCGCTGCGCCGCCATCTCGAGCAGTTCCCGGAACGGCGGACCGGCCTCAGCCGCAGCGAGGCCGCGGTGCTCGCTGCGATCGACACCGGCGCGACCACGGCGGCGGATCTCTTCCGCGCCCAAGAAGAGCGCGAGGAGCGCCCCTTCCTCGGCGATACCGTGCTCTGGTGGTACCTCGAACGCCTAGCCGCGGGGCCGCGTCCGGCCTTGGTGCTCGAGACGCCGGCGGCGGGATGGAAAACCCGCGTCCGGCGCACCGAAGACGGGGCGGGTTACGTGAGCGGCGAACTCGATTTCGTCGCCTGCAACGGCATCGACCGCTGGTGGGGTGGCGTACACCAGATGGGCCATCAGGCTCGTTGGCGTTGGGATGCGTCGGCAAACCAATTGTCCGACGAGCCGGTGGCCAGTCGGGCGGGCGGGATTGGCTGATTCGTCGGCAGCGCCCGGACGGAGCCGATCCGCAAACTTTCCTTTCGCTTGGCGACGAGTGGTTCTCCGTGTGTCGCCGCTCAGGGCGCGATCCAGCGATCCAGGGTGCGGTGAAAATGCGCGATGGCCCGTTCGTTCACGTGTAACGGTTGTTCGCTATCGGGACGGGTTGCTACGCCGCGCTGGAAAAGCTCGAGGATGCGCCAGTCCTCCCGCAGAATGTAGCGCGATAGGAGCCACGTGGCGCGTACACGCAGCCATTCGAGGGGTTTGGCTCCGCGGCGACCGTAGAAGCCGTAAAAGAACCGGCAGGTGTTGCTGTCGATCGGCCAGGCCTGGAACAGCGTCAGATGGCACGGTACCAAGTTGATGAGGCTGTTCGGAAACAAGACGTACTTCTGCAGGGCGTCGCGCTGGCGTTTCGTATACGGACCACCGCGACTGGTGTGACGATCGATCCATCGTCGCCAACCGTAGTTGCTGATGGCCAAGCTCAGTCGAACGTGATCCCCGTGCGTCACGAACTCCGGCTGTTCGTCGATCAACGGATTGACGCTGTGGCCGTGAACCGCTTCGAGGTGGTAGGCCTCGGTGGCGTTGTCGAGAACCGCCTTCCAGTTGCAGGGCGCCCGCCAGGTGACCTCTTGGACAGGATACATCTCCTCGAGTCGATACGCTGCGACTTCTTCGGGAATCGCAGCGAGAGTTTCGGACAGCGGCGGACCGTCGTCGGAGAAGCAGACCCAGATCAAGCCGATCGCTTCTTCGACGCGGACGGCGCGCAGCCCCATGCGGTCTTTGTCCAGCCCGCACGCGAATCCGTCTTGACCGGGGACATGGCGCAGCCGACCATCGAGCGAATATTTCCAGTCGTGGTAGGGGCAGCGAATCGCACGCAGCGTACCGGCATGCTCGAGGAGGCGAGTCCCGCGATGGCGGCACGAATTGTGAAACGCGCGTAACGTTCCGTCGCGATCGCGAACGATGGCGATGGAGTGACCCAGTTCGTCGAACGTGAAGTAGCTGCCGGGGGTCGCCACCCGATACGCCGCGCCGACAACGAGCCACGCCCGGCCAAAAACCTCGTCTCGTTCGCGCGCGAGCCAGCCCGCATCGGTGTAGCGAAACGCGGGAATGGCGTTCCGTGGTGGCTCGTTTGCGGCGGAAAGTGGAGGAGGGGCTTCTACCGCCATCGACGCCATTCGATCCGGCGCCATAGTTCGCTGAGACGGTTGCCGTCAAGCGCTCTGCTGCGGCAGTGCTGTGGCGGGCGTGGCCCTTGCCGAGGTGTCCGCTGGCGCCGAACGGCATTCGAGGAGCGTCGTGCCTCCTGCGTCGGCCGTGTTCGTGGCGGCGCGAGCCGTCGGCGGTGCTCAATTGACCCGTAGTAGGGAGCGATATAGAGCTGGCGCGCGATGGTCACGCCCAACCTGCAGCGCTTCGATGCCATCGTCCTCGGGGCAGGCTACACGGGGCCCCTACTCGCAGCGGTGCTCGGAGGCCAGGGGTACCGTGTGGCACTCGTCGAAACCGCTCCGCTGCCGCGTGTCGCGATCGGCGAAAGTTCCACCCCTGAACAGACGCGCATGCACGCGTGGATGGCGCGTCGCTGGGGCGTGCCGGAACTCCTGCCGCTTTCGTCCTACTACCGCATGAAGCGGTCCCGCTTGCCGCTCGCGGTATGGCCCAAGGAAAGTTTTTACTTTCTCGCCCACCCGACCGCGATTCAGCCGCATGAAGTGCCGGCCGGCCGGCCGGCCGAGGTCCTCTACCAGACACCTCCGTGGCCCACGGGTCCGGACATGCACCTCTTCCGTGCCGATACGGACGGCTACCTTCTGTCGGTGGCGTTGCGTCACGGTGCGACGTTGTTCGGCATGGCCCAGGTCGAAGAGGTTGATCTCGGCGGCCCGGTTCGACTCCGACTCGTGCATGATGGGCGCGAGGCGACACTCGAGGCTCCGATCGTGTTCGACGCGTCGGGATTCGGCTCCCGGCTGGCGCACGACCTCGATCTGCGGGTGCAAGATCCTCCCGAGATATCGCTGCGGTCGAGGACCGTATACAACCATTTCGTCGGCACGCGGCGCCTGGAGGAAACCCATGGCCGCGACTGGCCGCGTCTTCCCGTGCCGCGCGATCATGCGACGGTTCACTACGTGTGGCCCGAGGGTTGGTGCTGGTTCATTCCCTTCGACAACGGCATCACCAGCGTCGGTATCCTGGTCAACCAGGAGCTGGAGGGCTGTGCCGAACCGGAAAAGGATTCCGCGGCGGAGTTCTGGCGAAGGGGCAACACCCATCCCGGGTTTGCCGCAACCATGGCGGACGCTCGCGCGATCCGTCCGTGGACCAGCACCGGTCGGTTGCAGTGGCGTACCAAACAGGTTCTCGGCGACAATTGGATCTTGCTGCCGCCGTCGTCCGGTTTCACCGATCCGCTGTTCTCCGCAGGCATGGCCATGTCTGCCGTCGCCGTGGCGCGGATCGCCGAACACAGCGACGACATCCTCCGATCGCGGCGTGCCCCACGAAGCGTGCTGCCGGACTACGAGTCGTTCTTCTTCCGGGAGATCGAGTACATTGCGCGCATCCAGCATCTCTTCTACCTGGCGGCCACCGACTTTGGCCTGTTGTGCGCCGCTCTCGAGGTCTATCGCCTGGGTACCTTCATCGGAGGGGTTTCGTCCGGTGTTGCGGGCGTGCACCCGTTCGTTCAGCCGCTGTGGGGGGCCGGTCATCCACGTTTCCGACAGCTCGTCGATGCGGCGCATGCGCTTCTCTTCCAGTGCCGCTTTAAGGGTGGGGACACGCGTGCCGCGACTGCCGCGCTACGGGCCCTCACGAAAGAGCACGATGCATGGGGTTTCACCGCGTCGCGCTTGAATCTGCCCGTCATTCCCAACATCCACTTGCTTCCGGCGCTGCCGACGTTGCGGCTGGTCTCGTCGATGCGTGTCGGGGCGGGGTGGCTGGGAATGATCTTGGGTGCGATGACCGCCGGTTGGCCTTCGGTTGCACGAGGCGAGGCGAGTGCCGCGTTCGACCGAGCGCCGCGGCGTGGAGACCTGCTGCGCCTGGTGGCCCGCGACCTGCGCATCCTCCTCGGGCGCTGATCGAGCGAGCCTCGCGCGAAGGGCGGTGCGACCGTGTCGTGTTTCGGCGCCAGCGTCATGGCGTCGACCCGTCGATGCCCGCCATGGATGGTGCTGTCGCCGCGATCCGTGCGGGAGAAGCTGCGTTGAGTCGCGGGGAGACTCCGACTAAGACCACGTCACCAAGCGCTCGACGCCGCTGAGGAGGGTGCGATGAAGCGAGAGACCGGGGCGAAGGTATTCGCCGTCTTGTTCCTGTTGTTGGCGATCTCCAACTTGCTCAAGCCGCTGCAACTCGGCGGCGAGCAGACGGGCTTCGTCTTGTTCGGCACGCGGCTCGAAGGCACGGCCAACGCGGTCGCCGGGCCGTTGTTCGGCCTCTTTCTGCTGGCCTACGCCGGTGCCATCTTCACGCGGCACCGCGCCGCCCTCGGCCTCGGCGTCGCCTATGCCGTGTACGTCACCGCCAACCTGGTGCTGTTCGCTTGGCTGACCCCGACCCCGGACACGGTGGGCTACAAGATCTTCGGCATCGTCTACACCATCGTCGCCCTCGGCGGCGCTTGGGGCGCGGTGTGGACGATCAAGCAGGCGCCACAGTAACCGTTCGCCTCACGCTGTTCGAATCACGGCGTCGGCGTTGGCGCGGCGCCGCACTGTTCGGGCGATGCCGCCATGGTGAAGCGATAGCTGCCGCTTTCCTTGGCGTCGGTCATGACCAGCCAGTCCGGCCGCGCCAGCACCGAAAGCGTCTGGGTCGCCGGGCTGTACAGCGACACCACGTTCCAGTTGGGGTTCGGCGGGCAGACGACGCTGCGTTCCGGCGGCACGCGAAAGACGCCGTAGTAGAAATCCTTCAGGCGCAGCACGTTCTTTTTCTCGATCTCGAGCAAGCCGCCGAGCATGGCGCGCGGTGCCTGTTGGGCGCGGTACTGGCCGACGCGCACCTCGCGTAGTTGGCGGCGCGGGATGTCGAGACCGAGCCCGGCGTCGTCGAGCGTCCAACTCGCCGGCTTGGCGTCGGGCTTGCCCGGCTTGATCGGCGCGCGCAGGCACGGGTCGCCCCAGAGGGCGAAGGCCATGGCGGCGCGCAGCGTCTTGCGCCAGTCTTTGTGGCCGCGCTCGCGCTTCATGCGCGTCACCGCCAGAAGGTAGTTGCGCGCATCGCGTACCGCCGTGCCCAAGTCCGCCCCTCCATAGGCAATGGCGTCGAACAAGGCGCGGGCAAAGGCCGAGCCGGAGGCGCTGTAGATCGCGGCCGAAGTGGCGACGATCGCCTGGGTGCCCTTCTCGATGAGAATGTACGGATCGTTGCGGTCGAGGGTGTAGCAGCCCTGCAGAATGGCGATCTGCGGCGCGGCGTCGATCGCCACCCCGCCGCGTTCCTCGAGCGTCAGGTCGCGCGGATGCCCTTCCCACACGAGCACGTCGGTCTGTCCGAGGGCACGTTGGGAGACCTCGGGGGTGATCTCGTCGCGAAAATAGGCGCGTACGCGGATGCCGAGGTTGGTGAGGTCGTTGACCGTCGAGCGCGAGATCGTCTCGCCGAGGGCGAAGACCTGATCGGCGTTGGTGAGGAAGATCACCGGGCGATCGGCGGCTTTGTTGGCGACGTGCAAGCGGCGCAACAGGCTGATGCTGGCGAAACCGGCATTTTCGGCGATGACGCGTCCGACCGGAAAGATCTGGGGACGGTCGAGTTGGATTTCGGAGAACAACTCGACGCGCACGATGGTGCCGCCGCCGCGGGCTTCGGGTCCGCCCGACTCGAGGACGGGGTCGGGGATGCGGTGGCTGCGCAGTGCCAGCTCGTCGCCGATCAGCAGGATGTGGGCGGGCTGGAAGGCGCTGACCTGCATGAGTTTTCGCGCGAACGCCTCGATGGCTTCCGACTCGGCGCTCGGTACGGGGAAGACCGGAGCCCGGTGTAGCGCGGCATATACGGGCGACACCTCGGAGAGACCCGAGGGCGAGAACATGCCGGTGCGGTCGGCCGGGTTGGTCAGGATGAGGGTCGACGGCGGGCCGCCGTGCAGGCGTTGGAACTCGGCGAAGATCGCCTCGGGGGTGTCGATGGGGGCGACGTGGGCGATGCCGAGGCCATCGGCGGCGGCGACACCGGCGAGCAACAGGGTGGTGGGCTTCCAGGCCCCGAGCGATTCGGTCGAAACCTTCTCGCCGGCAGCGACCGGCAGCAAGGCGCCGCTGACTGCAGCGGCGAGGCCGGCAGCGCGCACGCGGGCCGCTTCGTCGCCGTCGGCGAAGGCGACGACGACCTGCGGGTTCGACCACAACCGTTGCGCCAGATCGTGCGGCGCGTTGACGATTTCGCAGGCCGCGCCGGCGATGTCTCCCAGCAGCGACGCGGTGGTCGTGCCCGCGTGTCCGGCGTCGACGTAACACCGGCGCGGCGACGCCACCAAGGCGGCGCCGTCGCGGATCTCGTCGGCATCTTGCGGATCGAACAACAACACCGGCTCGCGCGTGCCATGGGCCGTCAGCAACAGCGCCGCCAGCGTCGCATCCTTCGCCGGTACCAGATGAAGCGTCTTCTTCGGCGCTGCCGCCGCGGGCAGGGCGTGCGCCAGCACGGCGATCGACACGTAGGCAAGGAGTCGCGCGTTCATGGATTCTCCGAGGGCGCGGTGGGTTGCGGCGCGGGGTTTTTCAGGCGGCGCGCCACGACCCCGTAGGTCGCGGTGCCGGCGCCGAGCGAGCTCAGCACGCGCCGGCCGTCGAACGTCAGAGCGATTTGGCGGCGCGGCGGCTTGGCGAGCCAACCGTACGAGGCACTGACGGGATACCACTGCCCTTCGGCCCACACCTCGGTCCAGAAGCGCCGCTTGCGTCGCGTCGTGCTCTGCGGGTCGATGCCTTCGACCAAATGCGCCGGGATGCCGGCGCTGCGCAGGGAGGCGGTGAAGACGCGTTCGAGTCCGATGCGTTTGCCGTCGCCCCGGCGCAGGACGTCGAGGGCGAGGCTCTTGCCGTCGGCTTTGTAAGTGAGTTCGTCCCGCACCGAGCCGTAGATGGCGCGCAGCATGTCGGTGCCGTCGCCGGCGCGCAGGCGCGGCGCGGCGTGGGTCTCGAGGAACTCGCGCACCAGGATGGAGCGCGAGGGCAACAACGGTGCCGGACGCAGCGCGGCGAGCGTTTCGATCGGCGGCTCGTCCACCGGCTGCACGGCAGCCGGCAGCGCGTCGTCGCGGCGGTCGACGTCGACGATGGCGGTGACCGAGACGCGCCGGCTCGCGCCGACCCGGCCGCGAAAGACCACCTCGGGCTCGTCGCCGCGCACGACGTCCGCCGTAAGGCCGCGCGCCAGGGTGGTGATGTCGACCACCCGCTGGTGGGGGGTGTCGGGAGGCAGGGCCAGGTGGACCTCGACCGGCTTGCCGGCGGCGTCGGCGATGCGCACCGCGAAGGTCAGCTCATAGCGTCGCGGCGGCTGGGCGACGGCGGTGGCGGCCACGCTCGCGGCGCCGAGGCCGAGCAGCAGCGGAATCAGGCGGCGACGTCGTCGAGCGGCGACCATGACGGGTTCCTCGCGAACAATTCTTTGGCCAGGGCGCAACGTTGTTGCCAGGGCAGGGCGGCGGCGCGTTCGCGCTTGGAGATCTCCAAGCGCGGGATCAAGCCCTCGGCGTTGGCCAATTGGATGGCCAGCCCTGGGCGCGCATTGAGTTCGAGCAGCAGCGGCCCGTGCCGTGCGTCGACGACGACGTCGACGCCGAGATAGCCGAGGCCGGCGATGTCGCTGGCATTGGCCGCGAGCGACAGCACCTCGTCCCAGCGCGGCACTTGGAACTCGCGCAACGGCGAGCCGCTGTCCGGGTGGCGTTCGACGCTCTTGCCGTGGTGGATGCCGTGCACGGCCCGGCCGGTGGCCATGTCGAGGCCGACGGCCATGGCTCCCTGGTGCAGGTTGGCGCGGCCGTTCGATTCCTCGGTCGGCAGGCGGCACATGGACATCACCGGCAGGCCGTTGCAGACGATGACGCGGATGTCGGGCACACCGCGCGGCACGACCTTGGCGAACGTCGGGTGGACGATGACCAACTCCTCGATGATGCAGGTGTCCCAGTCGCCGCGCAGCGAGAAGACGCCGGAGAGGATGCTCGAGATGTGCTGGCGGACGGCGGCGCCGTCGATGGTCGTGCCGTTGGGGCGCTTGTAGAGTTCGCCCTCGCGGCCGACGACGACGATGATGCCGTTGCCCTGGGAGCCGCGCGCCGGCTTGAGTACGAAGGTCTCGTGCGGCGCGAGCATCGCCGGCACGTCGCGCAGCTGATGGTAGCTCTGCACCAGGCCGAGCAAGGCGGGCACGGGGATGCCCTTGGCCTGGGCCAGGCTCTTCGTCAGGACCTTGTCGTCGACGCGCGGGTAGAACTTGCGCGGGTTGAGCGGCAGCACGAACCGACCGTTGCGGTCGTTCATGCCGAGGACGCCGTTGGCTCGCAGGGCGCGCCAGATGCCGAACATCATCGTTTCCTTTCGCCGGACGTACTCACGCGGCCGGCGTCGCCAATTCGCGGAAGCGCCGCAGCTCGGTGAGGCGGTAGCCGGTGTATTTGCCGACGGCGATGAGCAGACCGAGGATGACGATCAGCAGCTCGGGGAAGACCAACAGGAAGGTCTGCAGCACGCCCATGTGCACGACCATGTAGGTCAGGTAGATCGACAGCAGCGTCGTGCCGATGCGGCTGAGGGTGTTGCGCCAGCCCTCTTCTTCGAGGGTGACGCTGATGCGCTCGACGATCATCGTCATGATGACGAAGGGGAAGGCGCCGACGCCGGCGGTGGGAATCTTGAGAAAATCGCCGACGATGAGCAGCACCACCATGACGATGATCACCAGCGTCAAGATGAAGGCGACGCGCGCCACCAACAGCAGATAGAAGCGTTGGATGAAGAGGCGCGACAGCAGGGCGATGAGGACGACGACCGCCAGGAACACCGTGCCCCACCAGATGCCGGTGGCGGTCAGCGACAGCGCGATCAGCATCGGCATGAACATGCCGAAGGTGCGCAGCCCGACGATGCTGCGCAGGACGCTGATCGCCAGGGCGCCGAGCGGCACCAGCAGCAACAGCCGCAGCGTCTGCTGCACGTGCAGCGGTAGGAACAGCAGCGACAGGCGGTCGACGACGTTGTTCGATTCGCTGAGCCGGCGGCGCATGAAGTCGACGAACGCGGCGAGTTCGGACTCGACCTCGAAGCGATAGGACAGGGCGGTCGTGTTCTCGCCGGTGGCGGCGGCCTCGAGGTTGCCCGACGACAGGGCCATGCGGTCGGCCGGGATGCGCTCGATCAGCCCCTTGGCGGCATCCAGCGGCACCCAGCCGGCGCCGACGTAGACCTCGTTCCAATAGTGCAGGGAGTCGTAGGTGCCGTCCTCGAGAAAGAGGCCGGGCACGACGCGGCAGGGTAGGCCGTTGACGCGGGCGAGGGCGCAGACCAGGCGGGCGCGGCCCATCGGGTTGCCGCGGCCCTCGCGCACGACGGTGACCGCGTCCATCTGCCCGACCGTGCGCATGGCGCCGATCTCGCGCGCCACGAAGGCGAAGATCTCGCGCGCCAACGCCACCTTGTCGTCCGGGTCGAGGTCGAGTTCCTGGGACAGTTGGGCGATGGCGGGGTCGTCGACCTGCACCCCTGGGGAATTTTCGAGGTAGTCGCGCACGGCCTTCGGGTACCGCGAAACGTCGCGGCGTTCGGCCGGCGGCAGTTCCCAGCGGTACTCGAGGGCGTCGAAGGTGACCTGGTAGCTGACCGAGGTGGCGCGGGTGAGGGCGCCGCTCCAGCGCGCTTGGCGGCTCTGGCCATTTTCGCTGATGCTGAAGCGCAGCGGGCCCGAGCGGACTTCCTCGCTGAGCAGGCGCTGGTAGCCGGAGGCGCGCGGCAGCAGGGCGTCGACGACGACACGCTTTTCGGCCTCGCCCGTGACGTCGACCACGAGTTCGGCGCGCCAGGTGCCGGCGACGTCGGCGGCCCGGATCGGGTACTCGAGGACGAAGACCTTGTAGGCAAAAACGGACAAGCCCGTGAGCACCAAGAGGATGGAAAGGACGACCCAGGAACGCATGGCGGCGGACTTCAGCATAAACCGCCGCTCGGTGCACGTCCGACAGGTCCGACGGGTCGGACAGGTCGGACGGGTCGGACTTGTCGGACTGGTCGGACTCGGGAAGGATGCCGGCGGCATGATGGCGACCGACGACGCACGGCCGTGGGAAGCGCTGCAGCGCTTCGTCGCGGCACAGGACCATGTCGGGCTCGAGCGCTACCTGGACTCGCTCGGCGCCGGCGAGACGGCGCGCGCCATCTCGCGCCTCGCCCAGGAAGACCAGACCCGCCTTTTTCTCCTCCTCAGTCCCGAGGGTGCCGCCGAGGTGCTCGAGGAAGTCTCCGACGCCCACGCCGCCGAACTCGTCGAGGACCTGCCGCCGGCGCACGTCGCCGCCATCGTCGACGAGATGGCGAGCGACCGGCAAGCCGACCTGCTGGGGGAACTCGACGCCCAGGACGCCGAGGCGATTCTGCGCGAGATGGAGCCGGAGGACGCCCGCGACGTGCGTCGCCTGCTCGCCTACCCACCCGACAGCGCCGGCGGCATGATGATCACCGAGTACCTGTCGTACCGCGAGGACCTCAGCGTCGCCGACGTCCTCGCCGACATGCGGGCCCAGCGTGATACCTATGCTCACTTCGAGGTGCAGTACGCCTACGTCGTCGCCGCCGACGGTCGCTTGCGCGGCGTCGTGCCGATGCGCGACCTCTTGTTCGCTTCCGGCAGCCAGCCGATCGTCGATGTCATGCGCCCCGACCCGTTGGTGGTGTCGGTGCAGGCGTCGTTCGAGGAACTGCGCGAGTTTTTCGACCTGCACGGTTTTCTCGGGGTGCCCGTCGTCGACGGCGAGGGCCGTCTCGTCGGTCTGGTCCGGCGGCACGCGGTGCAGGAAGAGGTCGACCAGCGCACGGCGAACACCTTCCTGCGTTTCGTCGGCATCGTCGGTCGCGAGGAGTTGCGCACCATGCCGCTGGCGGCGCGCTCGTCGCGCCGCCTGTCGTGGCTCAGCATCAACATCGTCCTCAACCTCGCCGCAGCCAGCGTCATCGCGCTGTACCAAGACACCCTGGCGCAGGCGATCGTGCTCGCCGTCTTCCTGCCGATCATCTCCGACATGAGCGGTTGCTCCGGCAACCAAGCCGTCGCCGTCAGCATTCGCGAACTCACTCTTGGTTTCGTCAAGCCGTTCGAGCTGGGTTACGTGCTGCTGAAAGAAGTCAGTGTCGGCCTCATCAATGGCGTCGTGCTGGGATTGATGCTCGGGGTGGCGGCCCTGTTGTGGAAGGGCAATCCCTATCTCGGCTTCGTCGTCGGCGGGGCGCTGGCCTTGAACACCCTCGTCGCCGTCGCCCTCGGCGGTCTGTTGCCGTTGCTATTGCGCGGGTTGCGTTTCGACGCGGCCCTCGCCTCCGGGCCGATCCTCACCACGGTCACCGACATGTGCGGGTTCTTCATCTTGTTGAGCCTGGCGACGCAGTTACTGCCGCGTCTCGCCGCATGAGGAGCACGATGCCGTCACGCCAACGCCGAAGAGCCGTCGCCCGGGGAGAAGACCGGCCGCTGCTCGTCGTCAGCAATCGGCTGCCGATGACGTTCAAACTCGGGCAGCGCGCCTTCGAAGGACAGCGGTCGGTCGGCGGGCTGGTGTCGGCGCTCGAGCCGGTGTTGCGCCAGCGTGGCGGCAAGTGGATCGGCTGGGCCGGTACGCAGCTGCCGCGCGGACACCGCTTGGCGCGGCACGACGACGGTTACGAGCTGATTCCGGTGCAGATCAGCGAATCCGAGGTGCAGCGCTACTACCATGGCTTCGCCAACCGGACGCTGTGGCCGTTGTTCCACTCCTTCCCCGGGCTGGCGACCTTCAGTCGCCAGGACTGGCAGATCTACGAACGCGTCAACCAGCGTTTCGCCTCGGTGGTGGCCCAAACCGCCGACGCGCGCAGTCTCGTCTGGCTGCACGACTATCACCTCATGTTGGCGCCGACACACCTGCGCCAGTTGCTGCCCCAGGCGCGTCTGGCGTTTTTTCTGCACATCCCCTTCCCGCCGTACGACCTCTTTCGCTTGTTGCCTTGGAGTCGCGAGCTGCTGCGCGGCGTGTTGGCGTGCGACCTCATCGGCTTCCACGTCGACAACTACCGGCGCAATTTCCTCGACTGCGTCGAGCAGCTGTTGCGCAGTCGGGTGGACCGCAACCAGGGGCTGGTCGAGTACGGCAACCGCACCGTACGGGTCGGCGCCTTCCCGATCGGCATCGATTTCGATTACTACGAACGACAAGCCCTGGCGGCGGCGCGCACCGACGTCAGCCGCGGCGAAAAGCTCGTTCTCGGCGTCGACCGCCTCGACTACACCAAGGGCATTCCGGAGCGCATCCTCGCCTTCGAGCGCCTGTTGGAACTCTACCCGGAGCATCGTGAACGGGTCGTGTTCTTGCAGCTGGCGGTGCCGAGCCGCGTGCAGGTGGCGGAGTATGGCGACCTCAAGCGGCAGATCGACGAGCTCGTCGGGCGCATCAACGGCCGCTTCTCCACCGCGTCGTGGGCGCCGATCCGATATCTCTACCAGAGCCTGCCGCCGGAACGTTTGTGCAGTCTCTACCGCGACGCCGACGTCGCCTTCATCACGCCCGGGCGCGACGGCATGAACCTGGTCGCCAAGGAGTTCGTGGCCTCGCAAGTAGCCGAACCCGGGGTGCTGGTGCTGTCGCGTCTCGCCGGCGCCGCCGAGACCATGCACGAAGCGGTGCTGGTCAACCCGTACGACCTCGACCGCACCGCCAACGCCTTGCATCGCGCGCTCACCATGGAACTCGAGGAGCGCCGGTCACGTATGGCCGCGCTGCGGCGGCGCGAGCAGCGGTACAACATCGCCTGGTGGGTCGAGCAGGTCCTCGAAGCGGCGCAGGCGCCGCAGGAGTCCCTGGCGCGCCCGACCCAACGCGACTTCGAGTCCTGGTTGTTCGACTTCATCGACGAGCATCACTTGGCGGTTTTCCTCGGACTCGACGGCGTGTTGGCGATGCCGAATCGGCGCGGCGCCTTACGGCTGAGCCCGGCGACGCGTGCCGCGCTCGAAGCTTGCGCCCGGCGCAACGATACGGACCTCGCGATCGTCGGTGGTCGGCCGCTGCCCGACGTGCGCCGCATCGTGTCGCTTCCCGACATCACGTACGGTGGCCTCCACGGCATGGCCGTCAGCGGCCGCGGCATTCCCGGCTACGAGCGTGAGGAGGTTCGCCTCTTCTCCGGTCGGCTCGAGGATCTCACCGCCGAACTCGCCACCTTGTCACGTCGGGTCGTCGAACGGGATGGTCTCAGTCTGCGTCTGGACCTCGCCGACGTCCCTGCCAGCGAGCAAGAATCGTTGGTCCAGGCGGCGCGCCAGGCGATCACCCGTGCCGGTTTCCAGTTCGACGTGGATGCGCGCTCGATCGTCGCCCGCCTGCCAGTGGTCTGGGATGTCAGTCACGCCATCCATCACATCGTGCGCCAACGCTACGGCCCTCTATGGTCGGAGAAGGTGCGTATCGTCTACGTCGGCGGCGACGGCTCCAGCGAAGACACGTTCCGTGCGCTGCGCGGATTGGGGATCACCATTCGTGTCGGCGAAACCGATGCGCTCACCGACGCCTCGCGGCGGCTGCCGGATGTCGATGCGGTGCGCGACCTGCTGGTCTGGTTGGCCGAGCGGCCGCGGCGCAGGACCCTGCTCGAGTCGGCGGTGCCGGAGGCGACGTCGGCGTGAGCCTCACGCGCGGCGTGCGCGCAGGAGTTGCTGGAGGAAGGTGTGCACCTCGGCCGGGTCGGCAATGGCGTGATCGGCCGAGGTATCGCAATCCTCCGGGCCGACCCGCACGGTGATCGCATCGGGCGACAAGGCGCGGAATGCGTCTTCGTCGGTACGGTCGTCGCCGATGTAGAGGGCGAGTGACCCCGGCGCGTCGCTGGCGATCAGGCGGCGCAGGGCCGAGCCCTTGTCGATGCCGCGCGGGCGCAGTTCGACCACGGCGTGCCCGTGCAGCACTTCGATCGACGCACCCTGGGCGATGAGCGAGGCGCCGAGCGCTTCGACGACGGCGCGGGTGCGCGCTGCGTCGTCGGCGCTGGCGCCCCGGTAATGAGCTGCCACGGCGACGCCCTTGTCCTCGAGAAAGATGCCGGCGACGCCGTCGAGGAGGCGCGCCACCTCGGCGGCGAGCGGCGGCCAGGGGCCGGGCGCCCCGCCGCCGACCGGGGTCGTCTCGATGCCGGCCCCGGGGCGGCGCACTTCGACGCCATGCACGCCGACGTAATAGGCGCCGGCGACGTCGAGAAAGCGTCGCACGTCGGCAATCGTGCGCCCGGTGACGATGGCGACGCGTGTGCGCGGTGCCGCGGTCAGGCCGGCGAGCAGCGCCGCCGTACCCGGATAGGGCAGGGCCGTATCCGGCGTCGGCGCGATCGGCGCCAGCGTGCCGTCGTAGTCGAGGCCGCAGAAGACGGTACGGGCGTGCCGCAGGCGCGCCAGCGCCGCCGCGCCCCAAACGCGAAACGGGTCGGGCATGAGTCGCCACCGATAGGCCGTCCCCGGCGGCGGCGCAACCACTGGCGCACCACCGGCGCGCTTGGGCGGCGAGGGCCTGAGCCGGCGCACCGGCGCCGGGTCCCATCGTCATTTCCACGTTGACCGACCCGGAGCGATGTGGTTTTCCCTGGAACTTCATCATGTCGACTTCGTCCCCCGCGGCGCGCCCCGCGTCGGTGCGGCCCCGCCCGCGATTCTGGTGCTCCGGCGCCGTGTTTCTCCTCGTTTGGCTCGCCTCGCTGTCGCCCGTCGCCGCCGCGGTCTGCGGCGATGACGTCGGTGGCGTCGACGTGCCCTGTGCCTGCGGCGACATCGTCGTCTCGTCGGTGACCCTCGGCAACGATCCGGTGGTAGCCGGCCCTTGCCCGCGCGACGCACTCGTCGTGCGGCTGCCGCGCGGGCGCGAGTCGATGACCCTGCATCTCAACGGTCACGTGCTGCGCGGTGGCGCGCACGGAACCGGGATTCGCGTCGTCGACGGCGGCCGTTTCGGCGCGCGTATCATCGGCCAGGGCGGCCGCATCGAGGGATTTCGCGACGCCATCGTGGCGCAAGCCGCCCATAGCATCGCCTCGATCCACGGCTTGCGCATCGTGCAGCCGCGGCGCGACGGCATTCGCGTCGTCGGCAAATACGGCGACCTGAGTCAGGTCGAGGTCTTCGGCGCCGGTCGCGACGGCATCTTCGTCCGCGGCAGCGGCTGGTGGGTGAGCGACGTCCAGTCGAACTTCAACGGTCGCGACGGCATGGTCCTCATGGGCTACGACCACCGCGCCGGGGACGACGCGCCGACCCTCATCACCAACGGTAACGGTCGCTCGGGCCTCCGCCTGTGGGGCCACCGGCACGCGGTCGAGAGCTGCCGCAGCCGCGGCAACGGCAGCGACGGCATCTACCTCAACGGCTACGCCCTCGAAGTCTACGACTGTCGGGCCGATGCCAACGCCGCTGCCGGCATCGCCGGCAATGCCAGCGGGGCTCGCTTGGCGCGCAACGTCGCCGACGACAATCTGCGCCAGGGGATCGTCTTGCACGGGCATGGCGTCGAGGACGCCGGCGGCAACCGCGCCGTCGGCAACGACGACGCCGGCGCCTGCCGTCTCGGCCTGGTGGAGTGTCGCTGATGCGAGCCTCGCGCATGCGTCTGGTCGCCGCGTTGGCGGTGCTGCTGCCGTCGCTGGCGGTAAGCGATGCCTGGGCCATCGCTGCCTGCACGGCTCAGGACATCGTCGCCAACGACCCGAGTTGCCCGGCCAGTGGTCCGTGCACGATCACCAAGACGTTCGAGATCGGCGAAAACTGCACTCTCGATTTCGGCGGCCGTGCGGTCGCCGTCGGCGGTGCCGGAGTCATCGACATCGGCTCCAGCAATGTCCGCCTCAAGGCCGGCAGTTTCCGGGTACAGACGCAGGGAGTCGTCCGCAGCGACCGCGACATCGCCGGATTCCTGATCATCGAGACCACGGGGGATGTCGTCGTCGACCGACTGCCCGGACGCGGCGAAATCGACTTCTCCTCCAACAACCTCGCCGGCTGCATCGAAATCTTCGCCGGCGGCAACGTCGTCATCCGCGGCAATGTCGTCTCCGACCAACTCGGCGAGGCCGGCCGCGCCGGCGAGATCAACATCACCGCCGGTGGTGACATCACGGTCGAGGACAACGCCATCGTGCGTGTCACCGGCGACGCGACGAGCAGCGAAGGCGGTTCGATCGATCTCGAGGCGGGACGCGACCTCGTGCTGCTCGAAACGCTCGATGCCAGCGGTGCCGAACCCGGCGCCGTCGAGTTGCAGGCGGGCCGCGACGTCATCGTCGATGCCATCGACCTCAGTTCGATGCGCGACGCCGGCGGTGGCGGTGTACTCAGCGTGCTCGCCGGTGGAGGCATCACCTTCAACGGCACCGTCGACGCCAACGGCCAGGGGCCCGTCAGCGGTTTCGGCGGCTGCGGCGGAGCCATCGACGCCGCCGCCGAGTTCGGTGACGTGCGTGTCAACGCCCGGCTCGCCGCCACCGGCGCGCCGCCCGACGGACAGGGCGGCGAGGTGTCGATCACCTCCGTCGGTTCGGTCGTCGTCACCGGCAGCGGCCTGATCTCCACGCGCAGCAACGGCGCCGAAGGCTGCGGCGGCGACATCACCATCGCCGGCGACATCGATGTCGTGCATTCCGGCATCACCATGGATACGAGCGGCGGTTTCGGCGGCTCGAGCGTCGACTTGAGCGCCGGCCGCAACGTCAGCCTCGGCGGCGTCATCGACGCCAGCGGGCGCAGCCCCGGGGCGTTCGGCGGCAGCATCACCGTTTCCGCCAACCCGGTGCCGTCGGGCGTGCTCAGTGTCGGCGGTCGCATGACGGTCGAGGGTGGCGGTTGCACGACCTTCGAGGGCTGCGGCGTCGGCGGTGACGTCGACATGGAGGCCTGCACCATCAACGTCACCTCGACCGGCAACATCCAAGGCAGCTCGCCGGAGGGGGGGACGGTCAACCTGACGGCACGCGAACGACTGACCTTCGCCGGTCGCGCCGACGTGCGCAGCACGACCAGCGGCGGCACCGCCGGCAGCGTCACGCTGATCCATCCCTCGCGCCTGCCGCCGGTCCTCCTCGGCTCGGTCATCACTCCGAGTGCGGAGCTCGATCCGCGCCCGACTTGTGTCGACTTCGGCGAACCCGATTTCTGCCTGGTGCCCTGTCCGACCTGCGGCAATGGCGCCATCGAGTTCCCCGAGTCCTGCGACGATGGCCAGTCCCCGCCGCAACAGTGCGGCGGCTGCTCCACCGCGTGCCGCATCCAGACCTGCTCCGACGGGCTCACCTGCACGCAGGATCTCTGCGATCCCATCCTCGGTTGTTACCACCAGCCCGTCGAGGCTCCCTGCACGGAGCCGCCGACGCCGACGCCGACGATCACGCCGACACCGACGGAGACCGGCACGCCGACGGCGACCCGCACCGCCACGCTGAGCCGCACGCCGACGTCGACGCCCACCCCGACGCCTCCCTCGACCGCCACGCCGACGCCGACGCCAACGCTGGGTTTCCCTGGCGACGCCGACTGTGACGGCCGCGCCGACACCACGCCGGCGGCCTTGTTGCACCAGATCTTCACCCCCACCTGCCCAGGGGCCGACGTCAACGTCGACGGCAGCACCTCGGCTGCGGATGTTCCGGCATACGCGCGCCGACGCGCCACGGGCCGCTGAGATGGCGGCCGGCGGAACCCCGGCTGCCGAGCTGCGCTGAGCGCGCCGCGTGACCACGCTGCTTCCCTCTTGGCTGCCCTTGCTGCTCGGGCTGGGCGTGAGCGCAACCGTTGCGGCACGCTGGTGCCGGACCCACCAGCCGCGACCCGCCTGGGTACTCGCACTCGTGTTGTTGCCGGGACTGCCGCTGTTGCAGGTGTCGGTCGTCCACGACGCATTCCAGTATCACGCCACCAGTGTCAGTCTGGTCCTCGGCGGCGACTTCGACGTTTTCGAAGAGCTTTTCCTGCACAACGCCACACGCTCCTACAATCCATTCCCCGAAGGTTCGGTGCGCTATCTCGGCGTCCCGCTGTTGCAGCTGCCGGCGCTGGCGCTGGGGCACGCGCTGGCGCTCGTCGGGGTGCCGTTCCCCGATCCCCATCCCAGCAACGGCTTCACCCTGCCGTATTGGTTCGCCATCACCCTGTCGTCCTCGGCCGCCGGGGTGCTCGCTTTGGCGTGGATGTGGCGTTGGTTGGCGGCGCGTTTCGGCGGAGGCGTCGTCACCGCCGCGATGGTGTTGGTGACGTGGGCTTCGGCGCTGCCCTACTTCGTCTATCTCTGGCAAGGGTGGACGACGACGTATTCGTTGGCTGGCGGCGTCTTGTTGCTGTTGCTGCGTGACCGCAACGAACGCCGCGGCGGCACGCGGCTCGGATGGTTTCTCGTCGGTTACGTCGGTGGCTGGCTGGCGCTGATCTGGCCGCTCAATGGATTGGCACTGGCAGTACCGGCCGTCGATCTGTTGGCGCGCGTGCCGGCGGTTTGGCGCGAACCGCGGGCCCGCGGCGTCTGGTTCGGCAACGGGCTCGCCATGGCGGCGGGGGTAGTGGCCGGTTTCGCGCCGCAGCTCGCCGGTTGGTACGGCGCCACCGGCCGTCTCGTCAGCGACGGCTACGCCAAGGTCGGCGACTTCTTCACCTGGAGCGAGCCCCACTTCGGGGGGCTGTTGTTCGACTTCGCAGCGCACGGCGCGTTCGTCTGGCATCCCATCCTGGCCATCGGTCTGGTGGGCTTGGTGCTGCACGAGGATCGGCGTTTGGCACTTGGGCTGGGCGTGTGGAGCCTGCTGCACATCTACGCCATCAGCTGCTGGTCGGTCTGGTGGAGCGCCATCGGCTTCGGCAATCGCTTCCTCTTGGCGCTGCTGCCGCCGGTGGCGTTCGGCATCGCGTCGGTGGCGCGCCGGCTGGCGGCGACGTCGGGCGGGCGACGGGTCGGTGGAGTCGCGGCGGTGGTTCTGGTGTTCGCCAACCTGGCGCTGCTGGCGGCCTACCGCAACGACGTGTTGCCCGTCGGCATTCGCGGCCCGAACTACGTTCCGGGCGAGGAGTTCGCCCTGGCCGAAGTGCTGTCGGCGGTTTTCACCCAGCCTGGGCCGACGTGGCAGGCGTTGACGGGAGAGAGGTGGCTGCACCAAACGGTGCTGCGGCATCTCCCCTATGGCGACTGGAGCGACCGATCGAGCACCGTGGCGACGGTGTTGTTGGTGTGGGGGACGGCGGCCGCCGTCGGCCTACGGCGCGCGCCGCGTCGCCTCGAGGTGACGGTCGCCATCGGTGCCGGGGCGATCACCGGCGCTGCTTGCGTGTGGCTGGCGTTCGGGCTCGGACCGACTCCACCGCACGTTTCGTTCCAGCGTCTCGACGCCGATGAGCGTATCTTGACCCCGGGCGCCAGCTTGACGCTGCTGCCGCGGGCGTATCTGCGGCCGACGAGCGAAGTCGACGTCATCAGCTTTCTTTCGTACGGCGGTGGGTTGGCGCAGGGGCGACCGCTGGCGCTGCTGCGCGTGACCACGGAAGACGGCGTCGTCGAGCATCCGGTGCGCGCCGGCATCGAGTCGGTCGAAGTAGCGCTCGACGGGCCCGTCGTACAGCGCGTGCTGCACGATCGCCGCGCGGCGACGCCGGTGCACGAGTGGATCACCAATGCCCATGCCGATCGTTACTACGCGGCGCGCGCCTACTTGATGCGTCTGCCGATCGAGCCGCCGTCGATCGTGCGGCGGGTCGACGTACAGCATCTCGGGGTCGGCGGCGATCTGGTGCTGCGCGACGTTTTCCTGAGGGAGTGAGCGCATGAGCCGTCGATCCCGTCTGCTTCGAACCTTGGCTCTGGGGCTGGTGCTCCTGCTGCCGTCGGGCGTGCCGGCGGCGGAGGCCGAGGCGCTGCCACGTGTTTTCGCCGTCGTCGTGCCCGGTCCCGGCGCCGAAGGACTGGATTCGATCGGCCTGCTCGACGCACTGTTGCTGGCGGGAGACACGCCCTGGGTCGGTGCCGAAGCGCTGATCATTCCGGGCGCCGCCGGGCACGCCCTCGGCCGGCGATTACACCGCGGCCGCATCGACACGACGATCGTCGCCCCGGATCTGTTGGAAGAAGCCGGCTTCACCCTCCTGGGCGCGTGGGGTCGCCTGCGCGACGATCCCGGGGTGGATCTTGCGGCTTTCGCCCAGGCGCGACGTAGCTCGCACACGCGGCCTGGTGCCGTACTACACCTCGGGTGTTCGTTGGGGGATGCCACCTGTGATGCGGTGGCACGTCAGGCCATCGCCGAACTCGCCGATGCGGCGGCGAACGGTGATCTCGCCGTGTTTCTTTCGGTGCCGCCCAGCGGCGCACCGGCCCGTGGCGCCCTCTGGGTGGCCGGCCGCGACGTCGACCCGCATGCGCCGGTCCGCTTCCGTCTGATCGACTTCGCGCCGATGCTGCTCTACCTCACCGGGCACCCGCTGCCGTCGAAGATCGACGGTGCGCCGGTCATCGAGGTGTTGCGCAAGGACGTCCGCTTCCGCCGGCCGCCGCGTTTCGTCGGAGGGCGATCGTGAAAACGCTGGTCCTCGCGTATCTTCTCGTGCTCGCATCCGCCATCGCGGCCCGGGCGGAATCGGGACTGCTGTCCTTGCAGCCCATCGGCGACGATCTGTGGACGGCTGGTCATCACGGGGTGACGCGCCTGGGCCTCGGCGACGGCGGGGCGCGGGTATGGGGACGCGCCGAGGGATTGCCGAGCCGCATCGCCGTCGACATCGAGCGCACCCCGACGGGCGAGCTGTGGGCCGCGACACCCGACGGGCCGGCGCGTCTGGAGGGCGACCGCTTCGTGGCCCATTGTGCAGGTCTGGATCGGTGCGAGGCGACGCGTCTGTTGGCGACGCCGACCGGCGACTTGTACGTCGGCACGGCGCGCGGGCTGGCGCAGTGGCGTGAGGCGGCGTGGGAGATGGTCTACGAGACGCACGAATTCGGGCGCCACCGGGTCGTCGACGCGGCCATCGGTCCCGATGGCACGCTCTGGTTCGCCAAGCCGCGCTCGGTGATGCGCCTCGACCCGGACGGCGGCCGCTCGGCGTGGTTCAACGATCCGTTGCGCGAGCCGATGCCCGGCGGCCTCGCCTCGACCGCCGTCGACGCGTTCCACTTCGATGCACGCGGGCGCTTTTGGATAGCCTCGGAGGCGAGCCTCGAAGTGCGGTTCGGGGAGAAGCGCGTATCCCTCGAACTGTACCGCCCGGGGTTGTGGGGCAAGGCCGGGCTGCTACGCCCGTACATGCACACCATCGAAACCGACGCCGCCGGTGGCGTTTGGTTGGGGTTCGGCGAACTCGAGCAGGAATTCGTCGGCCATCGAGCCGACGGCGCACTCGGGCAGTGGCGCCGTATCACCGTGGAGCCGCCAGCGGCGGTGTACGACTTGGCCCACGATGCCCACGGCAGGCTGTGGGCCGCGACGGCGGGGGGGCTCTACCGACTCGATGCGGCGCGGCAGCGGTTCATCCCGTTCCCGCCGACGGCGGTTCGGGGAAACTCAAGCGCCAACGTCGAGTAGCGGCAGGATCGCCTCGGGCGGGCGGCCGACGGCGGCCGCTCGAGGCGTGATCAGGATCGGTCGCTCCAACAGCACCGGAAACCGTTCGATGGCGGCGAGACAATCGGCATCGCTCGATTGTGCGCCCAGACCTGCTTCGGCGAAGGCGGTTTCACCGCGTCGAACCCATTCGCGCACGGGTCGGCCGAGCCGTTGGTGCAGCTGGCGCAACTCGGCGGCGGTCAAGGGTCGTTCGAGATACGGACGACACTCGAACTCGACGCCGCGTTCCTCCAGCAACGCCTTGGCGGCGCGGCTTTTCGAGCAGCGCGGGTTGTGTAGCAACACCATTCCGTCGCAAAAAGGGGCCTTGGCCATGAGCACCGTCTACCACGCGCCCACCCGGTCGGCCACGGACGCACCGCCCTCTCGCGCATGATTCGCTCCGATCCCCCCGCTGCCTTTGGTGTCGCCGCCGCGGCCCTCTTGCTGTTCGGGTTTGCCGTGCGCCTGCATGACGGCGCGAGCAATTACCTCAATCCCGACGAGGCGATGCACATCGTCGTGGCGTTGCAGGCGTCGCTCCTCGACGTGCATCGTCATTGGAACGATTTCACCCATCCGCCGCTGTTGTTGCATAGCCTTTGGGCCTGGCTGTTCCTCGGCACGTCGGAGGTCGTCGCGCGTCTGTGGCTCAACTTGGCGACGCTGGCGGCAGGTTGGTTCGGCTATCTCTGGCTGCGGCGTCGCTGGAGCGACGAAGCGGCATTGCTGGCGCTGGCTTTCTGGGTCGCCAGCCCGGGAATGATCGCTGCCGGCAGCGAGATTCGCCAAGCCGGATTGCTGTTGCCGTTTGCCGCCGCGGCCATGGTGGCGCTGGAGCGCTGCATCGAATCGCGGCAGCGTCGGTGGATGGCGGTGTACACGCTAGGTTTGGTGGGATCGATCGGCTCGCACTACGGCGCCGCGCCGCTGCTCGTCGCCTTCGGACTGTACGCCCCGTGCCGCTTGTACGCCTCCGGGCAGCTGCGGCAACTCGGTCCGGCCTGGGTCGTGTCGCAGCTGGTGACCCTCGCCTGGTGTGGCGGCTTGCTGTACGAGAACGGATTTTCGGTGCGTTTCGCGCGCAATGCGGAGTACTTGAACGCATTCAAGTTCGACCCCGAGCGCGAGACGTTGCTGCGATTCCTCGCGCGCTCGACGCACGGGGCCATGATCTTCGCCACGGGGAGCGCCGTCGTCGCCTACGTCGCCGGTGGTTTCGTGCTCGTCGGCCTGCTGCGGCCAATGTTCGCCCGCGCCGGTCGCGCCGCCGATGCGCTGTGGTTGTTCGTGCCGCTGCTCCTCAATGTGATCGGCGCCCTCGTGCGCTACATGCCGTGGGGCAATACCCGGCACATCACGGCAATGCTGGCCGTGCTCGGCGCGGCGTACGGCATCGGCCTGGCGACCCTGCTGCCGCGCCGCCGCTGGCTCACCCTGCTCGCTGCCGGTTCGACCGCCGGCGTGTTGTACCTCGCTGCCGAGACTCCCGCCGAGCGCATCGTCCGTCCTCCCGCCGATATGCAGGACTTGCTGCGTTACCTCGAACGCCAGGTGCGGCCACAGGATTTGCTCGTCATCGACGGCGGCACCTACCCGGTGCTGGCCTACTACCACCGCGACCAACCGCCCGAGCCGTGGCCCGTCTACTATCCGCGCGTCTTGCCGGGGACGGCGACGCGGCCGCAACTGCTGACCGTGCGAGAGTGGCAGTTCCAGGCCGACACGTGGTGGCCGAAGGTCATGGACGAGCTGCGGGAGCACGACATCCCGGCGGGTAAGCACGTCTGGGTATTGTCGGTCGGGTGGTGGTTCCCGCACGACCTGAGACGGGCCGTGCCGCCGCCGCTGTTGTTGCGCTCGCTGTCGTTCGGCGCCCTGCGGTTGCTGGAGGTGCGCTACGTGCCGACGGAACCGGGGCAGCCGGCTGGGACTCCCAATTGATGCGGTAGCCAGCCGTATCGGCGCGCGGAGAAGGGGACCGTCGCCCTTGCCGTGCAACCTTCGTCCGCCGGAGCAATCGTGTCCTGCCCCAGCCTCTGCCCAACCCGCACGATCAGCGCTACCATCCCCGCATGACGCGCCCCATCCTCCACTTCGCTCTCGCCTCGCTGGCGGCGGCCGCCCTCGCCGCCGCGGCCCCCATGGGAACCATCGCCTACCTCGACGCCGCCTACGGCTTTCGTGACGTGCGCTTCGATACCCCCTTCGCCTCGTTTCACGGGCTGCAACCCGTGGCCGGTTCCAGGTCCATCGGCGCCTGTTTCGTCCGCGCCGATGAGGATCTTCGCCTCGGCGACGGTGAAGCCGAGGAGATTCGCTACTGCTTCGTCAACGAACGGTTGGCTGCGATCGAGATTCGCACCCAGGGCCGCGGCGACGGCGCCGCCTTGCGCGAGGTGTTGGAGACGGCCTACGGACCGGGACGACCGAGTGCCTCGCCAGGGCAATGGATCTGGCGCGGTCACTACGCAGCGGCGTCGCTGCGCGAGAGCCGCGAGCCGTCGCGCTCGTTGGCGCGGCTGTGGCGGGTCGACGAGCCGGGGCGCCCGCCGGCCGGTCGGCCGCCGCACGAACCTGCATACGAGGAACCGGCGCCGCTGCCCCAAGGTGCGGCGCGGCTGCAGATCGATGCGGTGCGCCAAGTGCGCGCCGGCCAGGCGACCACGGTCACCATCAAGTACCGCGAGGTCCAACCGCCGGCACGGGTGCGGCTGGTTTTGTCGCCCGAACTGGCGTTGCAGTCGAGCCAACCATCGGCACGTGTCGACGGCGACGAACTCATCTGGGACGGCCTCACCGCCGCCAGCGGCAGCCTCAAGCTCAAGCTCTTCGTCCGCCCCGAGGCCGTCAGCGGCGACGTACCGGTGCTGCACGGCGACTTGGTCGACGCCACGGGCGGGCGCAGCGAAGCCAGCGCCCAACTTCGCGTTCGTTGAGGCGCGACGGCGTCAGGCGTAGAAGCCGGGCGCGCGCCGTTCCTTCCACGGCACCGCCTGCTCGAGTTGGGCGGCGACGCGCAGCAACAGATCCTCGCGCCCGTACGTCGCCACCAAGTGCGCCCCGGTCGGAAGGCCAGAGCTGCCGCAGTAGAGCGGCAGCGAGATGCCGGGCTGGCCGCTTTGGTTGAACGGCGAGGTGAAACAACCGTAGGGCGCCGCTTTGGCCCACAGCGCCAACGGTTCTTCGGTGGCGCCGGCCGCCAGTTCGCCGAGGCGCGGGGCCGGCTGCGCCGTCGTCGGCGTCAGCAGGAGATCGAACCCTTCGCCCCACCACGCGGCCAGGCGCCGGCCCAGGGTATGCGCCGCTTCGACGGCTTCGAGATAGCTCGTCACCGGGGTGGCGCGGCCGAGCTCGCCGACGGTCCAGGTCAGGGGCTCGACGTCGTCCGGCACCAGGGCGCGCCCGAGCTTGCCGGCGATGACGTCGAGCGAGCGAGCGACGGAGCAGGCGACGATGGTGACGAAGCTGCGGATGTTGCCCGGGTCGTCGAGCGCCTCGGGGTGGCGTTCCTCGACGACGTGTCCGAGTCCGGCGAGGGCCTTGGCCGCGGCCTGGGCGGCGGCGACGCAGTCGGGATGGACGGGGAAGGCATCGCCCGGGGCGCGGGTCATGAGTCCGATGCGCAGCGGGCGCACCGGCAGGCCGAGCTGGGCGGCATAGGGGCGTCCGGGAGGTTCGGCGTAATAGGGGTCACCGGGCATGGGTCCGTGGCAGACGTCGAGGAAGGCGGCGGTGTCGCGCACGCTGTGGGAGACGATCAGTTCGCAGGAGAAGCCGCCCCAGCGTTCGCCGGCGCCGGGGCCGAACGAGTTGCGACCGCGCGTCGGCTTCAGTCCGACGAGGCCGGTATGGGCGGCGGGGATGCGGATCGAGCCGCCGCCGTCGCTGGCGTGAGCCACCGGCACGAGGCCGGCGGCGACGGCGGCACTGGCGCCGCCGCTCGAGCCGCCCGGGCTATGTTCGAGGTTCCACGGGTTGTGCGACGGGCCATAGGCCAGTGGCTCGGTGGTCGGCATGAGCCCGAGTTCGGGGGTGTTGGTGCGGCCGAGCGACACGGCCCCGGCGCCGCGCAGGCGTTCGGTGAGGTAGCTATTGGCCGGTTCGATCCATTGGGCTTGGCGCAGCGCGCGGACCCCCATGTGCAACGGCCGGCCGGCCTCCTGGCCGCCGAGGTCCTTCATGAGGATCGGCACACCGACGAACGGCGGGCTGGTCTCGTCGAAGTCGGTGAAGGTGCGGTCGAGCCGGCGCGCCTCCTCCATGGCGACGTCGAGCGCCGGGGCGATGACTGCGTTGAGTTGCGGGTTGGCGCTCTCGATGCGGCGGACGGCGGCGGCGACGAGTTCGCTCGGCCTCACTTGTCGGCTGCGCACGAGTGCGGCCTGGGCGACCGCGTCGAGGCGAGAGAATTCGTCGGGCTGCATGCACACTCCTCATCGAGGCGACGGCGGCCGGCCGTCGCGTTTCAGCCAAAGGTCGATGCTTTCGCTGCGTCCGCGCAGACTGCGGTTGGCGGCGAGTTCGAAGGGGGCCAGCAAGGTGGCGGCGTCGCCGTCCTCGGCGCGCACGCGTTGCACCAAGGCGTCGCTGACGACCAGGTCGGTGCCGAGTTCGCGCGTCAGCCGTTCGAGACGGCTGGCGACGTTGACCGTGTCGCCGACGACGGCGAACTCGAAGCGCGCGCCGCCGCCGATGTCCCCCATGACGACCGGTCCGTAGTGGATGCCGGCGCCGATCGCCAAATCGGCCGAGCCGCCGGCCCGCCGTTCGCGGTTCCACTGGGCGATGCTGGCGAGGATCGCCTCGGCGCATCGCAGCGCCGTGCTGGCGTCGCGCGGCCCCGGGCGCGGTGTGCCGAACGTCGCCATCACCGCGTCGCCGATGTACTTGTCGAGGGTGCCGCCGTGGGCGAAGACCTGCGCCGCGACGCGTTCGTGGAAGTCGCGCAACAGGCGAATCACCTGTTGCGGCGTCTGCTCGGCGGCCAAGGTGGTGAAGCCGACGATGTCGACGAACAGCACGGCGATGTCCTGCGCCCGCGTCTCCTCGAAGGGTCGATCGGTTTGCGCCAGCTCGTCGACCAGGTTGGCCGAGAAGTAGCGCGACAGGTTGGTGCGCTGCCGCTCGGCCTCGGCCTGACGATACACGAGGGTGCGCGAGCGCCAGACGAAGGCGGCGAGGATCCACGACGAAACGAGCATGACGAGGATCTGCCGCACCGTGCGGCCGAAGTGGATGAAGAAGGGGCTGTTGAGGATCGCCAACTGCTCGTCGACGCTGAGCGTGCGCCACACCTCGACGGGCACGTCGGAGATGGTTTCGGGGCGGGCGTGGATGATCATCACCGCGGCAGCCCACACGAGCGCCGCCACCAATCCCGTCCACAGCACGACCCGCCACGAGTAGGTGAAGGCCGCGGCGGCGATGATCAGGAAGAGGTAGATCTCGTTGCCGAAGCCGAGCCGCATCTGGATCGGAAAGTGGTAGATGTCGAGAGGGTTCTCGACCAGCACGATGACGACGAAGACGATGACCCACAGCGCCGGAAACACGTAGGCGTGCCAGGCGGCGCGGCGGCCGGCGCGCGACAGCAGGTAGGGCGCCAGCAACAGCACGCCGAAGGTGAACAGGAACGGGTAGAAGAAGACGGCGGCCGGCCAGCCGTTTTCGACGTTGACCCAGACGAAGATGATCGCCAACACCGCGACCATCACCCGCGCCCCGAAGGCGAGGGTGCGGTCCTGCTCTTCGGCGAAGGCCGCCTCCAGGCGGCGCTCGCGGCGCTCGTCGCGCGACTCGTCCGGCATGCGCAGGTCGTCCCGTTTCCGCCGGCCCCGCCGTGGTGTAAGGCTGCGGGCGAAAGGCCAGACCCGCATGCCGTACCACACGTTGACCATCGAGCGCGACGGGCCCGTCGCCACCGTTTGGCTGTCGCGCCCGGAGCGGCGCAACGCCCTCAACCTCACCGCCCTCGAAGAGATCGAGGCCGCCTGCCACGAGTTGCAGAAGGCGTTCGACGTCGCCGTCGTCGTCTTCGCCGGCCGCGGCCCGAGCTTCTGCGCTGGCGCCGACCGCAAGGACCCCCCCGGCCGACTCGGACGCGACCTGCCGGCGCGCGAACGCCGGTACTACGGCCAGGTCGGCCGCCGGGCGCTGGAAGCCGTCGAAAGTCTGGAGGCGATCACCATCGCCCGACTGCACGGTCACGCCATCGGTGGCGGCTTGGTGCTGGCCCTCGGTTGCGATTTCCGCCTGGCGGCGGCCGGGACGATCTTCCACGTCCCCGAGGTCGATCTCGGCATACCCCTGACGTGGGGTGCGGTGCCGCGGCTGGCGCGCGAGATCGGCATGGCCCGGGCGCGCGAGCTGGTGCTGATCTGCGACCGCATCGACGCCGTCACGGCCGAACGGTATGGGCTGGTGCACCGCGTCGTCCCCGAGGCCGAACTCGACGCCACCGTCGCCGAGTGGGCCGGCCGCCTGGCGGCCAAGCCGCCGTGGGCGCTGCACATGTCCAAGACCCAGTTTCGCGCCTACGGCCACGCCAGCGTGCTCGGCGACGTGACCGAGGGCGACTGCGACCTGCTCGGGCTGGCGAGCGCCGAGGACCCGACCCGCTTCTTGATGGGCCGATGAGGTGCCCCGGGTATGGCGACCGCCGTGTCGGGATTCCGGCGCGGCGGCCGGGGTAAAGTTGCGAAAGCCTCGCGGGCAGTCTAGTGCTAGGGATTCACTGATACCCGCGATCCCGTTCAGGAGTTTCCATGAACCCGGCTTCCACCAAGCTCTACGCCTTTGCCTTTTCGCCCTTCGTGCAGAAGGTCGCCGCCATCCTCGATTTCAAGAAGATCCCGTACGAAACCGTTTTCGTGCACCCGCAGAAGAAGTCCGAGATCGCCTTCTCCCGCCGCAAACTGGTCCCGATCCTCGAGGACGCCGGTGAGGTGGTCGAGGACTCGACCGACATCGCCCTGTATCTGGAAGGCAAGTACCCCGACCCGCCGATTTTGCCCGAGGCGCGCCAAGCTCGCGCCGCGGTGCTCGACATCGAGCGCTGGCTCGACGACACGTTCTACGGCCGCTACTACGTCGCCACCCTGTTCGGCATCCCGGCCAATCGCGAGCGCGGCCTGCAGTCGTTCCTCGATACCTGTCACTTCTCCAACTTCGAGAAGTGGTTCTTGCCCAAGGCGGCCGGCGTCATCCTGCGTCACACCATCGCCGACGCTCAGTCCAATCTCGTCCGCACGACGGAGATGCTCGACGAACTCGAAGCCCGCATCGGCAGCGGCCCGTTCCTCGCCGAATTGGGCGCGCCGTCGCTCGCCGACTTCGCCGCCTTCGGCCCGCTCAGCGTCATCACCGATCTCAACTTCGAAGGTGCGGAACAGCTGCGCGACCGGCCGACCATCCTCGAATGGATGGAGCGCGTCCGCCCGCACACTTCCCCCGGCACCCGCATTTACGGGGGCTGAGCCGAACGCGTGCCCGACGCCCCGGCACAGATCGAGTGTGACCGCCTGCTGTTGCGGCGGTTTCGCGACGAGGATGTCGAGCCCTACGCTCGCATCTGTGCCGACGAGGAGGTGATGCGCTACGTCAGCGGCCGGCCGCTGACGAAATCCGAGTCGTGGCGCCAGCTCGCCATGTACCTCGGCCACTGGCAGCTGCGCGGCTTCGGACCGTGGGCTGCCACCGACCGCGCCGACGGTCGTCTTCTCGGGCGCATCGGCTTGTGGCAGCCGGAGGGTTGGCCGGGCCTCGAGGTCGGCTGGCTGCTCGAGCGCGCCGCCTGGGGCCGCGGCCTGGCTACCGAGGGCGCCCGCGCTGCTCTCGCCTGCGCCTTCGAGGTCGTCGGCACCGACGCCGTCGTCAGCGTCATCCACCCGAACAATCGCCCCTCGATCCGCGTCGCCGAAAAGCTCGGCGAACGCTTCTTGCGCCGTGACAAGGTGCAAGGCGTCGCCGTCGTCCTCTACGGCATCGATCGCGCCGCATTCACGCAGCGAGCATCGTCGTAACTTGGAAGATGGTCGCACGCGCGGTCGACCGGCCCGAAGCATCGCGGGTCGTCGCCAGCGAACACGTCCCGATCCCAGGTCGATACGGAACCCTCCCCAGCGCCACCTTCGCTCGCGATGGTCCGCGCGAGCCGGCTCAATCACGATGCGAGCGAACGGCACGGACAGGGAAGAGCTCGGACTTCTGGCGCCCGCTGTTGAGGCCTCCGACGCCGAAGTTGATCGTCCACGCCCGCAAGGGGGCGTATACGACGGTCGTCGACGTCCAATAGTTGCCCGACCACGTGCAGCTGCAGTCGAATACCGTGCAGCCACTGGGGCATGGGTCGTGGAACGGAATGTCGAACGCGGCATAGGCTGCCGGGTTGGCCTGCCCAAAGTTCGCCAAGGTCGACAGCTCGAGGGAGCTGGGAAGACGCCAGTCCGAGTAGCCGGCGAAGGCGCTCGTATTGAGGGTCGCAATCTTCGTGAACGCATCCGCCCAGGTGTACGAGTAGCTGTAACCATGGAGCGTGTCGGCGTTCGCCAGCTTCTCCCACATCAGCCCCGTCGCATGGTCGGTGATCGTGCCGTCGTCGTTGTCCTCGAATACGTGCGCCACCCCCATCTGCAGTTCGCCGTCCTGCCCGGTGCTGCCGTCACAGGGGACGACGGTGGTCCCGGCGTAGCAGGTCCCCTGGCCGGTCTTCAGTGGCCGCGCGGCGGCCGCCGAACCCGTGACCGCAAAGATGGTCGTGCCGTAGACGATGTTTTCGGGAACCAGGTCGGGGTCCCCATCAGCCGAGCCCGTACCATCGTGGTAGCCCTCCAGGATCGCAACGGGTGCCGCCCCCGGATGGATCTGTTGCGCCCCGATCTCGGGCATCGTCCCGATCGAGTTGAGACCGGAACTGCTGGAGAAGCTCTGGCCGGCGCGTACGTCCGCAGCGCTTGCCGTCCCGCCCCTACAGATCCCGACGGTCGCCGCACACGCGTCGGCGAGGATCTCGCAGGCGGAGACTTGCGCCTGGCAGATCGTCAGCAACGCGCCACATGTGGCAAGGCTCTGGTCGCAATCCATCGCGGCGAGCGGGAGCAGCCCGCCGGCCTCTGCCGTCAGCAGCTCGTCCATGCACTGAGTGATGAACTGCTTCACTTCCGCTTCGTCTCCTTGCGCCGGGCACATGGCTCCCGCGTCCTGCGTTTGAGCCTCGAGCTTCTGCCACTGGGCGGAGAACGCTTCTTCACACTTGCCGATCGACGCATCGAACTTCGTCGTATCCTTCTCGCAGGTCTCACTCGGTGGGCATTCCTGGTCGCGATAGCACTTGACGCCCATCGTCGCGGAGCAAGTTCCCCCGGTCTTCAGCAACTTCACCGCTGCCTTCTGGAGGCAATACGCCAATTTCCCCGCTGCGAGATTCTTTCCGGCCTCGCACTTCACCTCGGAGGGCACGGACGCCATGGCTGGGGCCGCGCCAAGCACGGTCGAGATGACGAGCGGAATCACTGCGAAACCATGCAGCTGTTTCATCTTTGTTCTCCCGTCCGGCGAATGATCGCTGGTGTACGTCGCTGACACGCTGTGCGTACTCCGGTGGGCGATCCTTCCTCCCGAGTTCAGTCGATTCCGGCTCGCACGGCACGAACGGCCGCGACGGTCGTCTTCCTCGGCGAACCCTGAGAACCCAATATGAAGTCCACGGACCAGGCATTCGCGGGGGTATTGACGGTGGTCGACGACGTCCAGTGCACATGAGCCCACGTGCAGCTGCATTCCTCCACGGTGCAGCCGGTGGGGCAGCTGCCGTGGTTCGGCGCGTCGAACTCGGGGTAGGTCGCGGGATAGGCTTGGCCGTGATTCGCCAGTGATGCCAGTTCGACCACGTTCGGCAGCCGCCAGTCGGTGTAGCCGGCGAAGCCGCTCGCGTTCAGGCTCGCGATCTTGGTGAACGCGTTGTACCACGTGTACTCCGTGCCCCAGGCGTGAATGCTGCCGTCGTTCGCCAGCTTCTCCCACATCAAGCCGGTGATGTTGTCGGTGATCGTGCCATCGCCGTTGTCGGTGAAACTCCGGGCGATGCCGTACTGCGTCGCGCCGTCCTGTCCTGAACCGTCTACGCACGGAATCACTGTGTCGCCGATGTAACAGGTTCCCTGGCCGGTCTTCGGGGGCTGCGCGAGGGCCGCCGAGCCGGCTTGTCCGAAAATGTTGCTCCCGACCATGATGTTGGCCGCAGTGAGATCCGCATCTCCCGCGACGGCGCCGGTGTCATCGTGGTATCCGGGGAGGATCAGGACCGGCGATACGCCTGGAACGATCCGTTGCTCGCCGACCTCGGGCATCGTTCCGGTCGCACCGATCCCCGCCGAACTCGAGAAGGTCTTCGCCGTCCTCACATCGGCGGCTTGCGCCGTGCCGCTGCGGCAGGTTGCGACGTCGGCCTCGCAGGTTACGAGGAGGCTCGCGCAAGCGTCCGAATTGGTGGCGCAGTTCACGCGCGCTTGATCGCAGTCGGCGAGCCCCTCATTGCAGTCTGTTACGCCGAGGGGTAGTTCCCCGCCCGACTGCGCGGTGGCGATCGCATCCATGCACTGGAACACGAACTCCTTCACCGCCACCGCGTCTCCCTGCGATGGACACATCTTCCCTTTGTCTGCCGCCGAGTCTTCCAGCTTCTGCCATTGATTCGTGTACTTCGCTTCGCATTTGAGGACAGCCGCGTCGAACTTGCTCGTGTCTTTGACGCAGACTTCCCCAGCCGGACAGTCGTCGTCGACGTGGCATTCGATGCTCGCCGTCGCCGCACAGGCGCCTTCCAGCTTCAGCAGTTTCGCGTTCGCCTTCTGCATGCAGTACGCCAGCTCACCTATCTCGATGTTCTTCCCTGCCTCGCACTTTGCTTCCGGTGTCAGGGCCGCCCACGCCGGCGGCTCCCACCCAGGTAGGCCGAGGCCTGCCAGAATGATCCACACGAATCGCATCGGTTTCATGGTTGCCCTCCAGCGTTTCCTCTGTGTGCGACCTCCTTGGCTCAGCCTTCGAGGCTTCCGCCTCCTGCGTTGCCGAGCGCGGCTCCGTCCGCCGCGCGATCGTCGCTCAGGGGCTCGCTCGGTATGGTCAGTAACGTCGTGTCATCTATACGAGTCCACGGGCGGGGCGATGATGGTTGTCATGCCACACCATCCCTTTGGCTCAGTCACCGTCGATAGACCGCTACAGCCGTGCCCCCTGGCATGAGGAGAAAGCAAGCCGAAGGCCAGTTGGTCGCCTGTTGAGCTGGCTCGATATACGGCAGGGCTTTGCGCAGTTCCGGTAAGGGAGGTTCCAATCGGCCCATTCCGCCGGGTTCTCAGGATCGTCGTTCCGAAGCCGTAATCTACGGTATGGGCGGCTAGCGGGGCTCGACAGCGTGTCCGGCGACGCGCCTGAGTCGCCCTCGCCGGCGTCGTCCATCGTTCACCCGAGCAAGCACGTGGCGCCCAGACGCGGTGCGTCGGTTCCCTGCGTCGTGACCGGGCCAGAGCCTCGGGGTGGCTCGTGACGGTAACGATCGCGGCCGATTCATGCCGCGACCATTGTCGTAAGGCGGCAACCTGCCATACTCGGACGAATTGCTCCGTCGGAGGTCTGGTCATGCTCGCGCCCGAACAATCGCTTCCCTTCTACCTGCAAGGCAACTTCGCCCCGGTGCGGGACGAGGTGTCCGCATTCGACCTCGCCGTCGAAGGTGAGCTTCCCAAGGCTCTCGATGGAGTGTTCTTCCGCAACGGCCCGAACCCGCGCCAAGGGGTCGATCCAGGACACTGGTTCCTCGGCGACGGCATGGTGCACGGCATCCGGGTCTGCGACGGCCGCGCCGCCTGGTTCCGCAATCGCTGGATGCGCACCCCCGTGTTCACCGAGGGACGCCGCTTCATCAGCGACGACTTCAAGATCGATCTCACCGCCACCGCCGCCAACACCAACATCGTCGGTCATGCCGGACGCTTCTTCGCTCTTGCCGAAAACGCACTGCCGTTCGAGGTCGACGGTGACCTCGGCTCGATCGGCACGACCGACTTCGGCGGCAAGTTGACGACGGCGATGACGGCGCACCCGAAGCTGTGCCCGACCACCGGCGAACTGCACTTCTTCGGCTACACCTTCTTTGCCCCGTACCTCACGTACCACGTCCTCGATGCGTCGGGGCGGCTGGTGCACAGCGCCCCGATCGACCTGCCGGCCCCGGTGATGATGCACGATTTCGCCATCACCGCGGCGCATGTCGTCTTCATGGACCTACCCATCGTCTTCAGCCTCGATCGCGCCCTGACCGGCAAGTTCCCGTATGAATGGAGCGATGCCCAACCGGCGCGCCTCGGGGTGATGCCGCGTTTCGGCACCAATGCCGAGGTGCGCTGGTTCGAGATCGCTCCGTGTTATGTCTTCCACCCGGCGAATGCCTTCGACCGCGACGGCAAGCTGGTGCTGGATGTCGCCCGTTATCCGGATCTGTGGCGCGACGGCGCCGAGTCGTTCACCAGCGCCGCGCTGCATCGTTTCACCATCGATCTCGCCGGCGACTCGGTGCGTGAGGAGGCACTCGACGATCGCCCCATCGAGTTCCCGCGGGTCGACGAACGCCTCGTCGGCAAGCCGCATCGCTACAGCTACGCCGTCAGCGGGTTCGCCACCGTCGGCGACCAGGCTGCGACCTTGGTGAAGTACGACGAGAAGACGGGCAGCTGTGAGACACACGACTTCGGCAAAGGCTGCGCCCCGGCCGAAGGGGTCTTCGTGCCGGCCTCGCCGACGGCCCGCGAAGACGAGGGTTGGGTGGTGACGTACGTTTACGACGCCGCGCGCGACGGCAGCGACTTCGTCGTCCTGAACGCGCAGGATTTCACCGCCCCCCCGGTGGCGCGCGTCGCGCTGCCGCAGCGCGTGCCATTCGGCTTCCACGGGAACTGGATCGGACAGGTCTGACAAGTCCGACCTGTCCGACTCGTCAGACTTGTCAGACCAGTCAGACTTGTCGGACGATCGCCTCCGCGACGCGAATCCCGTCGAGCGCCGCCGAGACGATGCCGCCGGCGTAGCCGGCTCCTTCGCCGCAAGGGTAGAGCCCCGGCACCTCGGGGTGCTCGCAGCGCTTGGGGTCGCGCGGCACGCGCACGGGTGAACTGGTGCGCGTCTCCACGCCGACGACGACGGCCGCGTGTGTCAGATACCCGCGCATCGTGCCGCCGAAGTTGCGGAAGCCGGCGCGCAAGCGATGCGCCAGGCCGGGCGGTAGAATCTCGTGCAGCGGCGCCGGCGTCAGTCCAGGGTGGTAGCTGCAGTCGGGTAGGTCGGCGGAGTCCCGTCCTTCGACGAAATCCGTCAGTCGCTGTCCCGGTGCTCGCTGCATGCCGCCGCCGGCGAGCGCGGCGCGTACCTCCAACGACTTTTGCAGCGCGATCCCCGCCAGTGCTCCATGCCGCGCGTAGCGTTCGAGGTCCGGTGCTTCGACGGCGACGACGATGCCCGAGTTGGCGAACGGCGAGTCGCGCCGCGACAAACTCATGCCGTTGACGACGATCTCGTCGTCCTCCGTCGCCGCCGGCACGATGAAGCCTCCCGGACACATGCAGAACGAAAAGACGCCGCGCTCCTCGACGGTCGAGGCCAGGCGATAGCTCGCCGCCGGCAGCGGTGTCGGTCGTGGTCCGTGGTACTGGATCGAATCGATCAGCGGTTGCGGGTGCTCGACACGCACGCCGACGGCGAAGGGCTTGGCCTCGAGTCGAACCTCTTGGTTCACGAGCAGGCGAAAAACATCACGCGCGGAATGTCCCGTCGCCAGGATCACCGCTTCGCCTTGCCACTCGTCGCCGTTCGCCGTGGCGACGCCGACGACGCGTCCGCGCGCATCGCGCAGCAGCTGCGTCACGCGTGCTCCGAAATGCACTTCGCCGCCGGCTTCGAGGATGCTGCGGCGCATCGCGGCGACGACTTTGGGAAGTCGGTTCGAGCCGATGTGCGGATGCGATTCGATGAGAATCTGCGCCGGTGCGCCGTGTGCCACCAAGGTGCGCAGCACGCCCTCGACACTGCCGCGCTTGGTGGCGCGGGTATAGAGCTTGCCGTCCGAGTAGGTGCCGGCGCCCCCTTCTCCGAAGCAGTAGTTGCTGTCGGGGTCGACGCGCCCGCGCTTCTGGATCGCCGCCAGGTCGTGGCGCCGCGCTTGCACGTCCTTGCCCCGATCCAAAACGATCGGCCGCACGCCGCGTTCGATGCAGCGCAGCGCAGCGAAGAGCCCGGCCGGCCCGGAACCGACGATGACGACGCGGCGCGGGCCGTGGACCAGCGGATAGTCCGGGCGCAGGGGTTCCTCGGGCGAAGCGGCTTCGTCGCACCACACCTCGACCAGCAGCCGCACACGTACGGCGCGGCCGCGGGCGTCGAGCGAGCGGCGCCGCAGGCGGAGTTCGGTGACGCGACTCAGCTCCAAACCGAGGGCGCTGGCGGCCTCGGCGCGCTGGACCGCTGGGTCGTCCGCCTGAGTCGGGTCGAGCACCAGCTCGAGCGTCGTGTGCATGCTTTGCGACGAAGCGGCTCACTTGCCGTGGAATACCGGCGCTCGCTTTTCGAGAAAGGCGCGCACGCCCTCGGCGTAATCGGCGCTGGCGTAACATTCGTGCACCGACGCGGCGATGGCGGCCGTGTCGCGCTGCGCCGCCGGCTTGGTCAGCTCGCGCATCACGAGCTTGGCGCTGCGCAAGGTCAGCGGCGCGTTGGCGGCGATTTGCTCGGCGCGTTTGCGCACGTGCGCTTCGAGGTCGTCCTTGGGCAGAACCTCGTGTACCAGGCCGAGTCGTTGCGCATCGTCGACGTTGAGGCGCCGCGCGGTGAAGAAGATCTCCTTGGCGGCGGCGAAGCCGACGACGTGCACCAAGGTCTCGAGCCCGACGGGTGTATAGCCGAGTCCGAGGCGCGCCGCAGGGATGGCGAAGACGGCGTCGTCGGCGGCGTAGCGCAGATCGGCGGTCATGCTCAGGGCGAAGCCGCCGCCGACACAGAAGCCGTGGATCATCGCCAACAGCGGCTTGCTGAGGCCGAGCAGAGCGGAGAAGGCGCGCTGGTTGTTGCGGTCGTACTCTTCCGCTTGCGGACCGCTGCGGCGCTGTTCGAACTCGGAGATGTCGGCGCCCGAGACGAAGGCGACTTCGCCGGCGCCGCGCATGACGATGACTCGCACCTCTTCGTCGTGCTCGAGCTGCACCACCGCTTCAGGGATCGCCTGCCACATCTCGGCGGAGATCGCGTTGCGCCGCTCCTCGTGGTCGAAGACGATCCAGCCGAGATGACCCTCTTTGTAGACTCGTACGCTTCCGGGCATGCCGAAAGTCGTACCAGACGCGCCAGGCCAGAGGAAACCAATCGGGCCGGTGCTGGCGCACCGGGAGGCTTAGCCCCGCTCGACCCGCAGCCTATGCGCCTGCGGGTCACCAGCGTATTGGCCGACACTGAGTTCGTAGGGGCCCGGTTCGTGGATCCAGCGGCCGCCTTGGCGAATGGCCAGTGGCGCCAATGAGATCGGCAAGTCGATCTCGGAGCTGCTGCCGGCCGCGAGTTCGACTCGTTGGAAGGCGATCAGTCGGCGCAGCGGGCGTTCGTAGGCCGAGTTCGGCCGGCCGGCGTACACCTGCACCACCGTCGCGCCGTCGCGCCGGCCGTGGTTCTCGACGCGAACGCGTACCCGTGCGCCGCCGTCCTGCACGTGCACGGCGGCCGATGCGAGCACCAGCCGGGCGTACGACAGGCCATAGCCGAAGGGGTAGGCGGCGGTGTTGCCGTCGCGGTCGAGCTTCCATTGTCCGTGCCACAGATCGTAGGTCGCGGCGCGTGCATCGCGATCGAAGTCGGGCAAGTCGTCGGCCCGCCTCGGCACGGCGAAGGGCAGGCGTCCACTGGGCGCGACCTTGCCCAACAGGATGTCGGCCAGGGCGTGGCCACCTTCCATGCCGGGGTACCAGAGCAGCAACAGCGCCGCGGCCTTGGCTGCCCAGCGTTCGACGAGCACGGCGCTGCCGCTCATCAAGGCGACCACGCTGCGCGGGTTGGCGGCGACGATGGTTTCGATGAGCACCTCCTGCGCCTCGGGCAAGGAGAGACGGGCGCGATCGCCGCCGGGCGAGAAGCCAGCGCCGGCGGCGGCTTTGCCGAGAGCTTCGCTAAGCTGGGCGCTCAGTGCCGGGTCGTCGAGCGGCGGGAACAGATGCGACAGTTCGCCCAGAGCGCTCGGGTCGATGAACTCGCCTTCGTCGCGGTGGGTGTAGCCGACGACCAACACGACGGCGTCCGCCTCGGCGGCGAGAGCCCGTGCTTGGGCGAGGTCGGTGCCGTCGTCGTGCAGCACTTCGGCGTCGGGCAGGGCCGCGCGCAATCCTTCGAGCGGCGTGACGACGTGCGGCGGATGCACGTTGCTCGAACCGCCGTCGCCGAGGTTGGGCACGGCGGCGAGTGGACCGATGACGGCAAGTCGTTGGATGCGGCCCGCATCGAGCGGCAGCAAGTCGCCCTCGTTGCGCAGCAGCACGATGCTCTTCTGCGCCGCCTCGCGTGCCAAGGCGCGGTGCTCGGTGCAGGCGATGACGGACGCAGCCGGAGCCGCGGCGAAGACGTGTGCGAAGCGCAGCAGCGTCGCGACGATGCGGATGACGCAGGTGTCGACGGCGTCCATCGATAGGCGTCCGTCGGCCAGCGCCGCCGGTAGTGCCTGTTGGCGCAGCTGGCGGTAGGGCATCTCGATGTCGAGTCCGGCGGTGACCGATTCCACGGCGTCGCGCAGGCCGAACTGGAAGTCGGAGATGACGAAACCTTCGAAGCCCCATTCGTCGCGCAGGATGTCGGTCAGCAAGCTGGGGTTCTGGCCGCACCAAGCGCCGTTGACGGAGTTGTAGGCGCTCATCACCGAGGCGACGCCAGCGGCGACGACCTGGCGGAAATGCGGCAAGTACACTTCGTGCAGCGCCCGCTCATCAGCGGTGACGTCGACCTTGAAGCGAGCGTTTTCGATGGAGTTGCAGGCGAAGTGTTTGACGCAGGCGAGGGCATGGCGCTGCACACCGGTGGCGAGTGCGGCGCCCAGGGTGCCGACGTGCCAGGGGTCTTCGCCGTAGGTTTCCTGGGCACGGCCCCAGGCTGGGTGGCGCAGCAGGTTGACGCAGACACCGCCGTAGTAGGTGGCGCCGGAGGCGCGCAGTTCGCGCCCGATGGCCTCGCCGATGCGTTCTTCGAGGCTGGGGTCGAAGCTGGCGCCGCGCGCCATGCTGACGGGGAAGGCGGTGGCGTTGCCGATGACCACGCCGCGCGGGCCGTCGCTGAACTGGATGCCGGGGATGCCGAGGCGCGGCACGGCGGCGGCCGGCCAGGGGTGAACCCAATACCCGCCGGCGATGCTGTCGATGAGGCCGGGCCAGAAGTCGGTATCGCCGTCGAGGCAGTCGAGCTTTTCCTCGATCGTCATCTGCGCCACCAGGGCGATGGCTTCGTGGCGTGCGTCGGCACCGGCGCGGACGCGCGTCGCGGCTGCCTCGAAGGGGGTGGTCATGCTTGTCCCTGTCCTGTCAGTGCGTCGATTTCGGCTTCCGTCAGGCCGGCTTCGCGCAGGATCTCGCGGTTGTGGGCGCCCAGAGCCGGACCGGGGCGGTCGGCCTTCATCTCGTAGGCCGACAGTTTGACCGGCGGCCCGACCGTCTCGAATTCACCGAGAGTGGGATGTTGGATCTTGGGGAAGACGTCGTTGGCGTGTGCCTGCGGGTCTTCGATGGCCTCGGCGAGGGTGCGCACCGGCGACCAGATGAGGGCGTGATGATCGAGAATGCGTTCCCACTCGGCGAGGGTCTTTTGGGCGAAGGTCTCGCGTAGAGCGGTGGTCAGGTCGGCATTGCGCAGCCGCAGCAGGGCGTTGGCGAAGCGTTCGTCGGCGGCGAGATCGTCGCGTCCGAGGGCGGCGCATAGCTTGGGGAAGTAGCGGTCGGAGTCGATCATCGAGAGGAAGAGCCAGCGGCCGTCGCTGGTGGCGTAGTGGTTCCACAGCGGGTTGATCGGCGCTTTGCGATCGTGCGGCGGCGGGGTCTGGCGTGCGACCAGCGCGAGGGCGGCGTCGTTGCCTTGGATGTAGAAGCCGGTGTGCATGAGGTTGGTGGAGACGACTTGGCCGGCGCCGGTTTGGTCGCGCACGCGTAGCGCGGCCAGGATGCCGGTGACGAGGGCGAGGCCGGCGGCGTGGTCGCCGATGCCCGGGCGTTGGAAGCAGGGTGGGGCATCGGGTTCGTGCAGGATGTCCATGAAGCCGGTGCGGGCCCAGTAGGCGATATAATCGAAGGCCGGGTCGGAGGCTTCCGGCCCGCGGCTGCCGAAGCCGTTGAGCATGGCGTAGATCAGTTCGGGGCGGCGGGCGCGTTGCGTGTCGGGGTCGAAGCCGAACTTCTCGAGGCGGCTGGGGACCATGTTGGTGAGGATGATGTCGGCGCGGTCGAAGAGGCGTTGCAAGGCGGCGCGGGCGGTGGCTTGGGTGACGTCGAGGGTGAGCGAGCGCTTGCCGCGGTTGTCCATGTGGAACTGCGGCGCTTCGGGGAAGTCGCACGCCAAGCCGAAGAACTGCGGCAAGGCGTAGCGGTAGACTTCGCCTTGCGGCACCTCGACCTTGATGACGTCGGCGCCCATGTCGGCGAGCAGCGCGCCGGCAGCGGGCACGGCGACGTAGCTGGCGAGTTCGACGACGCGAATTCCTTGCAACGGGGCTGTCATGACTACCTCCCAAGGGCCAAGCGGCCACACTTTGGCGCACGCTAGCAAGCCCTGCGCGCGGCGTCACCCAGCGGCCCTTCTGCGGTTGCGCTTGGCGGGGGGATAGCCGACACTCGCGCGACCCTCGACGGCCTCGGCGTCGAGTTGGAAAGGGAGTCATGTCGGAACGGAGTTTGTTGCAGCGCCTCGTGCCCTGGGATCGTGCTGCGGAACCGCCTCCTCAGGCGGACCGCGAGAGCGCGCTCGCCCAGGTCGAGCTGTTGCTCGAAGGCGATCCGAGCGACGAGCTCACCGATCTGCTGGAAGAACTCCACCCGGCCGACCTGGCGGCGCTGCTCGACGAGTTGTCCGAAGACAAAGCGTTGCTGCTGTTCCATCGCCTCGGCGCGCGCGTTGCCGGCGAGGTGCTGGTCGAAACCAGTGCCCACATCCGCCCGCAGCTGATCGACGCCCTCGAGGACTCGCGCCTCGCCGAGCTGCTCGGTCTGCTGCCTGTCGACGACGCGGTCGAGTTCATCTCCGATCTGCCCGAGACGACCCGCGAGCGGGTGCTCGGCCTGATGCACCCCGAGGAGGCGCGCGAAGTGCGCCACCTCATGGCGTACAAGGGCGAGACCGCCGGGCGTCTGATGACCACCGACGTCGCGGCGCTGCGCCGCGACTGGAGCGTCGCCGACGCGCTCGACTATCTGCGTTCGCTGAGCGACTCGACGGAGACCCTGCACTACCTCTACGTCGTCGACCGCGACCGCACCCTCGTCGGTGTCGTGCCGATCCGCACCCTGGTGATCGCCAAGGCCGACGCGCGCATCGAGTCGATCATGGAGACCGACGTGGCGACGGTGCCCGTCGGCGCCGACCAAGAAGAGCTGGCCGAGCGCATCGCCCACTACAACCTCGTGGCGATGCCGGTGGTCGATGCGCATCGCCGCCTGCTCGGGGTGGTGACGGTCGACGACGTGCTCGACGTCGTCGAGGAAGAGGCGACCGAGGACATCCAGCGCCTGGGTGGTTCGCAGCCGTTGGCGCAGCCCTACTTCAACGCTTCGCCGTGGCAACTGGCCCGCAAACGCATCGTGTGGATCCTACCGTTGTTCTTTGCCTCGGTGGCTACCGATCTCATCCTGCATCAGTTCGAGAGCATCCTCGCCGCGGCGGTAGCGCTGACCCTGTTCATCCCCGCCGTCACCGGCACCGCCGGTAACGCGGGCTCGCAGGCGGTGACGACGATCATCCGCGGTATCGCGACCGGCGAGATTCGTTATGCGGACCTGTTCCGCGCCTGGATGCGCGAGGCGGCGGTGGCCCTCTTGTTGGGCGCCGCCCTCGGCGCGGCGGGGTACCTGCGCGCGGTCACTCTCGGCACGCCGTCGGAGATCGCTTTCGTGCTGGCGGTGACGCTGCCGATCGTGGTGCTCGTCGCCAACTCGCTGGCGACGATCGTGCCGCTGGTGGCCGATCGCTTGGGCATCGACCCGACGGTGATCAGCGCCCCGATGATCACGACCATCGTCGACGCCACGGGCGTCTTGATTTATCTGACGATCGCGACGGTCCTGTTGGGAGGCTAAGGCTGAGGCTGAGGCTAAGGCTCAGCCTCAGCCTCAGCCTCAGCCTTAGCCTCTACATCGGATTACGCATGGCATAGCGGTACGCTTGCCACGCCGCCAGGATGTTGCAGACCCAACCGAAGAAGCCGCCGCTGCCGATCCATAAGCCCGGGGTGATGATGAACCAGAAGATCGCCCACAACAGTTGCCCATTGTAGATCTGCCCCAGGCCGGGGAGGACGGCACTCAAGACGGCCGCGATACCGGGATTGCGCATGTTCGTTCGGCTCACGCACGTGCCGCGCGTGACCGCTCCGACAGATAAAAGACGTACAGTGTGCTCATGGCGACGGCATTGAGGAGATGCCAGATGGCGTGCCCTTGCACCAGCGAGTGAGGGTCGCACAGCGGCCCGCCCGTGCGGCTCGGCAGCCAGATCGCCAGCGCCGTCAGGAAGATCGCCGCCGTGGCGAAGAGCCAGCCGCGCCGCGCAACGAGGTCGGGGCGCCGAACGTAGATCCAAACCTCGACGCCGGCGTACAGCGCGATGACCACGCCGAACAGGGCGCTGCCCGAAATCGGCACCAACCCGCCCAGGTAGACGATGCTGATGGCGCCGACGAGGCCGAGGTAGCCGCTCACGAAACGCCGGTCGTCGAGTTCGAGCACCCGCGCCAGGCCGTACGCCAGCACGAAGGCCGCCCAGAAGAACATCGACATCAGGTCGATGACGCCGCCCCAGGTGGTGGTCGACGCATGCAGCGCCATGCTCGCCGGGCCGACGAAGGCGGCGACGGTCGCGTACAGCACCGGGTACAAGAGACGCGAGCGCATGCGGTTTTGGTAGCGCGACACCGAGCGGGCGCGTTCGCTGAAAGCCCTCCAGGCGTGTGCCCCGATGGCGATGCCGGCGACGGCGAAGCCGAGGTTCGACCACGAGTTGGCCGGCTGCTGGATGATGCCCGCCGCCGAGGCCTCGCAAAACACCATGCCCGCCGAGCCGATCTCTCCCGGCCAACCCATCCAGCCGACGATGCCGAGCAGGACGAACCCCACGAGGCTGACCAGCAGCGGCAGCACCAGGGCGTGTCGCGGCGTTAGAGTCACCGCCTCACTCCGGGTCGCGGTGCACGGTGTCGGGCGAGAAGGCCGGCAAGCAGACGGCGACGTACTCGGCGCCACCGGCTTCGGGCGTGCTGTAGCGTACCCACTCGCCGGGAGAGCAGACGACGGCCTGGCCGGCGCGTACTTCGAGGGCGCCGCCCTCGTGCTCGACCCGTAACATGCCGGCGAGCACCACCGTGATCTCCTCGAACTCCGGCCGCTGGCCCGGCTCGAGCCAGCCTTCGGGCGAGGTCATCTTGGCGACACTGACGTTGCCGTGGCCGCTGTTGACGCGCCCGGCGAACTCCTCGATCCGCTTCGGTTTGGTTCCGGCCGCGGCGATGACCGTCGGCCCGGCGATCAGTTTAGGCATGCCGACCCACTATGCCGCCGCGCCGCCCAAGGCAACGGGTGGGCGCATCTCTTTGCCGGAGCCATACCGGTAGTGGTGCGTCCGCGTTCGAGCCAAGGTTCCTTCGGCGCGTGACGCCAGGCTTTCACCGCGCGCCGGACCTCGCTATGAGCCGGCCATGCGAATCCAAGTTTCGATGCTCGTGGCGGTGGCGAGCGTGTTCCTCACGGCCGTGCCCGCCCGCGCGGTCGATCTCGCACCGGGCGACCCAGCTCCGGTGTTTCAAGCGGCGACCAGCGACGGCACGTCGTTCGACCTCCAATCACGCAAGGGACAGTGGACGGTCCTCTACTTCTACCCGAAAGCCGGCACCCCTGGCTGTACCGATCAGGCACGCGGCTTCCGCGACGGTATCCAGATGATTCGCGATCTCGGAGGCGATGTCTTCGGCATCAGCACCGACACCGTGGCGCAGCAGGCCCAGTTCCGCGCAGCCGAACAGATCGGCTTCACCCTGCTCGCCGATCCCGACGGCACGGTGACCCGTGCCTACGGCGCCAAGATGCCGCTCGTGACGTATGCGCGGCGCTGGACTTTCATCATCGATCCCAACCTGGTGATTCGCCAGATCGACCGCGACGTCGACGCGGCGCACGATGCCGAACATGCGGCCGCCGCGATCGCTCGGCTGAAGGCAGAGGACGCCAAGCCATGAAGTACCTCACCCTCGCGGCTCTGCTCGGAGCGGTCACGGCTTGCGCTGGATGCGACGGCGCCGCCAAACCCAAGGACGACGCGCCCGCGGGCATGGTGCGTGTCCCCGCCGGCAAGGGGATCATCGGCTGCAACCCGGCGGTCGACAAGGAATGCGAAGACGACGAGCAGCCTGGAGGGGAGATCGAAACCGGCGCGTTCTTCATCGACGCCACCGAGGTGACGGTCGCCCAGTATCGCGCCTGCGTCGAAGCGAAAGGGTGCTCCGCCGAGGGCCTGGCGATGCCGCATTCGGGTGAAGCCGAGCAACCCGAGTTGGTGTGGACCTGCAACTGGGACAAGCCGGATCGCGAACAGCATCCGATCAACTGCGTCAGCTGGCAGGGCGCGGTCGACTACTGCACGTGGGCCAAGAAGCGCCTGCCTAGCGCGATCGAGTGGGAACGCGCCGCGCGTGGCACCGATGGACGCCGCTATCCGTGGGGCAACGAAGCGGTGGCACCCAAGCCGCAGGCGAATCTCTCCGACAAGACGCTCCTCGAGCATCAGCCCGGCGGCTGGGGCCTAGCGGAGTTCGACGACGGGTTCGTCTCCACTGCGCCGGTCGGTTCGTTTCCCGCGGGCGATGCACCGTGCGGCGCCAAGGACATGGCCGGCAACGTTTGGGAATTCGTCACCGACGGCGACGAACACCGTCACGAGATGCGCGGTGGCGCCTGGAGCTATTACCCCATCGCCATGCGGACCTCGGACAAGGCCTTCGCCCCCAACGGACGGCGCAACGGCGATACCGGATTCCGCTGCGTGCGCTAGCATCGCCGAACGAGCGACGAACTCGGAACCCAGCGCAGCGACGCTCGCCGCATGCCCCACGGGAGCCGTTCTCAGGGCCGGCTGGCGTCGTCTCGACGCGGAGCCAACCATTGCAGGGCCGCTTTCGAGAGCGTCAGGTTGCGCTCGTCGTTCCGATAGACTTCGATATCCGGGCGCTGTTCGTAGCCGCGGGCGGCATAGATCGACGCCCACGCGCCGCGGACTTGAACGCTGTAGATCTTGGTCCCGGCCAAATCCTCCAAGACCACGTTGAGATGGGCTGCCAGAACCCTCTGTGGTTGTCGGTAGAGCATCTTCCCCTCCCATTGGAGGGCCTCCGGGCCGACGTAAAAGGCATTGTCCCAGGGCCCGCGGTAGGGTTGCGTGTCCTCGGTTACGACCCACGCGCGCAGCACGGCGTCGACCCCGTGGCGCTGGGCCAGCTCTCGACCCATGTGTTCCCGGACTGCATCGAGGCGAGACGCGTCGGCCTCACCGCTGACGGAGTCGAAGATCGGCCCGACGGCGCGTGCCAGCTCCAGCCAAACGGCCTCGGTTTCACGCGACGCCACCACGGCGTACCCCTTCTCCTCGAGTGCCCGGGCGATGGCCGATTCGACGGCCTGTGTCGTCTCGTCGCGGGCTTCGATGTCGAAAGGCACCGCGACACGTCGCAAGGCGATCGACTGTAGACGTTCTCGATTCGGTCCGGGCGGAATCTTCCACGGGTCGAACTCGGCCGCCGCCCGTCCCGGCGCGAACCAGGTCCCGGCGACGGTCAACAGGATGAGCAGCATCGATCGCTGCATGCAGTGAAACGGAACCATGAGCGATTCTCTCTCCCGCGCTGCGGCGGTCATGGTATCGCGCCCAGGTAGGTACGCAGGATGGCGGCATCGGCGGCACCGGGCTCGATTTCGAGAAAACGCGCGAGATGTTGACGCGCAAGCTCGTCGTTGCCCACCGTCCGGTAAGCCAAGCCCAGGGCGCGGTGTGCCGGCGCTGAGTTCGGGTCGAGGCGAACGGCTGACTCGAACGCCGCCAGTGCGGCGCGCTGCTCCGCCAGGTCGTCTCCCCGTCTCTCGTGCACCATGCCCAGGACCAAGTGCCCCTCGGAACTGTCGGGATGCGTCCGCAGGTACTGCTCGATGGCGTGCTGTGCCCGTGTGACCCGGCCTATCGCCAAGTCGAGACGAGCACTGCGCAGTCGCATGGGTGCGACGATGGTGTCGAAATCGCCGACGTTGGTGACCACATCCGTGACCAGAGGTTTCCGCGAGGCCAATTCACGACAGCTTTCGCGGCGCTCTTCTCGCGTCGGATGGCTACCCAGGTAATAGGGTTCGGCGATTTCGTCGGCGGGTAGCTCGGCGCCGAGGGTGTCGAAGACCTTGATGGCATCCTCCAAGTCATAGCCGGCACGGTGCAAGGCGGTAACGGCCACCTGATCGGCGCTGCTCTCCAAGTCGCGCGAGTAGCCGAGCACTTGCGGGTCGAGGATCGTTCCCACCTTGTCCTCGTAGCGAAACAGGTCCATGGCGATCAGCGGTTGCCCGCCGACGAGGGCGATGGTGCCGAGAACACGCGTGACGATCTTGCCGACGTCCCTGCGGTATGCCGCGGTGAGCTGGAAGCGCAGGGAGTGGCGTTCGACGTAGTGAGCCAGTTCGTGGCCGACGATCAAGGCGAGTTGCGCCTCCGTCTCGACGCCGACGAACGTGCCGGCGTGGAAATAGATGGCTCCGTTGGGTAGGGCTGCCGCATTGATGAAGGGATCGGCGAGGATGCGCGTGCGGATTTCGTGCGGGCTGCTCCCCATGTGCGGCAGCAGGCGCGCCGCGATCGCACCGATGTAGTCTTCGATCGCCTGGTTGCGTTCGACGAGGGGAGATCCCTCGAGGCGGGATTCGAGCGCCGCTGCTTTCTCCCAAAGTTCTCGTTCCTCGGCCGTGGGCTCGAAACTGCCGTCCGCGATGGGTCGTGGCCTCTCCGGGCCACAGCCTGCGAGTGAGATCAGGAGCAAGAGCCACAGGCTGGAGCCGATGAGGCATGGAGCGAACCTACGCCTGGAGGCCTGCTTCATCGTCGAGGGAGCGTTGCTGGGCAGTGTCATCGTTCGATGGGGACATCCTGGACCATCGCCTCCGAACATTGCAAGGCGTGATTCTGGAAATCTCTCTTTGAGCGTGATCTATCCCGTGTGTATGTTGCATCGACTCAGCTGGCAGGGGGTGGGTATGCGCCAGGCGTTCGGTCTTCCCTTGGTGTTCGCGGGGTGGCTCGGCTTGACGTGCATGGGCTGCGGCCTCGTGCCTCTCGTGCCGAAGCCGGCGCTTCGCATCGCCCTTGCCGACTTCGAGCGAACCGTCCGCACCATTTGCGTGAGTTCGGTGAGCCTTGGATTCGAGCATCCCCGAGAAGAAGAGATCGAAAAGGCGATTGCCGCGAAAGTCGGCGCGACCTTGCGGAGCGGAGGGTTCGACTTTCAACCCGAGGCGGTCTACCGCGAGGCGTTTCAGCGCCAGGCACTTGCGCTCGGCGGTCCCTTCGATCCCTACACGGGGTACTTCGACGAGGTGCAATGGAAGGCCGTTACCACGGCCGCGCGCACGGAGCTGAAGGCCGAGCATGGCTGTGATGCGTTTCTGACGGCGCACGTGGTGCTCGTGCGAGCCGAACTGGAAGGAGACGCGGCCTGGGATGGAATCGTCGAGTCGATCGGTGTCTTCGTTCCGAACGGGTGGGTTTCGGCATTGTCCCTCTGGATCACGGTACAAGATGCGAACCAGGAGGAACTCTACTTTCACACCGGCGGGATCCAGTCGCTCGTGCAGGTCGACCCAGGGTTCTTCTATCACGAGAGTCGGCTCCTCGAGGTCGACGCGATCTTGGCCGATGACGGCAAGTTGACCCGCGCCGTCGAACTCGCGCTCGCACCGTTGGTCCAACCGCCGTCGATGGTGCCGCCACCGCCGGTCGCCCCGAGCGCCCCCGCGCTAAGGGCGCGGCGCGCACCACTGCAGCCCCAGGTAGAGGGTGAGCGAAACGAAGCAGAATAGGTGGTCGTAGCAGATGGCTCGCGCCAACTCGCTCTGCACGTCCAGGGAGTCGGCGCGGGTGGCCAGCCGCATGGCGTTGGGGAGGACGCGGGTCAGGGCCAGCAGGATGGGCGGGACGCAGAGTGCCAAGGCGGCGACCGCCCAATTGCGGGACAACTCCCCGGAGCGCCACTGCACCAGCGTCGCACCGACGGTGGCTGCCATCATCACGACGAGCAACGCCCCCATCGGCCAACTGTCGGTGGTGACCCGCGCGTAATACGCCGCCATCGAGGCCAGCGTCGCGTCGCTCAGCAGGCCCAGGCCCTCGCCCAACACCTGCATGTCGAACATCAGGTCGAACCACAGCACCGCCAGCAGAAAGCCGGCGCCGGCGGTGGCGACACGACCCATGGACTCAGTCCTCGTCGTCGTCGTCGCTCGTGGCGCCACCGTCGAGGCGGATCACCGGTTTTTCCGGATGCGGCCGATAGAGGATCAGCGTGTGCCCGACCAGGCCGCAGAGAGCCGCGTCGGTCGCTTCGGCCAGGCTCTCCGCCATGCCTTTCTTGTCGTCGGGTTCGCGCATGCGGACCTTGATCAACTCGTGGTCGAGCAGGGCGCGGTCGACCGCGGCGACGACGCCGGCCGAAATGCCGCCGGCACCGACCAGGACGACGGGCTGGAGTTCATGGGCGAGCCCCCTCAGGAGCTTGCGGTGTTTGCCGGAGAGTTCGAGCCGAGCCACGCGCGGAATGTGGAGCAAGCGCGGTCCCGGCGCAAGTCGATCGCCACCCCACGCCATTTGGTTTGGCGCGGCGTTTCGGCGATGCTCGCCGGCATGATTGCCACGCAGCCCTTCGGGTCGACCGGACACCAGAGTTCGCGCGTGATCTTCGGCGCCGCGGCGCTCGCCAGTTTGCGCCAGGAAAAGGCGGACGCGCTACTGCCCCTGCTGCTCGAGCATGGCATCAACCACATCGATACCGCGGCTTCCTATGGGGAGTCGGAACTGCGGCTCGGCCCTTGGATGGAGCGGCACCGTGCGCGCTTCTTCTTGGCCTCGAAGACGGGAGCGCGCGACTACGCCGGGGCTTGGGCGAGCCTGCGCCAATCGCTGGCCAACTTGCGCGTGCCGCAGCTCGATCTGATCCAGCTGCACAATCTCGTCGATGAGCAGGAGTGGGAGCAGGCCTTTGCCGCCGACGGGGCCGTGCGGGCTCTGGTCGAAGCGCGTGATCAGGGCCTCGTGCGTTTTCTCGGAGTGACCGGGCACGGCACGCGGGTCGCGGCGATGCACCGTCGCAGCCTCGACCGATTCCCTTTCGACAGCGTCCTGCTGCCGTGCAACTTCGCCATGCTGAGCCAACCGGATTACCGGCGTGACTTCGAGGCGCTCCTGCAGGTGTGTGCCGACCGAGGGGTGGCGGTGCAGACCATCAAGGCGATCGCGCGGCGTCGTTGGCAAGAAGGCGACACGCAGAAGCGTTTCAGTTGGTACGAGCCGCTGACCGACGAGGCTGCGATCGCGCGAGCCGTGCGCTTCGTCTTCGGCTTTCCGGGGGTCTTCCTCAATTCGTCGATGGACACGCGCTGCTTGCCGCCGATCCTGCGGGCTGCCGTCGCGATGCAGCCGCCGCCGACCGATGCCGAGTTGCAGGCGGATGCCGCGGCCTTCGAGGTTCAGCCTCTGTTCGTGCCCGGCGTGCTCGAAGGCATCTGACGACCGCTAGCGGGCTGCGCCCAGCGTATTTTCTACGGGCCGCTGCCCGTTGGGTCGCTTGCGGGCTGCCGTCGCGCAGACTTGACTCAGCACCACCGACTTTGCCCGAGCAAAGGTATCTAGCTACCCAGGCGGCGATGGTAGGTCGCGGTCGAGCGCAGATAGCGGAAGCCCAGCTTGGCGTAGACGTTGATGCTGCCGATGGTCGCGACTTGTGTCTCGTTCTCCATGAACGACGCGCCGCGTGGTCGGCGGGCGATCATCTCCTTCTGGATCGCCGTGAACAGGCCGCGGTAGCCCGGTAGCGTCGCGCCGAGGCCGCGGCCGCAGACGTGCACCCCGGCCGCCTCGGAAACGTCGGGCATGTCGAGCATCGAGATGAAGGCGACGGCCTTATCGCCGTGGAAGACCAGAATTACCGCATCGGCCCACTCGCCGGCCATCATGCGCTCGGTCCAGACCCGATAGATGGCACGCGCCCGGTCGTAGGGGAGAGAGAGGTCGAAGACGTAGGGGCCGCGGTCGAAGGCCTCGGCGGCCCAGTCGGCGAGTTCGCGCCAGCGGGCCGGGTCGACGCTCGGCAGGGTGTCGCGCTCGTGCACCTCGACGTGCAGGCCGGGCGGCAAGGCTTCGTCGTGTTGCGTGCCGGTGAGCGGACACATCCAGGAAACCTGGGTGTCGACGTGAAAGAAGCCGGCCGACTGGGCGGCCCAACCGGTGGCGCGGTCGCGTGTCGAGCCGCGCGCCGCGACGTGCTCGTAGCCGCCTCGGCGAAGGTCGTCGAGGACCGCAGGGTAGAGGGCGAGCAAGGCGTCGACGCGCCGCTGCGGGTCGGTGCAGGCGATGGGCTGCTCGATGCGTGCCGCACGAAGGCCGAAATGCTCACTTTCGAAGGGGCGGTCGTCGGCGTAGACGGCGGCGAGCGCCGTGCCGCCGGCGTCGCGCGCTACCCAAGCACCGATGCGCCGTTCGGGTGCGCGCCAGCGGCCTGCGTGGAGACGCACGGCCGCGCCGGGCCGATCGGCAATGGGCAAGAAGTTGGCGTACGGCAGCTCGGGCTCGACGGGAAGCAATGCCGCGAGCACGGCGCGGAGTTCGTCGCCGGCGACGGCGGAAATTTCGACAGGCGCAGGCATCGGCTGTGCGGCGCATAGCAAGACGGGGACGTAGCGACAATTCGGACCAATCGGACCTTGCTGCGACGGCCCGCGGCGGCGGGTCTCCCGCCAGCCTACCGACGCCCACCGGGTCGCGTGCTAGCCTCGCCACATGACGTACATCGACTCCGGCCCACGCTGGCTCCGCGTTGCCTCACTGTTGGGCTTCCTGCTCGTGTCCACGGCTTCGGCCCAAGACGTCAGCGTCAAGCCGGGCATCAACGATCACTTCAAGAACCCTGAATTGGAGGTCGACGCGTGGGCCGAGCGCTTCGAGACCGAAAGCCGCGAGGTCTTTCTCCACCGCGAGGCCATCGTCGGCGCCGTCGGCGTCAAGTCGGGGTGGACGGTGGCGGACGTCGGCGCCGGGACGGGGTTGTTCTCGATGCTGTTCGCCGACGCGGTCGGTCCGGAGGGCAAGGTTCTCGCCGTCGACATCGCCGAGCCGTTCCTCGCGACGATTCGCGAACGAGCACGCCGGGAGAAGCACACGAACGTCGAGACGATCCTCGGGACCGACAAGGACACCCACCTGCCACCTGCCGCCGTCGACGTGGTTTTCGTCTGCGACACCTACCATCACTTCGAGTATCCGCAGGAGACCTTGGCCAGCCTACGTCGCGCCTTGCGGCCGGGAGGGCTGTTGGTGGTCGTGGACTTCGAACGGCTGCCCGGCAAGAGTTCCGATTGGGTGATGACGCACGTGCGCGCCGGCAAAGAGATCGTGCTGCAAGAGATCGCCGCCGCCGGCTTCGAGCGCCTCGACGAGGCGAAGTTTCTGACGGAAAACTATCTCGTCCGCTTCCGCAATCCGGATCGCTGATCGAGTGGGACTCGGCGACCGCCCGGCAAGTGGATTCTGCCGCGGCAGGATCCGTTGGTTCGCCGGATCAGGCGAGCGATGGCCGGTAGTGCTCGACCGTCGGGAACGGATCGTAAAAGTGGTGCAGCAGCGCCTTCCACTCTTGGTACTGCGGTGAGCCGCGGAAGCCGACGGTGTGCGCTTCCAGGCTCTCCCACCACACCAGCAATAGATAGCGCTGGGGGTTTTCGACGCAGGGGCGCAGTTCGTGGCGCTGGTAGCCGGGCATGTCGGCGATGATCGTCTGCGCCCGGGCGAATGCCGACTCGAAGTCGGCGGTCAGCCCGGGTTTGACGTCGAGTACGGCAACTTCGAGGACCATGCGTGCTGCGCCTCAGAACGACAGGGCCTTGGCCGGGCGGACGACGATTTCTTCCACGTGCATGCGGTTCGGCAGCGAGACTGCGTACAACACCGCGTCGGCGACGTCCTCGGGCGTGCACAACAGCTGCTCCATCTGCGGTTGCAGCTTGTCGAGCACCTCGTCGGCGATCCGTTCGCCGACCTTGATGTCGACGTCGACGCCGGTGGCCGACACCAAGGCGCGCACCAGGTTGGGGTCGAAGTTGCGGGCAAAGCTGGTGGCGACGGCGCCGGGAAGAACGGTGACGACGCGGATCGAGTCCTTTTCCAACTCGCCGCGCAAAGTGGCGCTGATGCAGTTCACCGCGTGCTTGGTGGCGCCGTAGACGCCCGAGTCGCGCCGGTGCGCGGCGATCGACGAGATGTTGACGATGTGGCCTTCGGCGCCGCAGGCGCGCATGGCGCGGATCGCGGCCTGGCTGCCGACCAGCAATGCCAGCACGTTGGTTTCGAGCATGATGCGCCAATGCTCCGGGTCGGCATCGGCGATCGCACTTGGATACGAGACGCCGGCGTTGTTGACCATGATGTCGAGGCGCCCGGTGACGGCAACGGCGCGGTCGACCAGGCCGCGCACGTCGTCGACGCTGCGCACATCGTGCACCACGCCCTCGGCCTTGCCGCCCGCGGCTTCGATCTTCGCCTTCGATTCGGCCATCGCCTCCGCCGTCCGCCCGCCGAGAAACACGTGCGCCCCGCTGGCGCCCAGTCGTTCGGCGATCGCCCGGCCAATGCCGCTCGAAGCGCCCGTCACCACCACCGTCTTGCCGCGCAAGTCCGCCGTCACACTCATGGATTTCCCTCTCGTCGCTTTTGGCCTGCCGCTCGACTAAGCCAACCCCGTCCCAAGCACAACTCCCCAGCCGGCAGCTTGGGCCCCCGACCCTGCCTCGCACGACGCGCCCGGGCCGCGGTGCCGCAACAATTCCCCGATCCGCCGCATCTCCTCGCAGCGCTGGCTTGCATGCGCCGCAAGTCCTGGGAAACAATCCGCGCGGCGTTGCATCATGCGGATTGGGGCACCTGGGGCCGGCGTAAGCGGTCGAGTCGCGATTTCGCTGCTCACCCTTGCGTCGATCGTCCTCATGCTCGGACCCGCCCGCGCCGCGCCGAACTCCACCCTCTGGGTCTTGTCGGTCGGCGTCAGCTCGTACCGCGACCCGAGCATGAACCTCGCCTTCGCCGAAAAAGACGCCCGCGCCGTCGCCACCGCCCTCGCCGAGCAGGCCGAACGGCGTATTTACGGGAAGGTCGAGAGTCGCGTCCTCGCCGACGCCGAGGTGACGCGCGCCTCGATCCTGGCGGCGATCCGCTCGTTCATCGAACGCGCCGGACCGGACGACGTCGCCGTGCTGTTCATGGCCGGCCACGGCGTGCGCGATTTGCTCACCGGCACCTATTATTTCTTGCCGCACGACGCGACCGGCAGCGACTTCTTCACCGCCGGCCTGCGGGTCGAGGAACTGAGCGACATGGTGCGCATCCTGCAACGCCATGTGCGCCACGTCGTGGTCGTCCTCGACACCTGCCACGCCGGCGCGGTCGACCTGGGCGGCACCGCCATGGTCGCGGCCGACGACTTCGCCACCCGCTTGCGCGCCCAGGGCGTCTTCCTGCTCGCCGCGACGCGTCCGGGCGACAAGTCGAAAGAACTCTCGCGCCTGCGTCACGGCGTCTTCACCTATGCTTTGCTCAACGCCTTGCGCGGCGGTGCCGATACCGGTCCCGACGGCCTGCTGTCGCTCGCCGAACTGGTGCTCTACCTCGGTGCCGAGGTGCCCCGCCTCACCGGCGGCGAACAGACGCCCTATTATCTCATCGCCGGTAGCGACCTCGTCTTCGCCGACGTGCGTCATCCCAACTCGGTCGTCATCTTCCCGTTCCGCAACCGCAACGTCGGCGACGCGCAAAACGCCTGGATGGGCCGTTCTCTGCAAGAGCGCTTCGCCCTCGAACTCGGCCGTGTGCCGGTGGTCAACGTCTGCCCGCTGCCGGCCGCCAGCGAAAGCGGCGAGTCGCTGCGCTCGCAGTCGCGCCGCCTCGGCTGCGGCACGCTCGTCACCGGTTCCTTCGTCGTCGACGGAGACTACGTCGACTTGCACGCCCGCGTCGTCGATACCGCCAGCGATACCGATGAAGTCACGCGTGGCGTGCGCGGTAAACGGACCGACTTCGCCGACCTCGAGCGACGGCTGGTGCAGGAGGTCCTCGAACGCATGCCGACGGTGCGCGCCTACCGCATGATGCTCGAATCCCAGGGTATCGGCCTCGATGAGCCTGCACCGCCGGCGACGCCACCGGCGGAACCCCAGTCGCGCTGGTGGCCGGATGGACGCGGCTGGTCGTTGGTTGCCGCGGCCTACGGTCAAGAGACCGCCCGCGCCTCCGAGTCGCCCTCGGTCGACGAGGCCGTCCGGGCCGTGCTCGAACAGTACCGCAAGGCCCACGAGAACAAGCAGATCCAGGAAATACGCCAGCTGTGGGACGTCTTCGGCGAACGCCAGCAGCAGGCCTTGCGCCGCTATTTCGACCAGGCCGGCGACCTGACCCTCGAACTGTCCGACGTCGCCATCGAGCCGCATGCGGACGAGGTCACCGTCGCCTTCACCCGCGTCGAGCGTTTCGTCGACCGGGAGAGCGGCAAGCCGGTGCGCCTCGAACTGCGCCAGCGGATGATTCTCGTGCGCCGCGCCGAGGCCTGGAAGATCGCCCGCATCGAGTCGAACTAGGAGCCCCTGATGGTACGCATGCCCCATTCGTTGCGGAAGTTCCGAGATGCGGCGGCCACGGTCGCCGGCTGCGTTTCCGGACGATCATCCTCTGCCTGCCTCCGAGTCTCCGTGCTGGCCCTGTTCGTCGCGTTGGCGCAACCAGCGCCAGCGACCTCACTGAAGAGCCAGGTCGACGGTTTACTGGACGGGCTGGCGACCTCGATCAGCCCGCGCGGCGTCGGCGATCCACGCGAGGCCCTGCCGCCCGAGTTGGCCCAACTCTCCGGTGCGCTGGCGACGTTCCGCACGCTCGCGCCGGTGCCGTCGGCCACGGGCGCTTTCCGCTTCACGTGGGATCCCGACGTCGGCACCTTCCACCGCTTGCGCAAAGGACCCGGCCTCGCCGATACGGCGCAGACGCTCGGCCACAAGTTCAGCGCCCTCAGCCTCGCCTTCACCCACATCGACTTCGACAGCCTCGAAGGCACCGGCCTGCGTCGCTTGGGTTCGACGCAAGCGGCCTTTTCTTCGTCCTATCTCGCCAGCCTTCCGTGCGACGATCCGAGTGATCCCAATCAATGTGACTCATTGCGCTTCGACGACGATCAACTGGTGACGCAGCTCGACTTCGACATGTCGCTCGACCAGATCGTGCTCGGGTTTGCCTACGGCCTGACGGAGAGCATCGACGTCAGCTTCGCCTTGTCGATGGCGTACATCGACATGAGCGCGCAGGCCGAGGCGCGACTCTACGATCCCAACAACGATGGTCCGCCGTCGTTCGAGTCGCGCTTCGCCCTCACCCATCCGTGTCCCGACGGGGGGCGAGCCTGCGCCGGCGATTCGTTCGACGACGATGCCTTCGGCACCGGTGACGTTTATTTGCGCGCCAAGTGGCGCTTCGCTTCGCTGCCCTGGGCCGACTTGGCGATGTCGGGCACGGTCACGCTGCCGACGGGCAATGCCGACGACTACCTCGGGTTCTACCGGCCGACGTTCACGCCGCTGTTGATCGTGTCGAAGGATTTCGCCCGCTTCTCGCCGCACTTCAACGCGGGCTACGCCGTGCGCGACGGACGCGACGTCGGCCAGGCCTTGTGGATCGCCGGCACCGACGTGCGGGTCGTCGAGCGGCTCATGTTGGCGGCGGACTTCCTCGGGTTCCACGACGACAAGCGCGACGGCATCAACGACGACGTGCTGCAGGCGGCGGTCGGGTTCAAGGTCAACATCCTGCACTCGGCGGTGCTGTCGGCCAATTTCCAACTGCCGCTGAACCGCGACGGCCTGCGCGCCGACGTCATCTACACCGGCCAAATGGAGTGGACCTTCTGAGCCAAGTTGCGATGGCGAGGGCCGGCGGCGTCTGTTGGAAACTTTGCCGTGCTTTCGGTTCGGTTGATTGCGAGGGAATCTGCCGGGGGTCCACTTTTGCTTGGCGACTTTCCCTTGGACGGGCGCACTCATCTAGTGGCTGAGTGTGTTACCTCTATCCAGCGGCACAAGGATAACTTGCGATGTGTGCCACGCGCTGCGTCGCCTTAGGCATGTAGCAGCTTTTCAATTCGATTGGGCAGGAGGGGCGACGATAGTTCGCACTCCCACAGTCGAAGAACGTTCCATCCCTTGGCGCGTAGCGTATGATTTACTTCTTCGTCTCGTTGACGATTCCTTTCTAGCTTTGCTTCCCAGAAGGTTCGTCGCGACTTCGGAATTCGACGGTGCTTCGGGCATCCATGCCAAAAACATCCATCGACAAATACTGCAATTCGTTTCGATCGGAACACGAAATCAGGCTTCCCGAACAAGTCGAACTTGCGTCGCCAGCCGATCACTCCGTGCCTGCGAAAGAGTTGGACAAGGCGCAGCTCGGTTGAGGCGTTGCCGCTATTTCGAACTCTAGACATGCGCTCGGAGCGTTGCGCCTCCGTGAGTGTATCCATTACGAGTGTCTTCTTGGTGGATATGTCGCGAAGTGGCGTGCGATGTTTCGCGAGATCTCTTCTGCCTTACGCTTGTTGGGTGTGTTTAAGTTCGAGGTCGCCCATGCTCGGCCGGGGTGAAGCGTGTCCCAGGGCGAACGCTCGTTCTTGCGAGTCTCCGCGCTGTCGCCATGCTTGCCGAACCCGTAACATACCTTCGTTTCGTTGTTCCATACTGGATGGAACCAGCTGATGAGGAGATCCTCGGCGGTTTCGATCCATGCGCTACGAACGACCAAGTAGCGACATTCGAAGTCAAGTAGGTCGAGATTCTCTGCCCTCGAAATCGACCTTTCGTGGTCCTTCAGGCGAACATGTAGGCGAGTGCCTTGGTCCATGGCCGTCGCTGCGTGAATCTCGGCGGGATCTGCTTTGCCGACGTAGATCGGATGGTCGAGATTGCGGATAGGCCGATAGGCGGGAAACTTTCCTCGATAGTAGATCGCGTAGACACCCGCTCCATAGAATGGCTGTTCGACGGCTTGTGAGAGAGGTTGCCGGTCTTGAAGCAACAGGGTGTCAGCGACGAGTTTGGCGATGGTCGCTGGATTGGTGGGGTCGAAGACGAGTCTGGGCTGGCGCACGGAATCGAGGGTCTCGGTGACCTTGCCGAGGTTCGTTACGGCTTCCTCAAGAGCCGTTCGCATCTCTCGACGCTTCCTTGAGGAAAGTTCTCCGTAGTTGGAGGGATCCGACGGGAGGGATTTGGCAAGCTCGATGACTCGGACAAGGATCTCGGCGGGCGTGAGTTCGTTGGCCATTAGCGAGTCCTGGGATTGATTGCTGCGTCATGCCTCCCTATCGCGGACCGTACACTCTTCAGAACTACTTCTCCTAGTGCCACGGGTACTGCATTGCCAAGTTGGCGCATGTTCTCAGTCCAACTTCCTTCGAAAATATAGGAATCTGGGAAGGTTTGGATTCGACAGGACTCTCGTACGGTAAAGTACCGTACCTCGCCGCTCGGGGAGCGAACCATGTTCTCCCCGCCGGGTACTCCATGGTCCCCTGCTTTCAGGGTTTTCGCGGGTTCGTCGAGGGGGCTGCCGGTGTGTCCGGGATACGCTTTTGCTCCGGGTTGGAGGATATGGTTGGCGAACCGTTCGCCAGTTTTCGAGCGCGCTGGCTCGCCGAGGTCTGCCGTGGCGTCACGAACCGTCCGCCAAGGTAGCCGGCTTTGGGTACCGTAGAAGTCGAGCTCCAGATCTCGGTTGGACCTAAAGTTGTCTGGTGCCGGTGGGCGCAACCGCTTCGCAACCCGGTGACGTTCCCAGTAGTCTCCGCTAGCCCACTGGGAATCAAGCAAGGCCTGCTTCGAATGCGTTGGAACAGGGAAGGACCACTGAGTAGAGATGTCAGAGCGAAAGCCGACGAAGAAAACGCGCTCTCGTTTCTGTGGGACGCCGTAGTCAGCAGCGTTCAATAGTCGCCATTCCACGCGGTATTTCAGGTCAGGTTTCGCACCCTGGTTGCGAATTCGCTCTAGGCGAGACAGGTGTTCTGTCCAATCCTCTGAGGGGCGTCGAACAAAATCGGGGTACGTTAGTTGCAGTAAAATGTACCCAAAATACTTTGCGAATGACTGGCGCGTCAGTCCCTTCACATTCTCGAAGACGAAAACTCTGGGTCGGGTCTCCCGTACTACTCTCGTTGCTTCAGGAAATAGGTTTCGCCGGTCGGCCATCGCCCGGTGCTTGCCCCCGATAGAAAAGGGTTGGCAAGGTGGGCCACCTGAAACCAGATCCACTCGATCTTGCCACGAGCTGAAATCTTGATGGTGAACGTCTCCCTCGATCAAAGGCCAGTGGCGAGCCTGGTCGAAGCCTTGGCGCTGATTAAGCCGAATCGTTTCACATGCGTCGTGGTTTAACTCCAGCACCGCATCGTGGCTAAATCCTGCGTTCGATGCGGCTATCGCAAGGCCACCGGCGCCAGCGAAAAGTTCGATCGAACGCAAGGAGATTCCACCGAAATCCGGGGTGTCTTCCCGAACTTCCAGTTCACCAGCCTTGCCTCCCGGGTTAGACTTTCGGATCTGGCGACCTCGGCTGGGTTTTCGCCCATACCGATTTTGAGGGCTCTTTTTGCTCTTCATGGTGAACGAATCGAGTTGTGTATCTTGCGCTCAGTACTATCCACAAACCAACTTGGCGCTCAAGCGAGTCCTCTTCTAGGTCAAGCTCAGTTCGAAGGAATGCCTTTGCGCCGAATCCCGGGGATCACGGGGACCGCTAATTCCGCCAGCCGACGGGCTCGATTCGACTTTGCCCCCCGCTCTTTCGAGGAGCAGCCCGTCCTGCGTTGCCGTGCTGGGGCTGAACCCAGACTATCGAGCCAACTGCCGCTGAACCGCGACGGCCTGCGCGCCGACGTCATCTACACCGGCCAAATGGAGTGGACCTTCTGAGCCAAGTTGCGATGGCGAGGGCCGGCGGCGTCTGTTAGCGTGCGCCCATGATCTCGGTTCGCCGGTACGCCATGGCCGCTCTCGGCCTCTGTCTCGCCGCCACTCCCGCCGCCGCACTCAGCGTCGTCGAGCGGCCGTTCGCCGAACTCGTCGCCCTGTCCGAGGAAATCGTCGTCGGCACCGTCAGCCGCGTCGAACCCGGCGAGAACGCCCGCGGCGGGCCGCTCACCTACGTTTCCTTCACCGACATCACGGTACTCAAAGGGAAACCGACTGAGCCGTTCGTGCTGCAACTTTCCGGCGGCCGCACGCGCGACGGTACGTTCGTGCAAGTGCCCGACATGCCGAGCTTCGCCGTCGGCGAGCAGGCCGTGCTGTTCGTCCGCGGCAACGGCCGCGATTATTGCCCGCTCGTCGGGGTGTGGCAGGGGAGGTTCCGCGTCGTCGACGACCCGGCGCGTGGTGCCAAGGTCGTCGTCAACCACGACGGCAGCGTGCTCACGGGCCTCGCCGACGGAAGCCTCGAAACCGCCCGCGGCGACGGCGGCGGCGGCGCGCGCGCGCTGACGCTCGACGAGTTCACGGCGCTCATCCGCGACGAGTTGCAGTTCCCCTCCAAGTGACCGAAGGCCATCTCCCCATGCATTCCACCTCATCGCAGCGCCGTCGCGTGCGGCTCTCCGTTCTGTGGCTCGCCGCCTTGCTCGCCTGGGCCGTGCCCACGTCGCCGGCTGCCGCCTTCGTCTGTCTCAGCCCCGACGGGGGTGACCCGCTCGACCCCATCTTTTGCTCGCGGTGGACGGTCGGCTACGCCCGCATCAATTCCTTCCTCGGTTCGGCCGGCCGGCAATTGTTCAACGGCACGTTCTCCTGGGACGAAAACCTCGTCGGCGCCGCCAACGACTGGACCAACGTCGCCGGCGGCTTTCGCTACGACGCCTTCGTCGGCGGTGTCTTTCGCGATCCGTGCGGCCGGCAGGGCGCCGGCCATGCCTGCACCGACACCGGCCCGGAGGGCGACAACCCGATCTTCTTCGCCGACACCATCTGCGGCGACGGCTTCGGCGACATCATCGCGCAGACGACCAACTGTTTCGTCCCGACGAGCACCAACTCGCGCATGGTCAACGCGCCGGTGTTCTTCAATGCCAACGTTCGCTGGAACGCCTACGACGGCTTTCTGCGCGGCGACGGCGTCGTCGACCTGCGCCGCGTCGCACTGCACGAGCTGGGGCACGTGCTCGGCTTGGTGCATCCCGACGACAACGGCGAGTTCCGTACGGCGATCATGAACCGGCGCGTCAGCAACCTCGATCGCTTGCAGCAAGACGACATCGACGGGTTGCGCTTCCTCTACGCCAACGGCGTGCCGCCGGTCGGCGTGCCGGAGGGCGCGGTGAGCAGTTGCGCGGTAACGCCCTCCGGCGACCGCACGGGGGCCCTATGGTTGGCGTTGACGGCGGCGCTTATCGCGTGGCGCCGTCGGCTCATGCCAACGCAAGGCGCCGCTGCTGCTGAACAGCACCCCCAAGCGTAACGTCCGGCGGCCGAGTAGGCCGGCAGCACGTAGCATCTCGCCGTAGAGCTCGAGTTGGCGGGCGTAGGCGGGATGGCTCTCCGCCAGCGGCCCATCGATCGGCGTGTCGGTCTTGAAGTCGACGACCGCGAGCCAGTCGTCGTGGATGCACAACAAGTCGATGTAGCCGCTGAGCAGCTGTCCGGCGTCGGTGCGCACGACGGGGAACTCGCTGAAGCGCTCGACCTCGGCCGCGAGTAAGCCGGCTTGCCGCAGGCCGTCGACGGCCCGCTGGACGTCGGCGATGGCGTCGTCGCGCTGTTCGGCGTAGCCGATCTCCTGCCCGGCGATCGCCACCGCTTCCGGCGCCGTGGTGCCCGTCTCTTCCAGCAATAACTCCAGCGCGCGGTGCACGACGAGGCCGAACTCGGTGCCGAAGCGCGCCGTCGCCGCCTTGCGCCGGCGCTCGTCCTGCGGCGCGTCCTCTTCTCCGGCATGCGCCAAGCCGGTCACCGCCACCGGTACGGCGACGGGTGCACGGGCGCGTTGGACGCGGGCGTGGAAGTCTTCGACCCGTTGTTGGGCCTGCGCGTCTAGGGCGGCGTCGCTGACCCAATCGGCGGCGCGCGGTTCGCTGGCGAGGCGAGCCCAAGCCGGCGGCTGGCCGGGGCGGAAGGTGTCGAACAGCCGCACGCGGCTCATGTCGACGGCGGCGACGAGGCTGGCGTTGGCATACTCCAAGCGCCCCTTGGTCGTCGGCAGCGGCACGACGAGCAGATCGCGCGCGCGGGTTGCGGCGACGTAATACATGCGGCGCCTCTCCTCGGTGCCGAATCGGCGCTCGCGTTCGAGTAACCCAGGGGCCGGATGCTCGACGGCGATCGGGCCCAGGCCGAGAGCCCAGCCGCGGCCGTCGCGTTCGACGTGCCAGGTATTGGAGGCGCGCGTGTCGAGGGTCTGGAAGCCGTCCCACAAGATGACGACCGGAAACTCCAGCCCCTTGGCGCCGTGCATGGTGGCGACGCGCACGGCATCGCTGCCGATGGGCTCGGGCGTTTCGAGGTAGACCGGCGCCGCGGCCCATTCGCGGAAGAACTCGCTGGTGGCGTCGAAGTCGAGGTGGCCGAGGCTGGCGCGGCGATCCGCCTCGTGGGCGATCTCGTACAGGGCGAGCAGCGTCTGCTCGCCGTTACGCGTCGCCGCCACGGTGCGGCCGAGCCCGGTGCACTCGATCACATCACGCGCCGTGGCTCCCGGCGATCGTGCGTGACGCCGGCGGCGCAGTTGGGTGATGAGGTCGCGTGCCGCCTCGACTCGCAGCCGGCGCTCGTCCGGTTCTTTCTTGTGAACCAGGGCGGCGACGTGGTCGTCCCAGTCCAAGGCGAAGAAGGGCGGCTGCAGCAGGGCGGCTTCGGCGACGCCGTCGTCGCGATCGGCGAGGGCGCGCAGGGCGAGCAGGAACTGCCGCACGACCGGGTGGCTGACGAACAGCGAGCCGCCGCGCGCGGTATAGGTGACGTCGAGGCGATCGAGTTCGCGCAGCAGCAGCGACAAGTTGGTGGTGACGCAAGCGAGCACGGCGATGTCGCCCGGCCGGATGGGGCGTTCTTCGCCGCTGTCGAGATCGCGCACGCGCTGGTCGCTGGCGAGCAGCCAACGGATGTAGCGCGCCAGCATGCGTGCCTCGACGGCGCGTCCGGGCCCGGCGAGCAGGCCGGAGTCGGCGTCGTCGGCGTAGGGCAGCACGTGCACGGGGTGCAGATCCGGCGGGCCAGGCTGCGCCGGCGCGAGATCCTCGTAGGAGGCGCGGCCGGTGGCGGGGTCGAAGGAGCGGGTGTCGCGCCCGAGCAGGCGGCCGAGCTGTTCGTTGAAGAAGTGGAGCAGTTGGGCGGTGCTGCGGAAGTTGGTGCCGAGCCGTTCCCGCGTCGCACCTTGTTGCTGTAGCCGTTCGACGGCGCGGCCGTACATGGCGATGTCGGCGCGGCGGAAGCGGTAGATCGACTGCTTCGGGTCGCCGACGATGGTCAGTTTGCCCGGGGTGATCGGCAACTCGTCCCAGCCGACGTCGCCGCCGACGGCGTGGTCGTCGCCGCACAGGTAGAAGACGATCTCGCATTGCAGCGGGTCGGTGTCTTGGAACTCGTCGACGAAGAGGTGGTCGAAGAGGCTTTGGTAGAAGCGGCGCGCGGCGGCGTCGTGCCGCAGCAGATCGCGCAGCTTGATGAGCAGGTCGAGGTAGTCGACGACTTCGTGCTCCGCCTTGACCCGGGCGTACATGGCGCAGGCGACGGGGGCGAGGCGCACGAGGCGGGTCGCCAGCCAGCGGTGCGGGCCTTGGAGTCGCTCGAAGATGCGCGCGCCTTGCGGCTTCTCCGGATGAATCGTCTTGTAGATGCCCCACGCCAAGCTGTCGTTCTGGAAGTCGCGGCCGAGGTAGAGCTGGCGACCGCGCAAGGCGTCGTTGACGACGCGGATGGCGGCGGCCGGGTCGGTGGCGAGCGGCAAGCGATCGAGGGCGCGGGCGACACGGCGCAGACGGGCGGCGCCGACGGAGCCGCCGCGGATCTTGGCGACCATGTCGGAGAACTCGCCGGCGGCGGCGTACGCCGCATCGAGGCCGGGGTCGGGCAGGCGCGGTGCTTCGAGGTCGACGTCGCGCGTTTCGATCATGTGCGCCAGCATCTCCTCGACGGACGCCGCGGCCGCATAGCCTTGTCCCTTCTCGATCGGCACACCCGCTTGTGCCGCCAGCCGCAGGGTCGCGGCGGCTTCGTCGACGAGGGCCTCGGAGAGATCCTGACCGTGGCGGTCGAGTTCTTGGCGTAGCGTGCCGAGTTCGGCGGCGCGTTGGAGTCGCAACAGAGTTTCACGCACCAACTCGCCGTTCTCTTCGACGAGGGTGTAGGAGGGGCTGAGGTCGGCCTCGACGGGGCGGAGTCGCAGCAGGCGGTCGGCGAAGCCGTGGATGGTACCGATGAAGGCGGCGTCGACGGTGCCGAGGGCGTCGCGCAGTTGGCGCGAGCGGGCGGCATCGGAGCGGGCGGCGTGTTCGAGTTCGCGCAGCAGGCGTTCGCGCAGGCGGAAGCGGAGTTCGCCGGCGGCGCGGCGAGTGAAGGTGATCGCCGCCATGCGTTGGATCGGCACGGGCACGGCGTCGGGGGCGCTCGGCGCCAGCAGTTCGACGGCGCGGTCGATGATCGTCTTGGTCTTGCCGGTGCCGGCGCCGGCGATGACGACGACGTTGCGCTGCCGCTCGTGGACGATGCGTTGGCGCGCCGGCTGGTCGGCGGGCGGGCGGCGCTCGGTCATTCGCCCTCCGCGCCGGCGCTGCGTTCGAGCCCGGCGAACGCCGCGAGCAGGTCGGTTTGCGGCAGGCGCACGAGCTTGCGGGCGCTGCGCTCGCGGGCGCCGTTGCCGCAGGCCGGTAGGAACGGACAGAGACGACAGTCGTCCTCGTTGGGGGTGCGCACGAAGCTGCCGGCGGCGAGCATGCCGGCGGCGAGGGCCAACCACTTGGTGGTGCGCCGGCGCAGGCCGTCGAGCAGGGCAGCGCGGAAGGCGCGCTCCGGCTCCTGGGCCGGACTCGGATGGACGTAGCTCGCCTCGACGACACGCGCCGCTTCGCCGTCGGCCGCGGCCTGCGCTTCGAGAACCAGGGTGTAGAGGCCGAGCTGCAGGTCGCGCCGCAGGTTGATGTCCTCCTCGCCGAGGTCGCGTACGCGGCCGGTCTTGAGGTCGCGCAGCGACAATTGGTCGGCGCCGATGAGGTCGATGCGATCGATGGTGCCGTGCACGTGGAGGCTGTGTTCGTCGCAGGCGAGAGCGACGGGGTGCGGGCGACCGAAAGTGTGTTCGCTGGCGACGAAGGTGCGGCGCGGGCGATGCCATTCGTCCCGCACGAGGCAGTCGATTTGCTCGCGCAAGCGGCGGTGTTCGCGTGCCGCGGCATCGGCACCGCGCAACGGGTAGGTGTCGAGTACACGATCGAACTCGAGGTCGACGATCTCGCCGGCACGTGCCTGCCAATGTTCCAGCGACGCCTCGCGGGAGCAGACGGCGCGCCCGTGGCGTTGCAGGAAGGTTTCGGCGATCCGGTGGAAGAGGTTGCCGTAGGTGATCGGGTCGAGGCTGTCGTGGTTGAGCCGCGGCGTCGGCTCTTTCAGGTGCAGTACCCGTTCGAGCAGGAAGCGGTGCGGGCAGCCGAGCAGTAGCTGCAGCGACGAAGCGCTCATTGGCTTGTGCTCCGAGCCGAGCCGCGCGTGATCCTGCCAGACCGCGCCGAGGGCGCCGTCGATCGGGGCGAAGGCGGCGCCGGCGGTCGCCTCGGCGAGCTGGCGCATGCGCCGCAGCGACAGGACGTCGTCGCCCAACCACGCTTCGGGCAGATAGCCGCCGAGACGCGGCGCGTGTCCGGCAACCCGTGCCAATGCAGCGCGCGGTGACATCGGCCAAGCGCGTAGCGCCTCAGCCCGCGCCGCGTTGCCGCCGGTGAAGTAAGCGGCGCGTAATCGCCCCGCGGTCGGCACGTCGCCCTCGACGCCGACGCCGGGGCGAGCCAGCGCGGTGGCGACTTCGAGGACGATGCCGGAGATTTCGCGTTCGCTGCGGTCGATCCATTGCCGCGGCACGGACAAGGCGAGCCGCCGTCCGGTGCCGCTGACGCAGCGGAACACGGCGTGCAGGTCGTCGAGCACGTGATCCGCCAAGCCAGGCAAGACGATGTCGGGATGGGTTGGCTGCAGTGCGGCGGCGAGGCGGGCGCGCAGCTCGTCGGGCACGATCGGATCGTCGTGCGGCGTGCGCGGCAGGCCGCCTTCGCTGAGGCCGAGGATGCGGGTGGCTTCGAAGGACAGGCCCGCCGCTTGGGCCGGGGTGCCGATGAACACGCGCGGCTCGCCGAAGCGACCGACGGCGACTCGCTCGCGCTGCAGGCGGTCGGCGATCCATGCGAGGCCGAGGCCGCAGGGTAGGTCGCCCAAGAGTTCCGGCGTCAGCCATGGTTCGACGATTTCGGTGAGGCGTGCCGCGAGGTTCGGCGGATCCGGCGGCAGCGTCAGGTGGGAGGCGCAGAGTTCGGCGAGCACGGGCCAGGCTGCGTGGAACGGGGTGCCTTCGTGGATGTGCAAGGCGAGGTCGACGAGACGTTCAACGGCGGGGATCAGTGGGGCGACGTCGCGCAGCCAGCGGCGGGCCTCGTTGCGTTGGTGATCCGCCGGCGGCTGCGTTTCGGCCGCGTCGACGAGCCGGCCGAGGCGATCGGCATGACGTCGCAGGCGATCGCGCCAGGCGGCGATGCCGTCGCGGTTGCCGCTGCCGCCCCCGTGGATGCCGGCGTCGTAGATGGCCGTGCGTCCGCGACTGGGAGACAGGCGCGAAGCGGTTTCGCCGACGGCTTGGCCGCGGCGTCGCAACATCGGCAGCAGCCGCAGCATCGCTTCCAGTTCGAGCCCGCCACGCACCGTGGCGAGCAGCGCCAACAGGCGTTTGCCGGCGGCGCACTCGGCGAGCGGCAGGCCGCCGGCGATGTAGACGGCGACGTCGCCGGCGTCGCCGTGCGTCAGGCGCGCCAGGCGATCAGCGAGCAGCGCGGCATAGGGGCCGCGCTCGGGTACGAGGAGGGCGATGTCCTCGAGGGCGATGTCGGCGGCGATTTGTTCGGCGACCCAGATGGCCGAGGCCTCGATCTCTTCGTCGACGCCGGCGTGTTCTTCGAGGTCGACGCTGCCGTCGGGACCCTGCGAGCGGGTGCGGTCCGGGTCGGTGAGGTTTTCCGGGATCTCGAAGAGGTAGCGGCGCACCAGGGCGAGCTCGCTGGTTTCGGTTTCGCACACCGGCACCGGCGCACCGAGGGTGAGCCGTTCGCGCCAGCGTTGGGTGCCGGTGCGCAGCGGGCGGGCGTCCTGCAGCACGAGCTCGACGTTGCCGCAGGCTTCGAGGAAGGGCAGCAAGACGCCGTCGGGGGAGCGTTCGAGGATGGCGATGACCGGCTCGAAGCGGGCGAGCCAGGGATGCGCGGCGTGGCGGGTTGCGGAAGTCGGCTGCGCCAGGAGTTCGTCGAAGGTGAGCTGTCCGCGCCGGGCGGTCGATGTGCGCCGGGAGGGCGTGCTGCTCCGGCTCGCGGACTGACGCAATGTGGCGGTGGCTTCGCGCAGCAGTTGGGCCTCGCTGCGGCGATCGCCTTGGGCTTCGTCGGCGAGGCGCCACAGGATGGCGAGGTCGGTGAGCCGATCGGCCGAACGCGGGTCGCCGTCGAGGCTGCGAGCGCAGGAGGAAAGAGTGTGCGGGTCGAGGCCGGCAGCCTCGAGGTCGGCGATGGCGGTGGCGACGGCGTCGGTATAGCCCTGGCCGCCGCGCAGGCGATCGGGGCGGAAGTAGTGCAAGGCGTGATCGACGGCCCCCGAGACGAGCAGGTGTAGCAGGCGGCCTTGGCGGGCGGCTTCCCAGCCGGCGCGGCGCGGTGCGCCGGAACGCGCGAGGATCTCGTGGGCGGCTTCGGCGGGTCGCAGGAAGGTGACGCCGGCGAGCGATTCGGGACGGCGTCGGTCGACGGCGACGGCGCGGCGGACGGCGTGTGCCAGGCGTCGGTTGGGGCAGAGCACGAGGGCGCGATCCGGGCCCTCGTGCCGGCGCGCCGCGAGCCGGTCGGCGACCCATTCGACCGGCGAGTAGTGCAGCGAGTGAACGATCACGCCGGCACTCTAGAGGAAGTCCGACAAGTCCGACAGGTCCGACCTGTCGGACCTGTCGGACTAATCTTGGAGTCGCACGACGTTGGCCTTGTCCTGCGTGCCGCTGAGCGGGATCGACTGGTCGAAACCGTAGAGCGGGAAGGCGAGGCTGCCCGTGGTGCCGTTCGACCAGGTCGAACAGGGGATCGGAGCGCCGTCGCGACTGGCGGTGCCGGTGCCGCCCTGACGCATCTCGGTGATGATGGCAGTGACCGTGCCGGTGGCGATGGCGATGGCCTGGTCGGGGATGGCGGCCCAATTGACGGTGTCGCAGTTGGAGCTGTCGGAGCCCGTCTCGCCGCTCTGCATGAGGATGCGGATGACGGCCGCACCGGCGGGGGCGGCACCGTCCAGCGATGTGTCGATGGTCAGCACGGCGGGCCCAGGTGCGGCGCTACCGTTGCTGTCGATCGAGTAGGTGACGTTGGTGCGGGTGCCGCCGTCGCAGTCGACGAAGCTGTCCGTGACACTGGTGTAGGCGGGGTCTTGGCGCAGGCGCCAGCAAGCCCAGCCGGTCGCGAAGGAGGTGGCTTTCTTGTCGCCGATGATGACCGGGGCCGCGAGATTGAGCTGGGCGCGACCGTCCGCGCCGGGTGAGCCGGCGGTGAGGGTGAGAATGCCGCCCGAAGTGGAACTGGCAGCCCAGCTGTCGTTGTCGGTGCCACAGCACTGGCCCGAACTCGGCGGACTGAGGAAGAAGCACGTCTTCTGTGCCGTGGTGCCGCAGCCTGCGGGGCAGGCGCCGATGGAGCTACAGCTGTCGCCGTTGCGGACCGAGAACGAGCGATTGCCGAGGGGGGTCGGCGTCGCGGTGGCGGTGGCGGTGGAAGTGGCGCTCGGCGTCGGGGTCACGGTCGGCGTTGGAGTGTCCGTCGGCGTGGCCGTGGGTGTGCGGGTTGCGGTTGCCGTGGGAGTGTTGGTCGGTGTCGCGGTCGGCGTGTGCGTCGCGGTTTCGGTTGGCGTCGGGGTGTCGGTCGGCGTCTGTGTCGGTGTGCTCGTCGGGGTCTCGGTGGGTGTCTCGGTAGCGGTGGCCGTGGGCATGGCCGTGGGCGTTTCGGTGGGGGTGTTGGTGGCGTCGAGGGTGCCCGTCGGGGTGAGCGTCGGCGTCGCGGTGTCGGTCGGGGTTGGGGTAACCGTCGGCGTCTGCGTCGGGGTGAAGGTGCGGGTCACCGTCGGGGTGCGGGTCGGTGTCAGGGACGGCGTCAGCGTCGGGCTGATGGTCGGCGTCAGCGTCGGTGTATTCGAGGGGGTGCGGGTCGGGGTGTCGGTCGGTGTTTCGGTTGGGGTACGGGTGAGAGTCGGGGTGCGGGTCGGGGTCGAGGTGCGGGTGAACGTACCGGTCCAGGTGGCGGTGGCTGTGGGAGTTCCTGTCTGGGTGACGGTCGGCGTCGGGGTCGGTGGCACCGGCGGTGCGTACACCGCGTCGAAGAGGTCGTTGGCCGTCGTCGTCGCCAGGTTTGCGACGCACGATCGCACGCTCGGCACGTCGGTAGCTTCGTCACAGGTGGTCAGGTTGATGAGCGTGACGAAATTGCACGCCGCGGCGATGTCGGCGTTGACGTCGGTCTGGGTGTCTTCGATCTTGCCCTTGATGTCGGCGGTGCGGCAGTCGGGTCCGGGTGCCGGGAAGCTACCTTTGTCATCTTTGGATTGGCAGGCCCGTTGCTCCTTGAAGCGCACTTTCGTCAAGGTCAGCAGCGCCTTGCGGATGCCCTTCTGGCATTTGAGGGAGATTTCGACCTGGGGAATGACTGGCGGCGCGGTGCCGTAGATTTCCTCGACGGCGGTGCCGACGACGGATTTGGCGCGGCAGGTGAGGCAGGCGGCGACGTCGTCGAAGTCCGCCAGCGTTTGGTCCTCGCAGGGGGCGACACAACCGAGGAAGCCGATCGAGGCGGGATCGACGCCGGTGTCGGTGCACTTCTTGGCGGCGCCAGCGGCGAGCTTGCTCGCCGCCTTGGCGATCTTGGCGGCCGACTGTTCGCCGAGGTCGGCGAGGTCGTTGCAATCGACCGACGGCGGCACGTCGGCGTCCGCCGTCATGCGGGAATCGTGGCACTTGGCCTGCTCGGTGGCGATGACGGTGCTGAGTTTGGCGACGGCGGTGCCGAGAGCCTTGCGGCAGCCGATCTCGGCTTTGGTTAGTGCCGCGAGGGACGACGGCAGCGACAACCCCAGCAAGCACGCGACCGCGATGAGCCGTATCAGCATGGAAATCCCCCCCTCATGGCCGGAGCCACCTGGATGAAACGTTCGAATGTCAGTGCAGGGGTGGACTAATCCAAGCCTGTGTTGGCGGTCAATGAATTTTTTTCCGGGAGTGTCCCGGCCGGCCGGCTCGCCGCATCGCACCATTCGACTTCTTGCTTCCGCCGCCGAAGTCGCGTAGCGCTCGACGTCACCTCGCTTCAGGAGCATCCGGACAGCATGGGTCTCAGTATCGGAATCGTCGGGCTGCCGAACGTCGGCAAGTCCACCATCTTCAATGCCCTCAACGAGGGCGGCGCGGTCAGCGCCAACTACCCCTTTTGCACCATCGAGCCGAACATCGGCCTCGTCGCCGTGCCCGACCCGCGCCTGCAGCGCATTCAGAAGCACATCCCGACGCAGCAGGTGATCCCGACGGCGATCAAGATCGTCGACATCGCCGGTCTGGTGCGCGGCGCCTCGCAGGGCGAAGGTCTGGGCAACAAGTTCCTCGCCAACATCCGCGAGACCGACGCCATCCTGATGGCGGTGCGTTGCTTCGAGGACGAAAACGTCACCCACGTCGACGGCAGCGTCGATCCCATCCGCGACATCGAGACGATCGAACTCGAACTGGCGATCGCCGACCTGGAGACCGTCGACCGTCGCCTCAAGAAGGCGCAGAGCGCGGCCAAGAGCGGCAACAAGGAAGCGCGCGCCGAACAGGCGATCGCCGAGAAGCTGCACGCCCACCTCGCCGCCGGCCGCATGGCGCGCTCACTGCCGATGACCGACGAGGAACGCCGTATCGCTCGCGACTATTTCCTGCTCACCGCCAAGCCGGTGCTCTACGCTTGCAACGTCGGCGAGGCTGATTTGCCCGACGGCAACGAATTGTCGGCCCGCGTCGCCGAGCGCGCCCGCCAGGAAAATGCCCGCGCCGTCGTCCTCTGCGCCAAGATCGAGGAGGAACTGGCCGGTCTCGAACCCGACGAACGGCAGGAACTGCTGCAGGCCTACGGCTTACACGAGCCCGCCCTCGATCGACTGCTACGCGAGGGATACGCCCTGCTCGGCCTGCAGTCGTACTTCACCGCCGGCGAGAAGGAGATCCGCGCCTGGACGATCCACGTCGGCGACACCGCGCCGCAGGCCGCCGGCGTCATTCACTCGGATTTCGAACGCGGTTTCATCCGCGCCAATACCTACACCCTCGAGGATTTGGAGAAGTACGGCAGCGAGGCCGCCATCAAGGCCGCCGGCCGCCTGCGCTCCGAAGGCAAGGACTACGTCGTCCAAGACGGCGACATCCTGCACTTCCTCTTCAATGTCTGACCTGTCGGACTTGTCCGACCTGTCGGACCTGTCAGACACGTCCGACCTGTCAGACTTGTCGGACTTGTCAGACTTGTCGGATTCCGATAGGCCGACCCCCGGCCTATGTCCGAGCTCGACAAAACCTACGACCCCTCCGCCGTAGAAGACAAGTGGTACGCCTTCTGGGAGCAAAACGGCTACTTCGTCGCCGACGAGTCCGCCCCCGGGCCCCGCTTCTGCGTCGTCATCCCGCCGCCCAACGTCACCGGCGTGCTCACCATGGGCCACGTCCTCAACAACTCCATCCAGGACGTCCTCGTGCGCTTCAAGCGCATGGACGGCCACGTGACCCTGTGGATGCCCGGCACCGACCACGCCGGCATCGCCACGCAGAACGTCGTCGAGAAGCAGCTCGCCAAGGAAGGCACCAACCGCCACGAACTCGGCCGCGAAGCCTTCATCGAACGTGTCTGGGCCTGGAAAGAAAAGTACGGCAGCACCATCCTGCTGCAGCTGCGTAAGCTCGGCTCTTCCTGCGACTGGCGCCGCGAGCGCTTCACCATGGACCCCGGCCTGTCGCACGCCGTGCGCGAGGTCTTCGTCCGCCTGCACGAAAAAGGCCTGATCTACCGCGGCAATCGCATCATTCACTGGTGCGTCCGCTGCCTCACCGCCCTCTCCGACGAAGAAGCCATCACCACCGAAGGCGGCGAAGACGGGAGCCTCTGGCACATCCGCTACCCCGCCGCCGATGGCGGCCCGGGCGTCGTCGTCGCCACCACCCGCCCCGAAACGATGCTCGGCGACACCGGCATCGCGGTGCATCCGGACGATCCGCGCTACGCCGATCTGCTCGGCAAGGACGTCATCCTGCCCCTCGTCGAACGCCGCATCCCGGTCATTCCGGACGCCCACGTCGACCCGGCCTTCGGCACCGGCGCGGTCAAGGTGACCCCGGCGCACGACGCCAACGACTTCGAGATGGGGCAGCGCCACGGCCTCGCCTCGATCGTGATCATGGACCCGAGCGGCGTCGTCAACGACGCTGGCGGCGCTTACGCCGGCCTCGACCGCTTCGAGGCGCGCAAGCGACTGGTCACCGACCTCGACGCCGCCGGCTTGCTGGTGAAGACCGAGCCGTACCGCGTGCCGGTGCGACGCTGCGAGCGTTGCAAGACGGTCATCGAGCCGTACCAGTCGAAGCAGTGGTTCGTGCGCATGCAGCCGTTGGCGCAGCCGGCCCTCGAGGCCGTGCGCAGCGGCGAGTTGCAGCTATACCCCGAGCGCTGGGTCGGCGTGTACACCCACTGGCTCGAGAACATCCGCGACTGGTGCATCAGCCGCCAGCTCTGGTGGGGCCACCGCATCCCCGTTTGGTACTGCGACGATTGCGACGCCACCACCGTGGCGCGCGTCGACCCGAGTGCCTGCTCGGGCTGCGGTTCGAGCCGCATCCGCCAGGACACCGACGTCCTCGACACCTGGTTCAGCTCCTGGTTGTGGCCGTTCTCCACCATGGGTTGGCCGGACGACACGGCGACGCTGCGCCGCTTCTATCCGACCGACACGCTGGTCACCGCCGCCGACATCATCTTCTTTTGGGTGGCGCGCATGGTCATGGCCGGCTACGAATTCGTCGGCCAGAAGCCGTTCTCGCGCGTTTGCTTCAACAGCGTCATCCGCGACCTGCAGGGGCGCAAGATGTCGAAGTCGCTCGGCAACTCGCCCGACCCGCTCGACGTCATTCGCGACTACGGCGCCGACGCGCTGCGCTTCACCATCATCGCCATCGCGCCGCCGGGCGAGGACGTCAACTACGGCGTCGAGAAGACCGACTTGGGGCGTCACTTCGCCAACAAGCTGTGGAACGCGGCGCGCTTCGTGTTGATGAACACGCCGGCCGCCGAGGCGCCGGGCGGTGTCTACCCCGGGCTCGACGGCATCGACCGCGATCGTCTGAGCGTCGCCGACCGCTGGATCCTGTCGCGGCTGCAGGCGGTCGCCGCCGAGGTGCGCGCGTCGTTCGACAACTTCCGCTTCAACGACGGCGCGCTGGCGCTGTACCAGTTCCTCTGGCGCGAGTACTGCGACTGGTACGTCGAGCTGTGCAAGCTGCCGCTCTACGGCGACGATCTCGACGCCAAGCAGCACACGCGGGTCGTCTTGCTGCACGTGCTCGAAACCTCGCTGCGGCTGCTGCACCCGTTCATGCCGTTCGTCACCGAGGAGATCTGGCAGGCCCTGCCGCTGGCGCGTTCGCACGCCAGCATCATGGTCAGCCCCTACCCGCGGCCCGACGAAACTTGGCAGGCGCCGGAGGCCGAAGCCGTCGTCGAGCAAATGACCGAAACGGTGCGCGCCGTGCGCAACATCCGCGCTGAACTCGGCTTGGCGCCGACGACCAGCTTGAGCCTGCGTCTGCCGGCAGCGGCGATCGAACGGTTCGCGCCGTTGACCGCGGCCATGCGCAGCCTGGCGCGCATCGAGTCGCTCGAGCCGCTGGGTGACGAAGATCGCCCCGCCGGTGAGCCGTCGGCCGTGGTCGCCGGAGTCGGCGAGATCTTCGTGCCGCTGCGTGGCGCCGTCGATGCCGCCGAGGTGCGCGGACGTCTCGAACGCGATCTCGCCAAGGTCGACAAGGAACGCGCCGGCGTCGAGGCCAAGTTGTCGAAGCCGAGTTTCGTCGAGAAGGCGCCGGCCGACATCGTCGAGAAGGAACGCGAGAAGGCCGCTCTTCTCGCCGAACGTGCTGCCACGCTGCGCAAGCACATCGAGGCCCTGTCGCGATGAGCGACATACCATCGATGGCGGGCGGGGCTTGAGGAAAAACAACGCATGGACGTGTTCTCGCTTCCCGCGGTTCGCAACCTGATCCGCACGGCGCTCGACGAAGATCTGGCGTCGGGTGATCTGACGAGCCAGCTCACGGTGCGCCCCGACCTCGTGCGCCGCGCCGAGATCGCGCCGAAGGAGCCGATCACCGTCGCCGGCGTGCCGCTGGTGCGCTGTATCGTCGAAGAACTGCGGGCCGACATCAAGGTGGACGAACGGGTCCGCGATGGCGACCGCGCCAGCGCGGGTGAACCCCTCGTGTTGCTGCGCGGCAACGCGCGCGCCCTGTTGGCCATGGAACGTGTGTCGCTGAACCTGTTGCAGCACCTGTGCGGCGTGGCGACGTTGACCTCGGACTTCGTGCGCGCCGTCGCCGGCTGCGGCTGCCGCATCGTCGATACGCGCAAGACGCTCCCCGGAATGCGCACCCTGCAGAAGTACGCCGTGCGCATGGGCGGCGGCTTCAATCATCGACAACGACTCGACGACGGCATCCTCATCAAGGACAACCACATCGCTGCCGCGGGTGGTGTCGGCCCCGCCGTGCTCGCGGCGCAGGCCGGCGCGCCGCACGGCATCAAGGTCGAAGTCGAGTGTTCGACCATGAGCGAGGTCACCGAGGCCCTTTCCGTCGGTGCCGAGATCATCCTGCTCGACAACATGTCGATCGAGGAAATTCGCAAGGCCGTGCGGCGTATCGCTGGACGTGCCGTCGTCGAGGCGTCGGGCGGCGTCACCCTGTCCTCCGTGCGCGCCGTCGCCGAAACCGGCGTTGACCTGATCTCGATCGGCGCCTTGACGCATTCGGTGTCGGCCGTCGACATCAGCATGACCCTGCTGCCCGATTAGCCGGACCTCACGCCATGCAGCCCGCAGCCGGCGAACCGCTCGACGTCGAAGCCCTGCGCCGAAGGCGCGCCGGCGCGCGGCTCGGTGCGGCGATTCACTCCTTCGACGAGATCGGCTCGACCAACAGCGAGGCGCGCGAGCGCGCCCTCGCCGGTTGCCCGGAAGGCACGGTCGTGTTGGCCGAAAGCCAAACCCACGGCCGCGGACGCTTGGGGCGGAGCTGGGTGTCGCCGCCGTACCGCAACCTCTACCTCTCGGTGGTGTTGCGTCCGACGCTCGACCCGGCGAACGTGCCGCAGCTGGCGCTGGTGGCTGGTTGGGCCGCGGCGCGCGCCGCTCGCGCTTTCGGTGTCGATGCCGTCATCAAGTGGCCCAACGACATCTTGGTCGACGGGCGCAAGGTCGCCGGCATCCTGGCCGAGATGGAGGCGGGGCCGGACGGACTGGCGTTCGTCGTGCTCGGCATCGGCATCAACGTCAACCTCGGGCTGGACGAACTGCCGCAGGACTTGCGCGACAAGGCCGGGTCGCTGGCGGCGGCCGCGGGGCATGCCTTGCCGCGGCATGAGGTGGCGGCGCACCTGCTCGCCGCGTTGGAGGACGGCTACAGCCGCTTCTGTGCCGGTGGCTTCGCCGCCTTGCGCGACGAGTGGAATGCGTTGTCGTGTTTGGCGGGGCGCCGGGTACGCATCGACGACGCGAGCGGTTCCTACGAGGGTACGGTCGTCGGTCTCGCCGACGACGGCACGCTGGAATTGCGGCGCGACGATGGACGGTCCGTCCACGTCGTCGCGGGCGACGTCACCGTGGTGGGCGGCTACTCCCCCGAGCCTACAGCCCTTGCCTGAGCTGCGGGCTGGGGTCGTTACGAGGTAAATCGAATGTTCCTTGCGATCGACGTCGGCAACACCAACATCGTGCTCGGCCTCTACGATGGCGCCAAGCTGGAGCATTTTTGGCGCCTGCAAACCCAAGTCGGACGCACCGCCGATGAGTACGGCATCACCGTGCGTGGCCTGCTCGAAGGGGCGGGAGCCAAGAGCGTTTCGGGCATCGCCATCGCCTCGGTGGTGCCGCCGATCAACCGTGTCCTCGAAACTCTGTGCCAGCGCTATATCGGCCAAAAGCCATTGTTCATCGGGCCAGGCGTGCGCACCGGCTTGCCCATCCTTTACGACAAGCCGCAAGAGGTCGGCGCCGATCGCGTCGTCAACGCCGTCGGTGCCTACCAGCGCACGCGCTCGGCGACGATCGTCGTCGACTTCGGCACGGCGACCACCTTCGACTACGTCTCGGGCAAGGGCGAGTACGTCGGCGGCGTCATCGCGCCGGGCCTGGAGATCGCCGGGCGGGCGCTGTTCGAGCGGGCCGCCAAGCTGTCGCCGGTCGACATGGTGAAACCCAAGAACGTCGTCGGCCGCAATACCGTGCATGCCATCCAGTCGGGCCTGGTGTACGGCTACGTCGCGCTCGTCGACGGGCTGATCGTGCGCATCCAGAGGGAAATGAAGGAACAGGCGCGCGTCATCGCCACCGGCGGTCTGGCGAACTTGCTCGCCCCCGAATCCGAGCACATCGAAGAGGTCGACGAATTCCTCACCCTCGAAGGCTTGCGTCTGGTCTACGAGCGGAACATGGATTGATCTGTACGTCGCGCACGGTGCGCGACGTGGAGGGTGCTTCGGACGGGAGGCGTTATGGCTGAAGACGTCGGGCTGGTGCGCAGCATCGGCATCATCGGACAGGGCGGCTGCGGCAAGACCTCGGTCGCCGATTCGTTGCTCTTCGCTGCCGGCGCCGTGCCCCGCCTCGGGCGGGTCGACGACGGCTCGTCGCTCTTCGACACCGACCCCGAGGAACAGCACCGGCGTTCGACGCTATCGTCCACGCTGCACTCGTTCCTCTGGAAGAAACACGACTTCACCCTGGTCGACACCCCGGGCTACGCCAACTTCCTCCCCGACACGCTGACCTGCCTGCGCGCCTGCACCAGTGCCATCTTCGTCGTCGCGCCGCAGGCCGGCGAGTTTCGCGCCGAAGCCGACCAGCTCTGGTCGGAGTGTGATGCACTCGGCCTGCCGCGGCTCGCCTTCGTCAGCCGCATGGACCGCGACAACGCCGATTTCGCCGCAGCCCTCGACGACCTGAAGCAGAGCTTCGGCGCCAACCCCGTGGCGATCCACTACCCGGTGGGCGCCGGTGCCTCCTTGCGCGGCATCGTCGATCTGGTGGCGCGGCGCGCCTACCTGATTCAGCCGGACGGCTCGGTGAAGGCCGGCGAGGTACCGGCGGTGCTGCAGCCCGAGGTCGCCGCGGCGCGTGAACACCTGATCGAGTTGGTGGCCGAAGCCGACGACCATCTCGCCGATCACTATTTGGAAGAGGGAACCCTCACCGACGAGGAGTTGCTCGAAGGCCTACGCCAGGGCACCCGCCGGCGCACGATCCTGCCGGTCGCCTGCGGTTCGGCGACGAGTCAGGTCGGCTTCGAGGCGTTGCTCGATGCCTGCATCACCTACCTCGGCTCGGCGGCCGATCTGGACCCGGCCGTGGGGCGCGACCCGCAGTCGCACGCATCGATCGAGCGCCGGCCGACGCCGGACGAGCCGTTTTCGGCCTTCGCCTTCAAGACCATCGTCGATCCGTTCGCCGGCAAGCTGACGCTGCTGCGCATCGTCTCGGGCACGGCGACGGCCGACGCGCACATCGTCAACGCCAGTCGCGACGGCAAGGAACGCCTGGGCCATCTGGTGCGGCTCGAAGGCAAGAAACACGTGCAAGTGGCGAGCGCCATTCCCGGGCAGATCGTCGGCGTCGCCAAGCTCAAGGACACCCACACCGGCGACACGCTGGCGAGCGACAAGGCTCCGATCGTCTATCCGGGTTTGGATCTGCCGCCGCCGGCGATCTCCTTCGCCATCCGCCCGAAGGCCAAAGCCGACGACGACAAGGCGGCGGTCGGCCTGCACAAGCTCATCGAGGAGGATCCGTCGCTCGAGATCCATCGCGATCCGCAGACCCACGAGCTCATCCTCGCCGGCGTCGGCCAGATGCACGTCGAGGTCGCGATCGAGAAACTCAAGCGCAAGTACGGCGCCGATGTCGAGCTGCAGGCGCCCAAGATCGCCTACAAGGAGTCCATCCGCGGCCAAGCCGAGGCGCAAGGGCGTCTGAAGAAGCAGACCGGCGGGCACGGGCAATACGGTGACTGTTGGTTGCGCGTCGAGCCGCTGCCGCGCGGCGCCGGCTTCGAGTTCGTCGACCAGATCGTCGGCGGCGTCGTGCCGCGCCAGTACATCCCCGCCGTCGAAAAGGGCGTGCGCGAGGCCATGGCCGAGGGCGTACTCGCCGGCTACCCGGTGGCCGACGTCAAGGTGACCCTCTACGACGGCTCGTACCACGACGTCGATTCGTCCGAGATGGCCTTCAAGATCGCCGCCTCGCTCGGCTTCAAGGCGGCGTGTGAGAAGGCGCAGCCGATCCTGCTCGAACCGATCGTGGCGCTGACGATCACCGTGCCGGACGAGGCCATGGGCGACGTCATCGGCGACCTCAACGGCCGGCGCGGCAAGGTGCTGTCGGTCAGCAGCAAGCCCGGCATGCAGGTCATCCAGGCGCAGGCGCCGATGGCCGAGGTGCTCAAATATGCGATCGACCTACGCGCCATGACCAGCGGGCGCGGCTCGTTCACCCTCGCCTTCGCGCGTTACGACGAGGTGCCGCCGCATCTCGCCGAGCGCGTCGCGCGGCGCGCGACCGAAGCGAAGGGATGACCTACGCCCGCTGGGTGTCGTTCGTCCTCCACCGGCGGATGAGGACGAAGAACACCAGCACGGCGAGCACCCCGAGCAAGACCTCGCGGCTCTGGCTCGACAGCCACTCGTAGCCGGCGCGCCCGATGTAGGCCCACACCGCCGACCACGGCAGGTAGCCGAGAAAGGTGCCGGCGAGGAACGGCCCGAGGCGGACGCTCGACAGCCCGAGCAGCCAACTCGTCCACGGCGCGGCGTAGAAGACCAGACGCAAGAGGAGTACCGAGCGCAGGGCGTGGCGTGCGTAGCGCTCGTCGAGGGCACGCAGTTTCGGCGGCAGACGCTGCTCGACCCAGTCGCGCGCGAGATGGCGGGCGACGACGAAGCCGACGACCGCCGCCGCCACCGAGCCGACCTGGATGAGCAGGAACGCCGTCCAGAACGGCCAGACGACCGAGGCGGTGAGGACGAAGAGGAAACTGGGCACGCCCAGGCCTTCGAGAACTGCGAACAGCAGCACGAAGAGCACCGCCCCGCCGGCCCCGGCGTCGAGCAAGGCACGACGCAGCGACTCCTCGCTGGCGACGATGTCGAAGACGCCGTTGAAGTAGGCTGCCGCGAGGGTGAGGGCGACGAGACTGGCGACGAGGACGCGTGCACGCATGACCGACGTCGGCGACATAGCCGCTTCGCCGCGTCCGCGCTACCGTTTCCGCCGCCACGTCGCCGACGCGGGGTTGAATAGGCCCATCCGGAAGAGTAGAAAACCGCAGATTCGACTCCGGCCCCGCCGACATAGGCGTGCCAGGTTGGGAAATCTTCACAGAACCGAATTTCACCCGAGGAGAGGTATTGCTATGGGCGCGACCGAGATCCGCATGACTACGGAAGAAGAGTCGAGGCAGGTGGCGGAGGAGTCCCGCGAAGCGGAATGGGCGGGCAAAGCGATCATTCGCGAAATGTTCCTGGGCAACTTCCCGCTGCCCCTCATCCATCCGTTTCCGCTGGACGAGCCGGAGCGCCCCGAGTTCACCGAGTTTTACAACAAGCTCAAGACCTTCCTGAAGGAAGAAGTCGACTCGGTCGCCATCGACGCCACCGGCGAGTACCCCGAACACGTCGTCGACGGCCTGCGCAAGCTCGGCTGCTTCGGCATGAAGATCCCGAAGGAGTACGGTGGCCTCGGCTTCTCGGTGCGCGAGTACACCAAGGTGATGGAGCTGGTCGGCTGCACGGACGGCAACATCACCGCCTTGCTGTCGGCGCACCAGTCGATCGGCATCCCGCAGCCGCTCAAGCTGTTCGGCACCGAGGAGCAGAAGCAGAAGTACCTCACCCGCTGCGCCAAGGGCGCCATCTCGGCGTTCGCTCTCACCGAGCCGCACGCCGGCTCCGATCCGTCCAGCCTTTCGACCACCGTCGTGCGCGACGGCGACGACTACATCCTCAACGGCGAGAAGCTGTGGTGCACCAACGGCACCATGGCTGAACTGCTCGTCGTCATGGCGCGTGACCCGCAGACCAAGAAGATCAGCGCCTTCGTGGTCGAGACCGACTGGCCGGGCGTCAAGGTCGAGCACCGCTGCCGTTTCATGGGCCTGAAGGCCCTCGCCAACGGCGTCATCAGCTTCAAGGACGTGCGCATCCCGCGCGCCAACCTCATCGGCGAAGAGGGCAAGGGCCTCAAGATCGCGTTGATCACCCTCAACACCGGTCGTCTGACGCTGCCCGCCGCCTGCGCCGGGATCGGCAAGCAGTCGCTCGAGATCGTCCGCGGCTGGTGCAACGAGCGGGCGCAGTGGGGCATTCCCATCGGCAAGCACGAGTCGATGTCGCTCAAGATCGCCGAGATGACGGCGACGACCTTCGCCATGGACTCGGTCTCCAAGCTCTCCAGCCAGCTCGCCGACCGCAAGGGTTACGACATCCGCCTCGAGGCCGCTTGCGCCAAGGAGTGGAACACCGTGCGCGCCTGGGAGATCGCCGACCAGACACTGCAGATCCGCGGCGGTCGCGGCTACGAGACGGAAGCGTCGCTCTCGGGTCGCGGCGAGACGCCGATGCCGGTCGAGCGCATCATGCGCGACTGCCGCATCAACCTGATCTTCGAGGGCTCCAGCGAAGTCATGCACCTGTTCATGGCACGAGAAGCCGTCGACAAGCACCTGCAGGTCGCCGGCGCCATGATCGACCCGAAGTCGGGCTTCTCCGGCAAGCTCGCCGCCATGCCGCAGATCCTCGGCTTCTACGCCCAGTGGTACCCGCCGCTGTGGTTCAAGAACATCACCAACGCCTTCCAGTTCGGCGACTGGGGTCCGCTCGCCGGCCACATGCGCTTCATCGACCGCAACTGCCGTCGTCTGGCGCGTGCCTCGTTCCACGGTATGGCGCTGTACCAGGCCAAGATGGAGCGCAAGCAGGGCTTCCTCTTCCGCTGCGTCGACATCGTCATGGAGCTGTTCACCATGGCGGCGGTCTGCTCGCACGCCCGCGCCCTGCGCGATCGTAACGATCCCAACGCGCAGGAGGCCATCGAGTTGGCCGATCTCTTCTGCCGCGGCTCGCGCCGCAAGGTGAAGAAGGTCTTCCGCGATCTGTGGTTCAACGACGACGCGGCCAAGAACAAGGTCGCCGCGCGCGTCCTCAAGGGCGAACACGCCTGGTTGGAGCGCGGCTCGATGGGCCTCAACATCGACCAGGCCGACTACCGCGCCAAGCCGATTTCGGCCCGCAAGTCCGCCGCCTGAGGCATTTGCCATAGGACCGATGGGACCTATGGGACGTATACGAAGTATAAGTCCCATAGGTCCCTCGATTCTGCCGCTGCTGCTGCTCGCCTTGCTCTCCTGGGCGCTGCTCGCACCCAGGCTCCCCATCACCCACCCTCTCGGTGATGCCGCCCTCCTGCTGGGCACGGTTCTCGTCTTTTACCCCATCATCGTCGCCCTCGAACGCCGCTTTCCCGAACGGCCGGCGTGGAACCACGACCATGGCGATCAGCGCACCGACGTGTTGCATCTGATCCTCTCGGGCAGCCTGGCGCAGATGGTGTTTCAGGCGACCCTGGGGGCGTTGGCCTTGAGCGGCGGGCTCTGGCTACGGCAGCAACTCGGTTGGAGCGTGTGGCCCACCGAGGCGCCGATCGCAGTGCAATGGTTCCTCGCCACCGCGATCGCCGAGTTCGGCCACTACGCCTTCCACCGCTTGTCGCACGAGCATCCGCTCGTCTGGCGCCTGCACGCGATTCACCACAGCCCGGAGCGGCTGTATTGGTTGAACGCGACGCGCTTCCACTGGCTCGACATCTTCACGCTGATCGCGCTGCAGTCGGCGCCGTTGCTGTTGCTCGGCGCCGGGCGCGAGGCGTTGTTGTCGTACACCATCTTCGCCGCGGTCTTCGGGCAGATGCAGCACATGAACGTGCGTCAAGCGCCCTCGTGGCTCGATTGGGTCTTCAGTACGCCGACCCTGCATCGCTGGCACCACTCGACCGATCCGGTCGAGGGTAACCGCAATTACGGGGCGATTCTGATCGGCTGGGATTTGCTGTTCGGAACGTTTTTTCGGCCCGTGCACCGACCGTTCGACATCGAGGTGGGTTTGGCGCCGGGAAGCGTTGTGCCCACCGGCTACTTGGCGCAGCAGGCGGCGCCGTTTCGCGGGTAGGCCGGCAGGCAGGTCGATCACCTGCCCGCCGGCTCCGGCTCGATCACTCCGCCGGGATTTCTTCCCACCACTGACACCACCAGTCCTCGCCCACGAGGATGCGCAGCTTCTGGTGCCAACAATAGGCGATGTCTTCGTCGGGGTTCAGATAGTAGAGACAGTTGCGGCAACGTTCGTCGCCGTTCGGCTTGCCGCGCAGGATCGAGTCTTCGATCAGGTGCTGCAGCAGCAAAGCGTTCTGCTCGTCGACCTCTTTGGGTTCGGGTTTCGGGATGTCGCTGTAGTCCGCCATGATCTCGCCTTTCGTCACAATCCACGGCCAACGCCGCGTGCCGCGTAGTATTGCACCCCGGCATTGCGGAGCAAGGCGACGGTCAACGCCGCCCGCGCCCGTTGATTCCGCTCGGCTCGAGCGAGCCGCCTGAGCCGCGCACGATCGTGTCGTCGAGGCAGCCGGCGACGGCGTTCAGCGACAGATGATCGAGTTCGCGCAACGCGGCGAGCTCCTCCTCCGTCACATCGAAGGCGTGTTGCCGGCAGGCTTGGTACGGCTCGGCGAAGAAGGCGGAGCGAAAGTCTTCGTCGGTGATCAGCCGCCCGAGGATCGTTTCGACAGTCGATTGGCTCATTGAAGCTGCGTCCATGGTTCGGTCTCGCGGGTTCACTTCGCGGTCAGCGTGTGGTTCGCCTGCGTCGCGGTGCCGCTCGCCGATTCGACCGTCGCCTGAAACGGGAAGGTCGTACCGGGAGCCGCGGCCGTTTCGATACGGACCGTGGCCTTGATAGCAGCGGTGCCCGACACGCCGTGCCACACGACTTGGCCGCCGCCGGCCGAGGCGGCTGCGGGCAGGGAGGAAACGAGGATGACACCGGCGGGCAGGGTGAGGCGGACGGTGCCGCTGCCGCTGAGGTTCTTGATTTTCAGCGATAGGCTCGTGTCGAGACCGGGGCGGACGCTCCTGGCGCCGCTCAGGCTGAGCTGCACGTCGCGAGCGCTGCTGCCGCCCGCGACGGTTCCACCCAGCACGGTGCTGGTGGCCTCGCTGCTGAGAGTGCCGCGTGCGTGGACCAGCGTCGCCAGCGAGCTCATGGTGGTGCCGGGCGCGACGTCAGCGTCGACGCGGACGCGCAGCTTGATGGTGCCGCCCGGAGCGGCGAGGCCGCGCCAGGTGACGCGCCCATCGACCGCCGTGCTGTAGGCGGGGACGCTGCTCTCGACGGTCATGCCGGCGGGCAGTTCGAGTTCGAGGCGGTCCGGCGTGCCGACATTCGAATACTTCAGGGCGAAGGCGCTGGTCAGGCCGGGGGCGACCTTGCGCGGTAGGGCGAACTGCAGCGCCGGCGACTTGCCCAGCATCTCCGGGTTCGACTCCCAGATGACGACGGTCGATGTGTTCTGGAACTCCAGCCCGGTGCCGTCGCTCAGCACCGCATCGGCGTTGAGCAGCGTGCCGCGCGGCGCGTTGGCGTCGACCTGCACGGTCACCTTCACCTTGCCGGCGCTGGCCGGCAGGTTGGTCCAGGTGAGCACGCGGCCGTCGACCCGTTGGGGCCGCGGATCGATGCGGGTAGCGGTGACGTACGGCGGCAGGGTCATCGTGACCTGATTGGCCTCGCTGACGCGCCAGTAGCGGGTGGTGTAGGTGACGAAGCGGTTGGGCCGGATGTTGGAGTGGCCCTTCATGTAGAAGCGCAGGCTGTCGTCGTTGGTGACGCGCAGGCACGAGGTGGCCGAGGCACTGCGGGCATCGGCGTCGGTGACGCTGGCCTCGTTGCAGACGACGGTGCCGACCGCCGTGTCGGGGCGGATGCGCGCCTTGATGGTGGCGGTGCCGGCGACGCCGGACAGGGTTGCCATGTGGATGCTGACCTCGCGGCCGTCGGTGGTGACCAAGCCGGCGTCGGACTCGACCGAGACCAACTCGATTTCGGCGGGGAGGAGGTCGGAGACGACGACGTTGCTGACGCCGCCGCACGATTCGGTCCAGATCAAGCGGTACTCGATGGTGGCGCCGGGGCGCGGGATGCCGACGTAGGACTTGCCGATGGAGAGGCCGCAGCCGCCGACGCTGGCGGGGGTTGGGGTTGCGGTGGGAAACACCGGCGCGGCGGCCGGGGTGTTGGTCGGGACGGTCGTAGCCGTCGGGGTCGGGACGTGGGCGTTGCCGCCGTTCCCTGCGGTCGGGGTTGCGCTGGCGGCGGCAACCGCGGTGTGCGTCGGGGTGGCGGTGGGTGTCGGCAGCGACGCGTTGGTTTCGTTGCCGGCTCCGTTGGTCGGTGCCGGGGTAGCGCCGAGAGTGGAGACCGGGGTCACCGCCTGGGTCGAGGTAGGCGTCGACTCGACGGCCTGCGTCGGTGTCGCGGTCGGTTCGATGGCCAGGGTTGGCGTGGCCGTGGGTTCGACCACGTCGGTAGGGGTTGCCGTGGCTTCCTCGGTGGCGGTCGGCGTCGGTGTGAACGTGGGTGTCCAGCTAGGCGTCGGCTCGACGGCCTGCGTCGGCGTGAAGGTGGGTGTCCTTGTAAACGTGGGTGTCTGGGTAAAGGTCGACGTGGCCGTCGGCGTCGGCGTGAACGTGGGTGTCCATGTAAAGGTTGGGGTCGGTGTGAAGGTGGGTGTCCGGGTAAACGTCGACGTGGCGGTTGCGGACGGGCTCGCGCCGCAGCTTGCGGGGGCGACGCTGATGATCTCTTGGACGGTCGCCGACTTCGCTTCGAGGCGCATGGTGCGGCTCGGGTCGAAGCTGCTGAAGACGATCGTGAACGTCTCGCTGGCGCCGTCGCGGATGCCTTCGCCGAGCGTGTTGAACTTGATCGAGCGGAAGGGGTTGTTGGTCGGGTTTTCGACTTGGTACTGGCGACCGCTCGTGCCGACGAAGTTGCCGCCGTTGGACGGGGACAGGGCGCTCACGCCGCTCGGCAGTTCGAAGGAAACGTGACTCAGGGCGCGATTGCACACGTTGGTGACCGTCCAGCGGACCGTCGTCGAGCCGTCGCCATGGGCCGTCGTCTGGGTCAGGTCCCATGCGTGGCAGGTGGCGGCGCAGTCGTCGGCGCGGCCGGCCCGCGGCGTCGCGCTGATCAGGACGACGGCCGCCAAGGTGATGGCGCAACGAAAGGCGAGCGAAGGGAGGGTGTTGGTCATCGGCGTTTCCCCGAAAATCGAGCGTACGTTGATCACGCTCGGGGGCTTACGCAGGGACCGTGCCAACCCGCAGGGCGGCCGTGCTTCCGAATCGACTCGGGGGGTGCGGGAACGGTTGGCGGGGGTCCGCCAGGCGCGTGGCTGAGTTCAGCCGCCGTCTTTGGCGGTAATGCCGTACTTTTCGAGCCGGTAGCGCAGGGCGCCGCGGCCCATGCCGAGCAGGCGAGCGGCGCGAGTCAGGTTGTTGCCGGAGCGTTCGAGAGCCCGCAGCAGGAGGTTCTTTTCGACCTCCTCCATCTTCATGCCGTCCGTGGCCTCGCCGAGGGTCGCGGCGGCGGCCTGTGGCGTGGCCGTCGCCGACGGATGTAGCGGCGGGAAGTCGTTGGCGGTCAGCAGGTTGCCGCGGCTGACGATGACGGCGCGTTCGATGGCATTGGCGAGTTCGCGGACGTTGCCCTCCCACGGGGCGCCCAGCAGGTAGTCGACGGCGTCGCGCGAGAAGCCGGGCAGTTCCTTGCCGGTTTCGTTGGCGAGCCGCGCCAGTAGTTTCTTCGCCAGCGGCAGGATGTCCTCGCGTCGCTGCCGCAGAGGCGGGATCTGGATGGCGAGGACGTTGAGGCGGAAATAGAGGTCCTCGCGAAATTGTTTGTTCTGCACCCGCTCGCGCAGGTCGGCGTTGGTGGCGGCGATGAGGCGTGCTTCGACGCGCACGGTGCGGGTGCCGCCGACGGGGATCATCTCGCGGTTTTCGATGACGCGCAGCAGCTTGGCCTGGGCCTGCAGCGGCATGTCGCCGATCTCGTCGAGCAGCAGGGTGCCCTTGGCGGCCTGTTCGAGCAGGCCCGGCTTGCGCCGGTCGGCGCCGGTGAAGGCCCCCTTCTCGTGCCCGAACAGCTCGCTCTCCATCAGGCTTTCGGTGATGGCGGCGCAGTTGAGGGCGAAGAAAGGTCCGTTCTTGCGCGTCGAGTTGAAGTGGATGGCGCGCGACAGAACCTCTTTGCCGACGCCGCTTTCGCCGGTGATCAGCACCGTGACGTCGCGTTTGGCCGCCTCTTCGGCGAGGGCGACGACCTGCTGCATGGCGGGCGAGTGAGCGACCAGGCTGGAGAAGTCGTATTTCGAGCCGACTTCGTCGCGCAGGCGGCGGTTCTCGGCGACGAGTTCGCCGACGTTCATGCCCTTTTCGACGAGGGCGAGCAGCACCTCGCGACGCACCGGGCGGGTGACGAAGTCGATGGCGCCGGCTTTCATGGCGGCGACGGCCTTCTCGATCGAGCCGTAAGCGGTGATCACCAACACCTGAGCGCCGGGGTCGAGCTCGCGCAGCTTGGTCAGCAGGGTGATGCCGTCCATGTCCGGCATCTGCAGGTCGACCAGGGAGAGGTCGACCTGGTTCTCGCGATACACCTCGAGGGCGCGCTCTCCCGACTCGGCGAGAAGCACCTGGAAGCCGGCCTTTTCCAACATCAGCCGCATCAGGCGGCGGTTGTCTTCGAGGTCGTCGACGACGAGGACGCTCCCTTGGGACATAGGCTGCCGGATGCTAGCAGAAAGCCACAGCAAGCCTAAGGAAAAATCAGCTAGGTCGGGATGTTCCGCATCCGATCAGGGAAGGGGCGTGCCGGTTTCCGGGCGGGAGCGTTGCAGCAGCCGGAAGAACTCGGAGTCGGGCGACAAGACGATGGTCGTCTTGTCGTCGATCGACTTGCGGTAGGCCTCCAGGGTGCGCAGGAAGCGGAACAGCTCGGGGTCGCGGTTGTAGGCGTCGGCGAAGATGCTCACCGCCTCGGCATCGCCCTGGCCGCGCAGGATCTGGGCTTCGCGTTGTGCCTCGGCGCGGATGATCGCCACCTCTTTGTCGGCCTCCGAGCGCACCTTGCGGGCCGCCTCTTCGCCCTCGGCGCGGAACTTGCGCGCCTGCCGCTCGCGCTCGGTGCGCATGCGGTTGAAGACGTTTTCCTGGTTCTTCTCCGGCAGGTCGGCGCGCTTCACCCGCACGTCGAGCACCTCGATGCCGAAGTCGCGCATCTTCTCGTCGCTGCGCCGCGCCACCTCGGCCATCAGCGCAATGCGCCGGTCGCTGACGATGTCCTGCAGCGTGTGGCGGCCGAGGTTCTCGCGCAGGTTCGAGTAGAGGATGTCGTCGAGGCGCGACTGGGCGCCGCGTTCGTCGCGCACGGTCTGATAGAACTTGAGCGGGTCGACGATGCGCCAGCGCGAGTAGTTGTCGATGACGATCTGCTGCTTGTCGATCGTCAGGACCTCGCGCGGCTGGGCGTCGTAGTTGAGTAGTCGCTTGTCGAAGTAGACGACGTCCTGAATGAACGGAACCTTGAAGTAGAGCCCTGGGGCGCGGACGTCGCGTTCGACAGGCTTGCCCAGCTGGATGAGCAGGGCCTGCTGCCACTCGCTGACGCGAAAGGTGGCGAGGTTCCAGGTGGCGGCGATGGCGGCGGCCAGGGCCACGACGGTGAACCAGCGGCGGTCCATCATTGGCCTCCCTTCTTGGCGGCATCGTCCGCCGCCGGCTGCGGCTTGGCGCGCAGCCGGTCGAGAGGCAGGTAGGGTACGACGCCGCCGGCATGATCGTCGACGATGACCTTTTCGACGCGCGGCAGGATCTCCTCGAGGGTTTCGAGGTAGAGGCGATCGAGGGTCACGTCCTTTGCCAGCTTGTAGGCGTCGTACATGGAAATGAAGCGTTGCGCCGAGCCGTTGGCTTCCTCGACCTTGACGGCGCGATAGGCGGCGGCTTCGTTCAGCACCTGGGCCGCCTCGCCGCGCGCCTGCGGCAGCAGCGCATTGGCGTAGCCGTTGGCGTTGTTGATCAGCCGTTCCTTGTCCTGCTGGGCGCTGATGACGTCCTTGAAGGCGTCTTCGACCTCGCTCGGCGGGTCGACGTTCATCAGCTTGACCGTGTTGATCTCGATGCCGGCCTTGTAGCTGTCGAGGATCTGCTGCAGCCGATCCTGGGCCTCCGACTGGATCTCGTCGCGCCCCTGGGTCAGCACGTCGTCGATCTTCTTGCGGCCGATGACTTCGCGCATGGCGGCCTCGGCGGCGTCGCGCACGGTGGCGGTCTGGTCGCGCACGTTGAACAGGAACTCGCGCGTGCCGCTGGCGTCGGGGCGGATGCGGTACTGGACGATGAACTGCAGGGCGACGATGTTCTGGTCGCCGGTGAGCATCATCGATCGGGTGCCCCCCAGGCCGCCGACGCCGCCGAACTCCTCCTTGCGGATCTGCGTCACCGAGGGTTTGTAGACCTCCTCGATCGGCCACGGCAGGTGATAGCCGGGCCCGGGGCCTTGCTCGCGGGCGAAGGCCCCGAAGCGCAGCACCACGGCGCGTTCGTCCGGCGCGACGATGTAGATCCCGCTCAACAGATAGAGCGCGAGAACGATGGAAAGGACGAGCCAGGGGCTCGGGAGCACGATCTGCGGGTTGCCGCCGGAGCCGCCGCCGGCGTCGTAACGCCGCCGCAGCTGCTCCCACATGGCGCGCAACTCGTCGATCGGGTCCTGTGGGCGACCTCCAGGGAACTGGTCGGGCATCGAGGGCTACGGCTACTCGGCGCCAACCTCGGTGAAGCCCGCTACCTCGATGCTGGTCTCGAAGGTGCCGTCGTCGCGCGTCGGCAGCGGCGGGTCGGCCTGGTACTCGAAGGCCAACTTGCCATGCGGCGCCAGCTCGCCGAGCACGAGGAAATACTCGCTGCGCCCCGGGTTGTCGTTGCCCGGCGACCGCTCGTCCTTCCACAGAAAGGTGTGGCGGATGACCAGCTGGATGTCGCGGATCAGGTTGCCGGTGTTGTTCACCAGCGTCGCGCTGACCTGGTTGCCGTTGCCTTGCACGTCGGTGACGTCGATGACGCCGTGCTCGGCACCGCCACTGAGAATGATCTTGTTGCCGCCGGCCGCGGCCGCGTCCTGCGCCCGTGCCGCCGGAGCGACGCACAGGGCCAGACCACAGACCACCGCGGCCAGTCGCCCGAAGCGGCGAACGGAGCGGGGCGTCGCTAAACGCTCGAAGTCAGTCGCGCCATCCATTTCCAACCCTCCCGTGCTCGTTGAAGACGGCCCGCAGCAGGCGGACGCGCTACGGCGCCAGACATACGCTGGCCGGAATGGAGCTTCAAGTAGAAAGGCATGCGCCGCCGCACCTTTCGCCATGTCGGTCAAAGATAAGCGCCGCCGTTGGGGCTGAGGACTTGGCCGGTGAGGAAGCCGGCGGCGTCGGAGACGGCGAAGGCGACGACGGCGGCGACGTCATCCGGCGTGCCGAGGCGACGCACCGGCAGCCCCCGGCGCATGGCCTCGAGAAGGTCGTCGGGCATGCCCGAAGCGCGCAAGCCCGGGGTGTCGATGAGCCCGGGGGCGACGCAGTTGACCGTGATGCCCTGCGGCGCCAGTTCGAGCGCCAAGGCCTTGGAGAACCCGAGGATGCCGCCCTTGGCGGCGGCGTAATGCGCCAGGCCGGCGCCGCCGCCGTTCATGCCGGCGACCGATGCCGTGGTGACGATGCGGCCCCAGCCCCGCTGCACCAGATCGGGGAGTACCGCCTGAACGGCATGGAAGGTGCCGCCCAAGTGGACATCGAGCATACGCTGCCACTGCTCCTGCGGCATCGCGGCGATCGGCGCGAAGTCCGCGTGGCCGGCGACGGTCACCAAGATCGCGACCGGCCCGAAGGCGGCCCGGCCGCGCTCGACGGCGGCGCGCACGGCGGCAGCCTGGGCCACGTCGGCCGCGGCGGCCAAGGCCCGGCCGCCGCGCTGCGCGATTTCGGCCTCGACGGCGGCGGCGGCCTCGGATGCACGATCGAGCAGCGTGACGCTGTGGCCGTCGGCGGCGAGACGCAGCGCCACCGCCCGCCCGATGCCCGACCCCGCCCCGGTGACGACGGCATGTAGCGGGGCCTCAGGCATGGGGGGCTCCGGCGTGGACGGGGTGGACTTGGTGGACTGAGTGGACTGGGGGAATGGGGGGGAGGGGAGTTCTGGGGGATGGCTCCATGAAACGATTCCAGTCCACCCCGTCCATTTTGTCCACTTCGTCCACCCCGCCGCTGCAATAAAATTCCGAAACGCCCCATCCCCACGAACAACGACCCCAACCGGCTTACCCCCAGCCGGCCCCCCCAGCCGGCGCTCGGGCCCTCCCTCCCGGGCGCCGGCTCCTCCTCTCCGTTGCGTCGTCGTTGCCGCCGCGCTAGTCCCGGTCGCCGCAGTACCACCCTGGGAGGAACCCCCGATGATCGAATGGAGTGAGGCGCACATCATGGTGCGCGACATGGTGCGCCGGTTCGTCGACACGGAAATCGTGCCGCATCTGGAAGAACTCGAACACGGCGACCTGCCGCCCTACGACATCGTCCGCAAGTTGATGAACCTGCTCGGCGTCAGCGACACGGCGCGGGCGCGCTTCGAAAGCCAGAAGCGCAAGGCCCAGTCCGGCGCCACCGCACCCGCGGGCGAGTCCTCCGGCGGCATGGATCCGGGCGATGCCATGGCCTTCCAAATGATCCCGCTGATGGAGTTGTCACGTTACTGCCCAGGCATGGTCACCGCCATGGGCGTCAGCATGGGCCTCACCGCCGGCTCCATCATGGCGAAGGGCACCTGGGCCCAAAAAGACCGTTGGGCGCTGCCCCTCCTCACCATGGAGAAGATCGGCGCCTGGGCCATCACCGAACCGGGCTCGGGCTCCGACGCCTTCGGCTCGATGAAGTCGGTCGCCCGCCGCGACGGCGACGACTACATCCTCAACGGCCAGAAGACCTTCATCACCAACGGCCCGTACGCCGACACCATCGTCTTCATCTGCCGCCTCGACCGCGGCGAAGCCAACCCGACCGACCGCCAGGTCGTCAGCTTCATCCTCGACCGCGGCATGGAGGGCCTCACCCAGTCGAAGCCGCTGCGCAAGATGGGCATGCACTCGTCGCCCACCGGCGAGTTGTTCCTCGACAACGTCCGCTGCGGGCGCGAGCGTCTCATGGGCGAGAGCGAGGAGGCCTCCGGCGGCCGCTCCGGCGCCAAGGCCACCTTCGGCGCCGAACGCAGCGGCGTCGTCGCCATGGCCTACGGCATCGTCGACCGCTGCCTCGAGCTATGCACCGAGTACGCCCGCACGCGAGTCCAGTTCGGCAAGCCGATCGGCGAGTTCCAGCTCATCCAGCTCAAGCTCGCCAAGATGCAGGTCACCAAGATGAACCTGCAGAACATGATCTTCCGCCAGATCGAAATGGCGTCGAAAGGCGTCGCCCAGTCCTTCGCCGAGGCCTCGGCGGGCAAGCTGTACGCGGCGCAGGCGACGATGGAGTGCTGTCTCGAAGCGGTGCAGCTCTTCGGCGGCAACGGCTACATGGCGGAGTATCAAGTCGAACAGCTCTGCCGCGACGCCAAGGTGCTGCAGATCTACGGCGGTACCGACGAGATCCAGATCTCGCAGATCGCCCGCAGTCTCCTCGCCGGCGCCTGAACCGGCCGCAGCCCCTAGGCGCGGCTGCGGATGATTTGCATGACTTCGTCCGCGGTGCGGGCCGTCTCGATGGCGGCTCGCACCGGGTCGGACTGCAGCATCAGCGACAACGACGCCAGGAAGGTCAGGTGCTCCGTCGTCAGCTTGGGCGAGGTCAGCACCAGCACCACGATCGAAATCGGCAACCCCTGGCCGGCCTCGTAGACGCCGGCCGGCGCCGCGGCCAGTGCCGCGACGATGCCGTTCAGCCCCTCGCAGCGGGCGTGCGGGATCGCCACGCCGATGTCCACCATCGCCGTGCTCGAAATCTCTTCTCGCTCGCAAACCAGACGCACCGCCTTCGCGGCCAGCGGTTGCGGCACCTGACCGCTGGCGGCCAGGGCCTCGACCAGCGCGGCGACGGTCGACTCGAAGCAGTCCCATGACGACCCCAGAAGGATCGCATCCTTGGACAGTGCCTCTGCTATGCCGAATCCCATCGACCGTGCCCCTTTTACGCGTCGTCGCGCCTAAGTAGCGAAGCGCCGTGTGCCTGGCAAACGAGCCGCCGCCGACTTCCACTCCAGCCGCACCAGGGCTATACGAATCGCAATGTTCAACCCATTGCCGGTGCAACCGCCGCCCGCGCGAACCATCAGTCCAATCGAAGACGTCATCGCCGACATCCGCGCCGGCAAGATGGTCATCGTCATGGACGACGAGAACCGCGAGAACGAAGGCGACCTCTGCATGGCCGCCGAGTTCGTCACGCCCGAGGCCATCAACTTCATGGCCAAACACGGCCGCGGCCTCATCTGCCTCGCACTCTCCGAGGATCTCATCGACCGCCTCGGCCTCGACATGATGGTGCGCGAAAACCGCGCCCCCCTCGGCACCGCCTTCACCGTCTCCATCGACGCCCGCCGCGGCATCGGCAGCGGCATCTCCGCCAAGGACCGCGCCACGACCATCCTCACGGCCGTGCGCGACGACGTCCGCCCCGAGGATCTCGTCACCCCGGGCCACATCTTCCCGCTGCGCGCCCGCCGCGGCGGCGTGCTGGTGCGCACCGGCCAGACCGAAGGCGGTGTCGACTTGTCGCGCCTCGCCGGGCTCAAGGAAGCCAGCATCATTTGCGAGATCCTCAACCCCGACGGCACCATGTCGCGCCTGCCCGACATCGAACGTTTCGCCGCCGAGCACGACCTCAAGATCTGCACCATCGCCGACCTGATCCAATACCGCCTGCGCTGCGACTCCCTCGTGCACCGTGTCGCCGAGGCGACGATCAGGAGCCGCTTCGGCGGCGACTTCCGCATCTTCGTCTACACCAGCGACGTCGACGACGGAGAGCACGTCGCCCTGGTCAAGGGCGAGATCGATCCCGACAAGCCCACTCTCGTGCGGGCCCACGCCGAGTTCCTGCCGGGCGACGTCTTCCACATGGCCGAACGCGACACCTCGGCGCTGCTGCACGAGGCGATGCGCGCCATCGAGGCCGAGGGCGCCGGCGTCGTCGTCTACCTGCGCCGCACCGGCCGCAGCGCCGAAATCGGCGCCATCACCCCCGGCCAACAGCAGGCGCCGAGCACCGAGCCGCGCACCCAGGAGCGCGACTTCCGCGAGTACGGCATCGGGGCGCAGATCCTGCGCGACCTCGGCGTGCGCAAAATACGCTTGCTCAGCAACTTCGCCCGCAATCTCGTCAGCCTGCCCGGCTACGGTCTCGAAATCGTCGAGTGCGTGCCGATCGCCGTCGGCGGCACCGTGCCTCTCGAATCGAGCAAGTGGGTCGAACCCTCCCCCGAAGGCGCCTGACCTAGTCGCCGTCGCCCTGCCAGCGGTTCGGGCGGAAGCGGTAGACCAGGCCCGTCATCAAGCCGAAGTCCTCGGCGCCGCCCGCCAGCCCGACGCTCATCCCGCCATAGACCTCGATCGCACCGAACGCCCGCTGCGTGCCCAGCCGCAGCGTCGTACGGTCGTTGTAAAAACGCGAGCCGGCTTGGCCGCCGATCTCGACCAACGGCCGCAGCTCCCACGCCGTCTGCGGTTCGCCCGTCGCCGCCACGAGCCAGGTGAACAAATCGTCCTGGCCGCCGGCATCCCAGGTCTGCGCCCCCTCGACGGCCGGACCCGAATTGCCCAGCAGGGCGATGCCCAGGTTGGCGTGCGCCTGCACTGGGCCGAAGGCGCGCGAGGCGAGCGCTTCGATGAAGAAGTCGGTGTCGTCGGTGCCGAGCCGGTTCTCGCGGTTGGCGTTGGGCAGCTTGGTGCCGAAACGCACGGCGAGATCGGGACGCCAGGTATGCCGATCCAGCAGCTGCACCTTGGTGAACAGGCGCGCGTCGCCCGAGCCGTAGTGGGTGTCCTTGCGACCGGAGCTGAGTTCCTCGTCCATCAGCAGCAGCTCGTACGACGCCTGGATCTCGGCCCAGCCGCCGGCGCCGATGCGGAAGCCGAAGCGGGGTAGGGAATAGAGTTCGTGCGAGGCCAAGGCCCCCTTGGGGGTGAACGGTGGGAAGCGGTCGTCGTCGAGGTAGGCGAAGCCCAAGAACAGCTCGGTCTCGCCGTGCCGCAGCGGGCGCGCCTCCTCCGTCGCCAGCGGAAACAGGTTGGCGGCGACCGCCGGCCAGGGCAGGCCGATCCCGACCAGCAGCAGGATGGCCTTCGGCCATCGCCTCATCCAAGTTTCTCGATGCATGTTGCCCCCGCGGAAACTCTTCGGTCGCGGGCGGGGTTATCGACGGTGACCCGCATTTGCAAGGCCCCAACCCCTATGGTTCCATTCGCCCCCGACCCCATGCCCATTCCCGTCAGACCCATCGCCCGTCGTCGGCTCGTTTGCGGCCTGCTGCACCTCGCGCTCTTGCTCGGTGCCGCCGCCCCGCTCGCCGCCAAGGTCAGCCTCGACGCCAGCGCCGGTGCTCCCTACGCCGTGCCCGGTTCCAAGCTCGCCGTCACCGTCCAGGCGACGATCGACTCCGGCTGGCACATCAACGCGCATCGGCCCAAGGACCCGTTCCTGGTGCCGACGGTCTTGACCATCGAAGCGCCGGCCGGTGTCGGCGTCGGGGCGGTCGCTTACCCCGAGCCGGTGGAGCGCTCGTTCGCCTTCGCCGCCGGCAAGACCCTCCTCGTCTACGAAGGCGACGTGCCGCTCGTGTCCGAGGTGGACGTGCCGAAGGATTTCGCCGCCGGAGAGCTGCGATTGCAACTGAAGCTGCGCTACCAGGCTTGCGACGACACCACCTGCCTGCCGCCGCGGACGGTGGCGTCCGAACTCGTCGTGCCGGTGGAAAAGCAGGCGGCAGCCGTTGGTGCGGCGGGGCCGACGTTGGCGGGCATCGGCTTCGGTGGCGGCATCGACTTCGCCGGTTGGATACGCGACCGCGGCCTGCTGCCGACCCTGCTGCTGGTGGCGCTGTTGGGACTGGGGCTCAACCTGACGCCGTGTGTGTATCCGCTGATTTCGGTGACGTTGGCCTATTTCGGTAGCCAGGCGCACCACGACCGCGCCGCGATGGCGCGTCTCGCCGGGGCCTACGTGCTCGGCATCACCCTGACCTTTTCGCTGGTCGGCGTCGCCGCGGCGTTTTCCGGCGGCATCTTCGGCGCGGCGCTGCAGCAGCCGGCGGTGCTGATCTTTCTCGCCACGTTGATGACCTTGCTGGCGCTGAGTTCCTTCGGGCTTTACCAGCTGCAGCCGCCCGCTTGGCTCATGCAGCGCATGGGCGGCTCGACCTCGGGAGCCGCCGGGGCGCTGTTCATGGGTTCGACCATGGGCATCGTCGCCGCGCCGTGTGTCGGTCCGGTGGTGCTCGGCTTGATCGTTTTCGTCGGCAGCCAACAGAGCCTCGCTTTGGGCTTGTCGCTGTTTTTCGCGCTCGGCTTCGGCATGGGTGTGCCGTACTTGGCGCTCGCCATGGCGGCGGGTTCGCTCAAGGCGCTGCCGCGCTCGGGCGATTGGTTGGTGTGGGTGGAGCGGTTGTTCGGCTTCATCCTGCTCGGGTTGGCGTTGCATTTCGTCGTGCCGCTGCTGCCGCGCGAGGCGGCACGGTGGGTGTTCCCCGCTCTGCTGTCGGTGGCCGGCATCTATCTCGGCTTCATCGATCGTTCGGGCTCCGGGTTGCGCTTTTTCCGGCCTCTGCAGCACGTCGCCGGCGTTGCCGCATTGGCCGGTGCCGCTTGGTTGGCGGTGCCGCAGCCGGCGCACAGCCACATCGCTTGGGAGCCGCTGCAACTCGACAGCGTCAGCCTCGCGGCGCAGCAAGGACGCCCGTCGGTCGTCGATTTCGGCGCCGACTGGTGCATCCCGTGCCATGAGATGAAGTCGACGACGTTCGTCGATCCGGCGGTGGTGGCCGAATCGGCCCGCTTCGCCATGTTCGAGGGCGACATCAGCCTGGAGAACGAGCACACGATGGCGCTCACCGAGCAATTCAAGGTGCAGGGGGTGCCGACGGTGATCTACTTCGATGCCAGCGGCCGCGAGGTGCAGCGCCTCGTCGGTTACGTCGGACCCGAGGCCATGCTCGCGGCGATGCGCGCGGTGAGCTGAGCGCGCATGCCGAGCATCGGTTGGGCGCCGTACGCCGCGGCCGCGGTCAGCGGCCTGTGCATCGCTGCCTGCTTCCTCGACTTCGATCTGCTGCCGCTGGCGTGGGTCGCGTTTGCGCCGTTCCTGTGGGCGCTGCGGCAAGCACGCGATCGGCGTGACGTCGTGCGTCTCGCTTGGGTCGCCGGGTTGTGCACCAACGTGCCGGCCTTCCATTGGCTGACCTACACCATCCACGTCTTCGGCGGCTTCCCGACGGTGGTCGCCTACTTCTTCTACCTTTGCCTGTCCCTCTATTCGTCGTTGCAGTTCGTGCTGTTCGCCGTCGCCTTGCGGCGCACGGGGCCGGGTCCACTGGCGTTGGCCGCGCCACTCCTTTGGGTGACGCTCGAGTTCCTCTTTCCGAATCTCTTTCCCTGGCGCATGGCGCATACGCAGTTCCACGTGCCGGAGATGCTGCAGATCGGTGAACTCGCCGGGCCTTACCCCCTGAGCTTCGCCATCCTCTGGTTTTCCGCCGGCCTCGTCGAGGTCATCACGGCGCCGCGCCGCTTCGTGCCGCTGGTCGGCGCCGCCATCACCGGCTGTCTGATCGCCGTCTACGGTGTGTGGCGCTTGCCGCAGATCGACGCGGCCATCGCCGCCGCGCCGAAGATGCGTGTCGGCCTGGTGCAGGCCAACATCAGCCTCGAGCAGAAGGGCGACCAAAGCTACTTCGACGTCAACCTCGACCGTTACGCCGCGCTGTCGGAGCCGATCCAAGACGAGGTCGACCTCCTCGTGTGGCCCGAGACCGTGTCGCAGTTCTGGACCCCGGCGGACACCGCCCAACTCGACGGCAAGGCGCATCCCTATCCCGACCTGCGCACGACGCTGTTCTTCGGCGGGCTGGCCTATCGGGTCACCGGCCCGCGCACCGCCGACGAGTTCAACAGCGCTTTCCTCATCGAGCCGGACGGCCGTGTCATCGGGCGTTACGACAAGCGCATTCTGATGCCGTTCGGCGAATTCCTGCCGTTCGACCAGTACTTGCCGTGGATCCGCCAGCTGAGCCCGGCCACCGCCGGCTTCACCGCCGGCACCGAAGCCAAGGTCTACACCATCCCCGACAACGGCATGCGTCTCGGGACGCTGATCTGTTACGAGGATCTGCTGTCGGAGATGACGCGGGCGACGACCAACGCCGGCGCCGAGGCGATCGTCACCATCCTCAACGACGCCTGGTACGGCGACTCGGCGGCGCCGCATCAGCATCAGGTGCTCGCGTTGTGGCGTACGGTCGAAACCCGCCGCTATCTGTTGCGCGGTTCGAATAGCGGCGTCACCTCGATCATCGATGCCGCCGGGCGGGTGGTGCGCGAGGGCGGCGTGTTCACCGAAGAAGTCATCGTCGGCGACGTGCCGCGACTGAATCTGGTGACTCCTTATGTCCTCTTCGGCGACGTCTTCGCCTGGCTCGTCGTCGGTGCGACGGTCCTCGTGCTGCTCGTCCGTCGCCCGCGGTGAGCATCGTTTTTCCGGGTGTGGCGAGGGGCGACGCATCGTCCTAGTCGCGTCGGGTCGATGCGGGTCACGGGCGGTAGCCCAGGGTGCGCAGCCGTTCTTCGGCGGCGGGACTGAGCCGCTGGGTGGCGATGTTGGAGGAGACGAGGCGGGCGCGCTGGCGGTTGAGTTCGCGCGCCAAGGCGGACAGCTCGCGCCGCGGCCACGAGCCTGTGGCCGCAAGATTGGTGGACTGCCGAGGATCGTCGGCGGCGAATTGCTCGATCGTCGGCGGCGCGAAGCGGTGCAGCAGAATGTCGTCGGGAGCATGGCGCATGACGCGGCAGCCGCTCAGGCGATCGGAGCAGCGCTGGCCGTGCAGCACCCTCTCGGGCAGCCGCGCGCGGCCGGCCATGGCCGGCACCAGCGAAATGCCGTCGAGCGGTTCGTCGAGCGGCACTCCCGTGAGTTCGAGGATCGTCGGTACCAGGTCGACGAGGCTCACCGGCTCGTCGACGACGCGGCCCGGGGGAATGCCGGGGGCGCGGATGATGAGGGGGATCTGCATCACTGGGCGGTACAGGGCGGCGCCGTGGCCCTTGTAACCGTGTTCGAAGAACTCTTCGCCGTGGTCCGCCGTGACGATGATGGCGGTGCGCCCGTCGAGCCCGGCGGCGACGAGCGCGGCGAGCAGTCGCGCGAGATGGTCGTCGACCCAGCGGATCTCGCCGTCGTAGCGGGCGAGGAGGTGGTCGAGGTCGGCCTGTTTCATGCCCGGCGCGATGGCGTCGTCGAACATGAAGTTGCGACCATCGATCGGCCCCCGGTAGTCGGGGTCGAACATGCGATCGTAGGGCGCCGGCGGCACGTAGTCGTAGTGCACGTCCCAAAAGTGCAGGAACAGGAAGAAGCGTTGGTCGCCGTGCCGGCGCAGCCAGTCTTCGGCTTGGCGGAGGATGATCGGCGCGGTTTCTTCGTCGACCTCGGCGAAGGCGCGCACGGCGGTGGTGTCGTCGAAGGTGTCGAAGCCGCGGGCGAAACCGTAGCTGCTGCCGACCAAGCCCTCGGAGACGAAGCCGGCGCGGCGCATGCCGGTGGCGGCGAGGCGCTCGGCGAGGGTGGTGACGGCGGGGGGCAGACGGTCCGACTCGGTGTTGACGCGGTGGCTGAAGGGATAGAGCCCGGTGAGCATCGACATGTGCGCCGGCAGGGTCCAGGGCGCCGTCGTCCACGCTTCGGCGAACCGCACGCCTTGGCGCGCCAGCTGGTCCATCGTCGGGCTGGTGGGGCGCGCGTGCCCATAGGCGCTTAGGCGATCGGCGCGCAGGCTGTCGATGGAGATGAGCACGACGTTGTCGCTGACGGGGGAGAGACGCGCCGCATCGACGCGGGGCACGGCCGGGCTGGCGGTCATCGGGGGGATGGGATGGGCCGCCATGACGAGGGTCAGTCCGGCGAGCAAGGCGGCGACGACGGCAGTCGACCAGGTGCGGGTCAGCGTCAGCAAGAGGGCGCTGCCGGTGGTGACAGCGGTGGCCATCAGCGCGGCGACGATCTCACTCATGCCGGGTGAATCGAGCGACAGCCGCTGGCCCAGGCGGGGCAGGTCGAGTTCGCCGGCGAAGTCGCCGGAGGAAAGCCACAGGGCGAGGTGGATGAGCAGGACGCAGACCGCTTGGCGTGCCACCGCGCCCGTTGCCGACAGCGGCAGGCGTCGGAGCCACGACCACGAGCTCGTCGCAGCGGCGAGGAGGAGCCCGAGGACGAGGTTGGGCAGCAGGGCGGCGCGGGCGATGATGAGTTTCTCGCTCAGGCCGGGGCCGAGGAAGGCGTCGAGACCGGCGGCCCCCAGCCAGCCGGCATGGCCGAAGAGGAGGGAGAAGAGCTTGATCGCTGCGTCATGCGGCAGGGCCTGCGACAGCTCCGACGGAGCGAGGACGAAGTCGCGGAAACGCGCCACCAGGGCCAGAGTCCCCAGGCTCGTCTGGCAGAGGGCCATCAGTCCGGCGGCGACGAGGCTCGCGCGCCACGCCGGTGCCGGCGATCGAGTCATGCGGCGCGCATAGCATGCGGCCGCCGGGGTGGTCATCCCGTCGCGCCGAGGGGCTGGTTCGGCGCGCCCGAGCGTGGGATAAGCGCGCCACCAACCCGGGGCGCGCCCGCGGCGCTCGCGAAAGGATCCCCATGTCATTCCGTCGGATGCGCCGAGGCGCTCTCGTGGTCGTCACCCAGTTGGCGTTGGCGCCTGCCTTGGCGTCGGCCGCTCCCATCAACGAGGCGGCGCGGGCCAACGACGTCGCCGAGGTACGACGCCTCCTCGATGCCGGCGCCGACATCGAGACGGAGGACGACAATCGCGAACGCGCCCTGCACCTGGCGGTGCATCGCGGCTCCATCGAATTGACGCGCCTCCTGCTCGATCGCGGCGCGCGCATCGACGCGCGCACGCCGCAGGGGGCGACCCCACTGCACATCGCCGTGGCCGTCGGCCGCTCGACGACCGTCGAACTGCTGGTGGCGCGTGGCGCCGACGTCGAGGCGCGCAACGAATCACACGCGACGCCGCTCCTCATCGCGGTGGGCAACGGCCGGCAAGACCTGGCGCGCACCCTGCTCGACCGCGGCGCCAAGGTCGATGCCAAGAACGTCCACGAAGCCACGGCCCTGCATCTTGCGGCGGAAATCGGCCGCGGCGACCTGGCGACGCTGTTGCTTCAGGCGGGTGCGGCCGTCGATGCACCCAATGTCCACGGCGCCACCCCGCTGCACCTCGCCGCCGAGAGCGGTAGCGTCGATGTGGCCGAGTTGCTGCTCGCGGCGGGGGCGAAACTCGGGGCGCGCAACAAGACGGGGCACACCCCCGAAGCTCTGCTGCAGCCTGGATCGCCGGTGGCGGCGACCTTCATCGCGGCAGCGGCGCGCAGCGCCGCGACGCCCGCCCCGCCGACCCAGCCATGAACCGAGAGGCTTCGACCGCGGCGGATTTTTGCTGCTGACAGACGCTTCGGTTTGGGTGTATTGCCATCGGTGGCGATTCATCGAACGGATTGGGAGAGGGAGGTCTACGTCGATGCGAGTCATTCGTTGCGTCCTCATCGCGGGCGCGCTCTTGGGCTTGGGGGCGGTTTCCGCCCTGGCAGGAGCGACGCCCCAGCAGAAATGTCAGGCCAGCAAGAACCAGGAAGCGGGCAAGTTCCTCTCCTGCCGCCTGAAGGCCGAGGCCAAATTGGTCACCTCCGGCAACACCGATCGCTACAACGATGCGCTCGGCAAATGTTTCGCGAAGCTGGAGAAGAAGTGGAACAGCATCGAACTCAAGGCTACCGAGGAGGGGGTCGATTGCCCCACCGAAGGCGACCTGACTTCGATCGACGCCTACCTGTCGGCCTTCACCCTCACCGTCGCCGAGGCGACGACCAGCGGCGGCGGCGTGCCGACCTGCGGTGATGCCGAGCTCAACGCCGCTGGCGAACAATGCGACGGTGCCGACCTCGGCGACGCAACCTGCGTCTCCCTCGGCTTTGCCTCCGGCAGCCTCGCCTGCGCCCCGGGCTGCGTCTTCGACACCTCCGCCTGCAACGCCGGCGGCATCTGCGGCGACGGCGACGTCAACGATACCGGCGAGGAATGCGACGGCGCCGACCTCAACGGTCGCACCTGCGCCAGCCTCGGCTTCTTCGACGGCACCCTCGCCTGCGGCAGCGGCTGCACCTACGACACCTCTGCCTGCAACCTCGGCGGCACCTGCGGCGACGGCGACGTCAACGACTTCGAGGAAGAGTGTGACGGTGCGGATCTCAACGGTCGCTCCTGCACCAGCCTCGGCTTCTTCAGCGGTACCCTCGGCTGTGACGGCTCTTGCGATTACGACACCAGCGCTTGTGATGTCGACGGCGTCTGCGGCGACGGTGCCCTCAATGCCACCGGCGAGCAGTGCGACGGCAGCGACCTGGGTAGCGCCACCTGTACCTCCCTCGGCTACGTCTCGGGCACGCTCGCCTGCGGCATCGGCTGTGGCTTCGACACCAGCGGCTGCACCGCCGATGGCGTCTGTAACGATGGTAGCGTCAATGCCGATGGGGAGGAATGTGATGGCGGTGATCTGAACGGCCGTAGCTGCGCCAGCCTTGGTTTCGCCAGCGGCACCCTGACCTGCAACAGCTCGTGCGATTACGATACCAGCGGCTGCGATCCCGATGGCTTCTGCGGCGACGGTGCCGCCAACGCCGTCGGCGAGGAATGTGACGGCGGCGATCTCAACGGTAGGAGCTGCCTCAGTCTCGGCTTCGCCGACGGCACTCTCACTTGCGACAGCTCGTGCGATTTCGATACGAGCGGTTGTCCGCCCGTGCCGGACGACTGCGGCAACGGCACCATCGAGTCGCCCGAAGAGTGCGATCAGAACAACCTGAACGGCGCCACCTGCGCCAGCGAGGGCTTCGCCGACGGAGACTTGACCTGCAGTACGGCTTGCGTCCTCGATACCAGCGGCTGCTGGAATGATCGCTTCGTCGACAACGGCGACGGGACGATCACGGACCGACTGCATCGATTGATGTGGGAAAAAAAGGTGCAGGGGGTCAATACCCTGGCGAACGTCGGTGAGCCGCACGACTCGGACAATACCTACCGCTTCTCTGGTCAGTGCTCGCTGCTGTTGAGCAAGCGCTGTCAGCCCGATGCGCAATCGTCGGCGCTATGCTTCGCGGAAACCATAGGCGATACGACCGGGTGCGAGGTTTGTGACGAGGGCGCCGGCGAGGGAACCTGCAACGCCAGCACGGTCGATTCGCTCTGGCGCTGGCTGTACGATCTCAATGACGCCGCGTTCGCCGGCTTCTCCGACTGGCGCCTGCCGACGCCCGACGAACTGTACTCCCTCGTGGATTTCGTCGATGCGGCCCAGCCCTTTACCTTCGAAGTATTCCAAGGCTCAGGGTGCGGCGCGCCTTGTACGGACTCCGCCCTTCCGTCATGCAGTTGTACCCGGAACAACGATTACTGGACCGGCACCACCGTAGTGACGAACGAGCTGAATGCTTGGGCGGTGGGTATGTCGATCGCTTTACCGTCGAGCCGAGGGAAGACGAGTTTCGAAGCGGTACGCGCCGTGCGCGACCTGGATTGAGGACTGGAGCGAGTATGCATTTTCTCAAGAATTACGATGCGCAGGCCTATGCGGCGCTGCGCATCGTCACCGGTTTCCTGTTCCTTTGGCATGGCACCAGCAAGTTGCTCGGTTTCCCGACCCCGCCTCCTCCCGACGCGCCGAGCTTCGTCATCTGGGTCGCCGGCTCGATCGAACTCGTCGGCGGGGTGCTGGTTGCCCTCGGCTGGTTCACCCGGCCGACCGCCTTCCTCTGTAGTGGCCTCATGGCCTTTGCCTACTGGATGGCGCATGGCACGCAGGCGTTGCTGCCCATTTCCAACCACGGTGAATTGGCCGCACTGTACTGCTTCGTCTTCCTCTTCATCGCCACCCGCGGCGCCGGCATTTGGAGTGTCGACGGCGCCGACTGACAGGATCGACGCCGAGGCGCGGAGACGCCGAGAACTCGATACCCGGGTTCATCGCAGCGTCTCCGCGCCTCGGCGTTGAACGTTCTCGAGGCATACGATGCAGCCCTCGGCCGTTTGGTACGGTGTCCTGATCGCCGTCTGTGTCGTCGCCGCCAGTTCGTTCGTCGCCTTGCTCTTCGTCCCCGCTCCTTACGGTCGTCACGACAAAGGCAAGGCCGGGCCGCAGATCAACACGCGCCTCGGCTGGGTGTTGATGGAGGCGCCGGCGTCGCTCGTCTTCGCCTACTTCTTTTTCTCCGGGGCCAACCCCACGGGCAGCGTGCCGCTGGTCCTCTTCGGGCTCTGGCAGCTGCACTACTTCCACCGTTCGTTCATCTACCCCTTCCAACTCGAGGTGCGCCCCGGCAGCGGCATGAACGTCGCCACCATGCTGATGGGAGCGGCCTTCTGCGCCGCCAACGGCTACCTCAACGGTTCCTACACCTCGACCTACGGTACGCATCTCGACGAGGCGTGGCTGAGCGACCCGCGCTTCCTTCTCGGCGTCGTCGTCTTCGCCTTGGGCTACGGGCTCAACAAACATTCCGATGCCATCTTGCGCAGCCTGCGGCGCCCGGGCGAAGGCGGCTACAAGATTCCCCACGGTGGTGCCTACCGTTGGGTTTCGGCCCCCAACTACCTCGGCGAAATCCTCACCTGGGTCGGCTTCGCCATCGCCTCCTGGTCGCCGGCGGCGTTGTCGTTCGTCCTCATGACCGCCGCCAACCTGGTGCCCCGCGCTCTCACCAACCACCGCTGGTACCAAAAGCAATTTCCCGACTACCCGCGCGAACGACGCGCCTTGATTCCCTTCGTCCTCTGAACTCCGGTGTCGACCCTGCCGCAGTACGTGGGCGCTTGGGTGCGCCGGCATCTCGCCGATTGGCGGATCATCGGCGTCTTCGGAGCGGCTTACCTGCTGTCGCAGGTGACCATCGCCGCCACCCTCGGCGCGATCGGCCCCGAGCAGGTGCTGCGTTTACAGACGACGTTGTCGCCGGCCGTGTTTTCCGCCATCGTCCAGGACTGGCAGTCGACGGGCGTGATCGACGGCTATTGGCGTCACTACCGCTACGATTTCATTCATCCACTGTGGTACGGCGTCTGGCTCGCCGCGGCGATGGCCAAGGCTTTCGAGGCGAATCGCATCGAGGCGCGGCACGACCCTTGGCTGTGCTTGCCCTTGGTGGCGGCGAGTCTCGATCTCGTCGAGAATCTCTTTCACGTGCTCTTCCTCTCATGGCCGAGCACCGTGGTGGCTCCGCTGGTCGTCCTCAGCGGCCTCGCCGCCCTTGCCAAATGGCTGCTCGCCGGGGCCAGCCTGGCAGTCGTCGTCTCTCTGTCGGCGCGTGCCGTGCGTTCGGCTCGCGCTTAACGAGCCTTTTTGCGCCCGGCGGCGCGGACCCAGCGAAAGTGTTCCGCTTCGACCGGTTGCACCGACAGCCGCTGGCCGCGGCGAATCACCAACATCCCCTCCAGTTCGGGCGCCGCCTTCAATTCGTCGAGGCTCACCACGTCGGCGAATCGCTCGACGAACTCGACGTCGACCATCAGCCAGGTCGGATTCTCCGGTGTCGACTTGGGGTCGTGGTAGTCGCTGCGCGGGTCCCATGCCGAAGGGTCGGGGTAGGCCTCGCGCGCCACGCGGGCAATGCCGGCGACGCCGGGTGGCGTCGCATTCGAATGGTAGAACAAGACCAGGTCGCCCTTCTTCATGTCGTCGCGCATGAAGTTGCGCGCCTGGTAGTTGCGCACGCCCTCCCACGAGGTCGTGCCGTCGCGGGCGAGATCGTCGATCGAGAACACGTCGGGTTCCGACTTCATCAACCAATGTCGTGGGGCCATCGCCGTGGGCGTACACCGCGACGACAGGCGAAACAATCGGCGCGCGGAGCGCCGCCTGGTTGCGCCGAGGTCGGCGCGCCAGTACCAACCGAGACATGAGTGAAGCCTGTCTTTTCGAAGCGACGGCGACCGACGTCGTCGCCACCGCATACGCCCGCGGTCCGTGGGACCCGCGCCATTGTCACGGAGGGCCGGTGGCGGCGCTGCTGGTGCGCGCCCTCGAACGGCTGGACGACGGCGGTGTCGCTTGGCAGCTGGCACGCCTCAGCGTCGAGTTGACCCGACCGGTGCCGGTGCTGCGGCGGCTCGGCCTGACGGCGCACGTCGAACGCCCGGGCAAGCGAGTGTCGCTCGTCGCCGCGGTGCTGCGTGACGGCGACGTCGAGGTGGCGCGTGCCACGGGACTGCGGATCCGCCGCCAGGCGATGGATCTGCCCGCCGACGCCAACTTGGCAACCGAGCCCGGCATGGCACCGCCCGCGAGCGGCCGTCACGAACGTTCGAGCTGGGGGAGCGAGCCGGTGGCTTTCCACAAGGATGCTTGCGAGCACCGCTTCGTCGAGGGCTCGTGGCACAATCCCGGTCCGGTGGCCGTGTGGATTCGCCTGCTGGTGCCGGTTTTCGCCGGCGAGGAGCCGAGCGGTGTGCAGCGGGTCGTGGCCGCTGCGGACTTCGGCAATGGCGTTTCCGGCTCGTTGTCGTACGAACGTTATGTCTACATCAACCCCGACCTGACGGTGCATCTGCTGCGCCCGCCGGTCGGCGAGTGGGTCGGTATGCGCACCGCCTCGCATTACGGCCGCGAGGGCGCCGGACTCGCCGAATCGGCCTTGTACGATACCGACGGAAGGCTCGGACGCAGTCTGCAGAGCCTCTTCGTCGACGTCCGTTGACGCCGTCCGGCGCGTCAGGTTTGACAGCCGCGCCGCGCGCCTCTACCAAGCAGCGCGCGCCACATGCGGAGCTACCGCGGGCGGCGCGCGGAGGTGAATCATGAAACTGCAATGGTGCGGCCTCGCGAGCGCGCTGCTCCTGCTCGGCGTCGCCGCCGCGGCCGAGGCGCAAGAAGTGGCTTGCAAGACGTTGTACGAGGCGACGTTGAACGCGTTGGCTCAGCCGGGCATGCATCGCCTCGTGCGACAGACGACGGCCGACGGTTCGGTGGCGACGAGCGAGTCACGCAAGACCGCCGAGGGTTGGTACACGACGTCGAACGGCGGCGCGTGGTTCGCGCACACCCGCAACACGGACGAGATCGAGCGCTCGCTGGCCCAAGACCCGCGCGCCTATACGCAGTGCAAGCCACGCGGCAGCGAGGAGCAGGCCGGCGTCACGCTGCAGGTGTGGAGCTATGTCTCGATGCTCGCCGGCCAGCCGCTGGAGGCCAAGATGTGGATCGACGTCGCGCGGCGCCTGCCGGTTCGCGTGTCCGCGGCGGACGTCGAGCAGTACTACACCTACAGTGACCAACCGTATCCCAAGCCCTGATCCGCGTATGCCCGCCAAACAATCGAAGAAGAAGTCGAAGAAGGCCGTCGCCAAGAAGTCGGCCCGCCCCTCGGTCGTGGTTCAGGCCGAGGTCCCGCCGCCGCATCCGCGGCTCGAGTTCCGCGCTTCCGGCATTCACGGCACCGGTGCCTTCGCTCGCGGCAAGATCCGCAAGGGCACGCGCCTGATCGAGTACGTCGGCCGCCGTCTCACCAAACGCGAAGCCCGCCTCGAGTGCGAAGCCGGCAACCCGTTCATCTTCACCCTCAATGCACGCTACGACCTCGATGGTTCGGTCGAGTGGAACCCGGCGCGCTTCATCAACCACAGCTGCGAGCCCAACGCCGAAGCCGAACAGGACGACGACGATCGCATCTTCCTGCACGCCCTGCGGACCATCCAGCCGGGGGAAGAGGTGACCTTCAACTACGGCTACGGCTACGAAGACCATGCCGACAATCCGTGCGTTTGCGGCGTCGAGGCATGTGTCGGCTTCATCGCCGCTCCCGAATTCCACGCGCGTATCCGTCGCGAGCAGGCGCGACGCCAACGCGAGAAGCACGTTCGCCGCGCCACACCGAAGAAGAAGCGCGCCAAGCGGCGGTGAAGCCGTGTTGGTGGTGCCGCGTCCCCAAGGCACGCCGAGGCTCAGCCGACGCGGACGTTTTCCGGCGGTCCTCGCGCTGATGCTCGTCGGGCTGGCGGGCTGCGGCCGTCTCGACGCCATCCTCGTCGAGCCGCCGCTGGCGCCGGACCAGTGGTGCACGACGCGGCCCTGCACGACGCTCGCCGGCGTCGTCCTCGATCAGCCCTTCGGTACTCTGCTGGTGTTCGCCCTGGCCGGCTTGTACGTCGCCGTCGGCTGGCAGCTCGGGCGCAGCGCCGACGCGCAACGGTCCCGCCTGTGGTGGTCGCGCTCCTTGGTGCTCGGCGGCATCGCCGCGGCGCTCGCCGGCACCAGCTACCAGGCCTTCGGGTACGAGCTGAAGTGTGCCGGGCGCGCTGCGTGTCGGTGGACCGACTGGTTCGAGGTCGTCTACATGGTGCTGCAGAACGTCAGCGTCGACTGCATGGTGGTGGCCGTCGCTTATTCGTGTAGTCGCGGCCGCGGGCGGCAGGCGCTGCTTGCGTATGCCGGGCTCAATGCTGCGGCCCACCTCGTCGTCACCGTCCTCGGGATCCTACAAAGTGAGCGCTTCCTCCTGTCGTTCGAGCTGTTGTTGTTGTTCTCGACGCCGGCGTTTTTCGTCGCGTTGGCGATCAACGGCAGTCGCTATCTGCGATTGCGTCAGCCGCTCGACGGCGCGCTTCTCGGCGGGTGGGCCTGGCTCTTCGCCACCAATGCGCTGTACTACGCTTACCTGTTGTCGGGTTTCACCGACCAGCTCTGGCAGGGCGGTGCGGGTTGGTACTTCTCCGAGAACGACGTGCTGCACGTCGGCATGATCGGCTACGTGTGGTACCTGCACCGGCGCATCGCGCCGCACATCCGCGATCTCGCCGAAGCCGCCTGAGGCCGCCGTTCCTGCGTGCCTCCTTAGAAAACTCTCGGGGCCACTCGAAGTGTCGAGTTGCACTCGACACCGCCCGGCGCCAGGCGCCGGGCGCGGCCCGCCACCCTACTCCGCGCGATGCACTGGAGAGCAGCTCCGATCTCGGTGCGAGGATGTTTGCGCTACGTCGCCGTCCACCTGCAGCGGGACCGCCGAGTACAACTCGGCGCTCCAGGGTGTTGCGCGCCCCTTTTCCTCTACCTTCAGGCGGACCACACGGTGGTGCAAAGTCGTGGTCAGCGTGGGCGCTCGCAGAGGAGTGCCTTGGGGTCGAAGACCGGGCCGAGCACTAGGTGCTCGCCGGCGACGGCGGCGGTGGCCGTGCCGCTCAGCAGCGACCCATCGTCGAGCAGTACTTCGTCGACCCGACCACTCGCCGGATCGATGCGCAACACTTGCGTCGGCGACAGTACGGTCGGGTCCTCGCTGTGTTCGACGAACGAGAACAACTTCGGATGCGCTCCGATCCAGAGAGTGCCGCTGTCGTCGACCTCGATGTTGTCGGGGCATGTGGGTAGGTCGATGCGGCGCTTTTCGAGCAAGGCGCCGGTGGCGGCGTCGCGTTCGTAGATGCCGACCGCTCGTCCGAGGCAAGCGGCGACGTAGACGGTGCGGCCGCCGTCGCCGACATTGATGCCGTTGGCGAAAGCGATCCCGCCGAGCGCCAGACTGCCGTGGGTTCCGTTGAAGAAGGAGACGCTCGATGTGGGTAGCTGCAGCAATGCCTCCATCGCGCCCATGAGGGTGCCGCGCTCGTAGCCGCGGTCGTTGGTGGCATAGAACTGCCGCGGCCCGACGGCGACGAGATCGTTGGGTGACGAAAGTTCGGGGTAGCTGACGCGTTCCAGCATCCGCAGCTGGTCAGCTTCGACTTGGTAGATGACCACCTCGTGTTTGCCGGTGCTGAGGTGGTTGATGACGAAGAGGCGCGCGCCGCCGGCGGGGTCGCGCCACAGCGAGATGCCGTGCGGATGGAAGTTGACCGGCTGCCCGCCTGTCAGCGGCACCGGCGCCGCATCGGGTCGTCGCAGGTCGAGCCCATAGATCTCACCGCGCACGGGGGTGCCGGCCATGCGCTTGCGGCGATCGTCCGACGATAGGTAGGCGATCTGGGTGCGCGGGTCGATCGTGACGTCCTCAGCGCCGACCACCCCTTCGATCGCGCGGCATTCGACGTCGCGGTGAGGCGTGAGCGTCAGCAACATGCCCGAGCGCACGACGATGCGGCCGATGACGGCGACCAACAGGAGAAGCGAGACGAGCCCGACGAGGACGATGCGTTTCATCGACACCGACGATAGCGCGATCGCCCGGCGAGTGTGAAATCGGTCGTGTCGCGGCGGGAGGCCGACCGACTAGGGCCGCAGGCGTGTCTTGGCTTCGTCGATGACCGCCTGGGCTTCCGCCGTCTTGCCTTGCTGCTGCAGCAGCTTGATCAGGGCGTTGTAGACGGCGGGGTTGGGGCGGGCGGCGAGCGAAAGGCGGTAGTACTCCGCCGCTTCGTCGAGCTTGCCCTGACGCGTCAGTTCTTGCGCCAGGTTGTTGCACGCCGGGGCGAACTTCGGGTCGATGTCGATCGCCCGGCGGTATTCGGCGATTGCGTCCTGTGTCCTGCCCTGGCGCGCCAAGACGTACCCTAGGCCATTGTGGGTTTCGGCCGTATCGCGTCCGGGCAAGGCCAGGCGGTAATGCCGTTCGGCCTTGGGGTAATCGCCCGCCTGTGCCGCGGTGACCGCCATGTTGAAGTGGGCCGAGGTGCAATTGGGGTCGATCGCGAGGGCCTTGTCGTAGGCCGCTTGCGCCTCGGCGGCGCGCCCGAGCCGCGCCAGCGTGAAGCCGAGGTCGCTGTAGATTTCCGGCGACGGTTCGACCGCCAGCGAGGCCTCGAAGTGGCGTGCCGCTTCGTCGAGGCGACCCAGTTCGACCAGTGCCAGTGCCGCGTTGTTGTGCGACTTCACGTGCTTCGGATCGGTGGCGAGCGCCTTGTCGTACTCGATCACCGCTTCAGCCGAGCGGCCCGACTGGAACAACGACCAGCCGAGGGCGTTGTGCAGCTCGACGTCGGTGGGCGCCAGCTCGATGCCGCGGCGGAAGAAGCGTTCGGCACCCTTGTGGTCGCCGGTCTGCTGGTTGGCCATGCCGGCGCGCAGATACGAATACGGATCGAGGAACTGCTCGCGGATCTCGGTGATGGCGTCGCCGGGCAGGCGCACGAACTCGGGGATGTTGGCGGCGCGGTCGGCGGAGGTGAAGCGTTCGAGCAACACCGGCGGGCTGTCGTTGCCGTTGTCGTCGATGTGGGTCAGGAACAACTGTGTGTAGGGGGTGTTGACCTTGGAGGAGAACACCAGCCAACGGCTATTCGAAGACCAGCTGTGCCACGAGTTCATGCGCGCCGTGTTGTATTTCAGGCGGCGCGCCTCGCCGCCCTTGGCGGGCACGATGTAGAGTTCGCTGTCCGGCTGCAGCAGCATGTAGCTGTTGGCTTTGCAGAAGACGATCCACTTACCGTCGGGCGAGTACTTCGGAAAGAAGTTGCTCATGCCGTTGCCCGAGGCGCCGGCGAGCGGCTCGGCCTTGCCGCCTTTCCCGTCGTTGAAGGGGATGCGGTAGAGGTCGTAGCGGAAGGGCTTCTTGTCGACGGTGAACTCGGGTACGTCCTTCTCGTCGATGATGGCGCTGTTCTGTTGTTCGAGGCGCTCGTCGCGGTAGGCCTCGGCGCGGGCGAAGATGATCTCCTTGCCGTCGGGGCTCCACACCGGATTGGTTTGCACGTACTTGGGGTCGTCGGCCCCCGGCAGCGCCGCGAACTGCTTCGTCTCGCGGTCGTAGACGACCAGGATACCCTTGATCGGGAAGAACAGCTGCGAAAACAGGATGTCGGGGATGGCGACGAAGACCGAACGGTCCTTGACGGTGCTGACGACGTAGCGCCCGCTGGGCGAGACGCGCGACAACAAGCCGAAGGTGAGTTCGCCGTCGTCGCGCTTGAAGTCGGCCCAGGTGATGATCTTGGCGTCGTCGAGCAGCATGTTCTTCTCGACGGGCACGATGCCGTAGGCGCCTTTGTCGTTGCCGTAGTCGACGTCGAGGCCGAGCACGCTGCCGTTGTCGGCGAACGAGTGGCAATTGCCGCACACCGGGAGATTCTGCAGCACGATCGGCGGGCCGTCCGGGTCGTCGATCGTGCCGAAGCGCCAGCGGATGCGCGACGGATCCTGCACCGCTTCGAGGAAGGGCAGCGGCACCTCGCGGTAGAAGAGGGAGTCGCGCACCTCGTCTTGCGAGGTGCGGAAGCGCAGCTTCGCCGTCGCCACGAGCTTGTCGCCGGCCAGGCTGGTGAGGGTGAAGGAGGCGTCGCGTTCCAGGCTGGCCTGCTTGATGCGTTGCCAGTCGTTTTCGGTGGGTCGCCAGCGTTGGTTCGGGCTGGTCGCCTGCGAAAGTTCCTTGCCTTTGTCGTCGCTGATGACGATGCGCCACGTGGTGGCGCCCGGCGTCTTGTCCTCCCAGACGAACGTCGGGGCGACGATCTCCGGCGGAAAGAGGGTGCCGTCGAGCGGGTAGGTGATGCGCAACGTCGGTGCCGAGGCCGCCGCGGCGAGCGGCCCTTGGGCCGAGGCGGCGTGACGGATGGCGAGCGGCAGGGTGACGACGGCGAGCGCCACGAAGGCGCCACGCGAAAGGCAACGACGGATCCTCTGCATGAGGAATTCCTACGCTGTTGACGATGCCAGAGGAAGAACCTCAGCCTCAGCCTTTGCCTCAGCCTCAGCCTTCCGGCGCGCAGCGCGCCGGCCCCAGAAGTGCCACCGCCTCGGCTTCACACAAGAGTTCCGGGCGGCAGAGCGGCGCCTCGACGATGATCGACGGAAAGCCGGCGAAGCCGCGTTCGCCAAAGTGCTGCTCCAGCCGCGCGCCGTCGGCGCGATGCCGGACGTAGGTGGTGGCGCTGACGACGTCGGCGAATCCCGCGCCTTGGCCGGCGAGGATGGAGGCGAGGTTGTCGAGCATGCGTCGCGCCTGGGCGTCGAAGTCGCCGACGTGCACGCTGCGGCCGACCTCGTCGATGCTCGCCGTGCCCGAGAGCCACAGCGTCGTGGCGTTGCCGTCGACGACCCGCACGGCGCGCGAGAAGTCGGCGCCGTAACTCCACGCTTCATTGAGCAGCGGCGTGGACACGGGCGCCACGGCCGGCGCGGCGGCGTCGCGTTGGGCGAAGAGGCCGAGCGAGACGTCGTGCGCCGGCGGAAACGGCCGGCCCTGAACGCCCGTGCTGGCGGGCCGCACGTCGATGCCGCGGCTGGCGAAAAAGGCACGGCGGGCGCGGTTGAGCGCGTCGTAGTCGCGGTCGATGTGGCGCAGTTCGATCCAGGTGCGGACCACGTCGTGGAAGCTCAGGCCGCAGTCGGCCAGCAACCGTTCGGCGGTGACGAAGGCATCGAATGCCTGAGCTTCGGTGGTCGGGCCGTTGCCGTAGAGGTTGGTGGTGACGAGACGGACGAGTTCGCCGTCGCGATGCAGTCGCCCGCCGGCTTGGCGGCAGCCCCGGCAACCGCAGGTGCCGGCCACGTGCAGATCGACGGGGACGTCGGTGCGGGCGGTACGCGGGACGGACGCACGCGCGGCGACGACGAACGCCGCCTCCGGAGCCGTCGGCGGCTGCCCGATGGCGACCGGGGTTGGAGCGGGGGAAGCGGGCCAAGCTTTGCTGAAGGTGTGCGTGCGCACCTCGAGGATCGCCGGCAGGTCGCGGTCGATGTCGCGCAGGTGAATCGTTTCTTGAAGGAGATGGGCGGCGGTGGCGCCGCGGTCTCTCAGCGCCCGAGTCAGGCTTTGCCAGACGGCGAGGGCCTGGGTGGCGGGATCATCAGGCGAGGAGAAGGGGCGGCAGGCGAAGAAGAACTCGTCGGTGTGTGCGCCGGCGAAGTGTCGGACCTCGACGGCGCACGAGTCGGCGGCGGGCACGTCGGGCCTAGCGGGCTGCGCCCAGCGTCGTCGTGGCGGCACGGGGCGGCGGATGCGTGGCTGCATCCGCCGCCCAATACCCTAGATGCATTCGGGAAGGGTCGGCTGCAAAACGACGATCTCGGCTTGGTTGCCGCTGGCGCAGTTGTCGCGGCCGCCGATCCCCAGCAAGTCGCCGGCGGAGTTGGCGAACGGACCGGGCGGTGGGTTGCCGCCGTTGTCGACCAGAACGTTGTCGATGAACCGTACCTTTTCGGGGCGTGTGTCGCGTACGTCGGGGGGATTGACGTTGCACCCGAAGGGCGTTCCGTCGACCGCCAGACAGTAGTCGATCATGGCGATGCCGAAGAAGTCGTTGTCTTCGATGCGGTTGTTCATGATGTCGACGTTGTCGACGCCGAGCACGAGAATACCGCCGCCGCGCGGCAACGCGGAGACCAAGCCTCCCGGAGGAGCAGGGTTCTCGAGGTTGTTGGCGTACACGTGGTTGTTGACGATGGTCCAGAAGCCGTTGCGCTCGAGCGGTTGCAGCGGCGGCATGCCGGCGCCGGCGGGGTGGTAGAGGCCGATGCCGACGGTGTTGTTGTAGACCTTGTTGCCCTCGACGTGGATCTGGTTGGAGATCGTCACCTGCAGGCCGGTCGGGCTCGAGTGTACTTCGTTCTCGATGACGCGGACGTTTTCCGCGCCTTCGACCCACAGTGCGGCGTCGAGCGAGCCGTAGGAGAGGTTGCGCTTGACTAGCCCGTTGGCGGAGAGGGTCGGCCAGATGCCGTTTTCGAGGTTCTCGATGGACTCGTTGTTCTCGATGACGAAGCCGTCGACGTGTTTGGTCCAGATGCCGTTGTTGGAGAAGCCTTCGACGGTGAAACCGATGATCTCGACGTTCTGCACGTCCGGGTCGCCCGGATTCGCCGGCTCGACGACGATGCCGTGGCGCTGCCCCGGGCCGGGGAGGATGCGCACCTTGACGTCGGGCAGGTTGCTGTCGGCGATCAGACGCAGCGGCTTGGTGATGCGCACCGCGGCGACGCCGCCGTGGGTCTCACGGTAATCGCCGGGCTTGACTAGGACCGTGTCGCCCGGCTGCGCCGCGTCGACGGCGGCCTGGATCGACTGGCCGGGGCGGACGGTAAAATCGGCAGAGCTGCCGCCGTCGTCGTCGCCGCAGGCGGCGAGACCGAGCATCGCGACGGAACAGAGGAACAGAATTCGCACGCACTTCATGCAAGTCTCCAGGCGCATCGTTCGACGCGCGTCGGCTCAATCCATCCAAGAATACCCCGTGTTCATACGGTGCCCTCCCGAGGCGAGTCAAGGCAGATTTGCCGCATCGGACGTCTTGGAGTGTCGCGCTGCACGCGGCACCACGCGGCCGAGGCGCGAGAATCGGACCGGCCGCTTGCTCCGAGGCGGACGTTGCGCGACAAGCACGTAACAGTACTCGGATGCGGACGAAGGACTCGGAGATCATGAAGTTGCGTCGGTTGTCGGTCGTGCGCGCGTTGTCGATGGTCGTCTTCGGTCTGGGCTGGGCTACGCCCTCGCTGGCCAACAGCACGGGGATGATCGGTGCCTCGGGCAAGGCCGACGGCTTCTTTTGCCGCAACTGCCACACCGGCGGCATTGTGCCGTCGGTCGCTTTCGCCGGCCCGCGGGCGCTCGAGCCGGGCGCCACCGGAACTTACACCTTCACGGTGACTTCGAATGCGCTGGCGACCCAGATCGGCGCCGGCTTCAACATTGCCGCCAGCTCCGGAACCTTGGGCTTGGTCGATCCCCAGACGACACGCATCGAACTCGGTGAGGTGACCCACTCGACGCCGAAGCCGAATGACACCAGCGGCAACGCGGTCTTCTCGGTCACCTGGAAGGCGCCCGACGTCGCCGGCGTGTACACCCTCTTCGGCGCCGGCGTCAGCGCCAACCTCAACGATATCCGCCTCGGCGATGCGGCGGCGCGCTCGACGCTGGAAGTTTTCGTCGGCGTTTCGACGCCGACACCGGCGGCAAGCGAAACTCCCACCCCGACGGCGACCCCCTCGGCGACGCCGACGCATGAGCCGCGCGCCTGCGTCGGCGACTGCGGCGACGATGGCGCGGTGACGGTCGACGAGATCATCACCGGCGTCAACATCGCTCTCGGCGTCGCCCCGGCGGACCAATGTCCGCAATTCGACGTGACCGGCGACGATCAGGTCACCGTCGACGAGATCCTCCAGGCCGTGAACCTGGCCCTGGTCGGCTGCCCGGCCTGAGCCCGGTGCAGCGCGGCGGGGCCTCTCTGGTGCGTACGAGGCCTCTGCGGCGCGACGAATTTTCTCTTGACGGAGGGTGCGCCCCGCTCGGATAGTCCCGCCTGGGAGTTCGGGGGTGGGACGCGCGGGATTACCTCCAGGGGGCATCGTTCGCCGCGCATTCCTTGGGAACTCGTCGTCGACAGCCGAGGGGGTGGTTGTCGCGCAGCACATCCCGGGAGGGAACATGAATTCTTATTCTCGCGCGAGGAAGAGCGCGCAGTCGCTCGCCGTCGTCGGCGTGCTCAGCGGATTGGTCCTACTTGCGGACGCCGGCCGGGTCGAGGCAGCCGCCAATCCGAAGCTGCCGTTCTACGGGTACAACGCGATCGTGCCGTCGCCGAATCCGGCGATCGTCAATCAGAACACCAGCATTGCCGTCAGCGTCGAAAACGACGGTGACGCCACCGCCACCAACGTCGGTGTGGCGGTCAATTACAACGACTGGGGCGTCACATTTAGCGGGTGGCAGCCGATCGGTACGGCGAACATTCCGTCGATCGCCGCCGCGGCCACGGAGACCACATCCTTCAACTTCACCTTTCTCAACCGGGCCCACACCTGCGTCGAGGCGATCATCACTGGCGCGAGCGAGAACGGCAACATCGACGACGACCGGGGGCAGATCAATCTCGAAGTCGTCGATTCGGCCGGCTCGTTCCAGTACGACGTGCCGGTGCGTAACCGCGGCGCCGGCCCGCGCATCGTCGACGTCGGCGGCGAGTGTGACGGCGATGGGTTGATCGTCGAATGCAACATCCCGCCGCGCAACGGCATGCCGCTGCCTCCCGGCCAAGAGATCATGCTTCCCATCCAGGTCGAGTTCCCGCCGGGCGCGGCGATCGGCAGCCAGGTGGAAATCATCGTTGCCGCCGCCGATACTTCGGATCCGAATGACGCCGCCAACCAGGAGCACGTGCGATTCATCGTCAATCTGACCACGGCGCGTGCCGCCAAGGAAGCAGCGCGTGATGAGTTGGAGGCACTGCTCGGGGAACTGCCGACGGAAAAACTCGAGAAGCCGCTGGTGAAGGCAATCACCAAGATCAATGAGAGCCTCGCCTCGCATGCTTGGCAAACTGACTCCAGCGTCGGCCTCGACGGCGGCGGCAAGGTCTTCGCCAAGGAAGGTGCAGCCGTGGCGACTTTGATCAAGCTGGCGGACGGGCTGAGCATGGGTTCCGCGCTGGTGACGATCGAGGCTGCCATGCAGTCGCTGGTCAACGCCGACCGCATCCTCGTCGAGTCGGCATTGGGCGAAGCGTCCGGTGACACTACGGCCGCAGAGGCGGCGCTGCAGGCCGCCGATGCACTCTGGCGTGCCGGCAACCTGAAGGACGCCATCAAGGGCTACAAGGAAGCGTGGGAACTGGCCCGCGCGGCTCTCTAGTCCAACCGGAAGTCGCGGTCGCACCCCGGACGAACTCCCACGGGGCGCGACCACGCTTCCCGCTGAACGCCGCTTCAATCTCCGCGGAAGGCCTCGGCGTTGAGGCCGTGGCGCGCCATCATCTGTTGCAAAAGCGAGCGGTTGACGCCGGCGCGCCGGGCCGCTTGGGTCACGTGGCCGTGGCTGGCGCGTAGAATCTCCATCAGGAAACGCTTCTCCACCGCGTTCTGCGCCTCGTCGCGCGCCAGTCGCTTGGCTTCCTTCAATTCGTCATTGGTGCGCGGAACGGTCTGCAGCGACAACTCGCCGTCGCCGCGCATCTCCACCGGCAGGTCGGCCAGGTCGATCCGCGCGGTCTGCGCCAGCACTACGGCCCGTTCGAGCACGTTCTCCAACTCGCGCACGTTGCCGGGATAGGCGTAGCGCGAAAGCGCCTCCAGCGCCTCCGGGCTCAGACGCGGCTCGGGCTTGCCGTGCCGCCGCGCGAAGCGCGTCACGAACGCCGCCGCCAGCGCCGGGATGTCGTCGCGTCGCTCGCGCAACGGCGGCAGCTCGATCGGCACGACCTCGAGCCGGTAGTAGAGGTCTTCGCGAAAGCGGCCCTCCGCCACCATTTGCTTCAACGGACGATGGGTCGCGGCGACGATGCGCACGTCGACCCGCGTGCCGTGGGTCGCGCCCAACCGTCGCACCTCGCCCTCCTGCAAGACGCGCAGCAGCTTGGCCTGCAGTTCCAGCGGCAACTCGGCGATTTCGTCGAGGAACAACGTGCCGCCGTCGGCGACCTCGAACAGCCCCGGCTTGCGATCGACTGCCCCGGTGAAGGCGCCGCGTTCGTAGCCGAAGAGTTCACTTTCGAGCAGCGCCTGCGGCAATGCGCTGCAGTTGATCGCCACCCATTCGCGCTGGCTGCGCGGGCTCAGATCGTGCAGCCGCCGGGCCACCAACTCCTTGCCGGTGCCGGTCTCTCCCGTCAGCAACACCGTCGTCGAGGTCGGCGCGACCAAGCGCACCCGTTCGAGCACGCGCGCAAACGCCGGGCTGGCGCCGATCAACTCGCCATGGCGCCCCAGTTCGACCCGTAGGCGGCGGTTTTCCGCGGCCATCGAATGGTGTTCGCGGCGCAGCTGCTCGAAGGCGCGCGCACTTTCGACCGCGGTGGCGACATGCGCCGCCAGCAGGGCGCAAAATTCCTCGTCCGCCGGGCCGAATCCGCCCGGTTTATTCATCACTTGTACGACGCCGGTCGGCAGGCCGGTGCCGTCGCGTAAAGGCAGACTGAGGATGCTGCGCGTGACGAAGCCGGTGTCGCGGTCGACATCGGGGTTGAAGCGGCTGTCGCCATAGGCGTCGGCGACGTTGATCACCTGGTTGGAACGAAAGCAGGCGCCGGCGAGGCCGCTGTCGTCCGGGATACGAATCTCCGTGCCCGCCTCGAGGCCCTCGGCGACGCGCGACCAGAGCTGCCCGTGGGCGGCGTCGTGTAGCAGCAACGTGCCGCGTTCGGCGCCGAGGAACTTGGGAATGCGCGTGACCAGCAATTCGATCAGCGAACTCAGCTGGCGCTCCGAATTGATCTCCAGGCAGAAGTCGAGCAAGCGCAGCAGCCGGCTCCCCGATTCTTCGGTCAATTGCATGCGGATCCCCGCGGGGCCGGCGCCTGAGTCGCTGCTGTCAGCAGCGGCATAACCAAAGTGTTGGCCATCCGCTAACCATGCGCCCGTGGATCGGGGCCTTGCAAGCGACAAAAAGCGACAAGGACACCCATCCCTTGTCTCCCCGCGAGCGCGGTGTTAGTGCACCGCAAATGCCGGAACCTCGGCGGCGCCCGAAGCGCGAACCCTCGAACATCCGCCTCGATCTCAATGGCATGCTGGCCGACGTCATCGGCGCCAGCGGCTTCGAGCCGGGCGAAATCGACGCTCTCCAACCTCGTCTGCAAGCGACCCGCGCGGCGCTGCGCCAGCGGCGGCGCGACGGCACGCTCGAGTTCTACGACCTGCCGAGCCAGACCGCCGCGATCGACGCAGCCAAGGACCTCGCCGCCCACTTGCGCAAGGAGTTCGACACCCTCGTCGTCCTCGGCATCGGCGGCTCGGCTCTCGGCACCAAGACCCTGCTCGGCGCGTTGCCGGACCACAAGCGGCGCGTCATCGTCGCCGACAACGTCGACCCGTGGAGCTTCGGCGCCCTGCTCGACGGACTCGACCTCGAGCGCACGGCGTTCAACGTCATTTCCAAGTCGGGCACCACGGCCGAAACCATGGCCCAGTTCCTGGTGGTGCGCGACATCCTGCTGCGCAAGTTCGGCGCCGTCGACTACGGCAAGCACGTCATCGTCACCACCGACGCCGACAAGGGCGTGCTGCGTCAGATCGTCCACGACGAGGGCTTCCGTTCTTTGGTCATCCCCGATCGCGTCGGCGGGCGCTTCTCCGTGCTCACCTCCGTCGGATTGTTGCCGGCGGCCTTCGCCGGGCTCGATGTCGACGACCTGCTCGCCGGCGCCAAGGCGATGGACGAGCGCTGCCAGGGCGACGACGTCTGGAAGAATCCGGCCGAGTTGTTCGCCACGCTGCTCTACCTCGCGGATACCCGGCGGCGGCAGAACATCGTCGCGCTGATGCCCTACAGCGATCGGCTCTTCTGGCTGGCCGCTTGGTTTTCGCAGCTGTGGGCCGAGAGCATCGGCAAGGCGGTCAAGCTCGACGGCTCGCCGGCGCACGTCGGCCAGACGCCGCTGGTCGCCGTCGGCGCCACCGACCAGCATTCGCTGCTGCAGCTGTTCGCCGAAGGGCCGGTCGACAAAGTCGTCGTCATGTTGCGCGTCGAGGACCACGGCCGCGAGCTGCCCATCCCGCCGGCTTACGCCGACCTCGACAGCCTCGCTTACCTCGGTGGCTCCGGGCTCGGCACCCTGCTCAATCGCGAACAGACCGCCACCGAGTTGGCGCTGGTCAAGCAGAAGCGACCGGTGCTGACGCTGCACGTGCCCCAGGTCGACGCCTTCGCCATCGGGCAGCTGTTCCTCCTTTTCGAAGCGGCGGTCGCCTTCGCCGGCGGCCTCTACGAGGTCGACCCGTTCGACCAGCCCGGCGTCGAGGAGAGCAAGCGGCTCACCTACGGACTGATGGGTCGGCGCGGTTTCGAAGACCGGCGCACCGAGGTGCAGGCGTGGCTCGAACGCAAACGGCCGGAGTTCGTCGTCTGAGTCGCCGCAGCGGCGTCACGTCATGAGCGCCAGCGGCGCCCGCATCCAAGTTCTGCCGTCCATCGTCGCCGACAAGATCGCCGCCGGCGAGGTCGTCGAACGCCCCGCTGCCGCGGTCAAGGAGCTCGTCGAGAACTCCATCGACGCCGGCGCCAGCGACATTCGCGTCGAACTCGAGGACGCCGGCGTCGGTCTGATCGCGGTCATCGACGACGGCAGCGGCATCGACCCCGACGACGCGCCGCTCGCCTTCGCTCGTCACGCCACCAGCAAGGTGCGCGACGTCGACGACCTTTTCCGCATCCGCACCATGGGCTTCCGCGGCGAGGCTCTCGCGAGCATCGCCGCCGTATCGACGACGACGCTGATCACGCGCCGCCGCGAGGATCTCGCCGGCACCCGGGTGCTCGTGCGCGGCGGCGAGCGCCTCGAGATCGGCAGCATCGGCGCTCCGGTCGGCACCCGCATCGAGGTGGTCGACTTGTTCGGCAATACCCCGGCGCGGCGCAAGTTCCTCAAAAGCGCCGCCACCGAGGTCGGTCACGTCACCGAGTTGCTGACGCGCACGGCGCTGGCGTTTCCGCATATCGGGTTTCACTTGCGCCACGGTCGCCGCGAGCTGATCGACTTCCCCGCGGGGACTGCGGCCGAGCGCTTGGCGCAGGTCGTCGGGCGCGACCGGGCGGCGGCGATGATGCCGTTCGAGTTCCGCACCGCGGCCGGCCTGGTGCGCGGCTGGTTGAGCGGGTCGCATGTCAGTTACCCTTCGAACCGGCAGATTTTCACCTACGTCAACGGACGTTTCGTACGCGACAAGCTGGTGAGCCACGCGGTTGTCGCCGGCTACAGCACGTTGCTGATGCACGGGCGCTACCCCGGAGTGGCGGTGTTTCTGGAGGTGGATCCGCAGGAGGTCGACGTCAACGTGCACCCGGCGAAGTCGGAGGTGCGGTTCCGTCTCGGCGGCGCGGTGCACGACCTGATCACCCGCGGCGTCAAGGAATGCCTCCGCGGGCAAAGTCCGACAAGTCCGACAAGTCCGACAGGTCAGACCAGTCAGACAAGTCAGACAAGTCCGACGAGTCCGACAAGTCCGACCCGTCGGACGGGTCAGACGACCCTCCGCCTGGTGCCGATGGCCCCCGCCGCACCCTCGATGCCGGCGGCTGCTTCGCCGGCGTCCACGCCGGCGCCGCCGGCCGAGCCGGCCGCCGAAATCGGGTTCTTCGCCTCGTTGCGGGTGCTCGGGCAGGCCTTCGAAGGTTACCTCGTCTGCCAGCACGGCGATCAGCTCCTCATCATCGACCAACACGCCGCCCACGAGCGGGTCATGTTCGAACGGCTCAGTTCCGCCTACGCCCGCGGCCACGTCGGGCGTCAACGGCTGCTGGTTCCCGTCACCGTCGACGTCGGCCATCAGGCCGAGGCGATGCTCGCCGAGCAACGCGACGAACTCGAGGCGATCGGCTTCGAACTCGAACCGTACGGCGGCGGCGTCGTCGCCGTGCGCGCCGTGCCTGCCCTGTTGGGCGACGACGACCCGGCGCGCTTGGTGCGGGATCTCGCCGTCGACGTCGCCGACATCGGCCGCTCGCGCCAACTCGCCCAAGCCGCCGAGGCCGTGCTGGCGCGCCTCGCCTGCCACAGCGCCGTGCGCGTCGGCCAGACCCTCAACGGCGAGCAGATTCGTGCTCTGTTGGCGTCGATGGACGGCATCGACTTCGCGCTCAATTGCCCGCACGGCCGCCCCGTCTACATCACCCTGCCGCGCAGCGATCTCGAGCGGCTGTTCAAGCGAACATGAGTCGGCCGCGCGTCGTCGCCCTCGTCGGCGCCACGGCGACCGGCAAGACCGACCTCGCCCTCGAACTGGCGACGGCCTGTGATGCCGAAATCGTCAACGCCGACTCACGCCAGGTCTACCGCCGGCTCGACATCGGCAGCGCCAAACCCAGCCCGGCGCAGTTGGCCGCCGTGCCGCATCACCTCATCGACGTCGTCGATCCGGCCGAACCCTTCGATGTCGCCGAATTTCATCGCCTGGCCCGCGCGGCCATCGACGCGATCGTCGGCCGCGGCCGTAACGTGCTCGTCGTCGGCGGCACCGGACTGTACGTGCGCGTCTTGCGCGGCGGCTTGTTCGCCGGGCCCAAGGCCGACCCCGCCCTGCGTCGCCGACTCGAGGCGCAAGAAGAGGCCGAGCCGGGATGGCTGCGCCGCCGCCTCGCCGAGGTCGACCCCGAAACCCTGCACCGCGTCCACGCCAACGATCGCCTGCGCCTGGTGCGCGCGGTCGAAGTCCACGAACTCACCGGCCGCGCCATCAGCGATTGGCAGCGCGAGCACGCCTTCTCCGAACGCGAGCTCGACCTGCGCGTGTTCGGCCTCGACGTCCCGCGCGACGAGATCTACCGCCGCATCGGCCGGCGCTGCCGCGCCATGCTCGAGGCGGGGCTGCTCGACGAGGTGCGCGGGTTGTTGGCGGACGGACTGACACCCGAGCTGCCGGCGCTGCAAAGTCCGGGGTATCGCGAGATGGCGGCGCATCTCGGCGGGCGTTGCGACCTGCCGCAGGCCTTGGCCGACATGGCGCAGGCGACGCGCCGTCTCGCCAAGCGCCAGCTGACCTGGTTCCGCCACGATCCCGAACTGACGTGGCTCGGCGCCGACCTCGGCGTCTGGCGCAGCCACGTGCAAGCCTGGTGGTCGCCATAGCGTCGGACCGCCGCGGGCGCGTCGACTCGAACCGTCTCTCTCGTTGCAATTCCGCCGGGCATGGGTTAGGCCACCCGCGCAGTCGAATTTCCCAAGGCGCCGTGCACCGGTGCCGCCCGTGAGGATCTCTTGCCCCGTTCGAGTCCGAGTTCTCTCGCAGCCGTGCGCGCCGAGATCGATCGCGTCGACGACAAGCTGTTGGCGCTTCTCAATGAGCGCGCTCGCCTGGCCGTGCGGGTCGGCGAGATCAAGGCCCATGTCGGCGGACCCATCTACCGCGCCGATCGCGAGAAGAGCATTCATAGCCGACTTGCCGCGGCCAATACGGGGCCTCTCGACGCCGACAGCCTGCGCGCCATCTACCGCGAGATCATCGCCGCGTGTCTGTCGCTCGAGCGGCCGTTGCGCATCGCCTGTCTCGGCCCGTTGGGCACCTTCTCGCATCGCGCCTTGCGCGAGCAGTTCGGCTCGCGCGCCCAACCGGTGCTCGTCGACTCGTTCGCCGCGGTCTTCGAAGAGGTGGAGCAGAAGCGAGCCGACTACGGCGTGGTTCCGGTGGAGAACTCCATCGAAGGCGTGGTCGCGGCGACGCTCGATCGCTTCGTCGACTCCGACCTCCAGGTGAAGGCCGAGGTGCTGCTGCGCATCGAGCAGTGTCTGATGTCGAAGAGCGGACGCACCGAACGCATCGAACGGGTCGTGTCGCACCCGCAGTCGCTCGGCCAATGCCGCGACTGGCTGCGCCGCAACCTGCCCGGCATCCCGCAGGTCGAGGTGGCGAGCAACGCACGTGCCGCCGAGATCGCCAGCGCCGACCCCACTGCCGCCGCCGTCGCCGGACGCGGCGCCGCCGAGGTCTTCAAGCTCAAGTTGATCGCCGCCAACATCCAAGACCATTCCGACAACTACACCCGCTTCTTCGTCGTCGGCCGCGATCCTCTCGGCCAGCCCACGGGCGACGACAAGACGTCGTTGATGATCTCGGTGTCGCACGAAGCCGGCGCGCTCTATCGCGTCCTGCGTCCGTTCGCCGATCACGACGTCAGCCTGTGCAGCATCGAGTCGCGCCCACTCAAGGCGCGTCCCTGGGAATACGTCTTCTTCCTCGACCTCGTCGGTCACGTCGAGGAAGAGCGAGTGAAAAAAGCGTTGGCGGCGGCGCGTCGCCGCAGTGTGTCGGTCAAGGTGCTGGGTTCGTACCCGGCGGCGTTGGCCCCGGCGTGAGGTGAGAGATCGTGAGTCGAGCCACGCAGATCGTCGTCCCCGAGCACATCCGCACGCTGCTGCCGTATCCCCCGGGCAAACCGGTCGAGGAGCTGGAGCGCGAACTCGGCATCCGCGACTCGATCAAGCTGGCGTCGAACGAGAATCCACTAGGCCCGTCGCCCAAGGCGTTGGCGGCCCTCGGCGGCGCGCTGGCGAACCTGCATCGCTATCCGGAGGGCGATTGTCACTACTTGCGGCAAGACCTGGCGGCGCGTCTGGGAGTGCCGGCGGATTGCTTGATCTTCGGCAACGGCTCGAACGAGGTCATCGAACTCGTGGTCCGCACGTTCTTGCGCCCGGGCGATGAAGCGCTGATGGCGGATCAAGCCTTCGTCGTCTACCGCTTGGTGGTCCAGGCCGCCGGCGGCCGCAGCCACATCGTGCCGTTGCGCCAGTACACGCACGACCTCGAGGCGTTGGCGGCGGCGGTGACGCCGGCGACGCGGTTGTTGTTCCTCGCCAATCCGAACAATCCCACCGGCACCATCTTCCGGCGCGCCGCTTGGGAGAAGTTGCTGGCCGCGGTTCCGGACGACGTCTTGATCGTGCTCGACGAGGCGTATGCCGAGTACGTCGAGGATCCCGAGTACCCCGACGGACTGGCGACCTTCCGCTCCGGTCGGCCGATCGTGGTGCTGCGCACCTTCTCCAAGATCTACGGCTTGGCGGGGCTGCGTATTGGCTACGGCGTGGCCCAGGCCGAGTTGGTGGACGCGATGAACCGCGTGCGCCAGCCGTTCAACGTCAACAGCCTGGCGCAAATCGCCGCCCGCGCGGCGTTGGCCGACGACGAACACGTCGCTCGCAGTCGCGCCTGCAATCGCGACGGCATGCAGCTGCTGACGCGCGAGCTGACGCAGCTCGGACTCGAAGTGGTGCCGAGCTGGGCGAACTTCTTGCTGGTACGCGTCGGTAACGGCGCGGCGCTGTACGACGCCTTGCTGCGGCAGGGTGTCATCGTCCGTCCGATGGGCGGCTACGGCTTTCCGGATCACCTGCGCATGACGATCGGTACCGAAGCGGAGAACCGGCGTCTGCTGGCGGCCTTGGCCGTCTGCTTGCGCGAGAGGGAGCGGAGTGGCGCGACTGTTTGAGCGGGCGACGATCGCGGGCGTCGGATTGATCGGTGGTTCGCTCGCCCTGGCGGCGAAGCGAGCGGGTCTGGTCGGTGAGGTCGTCGGTCTCGGACGCGGCCGCGCCAATCTGGAGCTGGCGCGCGAACGGGGCATTCTCGACCGCTATAGCCACGATCCCGTCGAGGCCGTGCGCGGTGCCGACCTGGTCGTCTTGGCGGCGCCGGTGCGGGCTCTCGGGCCGTTGGCCCGAGCTTGTGCCGCGGGCTTGCGTGCCGACGCCGTGGTCACCGATGCCGGCAGCGTCAAACAATCGGTGGTGCAGTCGGTCGAAGCGGCCTTGCCGGCTGGGGTCGCCTTCGTCGGCGCTCATCCGATCGCCGGCGGCGAGCAGGCGGGGGCGCAATTCGCCGACGCCGACCTGTTTCGCGGCGCTCGTTGCGTGCTGACGCCGTCGGCCCGCTCGACACCGTCCGCCGTCGCCAAGGTGCAGGCCCTGTGGGAGGGCGTCGGCATGCGCGTCAGCTCGATGGATGCGACGCGCCACGACGCCATCCTGGCGCGCGTCAGCCATCTGCCGCATGTGCTCGCCTTCGCCCTGGTCAACGCCGTCGCCGCCGCCGACGCGGAAGCCGGCGACTACGCGGGCGCCAGCTTCAACGACCTGACGCGGATCGCCGCCAGTCCGGTCGAGGTGTGGCGCGACATCTTTCTCGCCAACCGTGAGGCAGTGACGCAATCGGTGGTCGAGGTGCGGCGCGCGCTCGATGCCTTCGAGGCCGCCTTGGCCGCGGGGGACGCGGCGCGCCTGGAGCAATGGATCGAAGCGGCGCGGCAGCAGAAAGCGAGGTGGGCGAATGAGCCAGACGCATGAGACGCGCACGATCGCCGTACCGCCGCTGACCGCGGTGCCGCCGCCGCTGCGCTTGCGCGCTCCGGGGTCGAAGAGTTTGACCAACCGGGCGCTGCTGATCGCGGCGTTGGCGGAGGGGGAGACGCAGATCGACGGCGCGCTGTTCAGCGACGATACCGAGCGCATGAGCGAGGCACTGGCGAGCCTCGGTGTCGATGTCGAGTCACATCCGGAGCAGCAGCAGTTTCGCGTGCGCGGCTGCGGCGGCGTCTTCCGCGCCCGCCAGGCGGAACTGTTCGCCGGCAATGCGGGCACGGCGGCGCGCTTTCTGGTGGCTGCCGCGTGTTTGGGCGACGGCCGCTACGTCGTCGACGGCAACGCCCGCATGCGGCAGCGTCCGATCGCCGACCTGGTCGAAGCGCTGCGCGAACTGGGCGCCGACGTCGAGGCGCCGACGGGTTGCCCGCCGGTGACGATCGTCGCCAAGGGATTGCCCGGCGGTACGACGCGCGTGCGCGGCGGCAGCAGCAGTCAGTATTTGTCGGCGCTGCTGATGGTCGCGCCCTATGCGCGCGGCGAGGTCGTCGTCGAGCTGGTCGACGGCTTGGTGGCGCGGCCGTACATCGACATGACCTTGGGCGTGATGGCGCAGTTCGGCATCGAGGTCGAGCGCGAGGGGTATGAGCGTTTTCGCATCGCCGGGCGGCGCACCTATCGCGCCGTGCCGCGTTACGCGGTCGAGCCCGATGCCTCGAGCGCGCATTATTTCCTGGCGGCGGCGGCGCTGAGCGGCGGCGAGGTGCGGGTCGACGGCATCGGCACCGCGTCGTTGCAGGGGGACGCGCATTTCGCCGACGTGCTCGAACGCATGGGGGCGCGGGTCGAACGCGGCGCCGACTGGATCGTCGTGCGCGGCACCGGCGGGCTCGACGGCATCGACGTCGACATGGGCGACATTTCGGATACGTCGCTGACCCTGGCGGTGATCGCGCCGCTGGCGCGCGGCCCGGTGCGGATCCGCAACGTCAAGCATCTCCGCTTGCAGGAGAGCGAACGCATCGCGGTGGTGACGTCGGAGTTGCGTAAGCTCGGCGCCGACGTCACCGAGTTCGACGATGGCTGGGAAGTGCGGCCGTCGCGATTGCACGGCGGCGAGGTCGACACCTACGACGACCACCGCATCGCCATGGCGTTCGCGTTGTTGGGGTTGGTGGTGCCGGGCATCGTGATTCGCGATCCGGACTGTGTGCGCAAGACCTTCCCGAGCTACTTCCGTGAATTGGCGCGCTTGCGCGGGGAGGGCTGAGCATGGGCCATGTGATCGCCATCGACGGCCCCGGCGGCGCGGGCAAGAGCACGGTGAGCCGCGCCTTGGCGCGGCAGTTGGGATTCGCCTACGTCGATACCGGCGCGATGTACCGAGTCATCGGATTGTTGGCGGCGGAGCGCGGCGTGCCGGTGACGGACGAAGCGACGCTGGCGGCATTGTGTGAGGCAACGGCGATCGACTTCGTGGAAGCGGACGGAGGCGGTCGGGTGTTGGCCGACGGTCGCGACCTGAGCGAGGCGATTCGCACGCCGGCGGCGGCGCAGGATGCGTCGAAATACTCGACGGTGCCGGTGGTGCGCGAGCATCTGGTGGCGCGCCAGCGCGCGCTGGGCGCGGCGGCCGACGTGGTGATGGAAGGGCGGGACATCGGCACGGTCGTGTTCCCGCAGGCAGTACTCAAAATTTTTCTCGATGCCTCGCCGCGCGAGCGGGCGCGCCGCCGGGCGGCGGAGTTGCATGGCGAGGCGGGCGAAGAAGAGATCGAGCGCATGGCGGCGGAGATCGCCGAGCGCGACGAGCGCGATCGCAATCGGGCGCACTCACCTTTGCGCCCCGCGGACGACGCGGTGCTGGTCGATTCCACGGAACTGGGCGTCGAAGAGGTGATTTCGACGCTCCTATCGCTGCTTCATGGGCGCCTTCCAGGCCTTGCAAGGTCAGGCTGATGGCGTTATGGAGGAGCACTCAATTTTTCCCTCCTAGGGGGTAGCAACACAATGGATCAGTCACGGAACGCACCCACGACGGGCGGCGAGCAGGATTTCAGCACGCTCCTCGAGCAGAGCATGCGTGCAGGTCGGCCCGGTGAGGTCGTGCGTGGGACGGTCGTGGGTATTTCCCGTGACTTCGTTACGGTCGACATCGGTTTCAAGTCGGAAGGTCAAATTCCGATTCAAGAGTTTCTCGATCGCGGTGGTCACGTCGACGTGCAGCCGGGCGAGGTGATCGACGTCTACTTCGAAGGCACGGAGAGCGAACACGGCGGAGTGCAGCTGTCGAAGGCGAAGGCCGAGCAGTTCAAGGTTTGGCGCGACATCGAAGAGGCCTACCAGAACGAACGCGCGGTCGAAGGCACCATCGTCGGCAAGGTGAAGGGCGGCCTCAAGGTCGACCTCGGCGTGCCGGCGTTCTTGCCCGGATCGCACGCCGACATCCGTCCGGTGCGCAATCTCGACAAGTACATCGGCGAGACGGCGCGCTTCGCGGTGCTCAAGTTCAATCGGGCGCGCGGCAACGTCGTCGTCTCGCGCCGCGCCGTCCTCGAGAAGGAACGCGAAGTCCTGCGCGAAGAGACCCTCAAGGTCCTCGAAGAAGGCGTCATCCTCGAAGGTATCGTCAAGAACCTGACCGACTACGGCGCGTTCGTCGACCTCGGCGGCATCGACGGCCTGCTGCACGTCACCGATATGTCGTGGGGCCGCGTCGCCAAGCCGTCCGACGTCATCAAGGTCGGCGACGTCGTCAAGGTCGTCGTCCTCAAGTACGACGCCAGCAAGGGCCGCGTCTCGCTCGGCATGAAGCAGATCATGCCGGACCCGTGGGCCAGCGTCGCCGAGCGTTACCCGGTCGGCTCGCGCATCCACGGCAAGGTCGTCAGCCTCGCCGACTACGGCGCCTTCGTCGAACTCGAGCCGGGCATCGAGGGCCTGATCCACGTCTCCGAAATGTCGTGGACCAAGCGCGTCACCCACCCGTCGAAGGTTCTCGAGCCGGGTCAGGAAGTCGACGTCCTGGTGCTCGACGTCGATGCCGGCAGCCGTCGCGTCTCCCTCGGCCTCAAGCAGGCCATGGCCAACCCCTGGGAGCAGTTGCGCATCAACCATCCCATCGGCAGCCGCGTCTCCGGCGCCGTCAAGCACATCACCGATTTCGGCGTCTTCGTCGGCATCGACGAGGGCATCGACGGCCTGGTGCACATCTCCGACTTGAGCTGGACCCGCAAGGTCAAGCACCCGTCCGAGATCTACAAGAAGGGCGATCCGATCGAGGCGCTGGTGCTCGACATCGACGTCGAGAACGAACGCGTCGCGCTCGGCGTCAAGCAGCTCGGCGAGGATCCGTGGGAGTCGTTGGCGCGCCGCTACCCGGTGGGCGCCCGCGTCAAGGGTCGCATCACCACGGTCACCGACTTCGGCGTCTTCGTCGAATTGGAAGAGGGCATCGAGGGCCTCATCCACGTGTCGCAGCTCAGCAACGATCGCATCGACAAGCCGCAAGACCACTTCCACCCCGGCGAAGAGCTGGAGGCGGAGGTGTCGCAAATCGATTCGAAGGAACGCAAGATCGGCCTCAGCGTCAAGGCTCTGCGCCGCAGCGAAGAGCGCGAGGAAATGGAGTCGTACCTGCAGCGTGAGCGCGAAGGCGCCCGCTTCTCGTTCGGCGACATCCTCAGCAACGAGCTGCGCCAGAAGTCGAACGACGATGCCGGCGACACGGAGACGGGCAACAAGAACGACTGAGGGCTCCCATGACGAAGCGAAACCTCATCGAGGAACTCGCGCGGCGTTACCCCCGCTACTCGCGGCGTGACGCGGAAGTCATCGTCAATACGGTGTTCCAGAGCATGGCGGACACCCTACGCGACGATGGACGCATCGAGATCCGAGGTTTCGGCAGCTTCGTCGTCAAGCGCCGTCGCGCCCGCGACGGTCGCAACCCCAAGACCGGGCGCCCCGTCGAGGTCGATGCCAAGCGGGTCCCGTTCTTCAAGGTGGGCAAGGAACTCAAGCTGCGAGTCGATGGCAAACTGCCGTCGCCGGGGGATGACCCGGCGGCGGCAGAGCCCTAAGCCTGAGCATGGAATCTCTCTGGGCGCCCTGGCGAATGTCCTACATCGCCGGCCCCAAACCTCCCGGTTGCATCTTCTGCGGCGCCGCTGCCGGTGCCGATGACCGAGCCAACCTCGTGCTCGCGCGCGAGCCGGCCTTGGTCATGCTCAACAAATTTCCCTACGCCAACGGCCACCTCATGGTGGCCCCGCTGCGCCATACCGCCGACTTCGCCAGCCTCTCCCCCGATGAACTGGCGACGCTCATGCTCGTCGTGCAAACGACGGCCGAACGCATGACGGCCCACTTCCGCTGCGACGGCATGAACATCGGTATCAACCTGGGCGCCGCCGCCGGCGCCGGCGTGCGCGATCACATGCACTGGCACCTGGTGCCGCGCTGGGTCGGCGACCACAACTTCATGCCCCTACTCGCCGAATCGCGCGTCATCAACGAGCACCTCGAAGCGACGTGGGAAAAGCTCGTGCCGCTGTTCGCCTAAGGCAGCTTTCAACGCCGAGACGCCGAGACAACCTAAGGTGCAGCCTGGAGGGCCGGTCTCCGTGCCAGCCTTTTTTGGTGTGAACCGAAGCTCGCCAGGTTGGGTTACAACGCCGAGACGCCGAGGCGCGGAGAAGAGAATCCGTAACCCAGGAGGTCCGACCTCCTTAGCGGAATCCTGAGCTACCCGGAGTGTCGAGTTGCACTCGACACCGCCCGGCGCCAGGCGCCGGGCGCGGCCCGCCACCATACTCCCCGCGATACGCAGGCAATCCCCTCCAAACTCTGTGCGAGAATCCACGCGCCACGTGTGCGTCCACCCGCAACGGGCCGGCCCTCAGCTCACTCCAAGCGCGTGGTGGTGTCTGCGGGGGCGACGGGCACGGGCTCCAACGCAAAGACGCCGAGGCGCCGAGACGAACTGACCCGAACCCTGGAGGGCCGGCCTCCGTGCCGGCCATCGTGGGGTGAACCGATGCCGGCACGC
>CAZGEJ010000008.1:0-162396 GCA_964524885.1 uncultured Binatia bacterium (SeqCode)
CAGCTCTTTGGTTACCTCGCTGCTTCTCTTCGACGTCATGTGGACCCGCGTCCTGCAAGGACAACCGCTCACACCACAAAGCGCCGCCTTATTCGCATTCGACCCCGATCTGGCGACGCGCCTCGACACCTTCACCCCCGAGTTGCGCAAGCAGGTCGCGCGTCGAGCCATCGCCGCCTTCGGTCTCCTCATCGCCACAAGCCTGCCGGCCTTTTTGGCGCTCTGGTACTATCAGGTGTGGATCCTGCAGCGGGTCAACCACCTGCTGCGTCTCGACTTGGTCGAGCGGCTGCAGAATCTGTCGCTGCGGTTCCACGACCACGCGCGCGTCGGCGATGCGATCTACCGCGTGCAGCAAGACAGCGCCGCCGTGACCCAACTGCTCGAAGTGTTGATCCTGTCGCCGATCATGGCCGGTGGGCGGTTTGTCCTCGCCCTCGGCGTCGCCGCCATCTTCGACCCGATTCTCGCCCTGCTCTTGCTCGCCACGTGGCCGATTGCGCTCGTGCTCGGCCTGCGTGCGTCGCCGCGCATGCGCGTCGCTTTCCGTGCCGCACGCGAAGCCAACAGCGCCCTCACCTCGCGCATTCAGGAGACCGTGGCGTCGATCAAGGTGCTGAAGGCGTACGGCGCGACCGAAAGCCAACGACGACGCTTCGACGCCGACTCGCAGGCCGCCTTTGCCAGCGCCGCGGCGGCACGCGATCAATTCGCCGTGCTCAAGATGAACATCTTCTGGCTGGCCATGGTCGCTCTCATGGCCGCCAGTGCCTACGCCGCCCTCGCTGTACGCGGCAACGACCCGCTGTATGCACAGAAACTGCTGGTCGCCTCGGGTCTGACCGTTTGGAACGTCGGGCTCTACAACTTCTTTCGCGAGCGCTTCGGCGACGGCGCGCTGTCGCTACACCGCTTCTTCGAACTGTGGGGACGAGCGCAGGACGTCGGCGCCGGGCTGCGCCGTGTCTTCGACATCCTCGATCTGGAGCCCGAGGTCCGCGACGTCGCCGGAGCCGTTCCGATGGCCGCACCGCGCCAGTCGATTCGCTTCGAAGACGTCAGCTTCGGCTACGACCCGGCGCGCCCGGTGCTGCAGCAGATCGACCTCGAACTTCGTCCCGGCACCATCACCGCCATCGTCGGCCCGACAGGCTCGGGCAAGACGACACTGCTCGCCTTGATGCTGCGCCTGTTCGATCCGAGCCGCGGCGTGATCCGCTGCGACGGTGTCGATCTGCGCCAGCTTCAGCTCGACAGCTTGCGCCACAACGTCGCCACCGCCCTGCAGGACAACGTCTTGTTCCAGACGACGGTGCGCGACAACCTCTGCTACACCGTTCCCGACGCTACCGACCAGCAGATCGAAGCGGCGGCCCGCGTCGCCTGCGCCGACGGCTTCATCCGAGCGCTGCCCGACGGCTACCAGACGATGCTCGGCGAGCGCGGCAGCAAACTCTCCGTCGGACAGCGCCAACGCCTCAACATCGCCCGCGCCATCCTCAAGGACACGCCCGTCCTTCTCCTCGACGAACCGACTGCCGCACTCGACGCCAAGACCGAGCTCGAGGTCATGCGTCACCTCACCGCATGGGGACGCGATCGCATCATCGTCATGATCACCCATCGCTTGGGGACGATCCGCCACGCCGATCAAATCGTCGTGCTCGACCACGGACGCATCATCGAGAAGGGCGCGCACGACGAGCTCATGCAACGAGCCGGGGCCTATTTCCGCATGGTCGCCATCGAGAGCCAGCACCCCGATGCCGGGGGGAGCGCCGCATGAGTCGCGCCGCCGCGGCCGAAGCCGATCTGAGCACGTGGGCCGTCCTGCGTCTGTTCGGGCGCTCGCTGCGTTACGTCGCGCCGCTGCGTCGAGCCTTCGCGGTCAAGCTCGGCCTCACTCTATTCACCGTGGTGACCGCAGTGTTCTTGCCCTGGCCGACCAAGATCCTGCTCGACCACGTCGTCATGGGCGTGCCGGTCGAAGCCGCGACCACGCCCTATCCTTTCTTCGTCGCGCCCTTCCTCGCACCGCTGCACGGTGCCAGCCCAAGCACCGTGCTCGCGTGGACCCTGGCCCTGCAGGGGGTGCTCCTCCTGAGCATCGGGGCCATCGGCGTCGCCTCCTTCGAAAACGGGCAAACCAACGCCGCCTTAGCCAGCGGCGAAGACGCCGCCTCGACGACGGAAAACCAAGCCAACCACGGCCACAGCTTTGCCGGCGGACTGATCGGCTTGTTCGAGTTCCGCTGGACGATGCGGCTGACGCAGGCCCTCAACCACCACTACCGCACCCATCTCTTCGAACGCATGCAGGCGCTGCCGCTGACGGCCTTCGACGACGAACGCATCGGCGATGCCGTCTACCGCGTCATGTACGACACGCCGGCGATCACCATCTCCACCTATCGCCTGCTGCTGACCCCGATCGCCGCCCCGTTCGGCTTCTTCCTGACGGTGGCCACCGTCGGCCTCGTCTTTCCCGCCTTTCGCACGGCGGTTTGGGGCTGCGCCGCTTTCGTCTTCGTCTCGCTGCTGGCCACATTGCCGCTGACCAACCTGATTCGGCGGCGCGCCCACGCCAGCCGCGTCGCCGGCGCCGCCACCGTCAATCGGGTCGAGGAAGGCTTGGCCAACGTCCTCGCGGTGCAGAGCTTGGGCGGACAAGCACGGCAGCGGGTCGAGCTCGACCGAGACAGTGAAGCCTCCTTCGGTTCGTACCGCGCCCTGCTGCGCGTCGCCATCGCCGCCTTGGCCGCGGTGGGCGTGCCGGCACTCTTGCTCGTCGGTTGGGGCATCCTGTTCATCGCCGACCGGGTCGTCGACGGCGTGTTGAGCGTCGGCGACTTCGGCTTGCTGACCACCTACTTCATCCAAGCCTCATTGTACGCTCTCGACCTCGGCGCGTTGTGGGTGAACATCCAAGGCAACGCCGCCGGCTTGCAGCGCGTCTTCGAACTGATGGATCAGCCCGGCGAACCCCACGGCGAACAGCTGCCGCCGCTGGCGCCGATTCGCCATGAGCTGGAGTTCGAGCGGGTCGGCTTCAGCTACGGCGACGGCCCTCCGGCGCTGCAGGACATCAGCTTTCGCGCCGAACTCGGTCAGTTGGTGGCCTTCGTCGGACCGACCGGGGCCGGCAAGACGACGTTGGCCCAGATGATTCCGCGCTTCCTCGCGCCGCGGCAGGGATGCGTTCGCATCGACGGCGTCGACGTGAGTCAGGTGCGGCTCGACTCGCTGCGGGATCAGATCGCCTTCGTGTTTCAGGAGACGATCCTCTTCGACGCCAGCATCGCCGACAACATCCGGGTCGGCAAACCCGAGGCCAGCGACGAGGAAGTGCGACAAGCGGCGCGCGCGGCGCACGCCGACAGCTGGATCGAACGACTACCGCAGGGGTACGACACACGCCTCGGACGTAGCGGCGGCACCCTGTCCGTCGGCCAACGTCAGCGGCTGGCGATCGCCCGCGCCCTCGTGCGCCAGGCACCGATCCTGATCCTCGATGAGCCCACCTCGGCCCTCGACGTCGAGACCGAACACTACCTCGTACAGACCCTGCACGAACTGGCACGCGATCGCCTGGTGGTGCTCATCGCCCATCGCTTGGCTTCGGTGCGCCACGCAGACCAGATCCTCTTCCTCGAACACGGACGGCTGCTCGAAGCCGGGACCCATGCCGCCTTGATGGCCCGTGCCGACGGCGCCTACCGGCGCTTCGTCGAGTTGCAGGTCGGCGACCGCGTCTGAGACGCGGCTCGACACGCCGCGCGCGGATAGCTAACCCAAGGCCGCGAGGACCGACCCATGCGCATCGTCTATTTTGGCACGCCCGACTTGGCCGCCGTCGCTCTGCGGGCGTTATTGCACAGCCGGCACACGGTGGTCGGCGTCGTCTGCCAGCCCGATAAACCGGCAGGACGCGGCCAACACCTGACCGCGCCCCCGGTGAAACAAGTGGCCGAAGCCGCCGGGGTGCCCGTTGTACAGCCCGAAAAGGTGCGCGACGAAGGCTTCCTGGCGCAGCTCGCAGCGTGGGCCGCCGACATCATCGTCGTCGCCGCGTACGGCAAGATTCTTCCGAAACGCATCCTCGCGCTGCCGCGCTTCGGCTGCATCAACATCCACGCCTCGCTGCTGCCGGCGCTGCGCGGTGCCGCGCCGATTCAGTGGGCCATCGCCCGCGGCGACCAGGAGAGCGGCGTCACCATCATGCAAATGGACGAAGGCATGGACACGGGCGACATCCTCCTGCAGCGCGCCACGCCGATTCTCGCCACCGACACCGGCCAATCGCTCTATGACCGCTTGGCACACATCGGCGGCGAGCTCGTGCTCGAAGCACTCGACGCCTGCGAAGCCGGCCGCCTCGAACCGCGCCGCCAAGACGATGCCCTCGCCACCAAGGCACCGATGCTGCGCAAAGAGGACGGCCACATCGACTGGTCGCGCCCCGCTGTCGAGATCGAACGACTCGTACGCGCCTTCGATCCGTGGCCGGGCACCTACACCTTCGCCGAGAGCAAACGCCTCAAGCTGTTACACACCCACGTCGGCACCACGGCCAACCCTGCCGTAGCGGGGACGCTGCACACCGCGGGCGGCGAAGTAGCCGTCGCCACCGGAGACGGAACGTTGGTCCTCGACGAGGTGCAGCTGGAAGGCCGCAAGCGCATGAGCGCCGGCGATCTGTTGCGCGGCGGCGGCATCGCCGCCGGCATGGTGCTCCGCTGACACGCATCGCGACGCCGCCGGAGCAGGATGCGCGCCGGCTGGCGTGGCACGTGCTGCAACGGGTCGAGGCCGGCGCCCACTGCGACGAGCAATTGTCCCAGCAACTCGATGCCAGCCGACTCGCCGGACGCGACCGTGCGCTGGCGACACGCTTGGTATACGGCACCGTGGCGCAGCAGGGCTTTCTCGATCACGTCCTGGAAGGATGCTTACGCCAGCCGCTGACGCAACTCGATCGACCGGTTTTGGTGCTGTTGCGGCTCGGCTTATTCCAGATGTGCGGCCTCGACCGCGTGCCGACCTTCGCCGCGGTCGACACGGCGGTGGAGTTGGCCAAGGAGTACCGCGGCGGCGCCGCCACGGGCCTGGTCAACGCCGCACTGCGCCGAGCCGCGACCGCATGGCCGTCGGTCGAGTTGCCGGCACTCGAGGTCGACCCGATCGGCCACTTGTCCCTGCGCCACTCGCATCCTTCGTGGCTGGTCGAGCGTCTGGTCCAATCCTTGGGCGTGGCCGAGGCCGAGGCATTCCTGCGGGCCGATAATGACGTCGCCCCCACCGTGCTGCGCGCGCGGCGGGGACGGATCGACGCGGCGGGGCTGATCGCCCGACTGGCGGAACAAGGCATCGAGGCAGAGCCCGGCCGCTGGGCTCCCGACGCCGTCGTGCTCGCAGCGGGCAACCCGACCACCGGGCTGGACGTCGTGCATGAAGGCCTGTGCAGTGTGCAAGGGGAAGCGTCGCAACTCGTGGCGTGGTTGGCGGCGCCGCGGCCGGGTATGGCCGTGCTCGACCTGTGTGCCGCTCCCGGGGGCAAAACCTGCGCCATGGCGGAGCAGATGGAGGATCGCGGGCGCATCGTCGCCATCGACCGCAACCCCAAAGGCATCGACCGGCTGCGACGCGAGGCCACGCGTCTGGGACTGCAGTCGATCCAGGCGCGCGTCGGTGACGGCGGCACGTTCGAGCCGGCGGACGACGAACCGCGGCGCTTCGACGTGATCCTGTTGGACGCCCCGTGCAGCGGCTTCGGCACGCTGCGGCAGCACCCGGAGATTCGCTGGCGGCGCGGCGCCGACGACGTGCGGCGGCTCGCCGAGGTGCAAGCCCGCCTGCTCGACCGAGCCGTCGCCCTACTCGAGCCGCACGGCTGCCTGGTGTACGCGACCTGCACCGTGCTGGCGGAGGAAAACGAGCGGCAAGTCGAAGCCGCCTGCCGGCGCCACGGGCTGCGGATCGAGTCGGCCGCGGGCCAGTTGCCGGCAGCGGCCGCGGCGCTCGTCGACGGCGACGGCTGCCTTCGCACCTACCCGCATCGCCACGGGCTCGACGGATTCTACGCCGCGCGCCTGCGATTTGCCGCCGTAGGCTGAGGCGGCTATCGTCGCGCGCATGACGTTGATCGCACCCTCCATCCTATCGGCGGACTTCTGGAAGCTCGGCGAGCAAATCGACGCCGTGACCGAGGCGGGAGCCGATTGGCTGCACCTCGACGTGATGGACGGGCACTTCGTTCCGAACTTGACCATTGGACCGGACATCGTCGCGGCGATCCGCAAGCGCAGCCGGCTGACGCTCGACACCCACCTGATGCTCGAGCACCCCGGTCGCTACGTCGCACCCTTCGCCGAGGCCGGCACCGACTACCTATCGTTTCACGTCGAGGCCAAGGACGACCCGCGCGAGGTGATCGCCGCGATTCGCGCCGCCGGCGTGAAGCCCGGCATCGTGCTCAATCCGGACACCCCATTCGAGCTCGCCGAACCGTTGCTGCCGCTGGTCGACCTGCTGTTGATCATGAGCGTGTACCCCGGGTTCGGCGGTCAGCAGATGATCCGTTCGTCGTTGGAGAAGCTGTCGCAGGCGCGTGCCTGGAAAGAAGCCCACGGGCACTCCTTCTGGATCGAGATCGACGGTGGCATCAAGCGCAGCAACGCCGCCGACGCCGTGGCTGCCGGGGCCGAGGTCTTGGTGTCGGGCTCGGGCGTTTTCGGCGACGCCGACATGGCCGGCGCGATCGTCGACATGCGCGGGAAAAAGTCGTGAAAATCCCCTGGGCCGGGTCGACGCGGCGTTGCAATTTATGGGTGGTGTGTTAAAGCCGGTCGTCCTGTCGCGGGAACGCTTTTCGAGCCCGTTCGACAAGCCAATTCGTATCGGGGTGTAGCTCAGACTGGTAGAGCGCACGGTTCGGGTCCGTGAGGTCGCTGGTTCAAATCCAGTCACCCCGACCAGCATTCTGGATGAGGGTTCGCGTCATGACTCGCCTTCGCCAGCGAGGCGTCGTTGCCATCGTCGCCGCGCTGGCGCTTCTGGCGAGCACAGCCGCACGAGCGACAGCCGAGGACACCAAGGCGGTGGTCCACGGCGCTTCCAAGCTCTTCGTCCGGCGCGGTCCGGGCATGAGCTTCCCCCCCTTCGCGCGTCTTTCCGAAGGCAGCATCGTCAAGGTCCACGGCAAACAAGGCTCGTGGGTGCGCATCGAGACGGCGGGCGGCCAAGTCGGCTTCGTCAATCAAAAGTATCTGTCGCCCGTGGGTGAGGCGGATCTGGCTGCCGCAGCGCCGCCGACCGAAGCGGAACTCCTGGAAACGCCGACCTCGGCGGCAACCGCACCGACCCAGGCCGATGGCGCCGACGCGGCGGCCACCCGAGAAGCGCAAACCGAATCACCCGAGCCCGCGCCCGAGGCGCGCGCCGAGACGCCAGCCATGGTCGGGTCTGGCGTCGAAACGCCGCTCGACACGCCAACTCGGCCGACCATGGCCGAGGAGCGTGCCTCGATCGCCGACGAGGTGCGACGGCTCTCGGCGGCGGTCGGCGTGCTGGAGAAGCGGATCGGCGAAAGCGAGCCCATCGGCGACGGCATCAGCGGTGACGAAGACGACGACGAGAACTCGGTCTCCGGCGGCGCGATTCTGATGTCGCTCGTCAGCATCGGGCTGGGCTGGTATTTGGGCAGCCGCTACGGCCGCGCCCAAGAGCGCGGGCGCCGCTCGCGCATCCGCTTCTGAGCGCCCGCCTGCGCGGCAGGCAGCGCCCAAAGTCTAGGCAGCATCCCCTTGTAGCGGGGGACACGACGCCCCTCCCCCTGGAGCAGCGTTGGCCAACACCCTCTGGCATCCCTCTTGCTGTAAAGCGCTCGACGGCAACTTCGCCGGCGACAGATTACACGCGCCACGCAACCGACAGCCACGACGACAACCGGTTGCATGGCAGGGGAGGATCGAGATGAGACTATTTCACGTGTTCGGCGCGCTATCGGCCCTGCTGATGACGGCAACGGGCGCTTGGGCGCAAGACGGCATCGACACCGGCGACACGGCCTGGGTGCTGACGTCGTCGCTGCTGGTGCTGATGATGACCGCTCCTGGGCTGGCGCTGTTCTACGGCGGCTTGGTCCGCCGCAAGAACGGCCTGTCCACCATCATGCAGAGCTTCATCATGATGGCGGTGGTGACGGTGCAGTGGACCCTGATCGGCTACAGCCTGGCTTTCGGACCAGAGGGAAGCGGGCCGTTCATCGGCGGTCTGGACTGGGTCGGGTTGAACGGCGTGAGCGGCGAGGCCGGGCCCTACTCGGCGACCATTCCGCATTACATTTTCGTCGTCTTCCAGGGCATGTTCGCCATCATCACGGTGGCATTGATCACCGGAGCCTTCGCCGAGCGGATGCGCTTCAGCGCTTACCTACTGTTCGCGGTGCTGTGGACGACCTTCATCTACGACCCGCTGTGCCATTGGGTGTGGGGCAAGGGCGGCTGGATGGCGGCGCTCGGCGCTTGGGACTTCGCCGGCGGTACGGTGGTGCACATTAGCTCGGGCGTCTCGGCCCTCGCCGCGGCTCTCGTCATGGGCCCGCGCATCGGCTACCCGCGTGAGCCGATGCTGCCGCACAACCTGGCCTTCTCGGTCATCGGCGCCGGCATGCTGTGGGTCGGCTGGTTCGGCTTCAACGCCGGCAGCGCCCTCGGCGCCAACGGCATCGCGGCGACGGCGTTCGTCGCCACCCACGTCGCGGCGGCGGCGGCGACGTGCAGCTGGATGGCGGCGGAATGGCTGCACCGCGGCAAGCCGACGGTGCTCGGCGCGATCTCGGGCGCGGTCGCCGGCTTGGTCGCCATTACCCCGGCCTGCGGCTTCGTCAGCCCCATGTCGGCCCTGATCATCGGTCTGGTCGCCGGCGTCTTGTGCTTCCAAGCCTGCAATCTGAAGGCGAAACTCGGTTACGACGACTCGCTCGACGTGGTGGGAATCCACGGCGTCGGCGGGACCACCGGCGCGATCCTGACGGGCGTCTTCGCCTCGTCGGCGATCAACCCGGCGGTGCCGGACGGCCTGATTTTCGGCAACACGGGTCTGCTCTGGGCCCAGATCATCTCCGTCGGTGCGACCATGGTATTTTGCTTCATCGGCGCCTTCATCTTGTTGAAGATCGTCGACGCACTCGTCGGACTACGCGTCTCGGAGGAGGAAGAACGGCAGGGACTCGACCTTTCGCAACACGGCGAAACCGCCTACACGTTCTGAGCACTCGCTTTACAGGAGCGCAACTACCGGCGTAGAAAAGCGCGTTTGCGTCGCGCAACGGAGGATACGATGAAAAAGGTGGAAGCCATCATCAAGCCGTTCAAGCTCGATGAAGTGAAGGATGCCCTGAGCGGCATCGGGGTGCAGGGGCTGACGGTCAGCGAGGTCAAGGGTTTCGGACGCCAGAAGGGACACACCGAGGTGTACCGAGGTGCCGAGTACGTCGTCGACTTCCTGCCCAAGATCAAGTTGGAGATCATCGTCGCCGACGAGATGTTGGCGCAAGTCGTCGAGGCCATCTCGGCGGCTGCCAAGACGGGTCGCATCGGCGACGGCAAGATCTTCGTCACGGCCGTCGAAGAGGTCATCCGCATCCGCACCGGCGAACGCGGTCCCGACGCGGTCTGACGACGCGATAGCGCCGCGTCGGTTCTCAGGGGAAGGTAAGGAACTCAGGCATGAACGCGAAAGAAGCGCTCAAATTCATGCTGGACAACAAGGCCGTGATGGTCGACCTGAAGTTCTGCGACATGATGGGCATGTGGCAGCACTTCAGCCTACCGCCGAGCGAAATGGACGAGTCGGTATTCGAGGACGGCTTCGGCTTCGATGGTTCCTCGATCCGTGGCTGGCAGCCGATCAACGCCAGCGACATGCTCGTCATTCCGGACCCAGCCACGGCGGTGATGGACCCGTTCATGGCCCATCCGACGATGTCGCTCATCGGCAACATCGTCGACCCGATCACCAAGGAAGAGTACTCGCGCGACCCGCGGCACATCGCCAAGAAAGCCGAGGCCTACCTGAAGTCGACCGGGATCGGGGATACAGCCTTTTTCGGCCCCGAACCCGAGTTCTTCATCTTCGACGGCATCCGCTACGACACCAACCAGGCGTCGAGCTACTACTTCATCGATTCCGTCGAAGGGCAGTGGAATACCGGCCGCGAGGAAAATCCGAATCTCGGCTACAAGCCACGCTACAAGGAAGGCTACTTCCCCGTAGCGCCGACAGACAGCCAGCAGGACATCCGCACCGAGATGACCCTGGTCATGGAGTCCGTCGGCATCCGCATGGAGCGCCAGCACCATGAGGTGGCGACCGCCGGCCAGGCGGAGATCGACATGCGCTTTCTGCCGTTGCTCGAAATGGCCGACAAGCTCATGTGGTACAAGTACATCGTCAAGAACGTCTGCCGTCGCCACGGCAAGACGGCGACGTTCATGCCGAAGCCCATCTTCCGCGACAACGGCAGCGGCATGCACGTGCACCAGTCCATCTGGAAAGACGGCAAGCCGCTGTTCGCCGGCAACGGCTACGGCGGCATGAGCGAGTTGGCGATGCACTACATCGGCGGCATCCTCAAGCACGCACGTGCCCTCGCCGCCTTCACCAACCCGACGACGAACAGCTACCGGCGCCTCGTGCCGGGCTTCGAGGCGCCGGTGAACCTCGCCTACTCCAGTCGCAACCGCAGCGCTTCGATCCGCATCCCGATGTACAGCCCGAGCCCGAAGGCCAAGCGGATCGAGGTTCGTTTCCCCGATCCGACCTGCACCGGCTACCTCGCCTTCTCGGCGATGCTCATGGCCGGTCTCGACGGGATCCTCAACAAAATCGATCCGGGCGATCCGCTCGACAAGGACATCTACTCCCTCACGCCGGCGGAGCTGGCCAATGTCCCGAGCATGCCGGGAAGCCTCGATGAAGCGATCGCAGCCATCCGCGAGGACCACGCGTTCCTGCTCAAGGGTGACGTCTTCACCCAAGACATGATCGACACCTGGATCGAATACAAGGAAACGAAGGAAATCGACGAGATGCGGCTACGCCCGCATCCCTACGAGTTCGCCCTGTACTACGACGCCTGATCGCGGGCTTCGTCGTTCACGGCCTCGCAACCGAACGGCCGGCGGGATTCCCGCCGGCCGTTTTCGTTGGTCCAAGGCAAGCAACCACACGAGGCTTTCCGGCAGGTCCCCGCCGGGTTATCCCATCACGCGGGGTGGAGCGCCGACCGAGCTGCGCGACTTCCATCGATCCGCCCCTTGCCGGAGAGGTCGACCAGCGCGGTCACTCGGCGGGAGCGGGGGGCTCGTCGCTAGTGAACAGGGTGATGACGATCAAGATCGTCATCCCCACCGAGATGCCCGAGTCGGCGATGTTGAACGCCGGCCAGTGGTAGTCGCCCCAGAACACATCGAGAAAGTCGACCACCTCGCCGAACCGAACCCGATCGATGAGGTTGCCGACGGCGCCGCCCAACACCAGGCCCAACGCCGCCAGCATCCAACGCTGGTGCGCCTCGATCTCACGCACGAACCACATCAGTGCGACCACCGCGACCGAGGCCACTCCGATGAAAAACGGCAGCCGAATGCTGGCGTCGACGTCGCGCAAGAAGCTGAACGCACCGCCCGGATTGCGCACGTAGGTGAGGTGAAAGAATCCCTCGATGATCGGCCGCGACTCGTAGAGCACGAAGCTGTCGCGCACCATCCATTTCGTCAGCTGGTCGAGGACGATGACGACCGCCGCCAGCGACAATACCAAGGGATACTTGCTCACGCCGTCACCGCCGCCAACACGTCGCGGCAGCGACCGCATACCGGCTGCTCCGCCGCGACGTCGACGACCTCACTGAAGTTCCAGCAACGCTGGCACTTGCCGCCGAGCGCACTCTCGACCCGCACGCGCAGTCCATCGACCAGCGGGCTGGCGTCGGCCGCGCTCAGCGAGGCGTTGCCTTCGACCTGCGAGGTGATGAACAGCTCGGGCAACGAGCCGGAGTACGACTGCAGCAGCGCGCCGATCGCCCCCTCCCCCGCCAGCAGCACGCGAGCTTCGAGAGCCTGGCCGATACGCCCCGCCTGGCGCGCTTCCTCCAGACACTTGAGCACGGCACTGCGGACCTCGAGCAGGCGCTCCCAGCGAGCCGCCAACTCCGGAGCGTGGCCGCGGGCTTCGGGGAAGCCAGCCAACAAAACGTTGGCCGGTCGCTCGGCGCCACCCGGCAAGGCGGACCAGATCTCCTCGGCGGTGAAGCTCAGCACCGGCGCCATCAAGCGCACCAGGGCATCGAGGATCGCGTCCAGGGCCGTCTGCGCCGCGCGTCGCTCCGGTGCCGCCGGAGCCGAGCAGTAGAGTCGATCCTTGACGATGTCGAGGTACAAGGCGCTCAGGTCGACGGCACAGAAGTTCACCAACTGCTGCACCACCACGTGAAAACTGTAGGCGTCGTAGGCCCGCCGCACGTTGGTCACCAATTCCGCCAAGCGATGCAGAATCCAACGTTCGAGCTCGGGCAGTTGCTCCGCCGGCACGGCATCCCGCGCGCGGTCGAAGTCGTAGAGATTGCCCAATAGGAACCGGCACGTGTTGCGAATGCGCCGGTACGACTCCAACTGCGGCTGCAGCAGCTTGTCGGAAAAACAGGTGTCGGCGGTGTAGTCGACCGACGCGAACAGCAGCCGCAACACCTCGGCGCCGTGCTGCTTGATCACTTGCTCCGGGGCGATGACGTTGCCGAGCGACTTCGACATCTTCTTCGCCGCTTCGTCGAGGATCAGTCCGTGCGTCAACACAGCCTTGTACGGCGCCTGGCCGCGCGTCGCGGTCGCCGTGATCAGCGACACCTGGAACCAACCGCGGTGCTGATCGACGGCCTCGACGTAGAGGTCCGCCGGCCACGTTTGGTCGGCACGCGTGCGCAGCACCGCTTCGTGCGAGCAGCCCGAGTCGAACCAGACGTCGAGGATGTTCTTGTCGGTCTCGAACGAAGCGCCGCCGCACGAACGGCAACGATACCCTTCGGGCAAGAGTTCCGCCGCCGGCCGCTCGTACCACACGTCCGAACCTTCGGCGGCGAAGATGTCTTCGACCCGCTGGATCAACTCCGGCTCGTAGGCCCAGGTGTCACAATCGGTACAACGGAAGGCGGGGATCGGCACGCCCCAGGCACGTTGGCGCGACAGACACCAGTCGGGGCGCGTCGTCATCATGTTGTAGATGCGATCGCGGCCCCACCGCGGGATCCATTCCGTCTGCTCGATCTGCTCCAACGACTTGTCGCGCAGGCCGGCATGGTCGACCCGCAAGAACCATTGTTCGGTCGCGCGGAAGATGAGCGGGTTCTTGCAACGCCAGCAATGCGGGTACGAGTGCTCCAGGCGCTTGACCGCCAGCAACGCGCCGCCCTCGCCCAGCGCCCGTACGATGTCCTCGTTGGTGTCGAAGACTTGGCGGCCGGCATACACTCCGCCTTCGGCGGTGAACAGGCCGCGATCGTCGACCGGCGTCAGCACCGGCAGACCGTACTTCTGCCCCACCTGGAAGTCTTCGTAGCCATGCCCAGGCGCGGTATGCACACAGCCCGTGCCGACGTCGGCGGTGACGTGCGACTCGAACAAGAGCCGGCTCGGACGATCGATGAACGGGTGGCGGAAGACGTCGCGGCCATCGAGGCCCGCGAGGTCGATCGGAACCCGGGGCGCCGCCGGGTCGGCCCCGATCGCCAGCAAGAACGGCTCGGCCAGGCGCTCGGCGACGATGTAGTGCGCGTCGCCGTGGCGCACGGCGACATAGTCGAGATGCGGATTGAGGCAGATCGCCAGGTTCGCCGGCAGCGTCCACGGAGTGGTCGTCCAGATCACCGCATAGAGGTGTCCGGCGGCGGCGGCCAGCATAGCGCGATCGGCTTCCGCCTTGGCCATGTCGGCGGCCTCCTCGGCGCTACCGGAAAAGGCGAAGCGGACGTAGATCGACGGCGAGGTGTGCGGCGCGTACTCGACTTCGGCCTCGGCCAGCGCGGTGGCGCAGGTCGCGCACCAATGCACCGGGCGCAGGCCACGGTAGACGAACCCCTGCTCCACCAGCATGCGGAAGACACGCACGATGCCGGCCTCGTACTCGCGCGACATCGTCAGGTAGGGATGATCCCAGTCGCCCAAGACCCCGAGACGGCGGAACTCGTCGCGTTGGATGCGGAAGAACTTGTCGGCGTACTCGCGGCACAGGCGACGAATGTCGATGCGGCTCATGTCGCGCGCCTTGCCGCCGAGCTGCTTCAACACCTGATGCTCGATCGGCATGCCGTGACAATCCCAGCCAGGCACGTAAGGAGCGTCGAAACCCGCCATGATCCGCGACTTTACGACGATGTCCTTGATGATCTTGTTGAGCGCGGTGCCGAGATGGACATGGCCATTGGCGTAGGGCGGGCCGTCGTGCAGGACGAAGCGCGGCTTGCCGGCACCGGCCGCGGCCAGCTTCTGGTACAAGCGGCCGTCGCGCCAAGCGTCGACGACCGCGGGCTCGCGCTGCGGCAGATTCGCCCGCATCGGGAAGTTCGTTTGCGGCAGATTCAGTGTGGCCTTGTAATCCATGCGATTCGGCGGGTCATACCAGCGCCGGGTGCCCGATTCAATTGAACTTCCTCAAGCGTGGCGGCGACTTTGACTCCGCCGTGCACCGTTGCTACGCGGCCCGGGTGAGCGACGCTACCCTTCCCGACATGCAACCACTCGTCGCCCTCGCCTTCGGCGATCGGGCCCGGATCCTCGCGGTCGCCCCGCTCGCGGGCGATGCTTCGACCCGACGCTACGCACGCCTGCGCCTTGCCGGCGACGGTGTGCCGGCGACCGCGGTGGTGATGATCCTCGCCGATCGCGCCATCGCCATGTCTTCCGACGAACTCGCCGTCTTCGATGATGCGCCGCGCGAACTTCCGTACCTGAACGTCCACCGCTTCCTCGAACCGCTCGGAACACCGGTACCCGCCGTGCTGGCCGACGCCTCCGAACAGGGACTGCTACTACTCGAGGACGTCGGCGACGTGACCCTCTGGGATACCGTCGTCCATGCCGATGAGGCGACCGTCATGCGTTGGTACCGCGCCGCCATCGATACGCTCGTCGCCCTGCAGGTCGATGGCACCCGGCAAGCCACGCGCACTTGCCTCGCCTTCCAACAGAGCTTCGACCGCCGCCTCTTCCTCTGGGAACTCGAGCACTTTCTCGAATACGGCATCGAAGCTCCGCGCGGAGCACCGTTGCCCGCCGACGAGGCGAAGCAGCTGCGCACCTTGTTCGATCGCATCGCCGACGAACTGGATGCCGAACGTCGCGTCCTCAACCATCGCGACTTCCACAGCTGGAATTTGCACGTGCACGAAGGGCGCATCCGCGTCATCGACTTCCAAGACGCGTTGCTGGCGCCGATCGCCTACGACCTGGCGACACTGCTCGGCGACCGCGACACGCCCCTGGTCGTGCGGCCGCCCATCGAAGCGGAGCTGCTGCGCTATTTCCGCCAAGCGTGGCAGGAGCGCAGCGGAGAACCGCTCGACGCCGCGCGCTTCGAGCGCAGCTACTTCCTCTGCGCGCTGCAAAAGGCGTTGAAGGTGGTCGGCCGCTTCATCTACCTCGATCGCGTCAAGGGCAAGCCCGGCTATCTGCGGTTCCTGCCGTCGACCTTGCGGCAAGTGCGCCGCGTGCGACGCCAACTGCCCGACCTGGCGGACCTCGATCCGTTCTTCGACCGCTATCTGCCGGCGGCGAGCGAGTCGGCCTGATGCGCGCCATGGTGCTGGCGGCCGGGCTCGGCATGCGCCTGCGACCGCTGACCGACAGCACACCGAAGCCGCTGATCGACGTCGGCGGCCGGCCGATGATCGCCTACGCCTTCGATCTCGCCCTCCGCGCCGGCATCACCGAGATCGCCGTCAACCTGCACCACCTCGGCGACCAACTGCGGCAAACCCTCGGCGACGGCTCGCGCTTCGGCGTGCGGCTGACCTATTTCGACGAGGCGACGCTGCTCGAAACCGGAGGCGGCATCGCCGCGGCGCGCGACTTCCTCGGCCACGCGCCGTTCGTCGTCCTCAACTCCGACACCATCACCGACGTCGACTTACCTGCGATGATCGCGCGTCACCACGAGCGGCGGTCGACCGTGACCTTGATGCTGCGGCCCGATCCGGAGGCGGCGCGTTACGGGCTCATCGAAATCGATGCCCACGATCGGGTGCGTCGCTTCCTCGGCCATACGCCGCGCGACTTCCACGAGGAAGAGGCGAGTGGATTGCGTGGCCTGATGTTCGGCGGCGTGCACGTGATCGAGCCGCGCATCTTCGACTACATGGAGGACGGCGCCTACAGCATCACGCGCGTCACCTACCCGCGCATGCTCGCCGCCGGTGAAGCGATGCATGCCTTCGTGCACACGGGATTTTGGCAGGTGCTGGATACGCCCGACGGCTTGCGCGAGGGCCGCGAACGGGTCGCAACGCAAATGTCAAAGTAAAAGTGAATCCGACGTCCGCGTCGCGAATGTAGTTGACACGGGCTTCGCGGCGGGGTTATCAGTCGCGTGTCAGGGAGGCGTTGATGGGAATCACCATCGTTCAAAAGAGTGATCTCTCGGTCCGCAAGAAGGACCCCAAGATCGCTCTGGTCCTCGCCGGCGGCGCCGTCACCGGCGGCGCCTTCAAACTCGGCGGCCTCAAGGCCCTCGACGACTTCCTCGTCAACCGCAAGACGACCGAATTCGACACCTACGTCGGCCTCAGCGCCGGCGCGGTGCTCGCCGCGCCCCTCGCCGCCGGCGTTTCGCCGGCCGAGATGATCAAGAGCCTCGACGGCAAGTCGGAGGTCTTCTCGCGCCTGAGCCCGCTCGACTTTTACAACCCGAACGTGCGCGAACTGCTCGGCCGCCCGGCACAACTCGCCCTCGACACCCTCGCCTACCTACCCGGTACCATCGGCGACGTGCTCGAGCAGTTGCCCAAGCTGGCGCGCGACCTGAGCACCCCGGTCGCCGATGCGTTGCGGCGCCCCAGCCTGACCGCCGTGCAGGAGATCCTCACGCCCATCGGCGATGCCCTGGCCAAACGACGCGGCCTACCCTCGCCGATCGACTACCTCCCGTCGGGCTTCTTCGACAACTCCAGCATCGAGCAGTACCTGCGCTACAACTTCCAACGCGCCGGCCGCCCCAACGACTTCCGCGCCCTCTACCGCTCGACCAAGAAGGAACTCTACATCTCGGCGATGAACCTCGACACCGCCGAGCGTGTCGTCTTCGGCCATGACGAGGACAACTCGGTGCGCATCTCCGAGGCCGTGCAGGCGTCCACCGCGCTGCCCGGCTTCTACCGGCCGGCGCGTATCGCCGGCGTCGATTACGTCGACGGCGGCGTTCGCCGCACCGCCAACATCGACGTCGCCATCGAGCACCAGGCCGATCTGATCATCTGCTACAACCCCTTCCGCCCGATCTCGAACCGCCTACGCCGTAAGGAAGTCGACGGCCGCATCGTCATCGAAGGCCGCCCTCTCTCGGAAGGCGGCATCACCAGCGTCCTCAATCAGGTCTTCCGCACCTTGCTGCATTCGCGCCTGCAATACGGACTACGGCAGTACCAAGAGGACACCAGCTTCCGCGGTGACATCGTCGTCATCGAACCGAAGGAAACCGACACCCACTTCTTCCAGATGAACGCCCTGGCCTACTGGCAGCGACTGCTCGCGGCCGAACTCGGCTACCTCTCCGTGGCCGAGTCGATCCAGGAGAACTTCGACCTCATCAAGCAGATCCTCGAACGCTACGGCGTCACCATGACCCGGCGTCAGGTGCAGGCCGGCACCGAGCGCCTGCGCGAAGAAGATGTCGACAACGCCGCCAGCGTCCTGACACGCGACGTGCCGCGGCGCGACCTGAGCGTCGCCTAACGCGGCAGAGCCGGGCGCGGGACCGTCGCGCGCCCGGCGACCCGCGACGCCTTACCCAACTCGGCACCAAGGCTGGCGCCGAGTTGATCGCCCTTGCGCGGCGCCTCCCGCGGGCACGAAGCCTGCCCCGCGACGAGCGTATCGACCTCGAGATCGATGCTGGTGAACAAGTACCGTCCATCCTCGGAACGCTGCACGACTTCTTCGGCGCCCGGGTAACATTGCTGGATACGCGCCAGCGACTGGCGCTGCCATGACATGACGATGAGCGTGGCCGGCTGGGTCGCGTCGATCCGATCGGGAATCTCGCTCGCGTCGATGGCACGGTGGCGCGGGCAAAAGATCTCCAGCATCGGCTCGCGTCCCAACGGTTCCGGGCTCGCCAAGAAATAGATCGACCGCCCTGGGCAACGCGCGCCAGCGTGACGCATCGCCGCCGAGGCCGGCATGGCGCGCCCGTCGCCCTTGCGCACATAGTCGACGAAGAAGTTGTCGTAGTTTTCCAGGACGACCGCCGAGGCAAAGCCGGCGAACACGGCAGGAAGTACGGTCAACCGATACCAACGGACGCGCGGCAAGGCCGCCAGGACGGTCGAGTGCACCCCGAAGGCGGCAAGCATGTAAAACGCCGGCATCGCCGGCCCGAGCCGATACGAGGCGCGTGGCGCGTCGGTGAGCGCGACGCCGAGGACGAACACCATGCCGATCCACGCCAACAGCAGCAGCCCGACGGCACGCGCCTGACAAATCGCCACCAGCGCCCCCAAGGCGATGGCCGCCAGCGTCACCCGATCGAACAGGCCGTCGGGCGAGCGGTTGAGGATGCACACGTCGGCCCACTCCCACAGCATGCCGAGCGACTCCTGCGTGTTGCGCCAGAGCACCGCCGGCAAGCCGTCGACCCCGTACAGGTGCGACAACTGCTCGAACACCGCCGGTCGGGTGAGCAACACGCCCTGCGAGCGCCCGAGCAACGAGGCCCACTCCGCATGGCTCAGCAACGGTGCCAGCGCCCACGCCGCGCCGGCGGCAAGCCAGCACGCCTCGTTCGCCGCCTGCCGCCACGAGTCGCGGCGCTCGATCCAACCGACGACGAGGAACAGCGGCACCAGCAACACCAGGATACGAACCGGGAAATACAGTTGGAGCGCCAGGCCCAACGCCAACCCGGCAACGAAGAAGCCGCGCCAGCTGCTCGTCTGGCGGGCCCGCAGCACGGCGTACAGGACCCACGACACGCCGAACGACGTCTGCACGAAAGGGAAGCCGGTGCGGCTGTTGTGGAGATGCCAGAAGCCCGTCGCCATGAGGAAGGCAGCGGTCAACGCCGCACCCTCCCCTTGCAAGCGCCGGCAGAGCAACGCCATACCGACGATGCCGAATAGGCCGGTGAGCACCGACGACAGCCGCAAGCCCTCGAAGACGTCGCCGGGCCACCAAGCCATCACCGCCCCGGGCAAGGCGAAGCTCAGATTGGGTATCGTGAACCAGCCCAAACTCGAAAACACGTTGCCGGTCCGGCCTTGGGCGATGCGCCAAGCCTCGTACCCGGGAAGGACCTCGTCCACCGAAACGTTCGGTGGAATTTCGGCCACCTGCGGCAGCCGCAAGGCTGCCGCCAGTCCGAGCAGCAGAACCAGGCCGATCAGGAACGCGGGCGATGGTCGTGCCGTGCGCTGCGACGGACCTGGAAGCGAAATCGCCAGCACGAGCGCCCCGACGAGCCAACTCCAAAAATACCAACCATAGCCGGCCTGCACTCCCGGCCAGCCCCACAGCGCCACCGCGCATAGGGCAACCGCGGCCCATCGCACGGCGCCCTGCCGCCCGATCGAGCGCGGCCGCACGGGGGTTCGAGAGGTCATGGATTGGCGGATCCTACCCGCGGAGCGAGTCCAATATCGCCCGCAGCCGCTCGGCGGTGGCCGCCAGTTCTTCGCGCTCGGCCTGTCGGCGTCCGTGCAGCAGGAAGGGCTGGCCCTCGTTCCGCGGGATCAGATGCATGTGGTAGTGGAAGACCGTCTGCCCCGCCGCCGCGCCGTTGAGCTGGAAGACGCCCAAGCCGTCCGGCTCGAAGGCCTGCTCGAGCGCCCGCGCCAGGGCCACCGAGTGGCGGCCCACCGCGGCGACATCCTCGGGCTCCGCCTCGAACAGATTGTCGTAGTGCTGCTTGGTGACGATCAAGGTATGCCCGACGGAAACCGGGAACAGATCGAGGAAGGCCAGCGTACGCTCGTCTTCGGCAATGCGCGCCGCCGCTGCCGTACCGGCGACGATTTGGCAGAAAATGCACCCGTCTTTGACCCTCATCGCGATCCCTTCTTCGCGCCAGCAAAGCGACAGCCGCGATCGAGGTCAAGTCGCGCCGATCTCGGCTTTGCTCTCCGACTCCGGCGCAACTAGGTTCAGGCGATCCGATAGGAGGCCGAATGTCGACATCCGCCGAGCTGCGCCAGGAGATTCTCGCCACCGTTCGCCGTTTCGTCGAGCGCGAGGTCATGCCCGCCGCGGCTGAACTCGAACGGCGCGACGAGTACCCCGTCGCCCTCGTCGACCGAATGAAGGAGTTGGGGCTCTTCGGCGCGACGATCCCGGAGGAGTTCGGCGGCTTGGGGCTCGACGTCACCACCTACGCCATGGTGGTCGAACAAATCTGCCGCGGCTGGATGAGCCTGAGCGGGGTTCTCAATACACACCTCATGGTCGCCTACATGCTGCGGACACACGGCACCGATGACCAGAAGCGGCGCTACCTGCCGGCGATGGCGCGCGGCGAGCACCGCGGCGCCCTCTGCTTGACCGAACCGCATGCCGGCAGCGACGTCCAACGGATCCGCACCAAGGCGACGCGCGACGGCGACGACTATCGCGTCTCCGGCAGCAAGATGTTCATCACCAACGCACGCACCGCGACTCTTTACGCCATCGCCGCGAAGACCGACCCGAGCGCCGATCCACCCTACCGCGGCATCAGCCTGCTGCTGGGCGAAAAGGGGCCGGGACTCGTCGTCGGCCGCAACATCGGCAAGCTGGGCTACCGCGGCATCGAGACCTGCGAGGTGGCGCTCGAAGATCACCTCGTGCCGGCGGCCAATCTGCTCGGCGGCAGCGAAGGACGCGGCTTCCTGCAGGTCATGAGCGGACTCGAGGTCGGGCGGATCAACATCGCCGCGCGCGCCGTGGGGGTGGCGCAGGCGGCTTTCGAAACGGCGATTCGTTATGCCAAGCAGCGCGAAACCTTCGGCCAGCCGATCAGCCAGCATCAGGCCATCCAGCTCAAGCTGGGCGACATGGCGACGCGGATCGAAGCCGCGCGCCTGCTCACCTACAACGCGGCCCGAGCCAAGGATCGCGGCGAGCGGGCCGACGCCGAGGCGGGTATGGCGAAGTTGTTCGCCTCCGAGACCTGCCTCGAAGTCGCGACCGAGGCGATGCGCATCCTCGGCGGCTACGGCTTCACCCAGGATTTTCCGGTCGAGCGCTACTTCCGCGACGCGCCGCTGATGATCCTCGGCGAGGGTACCAACGAGATGCAGCGTCTCATCATCGCGCGCCAGATGCTGGAGCGATACTCCGAATGAGACGCCGTCCCGGATTCTCCAGCCGACCGACGTCCCCCCACAAAGCACCAGGCCCCGCGAGAGCGATCTCGCGAGGCCTGGTCATGCTAAGAAAAAGCTACGTTCCGTCGCGGGTCAATCGATCGACGGCGACGTCCAGTTGCCGCTGCAATCCCCGAAGAGCACGGCCAGGAAGTCGTCCTCCACGCGGCGGGTGGCGAGCGGAGCGTATTGGCGGCGACCCGTTTCGCAGCTGCTGCCGGTCGTCAGCGGCGCAACCACTTCGGGACCCGATCCCGTGGGTACGAAGGCCCAGGCGCCGCAGTGTCCGACCACGGGGAGCTGGGGCACGCTGCCGACGCGATACTGCAGCAAAAGGGTGACGTCGTCCTCGTCGACGACCCCGTCGCGGTCGACGTCGCAAGCGAGGTTTTGCGCTCCGCTGAAGCTGTCGAGGCCGTTTGCGGCGCGCAGGGCCAAGGCCGCGTCGTAGGCCGTGATCGTGTCGTCGCCTGCCCCCCCTGTCTTGCTCGGGCGGACGCCGTAGTTCCCCTGGGGGCGATTGCCGAAGTCGTAGGCGCCGTCCGCCGTCGTCGTTTGGCTGGCGGTCTGCACCCCCGACAGATCGACCTGGACGTCGGGAACCGGGTCGGCCGTACCGGCGTAGTAGCGCACTTCGCCGGCAACCGCGGGAGGTACCGTGGGCGTAGGCGATGGCGTCACGGTCGGCGTCGGCGTGAAGGTCGGCTGCACGCCACAGGTCGACGAGCAGCCGTCGCCGTTGACGGTATTGCCGTCGTCGCAGGATTCGCCGAACGAGTTGTCGACGACGCCGTCGCCGCAACGGCGTGGCGTGCAATTGGTGCGGCAGGATGCGTTGGGATTCTGGGAATTGCCGGCGCCGCTATCGCATTGCTCGGTCGGATCGAGCACACCGTTGCCGCAGCAGAAGGCGGTCGGCGTCGTGCCGGTACAAGCGCCACCTTCCGGTCCTATCTCGACGCGACAACCGTCCGGTGCGCCTGGAGCAAGGTTACACAGGACCAGATCGCTGCACGGATCGTCAGGGCCGCCATTGGGGGTACAGATACAGCCCGCGAGGCCGCAGGTGCCGGCGGTGCAGGTATCGTCCGACGTGCAATCGAGGCCGTCGTTGCAGCTGGTGCCGTTGGCTTTGGGCTGGGCCTCACAGGCGTCGGTGTTGAGGTTGCAGACCCCCGTATTGCACTGGTTCGACAGTCCGCCGCAGTTGCGCTCCTTCGCGCCATCGCAACACGCCGTGCCGGCGGGCACGGCCTCACCGACGAGGCAGCCGAGGAGGTTCTGGCACGAGTCGACGGTGCAACGATTGCCGTCGTTGCAGTTTTCCGTCTCGCAGGCGAACGAGCAGCCGTCGCAGCCGTTGGTGTTGCCGTCGTCACAGTCCTCGTCGACCTCGACGATGTTGTTGCCGCAGGTCGAACAGGCGGAAATCGCCAGGGCCGCCACCGTGGCGGGCGGCTGGACGTTGGCGAGCGGAGAGATGGACGGCGCCACCGAGGCTGCGTGTTCGAAGGTGTTGCTGCCGTTGGTGCCCTCGGTGATGCCGACGTTGGTGGTCGCGTTGACGACGGTCGCCGACGATACGGTCAGCAGGCCGCGGGCGGTGATGAAGGTATCGCCACCGTCGGCGCCGCGATTCTGCAGGCTGGCGCTGTTGGTCAGGGTGACGGCACAGCCGGTCAGGCTGAGGAGGCCACCCGCGCCGCAACCCTCGACACTGCTGCAAATGCCGCCGCTGGCGTCGACCGTGTTGTTGATGGTGAGCGTGCCGCGGGTGCGCAGGCCGGCATCGATGAAGACCGAACCACCGAAGGCGCCTGGGTTGCGGCCCTTGGCGTCGACGAAGCGGTTGATCTGGAGGTTGCGACCGGCGCTGATCGACAAGTCGCCACCCTCGAGACCGCCCGAGGCTTCGAGGATGCCGGTGGAGTTGACGTCGACTTCCGCCTCGACACCCAACGAACCGCCGGAGCCGAGCGCACCGTTGGTTCGCGCCGAGAGGGTGATGCCGGTGGCAAGGGTGATGCTGCCTTCGGCGACCAGCGAGATCTCGTCGCCGCTGCCGTCGGGCACGCCTCCGATGGCGGTGACGTTGTCGTTGAGGGCGATGTCGCCATACAGAGCTTCCAGCAGAACCGTGCCGCCGTCGCCACCGGTGTTGCCCGTACCCCCGCTGCCGTTCGCTTGCAGCGGCTCGTTGATGACGATGCCGCGGCCGGAGAGAACGTCGATCGAGCCGCCGGTGCCGGCATCACCGTTGCCGTTGGCGTCGAGCACCGCATTGGTGGTCACGCCGAGGCCGGCGTCGACGTCGATGGAGCCGCCGTCCCCGCCGGCGACGTCGAGTAAGCCGCCGATGGTGATGGTGCCCTCGGCCGTCAACTCGATGGTGCCGGGGGAGAACGACAGGTTGCCGTTGTTCGCCGAAAGTTCGCGCACGGTCGAGATGTTGCCGGCCGCGCGGATGATGATTTCGCCGGCGATGCCGGTATCGGTGGAGCCATCCGCGACGATACGGCCTTCGAGGCTCGCGTTGCCGCCGATGTCGAGGAACACGTCGCCAGCGAGGTCCGTCGTGCCGACGTCGATCAGGGCGATGCCCTCCGTCTTGAAGTCGCCGGAAGTCTCGATGGTCACCGAGGCCCCGCGCTGGTTGCCGCCGCTACCTTGGCCAGAGATCTTGCTCTGTGTCTTCATCGTGATCGAGCCGGCCTTGATGCGTACGCCCTGCCGGTCGAGGAGATCGATCACCGAGGTGCCGTTGATGGTGACGGTGCGGGTGCCGAAATCGAAGAGGCAGCCGTTCATCGTCACGTCGTAGTCTTGCGCGATGGTGCACGGATTCGAGTTGTTCGGGCAACTCGCTTCCTTGGCGATGATGTCGGCCGCGGTACACGCAGCGAACCCGGCATATGCGGCTCCCGGGGCGATCCACACGAATACGGTGCCCCATAAGGCGATCCAGCTGAGCGGTTTCCGCATCATCCAACACTCCCTACCAGATTCGGCGCGAGCATGGCGCAAGCGGCGGCGCAAAGGAAGCGACGCGCGCCCGCCGGGCTCGCCTGTCGCACTCTACCACACGCCGCGCGGCATTCCTCCCGCAAAATCGCCGCTGGACTCACCCCGCGGTCCACGCCTGGTGCGACCAAACCGCGCCGTCGAGCCGGTAAACCAGCCCGGCCGGCTGGGACTCCCCGGCCCGACGCGCCTGCCCGACGGCCCATGCCCCGGCTGGCCCGCAGCCGACGTCGCGTAGCTCCCAGCCTTGGGCCGGATACGGGACCTGTACGTCGAGAGACTGAGCCTCGCCGTCGCGGATGCGAAACGAAAATCCGACCGGCTCGCCGTCGACCTGGCGCCGCCCGACGAGCAGCAGCGCACCATCCGGGCACAGGCTCATGCCGGTGACCTCGGCCTGCGGTCCGAAGGCGATCTCCTCGCGATGTCCGTGAGCATAGCGTACGGCCGACTGGCGGCCGATCCAAACGTCGCCGCACGACACCCCGGCGACCCGACCACCATCGGTCGTAGCCGGGTCGACGTTCTCCTGCCGTAGGGTGCGGCCGTCGTAGCGCACCAGCACCCCGCCACTGGCCGCGCGCCGACCGACGGCCCAGGTGCAACCGTCGCGACTCACATCGACATCCTCGAGCGCGATACCGGTGAGGCCGCTGACGTCGAGAGCCGCCCAGCCCGTGCCACCATAGCGCGCCAGCGCCATGCGCCCAGCCTCCGGCTGATCCCCGGCGGCCCAAACTTCGCCGGGCCGCGCTGCGGCGAGACGGGTCAGACGCAGGTCGCCCAATCCCCAAGCCGTAGGCGGCGCCACCGCCACCTGACCGCCGCGCAATCGGCCGACCGCCGTCTGGGCGCGGCCCGCCTGCCGCTGCGTCCCGAGCAACCAGAGGTCGTCACCGTCCGCCACTGCGTCATCGAGTCGTTCGAGGGACACGTCCGCCCCGGCCAGCGCATAGCGCTTGGGCGCACCTCCATCGCCCGGCACGAACAGAGCGCAGCGCGCCCCGGACAGCCACGTACCCGCAGCCGCCGAGGCGACCGTCGCGTAGGCGTCGCAAGCCGCTGCCGACGGCGAGATGCCGCCGATCCATGGGCCGACCTTGGCGACCGGGTTGCAAGCGGCGACGGCGGCGAGCGCCGCGCCGAGAGTGAGCATCCGAGTGACGTTCGACACGGCGATCCTCGTTGGGGGGATGAGCTCAGCGTGGGCTGCGACGCGCGAAGCCCTTGGGGCGCCGACGTCGGAGGCGGCTGGCGTTCTTGTGCCGCTTGAGAGCGGCTTCGATCATGTCCTGCTGGCAGCTGCGGTGCTTCTTCGTGCCCGCGAGGTGGACGTACGATCCGTCGGGGCACATCTCCCACGCATCTCGGTTCGGTCGCGTTTGTGCATCCAGCAAAGCCCGGAGGTGTTGTTGCAGGGCGGCACCCTCGACCGGGACCACGACCTCGACGCGACTCTCGAGGTTGCGCTTCATGCAGTCCGCCGAGCCGATCAAGTACTCTTCGCTGCCGCCGTTGCGGAAGTAATACAGACGGGCGTGCTCGAGGAAGCGACCGACGACGCTGACGACGCGGATGTTGTCCGACAATCCGGGAAGGCCCGGGCGTAGGCGACAGGTGTCGCGAATGATGAGGTCGACGTGCACGCCGGCGATCGAGGCTCGGTACAGCGCACGAACGATGTCCTCGTCTTCGAGCGCGTTGGCCTTCAATTGGATCAGCCCCGGTGCTTCGGGACGGTGCAGCGCGATCTCCCGATCGATGCGCGCCAGCAACGCCTCCTTGAGCACCGTCGGCGCCGGCAACAGCTTGAGGTACTTGCGGTTCGGTCGATACCCGGTGGTCAGGTAGTTGAACAGTTCCGTCAAGTCGCGGCCGATGTCGTGATCCGAAGTCAACAGGCCGAAGTCGGTGTAGGTCCGCGCCGTTCCGGCGTGGTAGTTGCCGGTGCCGATGTGGGCGTAACGCCGCAGGCCGTCATAGTCTTGGCGCACGACCAGCACCACCTTGCAATGGGTCTTCAGGCCGACGACACCGTAGGTCACGTGGATGCCGAAATCCTCCAGGTGGTTGGCGAATTGGATGTTCGCCTCCTCGTCGAAGCGGGCCTTCAACTCGACGACCACCGCGACCTGCTTGCCGTTGCGCGCCGCATCGCACAAGTAGCCGATCACCTTCGAATCCTTCGAGGTGCGATACAGCGTCATCTTGATCGCGCGCACTTTCGGATCCTCGGCAGCCTCGCGCAGAAAGCGCTCGACTGACGTGGTGAACGATTCGTACGGGTGTTGTAGCAGGATCGCCTTGGCGTCGCGGATGACGTGGAAGATGTTGCGCGTGCGCGTCAGCTCCGGGTTGTCGATCGGATGATGCGGCGGATCGTGCAGCGACGCGTCGGCGATCTGCGTTAGCTCCATCAGGTCCGCCATACCGAGCATGCCGTCGACCTCGAATACGTCGGCGGCTTCGTCGAGGCCGAGTTCGGAGGCCAACATGCCCCGATGCACGGGATTCATCCCGGTGCCGATCTCCATGCGGACGATCGGCGCCAACCGGCGCTCTTGCAGCTCCGACTCGATCATGGCGAGCAAATCGTCCGCCTCTTCCTCGTCGCCCTCGGTGTTGGCGTTGCGCGTGACGCGGAACAGCTCGCACGAGTCGATCTCCATCCCAGGGAACAACAGATCGAGATTGTTGGCGACGACGTCCTCGAGCGCGACGAATTGACGCGAAGCCTGCACCGGAAGGAAGCGCGGGATACCACCGCCGACGGGGACCTTGACGCGAGCCAACGACGGATCGCGCTCGCCGGGATAGCGTACGGTGACGAGCAGGTTGAGCGACAGGTTGGAGACGAACGGAAACGGGTGTGCCGGATCCATCGCCTGCGGCGTCACCAACGGAAAGATGTTGCGTTCGTAGTGCTCGCGGATGTCGGCACGCGCCTCCGGGCTGAGCGCGGCGTAGCGCACGATGCCGATGCCGTGCTCGGCGAGCAGGTCCGAGATTTCGCGGAAACGCGCCCGCTGCTCGGCCTCGAGCCGGCGCACCGCGGCGTGGCACTCGACGATCTGCTCCGCCGGGCTGCGGCCATCGACCGTGCGTTCCCGGAAGTCGGCGCCGATCTGCTGTTTCAGGCCGCCGATGCGCTTCATGAAGAACTCGTCGAGATTCGATCCGAGGATGGCGACGAACTTGAGCCGTTCGAGCAGGGGCACCTCGGGATCGGCTGCTTGAAACAGCACGCGCTGGTTGAACTCGAGCCACGTCAGCTCGCGATTCAAGAACAGCGAAGGCGCCGCTAGATCGATGCCATGAACCGGAGCGGCGCGTTCATTCTCGACGGCCGGCTCGCGAAGGTGTCGCTTGTTCGGCTTGGCCTTGGGGCTGTGCTCGCCCGCGGGTGGAACCAACTTCTCCTGCATCTCGACGACACGTGCCATGCGGGCCGCAGCCTACCCTGTTCCGCTAGCGACGAGAAGCGGGGACGTGCCCGCGGGGTGGCTTTCCGCGACGCGCGATGCACGGTAAGGCTACGCCATGAGACGCACCCTTACCCTTGCCTGGATGATCGTGCTACTGGCCTTCGCCGGATGCAGCCGCGGGAACCCACAGCAGATGATCGAAACGGCGCGCTTCGAGGAACTGCAGCGCAATACGACGCACGCGCGTGAGATTTACCAGCGCCTGGTCACCGACTATCCAGACAGCCCGCAAGCGGCTGAGGCGAGACAGCGACTGCAGGCGCTCGACGCCGAAGACGCCGAGACCCCCTGAGCGCTGTCCCGCCGGCTCCCCCGCGCCAGTCGATCGCTTCAGGGCACGATCGCGGTCGACACGCTGATCGAATCGTCGGCCGCGGTCGGCTCAGCCATGGAATGAGTGACGGCGGCGGTGACGGGAATGCTCCCCGCCGCGCCAACCCCCACGGTCACTTCCACTTCGACCCCGACCTGATTCGCCGGTGCATCGGCCAAGGGCGCGGCATTCCCCAAAAAGCACGTCAGGGTGCCGCCGGTCGGGCTGCCATCATGCAGGCAGACCCCGTTCTCCGGGGTGGCTCCGACGAACGTCACCGCCGGATCGAGGGTGACGTCCAAGTTGATCGCCTCAGCCCAGGCTATACCGTTGTTGGTCACGTCGACGTCGTACGTCAGGGTGCCGCCGGGCGACACCGGATCGGGGCTGTCGGCGAGCGAAACCGCCACATCCGCCGGCAGCAAGCCGAGAAATGGCACGTGGTCGACCTGCGAGGCCCGCAGCATGTCGATGCGTTTTCCGACGATGGCGCCGCGAATCGACACCCCGCGCCGGGGACGCACGATTTTGTCCGGAGCGAGGACGATACCGACGAGCGACGAGTCGTTGCCCAGCACGATCGCCGGACGGACGTTGTCGACGAGCCACAGTACCCGGCTGGCCTGGACCCCGCCGAACAGTTCGACCCGCGCGCCGGTCAACATGCGCAGGCGGTTCTGCACACGAAAGACCACCACCGCGTCGACCGGCCCGTCGATGGTCAACACCGAACGGGCGCCCAAGCGGATTTCTTCGTAGTTGAAGATGTTGAAGCCGGACTGGACGGGGAAGTTGCGTTCCTCGGCACGGCGCAAGCGCAGACGTTCTTCGCTCGGCTCGCCGAACGCGAGCAGCGCCTCCGTCTTGGCCGCGATGTTCGCCAGCACGTTGTTGCACCGATCGAGCATCGCGGACCCTACCCCGCCCCCGGTCAAGTCGACATCCGGGTTGCTCGCCGTCAACTCGGGCCGACCGATACAGAGTTCGTTCTTGCTGAAACAGTCGATCGGCGACAGGCAGCTGCCGCCCGTCTCCGAGCAGATCCCCGTCGAGCCTCCGACCAACGGCGAGGTCAGCCGGATGTCCGGCAGTTCGCCCGCCGTCGTCGTGAACACTCCGGCGATCCCCGATGCCAGACGGTGGGCAAAGCGCGACTCGTCGACCGCGGTCAGGTTGCCCTCGACGACGGCGAGGCCACCCACATCGACCTGACGGCCACAGACCTCGGCGCGTGGGTTCGCCGCCGGTGCGGGAATGGCAACGCGGCTCTCGCGTTGCAGGCGCACCGAGCGCACCCGCGTATCGAGCCCGGTCACGGCGAGGGTATTGAGCTCGGGGAGCGAACCACACTCCGGATCCTCGTCGTCGGTCAGACCGTCGCCGTCGTTGTCGGCGAAGTCGGTACAGGGACCTAGTCCGCATTCGGCTGTGATGGTGCAGTCCTCGGCACATCCATCACAGGCATCGCGCTCGGTGGGATTGTCGGCAGGGTCGCATTGCTCGCCGGGCTCGGTGATACCGTTGCCACAGACCTGCGCCGCGGCCGGCGACGACGGCGCCATCACCATGCCGACGGCGACGACGAACCCCGCGAACCAAGCTGCCACCGTCGCACGCGTCACGCGTTTTGCCTCCCGTGCGGCCATCGTCGGACTCATGCCTGCTCCTTGTCACAGACCGGCACCGGCGTCGAGCAAGATTTGCATCGCCACCGTGTCGTCCTCGAGTTGGCTGGCGCGAGCCTCGGTCGACCGCGGCGTCAGGTTGATGACACGGTCGACCGAGACCGGGCGGGTGCGGACGGTGAAGGGGTTGATGTAGAGGCGGAATTCCGTGTCGTCGCCCGGACCGACGAGGACGTCGAGGGTGTCCGTCTGGAAGCGTCCGCCGTTGGTGGTGATCAGCTTACGGGCATCGATCGAGCTGTCGCGGCGCGACACGGGCGAGTAGTTCTCGACCGAAACCGTCGCCGCGTAGAGCTGCTTGAAGCTCGCCTTGCGGGCGATGTTGCCTGCCACCTCGATCGAGTCGGCGATGCCGCCGTCGTTGCCGACGAGGATGAAGGACGAGGTGTTCGAACGCTCCCCGCCCTGCAGGCCGCGCAGGACCATGCGATCGGCTTGCGCCTCGATGGTCGGCTTGCGGCCGGTGAAGAGGAAACCGTCGATCGACAGCTGGGCTCCCTCTTGCGACAGGAGCGCCAGCAGTTCCTCGGCTTCGATGGCGACGATGGCCGCGTCGCCGCCGTTCACCGCCAGGCTGACTTCCTCGGCCTCGATGCGCTCGGCGCTGAATCCGCCCGTCAGCACTTCGATGTCGACCAGGCCACGATCGCCGGCCACGACTTCGCCGGCGTCGAGGTCGCTCGCGATCTCGACGACGAAGATGTCTTCCGTCGCCTGCAGATCGACGGTGCCCGTCGTATCGAGCCGCAGCGGTGCACGCTCGCTGCCGATGGAGTCGTCGAGCGCCACCAGACTGACGTCGGCGCCGACGATGTTGGCTCCATCCCCGGGCAGAGCGTCGACCAGGCCACGTTCGGCGATGAGGACGATCTGGCCGGCGTCGGAGCGCACCGTTCCGAGGTTCAGGTCCCACGACTTCTCTTCGACGTACACGCCGGTCGCCGCGTCGATGTTGACGGCGGCGGTGCCGCGCCGCGTGGTGTCGATCTCGAGCAACTCGCTCGCGGTGCCGATCGACCCGGTGTCGGCGTTGAGCGTGACGAGCACCGTCTCGATGTCCGTCAGGTCGTCGCTGACGTCGTCGAGGACGGAGCCGAAGGCGCTCACGGTCACGTTGCCGGCCAGTGCCGACAGGGTGCCGACGTAGATGTCGCCGCCATCGGCCCGCAGGCGGATGTCGTGGCTTTCGGTTTCCATCGTGCCGGCGAGGAAGTCGCCCGCCGTGTCGCGGACGTAGATCCCGAGGCCGGCGTGGATGTTGACCAAGCCGGTCGCATCGATGTCGAGGTCTTCGTCCTCCGTGCCGACGATGCCGCGGGCGATGATGTCGATGGTGCCCGACTCGAGGTCGGCATCGACGTCGCCTTGGCGGTCGAATACCCCGCCCCAGGCATCGAGGATGATCCCCGTGCCGGCGGTCAGGTGGCCGACTTGGATGTGGCCTTGGTTGGCCTTCAGGTAGGCGATGCCGTTCTGCGCCAGGACGTTGTCCGGGTGCAGGTCGCCGGTGAGTTCGGTGAGGTAGATGTTCTCCAGAGCGAAGGCGTCGATGTTGTTCGTTCCGGAGGTTTCGACCTCGACCGGGTTGCCGGCGACGCCGATGCTGCCGGTCTGCGCCGTGAGGTCGAGGTTGACCGCGGTCAAGTCGGCCAGGGCGTCGTTGTTGGCGTCGAAGATCGAGTGCGCGGCGTTGATGATGCCCGTGCCTTGGGTCGCGAACACCCGGCCGAGGTTGGCCGAGCCGGCGAGGACGTTCAGCTCGACGTCCCCGGTCTGCGAGGTCGCCGTTTCGAGGTTGAGATCACCATTCACTTCGGTGACGTGGATGGTATCGACCGCCGTCAGTTCGACGCTCGACGAATCGATCTCGAGCGCGTTGGCGGCGGTGCCGATGCCGCCGGCCAGGGCCGTCAGATCGAGCCGCGCGCCGGCGACGTCGATCGCCGCATCGTCTTGGTTGTCGAGGATCGAGGCCGCGGCAATCAGTTGCACGTTGCCCGTGGTGCTGGTGATCACGTCGACGTTCATGCTGCCGGACGTCTCGGTGAGCACCACGTCTCCCGACGCGGTCGCACTGACGTGATGCGAGTCGATCTCGAAGACGTTGGCGAGCGTCCCCACCGTGCCGGTGAGCGCCGTCAGGTCGACGTGGCCGGCATTGGTGTCGTTGGCGACGACATCCGCCGCCGCGTCGTTGTCGATGTCGACGAGCGAGCGTGCCGCGACCAACTTGACGTCACCCGTCGCCGACTGCGCCAGGGTCAGGTTGAGGTCGCCCACCGTCTCCTCGACGTTGATGCCCGTCTGCGCCGTCAACGTGGCGCGGTTCGAGTTCATGTCGAGGTCGTTGCCCGCCGAGCCCAGCGCGCCATTGCTGGCCACCAGTTCGATCTGGTTGCCGGTGACGTCGGCCGCCGCATCGTCTTCGGTGTCGGTGATCGATCCGTCGGCAACGAGGCGGATGTTGCCCGCTGTCTGAGCCACTTTGAGGTTCAAGTCACCCGCGGTCTCGCGCACGACGATGTCACCGGTGGCCACGAGGGTCGCACTGGTCGAGTCGATCTCGAGGTCGTTGCTCGTCGTACCCAAGGTGCCGTTGCTGGCACGCAGGCTGACGTTGCCGCCGACCACATCGGCAGCGCTGTCGGCGTCCGCATCGACGATGGCGCCGCCGGCCACGAGATCGACGTCGCCGCTGGTCGAGCGTGCGACGTCGAGGTTGAGGTCGCCGACCGTTTCGAGCACGTGGATGTCGCCGGCGGCGAGCAAGGTCGCCCGCTGCGAGTTCATCTGGAGCCGCGCCCCGCTCTGGCCGATGCTTCCGGCCAAGGCGTTGAGCGACACTTCCACCGCGTTGGAGATATCCTCCTGCGGGTCGTTGCCGGCGTCGAGGATCGAGCCCGCCGCGGTCAGGAAGACGTTGGCGTTGCCGTTCTTGACGCTGTGCAGGTTGAGGTCGCCGGCCGTCTCTTCGACCCAGATTCCGCCGAAGGAATCGAGCGTCACCAGGTTGGTGTCGATGTCGAGGTCGTTGCTCGACTGGCCGATACCGCCAGCGGCAGCGGTGATCGTCACCTCGTCGCCCGAGACGTCCGCCGCGGTGTCGGCTTCGACGTCGAAGACCGAGCCGTGCGCCGCCAGGAGGACGACGTCGCCGGCGTTCGCATCGACGGACTGTACGAAGAGGTTGCCATTGAACTCGGTGAGGTAAATGTCGGTCGCGGCCTGCGCCTCGAGGCCGAGGATGCTGCTGTCGACGTCGAGGTCGTTGCTCAGCGTTCCGACGCTACCGTTGCTGGAGATCAGTTGGAGTTCACCGCCGCGGACGTCGATGGCCGCATCGTTCGCAGCATCGAGGATCGAACCGTCGGCGGTCAGCCAGACGTCGCCGTTGAACGACTGCACCAGGGCGACGTCGAGGTTGCCGTTGGTCTCTTCGAGCACGATGTCGCTGCCGGCAAGGGCGTTCAGCATGCCGCTGCCGACATCCGTCCGCAGCGCGGCCGTCTTGCTGCCGAGGCTGCCGTTGAGCGCCGTCAACGCCATCGTGTGGGCCACGTTGAGGTGATCGACCGCCTCGCTCAGCACACTGCCCGTGGCGACGTCGATGCTGGTCTGGCCGAGAGGATTGTTGATGGTGCCGAGGATGCGAACATCGGCAACGCCGTTGCTGTCGACGGAGACCGCGCCGTTCTCGCTACCCAGGCCTTCGAGCGACACGCCGGCGTAGACCAGCGGCAGGGGCGCCTGGTCGACGCCGTTGACCGAGATGGCACCCGAGACGGCGCCCGCCAGGTCGATGTCGTCGAGAATCAGGTCCTTGTCCGAGTTGTTGACGATGGTCACCTGGCCGCGGCCGTTGACCACTCGCACCACCCCGGTGCCGGCCAGAGGATTCGCGGCATTGCCGGTGATCGTGACGTGGCCGGCGCGGGTGGTGACCGCATCGACCTGCACCGTCACGGCATCGGCCGTCTCGGTATAGACCGGATGGCTCGCCACGACGCTGCCGTCGGCGTTGATGGTCACCTCGACATCGCCCTTGACGCCGCTGGTGACGACGCCGGTGACGTTGAAGTGAGTATCGGTGTCGCCGAGCAAGAAGATCTCGCCCATCGCGGTGAAGGTGTTGTTGATGTTGACGACCGCGCCGGCGGCCTCACTCGAGACACCCGCCTCGACTCGGCTCGGCCCCACCGTGACGCGGGCGGTGCCGAAGTTGTTGATCGAGTTGCCGTAGCTGTCGAGCGAACCGCGGCCGACGTCGACGAAGTCGATGTCGACGCCGTTGATCGTGTGCCCGCCGCCCGGGAGAGCACCGAGTACCTCGACCAGGGTCAGGTCGAGATAGAGGTCGTTGAAGGCGACCATCTGCAGATCCGGGTTGGCGCCTTCGCGCACCAATTCGAGGTCGAGGGCCGCGGTTGCGGCGCCGATGCTGCCCGTCGTCGCTTCGAAGCGAGCGCCCGCCGCGATGACGTCCGGCGCCGCATCGAGATCCTTATCTAGAATGGAGCCGGAGGCCTCGATGTCGGCAGTGCCCTTGCGTGCCGTCAGCAAGCCGACGTTGGCGTTGCCGGTCGGCACGTCGAGCCTGACGTCACCTAGCTGCGACGTCGCCGCCGTCAGGTTGAGGTCGCCGGCGACTTCCTCGACGACGATGTCGCCGTCGGCGGTCAGGGTCGCCGAGGTCGAGTCGATGTCGAGGTCGTTGCTGCTCTGGCCAATGCCACCGCCGAAGGACAGCAGGTTGACGATCAGGCCGAAGACGTCGTTGGCGCTGTCGTTCTGGGCGTCGACGATGGTGCCGTCGGCGACCAAGGTCACGTTGCCCACGTTCGAGATCGCCGTGTTCAGGTTGAGGTCGCCCGCAACCTCTTCGACGACGATGTCGCCCTGGGCCGCAAGCGTGGCGCTGGTCGAATCGATGTCGAGGTCGTTGGCGGCCACACCCAGCGAACCGGCGCTGGCCGTCAGATCGAGAGCCTTGCCGCTGACGTCGGCGGCGGCGTCGTTTTCGACATCGAGGATCGAGCCGGCGGACACCAACTTGACGTTGCCCGTGCTCGAAGCGGCCAGTTCCAGATTCAAGTCGCCGGCGGTCTCGGCAACGTCGACGTTGCCGGTGGCCACCAAGCGAGCGCTGTTCGAGTTCATCTCGATCGCATTGGCCGCGCCGATGCCGCCGCTGTTGGCGGTCACCGACACCCGCGCACCGACGATGTCGTCTGCCACGTCGGCGTCGACATCGGTCACGCCGCTGGCGGCGACGAGGGTGACGTCGCTCGTGCTCGAACGTGCCAGTTCGAGGTTGAGATCGCCGCTCGTCTCCTCGACGTGCACCACCCCGACCGCGTCGAGGTTGGCGCGCGTCGAGTCGATGTCCAGATCGTTGCCGGCACTACCGATGCCGGATTGCGCCGCCAGTGCGATGCGCGCTCCGCTGATGTCGGTCGCCGCATCGTTGTCGACATCGGTGATCGACCCCGGCGCGCTCAAGGTCACGCTGCCGGCGGAGCTGCTGACGACCTCGAGGTTGAGGTCGCCGGCGGTCTCGGCGACGTCGATGTTGGCGGTGGCGCTCATCGCCGCGCGGTTGGAGTTGATTTCGAGAGTGTTGGCGGCGCCGATGCCGCCCGCCTGCGCCGTGAGGGCGACACGCGAGCCGTTGACGTCCGCCGCCGCGTCGGCATCCACATCGACGATTCCGCCGGCGGCGACGAGAGTCACGTCCCCAGCCGTGGACTGCGCCACCTCGAGATTGAGGTCTCCCGCCGTCTCGCGCACGTCGACATTGCCATTGGCGGCGAGGGCCGCTCGCGTCGAGTCGATTTCCAAGGTGTTGCTGGTGCCGATGCCGGCAGCGACCGCCGTAAGGTCGACACGCGCGCCGGTGACATCGGCGGCCGCGTCGTTGTCGACGTCGAGGATGCCGTTGGCGGCGCGCAGGGTCACGTCGCCACTCGTCGAGCTGGCCACTTCGAGGTTGAGGTCGCCGGCCGTCTCTTCGACGACGATCGAACCGCTGGCAGCGAGGCTGGCGCGGGTCGAGTCGATGTCGAGGTCGTTGGCCACCGTACCCAAGGTGCCGGCGAGCGCGACCAAATCGATGCGGCCACCGGTCACGTCACTGGCGGCGTCGTTTTCGCTGTCCAGGATCGAGCCCGCTGCGACCAAGCGCACATTCGACGCGCTCGAGGTGGCCGAGCGCAGGTTCAGGTCGCCCGCGGTTTCTTCGACGTGGATTTCGCCGACCGCGGCGAGCACCGCGGCGCTCGAATCGATGTCGAGGTCGTTGGCTGTGGTACCGATGGAGCCGGTGTTGGCCGTCAGCCGCACCAGACCGCCGAGCACGTCGGCGGCGAGGTCGTCGCCGACTTCGACGATCGAGCCGGCCGCGACCAGCGTGACGTCGGTGCGGCTCGTGGATTCGGCCGAGGCGAGGTTGAGGTCGCCGGCGACCTCTTCAAGATTGATGATGCCCGCAGCGAGCAGCGTCGCCCGCGTCGAGTCGATGTCGAGGTCGGCGACAGCGGTACCGATGGACCCGGCTTGCGCCGTCAGGCTGACGGCCGCACCGGAGATATCCGACGCAGCGGCATCACCGGTTTCGAGAATCGATCCGGCTGCGACCAAAGTCGCATTACCGGTCGTCGAGCGCACCGCATCGATGTTCAGATCGCCCGCGACTTCCTCGGCGACGACGTCGCTGCTGGCGAGCAGCGTGACGCGATTGGAGTCGAGGTCGAGATCGTTGGTGGCCGTACCGATGGTTCCCGACGTAGCCGTCAGTTGGAGGTTGTTGCCGACGACATCCGCGGCGGCGTCGTTGTCGACGTCGAGGATCGAACCCGCCGCGACGATCGTCACGTCGCCCGAGGTCGATCGTGCTTCTTCGAGATTGAGGTTGCCGTTCGTCTCTTCGAGGAAGACACCCCCGTTGGCTGCGACGAAGGCGCGGTTCGAATCGATGTCGAAGTCGTTGCCGGCCGTTCCGACGGTTCCAGCGGTGGCCCGCAACGCCACACGCTGGCCGACGGCATCGGCCGCAGCGTCGTTGGCGAAGTCGAGGATCGACCCGGCCGCCGTGAGATCCACGTCGCCCGAGGTCGAGGTCGCCGAGTTCAAGTTGAGGTCACCATTCGTCTCCTCGACGACGATCGACAGGTTGGCCGCGAGGGTCGCCTGGGTCGAATCGATGTCGAGGTCGTTGGCGCCGCCGATGCCGCCACCGAGCGACAGCAGGTTGAGGATGGCGCCGAAGACGTCGGTCGCGGCGTCGTCTTGCCCATCGACGATGCTGCCGGCCGCAACCAACGTGACGTCGCCCGCGGTGGCGATCGCCGACTCGAGGTTCAAGTCGCCCACCGCCTCGGTGGCATGGATGGTTCCCTGAGCCTGCAGCTTGGCGCTCGACGAATCGATGTCGAGGTCGTTGCCGGCGGTGCCGATCGTGCCGGCGGTCGCCGTCAGGTCGATGCGTTCACCGTCGACATCGACGGCATCATCGTTCTCGGAATCGAGGATCGAGCCGGCGGCGACGAGGATGATGTCGCCTTGGCTCGACTGCGCCAACTTGAGGTTGAGGTCGCCGATCAGCTCGCTGACGACGATGTCGTCGAGCGCGATCAGGGTCGCCGACGAGGCGCCCGAGTTGATCTCGAGCGCGTTGGCCGCGGTGCCGATGGTGCCGTTCGTCGACACCAAGCGGACGTCCGCGCCCTCGACGTCGAGTGTCGTGTCGCTCGCCGCATCGAGGATCGAGCCGTCGACCGTGAGACGAACGTTGCCGCTCGCCGAGTCGACCAAATCGACGTTGAGGTCACCGTCGACATTGGCGAGGACGATGTCGCCGCCCGCCGTGGCGCGCAGATCGCCGGCGCCGACGTCGACCCGTAGTTGCTGTACGGTGGTGCCGATGCTGCCGCTGGCGTCGAGGGTCATGTCGTTGGCCAGCATCAGGTGATCCGGCGCGCCGCTGAGAATCGAGCCGTTGTTGACGTCGATCGTCGTCGGGCCGCTGGCGTTGCTGACCTCGCCGAAGACGATGACATCGGCGTTGCCGTTGCTGGTGATGTTGATCAGGCCGACGTCCCCGCCCTGCCGATCGAGGGTGACGCCGTTGCTCACGGCCGGGAGCGGTTCCTGCTCGACGCCGTTGAGGATGATGCGACCGCCGGCGACGAGGGTATCGAGATCGATGTCGCCGAGGACGATGTCCTTGGTCGAGGCGTTGGTGACGGTCAGTTGGCCGTCGCCGCCCTTGACGCGAATGACTCCGCCGCCGGAGATCGGCGACGTCGTCGCGCCGGTGACGGTGACGCGGCCGGTCGAGGTAGCGCTCGAGTCGACGTTGATCGTCACCTCGGTCGGCGAATCGGAGAACACCGGGGCGTTGGCCGTGACGACGCCCGCGGCATTGATGTCGACGTTGATCGCCAGGTCGGCACCGGCGCCGCTTTCGACGAGGCCGGTGATGTTGAAGGTGGTCGCGGTGTCGCCGAGGAGCGAGACGAAGCCAGCCGGCGCCAGGATCTGCGCCACGTTGACGATGGAGTTGGCCGCCTTCGACGCGGCACCCGCTTCGACGCGGGCATTGCCGACGGTGACCTGGGCGTTACGACCGACGAGGATGCTGTCGATGTTGACGCCATTGATGGTCGGCGTACCGGCCGGCAACGAGGCCAGGCGCTCGACGACCGTCATGTCGAGGTAGACGTCCTGCGGGCTGCTCGCTCGCAGGGTCGGGTTGCTGCCGTTGCGGTAGAGCTCGATGCCGACGCCGGCGGTCGAGCTGCCGATGCTGGCACCCTGCGCCGTGAGATCGATCGCCTCGGCGGCGATGTTGATGGCCGAGGTACCGATGGCATCGGTGATGCCGCCGCTGGCGAACAAGGTCACCGCGCCGTTCGTCGCAGCCACCGTCCGGAGGTTGGCACTGCCGCTCGGCACCGTGAGATCGATGTCGCCGTTGGTGCTGCTGGCGAGGGTCAGGTTGAGATCGCCCGTCAGCTCGGTCGCGGTGATGCTGTTCGCCGCGGTCAGGCTGGCGCTGGTGGATTCGAGTTCGAAGCGATTGCCGGCGGCGCCGATGGCGCCAGCCGTCGCGATGATCTCGACAGCCGTGCCCTGCACGTCCGCCGCCGCGTCGTCGCCGTCTTCGAGCACGCTGCCGGCGGCGGTCAGCTTGACGCTCGAGGTCGTCGAGCGCGCTTGCGTCAGGACCAAGTTACCGACGCGTTCATCGTAGTTGATCTCGTCGTCCGCCTGGAGCGTGGCCCGGGTCGAGTCGACGTCGAGATCGTTGCTGACGCTCCCGATGCTGCCGTTGGTCGAGGTCAGGGTGACGTTGGTACCCGAAACGTCGGTGGCGGCATCGTCTTGCGCGTCGAGGATCGAGCCATCGGCCAGGAGAACCAGGTCGCTGCCGGCCGTGGCGCTGTGCAGGTTGAGGTTGCCGCTCGTCTCTTCGACGGTCAGCGTCGTCGTCGCCAACAGGGCGGCACTGGTCGAATCGATGTCGAGGTCGTTGCCCGTCGTACCGAGCGACCCGCCGTTGGCGGTCAGGGTCACGTGACGGCCGACGATGTCGGCCGCGGTGTCGTTCTGCACGTCGAGGATCGAGGTCGCCGAGATCGTCACCGCGCCGTTCGGAGCGGAAACCAAGGCGACGTCCATCGCACCGGCGGTCTCGGCTAGGTTGATCAAGCCGGTCGCCGTGGCGTTGACGACACCGACCTGGCCGACCGCCGTATCCGAATCGACTTCGATGGCGTTGGCGGCGGTGCCGATGGAGCCGGCCGCTGCGGTGAGCGTCAGGTTGCCGCCGCTGATCTCCGTGGTGTTGTCGGCGTCCCCATCGAGGATCGAACCGGCCGAGACGAGCACGATGTCGCCGCCGCCGGTGGCGGTGACGTCCTCGAGGTTGAGGTCGCCGACGAGTTGCTCGACGTAGATGCCGTTCGGGTAGTTCGTCGAGCGCAGCGACACGAGGTTGGAGACGATTTCGAGGTCGTTGGCGGCCGTGCCGAGGGAACCGGCGTTGGCGCGCAATTCGACGCGATCGCCGACGACATCCGCGTCGGCGTCGTTGTCGACGTCGAGGATCGAACCCGCGGCGTGCAGCGTCACGTCGTCATTGGTGCGGGCTTGCTTCAAGTTGAGATTGCCGGTCACCTCACTGACGTTGATGACGGTATCGGCGAGCAGCGTCACGTCGGACGTCGAATCGATTTCCAGATCCTTCGCCGCCGATCCGATCGAGCCGCCCGATTCGAAGGTCCCCGCCTCGAGGTAGACGCTGTTACCGACGACGTCCGTGGCGGCGTCGCCGTCGGCGTCGAGGATCGAACCCTCGGAGATGATGCGCACGTTGCCGGACGTCGAGTTGGCGAACCGGAGGTTGAGATCCTCCTGCGAGCCGAGTTCGAGATCGCCGTGGAAGATGTCGATGTTGCCGCTCGCCTGGAAGGCACCCGAAGTCGAATCAACGCGCAAGTAATTGAAGCCGGAGTTGCCGATGGTTCCCGCCGAGGCGGTGAGGCTGACGGCGCCGCCATTGACGACACCGACGCCGCCCGTCACGCCGCCGCCGAGATCGATCTCGGGCGAGAAGCCGTTGACGATCGAGCCGGCGGCGCTGAGCGTCACATCGCCGCGCGACAGGCCGCCGTCGGCGATGATCAAGTTCATGTTGCCGACCGTCTCGTTGGCGTTGATGCCGCCATCCGAGATGAACAACGTGCCGTTGGTGGCATTGACGTCGAGCGAGCTGGACGCCGCGCCGATCTGATCTTGGAAGGCGAACAGGTAAATGCGGTCGGCTGTAATGTCGACGGTGCCGTCGGCGACGTCGTCGGTGATGCCGCCCGCTTCGGTCGCCTCGAGGTGGACATCGCCGGCGGTCGAGGTGATCGAACCGACCCGAATGCCACCGGTGGCGGCGACGATGCCGATGTCGTTGAGCGCCGTTGCCGACAGAGTCCCCGACTGCACCTCGAGCTGGCCACCGGTCGCGGAGAGTGCCGCGCCGACGCTGCCGGTCGCCGCCGTCAGGGTGACGTCGTCGCCGACGATGTCGACGATGCTGTCGCTGCCGGCATCGACGATGGACCCGGCGACCGCGACGAGTTGGATGTCCCCATCGGTCGAGGCCAAGTCGAGATTCAAGTTGCCGGCCGTCTCGCGGACGTGAATCAGGCCCGACGCCTCCAGCGTCAGGAGGTTCGAATTCACGTACAGCGCGTTGGTGCTCGTCCCGAGGGTGCCGACGACGGTGGGCACGACGCCAGCCTCGAGGGTGACGTGGTCGCCGGAGATGAAGGCGGTCGTCGTACCGGGCGAGGCGTCGACGATGGAGCCGGAGGAGATCAGGTGGATGTCGCCGCCGGCGGTGACCGACTCGATTTCGAAGTCCGGATCGGCAAGCGATCCCAGGCGTTCGACATTGATGTCGCGACCCGCGGTCAGGGTCGTGGCCGTCTGTTGGATGATTTCGAGGAAGTCCGAATCGCCGATGTCGACGCCGGCGCTGAGCAGCACGTTGATGCCTTCTACGTCAGCCTGTTGGTCGGTGTCGGCATCGGTGATCGAACCGTCGGCGTCGATGGTGACGTTGCCGCCGGTCGACTTCGCCAGGGCTAGGCGCAAGTTGCCGGTGGATGCAGCGTTGCCGGCGTCCTTGATCGCGTCGACGTAGATGTCGCCGGTCGCCAGCAAGGTGGCGCGGGCGCGGAAGGGCGAGCCGGCGATCTGCAGCTGATCCAGCTCCAGATGGTTGGCGCTGGTGCCGATCGTGCCGCTCGCTTCCAAGTGCATGTCGCGGGCCGCAACGACGTCCGCCGCGGCATCGTTCTGGCCGTCGAGAATCGAACCGGCGAGGGCTTTGAGACTGACGTCGCCGGTCGTCGACATGGCCTTGTTGAGGTTGAGGTTGCCGGTCCGTTCGCTGACCAGCACATCGCCGGTCGCCGTCAAGGTGACCGCGGTGGTCGAATCGATGACGAGGTAGCTGCTCGTTTCGCCATCGCCGATTTCGCCAGCAGACGCCGTGAGTTCGACCGTCGGGGCCGACACGTCGGTATCCGTCGCATCGCCGTCGGCGTCCACGATCGAACCGGCGCTGACGAGCTGCGCCGTGCCGCTGGTCGAGGTGACGCCGTTGAGGTTCATGTCGCCGGCGGTCTCTTCGAGGTAGACACCGGTCGCGGCGCTGGCCGTGATCGAGCGCACGCTGTTGACGTCGAGATCGTTCGACGAGGTGCCGATCGAACCCGCCGTCGCGACCAGCACGATGTCGCCGCCATCCGCCGTGGCCAAGACATCGGCCGCAGCATCGTTGTCGCTATCGAGGATGGACCCTGCCGCCGTCAGCGTGGCGTCGCCGCGGCGCGATTCGGCCGACTTGAGGTTCAGGTTACCGGTCACTTCATGGACGTTGAGATCGCCGGCCGCGGTGAGGGTCACCGACACCGACGAGTCGATGTCGAGGTCGTTGGCCGCGGTTCCGAGGGTACCGGCGACGAGATTGCCGCCGAGCACCGAGCCGGTCGACCGAGCCGTCAGGATGATGTTGGCGCCGCTGACATCGGCTGTGGCGTCGTCTTGATTGTCGAGGATGCCGAGCACGGAGGTCAGGATGACGTCGCCGCCGCTGGAGGTGGCGCTGTTGAGGCGCAGATCGCCGGTCGTCTGCTCGACCTCGATCTTGCCGCTGGCGGTCAGGGTGACACCACCGGTTGCCGCCAGGTCGAGGTCGCCGGTCCCGCCGATGCTGCCCGCCGTTGCGGTCAGGGTCACGCCCGCGGCGACGATGTCCGCCGCGCGGTCGGCGACGGCATCGACGATCGAGCCAGCCGCGACCAGCGTCACATTGCCCGAGGTCGACGTGGCGAGGGCCAGGTTGAGGTCGCCGGTGACCTCTTCGACGTGCAGGTTGCCATCGGCGAACAGGGTCACCGAGGTCGTCGAATTGATGTCGAGGTCGTTGCTACCGTCGCTCGCGCCGATGGTCGCGTTACCTGGGGTGATGGTTTGCCCGAGGTTGTTGACGACGGCGTTGCTCGCGGTGATCGAGACGGTGGTGCCGACGACGTCGGCGGCCGTGTCGCCCTGGTTGTCGAAGATGGAGCCGAAGGCCGCCAGGATGACGCCGCTCGTCGTCGACGTGGCGCTATTGAGCAGCAGGTTGCCGCTCACTTGCGACACGTTCAGCACCCCGTTGGCCGCCAGCGTCACCGCGCCGCTGGCCGCGATGTCGAGGTCGTTGCCGGAGTCGCCCAAGCCACCGGCGCTCGAGGTCAGGCTGACCGTCGTGGCGGTGACATCTGCGGCGCTGTCGAATTCACTATCGAGGATGGAACCCGCGGCCACCAAGGTCACGCCGGCGGTCGCCGACGACGCACTTTCGAGGTTCAGGTCGCCGGCGGTCTCGCGGACGTTGATCAAGCCGTTGGCCGTCAGAACCGCGGCGCTCGAATCGATGTCCAGGTCATTGCCGGCGGCACCGACCGTACCCGCGGTCGACTGGATGCTGACGAGTGCGCCGCTGACGTCCGCCGCGGCATCCGACTGCACGTCGAGAATCGAGCCGCTACCGACGAGGTACACGTCGCCGCCGGTCGAAGTGACCGACGCGACCCGCACGTCACCGCTGGTCTCCGTCAGGTAGATCGAGTCGCCGGCGGTCGCCGTGAGGTTGCCGTTGGTGCCGCCGTCGATGAGGTCGATCAGCAGAGGGGTTGTCGCGGAGCCGATCGCGTCGCTGGCCACCAAGGTGATGGCACGCGAGCCGAGTTCGTGGGTACCATCGCCGAAGATGTTGCCGGCCGACTGGATCGTCGACGGGCCGGACGGATGGTCGACGAGACCGGCGAAAACGACGTCCGCCGCCGCGTCGGTGCTGTCGACGGCGATGGTCGCCTCGACCCCGGTCTTGCCGGAGCCGAAGGTCTCGACCAGCACCGAGCTGCCCGGCAGGGTCTGCCCGTCGTCGTACGGGGTGTTGTAGACGAATACCGAGCCCGATCCGCCGGAGGCCCAGTCGATGTCGTGGACCACGACGTCCTTGCGCGACAGGTTGTTGATGTCGATGTTGCGGCGGCCGTCGAGCACGCGCACCTTGCCGTTGCCGCTGTAGGCCGAGTTGATGTCGACGCGACCGCCGGTATTGGTCAAGGTGTTGAGGTGCACCGCGCCGAGGTCGGAGAGGACCTCGTTGACGTAGAGTTCGCCGCGGGTGACGTTGCCGTCGGCATCGATGTCGACGACCACGTCGTCGTCATCCGTCGCCGAGCCGCTCGTGATGGTTCCGACGATGTTGTAGGTGACGTTGCTGACGCCGGCGACCATGATGTCGGCGGCCGTATTGATCGTATTGACCTGGTACGTCACCGGGCGATTGTCCACCGACTCGTAGACGAAATCGTTCTGCGTCGGGGTGTTGGTGATGCCCCGCACGCCGCCGAGTCCGGCCTGGACGAAGATCTTGCCGTCGAGCGAACGGACCTGATCCAACTTGATGCCGCTGACGGTCGTGCTCGATCCGAGCGGGGCGCTGGTCGCCGAATAGCGCCAGTCGCGTGCATCGATGTCGATGTCGATGATGTCGTTGGCAGCGATGACGAGTTCTGGATCGTAGACGACGTTGTCCTTGTCCGGGAACCGGTTCAGGCGCAGTCGCATGCGATTGGCGTTGCTTCCCGGAGCCGTCGGCACGGTCGAGCCGTTGTTCAGTCCGACCGAGCCTTGCGGCGTCGAGATGGTGATGTTGCGCGCGCTGATGATGTTGGCCGTGCTCCTCGAGTAGAGGTCGCCGTCCGCGACTTCGATCGTCGTATCGCCGAACTCGTTGTTGAACGGCGCATTGAAGATCACGTCGCCCGTGCCGAAATGTTGGATCGTCGCCTGCGGGTTCGACTCCTCGAACTCGTGACGGAAGCCATACGTCGGCGGGAAGGCCGGACCTGACGTTGCGGTGAACTCGGCGGAGTTGACCTTGAAGTTCTCGGGGTTGCTGAGGTTGAAGTTCTGCGTCGTGAAGAACCCGATGCGGTCGAACTGAACGTCGATGTCGGCGTAGTTGATGACCTCGAGGTTGTTGAAAGCCGCACCGTAGACGAACTTACCCGAGCCGGTCACTTCACCGTTCAAAGCGTTGAGCGTGATGTCCGACAAGCCCGGAATGTCGGTGGTCTCGACCAAGACCTTGACGCAGTCGGCGTCGAGGTTGCCGCAGAAGGTCTCGACGGAGCCGTCGCTGTTGTAGAACGTCGTGGTCGCGTTCTTGGTCTCGGCGACGCGACCGTCTTCGAGGATCACCAGGCGCGGGTTACCCGAACCATGCTGGCGCACGGTGCCGTTGATGGTGATCGTGCTGTCGCTATTGAAGTGCGTGTCGCGGTCGACCGTCTGCTCGCTGCCGAGGATTTCCTCGACGACCGTGCGGACCACCTTGGTCACGAATTCGACGATCTCGCCGACGAGAGGAATGTTGCTCGTCACCTCTTCGATCACTTCGACGAACTTGACGACGTAGGTGATGACGATGACGCCGTCGGCGTCAGCCTGCACGTTTTGGATCTTGCGAATCGGTCCGACCGCATCGAAGGCGAACTCCGCGCCCTTGAGCGTCGCACCGCTCGCCACCAAGATGTTGGCGTCGCCGTCGTAGTGGTTGGTGTTGTCGGCGACGATCTTGCCGGTCAGACCGAAGGCGTAGGCATCGGAAATCGTCGAGACGGTGGCATTCGAGGACTGCAGTTCCGTCCCGCCCAGAGGCTTCGTCAGGTCGCCGACGCCGGCGAACAAGGTCATGAGGTTACGCGCCTCGACGACGGCTCCACCGCGGATGGCGACGTCGGCCCAAGCTTCCGTGTCGAGGGCCGAAATCGACTCGGAGCGTGAATCCGCTCCGTAGGTGGTCGTGGCCGCATTGGCGTCGAGATCGATCTGCGTCACGTCGGCCTTGATGGTCACGTTGGAGCCGACGATCTCGGTGTTGTCGCCGATCTCCGCGTCCAGGTCGAAGTGGGTCGTGTTGATCGACTCGGCGCGTGCATTACCCTCGAAGAGAGCACCGGCGTCGACTTCCGATGCGGCATAGGTGGCATGACGCGACAACGCCTCGATGGTGATGTTGCCGTCGGCACGAATCTCCGCTCCGTCACCGATCTCGACCCGATTCGAGTCGGTCGAGGTGACGTCGGCATCGGCACGCGCGATCGCCGCCACCGCACTGCCCTGCCCGCCGATCGCCTCGGCGTCGATGTCGGCATCGGAACTGGTGCGAACCAACACATAGCCGTTGGTGTCGACCACGGCATTGGTGCCGATCGCCGCATCGTTGTCGATCCAACCGATCGACTCCGACTCCATGTCGCCGTAGGCGACAACGCCGCCGATGCCGATACCGCTGATGTAGGATTCGGCATCGACGTCGCCGTCGCTGACCACGGAGAAGTTCCCCACCGCATCGACTTCAGCACCGCTCCCGAGCGTCGCCTTGATCGTCAACTCGTGGCGCGCGTAGGCCTCGGAGATTTGCACCGTGGCCAGGAGCGAGCCGCCCACCGCCTCGCTTTCGGCCCGGGTATTCTCGGACTCCGAGGCATTGTGCGTCGCGGAGATACGAATGTCGCCGCGCGTCGGATCGGTGATGGTGCTGCCGCGGATGGTGGTCAAGTCGGTGTTGCTCCCGACCGTCGCCTCTACCCGATGGAACGCTTGGGCATTCGACTTGGCGACGCCGACCGAGGCACCGAGGGCCATGTCCGCGCCGAGGGCGTCGGCCGACTGCGTCGAGGTCGATACCGCGTCGACGAAGACGTTGTCGGTGACGTCGATGTTGCCGTTGTTGCCGATCGAGGCGCGGGTGACCATCGGGTTGGCTTGCGTCGCCACGATCGCGTCGGAATCGGTGCCAGAGCCGGCGCCGATGATGCCGGCGTGGATGGCGATGGTGTCGACGTCCAGCAAGATGTCGCTGGTCGACGACACGTTGACCTTGGTGAGTCCGGCGTTGCCGTATTGACCGATCAGGGCTCCGTTGCCGATCGACGCCTGCGCCAGACCGGAGGTGATCTCGGCCGAGGCGATCGCCGCACCGGCGGCCGCAATGCCGGAGAAGCCGATGCCCGTCGTGTCGGCGTTCATCGTCCGGGTATCCGACGCCACCACGTTGAGGGTAGCGCCGCGCTCGACGACCACGCTGTCGTTGAGACGCGCCAAGGTGGTGCCTTCGTCGTCGACCAGAGCCACGGCGGCGTCGAGGCCGACCGTCGCGGTGATCGATCCCGCAATGGCGTCGACGTCGCTGTTGACGACGCGTGTCGCCCGTACGTCGACGTCGCCACCGGCGACGATGCTCGACCCGGTGCCGACATAGGCGTCGACGTCCGTGCCCGTCTCGACCACGCCGACGCCGGCGCCGGCGCCGGCCAGTCCGGCCGAGAGAGCGCCGAGCAGTGCGTCGAATTCGAGGTTGTCGGACGCGCTCACCGTCACCTTGCCGCCGGCATTGATGCGGACGTTGGTTCCCGTCCCGGCGCTGGTCCCGGATTCGCCCGTAGCGGATCCAGCGGTGATGTCGCCGCTCACACCGACGCTGCCGTGAGCCGACGAAGCGACGCTCGCGGCCGCGTCGAGATTGGCGTTACTCGACTGCGCCAGTAGCGCCGGTCCGGTGGTATCCTGGCCCTGGTCGTCGGCATAGGCCTGCACCGAGGGCTGACTCGGGCTATGCGAACCGTCGCGTGAACTCGAAGTGGCCAGGCGCGCCTGCGAGTCGGAGTCGAGGTTGTCGCCGAAAGCGTAGACGCCGACGGAGCCGGCGATGCCGACCGCCGCGACGCCGCTGGTGACGAGTTCTGCATCGATTTCCTTGGTACCGGTCGACCGAATGCGAACCTCGTCCTTGGCATTGATCGTGGTGCCATTGCCGACGGTGGCAGCCGTGTCGTTGCGGACCGTCGCGATGTCGACCGTGCCGCCGATGCCGGCGTAGATCGAGGCACCGACCGACCCTCCGCTCACCTCCAGGTCGACGTCGTTCGTCGCTTCGACGATCACGTCCTGAGAGCTGCCGGCGCTCGCGTTGCTGCCGTTCACCGTCGTATTGCCGCCGATCGAGGCGGCCGTATCGGAGTCGATCGATTCGATCGACACCGCTCCGGCGACGCCGGCGTAGAAACCGCCGGCTCCAGCCACGACCGTGACGTACACGTCTTCCGAGCTGTCGGCGCGCACGCCGACACCGTAGTTCGTCGCCAACGGTGTCACCAAGGCCTGCACGCCGAGCGCGGTGACGTTGGCCGAATCCATGATGCGAGCGTAGGTGTCCTTGTCGATGTCGGTGATCGCCACCGAACCGCCGATCGCGCCGAACGACAGCCCGAGGGCCGCCGCACCGTCGATGATGTCGACCACCGAGTCATCCTCGGCCTCGACGCCGATGCTGCCGCCGGCATAGAGCGTCGAGCCGTTGTCGACCACGGCCTGGGTGGTGTTGTTCATGTCGAGCACGGTGACCGCGCCCGCCAAGGCACCGTTGACACTGACACCCAGTCCGGCCGCGAGTTCGAGGAGTTCCTCCGTCGTGTTGGCGAACACGGCGATGTTCTTGCCGGCACGGATGACGGCATTGTCGTCGACCCACGCGGTCGTATCGACGTCGAGCAGCGTTACGTTGACGCCCGGCGCGATACCGACGGCCGAACCACCCGCCGCAACGCCCGCCAGGCCCATGTGGTAGAGGTCGCTGCCGGCGGCGACATGCACCGACTGGTCGGTGTCGTCGGCCTCGCCGCCCTGGTTGTTGATCTGCGCACTGGCCGCGACGGTCGCCGACGTTTCCGTATCGATGAGATTCGTCAAGGAGGCGACGGCAATACCGCCACCGCCGATGCCGACGCTACCCGCCGCTCCCAGCGTCTCGATGTCGTCGCGGTTCATCGCCGTGACGGCCACGCCCTGGATGTTCGTCTTCGTCGGCGTCGAGCTGCGGTTCTTGCTCAGGAGTTGGCTATCGCTGCCGGTCACACTCGACGGTACCGGCGGCGCCTGGACCTCCGTGAAGATCTCGGGGAAGCCGGTCGGGTTGTTGCCGTAGGAAACGGTGAAGTCGCCGCGCGAGGTCGACAGGTCGGAACCGAATCCTCCCGCGTCCACCTTCGCCGACGCGTCGACGACCGCCTCGACGGTCTTGTCGACGTCGATGACACCGACCGACGCGCCCAGGCCGATTCCGTTGGTCGAAATGCCGAGATTGCCGACGATCTGATCGATCTGCAGCAGGTCGTCGGCCGAGACCAAGACGTTGCCGTCCGCGGCAACCGTCGAACCCTTGCCGATGCGGGCACGCGTGATCAAGCCGTTGATCGTGCCGGAGTCGGACGCGGAGCGATCGCCGAGCAGCAAGGCCGACGCACTGCCGGCCAGACCAGCCGAAGAGCCCGCCGCAATGCTGCCGGTGATCGAAGAAATGTCCTCGGTCGACAGGGCTTCGACGCGCACGTTGTCTTGCGCACGGACCACCGACGACGAGGTTGCAATGGTGCCGGTGCGGTTGAGCACCGGCGTACCGATCGACGCCTCGGTGGTCTTGGCCATCATCAGCACGTCGGCGCCGGCGCCGACGCCCCCGGCCTTACCCAGGGCCACCGCACCCGCGACCGCGACGATATCCGTATCGTCTTGGGCCAAGATGATCACGTCTTGGTCGCTGTCGGCTCCATCGTTGTCGTCGTTCACCTTGGCGTTGTCGGCGACGTAGGCAGCGGTGGTTTCGTCGAGTTCGTTGACGACCACGGTTCCTTCGATCCCTACTCCGCCACCCGAAATCGCCGCACCTGCGGCAAAGGCCTCGATCTCGTCGACCGAGGTCGCCGCCACGTTGAGACCCACCACCGTCGGCTTGGTCCGATCGGCGCGCTCGACCGCGATGCCGTCGCCGTCGCCCGCGACGAAGAGATCGGTGCCGTCGCTGCCCACCATGATGAAGGCGCGCGTATCGTCCGTCTTACGCAGGGTCGTGCCGGCCGCACCTGCAGCGACGCCAGTGCCGGTGGATCCGGCGACGTCACCACCGATGAGGAGGAAGTCGCTGTTGCTGGTAGCCGAAACGTCGGCACTGTCGCCGACGCTCAATCGGCCGCCAAGGGAGGAGTGCGTCGTGTTGTCGAGTTCCGTATAGGTCTCGGTCACAGCCGCCGCCAAGGAGGTATTGCCGCCGATCGAGGCGGCCGCGCCGGACGAGGTGAAGCCGAGATCCGAATTCGCACGCACGCGCACGTCGCCGTCGACGACCGCATTCAGATCGGCCGAGGCGGTCGTGGTGACGTCCATATCGGTGTACGGAATCGATGCACCGATCGAAGCCGATCCCTTACCGATTCCGATGGCACCGGCGACCGTGAGGACGCCAGGGGCCATGGCCGTCAGTGTGATGCTCGGGATCGAATCATCCGGGCCGCCGAAGAAGCCGACGACCGAATCGAAGCCTTGCAGAACGGCATCGAGTTCCTCGAAGAAGCGCAGTTCTTGTTCGACCGTATCGTCCGTCGCCTCGACGGTGACGTTGTCGACGTCCAGGTCCTCCACCGTATCGACGAGCGACGCCGTCGTCTCGCCGGTGATGACGTTGTAGGCGACGGAGCCCGCCAAGTTGATGGCGCGCGTCGCCGCCGAAGTGACGGCCGCCAGGCTGGCGGCGATCGACAACACCTCGCGTTCGAGTTCCGCGTCGACGGTGATGTCGCCGTGGTCCTGAATGTCGAGGTCGGCGTCGACGAAGGCCTCGGTCTTGTCGTTGAGGTAGACGTAGGTGAACGAACCCGCAATCGCCGACGAATCGCGCGTCGAGATCGCCGCAGCGCCGCCGGCCGCGGCGACGTCGACGAAGTGGTTGGCGAGCACGTCGATGTCGCCGTTCGACTCGACGGTCATGTTGCCGTCGATGTAGGCCCGCGACTCCGTCTCGACCATGCTGATGGCGGCGTCACCGGCGAGTCCAAGTCCGCTCTTGCCGACGGCGCCCTCGGCATCGAACTCGGGCGAGGTCGTCGTCGTGGTACCGGCGACGGCGTAGCTCTCGGCATTGGTCAAGACATCGGCGCGCACCATGACCTTGTCGGCCTGGACGCTGCCGGCGAGGCCGTTGTCGGCCGTCGGGTTGAAGCGATCCGGGTGATAGGTCTTGCCGCCGATGTGGGCGATCGCACCCGAGTTCACGTTGGTCACGCTGCCCGAGACGCCCACACCGGTCGCCTTCGAGAAGACGTAACCGCCGGCGATCGTCAGCGCATCGACGTCGGCGCCCGCGGTGACGGTGACGTCGCCATCGGTAATGACGGTCGCCCCGCTGTCGATGTAGGCTTCGGCCAGATTGTTCTGGCCGGTCATGGTGAAGACGCCGAAGAAGCCGGCGTTGTCGGACTGACCGCCGGCGATCGTCCAGTTGATCAGGAACAGATCGGCGTCGGCGTCGACGGTGACCCCCTTGGCGGCGGTCACCTGGGCTCCTTGGTCGATGTACGCGACGGCGGTCGACTCGCCGCCGTGGAAGATACCCGCACCGCCGATCGCGTTACGACCGGACACGCCGTTCGCCTTACGCAGCAAGGTCAGCGCCAAGCTCAGCAAGCCCTGGCCGCCGGCATTGATCATGCCGGTCGACGTCTCGGCATCGACGATGACCTCCTGTCGATCATTTTGCAGGTCGGTATCCTGGTTCACCTGCGCGTTGCTGCCGATGTAGGCCTCACTCGTCGCTTCGGTATCGAGGAAGGTGAACGACGCCGCCAATCCGATTTTGCGATCGAGATTGTTGGTCGCGCCCGTGGTGACGTCCTTGACCTTGGCCGGCGAGCCGGTAGCCGAGTTGAAGTTGAACGTGTTGACGAAGAGCGATTCGATCTTGAGCTTGAGCGCGTCGATCGCGTCCCCCGGGTTGCTCAGGTTGGTCTCGACCGCGTCGGGAAGAATGACCTCGGAGGTAACCGCCAGGGTGCGTCCTGCGTCGACGTCGGCGTTGGGTGCGATGTAGGCCTTGGCCCGATCGGTGTACGTGCCCCACGCGAGCGCACCGCCGATCGTCGTGCCGTTCGAGTCGGCCAGCGAATTGGCGCCCAGCGTCAGCTCGTGGCGCAGCCCCGCTTCGACGGTGATGTTGCCGGCGGCTTCGACGTCGGCCGTCGAACCGATGACGGCCTCGACGGTGTTGAGTGCGCCGACGCCGTCGATGATCTCGCTGATGTCCAGACCCGTGGTGATCGCGATGGCGCCCGTCATGGCGAAGGTGCTCGCCTCGGGCTTGGGAATGAGCTTGTTCAGCAGCAGGGCCTTGAGCGCGGCCGCACCGACACCGAAGCCGAACAGCGCCAGAGCGCTGTTCTCCGCATCGTCGGAGAGGGGTAGGAAGAGCGGCAGCGCCGGCAGCAGGAAGTCGAGCGGATCGATGATGCTCGCCGTGCGCATGAAGTTGAAGTACTTGAAGCCGAACGACGTCGAGTCGCCACGATTCGCCACCGACGCCTGCACCGCCCCATCGAGTTCGCTGATGGCCGTGATCTCGAGGTCCTCGCGGGCGACGACGTCACCGTCCACCTGTGCCCGCACCGTCGACCCGAATTGGTTCAGCGCCGTGCCCATGGCGATCTTGCCGTTGCCGAACTGGACGATGTCGACCTCGTTCTCGATCGCGTGAATCCCCTCGGCGACCACGCTGATGTCGTCGCCGGTGATCGTTGCGTTCTGCGCTACGGTGGTGATGGCCTCGGCTTCCGTCTTCGACCAACCAAAGCCCAGCAGGGACTTGTTGACGGCGAAGATGCCGCCCAGGTCGACGTGCGGATTGACGATGCTCTCGGCCTGCGTCGAGATCGAGATGTCGCCGGTGGCATCGATCGTCGTGATGTCGCTACCGCTGCTGTCGCCGATGGTGACGCGCGCCAGCGAGGTCGAGTCGGCGATCGCCGTGCCGAAGTTGAGCACCTTCGGACCGTTCGGTGTGGCGCGCGACTGCGAGTTGGCGGCGATGGTCACGTCGCCGTCGGCCTCGATGGTGGTCGTCCCGTTGATGGTGACCGACGAGTCGGCAACCGATTCGGTGTAGAAGAAGTCGAGCGAAAAATCGAAGAGATCGACGAAGAAGGCTTGTGCCAGCCCCGACGCGGTACCGCCGTCGAGATCATAGCCGGCGCGGTCACCGATGGCTTCGACGGAGTCGTCGAAACCCAGTTCGTCGAAGTCGACCTTGTCGATCCACTCCTCGATGAACTCGGGAAGCAGATCCGTCTCCGTCGAGGCCTTGATCTTGACGTTGCTCGCTTCGATCGTCGAATCGGTGACGGTGATGTCGACCTCGACGTCCTTGACGAAGCCGATCCGGTCGGCGGCATGGCCGAGCAATTCGACGTCGTTGCCGCGAATGGTCGAGTCGGTGATCGTCATCGCGAGGTCTTCGCGGTTGACGAGGAACTCGCAGCCGAACGGATCGCTGAAGCACGCCACCGGATCGCCGATGAGCTCGACCATCTCGTCGAGCAGCTGATCCAACGTCTCCTCGAAGAAGGCCTGCAGAACCGCTTGGTCGCCCTCGGCCGCGGCCAGCTCTTCGAGGTCGAGGTCGAAGGTCAGGTCTTCGTTCTCGACGGTGATGTCGATATCGCCGGCGCGGTGCGAACTGCCCTCTTCCACGTGGGCCAGGATCTCGGCACCGGTGATCGTGACATTGAGGCCGCGGAGGAACATCGGCCCGGAATCGCCGATCGACGCATCGTTGAGCGGATCGGTGCCGGCGATGTTGCGGGTCGACAGCACGCCGGTTGAGGTGATCTCCAGGTCGACGTCGGCCTCGACGTCGATTTCGCCGCCAAGCGTGAGAAGATCGCCGAAGGTCAGCTGGTCGACGATGTCGAGGGCATCATCGACGCTGTCGATCCCGAGGAAGTCGGCGATCGGCGTGATCACCGACATCAGGTCGAAGTTGCCGATCGTATTGAGCACGCCGGTGACGGCGTCCAAGCCCGCGACCTGCAACAAGACGCTGAGGGAGACGCCGCCGACGCTGGCGCCGAGGACGTCGTCGATATCGAGGGCGCCGATGATGTCGATCAGGTCGTCGAGGTTGAAGTCGCCGCTATCGGTCTGCAACTTGCCGCTGATGACGACGTCGCCCGAGGTGGCGACGCCCTCTTTCTCGTCGGCGTCGATATCGATGTTGCCGTCGGGGATGAGGAGGTCTCCGAGTACCATGCTGCCGGCGTCGGCATAGAGGGTGGCGCCGTTCTCGACGACGACGCGGCCGCCTTCGAGGTCGATGGTGCCACCGTCGGCGGTGACCGTCACGCCGTTCGGCACGGTGATCGTGCCGCCGGCGTCGAGTTCGACGTTGCCCTCGGACCCGAGGAGTTCCTCGAAGGCGAACTCTTGGAGGAACTCCACGAGTTCTTCCAGCGTGATGGTGCGCTCGCCGGTGATGAGGCCGGCGAGGTCGAGGCTCACGTTGCTCTCGGTCGCGAGCAGGTTCGAGTTGGTCGTCAGATTGTCGCCCGCGGTACCGCGGATGTTCTCCGCCTCGACGAGAAGGCCCGCATTGATGGTGATGTCGCTGCCGGCTTCCAGCTCGATGTACCCGTCCGGAGCGTAGAGATCGGTCCTCACCGTCAAGTCGTCGTCCGCCAGCATGCGGATGTTGCCGCCGTCGAGCGGCGCCAAATCGATCAGCACCTGGCTCAGGTTGGCGCCCGAACTGATCTGAATGTCCTGCGCGTAGAGATTGACGTTGCTCGGGATGCTGACGTCGTTGCCGCCATGCAGGTAGACGTCGTGAGCGAAGCCGCCGCCGTCGGTGTCGACGACCGAGATCGTCCGGCCCGGGTTGATCGACAGCAGGCCGGTCGTCGTCGACACCTTGATGTCGCCATCGGTGACGATCAGGTCGATCGGCACGTTCTGTGCCACGCCTGAAGTCCAATCGAGGCTACCGGCGTAGTACTTGAAACCCGGCGCCGCAAGGTCGATGCCGTTGCCGGCGGTAATCTTCAGCAGGGCTCCATCGTCGTCGACCGCGGGTCGCTCGACCTGCAAGGTCACGTTGCTGCCCGGATCGACCATACCGGTGCGCGCCGTCAGCGTCATGGCGCTCGGATTGCCGCCGCCATCGGTGTCGAGGGTATCGAGGGTGATGCCGTTGGCCAGGGTGAGATTCCCGCCGGCCGTCAGCTTCATCGTGCCGTCCTTGGCGTTCAGGCTGAAGGGCACGTCGAGGTTGACGCCCGACTCGAAGTCGATGCTGCCCGCCGTGTGAACCAGATTGGCAAGAGGCAGGCCGGTGCCACCGTAGAGGCGCAGGCGTCCGCCGTCATTGGTACGGGCCGCGGTTTCGGCTTCCAGGGTGACGCGACTGACCAGCGACAGCAAGCCGTCGGCCTCGAGCGTCAGGTTGCCCGAGTTGCCGCTACCGTCGCTATCGAGGGTACTGAGCCTGGTGACGTCGTCGTCGAAGGTCAGGTCGCCGCCGACGACGATCGACATCGAACCGTCGGGGGTATTGAGGTTGTAGGGGACCTCCCACGCGGCGCCGGACTCGATATCCATGCTGCCGGCCTTGATCGAGGTGTTGTCGGCGGTGCTCAGGGTACCGCCAGCATGCAGGATCAGGTGGCCGCCGTCGTTGTTGCGATCGCTGCGTTCGGCCAGCACTTGCACGGCGGAGGCGAGGGTCAGATTGCCGCCGGCGTCGATGGTGAGGTCGCCGGCATCGCCGCTACCGTCGGTGTCGCGGGTCGACAGCGTGATGCCTGTCGCCGTGGTGATGTTGCCGCCCGCCTCGATCTCGAGGTTTTTGTCGAGGGCGCTCAGGCTGAAAGGCAGGTGAATGCTGCCGGTGCCCGCATCGAACTCCATACCGCCGGCTTGCAGGTCGAGGGTGCTGGGGAACGAGATGCCCGAGGCGGAACGAAGGCGCACGTATCCACCGTCGTTGACCAGCGCCGAGTCTTCGGCATCGAGCACGGCACCGGTTTGGATCGTCACGGTGCCGCCGTTGGCGAAGAGTTCGATGTTGCCGGCCTGCTCCTCATGGTCGTCGGTACGCAGGATCTTGCCAGCGTTGACGGTGATGTTGCCCCCGACGTCGGTCTCGATGTTGCCGTCGGAGGGGAGCAGGTCGCGCAGGAGGATGTCGGGCACGATGCCGCGCAGGCTGTCGTTGAGATCGTCGAGCCCGAGGAGGTCGAGGATCGCTTGGGCACCCGGAATGTCCGAGGTCACGACGTCGACGCCGAGATCGGTCAGGGTGAAGAAATGGGAGGCCTCGAGAACATCGAGGAGGGTGGTGAAGCCGAGAGCATCACGCAGATCGTTGAGGCTGGCACCGTTGTCGATGCCGGAGAGCCAATCGCTCAGGCTGATCTTGCCGCTGACGAGTTCGGACAGGGTCAACGAGTCCGGCAAACCGATGAGGTCGCCGACGCCCGCTTCCTTGGCAGCCTGACCGACCAGCGAGAGGTCGAGTTCGACGTCGAGGCCGCCGTCGCGGATCAACTCACCTAGATCGAAGTCGGGGATGAGGTTGATGTAGTCGCCGACGGTGACCTCGTTGGCGATGGTGACCAGGTTGCCGTTGATGACGAGGTTGCCACCAGCCGACAGCTCCATGCTGCCGCTGTGATCGAGGAGATCGTGCAACCCGTAGACGGTGTCGCTGGCCGTCAGGTTGGCGTTGATCGTCAGGTTGCCGCCGGCGTCGAGGATGATCTGGTTGCGCGTCGTATCGATCGCGCTGCCGACCGTGACGTCGCCGTCCGCGGTGCCCTTGAAGGAGTGCCCGTCGATGTCGACCCCGGCTTGGATGACCAAGGTATCGGTGGCGTTGTCGGTGTCGTCATCGATCGTATCGATGCCGATGGCGCCCCAGACGGAGCCCCAATAGAGATCGCTGAGCGAGGGATCCGGCTCACTTCCGTAGCCGTCGAAGCCGGCGAGCACGGTGATGTCGCCGCTGGTCGCCTGCAGATCGTTGCTGACGACGATGCCGTCGCCGGCGCGCAGGCTGATGTCGCCGCCGCGCGCGACCAGGTCGATGGGGACATTGAGGCTCGTTCCCGAACCGATGTCGATACCTTCGGCGAACAGCGTCAGGTTCGAGGGCAGCGAGACGCCGGTGTTGCCGAAGAGCGTCACGTCGCCCGCCGGACTGCCCGGGTCCCCATCCGTATCCTCGGTCGACAGGGTCCGGCCGCTCGGCACGGTCAAGGTGCCGGCGGTGGTGATCTCCAGATCGCCGTCGGGGGTGCGCAGATCGACGGGGACGGTCCACGAAGCGCCGGTGGCGACGTTGAGGCTACCCGCCGTGATCGTCATCGTATTCGGCGTCGTCAATGCGCCCCCGGCCTGCACCGTGAGCTTGCCACCGTCATCGACGCGCCCGGTATGTTGCGTCAGCAGGCTGGTGTTGGCACCGAAGGAAATCGCATCTCCTGCCTCCAGGGTCAGGTCGCCGGCGTTACCGCCCGCCGGATCGATGGTCGAGAGAGCGACGTTGGCGTTGACGGTGATGTCTTCGGCGGCCACGAGCTCGAGATCGCCGTCCGTCGCCGTCAAGCTGAGGGGGACGGTGAGGCTGGCACCCGATTCGATGTCGATCGCGCCCGCCGCGAACGTCATGCTGCTTGGCAGGGTCACGCCCGAGGGGCCGTGCAGGATGACGCTGGCGCCATCACCGGCCTCGGCACTCTGATCGGCACGCAGGATCACGCCGGAGTTGACGATGACGCTGCCGCTGAAGTCGCCCGGATCATGGATCGAGATGCCCGCCCGCAGTTCGATGTTGCCGGACTGGTCGGTGTCGGTAGTATCGAGGGTCCTGCTCGAGCTGACCGTGACATTGCCGCGTCCCCAGACCTCGATGTTGCCATCGGAGGGGATCAGATCGCGGACGACCACGTGGGGGATGATGTCTTCGACGGGGATTTCGAAATCCATGCCGAAGGTATTCGTACCGTCGAAGAAGATCGAGTAGAGCGGTTCGAGAAGGTCGCGCAGCGGATCGATGGCGGCTTCGTTGAGAATGTCGACGAGGGTGCGATCGCCGAGGGCGGTGCGGGCATCATTCATCGAAGGAGTGCCCGGCAGGATGTCGCCGATGAGGTCTTCGACGGTGAACTGCCCTTCGATGAGGTCGGCGAGATTGACGCTGTCGGGCAGGTCGACGGTATCGAGGTTGCCGAGCAAGTCGAGGACGCTGTTGAGCGTATCTTCGACGCCGGTTAGGTCGACCTCGATGTCGAGATCGACGAGCTGGGCTAGGTCGTAGTCGCCATAGGCGGCGAGGTAACTCGACAGGCTGATCTCGTCGGCCGAGGTCGTCAGGTTGCCGTTGATGGTGACGGATCCTCCGGAGTCGATGTCGATGCTGCCACTCGAAACGCCCAGGTCGGTGAGACCGTGCGTGCCGTCGGAGGCGTTGAGGGTGCCGCTGATGTCGACGTTGCCGCCGGCGTCGAGGTCGATGGCATAGCGCGTGGCGGTCAGCGAGCCGTCGATGTCGAGGCCGTTACCCGCGACCAGGGTGATGCCGGTTCCGCTCAGGTCCGCGCCCGTGCTGAGGTTGAGCGACCCCCCCGACGATGCGTACACGGAGCCATTGGTCGCCGCGAGGTCGACCGGGATGGTGAAGTCACCACTGCCGGTGGAAGCGAGGCTGAAGCTCCTGCCCCGGACGAGGCTCGTGCTCGGGATGGTGATGGACGACCCCTGGAGGGTGACCGTACCGTCGCCGGTGCTACCGTCCGAGTTCAGGGCCGACAGATCGACTCCGGTATTGAGTGTCAGGGCGCCGCCAGCGGTGACGCGAATGTCACCGTCCGGAGCCGTCAAGTCGTACGTCAGGGTCAAGGCGCCGCCCGAGGCGAGGTCGTACGAACCACCGTCGAGTGTCAGCCCCGTGCCGAGGGAAAGCGTTGCATCGGAAAGGAGGGAGATTTTGTTCCCATCGTTGGCGGCGCTGCCGTTGGCGTCGAGCGTGACGCCGTTGCCGATCGTCAGGTTTCCGACCGCATCGAGGGTCAGGGCGCCGGCGGTACCGCCGCCATCGTCGAGGGTGGTCAGCGAGCGACCGTCGGGCACGCTCAGCGCCCCACCCACTACGATCGAGATGCCGCCGTCTTCGGCCGCCATGTCGAACGGAATCGTCAGATCGCTGGCCGAGGTGATTTGGTAAGCGCCGGCATCGATCGTCGTCGAGGCCGGCAGGGTCAGCGTGCCGCCGGCCAACAGGGCGACGGTGCCGCCGTTGTTGGCCCCGGGGCGATCCGCGTCGAGGGTGACCGATTCTTCGAGCAGGATGTGACCGCCGGCGGTGAGTCGGATCGAGCCGGCGGTGCCCGTCGTCGGAACGGTCGACAGCGTCACACCATCGAGAATCGCCAGGTCGCCTTTGACACTGATTTCGATGTCGCCGCTGGGGCTGAACATGTTGAAGGGGATGGTGAACCCGGCGAGCGACTCGAAGTCGAAGCTCCCGGCCACCGGGGTAAGGGTCGTCGGCGCAATCAATTCGCCGCCCGCGAGGAGCGACAGCTTGCCACCCAGGTCGGAGGTCGCGGCGTTACGCGCCACCAGATCGACGCCGCTGCCGAGAGTGAGGTCGATGCCGGCTTGCAGGGTGAGATCGTTCGAGCGACCGCCGCCGTCACTGTCGAGGGTCGACAGGTCGACGTTGTCGGACAGGGTCAGTCCCTCGGCGCTGTAGATGCGCAGGTCGCCGTCCGGCGTCGCAATGCTGTTGGTGATGGTCAACGCCCTGCCCGACTCGATGTCCAAGCTGCCGGCGTCGAGGGTGGTGGAGGACGGCAGGGTCAGTGCGCCGTCGGCGTGGATCGACACGGCGCCGCCGTCGTTGGTCGCGCTGCCGTTGGCGTCGATCGTCATGCCCGTGCCGAGGGTGAGGGCGCCCGTGGCGTCGAGAGTGATGTTGCCGGCGACGCCGCCCGCCGCGTCGACGGTGTTGACGGTCGTACCGTTGCTGAAGCTGAGGTCGCCGCGGACATGCACCTCGATCGCACCATCGGGAGCCACGAGGTTGAACGGGATGAGCAGACTGGCGCCGGTGTCGATATCGATGCTGCCGGCGTCGAGGACGAGATTGACCGGTACGAGCAACTCGTCACCTGCGTTGAGCGTCACTTTGGCGCCGTCGTTGTTGGCACTGCCGTTGGCATCGATCGAGGCACCGGACTCGAGCGTCAGGTCGCCAGCGGCTTCGAGGCTCAGGGTGCCGGCGGTTCCCCCGGCACTATCGACCGTCGACAAGCTAGTATCGCTGGCGATCGTCAGGTTTTGGCCGCTCTTGATGGAAATCGAACCATCCGGTGCGACCAAATCGATGGCGAAGCGCAGCGATGCGCCCGACTGGAGGGCGAACGAGCCACCTTCGAGCGTCATGTCGGCGGCGAGGTTCAAGGCATCGCCAGCCTTCAGAGTCACGGCACCGCCGTCGTTGGTCGAGGCCGAGTCGGCATCCAAGGTGGCCCCGCTGGCGATCGTCAAATCGTCACCGGCTTCGAGCGTGAGCGCACCGGCACGATCGCCGACGTTGGCGTCGGTGGTCAGCACTTGGCTGCCGCTGCCGATGGTGATGTCGTCGCCTGCCTTGAGGGTGAGGCTGCCCGCATTCTGTCCGGCGGTGGCATTGGAGGTGCGCAGGTCCGAGCCGCTGGCGACGGCGATCGAACCGGAGACGAACCACGACTCGCTGGCGCCGCCGGTATTGTAGCTCCCCGAGAGCTGCAGCAGGTCGACGTCGAGTTCGATGCCGGCGATGCCCGACACACCGGCCCCGCCGGTGAGCAGCGGCGTCGAGAAATCGAGGGAACCGCCGTTGCCGATTTGGAACGACGTATTTGCCATGGCGGCGCTGTCGACCGCCTCGACCGTGACGTTGCCGCCCGACTTCGAGCCCTTGGCGCGGGTGGCGATTTTGGCGCCGCCGCTGAGGCTGACTTCGTCCGCCTCGATGCGGATGTTGCCGCCGTCGACGGTATTGGACGCATCGCTGGCGATCGTACCGGAGACGCTGATGTCGTCCTCGGCGAGAATGACGATGTCGCCGTTCTCGACGGCGATTTGCGCGCCCGACGCGTAGCTGTTGGTGTTGACGACGTCGGAGAAGCTCGGCGCGGTACCGGTGAAGACGGCACCCGATTGGATGGTGCCGGTGTGTTGAACGGCACCGGCATCGATGCGCACGTCGCCGATGGCGTTGACGGTACCGTCGATACGAACGACGCCGCGATCGTCGATCGGGGTGGTACCGAGCAGCACCTTACGCGCCTCGCTGTCACGCGGTGTCGTTCCGTCGAAGAAATCGTCGACGAAGTCCTTCGTCGAGGTGGCGACGGACAAGGTGCCGACGTTGACGACACCGCCGGAGCCGACGACGAAGCCGTTGGGGTTGGCGAAGTAGACGTTGCCGCCGATTTGCCCGCCCTTGATCGAATTGAGCACGCCGTGGATGTCGGTCTTTTCGTCGGTGACGATGTTGAGGAGGTTCTTGGTCGTACCTGGCAGGTGAAGATTGACCACCTTGCCGGTGTTGACGTCGAACCGGGTGAACGAGTTGAAGGCGTTGTCGCCGTTGACCGTGGTCGTCGTGACGTCGGTCACGTTGCCGGAGGTCGCGAACGAAGTGCCGGTGCGTCCGTCCGTCGCCATCGAGCCGTCGGCGCTGACGACCTGTGCCAGGGTGACGCTGCACAGGTGCGACAAGATGACGGTCGAGACCAGGGCTTGGCGGAGGATCTCGCGACGCAGGCGGCGCATGGTCCGACGCCGCCGCGCCGCTTGGCGCAATCGCAGCAACTCTGTCGTTCGACGTCCTTCCACCATAGCCCCCCCCTGTCGCTCGATCGTCGTGCTCATGGATCCGAAATCCCGATTGGTCTTCGTCGCTAGGCTGGCGTCACGCATGATCGTCCTCACTCCGGATCCGTGCAGTCGACGCGGAATCGCGCCGTGCCGCGGCCGTTGAGAGCCGCTGAACACGACGGCCGCGCATCTTGGCAGAAGCCGATGCCTGCCGTCGGGCAACTCGGTGCCTCGCAGCCGTCACCATCCTCACCACCCGTCGGAGTACAAGTCGTAAAGCCCTCCTGGCCGATGTACTCCCAGCAGCAATCGCCGAAGGTGGGGAACCCGGTCCATCCGCCGTCGGCGGCGATGCCCACCTGGTCGATGTTGTCGAGCGGGGCGTCGGCCTGGATCCGACACGTGGTCACGGCATTGTCCGACAGATTGTCGTCGTTCGGTGTCAGGTTGAGCGTCAGGCGTCCCCCCGGCCACTCCGCCGGGTCGACCGAGCCGCCATCGCTGCTGGTGACGCTGAAGCGGTGTGTACCCTGCGGGCAGCAGATCCCTGGGCTCTGGCAGAGCCCGGAGCCGTTGCAGCGCTCGACTCCGTCACAGGCGCGATTGTTGCTCGTGCACACGGAGCCGAACGCGTCGTTGCCGTTGCAGTCGTCCGCGTCCTCGCGGCATTGTTCGCTACAGTCCGAATCGCCGTCGACTCCGGGGCATGGATTGCCCGAGCCCACGCAGGCTCCGGCGCCATTGCACGAAGAAGTGCTGGTACAGAACAGGCCGTCATTACACGGCTTACCGCTTGGGTTGTTGCCGGTGCAGGAGTACGTTCCGCCGGTTTCGACACAGGCCTCCGTGCAGTCGGAGCTGTTGAGGCCTTCGTCGACCAGCGACTGGCACGGATCGTTGCTGCCGACACAAATGCCGGTCGCGTTGCAGCGGTCCGTCGTCGTGCACGCCAGGCTGTCGTTGCAACTCGAGTTGAGCGGGTCGTTGCCGTTACAGTCGTCATTCGCTTCGCGGCACTGTTCACTGCAATCGCCGTCGCCATCGGCGCCCTGGCACGGCGTGCCGGTACCGATGCAGAAGCCGTCGCCGTCGCAGCGATCGGTGGCGGTGCAGAACAAGCCATCGTTGCACGACACGTTGGCCGGGTCGTTGGTCGAGCAGTCGTCCTCCGCCTCGTTGCAGCGCTCCGAGCAGTCGCCGTCGCCATCCGGTCCTGGGCACGGATCGCCGGCATGGACGGTACAGGCACCGGCACTGCACCGGTCGGTACCGTTGCAGAAGGTACCGTCCGAGCAGTTGCTGAGATTGGCATCTTGCGCCGTACAGCTGCCGACGCCGATACAGCCATAGCCGCTGCAGGCCGTCTCGTCGGCGCACGCCTCGCTGCAATCGCTGTCCAGGTCGCCCAGCTTGAACTGATTCGCGGGCAGGTAACACGGGTCGTTCGGGTCGTCCGGGTCGCTGCCGATGATACAACGCTTGTTGCACGGATCGGCGCTGCGTACGCACGCACCCGCGCTGCACTTGTCGGCATCGCCGTTGCAGAAATCGTCGTCTCGGCAATCGAGGGCATCAGCCGACACGGCGGTGCAGCTCGACGTCGCTTCGTCGCAGGCATCTTGGCACGTCGCCGACAAGCCTACGCCGCGACCCAGCAAATCCTTGCTGTCGCCCGGACAGGGCGGCGCGCCGCCTTGGCATGTGCCGGCGACACAGAAGTCCTGCGCCACGGTGATGTCGGTGCCGTCGATCGAGAACACCTCCGAGGCGCAGGCGCGAGCGGCGCAGCGCCCACCGTTCGGACAGTCCGCGTTGCCGGCACAAGGCTTGCCGGCGTCGGGTCCGTCGCAAACGTCGGCGCAGTTGTTGCTGCGGCAGTCCGAGTCCTGCGTGCAAGCGTTGCCGACGTCCGCGCCGGTGCAGAACAGTTGGTCGTTGCAGGGGGTGCCGTCCGGATCGGGGAAAGTGCAGGTGTTGGCGAACTCGTCACACGACTCGCTGCAATTGATGTCGTCGTCGCCGCCATAGGCGCCGCCGTTGGGACAGGGATCGATGTTTTCGCTGACGCACAGACCGCCGGCGCAGACCTCGGTGCCGTTGCAGAACAGGCGATCGTCGCATGAGGAGCCATCCGGGTCATTGCCCGTGCAGGCATCGGCGCTTTCGTCGCACGTCTCGGAGCAGTCGGTGTCGGCATCGGGTCCGGCACACGGATCACCCGTGTGAATCGTGCAGGAGCCACCGCTGCACGTATCGTTGCCATTGCAGAAGAATCCGTCGTCGCATGGCGCCTGGTTGGCCTCGTGGCTGCAAGCGCCGAAGCCGTTGCACTCGTCGTCCGTGCACTGGTTGTCGTCGCTTTCGCAGACCTTGCCGGCAGGGGCGTAGCCGTTGTCGCGACAGCTGCCGCTGCCGTTGCAGGTGTCCTGCACGACACAGGCGCTACCCGGGTCGCCACATGGCGTTCCGGAGATTTCGAAGTTCGGGCGACAGACCCCGGCACCGTTACACGAATCGGGGTTGTTGCATTCGGTATCCGTGCCGTCGCCGCACGTCGTACCGGCATCGACGAAGCCCTGGTCGAGACACTCGCCGGAACCGTCGCAGGTATCTTGGTTGATGCACTCGGTGCCCGTATCGCCGCAGGCCGTACCTACGGGCATGTCGTTGTCGCCGCACGCGCCGGCACCGTCGCAGGAGTCGGGTGCCGTACAGGCATTCGAGGTGGGATCGCCGCAGGTCGTGCCGGCCGACTTGAAGCCCTGATCGGCGCATTGGCCGCTGGCATCACAGGTGTCTTGGTTGGTGCACTCGGTGCCGGCGTCACCGCAATGGCTGCCTACCGTCGCGTGGTTGACGGCACAGGTACCGGAGCCGTCGCAGGTGTCGGGATTGGTGCATTCGGTATCCGACGCATCGCCGCAGGGTGTACCGGCCGCGACGAAGCCGGCGTTGCGACATTGGCCGAAGCCGTTGCAGGTGTCCTGGACGACGCACTCGCTGCCGGCGTCGCCGCAATCGGTGCCGCTGACGGCATGGTTGCCCTGGCAGGTACCGGCTCCGTCACAGGTGTCGGGGTTGGTACAGGCGTCGTCGGTAGGATCGCCGCAGGTCGTGCCAGAGGGGCGGAAGCCGTTGTCGCTACAGCTACCGCTACCGTCGCAGGTATCCTGCACGGTGCACTCGTCGCCGGCGTCGCCGCACGTCGCTCCCGACGGGGCGTCGTTGGCCAGACAAGTCCCTGCCCCATCGCAGGCGTCGGGGTTGGTGCATTCGCTGTCGAGGGCCGAGCCGCAGGTGGTTCCCGCCGAAAGGAAACCGTTGTCGACGCAGCTACCGTCACCGTTGCAGGTATCTTGCACGGTGCACTCGTCGCCGGCGTCGCCGCACGCGGTGCCCACGCTCAAGTCGTTGTCCTGGCAGGTACCGGCACCGTTACAGGTATCCTGAGCGCTGCACTCCGTCGCCGGGTCGCCGCAGGTCGTGCCGCTCACCTTGAAGCCGTTGTCGCTGCACGCACCGGTGCCGTCGCAGGTATCTTGGTTGACGCATTCGGTGCCGGCGTCGCCGCACGAAGCTCCGGCCACGAGGTCGTTCGGCTGGCAGCTGCCCGTGCCGTCACAGGTATCCTGGCCACTGCATTCGGTCGCAGCATCACCACACGTTGTGCCGCTCGGCCGGAAGCCCTGGTCGGAGCAACTCCCCGTGCCATCGCAAATGTCCTGGACGGTGCACTCGTCCCCGGCATCGCCACACGGCGTACCATGCGAGCGAAAGCCGTTGTCCGAACAGGTGCCAGCACCGTTGCAGGTATCCTGCACGGTGCACTCGTCCCCGGCATCGCCACAGGAGGTACCGGCGGCGAGGAAACCGTTGTCAGAGCAACTGCCGGTGCCGTCGCAGGTATCCTGCACCGTGCATTCGTTGCCGGCGTCGCCGCAGGTCGTGCCCGTGGGCAAGTCATTGGGAACGCACGAGCCCGTGCCGTTGCACGTATCCTGGCCGCTGCATTCGTTGGCTGGATCGCCGCAGGTCGTGCCGGAGGCGACGAAGCCGTTGTCGGTGCAGCGCCCCGACCCATCACAGAGGTCCTGGTTGGTGCACTCGTCCCCGGCATCGCCGCAGGTCGTGCCGGCGGAGCGATGGTTCACTTGGCAACTACCGGCGCCATCGCAGGTGTCTTGTTCGGAGCATTCCGTCCCTGGGCTGCCGCAGCTCGAGCCGGCGGGGGCGAAGCCATTGTCGACGCAACTGCCGGTGCCGTCGCAAGTGTCGCGCAGGGTGCATTCCGTGCCCGGATCACCGCAGCCGGTACCCGGCGCCAGATCGTTGGCGAGACAGCTGCCGGCACCGTCACAGGTATCTTGCTCGGAGCACTCGGTGGCCGGATCGCCGCAGGCCGTGCCGGCGGTGGCGAAGCCATTGTCGACGCAGCTTCCCGAGCCGTCGCAGGTGTCTTGTAGCGAGCAGGCATCGGGGTCGCCGCCACAGGCGGTTCCGGCGGGCAGGTCGTTGGCGATGCAGTTGCCGTTCCCATCGCAGGTATCGGCCAGGCTGCAGCCGTTCGCCGAGGCGTCGCCGCAGGTGGTGCCGAAGGGAGCGGCCATGTTGATGCAACCGCCCGAGCCGTCGCACGCGTCGACCGTACACGGGTTGCCGTCGTCGCATTCGACGTCGGGGTTGGTGCCGACCTGCACCGGCAGGCACGCGCCGTCGGCACCGCCCGTCTTGTCGCCGACGCAGGCCATGCAGCCGGAGTCACAACGGGCATCGCAACAGACGCCATCGCTGGAGCAGATGCCGGACTGACACTGATCGTCGCTGCCGCAGGCGCGGCCGAGAGGTGCCGGCGTTTGGGTCGGCGTGGCGGAAGGCGGGGGCGAGACGAGCGGCGGCGAGGTGGCGGTCGGCGTCGGCGTCGGCACGCTCTGGTACATCGATTCGTGCAGGAAGTCGGCGCAGGTGTCGACGCTGTCACGCGTGCAACTCTGCAGACTGGTCAAGTCGTTGCCGCAGGTGTCGAGGCCCGTGCTCAGCATGCCGGTGTCGCAGCGCTTGGCGATGCCGCCGGCGAGCTTGTCGAGGACGCCGACGTACTGCTTGTACATCGGGTTGTTGGCGGCATCGACCTGGCTGCAATCGACGCTCTCCCAGCCGGGACGCTGGCGGTCCTTGTTGAACTGGCACTTACCGCGCAGCTGCAACACCTTGACGCCGTACTTGCGCGCTTCCTTGCCGACCGCCTTCTGGCAGCTGATCGCGGCGCGATCGTCGAGACCGGCTGTCGGCGTACCGTAAACGTCGGTGACGATGCCTTCGATGCAGGCATCGGCGAGACACTTGAGGCATTTGCCTACGTCACTGTATCGCTTCAGTTCGGGGACGAAGGCATCGCAGGGGGCGGGGCAACCGGCGAAGCCGAGCGCCGCCGGGCCGACGGGGGCGTCGGCGTCGCAGCGCGAGGTCATGCGGCTGAAGGCAGAAGCCGTCTGACCGGCGATGGCGTCGATGCCGTCGCCGTAACCGGCGGCAACCCAGGTGCTGGGATCGGCGCAGTCGAGCGTCGGCGGTGGCGGCAGGTCACCGGCCATTTGGTCGGCGTAGCAGTCGGTGTAGACGCGCAACACTTTGTCGAAATAGGCGCCGGCGCTGCTGTTGATGGCGCGGCGGCACTTGGCGCCGCCCGAGTCGAGCTGCCCCTCCTGGGCACCCGCGAAGTAGAGGGTTCCGGCGCCGATGCCGAACGCGAGAATCAATCCGAGTCGGATCACCGTGTTGCGTGTGCGCATGTGCCGTTACCCCCGAGCCCGTGCATGCGAGTGCGAGCGATGACCCGCGCCAGCGGCGGCTGCCTGTTCGTCTGCGTGCTTCGTCATCGCTTCACCCTCCAGGCCGGCCGGCGCCCCTCTGCCCTGTCAACTGCCCCTTGGCGCGCGGCTGGCGGCTACTCTTCCCCAGTCTGACCGAATCGCTGCGCTACATACGAAAGTCGGAACCAAAATGTCCAGAGAAATCTGACGAAAATCTGACGTTCGCGATTTTGCAAAGGAATTTGTTCCTGCGGCGCACGGTTTCCCGCCCCTCCGAAGCGTCGCCGCGCGCCTCCCCAGCCGGTCCGGACCCGCCGCAGTCCCACCCCGAGCGCCCCCCAACGGCAACCAAACGCAGGCGCCGACGCGCCCTAAGCCTCAGCCTCAGCCTAAGCCTAAGCCCTCCGGCGCCCAAGCGCCGACCCCACCAATTGTCCGCCGAGCCCCCGCTCTGGTACGGTCGATCGCACCCGGCGGTGCAGCAAGCCGCTCGGTAGCGGAGGGCTGACTGTGTCCCATCGTTTCGCCCGACTCTGCGTGCTCAGCATGTTGGCCGCCGTGGCCTTCATCTGGATCCGCCGTCCAGCGGTCGAGCCACCGGTGCACGTACGCGAGTTCGTCTCCGAGGCCCTGACTCTCGACGGCATCTACCGTTCGATGCGCGGGCCGACGAGCAGCCGGACCATCCAGATCGACCCGGCCCAGCCGCCGCGCCGCATCTGGATTCGCGGCGTCGATGTCGAACCCGTTGCCGCCGACGGCTCCGTGCTGCCGGACGGCCAGCAATTCATTTGTCACGTCAATCTGTCGTATCCCGATCGCGAGTCCTGGCTACGCGATCTCGAACCCATGGAGCGCCAGGGGCGCTGGCTGCCCTTCAACCAGTTCACCTTGGTGCAAGGGCACTACTCCATCGACTTCCCCCCAGGCTTTGCCCTACCCGCCTCCTCCGATCAGCCCTTCCGCTTGCTGACGATGGCGCAAAATCAGGATCCGGCGCGCGACCCCTTCGCCCTGCACATCCGCTCGCGGCTGCGCTTCCACTACGACGACGAACTGCCTCAGCCCCCCATCCCGCTCAACAAGCTCTCTTGGGACATCCGCGTGCCCGCCCCTTACGTTCCCGAGGTGCACGACCCGTTGCGCGCCGGCGAGAGTTGCGCCGGCGACGACCCGATCCTCGGTGCCGAGGGCACGCCGCCGGTGCTGCACTTCGCCGTACCGCCCGGCCGGCACGAGTATCGCAGCGTCGTCGACGGGGTCACCAAGATCCCGTTTCCGACGACGGCGCACCACATTTCGGCGCACCTACACGTCTATGGGGTATCCCTCGAACTACGCGACCAGACGGCCGACCGGACCTTGTTCAAGAGTCTCGCCACGACCAACCCGTCGGCCACCGGAATCGTCGAGATGACCCACTATTCGAGTGCCAGCGGCCTGCCGCTCGATCCGACGCACCGTTACGAGTTGATCGCCATCTACGACAACCCGACGCCGCACGTGGTCGACGCCATGGCCGTCGTTTACATCTATTACAGAGACGTCCCGCCCGGCTCCGGCGAGCAGGCCTCGTGAGTCCTTTCAGGATCCCATGGGCGCCTGCGGTCGACGGCCCCACGGAGCGCCGCCGGCAGGTCGACGCCTTCGCCACGCTGCTGCTGGCGATCGTCGCCGTCGAGTATTGGTCGCGTGGCATCCCGAAGTGGAACGACCTCGGCCCGCAGTACGTCGGGACCGCCGTGCTCGTCAGCGTGCTGGCGCTGCTGGGCATCGCGTGGCCGCGAACGCGCCGTAGCGTCTGCGCCGTCATCACCGGGCTGCACGTCGGCATCATCGTCGCCGAGTTTCCCGAAGCGGCGAATCACTCGTACTTGGAGGCGACCCTCTGCGGCTTGGTGGCCCTGCTCGACGTCCGGCGCGACGAGGAGGTGGTGCTGCTGCGCGATGCGGCCCGAGTTCTCTTCGCCATCGTCTTGTTCTACGCCGGCCTGCAGAAACTCCTGAGCGGCTACTGGTTCGCCGGGCAATACCTCGCCTTCTCCCTGGCGCGTCCGTCCTTCCAGCCCGTCCTCGCGCCGCTCCTCACGGCCGACGAATTCGCGCGTCTGACGGCCTACGGCGGCGCCGTCGGCGATGGTCCGTATCGGGTCGAGACGCCGCTTTTCCTGCTCGCCTCGAACGCGGTCTACATCGCGGAGATGGCCTTGGCGCCGCTGTTGCTGTGGCAACGGGCGCGCGTCCTGGCGGCGCTCGCCGCGATCGCCCTGATCGTCATCATCGAAATCGCCGCGCGTGAGTTCTTCTTCGGATTGGTCTTTCTCAACCTGGCGTTGCTCTTCCTGCCGTCGTCCTGGCATGGGCGCGCCCGCTGGCCCGGCGCCGCGGCACTCGCCTACCTTCTGCTCGTGCGCCTCGGCGTCGCGCCGGCGATGGTGTTCCAGTGACGACGGCGACGAAGCGGTGGATCGTGCGCGGCGTCTTGACGGCGGCGCTGCTCTGGCCCCTCGTGCATCTCGCCTTGGTCGCGCGCTACGACTTGAGCCGTTGGAAGCTCGCCGGCTGGGGCATGTACACCGAGCCGGGACTCAAGGACGTCGGCATGGAAGTCTACGGCCGGCGCACGGCCAACGGGACGCTGGAAATCCTCACCGAGATCGACGCGGTCCTGCGCCGGGAGGCCGACGAATTCCTGTACGATTATCGCTGGTTGCGCCGCCTGACCCAGCCCGACTCGTTCGTCGCCGCCATCGCCGCGGCGCGTCCCGAGTGGCAACGGATCGAGGTCCATGTCTTCCGTCCCTATCTGGACGCGGCCAGCGGCATCGTCGAACGCTCGCAGGTGCGTTACCTCTACGACCGAGACCACGACGGGATACGACTGTCGGCGGTCGAGGAAGTCCATTGAGCCGGCGGCACGGCCCGCGGATGATTTGACCCGCGAAACCCATGCGCTAGGGTGCCGACGGACTTTGGGGTACGCGATCCATGCCCACGGAGGAGAGAGGAACGCGCCGGCCGGCCACGGCCCGCGCAGGCGGTGGTGGGCGTCAGGGCACGCGTGGCCCGACGCGGCGCACCGTCCGCTTCCACGACTGACATGCAAGCAAGCGAACCGTCGACTCCCGCGTCGACCGAGAACACTTCCGGCCATCACGGCCACGGCGAGGCGCACGGGCACACGCCGCACGGGCCGACGCTAGCGCTCGCACTCGGCGCGTTGGGCGTCGTCTACGGCGACATCGGCACCTCGCCCCTCTACACGGTGCGCGAGTGTTTCATCGGCCCGCACGCCGTGCCGATCAATCCGGACAACATTCTCGGCATCCTGTCGCTGGTGTTCTGGTCGATGACCGTACTCGTCTCGATCAAGTACCTGAGTTTCGTCATGCGCGCCGACAACGAGGGCGAAGGCGGGGTCATGGCGTTGCTGGCGCTGGTCATTCCGGCGGGCAACGACCCGACGCCGCGGCGGTCGCGACTCATCCTCGTTGGGCTGTTCGGTTCCGCGCTGCTCTACGGCGACGGCGTGATCACACCGGCGATTTCGGTGCTTTCGGCGGTCGAGGGACTGAGCGTCGCTACCCACACGCTCGAGCCCTTGGTCATGCCGATCGCCTTCGTGATCTTGATCGGCTTGTTCTCGGTGCAGAAACGCGGCACGGCCGGCCTCGGCACCATCTTCGGGCCGGCGATGCTCGCGTGGTTCATCACCATCGGCATTCTTGGTCTGCACTCGATCCTGACCCAGGCTCACGGCGAGATTTCGGTCTTGCAGGCTCTTTATCCGTGGCACGCTCTCACCTTCTTCATCGACAACGGCGTGCACGGCTTCCTCATCCTCGGGTCGGTCGTTCTGTGCGTCACCGGCGGCGAGGCGCTCTACGCCGACATGGGGCATTTCGGCGCCCGACCGATCCGACTCGCTTGGTACACGGTCGCCCTACCCGGCCTGCTGTTGAACTACTTCGGCCAGGGGGCGCTCCTGCTCGCCGAGGGCAGTGCGGTGCGCAACCCCTTCTTCGAGTTGGCGCCGGCCTGGGCCCTGTATCCGCTCGTCGGCCTGTCGACGTTGGCGACGATCATCGCCTCGCAAGCCCTCATCTCCGGCGCCTTCTCGCTGACCCAGCAGGCGACCCAGCTCGGCTACTTGCCGCGCTTCAACATCATCCACACCTCCGGCCAAGCCGCCGGCCAAATCTACATCCCCGAAGTCAACGCCGCCCTCATGGTGATGTGCCTGCTGCTGGTGTTGGGCTTTCAGAACTCGAGCAATCTCGCCAGTGCCTACGGCATTGCCGTCACCATCACCATGGCGGTGACCACCGTGCTGTTTTACGTCTTGGCACGTGACCAATGGCGCTGGCCCAAACTGCCCACACTGGCGATCGTCACTCTCTTTCTCGTCTTCGAACTCGCCTTCCTCGCCGCCAATCTCGTCAAGGTGGTGGCGGGTGGTTGGTTCCCTCTGCTGGTCGGCTTGATCGTCTTCACGGTACTGACCACCTGGAAGCGCGGCCGCTCCGAGGTCGCCCTCCTGCTCAGCCGTGCCGGCTTGCCGCTCGATGCCTTCCTCGCCGACGTCGAAATCAATCGCCCGCACCGGGTCGAGGGCACCGCGGTGGTCATGACCTCCAACCCCGAGGGCGTGCCGCCGGTGTTGCTGCATCATTTCAAGCACAACAAGACGCTGCACAAACGCGTCGCCCTGGTGTCGATCCTCTCCGAAAAGCGTCCGGAAGTGCCCGATCGGGAGAAGGTCGCCGTCACCGAACTCGGCCACGGCTTTTTCCGCGTCGTCGCCCGCTTCGGCTTCATGGAAACGCCGCGCATCCGCCACGTCTTGCGCCTATGCCAAGCCCACGGGCATGCCTTCGACATGATGCAGACGACGTTCTTCCTCGGCCGCGAAACGTTGCTCTCGACCGGCAAGTCGAAGATGGCGCGCTGGCGCAAGCGCCTCTACTCCTTGCTGGCGCGCAACGCGCCGTCGGCCGCCTCCTTCTTCGACATTCCGCCGAACCGCGTCGTCGAACTGGGCACGCAGCTCGAACTGTAAGGCGCGGCTTCCAGCCGACACCGCTCCTGAGGTATCGAACCGCATGGAAGATGAGGAGATCGTCATGCATCGCTACATCCGCTCGATCGGGCTCCGCCTCGCGCTCGCGCTCTCCCTCTGGGTCGGCAGCGGTACGCCGGCGTGGGCCGTCGCCGCCGACCTCGGCGAACTACTCCCGGCTCTCGGCTTCGACCAGGACGACGCCGACGACCTGCTCTCGGGCAAGGTACTCGCCGGAGAACTGACCGAAGGTGGCGGCAAGGAGTTGGCGATCACCCTCGCTCTCTTCGTCAAGGCCCCCCCGAGCAAGATCGCGCACGCCGTCCGCGACGGCGAGACGCTGCACGCCTCGCGCGACGTACTCGGCACAGCGACGCTCACCGACGCTGCAACCGCCGCCGCCGCATTGGCCAAGATCTCCTTGCCCGACAAGGAAGTGGTGGCTCTCTCGCAAGCCGAAGCCGGCTCCGACTTCAACCTCTCCAGCGACGAGATCGCCGCCCTGCGCGCGGCAGCCGCAGGGAAGTCTGCCAAGGAAGTGGCCACCGACGCCAACCTGCGCGCCGCGGTCGCCGATGCCTACCGCAAGGCCTTGGCGCAGCGCCTCGCGGCCTACCAGGCACGCGGCGTCGCCGGTATCGCCGCCTACGATCGCGGCGGCAGTCGCTCGCAACCATCCGACGAACTCGCCGGCGCCCTCGGCCGCGACGCCGTCCTGCGGCAACGCCAGCCGGAAGTGTACGCCGCATTGGAATCGTTCCCGAAGAAACCTCTCGCCGGCGCCGAACATCAGTTCCTCGGCCTGTTGCAGGACGCCAACGGCCGTCCGGCCATGGTGCTGTCACATCGGATGTTCGTCGATCTGCCGCACGGAGCCCTGCTGGCCGAGCGACAATTCTTCGTCGGCCATTCGTACAACTCATTGCAAGTCTTGATCGGTGTCATCCCCGTCGACGGCGGTTCCGTGGTGTTCTATCGCAACCGCACCTTCACCGACCAGGTCACCGGCTTCGGCGGCGCGGCCAAGCGCGGCATCGGCGAGACGATGATGCGCGACGCCATCTCGGCCAAGCTCGAAGCGATTCGCAGCAAGGTCTTCGAATGACCCGCCGCCAGCAGCGGCAATCACCGCAGGACAAGGAGGGCAAGATGCGCCACGGTTGGATGATCGCCGCCATCGCTGGGCTCATGCTCGGCATCACGGGAACCGCGCAGGCGCAGCAACTGAGTCACTATCTGCCGGGCCTTCCCAACTCGAACGACCTCTTCCTGCCACCGGAAGAGGCGGGTGAACTCGTCTATCTTCAGTACAACGTCTATTACCGCCCCGCAGCCTTGCGCAACGGCGACGGCAAAGAGATCGACGAGATCACCTTCACGCCCCGCTTCGGCAACCCGCGCACGGTCGACCTCGATCTCGACATCGATCTCGTCTACATCGTGCCCACCATGGTCTGGGCACCGGACGTCCCCGTCCTCGGCGGTCGTTATGCCGCCTATGTCGCCCTGCCCGTCGGCCACCCCTCGATCAACGCCGGCGTCGAGTCGGCCCTCGGCTTCGGCCGCAACATCGACGAGTCCTCCTGGGGCGTGGGCGACATGTTCATCCAACCGCTCTGGTTCATGTGGACCTTCCCGCGCCAGGGACGCCGCCCGACCCTCGATGTGACGGCAGGCTACGGCTTCGACGCACCCACCGGACGATACGAGGCCGGCGCCGCCGACAACACCGGACTCGGCTTCTGGGAGCATCAATTCCAGTCGGCCCTGCGTCTGCGCGTCGACGAGCGCATCGGCCTCAATGCCTTCGTCGCCCACACCTTCGAAGTCGGCCACAACAAGGAAGACGCCGACATCCGACCCGGCGCCCACTATACGACCAACTGGGGCTTCGGACGGCAGTTCGCCGAGGGCTGGTTGGAGACCGCCGTGCTCGGCTACCACTCCTTCCAGATCACCGAGGACTCCGGCTCCGACGTCCTCGCTCGCACCAAAGACGACCTCGATCAGGTCCACGGGATCGGCGCCCAACTGGGCGTTCCGAAGCTGGGCCTGTCGGTCAAGTACTTCCGCGAGTTCTGTGCCCAATCGCGCTTCGAAGGGGATCTCGTCACGTTCACCTTCGCTCTGCCTCTCGAGTTGCTGGCGCAGAAAGTCGGGCTCGACCTTTGAGGCACCCCTGCGCGCCGGCCGTGCCGCGGCGAGGCCGGCCAGGCGTGACCCGTCTCGCGGTCGCGGCGCTGCTCGCCTTCGCCGCGGCAGCCCATGCCGACACCGGGTTCGTCGACGAGTCGACCTGCGCCTCCTGCCATGCAACCGCCGCCGCCGCTTGGGCCGGCTCGCACCACGATCTCGCCATGCAGGAGGCCTCCGCGTCGACCGTGCGCGGAGCCTTCCACGGCTCGGAGGTGACATACGCAGGCGTCACCTCGCGCTTCAGCCAGCGCGACGGGCGCTTCTTCGTGCGCACCGACGGCGCCGACGGCCAACTCGCCGAATTCGCCATCAGCGCCGCCTTCGGGGTCGAACCCTTGCAGCAATATCTGGTGGATTTCGCCGACGGGCGAAAACAACCCCTGCCCCTCGCCTGGGATACCGCCGCGCGCCGCTGGTTCCACCTGTATCCCGACGAATCGGTCGACTTCCGCGACGAGTTGCACTGGACCAAGCCGGCACAGAACTGGAATCACATGTGCGGCGAGTGCCACGCCACCGGCTATCGCAAGAACTACGACGCCGGCAAGGATCGCTTCGCCACCGCCGCCGCACGCTTCGACGTCGGCTGCCAGGCTTGCCACGGCCCCGCTGCGCGTCATCTGGAGTGGGCCAAGTCCGTCACGCCCGACGCCGCGCCTCGCCCACGCGACGTGGTACGACGGGGTTTCGACGTCGACCTGAGCGACGGCGACCGCCAACTCGAGGTGTGCGCCCAGTGCCACGCCCGCCGCGCCCGGCTGAGCGACGACGTCCGCTTCGACGCGCCGCTGCTCGACGCCCACCTGCCGGCCCTGTTGACCGAAGACCTTTATACCGCCGACGGCCAGATCCTCGGCGAGGTGTTCGAGTACGGATCGTTTCTCCAAAGCCGTATGCATGCCAAAGGCGTGCGTTGCAGCGACTGCCACGAGCCGCATTCGACCCGCGTCCGCGCACCGGGGAACGCGCTGTGCGTCACATGCCACAACCCGACGGCCCCGGCCGCCGGCGCACACGTCGACACGAGCGGCTTGCTGCGCAAGACGTACGACGCGCCGGAGCACCATTTCCATCAGCCAGGCACGCCGGGCGCGCGATGCGTCGACTGCCACGCGCCGCCGCGCACCTACATGGTCGTCGACCCGCGCCACGATCACAGCTTCCGCGTGCCGCGCCCGGATCTTTCGGTCAGCCTCGGCACGCCCAACGCCTGCCAGGGCTGTCATGCGGACAAGCCCGCTCCGTGGGCCGTCGAGCAGATCGAACGACGCTTCGGCACCCAACGCCGCCAACAACCCCATTTCGGCTCGACGCTGGCCGCCGGACGACGTGGCCAACCGGGTGCGGCGGCGGCGCTGGCCGGCTTGATCGCCGACACGAGCCAACCCGGCATCGTGCGAGCCACCGCGCTCGAAGTCTTCACGGCCTATCCGGGTCGGCCGTTGCTCGAAGCCCTGGCGCGCGCGACACGCGACGGCGACGCGCTCGTGCGGCGCACTGCCGCGACGGCCCACGAATCGCTGCCGCCCGAGATGCGCCGAGCGGCGCTCGAACCGCTGTTGAGCGACCCGACGCGTGCCGTGCGCATCGAAGCGGCACGCCTGCTGGCGCCCGTCGCCGCCGGGTTGGCGCCGGACGCTGCGGCGAAACAGGCGCGCGCCATCGCCGAACTCGAAGCGGTTTTCGCCCGCAACGCCGACCGGGCCGACGGCCTGACCAACCAGGGCAACCTCGCCGTGGCCCGCAACGATGCAGCCGCGGCGGAGCGTTTGTTTGAGCAAGCCATCCGGCGCGACCCCCATTTCGTGCCGGCCTACGTCAATCTCGCCGACCTCTACCGCGCCACCGGACGTGAACCACAAGCCGAGAGCACGCTGCGCGCCGGCCTGGCCGTCGTGCCGCAAGCACCGGCGCTACACGAGACTCTCGGCCTCGCCTTGGTGCGCCAAGGCAGGAAAAACGAGGCCTTGCAGGAGTTCACCGCCGCCGTGAATGCGGCGCCGGAGGAGTCTCGCCTGGCGTATGTGTACGCCTTGTCGCTCGACGACGCCGGCCGCCGCGCCGAGGCCATCGCGGTGCTCGAAACCGCCGACGCCCGGAGGAGCGACCGCGACATCCTTTTGGCGCTGGCAGCGTATGCGCGCGATGCCGGCGATACCGCCGCGATGGCGCGGCATCTCCAATCCCTGGCGGCCATCAACCCGCACGATCCCGCCGTCGCTCCCGCGGCACCACGCTGAGTCGCGCCGACGCGAGCGACGAGACGGGCGTCGGGCGCGTCAGCCGCGCGACGCGAGCACGTGCTCGCGGTGCAACAAGTAGAGCAAGGCGCCGATGCTGCCGAGACCGAGCGTGGCGGCGACGTAGGGCGGCGCGGCGATGCCTTGCTCGCGGGCATCGCGCACCATCCACACGAGAAACAACATCAGCGCGATGACCAAATCGAAGAACACCTGCATGCCCATCGTGTTGGCGAAGTGGTAGGCGAAAAGCGCCACGAGACCGTGGTAGTAGAGCGCGTGAGCGGTCAACCCGAGGAACGCGACGAGCACGCCCGTCAACGCAAGTTGCTTGGCATTCATGGAACCCTCCTGATGCGGACAGCGTCCGCGCTGGCGTTTGGCGCGGCTTCACTCCAAGCCGCGTGCCATCCCGGCGCATGCGGCACGTTCGGCCGCCGACGACTGCGGCGACGTAGCCACGTTGCCGCGGGGCAACACGCGTTGCGCCGCCGCAACACGCTGGCCGCCGACTTGCGGCTGTGGATCGGCTTGCCGACAATGTGCCGCATGGTTCGAAAGTTGCGTCACCCTCGGGTCGAACCGCGATGGAGATACCCGTGACCGCTGCCCCGTCCGCCACTGCACCCCTTCCCACGACCGATCGAGCCACTGGGCCGCGCTGGCGCTGGTGGGGCGTCGTCGCCGGGATCGCGTCCGGACTCTTCGACACCTTCGGGTTGCGCGCCCTCGGCGTGTCCCTCGAGGTCAACGGCAACGACGTGATGCCGGCGGTCGCCCTGTTCTTCGCCAGTTCGTTCGCCCTGCTCGGCTTTCTCCTCGGTTATCTCGTCGAGCAACGACGCAGCGAACGCGCCATGGCCGATGTCGTACACCGGCAGCTCGCCGACCTGGCGGCACTACGCGACCGGCTGGCCCAGAGCGAGAAGCTCGCAGCCCTCGGCCAACTGGCGGCGGCCATCGCGCACGAAGTGCGCAATCCTCTCGGCGTCATTCGCTCGGCGGCACAAGGCATCGGCGAATCCCTCACCTCGGACGATCGCGACACGCGCCGAGCCTGCGCCTTCATCACCGACGAGATCGATCGCCTCAACGGCGTCATCACCGCCCTGCTCGCCTTCGCCCGCCCCCTGAAGCTCGACCGCCGACCGACCTCGGTCGCCGCCATGCTCGAACGGGCGACCCAACTCGTGGCCCGCGAACTCGCCGGCAGAACGCTCGAGCTACGCGCGCACCCTCCCCACGATGCGCTGGCGATCGAAGCCGACGCCGACCTCGCCACCCAAGCTCTCGTCGACCTCTTGCTCAATGCGGCCGCCGTCAGCCCGCCCGGCGCCGATATCGAGGTCGACACCCGCGTCGAACTCGACGCGGTGACCATCGCCGTCGTCGATCACGGTCCCGGCGTGCCCGTGGAACTGCGGGAGCGCATCTTCGAACCCTTCTTCACCACCAAGCCCGAAGGCACCGGGCTCGGCCTTGCCGTGGCGCGACAGATCGCCGTAGCGCATGGCGGACGCCTCTGCGTCGAAGCGGCTGCCGCCGGCGGTAGCCGCTTCAGCCTGGTCTTGCCGCGAGCCAGCGCCGCCCTGGTGCCCGCATGAAAGCGCGGGTCCTCGTCGTCGACGACGAGCCGCGCATGGCCGAAGTCATCGCCATGGCGCTCCGCCGTGGTGGCTTCGATTGTGACCTGTGCCACGACGGCGCCCGTGCCCTCGCCGCGCTCGAAGAGCGGCCAGCCGATGTCGTCGTCAGCGATCGCAAGATGCCGGGCATGGATGGGCTCGAGTTACTGGCGGAGATTCACCGTCGCTGGCCCGAGCTTCCGGTGATTCTCCTGACGGCGCACGGGGACGTTCCATCGGCAGTGCAGGCCATGCGCGCCGGAGCCTTCGACTACGTCACCAAGCCGTTCGACAACGACGAACTACGCGCTCTCGTCGGTCGTGCCTGCGACTTACGCCGGCTCGAACGCGAGAATCGCTGGCTGCGCCAAGAGGTCGTCGGCCGCTACAGTCCCGAAGCGATCGTCGCTGAGAGCCCGCGCAGCCAGGCGCTGCTCGAACTCGTGCGGCGCGCGGCACCGAGCCGCGCCACCGTCCTGATCCAAGGCGAGAGCGGCACCGGCAAAGAGTTGGTGGCGCGACTCCTGCACTTCTGGAGCGACCGCGTCGGTCAACCCTTCGTCGCCGTCAACTGCAAGGCCTTCGCCGAGGGTGTGCTCGAGAGCGAGTTGTTCGGTCATGAACGTGGTGCCTTCACCGGCGCCGTCGGCGGCCGCGCCGGGTGCTTCGAACGTGCCGACGGCGGCACCTTGTTCCTCGACGAGATCGGGGAGGTCGGCGTCGAGTTTCAGGCCAAGTTGCTGCGCGTGTTGCAAGAGGGTGAGGTGACGCGGGTCGGCAGCAGCGCCAGCCGCAAAGTGGACGTGCGCATCGTCGCCGCGACGAATCGGGTGCTGCGCGACGAAATCACCGCTGGGCGCTTTCGCGAGGATCTCTACTTTCGTCTGCACGTGATTCCGGTTCAGGTCGCGCCGCTGCGCGAGCGGCGCGAGGACATCCTGCCGATGGCGCGCCGATTTCTCGAGCGTCACGCCATCGAAGCCGGCCGTCCACTGCAACTGTCACCCGCGGCGGAGCAGGCACTCGTGCGCCACGACTGGCCGGGCAACGTGCGCGAATTGGAAAATGCCATCGAGCGCGCCGTCGTCCTGGCGCGTGGTGCAGAGGTCCAACCGGAAGACCTCCTTCTCGAAGAGTCGCCACCGCCGGCACCCAACCTCGAGGGAGGCACTTTGCAAGAGACACTCGACCGGGCGGCGGCGGCCCGCTTGCGCGCCGCCCTGGATGCCTGTGCCGGCAATCGCGGGGAGGCGGCACGCCGCCTCGGCATCGAGCGCACGACGCTGTACCGGATGATGAAGCGGCTCGGGATCGAGTGAACCGACGCCGCGGTTCAGGAACGCCGGGCGCGCGCCACCATGCGATCGGCGAGTGCATTGGTGAGACGACGCGGCAGCAACTTCTGCAACCACCAGGCGAAACGGGCGCGCCGGCCCGGGATGATCAGAAACTGTCCACGCTCGAGGCGGTCGATCATGTAACGGCAGCCCGCATCGAGGTCGACCACGCCGGCGAACAACTTCATCGCCGCCGTCTCCGGCGGGCGATCGCGCCGCTCGGACCGTGCCATCGGCGTGTCGATCTCGGGCGGACAGATCAGGCTCACCGCGATGCCGCGGGGTCGGCATTCGGTCCGCAGCACGCTACCCAACCCGACGACGGCATGCTTCGACGCGGCGTAGCCGGCCTGACCATAGGCGGTGGTCAGGCCGGCGAGAGAAGCGACGAGGGCCAGATGCGAACCCGCCTGCATGTGCGGCAATACGGCAGCCGCCAAGTGGCGCGTACCGAATACGTTGATCCGCACCATGTCCTCGAACCGCTGCGCCGGAAATTCGAGAAACGGGCGCGAGAACCCGCCGACGCCGGCGGCGTGGAAGACCACCCGCGGCGGACCGAGGTCGCCGACGACCCGTTCGACCGCAACGGCCAAGCCGGCGGCGTCGGTGACGTCGACGATTTCCGTCAGCACGACCTGCGCCGCGGAGCGCCGGTTCGCTTCGATCGCCGCCACGACCGCAGCATCGAAATGGCGGTCGAACAATGACAGCGATGCACCCCGACCGGCATAGAGTTCGGCCACGCGACGCCCGATGCCGCTACCGGCGCCGGTGACGAGGACGTGATCCCAGCTGGCGCCCGACATGCGACTCACCCGCATAGAGCGGCGTGCAGCGCAGCGATTCGTTGCCGGGCGCGCTCGACGTCGACGCCCGCCGGTCCGGACGGATGCGCGGCCAAGCTCGCCTCGAGGTCGGCCAGCGCCGGCCCGACTTCGCCGCGTCGTTGGCGCTCGTAGGCAAGCGAGGTGGAGGCCCGCAGATGGAGGAGTCGGGAGCCTTGTTGCTCGGCGATGTCACAAGCCCGGCGGTACGCGTGTTCGGCCGCAGTCGGTTGCTGGCGTCGCCGCGGTCGCGAGCCGTGCGCCAGGATGTCGCCGTGCAACCTCCAGAACTCGACCAGCAGGTGCGCTTCGCCGCCCTGCTCGCAGGCGGCGAGGCTGGCGTCGACGATGGCGGCGGCCGCAGCGACGTCCCCACCGAGGAGGAACGTCTCGGCGAGCACCTGCCGGTGGTTCAGCAGGTTCTCGGCGTCGACGCGGTCCTGCAGTGATGTCAGAACTTGCTGCATCCTCGCCGTCACCGCGCCCGACGGGTGCTCCAGCCACTCCCGGTAGAGACGATAGAATTCGACCCGCAGCTCGAAGTAGGCGAGATCGTGGCGCCGACAGTGGGCGTTGGCGAGATGATACAACTCGTCCAAGAGTGTACGACTGCGCTGCAAAATCACCGCGTGCAACGAGACGACGATGACGGCCGCATAACCCCACGGGAGGTCGACGGCGGCGGCCAGCTGCACAGCGCGACGCACCGAGTCCTCGGCAGCGGCGTACTCCCCCAGGTGAGCCAGCGCGATCGAGCGCCAGGCCTCGGACTCGGCCACGGGGTCGACGTGAATCGGTACACCTGCCGCGGCGGGAAAGCCCTGGGCCCTCTCGATGCTCTCGAGACTGGCGCGGAACTCCCCCTTGCCGATGTGCAAGCGAGCGGCGCGGATATGGCTGTAGAAATGCAACCCCTCCTGCACCGGAGCATCGGCGATCACGTCGAGGAGGCGGTCGACGATCGGCTGGGTTGCGTCGATCCGACCCAGATCGAGGGTGACCGAGCTGATACCGAGCAAGGCGCGCACCCGCTCGCGCACCGCCCCCGCCGCCTTGGCGTGCGTCTCGGCATCGGCGAACGCCTGCGCCACGGCCGGGTGGGCGAACCCGTGGAGGCCGGCCAAGACGTTGCCGAGGGTAAGTAGAACGCGGGCCCGTCGCAGCTCGATACCGTCCATCTCGCCGACGAGGTCGAGATGGGTCTGGGCCCGCTGCAGCGAGCGCAGAGCTTCGTGGTAATCACAGCGGCCCATGGCGACGAGGGCCGCCTGCTCGCGATAGGTTGCGGCGCGATCATGATCGAGCGCCGCCTCGAAGTGCATCGCCAGACGCAGTGCCCCTTCACCCGGCCGTTGGGCATAGAGTCGCTCGAGGTGGCGTCCGATGCGCTCGTGCAGGCGTCGCCGTTGCGACGGAGCGATGCGGCTGTAGACGGCGCGCTGATACAGGACGTGAGTGAAGCGGAAGACCTCGTCGCCTTCGGCGGCGCCGCTGCGCGTGCCGACGCCGAGGCGCAGGTAGGCGCCGCGCTGCACGACTCCGTAACCGAGATCACCCAGCGCGTCGGGATCGACGTCGAGGGCAGCGCTCAGCAAATCGAGCGTCGCCTCGTCCCCCGCTACGCTCGTGGCCTCGAGGAAGCGCAGCATTTCGGGTGACAAGCCACTCAGCTGGAGTTCGATGAGGTCGCGTAGATCCTCGGGCAAGCGCGGTACGAATCGATCGAGGTCACTGGCCAGTTTCCAACCACCGGCGTCGGGGCGTAGCCATCCCTCTTGCCGCAGCTGGTCACAAACGGCGCGTACGAACAACGGATTGCCGCCGCAGTGCCGACCGACGGGCTCGGCGAGGCGCATGCCGAGATCCTCATCCCCGAGCAGGTGCCCGAGACAGGCGCCCACTTCAGCGACACTGAAGGCCGCCAGCGGGAGCACTTCGACGCTCTCGCGGCGCCGCAACTGCGCCGCCATCGGCACGATGGAATGGCCGTGCACGAGAGCGTCGACGGGCCGATAGGTGCCGATGAGCAGCAAGCGCGCCGGCGCCGTGCTCTGGCACAGCACGGGCAGCAGTTCGACCGTGGCCGTATCGGACCAGTGCAGGTCTTCGAGGACGAGAATCAGAGGCAAGTCCCGCGTCAGCGCCGCCATCAAGGCATCGGCTTCGCGCACCAGTCGTTGGCCGCCCTCGCCGATGAGCGAGCGTGCCAGCACGGCTTGCTCCGACGGGCGCAGGAGCCACGGCATTTGGGCCAGCCATCCCGGCGCATGCCGCCGGGCCGCATCCTCGACCAAGGCGCGGCGCGAGCCGAGCGACAACTCGCCGAGCGCCCGCAGCAGCGGGGCATAGGTTTCCGTGCTCCCATGGGACTCGATGCACGGCGCGCGCGCCACGATCGCATCGGCGGCACCGACGAGAAACTGATCGACCAACGTCGTCTTGCCGCCGCCCGGTTCTCCGGTGATGAAGACGGCTCGGCGTTCACCCGCCTTCGCCGCCGCCAGCGCCGCGTCGAGCCGGGCCAGTTCATGGGCACGTCCGACGAAGCCCAGGACCGCGCTCGGCGGCGGCGATCGCAGGCTGGTGTCGCCGACCTCGGCGAGAAAGCGGTAGCCGCGCCGCGGCACCGTTTCGATGAAGCGGCGTCCATCGCGACCGTCGTCGAGCAGGCGGCGCAGCTCGCCGACGACGTTGGTCATGGCGTTCGGCGTCACCGCCGTATCGCCCCAGACCGCGTCGTGCAGTTCCTCCGACGTCACCAGCCGACCGCAGTGGGCGACCAAGTACCGCAGCAGCGCCAACACCTTCGGGCGCAACGGCAGGTCCAGTTCGCCGCGTCGCAGACGGCCCTCCACCATGTTGAGCTCGAAGGGGCCGAAGGTGACGATCGCTGCTGCCGCAGCCATGGGTTCGAGTGGACTCATCGCACCACGCCCGCCCTTACCACAGAGCGGACGAGCGCTTCGACCCTTCGCCAACGAAAACTCCCGCCGCGAGCACGCGCGGGCTGCGGCTCGACAGCAACCGCCGTATGCGCCAAAAGCAGGCTTCGCCTCGTACACGACACCGGGAGGAACGGAGATGGAAGTCAGTCAGGAACTGCGCGCCAAGTGGATCCAAGCACTGGAGAAGGGCATCCCCTTCGTCGAGCGCACGGGCATCGAGGTGCTGGCGCTGGAGCCGCGTTACGTGAAGATGAAGCTCCCGTTCGCCCCCAACGTGAATCACGTCGGCATGATGTACGCGGGGGCCCTCTTCACCCTCGCCGAGTTGCCGGGCGGCGCCATCTTCCTCTCGTCGTTCGACGCCCGAAAGTTCTACCCCATCGTGCGCGACATGCAGATCCGCTTCCTCAAGCCGGCCCTGACCGACGTCACCGTAGAAGTCCGGCTGAGCGAGGAGGAGGCACGCGACATCGCGGCGCGCGCCGAGGCCGAGGGCAAGGCCAACTACGAATGGAAGTGCGAACTCAAGGACGCCAACGGGGAGATCGTCGCGGTCACCACCAACCAGTACCAGATGCGGCGGCATCCGGGGCGGTGAAGGCTGAGGCTTAGGCTGAGGCTTAGGCTGAGGCTGAGGCTTGGGGGGAATTCCTAGAGCTGGGACGGATGGGACTCGGCTTGGCTCGATGCCGACCTTTCGGCGGCGGACGGGCGGCTGGCGCGCGGCTTGCAAACGGTTGGCGTAGTCCAGTGTGCCCGCGGAGACGCGGTCGTCTTGCGTGCTCCGCCACGGGAAGGAGTCCGCCATGCACGCCAAGCACCGCTTCGCCTTGGCCGCCGCCGTACTCGCCGCGGCCGCCCCCGCCGGCGCCGTCGAACTCGATAGTTCCGGCGACATCACCCTCGGCGTTCGGACTTACGTCAACAGCCGCATCGGCACCGAGAACACCGACCGCGACGTCAGCTACGTGCGCAACGCCAACGGCGACCTCGTCCTCAATAGCGAAGGCTACCCGATCCCGGCCCAGCGCAGCCAAACGTTCCCCTACTCCTCCGCCGGCCACTTGCGGCAGAACCGCTTCTTCATCGAAGCCGAGCTACGACACGACCTCGATCGCCTCGTCGAGAAAGGGGTCGGCCCGTTCAGCCTCATCCGCCGCCTGCCCGTGCGGGTGCGCAACCTGCGGTACGGCGTGACCTACCGCGGCGAGTTCGACGGCATCTACGACTGGGGCCCGAGCGAGTACCGCAATGCCTGGACGGCGGACCAGTTCCTCACGTCGCAGGGCGACAGCCTGCCGGTCAACCCATCGAACCCCGGCGTGCCGCCCGGCGCACCAATCTGCTCGACCTTCCCTTCCGACGACCGCTGCCGGCGCATCGTCGACGTGCCCGAGGGTCGGCGTGAGCTACGCGACGACGCGGTACACCGTTCGCGTCTCTTTCAGGCGTACGTCGACGCCGAGGTCGGCAGCAACTTTTGGTTCCGCTTTGGGCGCCAGATCGTCGCTTGGGGCGAGACCGACAGCTTCCGCCTGCTCGACAACATCAACCCCACCGACAGTAGCTTCGGCGGCTTCCTCGTCCCCCTCGACGAGCGGCGCGTGCCGCTCGACATGCTGCGGGTCCAATACCGCCTCGGCGAGATCGGGCCCCTCTACGAAATCTTCCTCGAAGGCTACGTCGCCATCGACGATCGGGTCGGCTACGACCCGGGCGTACCCAAAGGGTCGCCGTGGGCTCTGCCCAACGGCGGCGAGCCGAGCCCCCTCAGCTTGACCTTGATCGAGAGTCCGTCCCGCACCTTCGAAGACGCACGCGGCGGCGGACGCTTGGTGTTCAATGCCGGCGACGCGACCTACTCGATCGCCCACTACTACACCTATCTCGATCGGCCGGTGGTGCAGGTGTTCACCAACCCCGAAGGCGGCTTCCCGACCAAGACGTGGCCGGACGGCTACTCGACACACTACCTGCTGACCCCCGAACGCACGCAGATCACCGGTGCGACCACCACCTTCCCGATTCCGATGAACGTGGCCCGCTTCCTGCGGCTCAGCGGTCAACCGATCGTGCGTAGCGAGTTCGCCTACTTCAACGACGAACCGCGCTATCGCCAATCGGAAATCGACCCGTTCGTCGTCTACCGCTCTCCCGGCAAGCCTACCTACGGCCGCCGTCGCGTCGGCGACTCGCTCAATCTCGTCCTCGGCCTCGACTTGAACCAATTCATCCGGCCGCTGAACCCGATCCAATCCTTCTTCATCTCGACGCAGTTCTTCTACAAGCACCTCATCGGCGCTGCCGAGTCGGGCCCGCTCGACTTCGGCCGCTTCCGCGTGGAGGAACGCGAGGTTCTGCCCGTGCCGCAATACTTCACCCAGGGCTTCGGCCTCGACAGCAACTACGCCACCGAGCCGGTGTTCGTACGCGAGCCGGAGGATCAGTTCCTGCAAACGCTGCTCATCAGCACCAGCTACATGAGCAGCCAAGTGAATCCGCAACTCACCATGTTCTACGACTGGGGCGGCGCTTTCGTGCTGCAGCCCGCCGTCACCTTGGTCTACGACCCGTTCCGCATCACCCTCGACTACACGTTCGTCAACGCCGGCACTCTGAAGGGTGGCAGCAGCGTCAGCCTGCTGCGCGACCGCGACAACGTGCAGATTCGCTTCGAGTACGTCATCTGACTCGGCCGGCGGCGAGCCGCACTCTTGCACGGGCTTCAGGCTCGCCGTCGCCACTGGGTCTGGCAGCCCGCACGCGACAGGAGTATGCAGCGTCGCCGTGACCCACGACGCGGCGCATCGCTCCCCCCTCGTCGACGGCGGCCAGAGCGCCCCCGCCGCAACGGATCTCGTCGACCGATTGCGCGTCGGCATCTCGCTGGTGTTGGCCGTCACCCTCGGCTTCGCCTTCTACGACGCGGCCCGCCTGCGCGGCCAACTTCCGACCATTCATCTCCTGCAAGGCGGCCTCGTCGTCCTCGCCTGTGCAACCTTGATCCGCCTGCGTCACCGGCCGGCGCGGCGCGAAGCGTCGGTGCTCGGGCTCCTGGTCTTTGCGGCCGCCTGCACCACCTCGGCCGGCATCAGCATCCAGGAGGGCGTCGTCGGCGCGACCCCGACGCTCGCCGTAGCCATGTTGATGGGATGCGCCGTACTCGTGCCGTGGCCACCGGCGGCGCAGTTCGCCGCCGGGATCATCGCCGTCGCCGCCATTTCGGCGGACTTCGTCTGGGTACGTGGGGATTGGAGCTTCTTCACTCGGCCGGCGTTTCACAGCCTACTGCTGATTGCCGGCGCGTGTGTCGCCATCCGCCGCGTCATCGACCGCCAGCAACGGGTGCACGCCCGCTCCGAGCACCAACGCCGCGTCCTCCTCGACGTCGCGCGCCGTCTCTCCGAGGCGAGTGAGCCCGACGTCATGTACGGTGGCGTCACCACGCTGCTCTCGGCCAGCTTGCCGTGTGACGTCGCCACCACCGCGGATGGCGCCGCGGTTGCCGCGCGCGACGACCTCCTGCACCGTCACGCGGCACGGCACGCCATCGCGGCCCGCATCCCGAGCGCCCACGGTGACGAGCGCCACCTCGTCGCTCTGCGCCGCGCCGATCCCGCCTTCGACCAGGACGACCACCTCCTCCTCGACGCCGTGGCGCGGCAGCTCGGTTCGGCGTTGGACCGAGCTCATCTCCTCGAAGCGGCGCGCCATGATGCCCTCGTGGCACAAGCCACCGCTGAACTCAGCCAGGTATTGTTGACTGCCTCGGACACCTCGAGCGCCTGCTTCGCCCTGGCGCAACAGACCTCCGCCATCCTCGCCGCGCCCCTGGTGCAAGTGTGGTTGCTCGAAGACGACGGCAGCTTCATCCCGCAAGCACATGTCGGGTTTCCCGAACCCTTGTGGCAAACGACGCGCGTCATGCGTATCAGCTCCGACGGCATGTCGGACTCGATGCAACGGCTGCTCCAGCGCCGTGTGCTCATCGCCGAGGGCGCGACGATCGATCGCGTACCGAACTGCGAGCGGGCTCGCGAGGTCGGCGTGTCGCGTATCGCACTCATCGCCTTGGCCCATGGTAGCCAGCTGCTCGGCTGCGTCGCGTGCGTCTACCTCGATGATGCACAGGGTTGGACCGACGTGCGCCAACGCCTGGCCCTCGCCGTGTCACGGGTCGCTTCGCTCGCCATCGAAAACGCCCGCCTGATCGGCAAACTCGAAGCCGCCAACCGTGCCAAGTCCGACTTCGTCGCCACCATGTCGCACGAGCTGCGCACGCCGCTCAACGTGATCATCGGCTACAACGAACTCCTGCGCGAAGGCGACCTCGGGCCCATCACCGACGAGCAGCGTGACGCCCTGGCACGCATGCGCGAGCACTCGCACTCCCTACTCGACCTGATCAACCAAACCCTGGATTTCGGCCGCCTCGAGTCCGGCCGCCAAGGCATCGATCTCAGCCTGGCGACGATCGACGACCTGTTGTCGCATCTCGCCAGCGAAACCCGCGAACTCCAGCAGAAGCCCGGGGTCGCCGTACGCTGGCACGTCGACCCGGCGATCGGCGAGGTGCAGACCGATTTCGCCAAGCTACGCGTCGCCGCCCGCAACCTCCTGCACAACGCGATCAAGTTCACCGATGCCGGCGAGGTCGAGGTCGCGGCGCACGCTCGCGACGACGGGTTCGAAATCCGGGTGCGCGACACGGGGATCGGCATCCCGCCGCAGGCGCGCGACGCCATCTTCACGGCCTTCCACCAAGTCGACGGCTCGACCCCACGCTCGCTGGGCGGCGTCGGTCTCGGCCTCTACATCGCCCGGCAACTCGTCACCGCACTCGGCGGAAGCTTGTCGGTCGAAAGCAGCGTCGGCGTCGGCTCGACGTTTACCATCCACATGCCCCGCCGCTTCCCGCTCGCCGCCTCCGTTCCCTCCGCCGATTGACGCTTCCCGCCTGCCTGGAAACACGGTTACGGCGAAGTCATGCCGCGCCGTGCCGTATCCGCCCGAGGCGTCGCAGCGCCGACCGGGCCGCCCACCAGCCGCACATCCCGTGAACACCACCTCCGGGCGGCGTCGCCGCCGAGCAGAGAAACAACCGTGGGTGGGGTGTCGCGTAGGGGTCGAGCCGCGCCACCGGACGGGTCCACAGTTGCCACACATCGGCGACCCCGCCGGTGATCGCACCGCCCAGGTAATTCGGGTTGTAGCGTTCGAAGTCGGCCGGGCTCATCGCGTGCCGCGCGAGGATCCGGTCGCGAAAGCCGGGGGCAAAACGTTCGACCTGTGCTTCGATCGCCGCACGCATGTCCACGGTCGAGGCATGCGGCACATGGCAGTAGGCATACCCCGTATGGCAACCGGCCGGAGCGCGCGTCGCGTCGATTTCGCTCTGTTGGCACAAGATCAGAAACGGGCGCGCCGCATGTTGCCCGGTGTACATGGCGCGCTCGGAGTCGGCGATCTCTTCCAAGGTGCCGCCGACGTGTACCGTCGACGCCTCGCGACAGGCGGGATCGCGCCAGGGGATCGGCCCGTCGAGGGCCCAGTCGAGCTTGAACACACCGGGTCCGTAGCGGTAGCGCGCCAAGCGCCGGCGATACCTCGTCGGCAGTGCGTCGCCGGCGATCGCGACCAGTTGCGCCGGAGAGGTATCGAACAAGACCACGCGCGCTTCGGGTAGTTCATCCAACGTCCGGATGCGGCGACCAGTCTCGATTCGTCCACCGAGTTGGCGCAGATGCGATGCCAGGGCGCGCGCGATCGCCATCGACCCACCCTCGGCGACCGGCCAGTCGACGACGTGCGCCGTCAGGGCAAAGATCACGCCAATCGCCGCCGAGAGCGGTTGGCTCAGCGGCAGGATCGAATGCGCCGCGCAGCCGGCAAACAAGGCGCGGGCCCGCGGTTCGCGAAAGCAAAGACGCGCCAAGCGATTGGCCGACCACATGGAGCGCATGCCGAAGCGCGCCAGCAGCCAAGGTCGATCCGGAAACCGTAGCGGCGCCATCGCATCGGCAAGCAGCGCCTCGGCATCCTCCACCAAAGGTTCGAGAAGGGCACGCCAGGCCCTACCGTCGCGCCCGATTCCTTCACCGGTCACGTCGAGCGATCGACGCAACAGCACCGCCGGTTGATCGTCGAGCGGATGCGCCACGGAGGCCTCGGGAAACCGCCAGACGAGCCCATGGTCCGCCAGCGGTAGCGTCTTCCAATACGGCGACAACACCCCCATCGGGTGCACGGCCGAGCAGACGTCGTGCACGAAACCAGGCAAGGTCAGGGTCGCGCTGCGCATACCGCCGCCGACCTCGTCGTGCGCCTCGACGACGAGTACCGACACCCCGGCCTCCGCCAAGGCGATCGCCGCCGTCAGTCCGTTCGGTCCGGAGCCGACGACGACGGCTTCTGGATCACGACTCGGCACGCGCCGCCAGTCCCGCATGCTGCGAGTTGCCTCGTCCGCGCGCCAACGCAGCGGCGTACTCGCCCGTCGGCCACGGTTGCACCTCGCGCATGCGACGCAGGTCGGTGACACCTTGCGCGACCATTCCAGTCGCTGCGTCGACGACGCGCCAATCCATGGTGTGGCCGAACAGCGCCTGCGACTCGATCATCACGACTCGCAACTCCCCCGGCTCGAAGTGGCACTGCGCCTGAACCGCCTCGAGGAGTTGCGTATCGTTGAGGTGGCCGTCGCCGAAGTTCCAACCGAGCACCATGCCGCCGACGACTTCGCCCTCGTGCCACTCGTACGCGTCGATGTCGTCGACGGCACGCGGCAGAGCTTCGAGCAGCGGTCGACCCTCGAAGTGGAGGAATCGGTGCGCCATGGCGAGCGTCGTCGCCATCTCGACCGCAACCGGATCGCCAAGTACCGCCTGGAGTTGTTCGCGAAAGGTACCGGCAGCCTTGACCAGAGCCTTGAACTTGTCGGCACTGCCCCGGCGCACGAGCCAGATGTTGTAGGGCCAATTGCCGGCGTAATAGCGCATCGACAGAAGGAACGAGACGCGCGCCGGAAAGAAGTTGCCGACGAGAGGCACCAGGAACGAGCAGAACAGCAGAAACGCCGCGAGCCCCGGCATCGACAGAACCGCCGACGGCGACACCTCCGGATGGATGCCGAAGAGGAAGACGCCACCGTAAATCATCAAGATGTTCCACTCGATCGGCATGCCGCTCGGGTTGTTGATGGCGATGAACCCGTGAAAACACGTCATGACCACGAGAATGATCGCGGTGATCTCAGGCTGTCCGCCGGCGAGTACCAGCACCAACGGAATGGCGTATTCGGTAGCCGTTCCCATGTGCGCCATGAATGCGGCGAATCGTGACGGACGGAGGTCGTGCGGATAGTCGACGTACAGCTTCTGCTTCAGCCAAGGCGGGAAGAAGGGCCCATTGGTCATCATCACCATGATCACCGACGGGAAATGGGAATTCAGCTTCGACGTCGCGGCCCAGAACCAAATCGCGCACCACAACACCTTGCAACCGGCGAGCCAGAGATCGTCGGCGGGCGCTACCGTGAGGCATACCAACGCCACCCAGTAGTGCTCGGCACGAGCGGTCAGGAAGAGCATCTTGTCGAGGACACCCAGGGCGGGGATGAGCAGCGCGACCGGCCAGAGGTGGGCTGGCGTGACCTCGGGGGCGAGCAAGCCGCGCAACAGAAGCACTTGAAGCGCCGCATACGTGGCGACATCGAGCCAGCCGCGGCGGAAGTCGCCGATCCAGGGCGCTCCGGGAAAGAGAGGCAGTTTGGTCGTACCCGGACGCAGGAAATGCAGAAAGCCGCCGAGCGGCGGGTTGAGGCGAGCATTCATCGGCCCCATACCGCAGCCGAATCCGAGCAACTCGTAAAAGATCGACCAGAGGATCGCCTTGTGGAAGGCCGTCGCGCTGAAGGCCCAAGCGGAGGGTGAGGCGAGGCCGGGGTATCCGGCCGAGAACGACACGCAGAACGCCCAGCCGCCGATGTACAGCAGGAAGTACTTGGCCCAGTACAGAGCCATGACGACGAGCGGCGTCGGGTGGGCCTGGGCAGCAAACGAGCGGCAGACGAGTTCGACTCGTTCCGGAAACGGCGCCGCCAGCAGTCGGGACGGCTCGTAGGGCGGCAGATCGCCATACCCCGGCCGCTTCGAATCGTCAGTCATGATGACTACCGGCCTCCACCGCGTGGATCGATGCGAGTCTCACCCATCCTACCCCCATCAGCATCCGCCATGCCTCCGGCATCGCCGGACCATAGAAGCGACGGCGACGTGCCGTCAACCTCGTTCGTACGGAGCCGACTTCGCGCCCGAACTCGAGTGATCGCCGGAAGTCTCAGCCCGGCGCAGCGGGGGCCACGGGCATCCGGTCGGCGGGTCGCGACTCGGGTAGACGCACGCGAAAGGTCGAGCCGACACCGGGAGTGCTCTCCAACGAGATCGCACCACCGAGAATTTCGAGAAAGCGCTTGACGATGTGCAGACCGAGCCCGGCGCCACCGTAGCGTTCGCTGATGTGCGGAGCCGCCTGGGTGAAGGGCTCGAAGATCCGCTGCTGCAACTCGGGGGCGATGCCGATGCCCGTATCGGCAACCGAGATTTCGACCCCGCCGTCGTATCGCGTCGCGCGCACCGTGATGCCGCCGACTTCGGTGAACTTGGCTGCATTGGCGATCAAGCTGCGCAGCACGACGTGCAGTTTGTCCTCGTCGGTCCAGACATCGAGGCCGCTTTCCCAGGCGAAGTCCAGCCGTAGACCACGGTCACCCCAGGCCTCCTCCGACTCCGTCCGCAGACGCGCCAACAACTTGCCGACGTCGAAGCGGGCGCGGCGGATCTCGACGCGTCCCGCTTCGAGCCGGCTCAGGTCGAGGGTATCGTTCACCAGCATGAGCAGTTGGCGCGCGTAATGCGTCAGACGGTCGACGATCTCGCGTTGCTCGACATTGAGTGGCCCGAGGTCCTCGTCGCGCAACAAGTCCTGATAGCCGATGATGACGTTCAGCGGCGTGCGCAACTCGTGCGACATGTTGGCGACGAAATTCGACTTGATTTGATTGGCCTTCTCCAGCTCGGCCATCAGGCGAGTGTTGTGCAAGGCCAGCGAAGCCAGATGCGCCATGCCGCGGGCCATGCGGTGTTGCTGCAGGCTGAACGGCTGCGTCGGCGACCGAAATCCAGCCGAGAGCGTACCGATGATCTGTCCACCGCGGCGCAACGCGGTGAACAGACCGGCGTGAATGCCGTAGGCCTGTTGCAACCCCGGCGGTAGCAGGTTGGAGTTCATCCACGGCGATATCTCGATCGAGTCCGTCGCCTCGGACGCGGTCAGCATGTCGGCGAGCATCGATCGGTCGATCGGCACCACCCTCAGTCGCTCCCATTGTTCGGGAGTGTCGCCGTCCTGCGCTACCGGCACGAACGCCGTACCCTCCGGATTCGCCAGATACACATGGCTGACGTCGACTTGCAGAGCGCGCCGGGTATGGCGACAGAGTTCCTCGAGCATGTGCGGCTGGTCCAGCGACCCGATGAGCGTCTGCCCCAATTCCGCCAGCGTCGAGAACAGCTGCGATTGTTGGTCGCGTTCGGTGAGCATGCGCCATCGCTGCATCGCGACACTCGCGAGGTGCGTCGCATGGTCGAGGATTTCGAACCAACCCTCCGATGGACGTCCGGGCGTGTGGGCATAACAGGCGAAGGTCCCGAGCAACTCGCCGCTGGGCGCGAGGATCGGACGCGAACAGCAGGCGGCAATGTCGAACTTCAGGGCGAGATCGCGGTATTCCGCCCAATCCGGATCCGTCGCTACGTTCTCCGTCACGACCACGCGGCGCCACGTCGCCGCGCTGCCGCAGGTGCCGTTGCCTGCACGGACTTCGAGGCCATCAATGGCCTGCAGAAAGGCTTCGGGCATGCGCGGCGCCGCACCGTGGAACAGCTTGGTCCCGTCCTCCGACGCGCGCAGGATCGAGGTCCGCAACTCCGGCTGGAGACGCTCGATGAATTCGCAGATCGAATGGAGTTGCTCGCCTAGCGGCGTGTCGCTGGCGATCTGCTCGAGGACCCGCCGCTCGCCCTCCAGAAGGATCAGGTTGCGTTGCTCCGTGCTGGTTTCGCGCACCGTCACCTGCACACAGCGCGATTCGCGAAACAGCAGCGGTGCGGCCGTCACCGACGCTGGAAACCAGCCGCCGTCGACGATGAAGTGCAACGAAAATGCGGGGGCATGCGACGAACCGAACGCTCCCGCGAGGAGGTAGGCGTCGAAAGGCACTCGATTGGCCTCGGCCACGAGCGACGTCGCCGCCCGCCCCAGCAGAGCCGCGGGGTCGTCCTCGCCGAGCAGCCGCGCAAACCGAGCGTTGACGAAGACGATGGTGCCGCGATCGCAGACGAACATGCCGTCCGGACTCGAATCGAGCAGGTTGCGCAACTGTTGCTCGGACTGCTCGAGGAGCCGAGCCTGGCGGCTAACGTTCCGCTGGCCTCGCGCCAGCAGTTGCGAACCCATCGCCGCCAACAACGCCGCCAGCGGGGGCAACGACCATTGATGCACCAGTAGCGGCCCCGGACGATCGAGACTGAACAACGTCAGGAGGTAGGCCGCGAGTTCGACGGCACTCGTCACGCGTTGCACCCCCACCGGCCAGGGCACGAGCAATGCCGACCCGAGCCACTTGAGACTCAGGATGAAGCCCGTGCCCGAAATCGTCGCGTTGGGTGCATACGACATGCCGGCGATGACGAGCATGCTCCACACCAGGTCGCTGACGACGAGGAGCGCCATCGGGCGCACGACGTTCCGCTGATGCAACGCCAGGGCCAGGGCCGGGATACCAATCGCCGCGAGGTAGTACGGTATCTCCAGATGGGTGTGGCCGGGTCGAAGCAGGTCGGCCGCCGCGTAGATCACGCTGCCGAGCACCAGCACCGCCAGCGCCCGCGGTAACGCCCGACGCAACCCTTCCGTCGGCTCCATCGTCGGATCGAAACCCATCGCTGCGCCTCGGCCTGCCGCCTACCCCAACGCCGGTGACATCACCGCAATCGTTTCGGGGAGTTGCGCCAATCGCGACAGAATCGGCCCTGCTCCTTCGAGCTCGTCGCGATAGCCGTAGCCATAGTCACAACCGACGAACGCCGTGCCGACCCCCTGCGCCGCCTCGACGTCGCTGGCTCGGTCGCCGACCATGACCACTTCGTGCGGCGCCAAGCCGTAGCGCCGCAGATACGCATCCAGCAGCGCCACCTTGGCGCGCGGGTGGTCGACGTCGTTGGCTTCGAGGGCGACGAAGAACGACGCGAGGTCGTGCCGCCGCAACACCGCCTCGACATACGGACGTCTTCCATTGGAGGCGACGCCGAGCTGCAGACCGGCCTGACGCAAGCGCTCTAAGGTTTCGACGACCTCGGGATAGAGTTCGCCCTCGCCACGCTCGACGTGTGCGCAAATGACGGCCAGGGTGACGTCGAACATTACGGCCAGCGCCTCGGGCCCGACATCGGGGAAAAGCCGCGCCAGAATGACCGGCACCGGCCAGCCGACGTGATCGAGGATCTCCCGCGTCGTCGGCACGTAGGGAAAGGAACCCGGGCGTCGCTCGTTGGCGAGGGCGATCGCCTCACGGTAGGCCTCGCCGAGAAACGGCTCGGCCGAGTACAGCACGCCGTCGAGATCGAAAGCGACGAAGCGGATCATCCTGTCGCCTGCCTCAACACCACGACTGCTGCCCGACGGGTCGCTCGAGCAGTTCACGCACGTTGGCCTCGATGATGCGGTAGCCGACATTGCCCGTGAGCCGCTGGCGTCCCTCGTTGAAGATCAGCGTCGGGCTGGCGCGCACGTCGTGTTCGCGCACCAACTCGAGATCGCTCGCCAACTGCGCGTGCGCTTCGCCCGATTCCAGGCGGCTTTCGATCGCATCCACCGGCAGCCCTACCTCGGCGACGAGTTCGCGCAGCGCCGCGTGCCGGCCGACGTCGACGAGATCACGGAAAAAAGCTTCGCGGATACGCCAGGCGAGCCGCTCACTGCTGCCGGCCCAGCGCTCCGGGTCGGTCCGTTCGAAGGCGCGCGCGGCGCACAGAACCAGGTGCGCTGGCATCGACGAACGGGGGCGGTGCTCCTGCCACACGTCGGGGTGCACCGGCACGTGGCCGAACTGCTCGACGATGCCGCGCACGTGCGCCGCGTAGCCGGCGAAGCCGCCACGCTCGGCCCACGCCTTGGACAACTTGGCCTCGGCGGCGCCAAAGACCTGCACGAAGCGGTAGTCGAGATCCACCGCCTCGGCGAAGGTGCGCTTCAGCTCGTCGAGGCGCACCTGCGAGACATAGGCCCAGACGCACAGCACATCGGAAAAGTGGAGAATGCCGATTGCCCCCATGCCGCCACCGCTAGCGAGGCTCAGGCGCCAGCGCAAGCGTAAAGACGAGCGTCGCGCGTTGCGCTGCCGGCTTCGGTTCGCTCTATTGCGCCCGTGTCGCTCTCGGAACACCCCTCGCCCCCGGTGGTCGCGGCGCGCGGCTTGATCCGCCGCTTCGGCACGGTGCAGGCGCTCGACGGTCTCAACCTCGACATCGCCGCCGGCGAGGTCGTGGCGCTGTTCGGCCCCAACGGCGCCGGCAAGAGCACGCTGCTGCGCCTGCTGGCGACGCTGGTGCGACCCACCGCCGGCGAACTCTCCCTGTTCGGCAGCACCAAGGGCCACGCCGCCCTGCGCCGGCGTATCGGTTTCGTCGGCCACAAGAGCTTCCTCTACCCCGACCTGAGCCCGATCGAGAACCTCGAATTTTACGCCCGCCTCTTCGGCGTCGCCGACCCGGCGGCGCGGGCCCGCGCCGGCCTCGAAGCGGTCGGCGTCCGCGGCTGGGCCCATCGCCCGGTCCGCACCCTGTCGCAGGGCATGGAACAACGCTGCGCCATCGCCCGCGCCTTCGTACACGACCCGGACCTCTTGCTGCTCGACGAGCCGTTCAGCGGCCTCGACGCCGACGGCGTCGCCATGCTGCAGGGCCTGTTGGTCGAGGCGCGCCGCGCCGGCAGGACGGTGGTGCTGTCGACCCACGACCGCGCCAGTGGCCTAGCCTCGAGCACCCGCGCCGTGCTGCTCTCACGCGGCAAGGTGGCCTGGGACGGCCCCCCCGTGGATGACGCGACGAGCGCCTTCGCGCAGGCCCACGCCCAGGTCTTCGTGCGCGCCGCCGCCGAGGCCCGGAGATCGGCATGAAGGCGATCCTCACCCTGGCGCGCAAGGATCTGGCCATCGAGCTGCGCACCAAGGAAACCCTCGCCGGCCTGTTGTTGATGGGCGTGCTGACGTTGCTCGTCCTCAGCTTCGCCTTCGATCCGACGAGCGAGTTGCGCCCGGCCGCGGCCCCTGGGGCACTGTGGGTGGCCGTCACCTTCGCCGGCGTGCTCGGGCTCGGTCGCTCGTTCCTCACCGAGCGCGAGAACGACTGTCTGATGGGTCTGCTGCTGAGCCCGATCGACCGCGGCAACATCTATCTCGCCAAGGTGCTGTCCAACTTCGCCATGATGTCCCTCGCGCAAGTCGGTATCGTCCCGGTGTTCGTGCTGTTCTTCGACGTCGACCCGTCGGCCGGCTGGCTCGGCGTGTTGTTGGCCGTCGGCCTGGGCCTGCTCGGCATGGCGGCGCTGGGCTCGCTGTTCGCCGCCATCACGGTGCGGACGCGGGCGCGCGAGATTCTCCTGCCCCTCGTCATGCTGCCGCTGCTGGTGCCGTTGTTCATCGGCGGCGTCAGCGTCACCACCCGCTCGCTGGCCGGGCGGGCGTTGGCCGACGTGGCGCCTTGGCTGAACAGCATGCTGGCGTTCGACATCGGCTTTCTGGTCGTCGGCTGGATCCTGTTCGAGTTCGCCGTCGAAGACTGAGGCGCGCCGGCCCGACTGGTGCGGGCGGGTCTTTGTTGCTAGCTGAAGGAGCTATGAAGCGTTGGTTCGATGCGCTACATCCGTGGCTCACCCTCATCGGCATGAGCGCCGCGATCTACGCGGTGTTCGTCTACGTGCCGACCGACGAAGCCCAAGGGGTGATCCAGCGCATCTTCTACTTCCACGTGCCGCTGGCGATCATGACGTATTGCTCGATCGCCGCGGTCGCCTTGGGCAGCATCCTCTACCTCTGGCGCGAGGAACGCCGCTGGGACCGGCTGGCGCATGCCGGCGCCGAGCTGGGGGTGCTGTTCTGTTCGTTGGTGTTGATCACCGGGCCGATCTGGGCCAAACCGATCTGGGGCACGTGGTGGAGTTGGGACGCGCGCCTGACGGCGACCCTCATCCTCTGGCTGATCTACGCCGCCTATCTGATGCTGCGCAGCGTCGCCCCCGGGCCGCAGGGCGCGCGGTATGCGGCGATCCTGGGCATCGTCGGCGCCTTCGACGTGCCGGTCATCAACCGCGCCGTCTATTGGTGGCGCACCATTCATCCCGCCGTCATCCAAAACCGCGAAGGCGGCACCGGCCTCGCCGACCCGGCGATGCAGCTGACCTTCGGCCTCTGCATGGGCGCTTTCTTCCTGCTCTTCCTGTGGCTGCTGTGGCTGCGCACCGAGAGCCTGCGCCTACAAGACGACATCGAAGACCTGCGCCAGGAGGTGTTGCACGCATGAAGAACCTCAACTTCCTCTTCGCCGCCTACACCGCCGTGTGGGTCATGCTGTTCGTCTACATCGCCTCGCTGGCGCGCCGGAATCGTTCGCTGCAGGACGAGATCGACGAGTTGCGCCGCCTGGTCGAGGATCGGTCGAGCGAATCCGCGCCGCGCTGAAACGAGCCGTCGCCATGCCGCGCAGCGTGCCCTGCCCCACCTGTCGCCAGGCCGCGGACTGGGACGACAATCCGTATCGTCCGTTCTGCTCGCAGCGGTGCCGATTGCTCGATCTCGGCAACTGGACCGAAGAGCGCTATCGCATCGCCGGAGCACCGGTCGAACCGACCGAGTCACCCGACGACCCGGACGATACCCTGCACTGATGGCCATTCACCCGACCGCCGTCGTCGACCCGCGTGCCTCGATCGATCCGACCGTCGACATCGGCCCGTACGTCGTCGTCGACGGACCGGTCGAGATAGGACCGCGCACCAAGGTCGCGGCGCACGCCGTGCTGTGCGGCCCGACCCGCATCGGTGCCGACAACCAGATCCACATGGGCGCGGTGTTGGGCAATACGCCGCAAGACCGCGGCTTCGACGGCAGCGACAGTTATCTCGTGGTGGGCGATCGCAATCTGGTGCGCGAGTACGTCACCATCCACCGCGGCACGCAGCCGGGCAGCACGACGCGCATCGGCGACGACAACCTGTTCATGGCGACGTCGCACATCGCCCACAACTGCACCGTCGGCAACGGCGTGACTCTGGCCAACGGCGCTGTCGTCGGCGGTCACGCGACGTTGGAGGATCGTGTCTTCTTGTCGGGCAACTGTGCCGTGCACCAGCACGTGCGCGTCGGGACCTTCGCTTTCCTGCGTGGTCTGAGCGCGGCCGACAAGGACGTGCCGCCGTTCTGCATCATCGACGAGATCAACGTCGTGCGCGCGCTCAACCGCGTCGGGTTGCTGCGCGCGGGCTTCGATCGCCGGCGTGTCAACGCGCTGCGCCGTGCCTTCCGCATCCTGTTCCAGCGCCGCCGCAACCTGAAGCTCGCCCTGGCCGAAGTCGAGGCGGAGCCGGTGACCGACGACGTGCAACGGCTGATCGACTTCATCCGCGCCAGCCGCCGCGGCGTCTGCGTCGGCCCGGCCCACCCGGCGCCGGGCGCGGCGGAGTGAAAGCGGCGGCGCGCTTCAATCCACCGGTTCGAGGCGGGCGAACTTGAGAATGAGTTTGCGGATGCCGACCGAGCGGAACTGCACGGTCGCCTTACGCTGATCGCCGCTACCCTCGAAGCCGCGCAGGCACGCCAACACGTCGATCTCGAACACCCGCCGCAACAACATGCCCACGCCACATGGCGCGGGCATGTTGACGTTGTCCAGCAACACCCATATCTGCGGGCATATGAAGACGACGATTGAGCTGCCGGACGCACTCTTCCATCGAGCGAAGGTGTTGGCGGCGCAGCGGAAGACGACGTTGAAGCAATTGGTGGTCGAAGGGTTGGAGCGGGTAACGGCCGGCCCCGCGCCAACCGCCAGCGCCAAACTGACACGCGAGCAGAAGCGCTATTTCGCCATCGACGCAGATGGCGTTCCCGTCCTCAAAAAGCGCACTGACGGGATCAGCAACGACATGGTGAACCGCATGCGCGACGAACTCGGAATCTGATGCACCTGCTCGATGTCAACGTGCTGATCGCGCGGGCCGACGCGAGCCATCCGCATCACGACGCAGCAGCACAATGGATGAGGCGGCATGCTTCATCCGGCTGGGCCACGTGTCCACTGACGGAAAACGGCATGCTGCGCATTCTTGGCCAAGCGGCCTACCCCGGTGGCACAGGGAGTCCGGACGGTGCTTTGGTCAGCTTGAGGAGCATCCTCGCGATTCCCGGCCATCGCTTCTTGGCCGACGATTTCTCTTTGCCCGATGGCATTCCTTCTCTCCGCGGGGCTACCTCCAGCCAATTGACGGATCTTTACCTCTTGGCGTTGGCCGTGAGGCATGGAGCGCGATTCTTGACGCTCGACCTCGGATCAATCCCGCGATGGTCCCTGGTGGAGTGACGGCATACGTACAGATCAACGCGTAACCCGCGCACCAACGAGGGACGGATCACATCGCCGCAAGACCGCGGCTTCGACGGCCTTGTCGGGCAACTGTGCCGTGCACCAGCACGTGCGCATCGGGACCTTCGCTTTCCTGCGTGGTCTGAGCGCGGCCGACAAGGACGTGCCGCCGTTCTGCATCATCGACGAGATCAACGTCGTGCGCGCGCTCAACCGCGTCGGGTTGCTGCGCGCGGGCTTCGATCGCCGGCGTGTCAACGCGCTGCGCCGTGCCTTCCGCATCCTGTTCCAGCGCCGCCGCAACCTGAAGCTCGCCCTGGCCGAAGTCGAGGCGGAGCCGGTGACCGACGACGTGCAACGGCTGATCGACTTCATCCGCGCCAGCCGCCGCGGCGTCTGCGTCGGCCCGGCCCACCCGGCGCCGGGCGCGGCGGAGTGAAAGCGGCGGCGCGCTTCAATCCACCGGTTCGAGGCGGGCGAACTTGAGAATGAGTTTGCGGATGCCGACCGAGCGGAACTGCACGGTCGCCTTGCGCTGATCGCCGCTGCCCTCGAAGCCGCGAATGACGCCGACACCGAACTGAGCGTGCTTCACCTGCCGTCCGATCGCCAGTCCGTCCTCGGTATCGTAGACGACCCGCACACCACCTTCCGCCGAGTACTCGGTGGTCGCAGCGCCGCGCCGCACGGGTTGGTTGAAGCGCGGGTTCGGCGGCGTTGCCTGCGTCCGCGGCTGCGGTCGGGCCGGCATGCCGCGCGGCGGGCTGAAGTCCCAGCTCGCTTCGGGCGCGGCGAGATCGATTTCGTCGAGCAGTTCGGGCGGGATCTCGTCGAGGAAGCGACTGCGCTCGTTGGCCTTGGCCTCACCAAACGTGCGCCGGCGACGCGCATGGGTGAGATAGAGGCGGCGCATGGCGCGCGTCATGCCGACGTAGCAGAGGCGGCGCTCCTCCTCCATGCCCTGCTCGTCCATCATCGAGCGCGAATGCGGGAACAGACCTTCCTCCATCGCCGTCATGAAGACGACCGGGAACTCCAAGCCCTTGGCGGCGTGCAGCGTCATCAGCGTGACTCGATCCTCGTCGGGCGCGTAGGAGTCGAGGTCGGTGACCAGCGCGGCGTGTTCGAGATAATCCTGCAGGGCCTGGTCGCTGGCGGAGTAGTCCTCCATGCCGCGCACCATTTCCTGCAGGTTCTGCATGCGGTCCTGCGCCACCTCGCCCGGATCCTCCTGCAGCATGCGCGAGTAACCCGAGTCGGCAATGATGCGCGCGGCCAGTTCATGCAGCGGTAGCGTCTCGCGTAGACGGGCGAAGCCGTCCATCAACTCGACGAAGGCGCGCACCTTCTCGGCCCCGGTCTTGAGCGCGCCGCTGGCGACGGCGGCGCGACACGCGGGCAGGAAGCCGCCGGCCTCCGCCTCGAAGGCGGCGATGCGTTCGACCGTGGTGGCGCCGATGCCCCGTGGCGGTACGTTGACGATGCGCTTGCCGGAAATGGTGTCGGCCGGATTGTCGAGCAGGCGGAGGTAGGCGAGGACATCCTTGACCTCGGCGCGCGCGAAGAACTTGACGCCGCCGACCATGGCGTAGGGTACGCGCCGGCGCGCCAGCGCCTCTTCGAACGGACGCGACTGGGCGTTGGCGCGGTAGAAGATGGCGATGTCGCGCAGCGGCGTGCCGGTGTGGCGCAGCGAGGCGATCTCGTCGAGCACGTAACGCGCTTCCTCCAAGTCGTCCCCGAGGCGCGTCAGTCGGAGCAGTTCGCCCTTGGGATTTTCGGTCCACAGCGTCTTGCCCTTGCGGCGGCTGTTGCGGGCGACGACGGCACCGGCGCCGGCGAGGATGTTGCCGGTCGAGCGGTAATTCTGTTCGAGGCGGATGACGACGGCGTCGGGGTAGTCCTTTTCGAAGTCGAGGATGTTGCTGACCTCGGCACCGCGCCAGCGGTAGATGGACTGGTCGTCATCGCCGACGACGCAGAGGTTGCGGTGGCGCGAGGCGAGCAAGTTGGTCAGGCGATATTGGACTTGGTTGGTGTCTTGGTACTCGTCGACCAGCACGTGCAGAAGGCGGTCGCGGTAGCGATCGAGCACGTCGTCGTGCTCCTCGAACAGGCGCACCGTGCTGAGCAGGAGGTCGCCGAAGTCGAAGGCGTTGGCCCGGGCCAGGCGCTCCTGGTAGGCGGCGTAGACGTCGGCGACGGCCTCGCTGCGCGGGTCGTGCACGGGCACCTGCGACGGCAGCAGGCCGCGGTTTTTGGCGGAATCGATGGCGCTACCGGCGGTGCGCGGGTTGAGTTCGCGTTCGTCGACCTTGAGATCGCGCAGCACGTCGCGCAGCAGGCGTTCGCTGTCCTGGTCGTCGTAGATGGCGAAGTTGCGGCCGAAGCCGAGGCGGTCGGCGTGTTGGCGCAGGATCCGCACGGCGGCGGAGTGGAAGGTGGAGACCCACGGCATCTCGGTCTCGCCGAGCAGCTTGGCGACGCGTTCGCGCAATTCGCCGGCGGCCTTGTTGGTGAAGGTGACGGCGAGGATTCGCCAGGCCGGGACGTCGTGGTTGCGCATCAGGTGTGCCACCCGATGCGTCAGGGTGCGGGTTTTGCCCGATCCGGCGCCGGCGAGAATGAGCAGCGGACCAGAATCGTGCAGCACGGCACCGCGCTGCATTTCATTGAGAGAACTGACCAGATCCACCACCCCACCACACTCCTTTCACCGTCGACACGGGCACGGTTGGGTAGCAGGTTCGGCGCGAGCGCGACAGCCCCGCAGGTGACGCGCCGTCAGGGCGGCAACAAATGCCTTGATTTCGGAACGGGACCAAAGGCAAAGGAACAGGACGCTCCCCGACGGAGACGGATGGGGGGAGGAGGGGACGGCGGGCGAAGCATGGCTGCAGCGACGGGTTTGACCATACGATTCTGGGGGGTACGCGGGAGTTTCCCGGTGCCCGGTCCGAGTTGCGCCGAAGTCGGCGGCAACTCCTCGTGCGTCGAGGTGGAGGCCGGCGGCCAACGCATCATCTTCGACGCCGGCACCGGGCTGATCGGCCTCGGGGCGCGCCTGATTCGCCGCGGCAAGCCGCATCCGCTGCACCTGTTCCTCAGCCACCTCCACTACGACCACATCGAGGGCATCCGCTTCTTCAAGCCGCTGTACCGCCCGGCGTGGGCGTGCACGATCTACGGACCGGACAGCCGGCGGCCGGACCTGGCGGAGTTGCTGACGCAGAACATGTCGGGGCGCTTCTTCCCGGTCGATTTCCGCAAGCTGCCGGCGCAAGTGACGGTGCGCCCGTTGGGCAAGAGCGACACGGTGGTGCTGCCCGGCAGCCCTGAGGTGCGCATCGAGACGGAGTACAGCGCGGCGCATCCGACCTTCGGCGTGCAGTTCTACCGATTGACCTGCGGCCGGCGTTCGATCGTTTATGCCACCGACGTCGAGGCGCCCAAGGGTGGTTTCGACGAAGTGGTGCGCTTCGCCAAAGGGGCCGACGTGTTGATCCACGACGCCCAGTACACGGACCAAGAGTATTTCCGCGAGGTGGACAACCGACAGGGGTGGGGTCACAGCACCGTGCGCATGGCGGCGGAAGCGGCCCGCGCCGCCGAGGTGGGGCAACTGGTGTTGTACCACCACGACCCGACGCGCACGGACACGCAGATGCCGCCGCTCCTCAAGCTGGCGACGAAGATCTTCCCCAACACGATCCTGGCCCGCGAAGGCCTGAGCGTCCGCCTACGAGCGTGAGCGCGCCTGCCATGGCGGCGTGAGCGTCGTTGGTGAGGTCGGCGACGCGAAACGAGGCTAGTGCGGCTAGGCGACGCTCGTCAGCCTCTGCTGGTGATCTTGGTCGGCGGTAGCACCAAACAACGTCAGTCCGACGCGATCGCCGCGGCGCTGGAGTGTTGGCAGGACTATCGGAGAAGAAAGAAGCGGGAGATGTAGAGATGGCACTGACGCGAGATTTTCGCGACACCGTTCTCGAGCGGGCGCAGAGCGAACCGGCCTACCGGCGCGGCCTTCTGACCCGCGGGGTGGCGTTCATGGTGAGCGGTGATGCGGAGGACCGCGCTGTCGGCCGGGCGCTGATCCGCTACTACATCAACGCGACGATCGGTTTCCAGCGACTCGGCGACGACCTCGGGTGCAAACCGCAGAGCTTGATGCGGATGTTCAGCAGCACCGGCACCCCCCGGCTCAACAGCCTCGCCGATGTCGTTCACCGCCTGCAGGAGCACGAAGGCATCCACCTCGAGGTTGCCGCGAAGTGACGTTCAACGATTACCGTCGGTGCTCGAGGTGCATGAAGGTGGCCAGCCACCCAATTGCTGCCGAGGACCCCAGACACTCCCGACAGTGTCGTGAAGTGTAAGTGTCTTGCTTGTCCTACATTGCGCACAAAGGTAACGCCTAGCCGATAGTACGCCGTAGCGAGCTGTGGTAGGCGGGAGAGCCTTGGTCCAAGGGAACGAAGTCGCTCGCAGATCCTGGGGCCGCGTCGTAATGGTCGTGCTTGGTTCCTGCATGTCGGTCCTGGCGTCCTGTGATTCCGCCAGTTCACCAAGCTCGGCAGCGCCGACAGCAAGTCCGAGCGCGACAGTAGCCGGAGTACACTCGCCGACCGCAAGCCCTGGCGCAACTTCGACAATGACGCCCGATCCAACACCAACACCCACCCATTCCCCGCCTTCGTTCGAGGTGTGCTTGGCAGCAAAGGCAAGGAATCGAGAAGACTGTCTTCGGAGCGGGGGCCAGTGGACTCGCAATTCAACATTCACCGACATCTGCGTCTGCCCGACCGGAGAAGGCGACGTTCCTTGCGAAAGCAACGCTCAGTGCCTGGCGGGCTGCGTTGCTTCTGCTCGGCGCGATTGTGTAGGCGTCTCGTTCTTTTGCGCCTCGCAAGCGCCGCTCGTAGGCTGCTTCTGCAGCCCTGGGGAGCGATTCGTTATTTGCGATTGATTTCAAAACGGGGTAGCGTAACGCCAAGTGCTCGATAGGTTTCGAGAAATGATCCTGCCGGACGTCAACGTCCTCGTGCACGATTACAACTCCAACCTTCCGGCCGCCACTTCACGAACCTGCAGGCGGCGCTCAAGGTCGCGGCGCGCATCCGCTTCGCCTGGCGAAGCAGTTTCGAACGAGTGTGAAGGCATCAGGTACCAATGGAACCTGCGCGGCGAAGGTTTCGGGCTCCCGTAGTTGTATTCCTGGGGCTGGCAGCAATCGCCTCGGGGATGGCGGCGATCTATACGCTCCGATTCCCGGTGTACTTGTGGTTGAGCCATCTGTGGAGCGAGTCAGGGGCACGCGCTGCCGTGGGGTATGCCGCGATTGAAGCACCGAACATCGAAGCGGAATCGTTGTACGTATACGATTCGTTCCCGTATCCTCGCGTTGACATTACGAATCCGCGTTTCCAGCTCGGCGTGGTCGAATCGCCTGCTCTGTCCGGACAGACGCCGGTGGAGATCGCTGTCAACCGCGCAAAGGCCTATCTGCGGGCGATCGCTCCGGAGATCGGACTCGCGCCGTTCGAGAGCTTGCGCGAAGTATCCGTCTCCGCAGGGGCGCCGCCCTACAACTTCGTGGTCGTGCTCCAGCGGACGGTGGATGGTATCGATGTCGAGGGTGCGACTGCAATCGTCACGATCGGGCCGAACGACGAGGTCACAGGAGTCGTTGTCGCCCTGGTCAGACTGGATGACTCGGTCGCGTTGATTACCAGTGAGAGTGGTCTGAGCAAGAGCTCGATCGTTCGAGGAATGGCGTGGCTCACGGGTCAGTCGCCTGAAAGTATGTGGTGCGAGCGATACTTATCGGTGCAGGCACCGCATCTCCGGTGGAGGGTTACGTTCGGGCTGGAGGTCGTCACTGTAGATGCGATCACGGGTGCCTTCATTAGCTACGAACTGGGTCCGGGGTTCCTTCCGTAGCTTCAACAGGGGTGGCTGGACAGTCCGAGCATCGGACGTAGTCCTCGCAGAAGTGGTCGATGCTGCCGTGATGGCGTCGGCTGCCGTGTTCGGTGCGCAAGGAGCTACTGCCGCGATCATGCTACGTCCGACAAATTCCGTTCCCGGCGGAAACGCAGCTTGTACGGGCTGTCGGCCCAGTCTTCAGAGAGCCGGACAACGATCGCGACCACCCGCCATCATGCCGCCTCGGTCCGTTTCAGCGGCTTGATGTCGAGGATCGTCCGGGCGCTCGGCAGCGTCTTGAGATCATAGGCGGCCTGAAGGTTCAGCCAGAACTCGGCGCTACCGCCGAAATAGCGAGCGAGGCGGGCGGCGGTATCAGCCGTGACAGCGCGCCGCCCGAGCACGATGTCATTGATTCGCGACGCCGGCACCCGCAGCGCCATCGCCAGCGCGTGCGGGCTCATCTGCAGCGGCACCAGAAAGTCCTCGCGGAGAATCTCTCCGGGATGAATCGGACGCATACGATTTGTGGGCATGGTGTTCTCCCTCCTCAATGGTAATCCACGATCTCGACGTCCTCCGCGGCATCGGTCCAGCGGAAGCAAATCCGCCATTGATCGTTGATGCGGATGCTCCACTGGCCCTCCCGATCACCGGAGAGCTTCTCCAGTCGGTTGCCCGGCGGCGCGCGCAGATCACCGAGCTGGGTGGCCGCATCCAGCGCTTGGAGCCTGCGTTCGGCGACCGACCGAAACGCGCGAAATCGGGCAGGACACTTGCCGCCGTAGAGCGCCTCGGTGTCCTTGCCCCGGAAGGTCTTGATCACGCCGGGAAGGTATACCGCGTTGCGGTAAGTGTCTAGCGGTATGCACGCGGGGGAGGGGTCAGGGTACGCGACGCAGGAGCGCATCCAATGGCGAATCGGGGTGGCACCACTCCAAGTGCTCGATGAGTTTCGAGAAAGGCGCGTGCCGGGGCTTGCGTTTGAGCTTGGGGGCGCGTTTCCGGGGGCGAAATGGCGGCGCAAGGTCCGCGGCGGTGGGGTGAATTCGCCGTGTCGGTGATCAGCGGGGCGAACGAGGTCGGTGCAGCGGCGTTCGACCATGGCGGTGCTCCGTGCCTGCGTCCAGCGTACGACGTTCCCTTCTGATGCTGCCAAGGCGGACTCGGCGAAATCTAAGGCTCCTGGCTGCCACTGCGACTGTGCGCAGCGGAATGCGCGGCGCTTCGCGGCCGACGCTCGCTGCGAAGCCATCGGCTCGGGTCGACGCTCATCGGCGGCGAGAGCGCGTGCCGATGTTCTGGGTTGATCTTTTAAATCTGACGTGCGAGCAGTCCTCCTGAAGTATCTTGTAAGAAAAACTGATTCGGTCGCACGTCTTGCCGACGTGTTGCCCTAACGACAGGGCCTCCGCGGGGGAGGTCAGGCGCATCACCGACGAAGCGCGTAGTCATCGGTTCCCGGCGACCACATCGCTTCGTAAAGGGAGGGATTCCGTGACCTCGACCCGAAACCTACTCTTCTTCTGGTTGCTGCTGGCCGCCGCTGCCCCCGCCTACGCAACGAGCTACACCTGGACCGCCGGAGGATTCGTCTCCGGGTCCGCAACCGTGTGGAGCAATCCCGCCAATTGGAACCCCAACGGCGTACCTGGACCCGGAGATGATGTCGTCATCGACGCCACCATCACCTCGGAGAACGTCTATCTCGACGTCAACGTCACCGTCCGCAACTACACCCAGAGCGGACTCAACTTGTACGCAGATGGGAACCTCACCACGACCGGAACCCTGACGTGGCTGGGAGGCCAGATGCAGCGGGCCGGGCTCGCCACCGGCGACATCAACGCCAACGGCCCGGTCCTCATCAGCGGCAGCGCATCCAAGATCCTCGGCCGCACATTCAATTGTAATGCCGGAGCGACGTGGACCGGTTCCGGCGACATCTTTCTCGGGCAGAACGTCGACAACGCAGTGCTCAACATCGCTGCTGGCACCGTCTTTGAGATCCGAGGTGATGCCACGTTCAAGGGCTCGCTGCTGAGCAACGGCAAGACGGGAACCATCAACAACGCCGGCACCTTGCGCAAGACGACCGCTACCGGGATCACCAAGGTGGAGTCACCGGTCGTCTTCAACAATACCGGCGCGACCGACATTCAGTCGGGAACCTTGGATCTGACCACCAACGCCACCTACAGCACCGGCACCTTCGGCGCCACGGGCGGCGGGGTGGTCGGCTTCAGCACCGGTACCCACACCATCCAACCGCCGGCGGCGTTCAATGGCAATACGCTGGTCAACGGCGCGACGGTGAGTTTCACCGGCACTTCGAATGCCGTCGGCAGCCTGAGCGTTTCCTCGGGCACGCTGAACCTCAACACGACCGGCACCCTAACCGCCACGAGCATCGCGCCGGCCGGTGGCACGACGAATTTCATCGGACCCGTCAACGCCGGGACCGTCAACGCGAGTGCCGGCACTTCGGCGATTACCGGTGCGCTCACCGCCGCGAACCTACAGCTGAGCGGCACCGCTACGGTCAACTTCACGGCGAGCACTCCAGCCCTGACAGACGTCAGCCTCTCGGGCGGAACTCTCACCTTCGATACCAGCGGCACTGCAGTCGCCGTCGGCAGCCTCACCCAAAGCGGCGGCACGCTGCAGGGCGCTGACGACGTCAACGTCACCGGTGCACTCAGCTATTCGGCAGGCACGATGGGCGGCACCGGCGCCACCAACGCCAACGGCGCGTGGTCGCTCAGCGGCACCGGAACCAAGACTCTTCGTCGTACCCTCAACAGCAATGCCGATGCGACTTGGATGAACGACGGCACGCTGACCCTCGGAAACGGCGCGGTCGGCGGCGTGCTCAACATCGCCAACGGCACCACCTTCGACGCTCAGGGCAACGGGTCTTTCGCACTCGGAGCCACCAGCGCCACGATCAACAACAGCGGTACCTTCCAGAAGAGCGTCGGTTCCGGCACCACCACGGTCGGCACGTCCGTCGTCTTCAACAACACCGGTGCCGTCGACGTCCAGACAGGCACCTTGTCGATCGGCTCCCCCGGAAATACCTATTCCGGAACCTTCGACGCCACCGGCGCGCAGTTGCGCCTCACCGCTGGCACGCACAACTTCGGCGGCGCGGCCTCGGTGACCGGTGGCCTGACCGTCGCTGGCGCGACCGTCAACTTCAACGGCACAGGCGCCACTCTCGGCAGCGTGACCGTCAGCAGCGGTACCCTCAACGTCTCGCCGAGCAGCGCCGTGGCCATCAGCAGCGTGAGCGTCTTGGGCGGTACGGCAAACTTCACGACGGCTGGGACGACCATCGACAGCATCGGCATCACCAACGGAACCCTGAATCTCAGCACTTCGACCGCAACCAGCGCCACCAGCCTGACGATGAGCGGCGGAACACTGTCCGGCTCCGCCACTCTCCATGTATCCGGAGCGTTGGCTTGGTCTGGCGGCCTCATGAGCGGCACCGGCACGACCAACGCCAACGGGGCCTGGACCATGAGCGGTGTCGGGTCCAAGAGTCTTGGGCGAACGTTGAACAGCAATGCATCCGCCATCTGGACCGGGAGCGGCCCACTGGCTTTCAACGGCGGCGTGCTCAACATCGCGAGCGGCACGGTCCTCGACACCCAGGGCGACGCATCTATCTCGTTTAGCGCCGTGAGCGCTACCGTAAACAACAGCGGAACGTTCCAGAAATCGGGGGGCACCGGCACCACCGCCGTCAACGCCAACGTCGTCTTCAACAATGGCGGCGTGGTGGACGCGCAAACCGGCACGATCACTTTCGGCAGCGGCGGCGGAACGCATACCGGCTCCTTCGACGGTACCGGCGCGACCCTCAGCTTCACCGCCGGTACTCACACCTTCAGCGGCAATGCATCGGTGAGTGCCGCCAACTTCAGCGGCGCTACCGCCAACTTCACCGGTACCAGCGCGACTCTGAGCGCCATCACGCTCAGCGGCGGTACGGTGAACTTCAGCACCAGCAGTCCGTCGGTGAGCATCGCCGGATTGACGCAGAGCGGTGGGACGCTGAACGGGGCCGACGACGTCAACGTGAGCGGTGCGCTGTCGTGGACCGGCGGGACGATGAGTGGTACCGGCGCGACGAACGCCAACGGTACGCTCTCGATCTCCACGAGCACGGCGAAGATCCTGGGGCGTACCCTGAACAGCAACGGCACGGGAACATCGGGCACCTCGGTAAACCTTGGATTCAGCAGCGGCACCCTCAACATCGCGAGCGCGACGACGTTTACCGCGGATGCCGCGAGTTGGACTCTCGCGTCGACGGGCGGCACGGTGAACAACGCGGGAACCTTCATCAAGTCGACGGCGGGTGGCGCTGCGACGCTGACGTTCGCGTCCGGGATTGCCTTCCACAACAGCGGAACGGTGGATGTACAAAGCGGCTCGCTAACGCTCCCCACCAGCGGCACGCACTCCGGTTCATTCGATGCCACCGGAGCGATGGTCACGTTCAGCGGCGGCACTCATACCTTCACGGGCGGGAACGCGCTCACGGGCAGCTCGACGTTCAGCGGCGCCACGGCGAACTTCAACGGAACGACCTCGACCCTCGAAACCGTAACGCTCAGCAGCGGGACCCTGCAAGGTTCGGGGACGGTAGACATTGGAACATTGACCTGGAGCGGCGGCACGATGGCCGGCACCGGTGTCACGAATGTGAACACTGCGTCGACGATCAACGGCAGTGCGAGCAAAACTCTCGCTCGAACGCTGAACAGCAAAGGCACCGGCAACTTCACGCAAGGCAGCCTGGTGTTCGGCAGCAGCGGTGTCGGTGGCGTGCTCAACATTGCGGCGGGTACGACATTCAGTGTTTCCGGCGCACAGTTTCCGTCCCCATCGATCAGCCTCGGCGCGGTCAGCGGGGTGATCAACAACGCCGGTTCGTTCGTCAAGTCGAATACGTCCGGCAGCGTGGCGATCGGTGCTGGTGTCGCGTTCAACAACAGCGGCACGGTCGACGTGGATGCCTCCGGTCTCATCCTGAGCGGCGGCGGCACCCATGCAGGATCCTTCGATGCTACGGGCCGGACCATCGAGTTCAACGGCGGGACCCATACCTTCACCGGGAGCGGCACTGTGATCGGCGGCGTCACCTTCACCAATAGCGGAACCTTCGACTTCACGGGCAGCGGGGCGACGCTCGGCAACGTCACCCTCAACAGCGGTACGGTGAGCCTCAACACCAGCAGCCCCACCGTCAGCGCCGCAAGCTGGATCCACAACGGCGGGACTCTCCAGGGCGCCAATCACCTGACGCTGAGCGGTGCGCTGACCTGGTATGGTGGCTCGATCGTGGGTGGCGCGGATCTCACGGTCAACGGGGCTGCCACCATCGCCTTTTCGACGACGCTGGCGCGCAGGCTCAACGTCAACGGGCCGGGCGGCACGCTCTCTCACACCCTCACCATGGGCGTCGGCGGCGTCGGCGGCGAACTCCATATCGGACCGGCCGGGGTACTCGTGGTTCAAGGTACCACCGGGTCGATCAACTTCGGGGACACCAGCGCCGCAATCCACAATGCCGGCGTGCTCCAGCGCAGCAACGATACAGGCACGACCACCGTCGGCCCAGGGGTGACCTTCGAGAATTCCGGCACCGTTACCGCGACGCTCGGCACCCTGAACGTCGGCGGCGCGTACTCGCAGACGGCGGGGACGACCAGCATCAACGGTGGCTCCATCGTCGCGACGGGTCCCGTGAACGTGCAGGGCGGAACGATCGCGGGCTCCGGATCGCTGACGATGGACGTCGTCAATAGCGGCGGCACGCTGAGCCCCGGTGCATCACCAGGCTTGCTCACGTCGACCGGCGGTTACGGCCAAGGCACTGCTGCGACATACACGGTCGAGATCGGCGGCCTCATCGCGGGAACGGAGTTTGACCAGACGACGTGGACTGCTCCCGTCACTCTCGACGGTACTCTCAACGTGAGCGTGATTTCGCCGTTCGTGCCAAACGCCGGCGACACCTTCGAGATCATGACCTTCCCGTCGCGCACGGGTACCTTTGCCACGGTCAACGGATTGATCGTCGGCAACGGCAAGGGCTTCACTCTCGACTATGGGGCCACCGCACTGAGGTTGACGACCATCGAAGAGATCTGTGGCGACTCGACCGACAACGACGGCGATACTTTGATCGATTGCCTCGATCCTAAATGCGCCGATGCGCTCTACTGCGTTGGGACCGCCACCCCGACGCAGACGCCGACTCCGACCATCACAGAGACCCCGACGCATACCGCGACCGTGACCCCGACCGAGGCCGCGACGGCGACGCAAACGGCCACCGAGACGCCAACGGAGACGGCGACGCACACCGCGACGTCGACGCCGACCGAAACGCCGACCCCATCAGCGACCGACACCCCGACAGCCGCGCCGACCGATACCGCGACTCTGACACCGTCTGCTTCTCCGACCGCGTCTGCTTCGCCGACACCGGCGGTCGGAACGAGCTGCCCTGCGGCGCCCGTGACCTGTCGCGACGGCGGCAAGGGATCGGTCGCGCTGAGCTACGATTCCGATCCCACAAAGCGCAAGTTTTCGTGGAAGTGGGGGAAAGGTCTGCTGACGAGCGAACAAGCGGATTTCGGCAATCCGGTGAGCGGAACACCGCGCTACACTCTCTGCCTCTACGACGAGAGTGCCGATATCCCTACGCTGGCGATGGAGCTCGAAGTGGACGCTCAGGGTACTTGCGACGACAAGCCGTGTTGGAAGCTAGTTTCCGACAAGGGCTGGGCTTACAAGAGCAAGAGCGGCAACGGCAGTGGAGTGCTGAAGGTCGCCTTCAAGGGTGGCGACGCCGGCAAACCTTCGCTGCGGGTATCCGCGAAGGGCGCGAGCCTGCCGCTGCCGACGCCGCTCAGCGGTAGCGAGTCCTTGGACCTCGACAGCAACGTCATCGTGCAGTGGCACGTCAGCGCCCCGGCCGGTTGCTGGCAGAGCGAATTCTCCCTCACGGGCGTGAAGAAGAACGACGGGGAAGACTTCAAAGCGGTCGCGCCGTAACCGCCGGCTTCGACCGGCGAGGCTGTCGGCGTTCCAACAGCAAGCTTTTGCCGCTGATGCACGCGGATGGACTGCCGGACCTCGATCAGAAGTTCCCAATCGTGGTAGTCGAGGAAGGCCTCGCAACAGAGGCGGCCCCCGCGTCGGCAGCGTCGGCCGTGCGACGCCGGGGCCGGCCCTGTTCGTGGGGCCGGCCCGCGGCCGAGCCATCTCGGGTCATAGGCTGGCGACGGAGTACTGCCGGTACTGCGTGGCGCAGACGCTCGTTCCCGCCAGACAGACCGTGACGGAGAAGTCCACCACGTCGGCCTCGTAGAGCTGGAAGTCCGCCGCCGAAGTCGTGTTCCCGTTCGCGTTGGCGGCCAGCAGGAAGTCCGGGCATCCCGTGTTCGTCCCCGACGTGCATGTCCAAAAGTACTGCAGCGGCTGGCCGCAACCGCTGAGCGAGGCCCCCGCATCCAGGTGCAGGAGCTGCGGCAGGCGAATGCCGGAGGCGGGAGTGAGAGAGGCCGCCACGCCGCAGGTGCAGACCGTCGGCTCCCCACTGCAGTCCCACCCAGGCTCGCTGCCGCAGGAGGCCGAGCACCCGTCGTCCGGATCGATGTTGTCGTCGTCGCACAGCTCGGTGCCGCGGACCAGTCCGTCGCCGCAGATGGGCGAACAGACCGACGGGCCGCTGCCCACCGGGCAGGTCCAGCCGGTCTCGCGCACGCAGTCCGACGCGCAGCCGTCGCCGTCACTGGCATCGCCGTCGTCGCACTGCTCGTCGCTGGCGACGATGCCGTCGGAGCATGTGGACAGGCAGCTCGACGGCTCGCCGGCGCAATCGTAGCCCGTCTCGGGCGCACACGATGCCGAGCAGCCGTCGCCGGAGGCTGGGTCGCCGTCGTCGCAGTCTTCCGACGGCGCGATCACGCCGTCGCCACACACGCGGGCCACGTCGTCGCCGACCAGCGACGAGCATTCGCCGAGATACGTGTCCACGGTAGTGGCGTCGCCGTTCACCGCGCAGGCCCCCGACGCTTCCGCCTTCGCGAACGCATTGAAGAACTTCTGCTCGGCCTTTGCCACACAGGCCGCGTCGACGCTCGTGCCGGCCAGTGCCGCTTTAGCGCGGCACTTCGCGATGGACGCGAAACGCTTGCCACTGGCGTTCAGCTTCGCGGCTACGCAACGGGCGGCTGCGCTCGGCGCGGCTGAGACCGACTTCAACGGCATCGTGAACAGTTGCGCGGACAGCACCGCGCCGCACATCGCGGCCACCTTGGCCGCGAACTTGATTCGCGTGGAATTCATCGAAGTGCCCCCTTCTCGATCCGATTTCGGGAAAACACGCAAGGCAGCGTCGGCGACGCCGCGGTCCGATCCCTGGACCGCACCTGCTGCCCGGTCCGCCGGCGCCGCGATGGGCGGCGTGGCTGCACGTTTCCTTCCGGCCCTGGCGAAGGCGGAGTTCAGCATCCCGGGCGAGCCGTGTCGAGAGCCGATCGACGGCGCATCCCTGCCGGCCCCCGGACCGTTGCGCCGCCACGCACGGCGGCGCGCCCCCATCACCGCGTGCAGCAACCCGCGGGGCACGCTACGTTCCGGCCCCATGAGCGAAGAGGTTCCCGTCCACCACATGTCCTCGTTCGATGGCGCATCCCTCGCGTGGCGCGAAGTCGGGGAGGGTCGCCCCGTGCTCATGCTGCACGGGCTGTTCAGCCACGCCGCCCTGAACTGGCTGAACTTCGGCACGGCCGGCGTGCTGGCCGACGCCGGCTTCCGCGCGATCCTGCCCGACTTCCGCGGCCACGGGCACAGCGACTCCCCTCGCGACGCCGCGGCCTGGCCGGCCGACGTGCTGGCGCGCGACATCGAGCACCTCGTGGCGCACCTCGGCCTCGGCGACTTCGACCTCGCCGGCTATTCGCTGGGCGCCCGCACGGCGGTACGCCTGGTGGTGCGCGGCCTTGCGCCGCGGCGCCTCGTGCTGTCCGGCATGGGCACGGAAGGCATCGTGCACTCGGGCGCGCGGGTCGAGTTCTTCCTGCGCGCCATCGCGACGCGCCACACCGCGAAGCCTGGCACGCCGGAATGGCTGGCCGGGCAGTTCCTGAAGAGCAACGGTGTGGATCCGGATGCCGCCACTTGCCTGCTGCGCTCGCTGGTGCAGACGAAGGTGGAGGAGCTGGCGGCCATCACCACGCCGACGCTCGTGCTCTGCGGCAAGGACGACCGCGACAACGGATCGGGCGCCGAGCTGGCGAAGCTCCTTCGCGACGGCCGCTTCGTCGAGGTGCCCGGCAACCATATGACGGTGCCCACCAGGCGCGACTTCGCGCTGGCCATCCGCGACTTCCTGAGCGAACCGTAGACCAGCGAGCGGGGCAGCGAGCGCAATGGCCTTCGTTTTGGGGCAGTTGACGGCAATGAGTTAGGCGGCAGCTGCCATTGCAAATGTTGTAGACCGTCTTGTGGTAATCGCGTGCGGCGGTGCGACACCCGACCGGGTCGAGCGCCCGAAACCAGTCTTCCGTTGGCCCGGGAACCGATTCGACATCGCAAAACCGTTCGTCCGTTGAGCGGAGAACCGATTTGGCATGACAAAACCGTTCTTCCGTTGAACCGAAAACCGATTTGAGATGGCAAAATCGTTCCTCGGTTGAACCGAAAACCGATTTGCACTCGCAAAACCGTTCATCCGTTCACCCGCCGATCGGTTTGGCACTGCAAAACCGATCGCCGGATGAACCCGCGAACGGATTCGGAGGTGCGAACCGGTTCTCGTGCGACTCGCCGTTGGCTCTGGGCAGGCGCAGCTGCGGTCACGGGAAAGGATTCACCGCGGAGATTTCGGGCACGGAGTCGATCGGGGGAATGTCGTTGAGCCGCCGGGCGCGCGATGGTGGGCACTTTCTCGCGCCACGTGGATCTTGCGCTGCACCGGGCTCGCCGAGTGCAACTCGGCGCTCCGGTGGACACACGCTAGGTGCAATGAAGTGCTCGCGTTCGCTCGCGATGCGGCGCGGCGCTTCGGAGATGGGTGATGCGGCTTTACTCGCTGATGAGGACGAGGTCGTCGCGGTGGATGATTTCGTCGGTACGGCGATAGCCCAGCGCCGGCTCGATCTCGGCTGAACGCAGGCCCTTGATGCGCTCCAACTCCACGGCGCTGTAGGTCACCAGACCACGCGCCAGCTCACGACCCTCGGCGTCGACACAACGCACGCAGGCGCCATCGTCGAAGCGTCCTTCGACCCGCACCACTCCCGACGGCAACAGGCTGCGGCCGCCGCGCAATACGGCTTCCACCGCGCCGGCGTCGAGCACCAGCGTACCGCTCGGCTTCAACGTATACGCGATCCAATGCTTGCGGCGCGCCAGACGGTCGCCGTCGGGCAAAAACAAGGTGCCGGTCTCGACGTCGGCGTCGAAGACTCGCTGCAATACCCCCGGCGTCATACCGTCGGCGATGACCGTGGCGATGCCGGCGGCGGCGGCCTTGCCCGCGGCGGCAAACTTCGAGGCCATGCCGCCGGTGCCGACCGCGCTGCGCCCCTGCATGTCGTAGCCGCCGCCGGCTCGCTCTTCCGCAGTCACCAAGGTCACCAATGCGGCGTCGGCGTGCTCACGCGGGTTCTTGGTGTAGAGGCCGGCGACGTCGCTCAACAGCACCAACAGATCGGCCTCGACCAAGCCGGCGATCAGCGCCGACAAGTTGTCGTTGTCGCCGAAGTTGAGCAGCTCCTTGGTGACGACCGTGTCGTTTTCGTTGGCGATCGGCAGCACGCGTGCCGCCAGTAGGGTTTCGATGGTGTGCTTGGCGTTGAGATAACGCTTGCGGCTGGCGAGGTCGTCGTGGGTCAGCAGAATTTGCGCCACCTGGATGCCGGCGGCACCGAAGCGCTCGTCGTACAGCGCCATCAGCCCGATCTGACCGACCGCCGCCGCGGCTTGCCGCTGCGGCACGGTGCGCGGACGACTCTTCAATCCGAGCCGCGCCACACCCGCCGCCACCGCGCCCGAGGTGACCAACAACACCTCGAGACCACGGCCGTGGAGGGCGGCGATCTCCTCGACCAAGCTGGCGATCCGTTCGCGTCGGATGCCGTTATCGTCCGACAGGATACTGCTGCCGACCTTGAGGACGGCGCGCCGCAGGCGTTGGACGAGCGGCCGTTTGTGCTCCAGCTGGCGACTCACGCCGGCACCTGCTCGTCCTCTGCGGTGGCGGCCTCCGCCGCGGCCTGCGCCGCGCGCTCACGCTTGAGAGCGCTGAAACGCTCCCACACCACCCGCAACAACTCGGGGATGCCCTCCCCCGTGGCCGCCGAGACGGCGTGCAATACGATGCCACGTTCGGCGAAGGCGCGCTGCAACTCGGGCAGCGCCTCGCGCGCCTCGGCGAGGTCGAGCTTGTTGGCGACCAGAATCTGCGGCTTGCTCGCCAAGGCGCCGTCGAACTGGCTCAGTTCGGCGTTGATGACGTCGTAATCGTGTAACGGCTCGCGCCCGCTGAGGCCGCTGATGTCGAGCATGTGGATCAGCAGCAGCGTGCGTCCGACGTGACGCAGAAAGCGATCCCCGAGGCCGGCGCCCTCGTGCGCCCCTTCGATCAGACCCGGGATGTCCGCCAAGACGAAGCTCTCTTCGTCGCCGAGGCGGACGACACCGAGATTGGGTACGAGGGTGGTGAACGGGTACTCGGCGACTTTCGGCCGGGCCGCGGAAACACGGGCAATGAAGCTCGACTTGCCGACGCTGGGGAAGCCGACGATGCCGATGTCGGCGAGCAGACGCAGTTCGAGACGCAACCGACGACGCTCCCCGGGGGTGCCTGGGTAGGCGCGGCGCGGCGCCTGATTCGTCGAGGTGGCGAAGTGCATGTTGCCGAGGCCACCCTTGCCGCCGCGGGCAACGACGACGCGGTCGCCGGCGACCTTCAGGTCGGCGACGAGCGAACCGTCCTCGGCATCGTAGATGAGGGTGCCCTGCGGCACGCGGATTTCGCGATCGAGGCCGCGACGTCCGTACTGCTGCTTGCCCCGCCCCGGCTCGCCGCGTTGGGCGCGCAACAGGGGCTGGTGTTTGAAGTCGTAGAGAGTGGAGAGATTGGGGTCGACGAGGAAGATGACGTCGCCGCCATCACCGCCGTCGCCGCCGGAGGGGCCGCCCTTGGGGCGGTACTTTTCGCGCAAGAAGGCGATGCAGCCGTCGCCGCCATCGCCCGCATGCACTTCGACAGCAGCTTCGTCGATGAACTTCATGGCGGCACGCTCAGGCGGCGGACACGACGCTTGCGGCGTGTCCGCACCCGCGAGACTCGCCGCGCGGCGCGGCGCAGCGCTTACTGCTGGGCGACAGGCTCGACCGAGACCTGACGGCGATCGCGACCGAGACGGGCGTACTGGATGGTGCCGTCGACCAGCGCGAACAGCGTGAAGTCGCGGCCCATGCCGACGTTCTTGCCCGGGTAGATGCGCGTGCCGAGCTGGCGCACGATGATGTTGCCGGCGCGCGCCACTTGGCCGCCGAACAACTTGATGCCGCGGCGCTGACCGGCGCTGTCGCGTCCGTTACGGCTGCTGCCCTGCCCTTTTTTGTGTGCCATGGCTCATGCCCCCGCGATGATTTCGGCCACGCGCACGGCCGTGAAAGCCTGCCGATGGCCCTGGCGACGACGGTAGTTCTTGCGTCGCTTCTTCTTGTAGACCAAGATCTTGCGTTCTTTGCCCTGCTGCACGACGTGACCCGTGACGCGGGCGCCGGCGAGGACTGGATTGCCGAGTTGGAGCGAGTCCCCATCGCGCGTGGCGAGGACCTCGTCGAACGAAACTTCCGCTCCCGGCTCTCCGTCGAGCTTCTCGACGCGAATGATATCGCCAGGGGCGACGCGGTACTGCTTACCGCCGGTGCGAATGACTGCGTAGGCCATGTCGTGATCTCCTCTAGAGGAATCGCAGGCTTTAGAGGATGCGCCGCTGCTTGTCAACGTCCGGCGAGCCCGCTATCGCGCCGAGACGAGGTGAGTCGATGGCCGAGGGCGAAATCGTGGTCTTGGTGACCGCCGGCAACGGCGAAGAGGCGGAGATGATCGCCAGCTCGCTGGTCGGCGAAAAGCTGGCGGCGTGCGTCCAGCTGGTCGGTCCGGTGCGCTCGATCTACCGCTGGCAGGACGAGGTGCACGACGAGGAGGAGTGGCTGCTGCTGATCAAGTCGAACGCCGCCCTGTTCGAGTCGATCGAGGCCTGGGTGCGGGCGCTGCATTCCTACGATACGCCGGAGATCATCGCCCTGCCGGTGACGGCGGGGTCGCAGCCCTACCTGGAGTGGCTGCAGCGGAGCGTCCGAACTGTCTGACAAGTCCGACCTGTCTGACAGGTCCGACAGGTCGGACGGGTCGGACGGGTCGGACGGGTCGGACGAATCAGACGAGGCTGCGCAGCACCGTGCTCATCAGCAGGTTGCTGACGGCGTGGTACAGCGCCGGCACCCAGACGTTGCCGGTGCGGGCGCGCAACCAGCCGTACCAGAGGCCGGGGAAGAACGTCACCAGGCGCGCCGGCCCTCCATTGAATACGTGACAGGCGCCGAACAAGAGCGCCGCCAGCGGCAAGCCGATGCCGACCTCGACGCCGAGCACCCGCCAGCGGCGGTCGCTCGCCTTGTCGAGCTGCGACTGTAGGTAGCCGCGGAAAAACACCTCTTCCGGCAGGGCGATGAGCCAAAACTGCTCGAGCGCCATCACCGCCAGCCCCTCCGGCAGGGTCGGCACGAACGACGCACCGAGCCACCACTGCGCCAGCAGCACATGGCCGACGGCGTAGGGCACGAACACTCCGCCGACCATGGCCAGGTGCAGGGCGAGCGTACCGGCATCGCCGCGCCCGAGGGCGTAGTCGGAGAGAGGCCGGTCGGCCCAGCTGAGCCACAGCACCGGCACCACGAGCCAGAGGGTCGAGATGCCGAGGCCGTAGGCCAGCGGGAAGGTCAAACCCAGCAGCGCCAGGCCTTCGGCGACGGGCGCCCGCTGCATCAGCGACCGGCGACCATCATGCGCCCGATCTTCAGCGTCGGCGCGCGCACCGCACCGCGCAAGTCGAGATCGTTACCGATGGCCTCGATGCCGGCATACATCTGCAACAGATTGCCGGCGACGGTGATCTCCTCGACGGGATACGCGAGTTCGCCGTTTTCGATCCACATGCCGCTGGCGCCGCGTGAGTAGTCGCCGGTGGTCGGGTTGACGCCGAAGCCGATGAGTTCGGTGACGTACAGCCCGTTGGGCACCGACGCGATGATCTCCTCCGGCGTGAGGGTCCCCGCTTCGAGGTAGAAGTTGGTGGTCGCCACGTGCGGCGCCGAGCCGACGGAGCGGGCGGCGTTGGCGGTGCTCGGCCGGTCGAGTTTGCGGCCGGCATATCCGTCGCACAGGAACAATTGCAGCACGCCGCGGTCGACGACGACGTTGCGGCGGGTGCGCAGCCCTTCGGCGTCGAACGGCTTCGAGCCGAGGGCGGCGGGCAAGGTGCCGTCGTCGACGACGGTGAAGCCTTCGGGAGCGATGCGCTGCGTCAGCTTGTCGGCGAGGAAGGAGGTTCCTTTGTAGATGGCATCGCCCGAGACGGCGCCGGCGAGGTGCCGCAGCAGGCCGGAGGCCATTTCCGGATCGAACACCACCGGGACCTCGCAGGTCGCCACCTGGCGGCCGCCGAGACGGCGCAAGGCACGGGCCGCGGCGCGGGCGCCGATGGCCTCGGGCGCCTCGAGATCGCGCAGGCGACGCTTGGCCGAATACCAGTAATCGCGCTGCATGGCCTTGCCGTCGGAGGCGATCGGCACCGCCGATAGCGACACCGACGAACTGCGGTAGCCGCCGGCGAAACCCGTGCTCGAGGCGTAAAAGATGCGGCTGGTCGAGGTATGGGCCTCGCCGCCGTCGGAGTTGGTGATGCGCGGATCGGCGCCGCGCGCCGCCGCCTCCGCCGCCCGCGCCCACTCGATGGCCTGCTCGGCCCGCACCTCGGCGATGTCGGCGTCGTAGAGATCGAGGTCGGCCGGCACTTGAACCGGCTCCGGTTCGAGCAGGCCGGCAAACGGATCCTCGGCGGTGACGCGCGCCAGGGCGCAGGTTTCCTCGGCCAGCCGTTCGAGGGCGTCCGGGGCGATGTCGGCCGTCGAGCAAATGGCGCTGCGGGCGCCGTGAAAAACGCGCAGCCCGAGGCGTTTCTCGCGCGCTTGTTTGAGGGTTTCGATTTCGCCGAGGCGGACCCCGACATCGAGGGTGTCGCCCTCGACGACGACGACATCGGCGGCACTGGCGCCGTGCCGGCGCGCGGCGGACAACAACTGTTCGGCAACTTCTTCCAAGCGCAGACTCATCATCCCCTCCTCACGCCGCGGTGCCGCCAACGGTGAGCCCGTCGATACGCACGGTAGGCAGGCCGACGCCGACCGGCACCGACTGCCCGTCCTTGCCGCAGGTGCCGATGCCCTCGTCGAGGGCGAGGTCGTTGCCGACCATGCTGATGCGCCTGAGCACATCGGGGCCGTTGCCGATCAACGTGGCGCCCTTCACCGGGCGGGTCAGCTTGCCGTCTTCGATGAGGTAGGCCTCGCTGGCCGAGAAAACGAACTTGCCGCTGGTGATGTCGACCTGGCCGCCACCGAAGTAGGCGGCGTAGAGGCCGCGGTCGACCGACCGGATGATGTCCTGCGGGTCGGATTCGCCGGCGAGCATGAAGGTATTGGTCATGCGCGGCATGGGCATGTGGGCGAAGCTCTCGCGTCGGCCGTTGCCGGTGGGGGCGACGCCCATGAGGCGCGAGTTGAGGCGGTCCTGGAGATAGCCGCGCAGGATGCCCTTTTCGATGAGCACCGTGCGGCCGGTGGGCGTGCCTTCGTCGTCGACATTGAGCGAACCGCGCCGGTTGGCGAGGGTACCGTCGTCGACGACGGTGCACAGTTCGGAGGCGACCTGCTGGCCCATGAGGTCGCTGAAGGCCGAGGTCTTCTTGCGGTTGAAGTCGCCTTCGAGACCGTGCCCGATGGCCTCGTGCAGCAGCACCCCGGGCCAGCCGGGACCGAGGACGACCTTCATCGTGCCGGCCGGAGCATCGGTCGCTTGCAGGTTGCGCAGCGCCTGATCGGCGGCCTCGCGGGTGAACCGCAGCCAGCGATCGTCGTCGAGCAGGAAATCGAAGCCGACGCGGCCGCCGGTGCCGGCGCCACCTTGTTGGCGCTGCCCGTTCTCCTCGGCGATGCAGGTGACGTTGAGGCGGAGCAGCGGCTGGACGTCGCCGACGACGACCCCGTCGGAGCGCACGACGAGCACCACTTTGTGCTCGACGCCGATCGAGGCGAAGACATTGCGGATACGCGGGTCGTGGCGGCGCGCCGCGACGTCGATGCGCGACAGCAAATCGATCTTGGCGGCGAGGTCGGCGGCGATCGGCGGTTGCGGCAGGCGGTAGAGATCGTGCTGCGGCGCGCGCGGATCGATGCGCATCGGCGTCGGGCTGCCGCCCTCGGCGGCGATGGCGCGGGCGGTGCGACCAGCGACGGCCAGGCTGTCGACGCTGACGTCGTCGGAGTAGGCGTAACCCGTCTTGTCGCCGGCGACGACGCGCACGCCGACGCCCTGCGAGACGTGGCGATTGGCGGTCTTGACGATGCCGTCCTCGAGGCCGAGCGCCTCGGCGGTGCGGAATTCGAAGTAGAGGTCGGCGAAGTCGGCCCGCCGGGCGAGGGCTTCGCCGACGGTGGACTCGAGCGCGCCTTCGGACAGGCCGAAGCGGTCGAGGAAGAAGCGGACCGGTTCGCGGGGGACGAGATCGGAGCTCATCGACATCCTTTCGCGGCGAGAAGTTTCCTTGTGTTCACTTGATTCGACCGGTAGCATACGGGTTCTCCGAGACCAATTCGATGCCGCTTTGGGAAATGGGCCGTTGATCATGAGCGAGTACTCCCTCGAAGCCCGTGGCTCGTGCCTACGGCGCTACATGGGATTGCGCATCAACCTGTTCAGGGCGATGCACGACGCACGCTTCTATCTGGCCGAAGACCACACCGTGATCGCCACCCGTAGCGGCAACTTCGCCCTCACCGCCTGCATCGCCTACGACCCGGTATTCGCCTACTACTACGTGCGCGACTGCGGCTGGTACCGCAGCGATCTGACCCGTTTGAGCGACCAGGACGTGCCGGAGCACGTGCAGCGCGAGTTGCTCGAGCAGTTGGCCCTCGTCCTCGGCTGAGCCGGCGGCGCGACGATTGCGGCGCTGCCGATGAACCTCGCGGCGCTGCGTGGCCCGTTCGTGCGGGTCACCCTCACCAACTTCCTCTTCTTCCTGAACTTCGCTTCGTTCTTCCTGTTGCCGCTGCACATCCGTGCCCTCGGGGGCAGCGAGCGTGTCGTCGGCGCGGCCATGGGCAGCCTCGGTCTGGCGACCCTCTCGGCCCTGCCCTGGATCGCAGTGTACCTCGACCGCTTCGGCCGCAAGCGGTTTCTGTTGGCGGGATGCGCCGGCATGACCCTGGCCGCGGCGCTCTACCCGCTGGTCGATCGGGTCGGACCGCTGCTCTTCGCCCTGCGTATTCTGCAGGGGGCCAGCTTCGCCGCGGCCTTCACCGCCGCCACCACCTATGCCGCGGCGCTGGCACCGACGGAAACGCGCGCCAAGTCGCTCGGCCTATTCGGATTGTCGACTCTGCTGACGCACGCCATCGCACCGGGTCTCGGAGAGGAGCTGATTCGCCGCCACGGCTTCCAGGCGCTTTTCATCGCGGCGGTGGGTTGGAGCAGTGCCGCTATGCTGCTGGCGACGACGTTGCCGGACCTCCGGCCGGCGCCGCGGGCGAGCGATGCGGCGGGCGACGGCGAGCGGCTGACCCCCGTGCATTGGCGCCTGGCAGTGACGACGTGGCTCGGCGCCATCGGCTTCGGCAGCGTCATCACCTTCGTGCCCACCTTCGTCGGCTTGGCGAACCTGGGGCGGGTCGGCGCGTTTTTCGCTAGTTACACCGCGACCGCCGTGCTGGTGCGTTTCGTCGGCGCCGGCTTGTCGGACCGCTTCGGCCGCAAGCGGGTGGTGGTGCCGGCGTTGCTGGTGTTGGCGCTCGCCATCCTCGGCGTCGGCCAAGCGCGTTCGAGCGGCATGTTGGCGGCCTTCGGCGGCCTCTTCGGGCTGGCGCAGGGTATCGCCTATCCGACGTTGCACGCCTTCGTCGTCGACATCAGCGGCAGCCACAACCTCGGCCGGGCCCAGGCATTGTTCAACGGGGCCTTCAACTTCGGCGTCACCGGCAGCGCCTTCCTTTGCGGCGCGGTGGCGGAGGCCTTCGGCCACCGGGTCATGTTCACCGGGGTCGCCTGCATGCCGGCACTGGCCGCGGCGTTTTTCTATTTCTGTGTGCCGCTACCGGCGACCGCGAGCGAGTGAGGCGGCGACCGGCCGTCGCAGTTTTCGCTTCTAAAACCAGCTACCGTCGCCTAGCCTCGGGCTAGCCATGAGCCGACACGAGGGTGACGACCGCTGCGGCGCGATCGCCCGGGAGAATACGATGCACATGATCGATCCGCTTCGCCGAACGCTGGTTGCCTGCCTGCTGCTGCTGCCCTTGGCGGTAGTCGAGGCCGAGGCACAGTGCACCCAAGCCCTGCCCGACAACACGTGCGCCACCGGCGAGGGCAGCTCGGCCGCCACCGAGTGCCGGGTCGAGATGCGCTTCACCCCGATGCCGAAACGCCTGCGCGACGGCCAACCGGTGGCCGACACCCGGCGCGGCATCCAGCGCTCGCGCATCATCTGCTACGAGGGCGATCCCCGTTGCGACTACGATGCGGATCTGAACAACCACAGCTGCACGTTCCGCGTGGAGATGTGCATCAACAACCAGGATCCGCGCTTGCCGAAGTGCGACGCGAGCCAGGGCCTGGCGACGTTCGAGCTCGAACGCCCGAGCGCCGATGCGACGACCAAGGACGCGGCCGACATCGCCAACCTGTTGGCGGTCGAGGGCCTCTTCAACGGCGCCGCGGATGATTTCGGCGTCAGCCTGATCCGCAACCGCACGGTGCATCGCGCCGGCACGCCGAACACGACCCTCAACCAGTGCAAGGGACCGATCGACTTGATCGTGCCGCAGAAGACCAACGACAGTAACGTCTACGTCACCGGCAGCAAGCGCATCCGCATGGTTTCCACCGACGCCAGCGATCGCGGCCGCAAGGACGGCGACAGCCTGTTGCTGGTCTGCCGCAAGAGCACCTGCGGCAACAGCGTCGTCGACATCTTCTGGGAGCAGTGCGACGACGGCAACCGCAACAACGGCGACGGGTGCAACCAGGCGTGCCAGCTCGAGACCGGGCCATCGCCGACGCCGACCTCGACGCCGACCATCACCCCGACGCCGACCATCACCGCCACGCCGAGCATCACCCCGACGCCGACGGACACTGCGACACCGGCGCCGACGAACACGCCGACTTCGACGAGCACGATCACGCCGACGCCCACCATCACGGCGACGCCGACGATCACCGCCACGCCGACCATCACCGGCACGGCGACCGCCACGGTGCCGCTGCCGCCGATCGAACTCGACGTCACGCTGGAGGTGCCCGGCGGCAGCACCGGCAACTGTCGTGGCACGTGTACGACCGGGCCCAAGGTCGGCACGGCCTGCGGCACGACGGCCGACTGTGGCGTCTGCGCCGGGGGCAGCAACGCCGGCAAGAAATGCGCCAGCAATCCCGCCTGCCCGGGGAGCACCTGTACGACGGGAGTCTGTGGCGGCACCAAGACCTGCGTCGGCGGCCCGTTCCACGGGAACTCGTGCACGAGCCTCAACAACTGCACCGAATGTCGCGCCAGCTTTGCCGGGAGTAACCCACGAGGTTCATGCGCGATCATCCAAAGCGGTTCGATCAAGGTAGCTATCCAGCCCAACGGCATCTGTTATCCGCGGGTATCGCCGACTACCGCGTCCCTCAACGGCGACGTCACCTGTACCAGCGATGCCGAGTGCCCGTCCGGGTCGACGTGTGTCGGCCCGAGCTTTTCGATGACCATCGATCCGGTATCCGACGCCGACGGCGTGCGGCAAGTCACGATCGACGCCGATTCGTTTTTCCTACCACCGGCGCCCGTGACGCTGGCCGACTTCGTCGCCTGCATCACGGCGGCCGGCGACGGTGTGGGCTACGTCGACTGCGACGGCGGCGAACCAGGGCTCGACATTGCCCTCGAGCAAGACCACAACACCAAGCCCGGCGCCGCGGGCAACAGTGGGGTCGGCTTCAGCGGCATCGCCGACGACCCGACGTGCAACCAACCCCAAACGACACCGGCAGGCGCCTCCGACTTTCCGTGTTTGGAGGGAACGAAGACCTGCTCCGGTGGTAGTCGCGATCAGCTGGTGTGCACGACCGTGGACGATTGCCCGGGCGGCACGGGCTGCTCGTACTGTTCGAACGGCTCGACCGACACCACGCCGCAACAGCACGACGCCTGCAACAGCGGCATCAAGACGACGATCTCGGGTACCTTCGGTAGCGGCGACATGGTGGTCGTGATGCCGCTGGCGATCGCCCAGCTACCGACTTCGGAGTTCGGCCCGGACAAGCTGCCGTGCACGAGCGACGACACGCCCTCGGAGCCACCGGCGGCCGTACCGGTCCTACTCAGCACCGGCACCAACGCCGTGAGCGTCTACGACCTCAACAACTACGTCGGCACCAAGTTGGGGCCGGGCGCGACCTGCGGCATCGCACCATGCCTGGCGCAAACGGACGGGAACGGCATCAGCTGTGCTGCGCTCGACAGTGCCGACGACATCAGCGGCATGGTTTTTGGCGGCGGTTTCCCGGCGCTCGACATCCTTCCGCTCGGGGACATCGCGACGACGTTCAAGTTCGTCATCGACACGAGCACACCCGCGGTGCCTTGATGGCGGTAGGCTAAGCCGGCACGGCGCGCCGTGCCGGCTTAGGCTGAGGCTGAGGCTGAGGCTTAGGCTTAGGCTGAGGCTGAGTCGAAGCGGATCGTCGGGTTGGGTCAGCGTTTCGGGTTGGCCGCCGGCGCCGGAGCGGCGCCGACGGTGACTTGCGGCTTGAGCGCCGCGAGCAGCTTGTCGCCGATGCCGCGCACTTGGAGCAGATCGTCGACGCTGGCGAACGGGCCGTTGGCCTCACGGAACTCGATGATGGCGCGGGCCTTGGCGGCGCCGATGCCGTCGAGCCCTTCGAGCTGCTCGGCGGTGGCGCGGTTGAGATCGACGGGGGACTCGGCCGCGAGGCCGAGGCTGGGGCCGCACGTCAAGAGTGCGACCAACAAGAGCCACGAGGAGAGTCGCGAGAAGCGATGCATGAGACGTTCCTTTCTCACCGGCACACGGCCGGCGTTGGGCGACGATCCGCTTCGACTTAGTTAGGATTATTGTCAAGTTTTTTCGTAGCGCAAGTAGGGTCGCGGCACGAAGCCCGATCGGCGCCTTGACAGCTCTCGCGACGCAAGACTAGAAGCCCCAAGCTTGCAACCGAAAGGGGGCGTCATGAGGATCCTCGGGACGCGTGTGTGCGTGGCAATCGTCGTGGCCATCGTCGCGACCGCCATGGTTCGACCGGCAGCCGCGATTTACCTCGACAAGGAACGCAACGTCGCCTTGCGCGCGCGCATCTACAGCCAGGCCAGCATCCGCATCGAAGACTCGGGTACCGACACCACCCCGAGCGTCCAAGCGGGCCAGCTGGTTCAGCATCGCAACTTCTACAACCCCGAACTCGACGCGCGCCTGACCAAATACACGCGCTGGATGAGCAACGCCGGCCTCGGCTGGCTCAAACCCGACGACTTCAGCTTCCGCATCGCCGGCTGGGGCTTCTACGACGGCATCTACGACTACGGCACCAGCCAATTCGAACGGGCGCGCAAGGCTCTCAACCCGAACTATCCCGATCCTCAAGCCGACGGCGCCTTCTACCTGAGGGGCGAGAACTTCAACTGCCCGGCTCGCGTCGGCGCCCGACCCAGCGATCCGCAGAACTTCCCCGGCCTCTGCGTCCTCGATGCCGGCGGCAACGGCAACCCGGTCGTCGCCTACTCGAGCCTCGAGCAGCTCTTCCCCGACCACAAGGTCCAGAATCCGCGCAACATCTTCGCCAGCCAAGAACGCATCAACGAGCTGTACTTCAATTACAGCCGCGGACCGGTCTTCCTGCGCGTCGGCCGCCAAGCGATTTCCTGGGGCGAGGCCGATACCATCGCGCTGCTCGATCAGAACAACCCCTTCGACATCAGTGCCGGCGCCCCTGGCGCCTTCGTCGACCTCGACGAGGCTCGCATCCCGCTGTGGACGGTGCGCGCCAGCTACAACCTCTTCGACGAAATCGGCCCCTTCGCCAGCGGCGTCCTCGAAGCCTACTGGGTCCCCGGCTCCATCGACAACGAAACCGGCATCGTGCCGCCCCTGACCGCCGCGCCATATTCGCCACGCGGCCTCGATCCGCAGAGCATCATCCGCCAGCTGAACGGCGACATTCAGTTCGTGCTGTTCGACCATCTCCCGGAAAAGAAGATGTCGAACAGTCGCTACGGGGTGCGACTGCAATCGGTCGTCGCGCGCGACCATACGCTGAGCGTCTGGATGTACACGCACTTCCCGAGCCAACCGGTGGCGCACTCGCTCGGGTCGGCGCGTATCCTGCGCTCCAACGGCCAACCAACGCGCTTGTTCACCACCGAAACCGTGCACGAGCTGACCACCGTCTACGGCATCGCCGACTCGTTCTTCGTCGAGCCCATCGACAGCATCCTGCGCGCCGAAGTCGAGTACTTCGAGAACGAACCGGGCTTCATCCCCGAACTCAGCCTCGGCGCCTCGGGCGATCCCAACGTCGACCCGGGCCTCGACGTCGTCTTCTTCGAGGGCACCGTGCCCAAGGCGGACATTTTTCGCTGGGAATTCGGGCTCGACCGCTTCTTCTTCTTCCGCCCGCTCAACCCGTCGAACAGCTTCCTCATCTCGACCGCCGTCGTCGGCCAATACAATCTCGACGAAACCGACCGGAAGGATTTCCGTTTCGCCGGCCAACGCAAACCAGGCGGCCTCGGAACACAGGCAACCGACTTCGTCGACGTCAAGGCCGTCGAAGCCTTCTGGAACGCACACCTCGAAACCCAATGGATGCACGGCAAGATCTTCGCCGCCGTCACCACCATCCTGCACAGCCGCGGCACCTGGGCCGCCTTCCCCGAGGTGCGCTACCGCATGAACGACTCGCTCATGTTCACCGCCAAGCTGGTGACCATCGGCGGCGAATACCAGGGCATCGGCTTCTACAAAGACCGCGACCAAATCTCGCTGCGCGCCACGTACCAGATCAACTGACCACCGTCCGCAACGCAGACACGCCGCGACGCGGAGTCGGGGGCATCGACCTTGGCTCCGCGTCTCGATCGGTGGCGCGTGGCGCGCAATCGATCGGCTTGTTTCAGATGTAGAGGAGCAAGGCCGAGGTGAGGACCCACAGCAGCACGTCGACCATCAAGGGGCGATCGCTCAGCAGGATCTGCGTCGGATTGCCGCCCTCTTCGCGACGGTGCACCAGGTACAGGTAGCGAAAGATGCCGAACAGCACGAAGGGGATCGTCAGGTAGAGCAGCTCGGTGCCGAGCTTCTCCTGCACCTCGGGCGACACCGTGTAGATGGCGTAGGCGACGACGGTCGACGCCGTCACTACCGAAATCATCTGGTCGAGGAAGTACGGGCTGTACTCCTGCAGACTGGCGCGATGATCCGTCGCCTTGCTCTCCAGGAGCGTCAGCTCATGGCGTCGCTTGGCGAAGCCGAGAAACAACATCAGCAAGAACGTGCAGATGATCAACCACGGCGATACCGGCACGGCGATCACCACTCCGCCGGCGGCGGCGCGGATGACGAAACCGGCGGCGATCGCCATGACGTCGAGAATGACCAATTCCTTGAGCCAGTACGTATAGGCGAACTGCAGCGCCAGATAGCTCGCCAGCAACACGAAGAACCCTTGCCCGAGCGGCGCCGCGACGAGCAGTCCGCTCACCATCAAGCCGCCCGACAAGAACAAAGCAGTGGTCCGACCCACCCGCCCGGACGGCAATGGCCGCAAGCGTTTGCTCGGATGCTGCCGGTCGCGCTCGCAGTCGCGCAGGTCGTTCATCACGTAGGCACCGCTGGCGACGAGACAAAACGCCGCAAACGCGCCGAGCACGAGCAGCACGTCGTCGAGCTGGAACAAATGCTTCGAGAACAACAACGCCGCGAAGACGATGGCGTTCTTCGTCCACTGCGACGGCCGCATCAGGCGGAAAACGTCCGCAATCATGGTCGGCGCCGTCGCGCCGTCGGCAGGTGGGGGCATCGTCGCCAATCTGTCTTCAGCTGAAGAGGACCTGGGCCAAGGCACTGCGGTACTTGCCGACCAACTCATGGTCCGGACCGAGCACCTCGAAGACATCGAGCATCGCCTTGCGCGCCGCCCCATCGCGAAAGCCGCGATCACGTCGCACCGATTCGAGAAAGACGGTCAGCGCCTCGGCGTACGCACCGCGGGCGGCGAGCGCCTCGCCGTACGCCTGATGCGCCTCGAGGTCGGCGGGATTCTCCTCGACCCGGCGTCGCAGGTCGGCATCGTCACCGGCGCTGGCGGTGCGCAAGCGAATCTCCGCGGCCAAGCGTTCGCCGCGATCTCCCCAAGGCCCGGGCAGGAGACGGCCGAGCAGGGCCAGAGCCGGACCGTGTTCACCGCGATCCGCCATCAATTCCGCCAAGCCGTAGAGCGCCGCGTCGCAGCGCGGGTCGATTTCCACGGCGCGACGCAACATCGCCTCCGCCCCGGCCAAGTCGCCTTGGTCGCGCAAGGCCACCGCGGCAGCCGCCAGACTCTCCGACTCGGTGGGTAAGACTTGCTGCAAGAAGCGCCGCAGATCAGCTTCGGGCAAGGCACCGACGGCCTTGGCGACGATGTGGCGATCGCGCAGGCCGAGGAGCATGGGAATGCTCTGCACCTGAAACGATTGCGCCAGGACCGGGTTTTCGTCGACGTTGATCTTGGCGACGACGAAGGCGCCGGCATGTTCCTCCGCCAATCGCTCGAGCATCGGCCCAAGCGTACGGCAGGGCCCGCACCACGGGGCCCAGAAGTCGAGGACCATCGGCACTTCGCTCGAACGATCGAGCACCTTGGTCTCGAAATCCTGGTCTCCGGCGTCAATGGTCCACTGGTTCATGGCGGCGTCCACGCAAAGCCGCAACCCTAGACGCAGCCTGGGCTCCTTGCAACAAGTCCGACCTGTCCGACCTGTCCGACTTGTCCGACGTGTCCGACTCTGATTCAACCTCGGGCGCAGGAGACGCCGCTTGAATTGGATCCTCGTGACTTTGCGCCTGTACCGCAGCGTGTTGACCCGCGCCGTGACGCTGACCGGGCGCAACTGGCCCGTTTGCGCCAGCATCTTCGTCTATTGGGCCATGATGACGGGCGCCGAGCTCGGGCTCGCCAGCGTCGGGCTGCTGTACGGGCCGATGGGGCTCGTCGGCGGTCTGCTGCTCAGCCTGCTGCGCGCCGCCTGCTGCGGCTCGTTCCTTTATTTGGTCGAGATGATGGTGCGGACGACGCGGGTGACCCTCGACGACTTCAAGCGCAGCTTCACCGCCTACCTCAACGAGGTCATCGGCGTGATGTTCATCCTGTGGATGATCGCCTTCGTCGTTCAGCCGTTGGCGATGTCCGTCGAGCAGGGAGAGGTCTACTTGCTCTGCCTGAACCTGTTGCTGTTGGTCTTCCTCAACGCGGTTCCCGAGCTGATCTACGTCGGCCACGCCACGTCGCTCGGCTTGCTCTCGGAGAGCTACACCTTCGTCGGCAACAACTGGATCGAGTGGTTCCCGCCGACCCTCGTCGCCGTGGCCGTCATCTATGGGGTCGCGCAGATCCCCGTCTTCGGCCTGCTGGCGCTGCTCCAGGACGCGCTCGTGTATCTGCTGATTTACTTCACCATGGTGTTGCGCGGCTTGTTGTTCATCGAGTTGTACGAGACCAGCGCGCGCTCGCGCGCCTTCCGCTACCGCGCGGGATCGTGAAGAAGGGCGCCGCCGGAGCGACGCCCTCTTCCGTTGCGCCGCTCAGGCGGCGTGACGTTGCGGTTCGTCCCATTCCGGCTGCCAGGCCGGCGCCACCGGCGCCGCGACCGAGGCGCGCCGCTGGGCCGCCAGCGCGACGGCCAGCGGGATGAGAGCGAACACGAAGGGAAGTCCCAGCGGGACCCCCAGGTGGATGAAATCGAAGCCTGCGGGGATCGCCCCGAGGCCATGCAACCAAGTCATGGCTTCCTCCGTTTGCACCCTCCGCCGGCACCAGGGTGCAAACGGGGGATCAGTTCAAAGGACCTCCCGTGCAGGAGGTCGTGTGTCCGTGATTCGACATGCCCTTCAGCTCGCCATCGCCACGTCGAAACGGGCCTTGCTGCTGGCTTCGGCGAGGTAGTCGAAGGTCTCGCCGCGGTCCTCACCGAGGAACCACTCCATGGGGCGGCCGGTGTAGCAGGCGATGCGGAACAGCACCTGCGTCGAGGGAATGCGGCCGTTCATGTAGTTGTAGAGGGCTGAAAGGCTGACGCCGATGTCGTAGGCAAACGCCTTCGGCTCGTCGGCGACCACTTCCTTCAGCCGCTGCGAAACGAACAAGGGATCGATTTGGCCCATCACTCTGCCCTCTTCCTCGGCTCTCCCGGGGCCGGAGAACCGCATCTTCCATCTCGCCGCGCCCCGCGCGGCGTCCCCAAGGCAAAAAAAAAGGCCACCGGAGTCTTCCGGTGGCCTTCTTCTTCCCAGTTGGGGAACCTTGCTTACAGCAAAGCACCTTTCCGTCGAAGGCCACCGGACCGCCAGTTGTGGCGAATCTTCGTGGTGGACACGGCCACCACGGCAACGGCACTAGTCGTTGCTGCCACGAATAGCGGATGCGCACAGGCGAGTGAGCCTGCGCGCTGCATCATGGTCGTGGGGGTGGCCATTGGCTTCATGGAATTCGTGCTGCCTTTGAGATGCGAGGATAAAGCCACAAGTGCCGCACCTTTGGCAAGTCCTCGATTTCCACATTCGTGGACCGTCGCGGCCGGTGGTTCGGCGCGGGCGATTGTGGAATAAGCCGCGCGAGGCAATCGCGCATGCATACCCCCAAACTCCGCGTCGGCGTCGTCTTCGGCGGCCGCTCCGGTGAACACGAAATCTCCCTCCTCTCGGCTCGCTCCGTCGTCGCCGCCCTCGATCGTTCGAAGTACGACCTGACCCTGCTCGGCATCGACCGCGACGGACGCTGGCGCCACCTCGAGGAAGCCGAATTCCAGCAACTCACCAGTGCCGCCCTGCCGGTCGTCCGCGACCAAGGCGACGAAGTCGCGCTGTTGCCGGTCGCCGCCGAGCCCGACCTCATCGAACGCGCGCGCCAGACGCCGCTGGCGCGCCTCGACGTCGTCTTCCCGGTGCTACACGGCCCCTATGGCGAAGACGGTTGCGTCCAAGGCCTGCTCGAACTGGCCGATTTGCCGTATGTCGGCGCCGGACTTCTCGGGTCCGCCGTCGGCATGGACAAGGACGTGCAGAAGCGGCTGCTGCGTGACGCCGGCCTGCCGCTCTTGCCGTTCTTCGTCACCACCCGCGGCGCTCTCGAACGCGACCCCGGCCTCGCGGCGCGCCAGGCGGAGCAGCTCGGCTACCCCGTCTTCGTCAAGCCGGCCAACCTCGGCTCGTCCGTCGGTGTGAGCAAGGTCGATACGCCCGACGAGCTCGCCGCCGCCGTCGCCGACGCCGCGAGCTACGACGAGAAGATCGTCTTGGAACGCGGCATCGCCGCCCGCGAAATCGAATGCGCCGTGCTCGGCAACGCCGACCCGATCGCCTCCATTCCCGGAGAGATTCGCCCCAACGCGGAGTTCTATTCCTACGAGGCCAAGTACGTCGACGGCGACGGCGCCAGCCTGCTCATCCCGGCCGAACTCTCGCCCGAGCAGACGCGCCACGTGCAAGAGCTGTCGATCCGTGTCTTCCAGGTACTCGAGGGTGCCGGCATGGCGCGTGTCGACTTCCTGCTCGATCGCCACGACGGCAGCCTCTACGTCAACGAACTGAATTCGATCCCCGGCTTCACCACGATCAGCATGTATCCGAAGCTGTGGGAGCACTCCGGTCTCCCCTACCCCGCACTCCTCGATCGGCTGATCGAATTGGCGCTCGAACGCCATGCGCGGCGCCGACGCCTGCGACGATCATTCCGTCTCGGCAGCTGAGGCTCAGGCGGGTCGCACCAGCGCGACCGCAGCGCGCAGCCCGAGTTCGTAGCTGAACGCGCCGAATCCCAACACCTGACCGACGGCGATGTCGGCGATCAACGAGCGGTGGCGAAAGCTCTCGCGCTTGTGCAGATTCGACAGGTGCACCTCGACGATCGGCAGCCCCGTCGCCGCCAGCGCGTCGCGTAACGCGACGCTCGTGTGGGTGTAGCCGCCGGCGTTGATGACGATCGCCGCGGCGCTGCCGCGCGCCGCTTGCACGCGGTCGATCAGCGCCCCCTCGCCGTTCGATTGAAACGTCTCGACTTGCACGCCCAAGGTGTCGGCCAAGCGGTCGAGTCGGGCATCGATGTCGGCCAGCGTATCGCGACCGTAGATCTCGGGTTCGCGCGTGCCCAGCAGGTTCAGGTTCGGACCATGCAGCACCAACACCAGCGGGCTCGTGTCGACGGTCTTGCGTGCACTTCGCTTCGAAGCAGCCATGCAGCGGCTCTAACAAAGGCTCACGCCGACTGTCCAGCCGGCATGCGGCTACGATGCGAGCGCCGTGACGTGCGCGGCGATCTCGGCGGCCGTGAGCGACTCGAAACGCGTCTTGCCCATGCCGTCCATCAGCACGAACTTGACCCGACCGCCGCTCGCCTTCTTGTCGCCCGCGACGGCCGACGCGACGGCGTCGGGGCTCAGGCCGCTGGGGACGTCGACCGGCAGACCGACACGACGCAGCAACGCCACCACCCGTTCGGCTTCGGCCTCGCTGCAGTGACCCAAGCGGTGCGACAAGCGCGCCGCGAAGGCCATGCCGATCGCCACCGCCTCGCCGTGCAGGAACTGCCCGTAGCCGGCCAGGTTCTCGATGGCGTGACCCAACGTATGGCCGAAGTTGAGGATGGCGCGCAGGCCGGACTCGCGCTCGTCGGCGCCGACCACCTGCGCCTTCAAGGCACACGAGCGCAGCACCACCTCGGCCATGGAGCGCGGATCGAGGCTCAACACCACCTCCGCCTCCTCTTCCAGCTGGGCGAAGAACGGCGCGTCGAGGATCACGCCGTATTTCACCACTTCGGCGAAGCCGGCGAGCAACTCACGGCGCGGCAAGGAAGCCAGAGTTTCGAGATCGATCCACACCAGATTGGGCTGATGAAACGCACCGAGGAGATTCTTTCCCTGCGCGTGATTGATTCCCGTCTTGCCGCCGACACTCGAGTCCACTTGCGACAGGAGGGTCGTCGGCACTTGGACGAAAGGTACCCCGCGCAAGACGGTCGCAGCGGCGAAGCCGGCGACGTCGCCGACGACACCGCCGCCCAAAGCCACCACCGGCCAGCCGCGCTCCGGCTTGGTGGCCAGGATGGCGTCGTAGATCGACGACAGCGTCTGCAGGTTCTTGTGTTCTTCGCCGTCCGGAATCTCGATGCGTGTCACCGCGAAACCGTGCTCGACGAGCGAACGTTCGACTCGATCGCCGTAGAGGGCCGCGACGTTCGCATTGGAGACCAAATGCACCCGGGCCGCGGGGCAATGTCGGCGTACCGCCGCGCCGATGCCGTCGAGGATGCCGCTGCCGACGTGAATCGGGTAGGACCGTTCCCCCAAGTCGACCTGCAACACCTGTCCTTCGTTTGCTGCGACCACCTCGACTCCTTGGTTTCGTTGACGGAGAAACTCGACGACACGCGCCACCAATTGGGCCACCGGCACGCCGGTCGTCTCCAACGTGAGATCAGCCTTCGCATACGCCGAGGCTCGCTCGGCGAGCAAGTTGCGCACGCGCGCCTCGCGGTCCTCGCCCTGCAACAGCGGCCGCGACCGGTCACGGCCCGTGCGTCGCAGGATCTCGGCGACATCGGCCTGCAGACAGACGATCGGACCGGCCCGGTGCAGGGTTTCATAGTTTCGCTCGTCGACGATCGCGCCCCCGCCGGTGGCGAGGACGACGTCGCGCGCCGCCAGCTCGCGCAGCACTTCACGCTCGACGGCCCGGAAATGGGCTTCGCCCTGCTCGGCGAAAACGCGGGCGATGCTGCAGCCGAGCCGCTTCTCGATCTCCGCGTCGCTGTCGACGAAGGGGCATCCCAAATTGGCGGCCAGAGCACGCCCCAAGGTGCTCTTGCCCGTGCCCATGAATCCGGTCAGTGCGACGATGCTCATCCAGGTCCGCTCTCCGTCGCCGCATCGCTTCCCAACGCGGGTTCCTCGGCCGACGGATGGGCGACACTAGCGAGAATTCGCGGCGTGAGAAACACGAGCAGGTCCTCGCGACGGTCGGAGTCCTGCTCGCCGCGAAACAGCCAACCCAGCACCGGCAGCGAGCGTAGGAACGGGACACCCTGGCTGCGGTCGTCGCGCCGCGAAGCGTAGATGCCGCCAAGGACGACCGTGCGACCGTCGGCGACGACGAGTTGCGAGGTCGCTTCCCGGCTCGTCTCCGTGGGGATGCCGTCGACGACACGACTGAAGTCGGCCTGGCTCGACTTGACGAAGATGTCGAGGGCGACGCGCCGCTCGGCCGTCAATCGCGGCGTCACCACCAAGACGATGCCCGTCTCGATCCGCTCCGTCGCCGTCGTGCGTGCGCCGATCGTCGCCTCCCCGCCAACCACCGTGTCGCTCGCCGGGAGCTTGACGCGGATCACCGTCAAACTCTTGATCGTCGCCGGCACGGCGTTGAGTGTCACCACCCGCGGACGCGACACGACGCGCGCCAGCCCTTCGCTTTCGAGAGCCGTCAAGCGCAGGTCCAAGGAGCGACCCGCCCCGACGGATCCCAGGATCACATCGAAGGCCGCCCCCGCCTCGGCATCCACCGGTGCCGGAAACGCAGCACTGTACGGTACGCCACCCGGAGATTCGCCGACGCCGGAGCCCGACAGGCGCGGCGTACCGTCGATCCCCCACTGGATGCCGAGATCACGCGTCGCCTCGTCGGCGGCTTCGACGATCTCCGCCTCGATCAAGATCTGCGCCGGCGCGGCATCGACGCGCCCCAACAGTTCGCGAATCGCCGCCAGCCGCTCGGCCGCATCGCGCACGACGACCCGGTTGCCGATCGCGTCGACCGCGACGGAGCCGCGCTTCGACAACCATCCAGCCTGAGTCGTACCGCCCCGCTCGGTCCCGCGCACGAGTCGGCTAAAGTCCGCCGCCGCCAAGAATCGCGGCGCCAGCACCGCCGTCTCGAGCACTGCGGCGTCTTCGGATGCCTCGCGCACCCGTCGAGCCTGTTCGTTCGAGGCAAGGCTTCCCTCGACCGTTTGCACGTGCCACAGCTGCCCCTCTCGGCGAGCATCGAGCCCGGCGGCAGCCACCACCGCATCGAAAGCGTCGCGCCACGTGCGCGCGTCGAACCTCAGCGTCACCCGCGCCTCGACATCCTCGGCGACGGCCACCGCGGGTCCCCCCGCCTCGGCGAGGGCGCGCAGGACGTCACGCACGTCGGCGTCGTGAAAGTCCAACGCGATCGGCGCGACCTCAACCTTGGGACGATCCGGTCGCTGATCCGCGGCCTCGAGGAACCAGGCGTCGGCATCGTCAATCGCCCCGCTCGCCGACGTCGTCATGAACATCAGCACGAGCGCCGTCCCCAAGGCCAAGTCGACGCGTCTCATGGCAACCCTCCCTCGTGGACCTCACCGAAGTGCCGCCGAGCCTCGCCGGAGCGGCGTACCAACAGGGACGGTGCGTCGCTACGTTCGATGACCTCGACGACGCCGGCGGGTGACACGACGATGCCCGCCAGGCGCATCGTCGGAGCAGACTCCGCTTCCGGGGCCACCGCCACGACGGGTGGCGCGAACGGGTCACGGTCGACCGGAGGACACGCGACGACGGCGACGACCGCCAACGACGACCAGCAGGCCCACCAGCGGGTCATCGCTGCCCTCGGCGCACCAACAGCATCGGCGGTGGAGTGCCATCGACACCACCGGCAGCCTCATCTAAGGGCGCCAAGGTCAGCGAGGCGACCAACCTACCGCTCACGTCGGCGTCACGCCGTACCGTCAGCCCCGCCAAGCGCAACGGCATCTCGGCGGCACCCAGGTGTTCGACGACGTGCGCCAGTCGGGTGAACGGCGTTCGCAGCACGACACGCAATTCGCCCTCCGCCGCAACGGCGTCGACGACGTGCAGTTCGGGATCACCGGAAGCGAGCAGCTCGACCACATCCAGCAATGCCTCGCCGGGCACCAGCTTCCGTCCGAGAACGGCGCTCGTGGCCTCCAGTTCTTCGAGTTCGTCGACCAATGCCCGCCGCGCCAGCGCGCGTCCGTGCAGAGACGCCGAGGCGTGCAAGGCCTCCTCGATGCCGCGCCGTGCCGCATCGAGCTCGCGGGCCTGGGGCCAGGCGATGCCGCCGGCGTAGACGCCGATCATCGCACCGAGAAGGATCCCGAGCCTCTGGCGCGCCCCCCGTCGTCCGTCGCCGGGCGAGTGCATCTCAAACTCCGAGCGACGCTTCGACCGCCGTCGGATCGGCAAGTTCGAGCCCGAAGTCGAGGCGGGCGCCCGGCGGCGACGAAGCATCCACCACGGCGGTGTTCAGCTCCACGCGCCGCACGGCCCAACCCAGACCGGAGGCCACGCCGTGCACCGCCGCGGCATCGGCCGCGTGACCGACGAGACGAATCTGACCGGGTCGCCACTCGAAGCGATCAAGCCATACGTTTTCGGGAAGCGCCGCCGCCACCTGTCGCAACGTGCATGCGGCATCGGCCGCGGCCCGTCGGTGGGACCGCTGCCGCGCCGCCTCGCGCCGCGCCTCGGCGAGAGCATCTTCGAAGATGGAGTTGCCCTCGACCAACGCAGCTAGGCGCTGTTGATTGCGGCGCGCGACCCGCTCGGCCTGCCAGGCCGCATCCAGTTCGGCTCTACCCAGGCAGTGCAACCCGACCAGCGCCAAACCACATGCCAGCGCCAAGAGGCCGTCGGTGGGCCGCAGCTGCGCCGACCATGCCGCGCGTGCCGCGCGCGGTCGCAGATCGATCGAACTCATTGCGGCTCCAGACAGCGGTGGGCAAGTCCAGCGGCGAGCGCGAACTCCGGTCCGACGTGCGACACCGAAGCTGCGTCCGGTACGAGGGCGAGCTGCATGTCGACGATCGGGTCGGCGACATGACAGGGCACCGCCAGACGCGACTCCAGCCAACGTCGCAGGCTGCCGATCGCCGCCCCACCGCCGCTCAAGCGGAGCTGGTCGATCGATTCATCACCCGGAGCCGTCCAGAAAAAACTGATGGTGTGGTGGATCTCCTCGGCGACGCTGCCGATCGCCTGACCGACCGCCTCACTTTCCGGGCTGCCCGCGTCGAAGCTCCGCTCGCACAGGTCGATGGCCTGCGCCGGGTCGATGTGCAGGCTGCGGACCAACGACTCGCGGATGTCGCCGACACCCACCGCGAGGCGCGCCTCGAACAGCGAGCGATGCCCGCGTAACAGATGCAGGTTGCTGCTGCGCTCTCCGATATCGACGAGCGCGGTCACCCGCTCGGGCGCCAGGTCCGCGCGCCGGCAACTGTCGACCAGGGCGAGGACGTCGACGTCGACCGCCACGGGATCGAGATCGGCTTGGCGCAACAGCTCGACGTAGGTTGCGACGCAGTCCGATGGGGCGGCGACGAAGAGGATTTCTTGGCCGGCTCCGGAGGCCGGCGCGCCGAGGAGTTCGTAATCGACGTTCCAGTCCTCGTTGGGATCGAGGTCGAGCGCGTCGAGCGCCTCGGCGAGTTTACGGGCGAAGCCGCGACGCGAGGTCGGCGGCAAGACGACGCGGCGGAAGACGGCGACGGAACTGGGCAAGGCGATTGCGGCGGCAGCGGAACGAGGCTCGAACGATTGGAGCGCGTCGCGCAGTTCGCCGGCGACCGCCTCGACGTCGAGCCAGGCGCTGCCGGCGGGTAAGGGTGGCGCCGGTCGCGCGACCGCGCGCGCCTGCACGCCCCGGTCGTGGGTGGCGCGCAGGGACACCAACTTGAGGGCATGCGAGCCGACGTCGACGCCGACGCCGATCGGTTCGCGTCGCAGCCAGCGACGGCCCTTCTCCCACATCGACTGGAGCGTCACCCTCGCCATGCATTCCCTTCTAACCGACGCACCGCCTCAGTCAACTACCTCGTTGTACACTTAACATGCCTGCGTCGCGCGGAAGCCGGTGGCGATGGCGTACACCTCCGCCGAACCGCGCCGCGTCGCGTCCGGCCGCGTCACCTTCACGCTGCGAAACGCCGCGCGCAGCCGCTCCCGACTCGGCTCGAAAGCCGGCCCCATGAACAGCTTGACCAACAACGCCCCGTCCGGACGTAGCAGGCGCGTCGCCCATTCGAGAACCAATTCCAACAGATGCTCGGCGCGCGCCGCATCACGATCGCGCACGCCGCTGAGCGACGGTGCCAGATCCGACAAGATGCAGTCGAACGGCCGCGACCAGTGGCCGACGACCTCTTGCCGCGTCGTGTCGTCGCCGATGTCTCCGGTGACGACGTGGACGTGCGGCAAGCGCAACCCCTCGATCGGACGCAAGTCGACGCCGACGACGATACCTTGCGGGCCGACGAGATCGGCGGCGATCTGCAGCCAGCCTCCGGGCCAGGCCCCGAGGTCGAGCACCGCGTCGCCGCGTCGCATGAGCTTGTGGGTACGGGCGAGTTCGTCGAGCTTGAATGCCGCTCGCGAACGCAGGCCTTCGTTCTTGGCCCGCTGGTAGAAGGTGTCCTTGCGCCGGTACACGCGCCGCCTACACGTCCGGCGTACTTTGGGCGCGTCTCAATCGACGTGCGACTCGCCGTGGGGTCGATGACCGAACACCTGGGCGCTGCTGCTCACGACGTAATGGAACGGGCGAAACACCAACCACTCGAGCGCGTAGCCGATCGGGTGGAGGACGTAGACGGCCACACGCAACGGGTGCGACTGGGTGTCGTCGTATTCGTCCGGGAACGCCGCCGCGGGACGTGTCGCCAAGGACGTCGCCAGCGTGGCGGAAAGGATCAGCATTTTCAGAGCGCGCATCGTCGAAGCTCCTCTAGCGGCGAGCCTAACAGAGGCCGGGCTCGAGGCCAACCGCACGAGCAGCGTTCAGACGATCGCGATGAAACTCAGTTGACGGCCGCTCGCCCCTCCCTGGGCGGCGCGATGCGAGAAGAAGCGATCGGCAGCGCAACGTGTACACGGTCCACACTCGAAGATCGCCGCGGGCCGCAACCCGGCGCGTTCCAGAAGAAAGCGATTGGCGGCCCGCAGATCGAGCGCCTGATGCACCTGAGCCACGTCGAGCAAGGCTGGTGAAACGGCAGCGAACTGCCGGCGCACCTCCTCGCCGACTTCGTAGCAACACGGCCCAATCGCCGGTCCGATCGCTGCCTCGAGGTCGGAGGGGGCCACACCGAAGGCCTGCGTCAGCCGCCGCACCGCGGCTCCGGCAATATCGGCGACCGTGCCGCGCCAGCCGGCGTGGATCGCGGCGACCGCGGCTCGCGATCGGCTGCGCAGCAGAATCGGCACACAGTCGGCGGTGAGCACACCCACGACGAGGCTCGCATCGCAGGTGACCGCGGCGTCGCCGGCGCCGAGGTCGAGGCGATCCGCCGTAGCGACGCGCACGGTGTCGCCGTGCACCTGCTCCAGGTGTGCGAAGCGCAGCCCCTGCGGCAGACAGGCGGCCAAATTACGCCAATTCGCCGCCACCGTGTCGGCAGCGTCGCCGACCCGATACGACAAGTTGAGTCCCTGGTAAGGCGCGGCGCTGACGCCTCCGGCGCGGCCGCAGAAGCCGTGCACGACACGTCGATCATCGCGCCACGCATCGACCTCGAGGAACGGACGCGCGGGGGTCACGGCCACGCGACTCAGGTCCGTTCGGAGCAGCAGAGGCGGATGATTTCGCGCACGCTGGCGGCGTTGGCCTTTTCCAGGTGCAGGACGCCGTCGACCGCCTTTTCCATGCGCTCCTTGCGCAGGGTGTAGCGGGTTTCGCGGCGGAACTTGTCTTCCACCGCCTTGCGTCGATCGTCGTACGCTCGCCCCGCCGCGCCTTCGGGCACTTCCTCTTCGGCCTCGAAGCTGCGGCCATCGTCCATTTCGATGCGCACCCGCGCCCCGGCGGACATGCGGAACTGGCTCACGTGCAGCGGATCGAAGTCGAGGTTGGGGCGGCCATTCGGCAGCGACACGAGGGTCCGGGCCAGCCAGGCGCCGCGGGCGCGTTGGGCGAAGATCTCGTCGGCGGTGAGCGACACCTTGGCGGCCAGAGCCCAGACGGCCGGGTCGGCGATGCGCTCGCGCGTCAGTTGGCGCGCCGTCATTTCGCGGTCGGTGAGCGCCGCGGCCACGTTGTAGGCGACGCAGCCCGCAAGGACGCTGGGGGGTGTCTGCGGACCCGCCAGGTGGGCTGCGGCGCGGCGGTCGAGGTCGAGGGTCGTCGGGCACGCGGCGATCTGCACGGCGCGGATCTTCTTGGCGTCGACCGTATGCTGGCGCACCATGTCGAGGACACAATCGAGCACGGTGCCCATCCCGGCACTGGCGGGGTAGATCTTGTAACAGAGGGTCTCGGTGAGCCAGGCTTTGCCGAGGCTCTCGAATGCCTCGGTGAGTGGCGTCGAGCTGGCGCGAACGAAGAAGCCGTCCGGATGTTCGAGCACGTCGAGCGGTCCGCGCAAGCCGCCGGCGACCAGTTGGGCGGCTTGGACGCCGAGAGGCGTCGTGGTGGCGGTCGCCAGCGCGCGCGCATCCGAGCCGAAGTAGGCGCGTTCGAGAGGCAGCCCAGGCTGGAGGAGCGCCAGGCCGAGAGCCGCCTGGATGCCCTCGCGATCGAGGCCGAGAGCCTTGGCCCCGGCCAGCGCGCCGCCGACGAGGTGCACCACCGTCTGCGCCTGCATCGGCACCGACGCCGTCAACAGGGCCGCCCCGAAGCGTCCGCACACCTCGTTGACGATCACCTGGGTCAGCAACAACTCCTTGCCCGTCAGGCCGACTTTCTCGGCCAGGGCCAAGGGCGCCAGTACGCTGGAGTGGCCGCAATGGGCGGCGAACAAATAATCGTCGTAGTCCAGGGCCGCGCCGAGGGCGCAATTGGTGAACAGGGCGTTGTACAGCGAGCTGCGTTCGCCCGACGGCACCATGGTCGCATCCTTGGCGACGGGCCAATCCTTGATGGCGCGGCGCACGGACTTGCCGACCTCGGAAAAATGGCCGGCATGCACCGATGCCACGACGCTGAGAATCTGGTTCTTGGCCTCTTCGACCACGCGGCGCGGCAGACTGTCGAACGTCGTCGACTCGACCCACTGCGCGATGCGTTCGGTCAGTCCGGCTTCGCTCATCGACACACCCCGCTCGCCCTTCGATCATCCATGGCGGCCCTTCTATCGTGAACCGCGGTCGGCGTGCCACCCCACACGCGGTCGGCTCTCAGCGCGCGGGCGAAAGCGATAGCAGTCGCTCGATGGACGCATCGATGCACGCCTTGATCTCGCGCAAGCAGTTGGCGAAGAAGTCCGGCTCTTTGCCGACCGGATCCTCGATGTCGCCGGCACCGCCGGCGAATTGCTTCAGGGTGAACGCCGCCTTGCCGCTGGCCTCGGGGAAGTGGCGGCCGAGCATCGCCAGTTGCTCGTCGGTCATCGCGAGGATGACGTCCGCCTGTTCGATGAGATGGCGGTTGCGCTTGAGGTCGGTGGATACCGAATCGGGGGAGACGTGGATACCCTCGTCACGCAGGACCAGGCGCGCATCCATCGACACCAAGGCGCCGTCGCGCGCATAGGGCGCGATGCCGCCGGAATAGACGTGAAATCGATGATCGCCGCCGTGCGCCGCCAGCGAGCGGCGCAACAAGGCCTCGGCCATGATGCTGCGGCTGGTGTTGGCGTGGCAGATGACGAGGATGCGTAGGCGCGACACGGGAAATCGAGAGGCAGGATGGGCGGGCGGAAGTGTTCCGCCCGCCCACGTGATCACATGCCGCCGGCGAAGACCTGCGCCAGGTTCTCCTTGGCGGTCAGGCCCTTGGCCAGCTCTTCCTTCAGCTTGCCGCCCAGCAGAGCCGGATCCCAGGTGCCGCGCTGCTGCACCTTGGAGACCGAATGCCAGCCCTTCATCAGCCAGACGGTACCGCCGCCGACGCGGAAGACCTCGCCATGCACGTCCTTGGCATCGTCGCTGCACAGCCAGGCGATCAGCGGCGCCACGTTCTGCGGGCCGAAGACGTCGAACTCGCCTTCCTTGACCTCGGCCCCCATGAGGCCGGCAGTCGACGGCGTCGCCTCGACCGTGAGACGGGTGCGGGCGAGCGGCGCGATGGCGTTGCAGGTGACGCCGTACTTGCGCATCTCGGCGTCGAGCGTGATCGCCATCAGCGCCAAGGCGGCCTTGGCGGCGCCGTAGTTGAGCTGGCCGACGTTGCCGAGCAGGCCGGCGTCGGAAGAGGTGTTGATGATGCGGCCATTGAGCAGGTTGCCGGCCTTGTGCTGTTCGCGCCAGTACTCACAGGCGTGGCGGCTCATGTTGAAGCTGCCCTTGACGTGGACGTTGATGACCGCGTCCCAGTCCGCCTCGCCCATGTTGAAGATCATGCGATCGCGCAGGATCCCGGCGTTGTTGACCACGATATTGAGGTGTCCGAAGGTGTCGCAGGCCTGCTCGACCATGCGCTTGGCGGCGTTGAAGTCGCTCACCGACTCGGTATTGGCGACCGCTTCGCCGCCGGCCGCCTTGATCTCGTTGACCACCGTCTGCGCCGGGCCGATGTCGCCGCCCGAGCCGTCGAAGCCGCCGCCCAGGTCATTGACCACGACCTTGGCGCCATGCTTGGCGAGCAGCAGCGCTTCCTCGCGTCCGATCCCGCGACCAGCGCCGGTGACGATCGCGACCTTGCCTTCGAGCATTCCTGCCATGAACTCCTCCTTGAATTGACCCGCTGTGGCTTGGACCAGAAGGGCCGCACACGGCGGCTCCGGTCAAACAGTGGACGCTTCCCCGATTGCCGGGCGCTTGTCAAGGAACCCCAGCGACGGCGCGCCGATCCCACGCCGCGGGCCGGCGACTGGGATGCCACGCCGCCGGCCACGCTTCGGTATGGCATCCCATGGAAGGCGCGGGACTAGAGGGAGGCGACGATGGTGCGGCCGCACATGGAGCGGGCGGCTTCGCGGACGATTTTGAGGGCGTCGGCGCGCGACACTTGGCCTTCACGGCGCAGGGCACGCGCGGCGCGGGCGACGCAGCGCAGGTAGTCGGTGCGGTCGGCCCAGGCCTGGCCCGCCTGGTTCTCGAAGCACGGACACAGCTGCTCTACGGCGCAGCCGGTGGCGTCGACCAAGGCGAGCGTCGTGCCGGGGCACTCGTCGCAGGCGTCGCCGACGCGGTCGGCGTCGATGTCGAGTTGGTCGGCATTGGCCCGTGCGACGCAGTTGTCGGCGGCATCGGCGATGCCGTCGCGATCGGCGTCGGGCTGCGGCGCCGCGACGGCGACGGCATCGAGCACGACGATGGCCACCTTCCCCGCCTCGTCGCGCGACGACAGAATCAGCTTGAGATGATCTTCGCCCAAGAGCTGGCGGCGTCCGCTCCGCAAAACGACCCGTTGGCCGTTGAGGGTGGCCGATACCACCATGGCCTGTCGGTCGACGCCGACCCGCTGGAGGAAGCCGCGCCCGCGCACCGTCACGTCGGCACCGTCGAGCGCGAAGTCGGTGACGGCGGCCAGGGCCGCCTCGTCGCCGATGGGCATCGACACCAGATCGAAGGAACCTTTGAGGGGAACGGGCGCCGTCGGCGGCGAGCCGCACTGGGTGCAATACGTGGTGATCGAACTCGAACCGCCCACCTGGTAGACCCGCGCGTGCGCGAGAACCGGCATCCCGGTGACGAGGGCAAGGACCCACACCAGGAAGAAGCGCCGGAGGTAGGCGAGAGGTTGCATCGAGGTCCGACGCTCGGCGTCGGAAAGTCGTCCTCAGAAGGGGATGTCGTCGTCGGGGGGACCGAAGTCCTCACCCTGCGGCACGCCGTGCGACGTATCGTGTCCGCCGCGGCCACCGCCGCCCCCACCCATACCGCCGCCGCCCATGCCGCCGCCGGAGCCGGAGCCCCCGAGGAAGCGGACGTCGCGCGCGACGACTTCGGTGATGTAGCGCTTGTTGCCGTCCTTGTCGTCGTACTGGCGCGAGCGAATCGCACCCTCGACGAACACCTGACGGCCCTTGGCGAGGTACTGGCCGCAGGTCTCGGCTTGTTTGCCCCAGACCACGACGTTGTGCCACTCGGTGCGTTCCTGACGCGTCCCATCAGGGTCGGTCCAACGCTCCGATGTCGCCACGGGGAACTTGGCGACGGCCTTGCCGCCAGGGGTGAAACGAACCTCGGGATCTTTCCCGAGATTGCCGACGAGGATGACTTTGTTGACCACGGGCGGACCGTAACAGCGGCTATTTTTGCAGTCAAGTTCGGACCAACCGGTGGGCTGGGCAAAAAAAGGGCGGCTCCCCGAAGGGAGCCGCCCGGCACGAGGCTGCGGAGAGAGGGACGAAGTCGACGACGACTTCAGACCGCTTCGGTGACCGGCTTGGTGGCGTAGCTCGGGGTCATCGAGCTGCTGTGCGAACCGCCCGAACCGAACAGCCCGACGCCCGAGGCGGCGGTCTGGAAGTCGGGGTACGCCTGCATGCCGTGCTCGCCCAAGTCGAGGCCTTCGATCTCCTCCTCCGGCGACACGCGCAGGCCCATCACCGCCTTGGTGGCGAGGAAGATCACCATCGCCGAGGCGAAGGCGCCGACGCCGTAGGCGACCACGCCGATGGCCTGCGTCATCAGCTGCTGCGGGCCGGCCATGTTGCCGAAGAGGCCGACCGCGAGGGTGCCCCAGATGCCACAGACCAAGTGGACCGACAGAGCACCGACGGGGTCGTCCAGCTTGAGCTTGTCGAAGAAGGAGACCGCGAAGACGACGACCACACCGGCGACGCCGCCGATGATGATCGACGAGATCATGGCCATCTGATCGGCACCGGCAGTGATGCCGACGAGACCGGCGAGGATACCGTTGAGCGCCATCGACACGTCAGGCTTTCCGGCCAAGGCCCACGACGTGAAGGTCGCGGCGCAGCCACCCGCCGAAGCGGCCAAAGTGGTGGTCACCAGAACCAACGACACGGTCGCCGGGTTGGCGCTGAGCACGGACCCGCCGTTGAAGCCGAACCAGCCGAGCCACAGCATGAAGACGCCGATCGTCGCGAGCGGCAAGCTATGGCCGGGGATCGCGTGGATCTTGCCGTCCTTGGTGTACTTGCCGATACGCGGCCCGAGGATCATGACACCGGCAAGCGCTCCCCAACCACCGACCGAGTGCACCAGGGTCGAGCCGGCGAAGTCGTAGAAGCCCATGTCGTGCAGCCAGCCGAGGCCCCATTTCCACGAGCCGAGGATGGGGTAGACGAAGGCGACGAAGAACAGGGTGAAGACGAGGAACGAGCTGAGCTTGACCCGTTCGGCGACGGCGCCGGAGACGATCGTCGCGGCGGTGGCGGCGAACATCGCCTGGAACAGGAAGTCCGTCCAGAAGGTGTAACCGACGTTGTAGGCCGACGTCACACCAGCCTCGTCCGGAAACAGCCCCCAGCCCGAGAAGCCGAGGAAGCCGTTGAACTCGCCGGGGTACATCAGGCCGAAGCCGCAGATGGCGTACGTCAGCACGCCGATACACGGGATGATCGTGTTCTTGAACAGGATGTTGGCGGTGTTCTTGGCCCGGGTGAGGCCCGTCTCCACCGTGGCGAAGCCGAGGTTCATGATGAACACCAGGGCGGCCGAGATCATCATCCACAGGTTGTTGACGGTGAACATCTCGGGCGTCGGACCTTCGTCCTGCGCCCAGGCGGCCGTCGCGCCGAGAGCAACCAACGCCAGGACCGAGCCGGCGCCTCGCAGCAGATCATTCCTTTTCATTGCAATCTCCTTCCCTTGGCTCGCGAGCGCCGCTCAGGCGGCCTCGGCTCCCCTTTCGCCGGTGCGGATCCGCACCACGTCTTCCACTGGGACCACGAAGATCTTGCCGTCGCCGATGCGGCCCGTCTTGGCCGACTTCTCGATGACGTCGGCGCAGATGGCGGCCTTCTCGTCGGTGACGAGCAGTTCGATCTTGATCTTCGGCAGAAAGTCGACGACGTATTCGGCGCCGCGGTACAGCTCGGTATGGCCCTTTTGGCGGCCGAATCCCTTCACCTCCGACACGGTCATGCCCTGGATGCCTTCGCGTGCCAGGGCCTCTTTGACCTCATCGAGCTTGAAGGGCTTGATGATGGCTTCGATCTTCTTCATGCAACTCTCCCTCCGTTGTGGCGGCTCCGTGCTCGCTGCCGCCCACGCCATTGCATAGGCAACCATGATGCCAACTGCCGTGACCCACGCTTTTCCGCACGAATTCGACGGATCAGGGGAAAGATGCCCGCAGATTGAGCAGCGCCTGCGGTGACTGCGGCCCGCCTGGGCAAAAAAAAGCCCCGCCGGGAGAACTCCCGGCGGGGCGGATGTGGCGAGCGCTGTGCCGAACTCAGAACCCGACGATGACCTCGGCCGCCAGGGTATCCCATCCGTCCTGGGAGAAACCGTTGGCTTTGGCGAAGATGCCGTCGGACGCCTCGTCGTGGCGGTACTCGGCGCGGATCAGCAAATGGTCGTTGAGCCGGAAGGCCACGGTCGGCGTCACCTCGAAGATGGTGACACGATCGCCCAGCGGCCACAGGACCTGGGCCGAGGTGCCTCGGGCCGAGGCGAACTGGGCCGGCGAACCCTCGGTGCTGAAGACCTCGCCGCGCAGCGCGAACGACCAGTGCTCGTCGAGATCGAACACGACGTAGCCGGCGAAGCCATACCAGGTGGCGGAATCGCGATCGCCACCGTCCGGAATGAGGTCCGACTCGTTGCCGACGATCGAGTCGGCGATCAGCGCCAGCTGGTCGGTCACCGTCCACACGGCGTTCAAGGTGAACACACCGCGCTTCGAGCCGGCGCCGGGGCTGGTCGGGACGTCGTCGCGCGGGAACTGCTCCGGACCGTAGGTTCCGGCGGCGTAGAACGACAGATTCTCGATCGGATCGATGCCGATGCCGGCGAGCAGGGTCTTGCCGGAATTGTTGTCCTCGAGGTTGTTCCAGCCGTTCACCAGGCCGACGTCGACGCTCACCATCTCGCCGATGGGGGCGCTGACCAGGAAGCCCGTGTGGGTGAACGGGGTGCCGTAGCCGAACATGATCGAGTGCGAAATGTTGTGGTTGTAGGCGGCGTTCGTCTTGAGCACCTCATAGCCGAGGAGCGAGACGAACTTACCGGCCTTCACGCTGATGTCGTACCAGGGCAAGCGGTAGGTGGCGAAGGCCTCGCGCATCTCGAACTCGTCGCTGTCGTCCATGTCGCCCTTGTAGGCCGCGGTGTATTCGGCGGCGTCACCGAAATCGAGGGCGATGCCGAAGCCGAAGTCCTCGTCTTCCTCCATGCGACTGACGAAGATCGACGCCGTATCGATGGTGAAGGTGTTGTCCTTCTGATCGATCAGTCGCGCCGGAATGCGGTCCTTGACGGCACGGTCGAAACTATAGGTGTAGCGGGTCGAGACCAAGGCGTTGACGTCGACCCAACTGAGCGGACCGGATTCCGTATCGGCGCCGTACGCCGCACCGGCCCAAACCAACAGAGCGGCGGACGCCGCCCAACGCATGCGTGAACCAAGCATCATCGAACCTCCCCTTCCGCACCAGTGCCGCGTCGCGGCAGCCGGGCGGACAACCAGAACGTTGCTCCTAACACCACCACATCCAGACGATTCGCTTGTAGCTGCGCGTCGATACCGCGCTGCCACGGGCAGCGCAAGGCAATTCGAGGAGTCCTCAGCGCGCCCCGAGCACCTGCAGAACCCGACTCGTCGCCGCCTCGACGTCGCCGCCGGCGCTGAGCGCGCCGATCATCGCCACGGCGTCCGCCCCGGCCTGGCGCACGGCGGCGGCACGCCCCGCGTCGATGCCGCCGATCGCCACCAACGGCACCTGCACCCGTCGGCGCACCGCCTCCAAGCCGGCGAGTCCGATCACCGGGTCCGGGTTGGCCTTGCTGCTCGTCGGGTAGATCGGGCCGATCCCGAGGTAGTCGGCCTCCCCCGTCGCTGCCGCGGCAATGGCTTGTTCGACGTTGTGGGTCGAGACGCCGACGATCCGCTCCGGCCCGAGCAGGCGCCGCGCCGCGATCGCCGGAAGGTCGTCTTGGCCGAGATGCACGCCGTCGGCCCCGACGAGAAGGGCGATGTCGCAGCGATCGTTGACGATGAAACGGGCGCCGGCGGATCGGCAGACTTCCCCCACCGCGCGGGCCAGATCGACGAAGCGGCGCGTGGTGACGTGTTTGGCGCGTAGCTGCAGCAAGCCGACACCCGCGGCCAGCATCGAGCGGGCGCGGTCGACGACCGCCGCGTCCGCTTCGGCGCCGACGTCGACGATGGGATAGAGCGGCGTGGGAAAGCGGAAGTCCCGCCTCAAGATTCGCCCCCGGCGTGGCTCCGTCGCGGCTCGATGCGCAGTTGGGTGATCTTCTTGTGCAAGGTATTGCGGTTGATGCCGAGGATCGCCGCGGCGCGCAGTTGGTTGCCGTTGGTGCGCTCCAGCGTCAGCTCCAGGAGCGGCTTCTCGACGCGCTCGATGATGCGATCGTACAGGTCGTGCGGGTCGACGCTGCTGTCGCGAAAGTAGTCGGCGAGCCTGAGCCGGATGAGATCCTCCAACTGCAGGTCGCCCCCCTGCGGCGGAGCCGGTTCGCGGCGCGCCAGGGCGAGATCGGTCGGCATCAAGGTGGAGCCCGCCGCCAAGACGGCGGCGCGGATCAGCGTATTCTCGAGCTCGCGCACGTTGCCCGGCCAGTCGTGGTGCACCAGTAGGTCCAGGGTATCGCGCGCCACCCCGCTGATGCCGGTGCCCATCTCGCGATTGATCTTGTCGAGGAAGTAGTCGACCAGCTCGGGGATGTCGCCGCGCCGCTCGCGCAGGGCCGGCACGGTCACCGGCACCACCTTGAGACGGAAGTAGAGGTCCTCGCGGAACTTCCCTTGCTTGACCATCGTTTCGAGGTCGCGATGGGTCGCGGCGACGATGCGGCAGTCGGTCTTGATCACCTCGCGGCCGCCGATGCGGTTGAGTTCCTTCTCTTGGATGACCCGCAGCAGCTTGGCCTGCAGCTCGAGCGGCATGTCGCCGACCTCGTCGAGGAGCAACGTACCGCCGTGCGCCGTCTCGAAGACGCCGGGGCGTTGCTCGATGGCCCCAGTGAAGGCGCCTTTCTCATGGCCGAAGAGTTCGCTCTCGAGCAGATCGCGCGGCACGGCCGAGCAGTTCAGGGCGACGAACGGTCCGGCCCAACGCTGCGAATGCGAGTGCAGCGCCCGCGCGATCAACTCCTTGCCGGTGCCGCTCTCTCCTTGGACCAGCACGGTCGCATCGGTGTGGGCGACGCGGCCGATGGTCTTGAAAATGTTCTGCATCGCCGCGGTCTTGCCGATGATCTCGACACCGAGTTCGAAGCGCCGCCGGCTCTCCTGCTCGAGACGGTGCAGGTCGCGCGATTGCCGGCGCATCTCCAGTGCCCGCTGCACCAGCAGTTGCACTTCCTCGAGGTCGAACGGCTTGGTGACGTACTCGAAGGCGCCGCGACGCATCGCCTCGATGGCGTTGTTCATCGTGTTCTGCGCCGTGATCACGATGACCGGCGTATCGACCTGTGCCTCGCGCAAGCGCGACAACAGCGTCAGCCCGTCGAGGTCGGGCATCTTGATGTCGATGAGGGCCACGTCGACGGTGCCGGTACGCAGGCGCGCCAAGGCAGCCTCGCCGCAGTCGGCTTGCTCCGTCTGGTAGCCGGCTTCACGCATCGCCTGGGCCAGAACCAAGCGGATCGAGTCTTCGTCGTCGGCGACCAGCACCACTCCGGGATTTCGAGTCATACACCTGCCAGGGGAAGAGTTACCGTCACCAAACCGCCCCCCTCGGGTCGGTTTTCGGCACGAATGTCGCCACCATGCGCCGCCACGATGCGCTCGCAGATGGCGAGTCCGAGCCCCGTACCGCGCGCTTTCGTCGTCACGAAAGGCTCGAACACCCGCTCGACCAAGTCGAGAGGGAAGCCAGGCCCGTCATCTGCCACGCCTATACGAAGAAATTGGCCGTGGGAAGGCAGGCGACGCGCGGCACCGTCGGCGGCCTCGCTGGCTCCCCGCCGCAGGATGTGGAAATCCATTTCCAAGCGCGTTTCCAACGTCAGCTTGCCGCCGTTGGGCATGACGTCGAGGGCGTTCTTGACCAAATTGAGGAAGACCTGCACCAGCTGCGCCGCATCGCCGCGGATCTCCGGCAAGCTGGGATCGATCTGCAGACGCACCACCACCTGGCACGCGGCGATTTCCGGCCGTAGGATGTCGAGCACGTCGCGCAGCACGTCGTGCACGTTGATGTGCCTCATCTCGGGGCGGCGTGGCGCCCCGAAGGTGAGCAACTGCTCGACGAGGCCCGACAGGCGATCGACCTCGCGCACGACGATGTCGGTGAGCGGACGCGCATCCGGATCGTCCTTCACGCGCCGCGCCAACAGTTGCGCCGCGCCGCGGATGCCGCCGAGCGGATTCTTGATCTCGTGCGCCAGCCCGGCCACCAAACTGCCCAAGCGCGCCAACGTCTCGTTGCGGCGCGCCTCGTCTTCCAACTTGCGCTGGTAGCTCAGGTCGAGCAGCACCAATGCCGCACCGGTCACCGCGCCGCCGCGTCCATGGATCGGCGAACAGCTGATGCGCACCGGAATCGTCTGGTGGCCGATGCGCAAGCGCTCCTCGCCCGACGCCTGCGATTGGCCGACCGCCAGGGCTCGCGCCACCATGTGCGCCAGACGCGGTACCCCCGGCAGCACCGTCGCAACGGTACGACCGACGAGTTGCGGCTCGCCCAAACCGAGCAGTTGCTGCGCCGCTTGGTTGGCCATCAAGATCGCGCCGCCACTGTCGGTCAACAGGATCGCATCGCCCAGACTGGCGATGACGTCCTCGATGACGTACAGGCGCGCGTCGACATCGGGGTCGTCGGAAACTCTGCGGCGGCGGGACATGCGCTCTCCTACCACACGCTTCCCGTCACTCGGAATGCTCAGAGAGAGGCTGAGGCTGAGGCTGAGGCTGAGGCTGAGGCTGAGGCTGAGGCACAGGCTGAGGCACAGGCGGAGGCTGACGACGCAGGCGTACGAGGCGCGGAAGGCTTCATCGCACCGGGGAAACGTCTGCCTCAGCATCTGCCTCCGCCCAAGCCTCGGCCTCCCGGCGCACCAGCGCCGAACCTCCCGATTGCCGCCTTGCCCGTGCCGCTGTAGTTGTCGCTCATGATCGACGTCCGCACGGCCCTCGAACGCGTCCTGTCGCCCGCCGCGCCGCTCGCGGCCGAGCGCATCGCACTGACGGCGGCGCGGGGGCGCGTGTTGGCGGAGAGTGTGCTCTCCGACCGCGACGTGCCGCCGTTCCGCAATTCGGCGATGGACGGCTACGCCTTTCGTTTCGCCGACTTGGCCGCCGCCGGCGACGGCCTGCCGCTGGGTGAAACCATCCCCGCGGGGCACGTGCCGCGGCCGCTGGCGCCGGGCGAGGCCGCCACCATCATGACCGGCTCGGTCGTGCCCGACGGCGCCGACACGGTGGTGCGGATCGAGGATACCCACGCCGACGCCGAGCGCGTTTGGATCGATGTCGCCCCGCGCCCCGGCGCCAACATCCGTGAGCCAGGCGAGGACCTGCGTCGCGGCGATCGCGTGCTCGAACCCGGTCGCCGGCTGACGCCGGCCGACATCGGCGTGCTCGCGTCCCTCGGACGGTCCATGGTGATGGTCCACCGGCAGCCGATCGTCGCCATCCTGTCGACGGGGGACGAGCTCGTCGACCTCGGCGCGCCGCTGCCGCCGGGCAAGATCGCCAACAGCAATGCCTATCAACTCGCCGCCGCCGTCGAGGAAGTCGGCGGCGTGGCGCGCATCCTCGGCATCGTCGCCGACTCCCCGGAGGCGACGCGCGACGCCTTCGCCGCGGCGCTACAGGCCGACGTCGTGCTGTCGACGGGCGGGGTTTCCATGGGCAGCTTCGATTTCGTCCGCGCCGCGCTCGCCGACTTGGGCGCCGTCGAGCACTTCTGGAAGGTGGCGCAAAAGCCGGGTAAGCCGCTCTCCTTCAGCACCTGCGGCTCGACCCTGCTCTTCGGGTTGCCCGGCAATCCCGTTTCCACTCTCGTCTGCTTCTACCTTTATGTATTGCCGGTGCTGCGCCGATTGCTCGGACGCGGCGACATCTACCTGCCGAAGACTGAGGCGACGCTCGACGAGAACGTGCGCACAGCGGCGTCACTCACCGAGTTCGTCCGCTGCACACTCAGCGGCCCGCCCCATGCATTGCGGGCACGCACCACCGGCAGCCAGAGTTCCGGGGTGCTGCGCTCGATGTCGCTCTGCGATGCTCTCTTGATCGCCACCCCGGGCGCCGGCGAGCGATCCCAGGGCGAGCGTGCCGAAGTACTCTTACTGAATGGCGGCGCCAGCTTCGACGCGCCGTTCTGAGGCTCGCATGGCGAACTCGATGCGCATTGGCCAAGGGCACGATCTGCACCGTCTCGTCGCCGGGCGCCGCTTCATCGTCGGCGGCGTCGAGATCGCGCACGACCGCGGGCCGCTCGGGCATTCCGATGGCGACGTGGTACTGCACGCCTTATGTGATGCCATTCTCGGCGCTCTCGCACTCGGCGACATCGGTCGCCATTTTCCCGATACCGATCCAACCTGGAAGGGGGTCGACAGCGCGCGGCTGCTCGAACACGTCGCCGGCTTGATGCGCCAGCGCGGCTACCAGGTCGGCAACGTCGACGTCACCATCCATGCCGAAAAGCCGCGCATGGCGCCGCACATCGAGGTCATGCGCCAGGTCATCGCCACAGCCGTCGGCTGCGACCCCGAACGGGTGAGTGTCAAAGCCAAGACCAACGAGGGACTGGGAGAGATCGGGCGCGGAGAGGCGATCGCCGCTTCGGCGATCGCCCTATTGATCTCCGCCTGAAGAGCCAAACACGCTGCTGTCGAAACGTTGGATGATGCAATGCTCCGATGGATCGAAGCGATTCGAGCCCGCTCGGCGGCGGCCGTGAAAGAGCTTCACGGCCGCCGCCGAAGCGGTGAACTTACTTGCAGGCGTAGGCGCCGGCGTCGACGTGACCGTTGAAGGCCCCGCGGGCGCGGCGGCCCTCCCAAACGACATGCGTGGCACCGAGAGCCGTGGCCTTCTTCATGGCTCGGTCGCGTGCCAGTTCGAGCCAGCTCGCCTGTAGATGCTTGCCGAAGCCGGAGTCGCCCCGCACTTTGCCGAGCAGGCGGCAATTCGAGGCGACCTCGCGATCGGACTCGACGGGCCGCGAGCCCGCGGCGTGTGCGGCGGATTCGACGAAGAGCCCAGCCACGGCGGCGAGACTCCACGAAGAAAGGCGTTTCCAGTATCGCATGGTGATATACCTCCTGATCGCTCCGGGACCACCGGACGATCTGACCAAGAACCTTGAAAACCCCACCCTTGTCGGCGCCGGAGGACACACGCCTCCGACGCGGCAACCTAGGGATTTACTTACATTTTCGACCCAGCGATTTTGGCTGAGGCAAAAATAGGACGGCAAAGGTAGGTCGTCAATAAGGGGGGGGGTGCGGCGCCGCCACGTGCAGCGCCGTGGCGCCCGGCGCACCGTGCCACGAGGTTGATCACCACAGACAGTGATCCACTGCACCAGCTCTCGACAGAGCGCCAGCGCCGCTTCTTCGCCTGGGATCCACGGCCCTTCTTTGCCGGACAGCCTCGACGGAACGACATGCCGGCGCACGGGTAACGTCGTTCCTCACGCACTCACGCCTTCCCGATGACGGCGGCACGGGCACCATCGATTCGCCGCCCCAGCATGGGAGACCGTAAATGCATACCTCGACCCGAATGGTTCGCGCGGCACGTGGCTGGATGGCCCTCGCCGGCCTGCTTTTCGCAGGCCTGGCCGGCGCGGCGTACGGCCAAAGCGCGCCGCTGACGAGCCTGAACGTTGCCAATCTCAGTCCCGCCTTCGACCCCACGATCACCCAGTACACCATTCCACGTACGTCGGCCTGCTCCGTCGGCGTCACCGCGACTCTGAGCAACCCGGCACATCGCCTCTACGTTGCCAGCGCACAAACCGCGAGCGGCGCCACCCGCCATGCCTGGGTCTGCGATGGCGTGAGCAAGATCAGCATCGTCATCTATTCCGGCTGGAACGAAGTCGGCCGGTACACGCTGACGCTCGTCACTCCGCCCCCGACCGCGCCGGCGACGCCGACGCCGCCGGCGACACCCACAGCGACGCCACCGACTCACTACTTGCTTGGACTCGACATCACCCAGCTCACGCCTGCCTTCGATCCGAGCGTGACGCAATACAGCCTCGTACGCACGGGCACATGCTCGGTTCCGGTCACGGCGACGCTCACCGACCCGACGCACAAGCTCTACGTCGCCGGCAATTTCGTCGCCAGCGGCAGCACCACCAACGCTTGGGTGTGTGACGGGCAAAGCAAGATCGATGTCGTCGTCTATCAAGTGTGGGCCGAGAAGGCGCGCTACACCGTGACGCTCGTCGATCCTCCCGCACCGACGATGGCGCACTCCCCGACTCCCACCGTGCCGCCGCTCGAACCCGAGCCCGCAGCCACGGCGAGTCCGACCGCAGCCGACGGCGAGCCACAACCCGATCCTTCCCCAGCACCGACCATGGGCTTGCCTCCAGCAATTCCCACCGATGCCCAAACCGCCGAACGCTTACTGCAACAAGCCACCTTCGGCCCGACCGCCGCGGACATGGCCACGGTGCAGAGCAAGGGCGTCGACTTGTGGCTGGCCGAGCAACTGCAACTGCCACCCGGCGGCATCGCCGACGGACTCGACGTCAACCAGGTGCGCGCTGCACTCTTTTTGAAGATGGCCAACGGCGCGGATCAGCTGCGGCAGCGCATGGCCTTCGCCCTGGGGCAGACATTGGTGGTTTCGAGCAACAAGCTGGTCAACGGCTACGAACTCATCCCCTGGGTCCGCCTGCTGGAGGATCACGCTTTCGGTAACTACCGGACGCTGTTGCGCGAAGTCACTCTCAGTCCCTCGATGGGCAAATTCCTCGACCTCGCCAACAGCGTCGGCACCGGGGGCCAGGCGCCCAACGAGAACTATCCGCGCGAACTGCTGCAGCTCTTCAGTATCGGCCTTTACCAACTGCGACCCAACGGCCTCTACGAAACCGACGCCCAAGACCAGCTCATCCCCACCTACGATCAGGCGATGCTGAAGGAGTTCGCCCGCGCTCTTTCCGGCTGGACCTATCCAACCCGTCCGGGGATGCAACCCGTTTCTCACAACCCCGAGTACTTCGTCGGCAAGATGGAGCCTCGCCCGCAAAGCCACGACGCCGGCGCAAAAACTCTCTTCGACGGAGTCGTCTTGCCGGCGGGGCAGTCGCCGGCCGCCGACCTGGAAGCGGTGATCGACGTGATCTTCGAACATCCCAACGTTCCGCCTTTCGTCGCGACTCGCCTGATTCGATCGCTGGTCACCAGCAACCCGAGTCCGGACTACGTCGAACGCGTCGCCGACGTCTTTGCCGACAACGGCCATGGCGTCCGCGGCGACTTGTCGGCAGTGCTCATCGCCATCCTCACCGATCCCGATGCGTCGTTGCCTCATGTCGATGACGGACGCCTACGCGACCCCGTCCTGCACGTCATCGGGCTCGCTCGCGCCTTGGGGGTGCAAGTCGCCAATCCCGCCCAGTTCTTGTACGTCATGAGCACACTCGGCCAGTTGGTGCTGTCGCCGCCCACGGTGTTCAGTTTCTACTCGCCGCTCGCGCCGCTTCCGGGTGACCCGTCGCGCTACGGCCCCGAGTTCCAGCTCTACACGCCGGCCCTGGCCATCCAGCGCGCCAACTTCATCTACGCCATCCTCAGCGGTGGTTTCGGCTCTTCGTTTCCCGTCGACCTCACGCCCTTCCAAGCCCTCGCGAGCAACCCGGCGGCACTGGTCGAACTGGTCAACCAACGCCTGCTCTTCGGACGGATGTCGGACGAGTTGCGCGCCGCCCTCATCGAACTTGCGCAAGCAACCACCGATCCCAAGCAGCGGGTCATCGGCACGGTCTACCTCACGGCGATCTCGAGCGAGTTCGCCGTCCACACGGGGCCCCAGCCCGTATCCAACTGAGATTCACCGAGGAGAGATTCGTCATGGCCCATTCCCACACACACAGCCCGACTCGTCGACAGTTCCTCAAGCTCAGCGCCCAGCTCGCGGCACTCGGCCTCACCACCGCCGGAGTCGGCCTCGGCCGCAGCCGGCGACTGCTCGCGGCGGAGGCTCCCGCAGCGCAGCCGCTCAGCGACTACAAGGCGCTCGTCTGCGTCTATCTCTTCGGCGGCAACGACGGGAACAACCTGATCGTACCCGTCGATTCGACCCGCTACGCCGCCTACCAGAATCTGCGCGGCGACTTGGCTCTCGGCGATGATGAACTGCTCGCGCCGATCAGCGACAGTGCAGGCAATCCGTATGCTCTGCACTATGGACTCGCCGCGATTCAGCCGTTGTTCGCCAGCGGCAACCTTGCCGTGCTGCTCAACACCGGCCAGCTGGAGGCACCTCTGACCCGTGCTACGTTTCGCGCCGGCGCTGCTGCTCCGACCAATCTCTTCTCGCATTCCGACCAGACGGTTCAGGCGCAAACGGGCCAACCGACGGTCAACGGTTCCGGCTGGGGCGGGCGTCTGCTCGATTGCTTCGACGCTGCGGATAGCCTTGCGGCGGTTTCCGTGTCCCAACCCGCGCTCTTCCTGCAAGGCTACAACGCCAGCGGCAACGTCATCCCACCCGGTACCGACCTGCGTCTTTCCGGCATGAACTTCTGGCCCAACATCGAGGCACAACGACGCCGCGATGCGCTGGAAACCATCCTCACCATCGACGGTGGCCAGCCGTTGCGGCAAGCCGCCAACCAGGCCATGTCGGACGGCCTGCAGCTCGCCGACACCCTAGCCGTCAGCAACGCCGGCGCCGTCAGTAATGTGGTCTTCCCCGGCACCTCGATCGGCAACCAGCTCAAGGAGGTGGCCCGCCTCATCCAACTGCGCGCCGCCATGGGCCCAGGACGCCAAGTGTTCTTCTGCTCGCTCGACGGCTTCGACCTTCATTCCTCGCAAGACTGGACGCATTGGTATCTGCTGAACCAACTGGCCCAGGCGTTGGCTGCCTTCTACGAAGCCACCGCTGCCGCCGGACTGGCGGCGCAAGTCACCACCTTCACCCAGTCGGAGTTCGGCCGCACCCTGCAGCCGAGCGGCGGCGGCTCCGATCACGGCTGGGGCAGTCACCATCTCGTGCTGGGTGGCAGTGTCGCGGGCGGCATCTACGGTACGTTGCCGACCCTCGAATTGGGCGGTCCCGACGACGCCAACGACCGTGGCGTGTGGATCCCGCGGATGGCCACCGCTCAGGTCGGTGCCACCCTCGGCCGGTGGTTCGGCGCCGACGACGCCAACCTCGCCTGGGCCTTTCCGAACCTCATGCACTTCTCGACCGACGACCTCGGCTTCATGGCCTAGGTTGGACCGCAGCGAGAGGACGGCGCGCCGCCGTGCCGTCCTCTCGCCTCCGAGCGTGCGTCGGTCGCCCGATCTCACACCGCTCCGGCGGCGCGCTTCAAGATGCGGGCGTACAGCGCCGCTTCCTGCGCACCGGTGAGCACGGCTCGTTGGTCGAACACCAAGGCCGGCACCGCCTGCACGCCGCGCTCGCGCCATAAACTCTCGCCGGCCCGCACGGCCGCGGCATGGCGTCCGTCCGCGAGCACGGCGGCGGCCTCGGCAGCATCGAATCCGGCGGCAGCGGCGATGCGCACCAAGACGTCCGGATGCGACACATTCTCGTGACGCACGAAGTACGCCTGGAACAGCGCCACCATCAGTCCGGTGGCGGCATCGCGATCACCCTGCTCCGCCGCCCACGCCATGAGCTGATGCGCCGCGAAGGTGTTGTAGACCCGCATGCCGTCGGCATAGCGCAACGGGAAACCCACCGCAGCCGCGCGCGCCACGATCCGTTCGCGCGCGCCCCGGCTCTGCTCGGGACTGGCGCCGTACTTCTGTCGCATGTACTCGCCGACCTCTTGGCCCTCGTCCGGCATATCGGGATTCAACTCGAAGGGCTGCCAGTGGATGTCGACCTGCACTCGATCGGCAAACTCGGCTACCACTTGGGCGAAGGTCGTGAAGCCGATCACACACCAAGGGCACACGACGTCCGACACCACATCAACCCGCAACCGCGGCAGTTCACGCATGCGCCGGGCATAGCGCCCCGCGCGCCCGGACGAAAGCCCAACCTGCCCTGCCTTCCGTCTCGGCCGCGCCTGCGTCAGGGTGGGCGCATGACGCCAAAGCAAAGCGAGCAATTCGCCCGTGACTGGGCCGACGCCTGGAACCGGCGCGACCTGGAAGCCGTACTCGCCCACTTCGCCGACGAGGTCATCTTCTCCAGCCCGACCGCCCTGGCCGTCGTCGGCAGCCCGACGATTCATGGCAAGGACGAACTACGCCGTTACTGGACTGCCGCCCTAGCGCGCCTGCAGTCGCTCGAGTTTCACGTCGTGCGTGTCCTATGGGACGACGCACACGACGAGCTGTCGATCGTCTACGATCGCGAGGTCAACGGGCGCCACGAACGCGCCGTCGAGATGCTCGGCTTCGACCGCGAGCACCGTGTCGTCCGCGGCGAGGTCCTTTACGGCGTGATCCCAACCGACGGCGAGTCGACCCGATCGTAGACCGGCGTGCCTCCCTCGCGTATCGATCGGTCCCGCTTCGTCCGCGGTCGCAAGACCGGGACTCGATCCGCATCAACGCGCCGCAATCCTCAACCGCAGTCCGTTTTCGTCGACGTCGACCTGCAGCAGATGCTGCCCCGAGGGATCGACGAACAACCGCCGTTCATCGGCACCGCGTTGCTTCACTTCTTGCCAATCCGTATCGACGATCGCCTGGAAGAGCTCTTGGTGCAGAGCTCGGTCGCCGGTCGCCAGCACGAGTTCGAGCTGCCCTTGCGGCAAACGCGCCGCGCGGCAATGGGGTCGCAGCGCCGGCCCCAGACTCTCGCAAGCTGTCTCGGGCGCCGTGTCCGGCGTCAGATCGAACGGATACTCGGGAAAACGCGACCGTTCGAAGCCAAGCGAACGCTGTGGATGCACCTCCTCGGTGGCACGATCGGCAGCTGGCTCGTCGGTGGTCGCCTTCGCTT
>CAZGEJ010000009.1:0-152200 GCA_964524885.1 uncultured Binatia bacterium (SeqCode)
GGGCACGTTGCGGGTGGACGGCGACGTATCGCAAGCATCCTCGCACCGAGATCGGCAGTGCTCTCCTGCGGATCGCCGGGAATATGGTGGCGGGCCGCGCCCGGCGCCCGGCGCCGGGCGGTGTCGAGTACAACTCGACACTCCAGTTGGCCCAGGATTGTTCTAAGGGGCTGTCCCTAATGGAGCCGCAGAGGGTGAGGGTCCGCATCGCAGCACTAAGTCCGACGTCTCTACTTCTCCCCGCCTACGCGGTGAAACAGCCTCCTCACGAGGCGCTTCGCAGTCGCGCCGCCACCTCGGCCGCGGCGCGTTCGCCCGAGCGCACCGCGCCGTCCATGTAGCCGTTGCCGCGCTCGGCGCTCTCTGTACCAGCCCAATGGATCCGCCCCATCGGCGCCCGCAGCGCCTCACCGTATTGCGTCAGCAGACCCGGCGGGATCGGCGTGATGCAGCCCGTCGACCACGGATCGACCGACCAGTCCTTCTCCACATGCGCCTCGACCTCGCGGGCTCGTGCCCCGAAGTAACGCGCCACCTCCTGCGGCAACAGGCGGTCGCGCTCGCTGCGCGCCGCCAGCGCCGGCGCCTCGGTCGGCGACAGAAAACACGTCAACACACCGAATGAACCGTCCTCCGGTGAATTGTCGAAGATGAGTTGGATCGGCGCCCGCGCCGTCATGACGTTGCCGCTCAAGCCGTCGGCGCGCCAAAAGGGCGTGGTGTAGACCAGCGAATGTTTGATCAACGGCAGTCGAGTCAACTGCGCCCAACGCCGCGTCAGGCCGTCGCGTGCCGCACTCGTCCCCTCGACGTACGCCAAGCGCAACGAGTCGGCGGGCGACATGGCGACCACGACGTAGTCGGCGACGTACTCCGCGCGACGCGTCCGAACCCGCACCGGCCCTTCACCGTAGCCGGACAGCGCCGTCACAGGCTCACCGAGACGCACGCGTGTCCCCAACGCCTCGGCGGCGCGCAGCGACACGAGTTGCGAACCGCCGCGAAAGCGCAGGTCCTGCAAGCCGCCGTCGTTTTCGATCACCGGCAACAAGCCGCCGCCCGACTGGATGTAGAACAAGAACCACAACAAAGAGATACGCTCGGGGTAGCCCGACCACACGGCACGCGTGACGATGCGAAAGGTCTCGACGACCCAAGCGTCGGCGCCCTCTCGTACCAACCAATCCGCCAGCGTGATGGCGTCGAGCGCCGCGGCATCCGGCGCACGCCACGGCTCACCGGGTGGTAGCGCCGCCGCCATGCGCTCGAGGCGCCAGGCGAGCCGCAGGAACTTCCATCCTTGGCCGAGTCCGAACTCCGGCACCATGCCGCGCGTCAGCACACCTTGGATTTCGTAGAGCGGATCACCTTCGTAATAGGCGTCGAAGGTCGCGACGCCGAGTTCCGCGGCCAAGGCGGCGATGCGGTCCTGCCCCGGGCCGATCCACTCGCCGCCACCCTCGACCATGTGTCCGCCGGGCAAAGGGAGATTCAAGGTACGGCCGCCGACGCGATCGGCGGCTTCGAGCACGACGACCGAATCGACGCCTTGGCGGACGAGTTCGCGTGCCGTTGCCAATCCGGCGAGACCGGCACCGACGACGGCCACCCGCACCGCGCGCTCGTCGGCGCGGGCCCAGCGCGCCGGCAGACAACCGGCGGCCAAGGCCGCCGCCGTCGTCCGCAGCAACTGTCGTCGCGACAGGTGTTTCACGACCCCGCCTCCGCGGCGCAAGCGCCGCCGGCGAGCCATGCCGCGATGCGCTGGCGTTGCTCCGGGGCCACCTGCGACAGAATCGCTCGCATGGCCGGGTCGGCGTCGCCGCGCGCATCGAGCAAGCTCTCGTCCATGCGCCGTTCGAGATACGGCGCGTGCTGTCCGCAGAGTCGCGGCGCGCGCAAGGCGTCGTTGCCTTCCGCCGCCGCACCGTGGCAGGCGGCACAAAAGGCTCGGTACGGCGCGGCACCTTCGGTCGACGTCGCTGTCGACACCGGCACCGGCAGTCGCTCGAGATAGCCTGCTACCTGCGCGATCTCTTGGTCGGTCAGCGAACGCGCGAACGGCACCATCGGCGGCACCCAACTCTCACCACGACGAATCTTGTCCAGCTTGTGGATGACGATCGCCGCACGTTGTCCCGCGAGGCGCGGAATCGAGCCGTCCGGTCGACCGCTGCCGTCGGCCATGTGGCACGAGGCGCACGAGGCGAAGAGTCGGGCCGCCGGATCCTCCTCTGCCCCCGCGACGACCCATGGGTCGGCCGGCACCGCCGCGACCGACGGCTCGCCCTCGATCCGTTCGCGGCAGCCCACGATACAGCACCACAGCAGGCAACTCGCAGCGACGAGCCGGCGCACGGCAAACATGGGTCCTCGCTACAACGCCGACGCCGCCAGCGTCAATTTGCCGCGCCGTCGCCGCCACGAAGCGTGGTGCACTGGCGCATCATGCCCGCACGACCTCGGCCATCAACGCGTCCAATCCGGACAAACACGTCGCCGCATCGTGGTGGCTGACCACACGTGCTCTCCCCGCCGCGGCCAACTGCCGGCGCCTTTCGTCGTCGTCGAGCAAACCCAACACGGCCTCGGCGAATTCCCGAGATCCATCGGCCACGAGCAGGTGCTCGCCGGCGACGGCGTCGACCCCACCCGCCGCGATCGACGTCGTCACCACCGCCAGACCCATGGCCATCGATTCGAGAATCTTGTTCTGCGTGCCGCGGGCGATGGTCATCGGAGCGATGCCGATGACCGCGCGCTGCGCCAATGGTCGCACGTCGTTCACCGTGCCGGTGACCACGATGCCGGCGTGCCCGTGCAAGCGGCGGATCGACGCCGGCGGCGAAGCGCCGATGACCAGCAAGCTCGCCCGTGGTCGACGTGCCCGGATCAAAGGCCAGCTGTCGGCGACGAAACGCCGCACGGCCACGGCATTCGGGTAGTAGTCCATGCGCCCGAGGAAACACAGCACCTCCGGCTCCGCCGCGGCGAAGTCCGGGCGGAACAACCGCGGGTCGACACCGATCGGGAAATGCCGACCACGCACGGGCCCACAGATCCGTCGCGCATCGTGCCATTCGCCTGGCGTCGCCACGCCGATGGCGTCGAACAGCCCGGCGAGACGACGCTCCTCGCGCTCCAGGCGCCGCCCTTCGAGTCCATAGAGCCGAGCCCATGGGCCTCGCTGGTGCGCCGCGTAGGCCAACCACTTCTGTGAGTCCATGTCGCAGAAGTCGAGGATCTTCGGTCCGTCGAACGCCTCCAGATACGAGGCCACCGAGGAACTGTGCGCGATGGCGAAGTCGAACCTCTCTTGCCGCAGCAGCGCGTCGACCTGGCGCCGCAATCTCGGTGCGTCGAAGTAGCCGAAGCTCGCGGGCTCCCCGCGCAGCAACCGCCGTAGGGCGCGCACCGACCCGAAGATACGACCGACGGGTTCGACCACGACGCGCCGACACCAGCGCGCCAACTCGGACACACCGGCGACGTCGTCGTCCGGATGGGCCAGCGTCGCCAGGGTCACGTCGTGCGAATCCGCCAAATGGCGCAACAGTTGGTAAGCGCGAATTCGCGCACCGTGATCGGGCGGATACGGCAGCCGATGGCAGACGAGCAGCACCTTCACGTCAAACCACCCGAGTCGCGCGTACGGCCATCGCCAGTTCATCGACGGCTTCACGCGCCGTATCCGTCCAGCCACGGCGGACGCCGCGGGCGGCGATCGCCGCCCTATCCCAGCGGGTACGCAAGGCCTGCACCAAGGCCGCTGCCAACGTCGTCTCGTCGCAGGCATCGAGGACCAGCCCGTTCTCTCCGTGTTGCACCACCGAGGCGATATCCCCCACGTTCGCTGCGACCACCGGGACCCCACATGCGACCGCTTCTCGCACCACGTTTGGCGACCCCTCGCGCTCGCTGGCCAAGCAAACGACGTCGGCCGATCGGTACCAATCGGGCATTTCGTCGGGTGGTCGATCGACGGCGAAGGTGACGTCATCGACCAACCCAAGCGATCGGGTCAGCTCGCGCAGCGCGCCGAGAACCGAAGCCGTGCCGCCGCTTAGGCCGACGAAGACGAATCGAACCCTTTCCTCGGCGGCGACGTGGCTGCCGGCGACCGAGCGCAAGATCAGCGCGTGCCGTTTGAACGGCACGAACGCCGCCGGGACGAGCACGATCCGCCGATCCGTCGGAAGACCGAGCCGTCGGCGCGCCTCGCCGGAATCACTGGGCGAGAAACGTTCGCTATCGACGCCGTTGGGGATGACCCGCACCCGCGTCGCCCCAAGGGTGCGAGCAAGCTGCGCCAACCCTTCACTGACGGCGATCAGTCGGCAACCGCGCAGCGACCACGCCAGTTGGACCCGTCGCGTCGGCGAGCGGACGAAGTCCGCTTCGCAGCCGCGCCACGTCACCACGACCGGACAGCGCAACCACCGCCCGAGCCAAGCCGCGGCCACTCCATCGGGATAGCCGAAGTGCGCGTCGATGACATCGTAGGCGAAGCTCCGGCGCAGCCGCCGCAAATGCGGCAGCAACGACAGCGCATACGCCAACGGGTCCAGCGACTTGGCCACGCCGGGCACGGAAAGAATGCGAGGATAATCGATCGACAGACCATCGCGTTCGGCATGCCGCGGCACCTCGCGCCTGCGCCGTCGTCCGATGAAATGCCCGCCGGGAAACCACGGAAGCGGAGCGACCACACGCACGGAAGCCAGGCGCGCCATCTCGGCTGCTCGCCGGTGGACGAAAATTCCAAAGGCCGACTCGTCGGGCCGAGGGAAGACGTGGCTCAGAGTCAGCACCCGCATCATCGCACCCAACCCAAGCCACGGCCGACGCGGCGCAACATCGACTCGCCGTTCGTGGCGGGCACGACAGCCGCGGGGCGCGAGGCGATGACATCGAGCAGCACCGCGGCCGTGATCAACCAGTAGAGCAACTCGAAGTAAGGCAAGTGGAGAAAGACCCCGCCGGCGAGGTAGGCGAGCAAGGCGAGCATCAGCATCGAGGCATACTCACCCACCCATGCTGCCACGCGCTCATCGCGCGCGCGGCGCACCAGCCGCAGCAGGCGATACAGCGATGCCGCCAACATGCCGACGAAGGAACCCAAGCCGAGCAGTCCTTGTTCGGCGAAGACTTGCAGAAAGAGATTGTGAGCGTTGAAGCGTGCCCGGTAGCCGGGGATGTAGCGCTCGTACACCGCCTCCGAGAACGGACGGAACCCGGCCCCCACCCAGGGATGGTCGAGTCCCAAGCGCCAGGCGACGTACCAGGCATGCATGCGCTGCACGCCTGACGCGTCACTGCGCTGCACCCCGGGGCGGATCGTCGCCAGACGCTGCTCGAGTTGCGGCGGCGTCAGCCAGACGATGGCGACCAAGCTCATGACCGCGACCAGCGTCAGGCGCCGGTCGTACGCCACCAGCAGCACCAGAGGTAGTGTGACCGCGGCGACGACGAAAGCGCCGCGCGAATACGTGGCCGGGATGGCGATCAAGGTCAGCACGAAAGCGACTTCGATCACGACGCGCCGCCAGCCGCGACCTTGGAGGCGCGAGTGAAACGCCAACAGCGGCAGCCCCACCGCCAAGGCAAAGCCCAGGGCGTTGTTGTCGCCGACGACCGAGCCCATCGGGCCGAAGAGGCGCTCCTGCAAGCGCGTCACGATCCCCCCGTATCCGGTGACGCACCCCAACAGCGCCAAACTCGCGGCGATCGTTCCGAGCCAAACACGAAACCGGCGAGAGTCTTGCAACAGCACCACGGCAGGCACCAGCATCACCAGCGTCTTGGTGAACTCGATGAGCTTCTCCCGCGCCACCTCCGGTGCCAAGGCGCTGCTGAAGGTCGACACGCAGCACACCGCGAACAATACCGCGAGGAATCCAAACTCGCGCGCCCGCGGCCACCGCTGCCACTCCGTCGTCAGCATCATCCCGAGTAGAGTAGAGATGCCGAGGAGCTTGGCCGCGGGGAAATCGAACGCCACTCCACCGATCATGCGATGCGGGAAAGCCAAACTGACGAAGGTATAGGCGCACAGGCCGATCCACGGTCGCGCGAGGCCGACGACTGCGACGCCGACCACAGCAGCGACGAAACCAAGGTCCAGCATGGGTATCACCTCGCCATCGCCGCAAGACGCTCGTAGACCGACAAGTACGAGACCACGCGTTCCGACCAAGTTCGCTGCATCGACCATTGGCGTCCCTTGGTCTGCCACACGAGCCGCTCCTCGCGGCTTTCCCCCAACTCGATCAGAGTGGCGGCCAAGTCGTCCGGGTCGTCCGCGCGAAACACGGCCGCCGCGTCGCCGGCAACCTCGACCAGGCCGCCGACATCGCTGACGACCACCGACCGCCCCATCGCCATCGCCTCGAGCGGCTTCAAGGGGGTCATGAGTTCGGTATTGCGCGAGCGTCGCCGTGGGTACACCACGACATCGCAGAGGGCATGATGCGCGGCGACGGCATCGTGCGGCACGGCGCCGGCGAAGATCACCGATGGAGTAATCTCGAGCTCTTGGGCCATGGCGCGCAACTCCGCCGCCATGTCGCCCTCACCGACGAGGAGGAGCTTGGCGTGCGGTATCCTGCGGCGCACCTGGGCAAAGGCTTGCATCAGAACGTCGACGCCTTCGTAGCGATAGAAGTACCCGACGTATCCGACCACGAAGGCGCCCGCCAAGCGGTAACGTTCGATCCACTCGGCCGCCGCTGGGCGCGGCGAGAACTGCTCGACATCGACTCCGTTTTCCACCGTGAACACCCGGGCGCTCGGAACACCGCGCGCGATGATCTCGTCGCGTAGAGGGCGACCCAAGGCGGCCACTGCGTCGGCGTGGCGTAGGACGAACGTTTCGAGCCCGCGCGTCGCGCGATACTGCGGCGCGGTTGCGCCGTATTTACCGCGATCGACCGCCGCATCCTCCCACAGCCCGCGCACCTCGTAGAGACAGGGGCGACCGGAAGCCCGCGCCGCCGCGATGCCCACGAGGCCGATGCGTCCGGGCGAGTGAGCATGGATCAGATGCGCCCCGACCTGCCGCACGACTTCAGCGACACTCGCGCGCAGACGCCACAGTCCGAGCAGGTGCCCCGCCGCGCTGCGCGTATCGACGCCGGTGGCCACCCGGATGTAGCGCACGCCGTCGAGGTAGTCCTCGCATCGGTCGCCGACGCCCCTACCAGGCGCAATGGCGACCACCCGCTGGCCCCGTGCCTGCAAGGCCCGCAACATGGCATGCGTACGCACGCTGTATCCGGAAGGTTCCGACGGCGTGTGCTCGACGACATGGACGCAGGTGATCGGCGGGTTCATGCTCTAGCCTGGCGCGCCCGTCGATTTGCGACTCGTGTATACAAGTCGACGTAAGCCGCCACCGCCTGATCCAACGTGTAGCGACCCAGCACCATGCGTCGGGCCAGCGCGCCGAGTTCCGTCCGCCGGGCGTCGTCGTCGAGCAATTGCCGCAGCGCTTCGGCCAGTGCCTCTGTGTCGCCAAAGGGAACCAAGCATACCGCCTGGCCCTGCGCCGTCGCATCGCGATGATTGGCGATGTCGCTCGCCACGACGGCTTTGCCGCACGCCATCGCCTGCAGCACGGCATTACAGGCCCCCTCCGACTCCGAGGTCTGGACGAAGACGTCGGCTCGATTCATCCATTCCTCGACAGCGTCGCGGAAGCCGACGAAACAGACCTTCGAAGCGAGCCCGAGGTCGCGGGCCAGGGCCTCGAGCGCCTGGCGCTCGGGGCCGTCGCCCACGAACACCGCTCCCACGTCGGGACGCTCCGCTACCAAGCGAGCCAGGGCTCGCAAGAGCACGTCGTAGCGCTTCACCGGGGACAAGCGACCCACCGCAACTACCAAGCGTCGCCCGCACAGCGGCTCGGGTAAAGCATCCGTATGCGGGCTCGCCGGGCGCGGCGCGAAGCGTTGCGTATCGACGCCATTGTCGATCTGCACGATTTTCGTCGGCGCGATGCCCACACATTCGACCAGGAACCGCGCGATCGTCACCGATGGTGCCACGAATGCGTCGATCAACCCGGATAGCCTACGAATCGCCCACTCGCGCCGCCACACGCGCGGCGTGCAACGAATCCCGTGTTCCTCGAAGAGGATGCCCGCGTCGCTGGCGAACCGCGCCACGGGAATCGCCTCGATGGTGCCCCAGTTGCTCGCCTGCACGACCGCAGGGCGCAGTCGACGCACACACGCATAGAGGGCCGACGTCGCCGACCACGGCATGCGCCCGGTGACGGCGAGTTCGTGAACCCCGATACCCTGCGCCGCCAAACGCTCTCCGACGGGTCCGTTGCGTCGCACGCAGCAGACGTGGTGCTCGAAATCCTCGACCGTCCGCAAGATCAGCGTCTCCAGGTTGAGTTCGAGGCCGCCGACACCGAGGCTATCGACGACGTGCAGGATGCGGGGACGATTCGTGCTCATCGTCATGACTGCGGTCCGCCTTCCGCGATGTCGCGGCGCGCGCCCGCGTGGCGCCAATCCTGCACCACGGCGCGCAGATCGCCGTCGAAACACGCATGAAGCACCAAGGCCAGCAATCCAAGGCCAGCTACGGTCGTCAACAGCAACAGCGGCGAGCTGGCCGTCGGCCACGTGCCGAAGCCCGTCGGCGCCACGACGATGGTCGTCGCCAGCAAGCTGAACGCGAGGGGACGCAAGCTCAGTCGCAAGCGGACGAACGGCGACGATTCCGCGACTTGCACCAGGGTCAGCCCGACGTACGTCAGACCGGTGGCGCTCGCGGCCCCGGGCAGGCCCCAGCGTGGCACCAGCAGGGCGTTCAAGCCGAGATTGACCAAGGCCGCGACGCAGACCCACAGGCCCACGCGCATCGTCCGTTTGCCGATCGTCGACCCCGCAATGACGAGAAACTGCAGCCCGGCGAGCACGCCGGCGGGAAGCAACCACGGTATCACGGTGCCGACACCGCGGTACTTCTCCGATGCCACCACGACGATGAGTTCCTCTCCGAAGCGCGCATACAAGGCGCACACCGGCACCAAGCATACGATCGTGTAGGTCAACACCTGCGATGCGGTCCGCGACGTGACCGTGGCTCCTTCCGTAGCCGACAAGCGAAACAGGACCGGCACCGCCGCCAGTTGCATCGGCAACACGGTCATCTCGACGATGCGGGTCAGCAAGTCGGCCGGCACCACATAGGCGGCCAGGCTCTCCAGGCCCAACGCATGCTCGATGGCGAATCGATTCCCGTAGTCGAGCAGGACGCGCGCCGATCCGGCCACCGCCAGCGGTACGCCATAGGATAGAGCCCGCACGATGCGCCGCGACCAACGGGGACGGGCGACGAGCTGCCGGCGCCATAGTTCGAGGAACAACCAAGCGAGCACGACCCCCTCGACCACCGTCGCCGCGAGCAGAGCCGTCTGTGCCAAACGCGGACCCGCGTAGAGCATGCCCACCGCGAGAAACAGGGTGCCGTAACGCGTCGCGACCTGAACCCGCGCATAGACGGCAACACGCTCCTCCGCCCGCAGCATCTGTTGCACGACCGTCGACAGCGCCCGGATGACGACGAGGCCGACGGCATGCCGCAGCGTCGTACGGAATTCGACGCTCCAGCCCTCCACCACGAGATAGGTCGCCGCCCAGGTCAAGGCAGCCAGCGGGAGCGCCCCGCAGAGCACGCCGGTGAGGATGTCCTCGTAGAGACAGCGCAACGCCGCATGCCCCTGCAGACGGGTCTCGTGGAAAAAGCGGACGCCGGCGTTGCCGAGACCGGCGCTCGCGAGGGTCGTGAGGACGGCAAGGGTCGCGAACACCAGACTGAGCAAACCGTACTCGGTCTTACTGAGAAGACGCGTCGTGAGCGGCATCGAGATCAAGCCTGCGACGAGCAGGATGATCTGCAGCGTCGAATAGCCGACCGTGGCGCGCGCCACCGCCAACAAGCCGTCGCCGTCGGCCGTCTCACTCTTCATGTGTGAAGCACTCCGACGTGCCGCATCAACCAGGGACCAAGCCACTTGGTCAACGGCAACGGCACGTGTCGCCATAGCCGGCGCAGGCGCGCCCAAGGCGCGCCTGCGCCGTCGCCACGGCCCGCGGGTAGCGGTAGCGCGGCGCCACGCCGGCGATAGCGCAACGGCGTCGGCTCGAATCCCCACAAACACTTGTACGCATAGGCACCGCTGCCGACACGCGAACGACCGAAGTCGAAGCCGTACAGCCCGCGCCGACGCGCCAGGCACATCAACTCCCAGTACATGAAGTCGTGCGCCGCCACCGACGTCGCCTCGGCATGACTGCCGGCGTAGTAGGGGAGCAGGACGCCCTGGTGCACGAAGGAGAGGACCGCGGCGATCGGCTTGCCCCCACGCTCGATGCGCACGATGACACAGTCGTCGGCGAACTCCTGCTGGAGTCGGAGAAAGTAACTCGGAGCAAATACCGGCGAGCCTAGTTTACGGACACTGCGGGCGTAGAGGTCGTGCAAGGACTCGACGTCGCCCGCGACAGCGCACAAGCCGGCGGCGCGCGCCTTGCGGATGGCGTTGCGTCGTCGCCGCGGCAGAGCATGCCAATGGTCCTCATCCGCGGCCGGCAAGGCAGCGCGAAAGACGGCCTGTTCGCCAAGCCAGGGCACGAATCCCGCACCGACGAAGGAATCGCGCAATTCGACGAAGGCCGCGCCGTGCTCCCGCGCCAGCGTCGCCGCCTGTTCGGCCAGTGCCGTGGCCGCTTCATCGTCGACGGCGCAGACGCCCGCTTCGACGGCGAACGGTTGCGATAGGAACACCGGGCGCCGCCGCGGACCGATCGCGCTCAGCGGCAACACCCCGACCGTGCGACCAGCGCGACGCGCCACGAGGTCGTACGAGACGAAGCCGAACTCGCGCTGCAGCACACGACGCCATCCGGCGCGATGGAAGAAGGCGGAGCCGGGAACGGCGCGAACGAAGTCGTCCCATGCGTCGTCGTTGCCGTCGAAAGGGGCGACGTCGATGTCTCCGGCGACGCTCATGCGGCGGCGAGCAATACGGCCGCGATGCGGGTTGCCGCCCGGCCATCCCACAACGGTGGCCGAGGCAGGGTCGACCTGCCCCGCTGCAATTGGCGCCGGGCAGCAGCGACGATCGACTCGGGCTGCGTGCCCCCGAGGACGTTGGTGCCGGCATCGATCGTCACCGGCCTCTCGGTGTTGTCGCGTAGAGTCACACAGGGTATCCCAAGACTGGTCGATTCGTCCTGCACGCCGCCCGAATCGGTCAGCACCAGACGAGCTCCGTCGAGCAGTCCGATGAAGTCGAGGTAAGGCAACGGCGGCAGCAGGGAGATCGCGCCGGGGGTCGCTCGCGGCGACGGCGCGAACCATGGAGTCGAGCCGAGATCGCGGATCCGCGCGGCGGTGCGAGGATGGGCTGCCAGCAGGACCGGGAGTTCGCCAGCGATCCGCGCGAGCGCCGCCAGCATCCGGCGCAGGTGCTCCGGATCGTCGACGTTGCCGGGCCGGTGCAGGGTGCAGATCGCATACTCCGCCGCCGCACCCAATCGGACACGCACCTCCGAGGCGCGGGCCCGGGGCAGGATCCAATCGAGGGAATCGACCATGAGGTTGCCGACACCATGGATGCGATCGGGCGCCACGCCTTCGCGTCGCAGATGGTCCTCGGCGCTGGCTTCCGTGGTGAAGAAGAGATCCGCCACCGCGTCGGTGGCGCGGCGATTGATCTCCTCGGGCATCGAGCGATCGCCGCTGCGTAGGCCCGCCTCGACGTGGGCCACGCGGATGCCGAGCTTCGCCGCCACCAGGGCGCAAGCAACGGTGGCGTTGACGTCGCCGAAGACGACGACCGTGTCGGGTCGTTCGGCGAGAAGCACCGGCTCGAAGCGCAACATGGTGAGCGCCGTCTGCTCGGCATGGGAGCCGGAGGCGACCTCCAGCGCATAGTCGGGGCGCGGCATCTCGAGCACCCGTTGCAATCCACCGGCGAGCGCCTCGTCGTAGTGCTGGCCGACGTCGACGAATCGCAGCGCCGGCGGCTTGGCAGTGCGCTGTAGGGTGCGTAGCAACGGCGCGGCCTTGACGTAGTTCGGGCGCGCCGCGGCGACGACCATGATCTTCATGATGCGGCGCGATCCTCGCCGCTCCACGCGGGCTGGTAGTCGGGGGCGCCGTCGAGATCGAACACGTCCATCAAACGTCCGAAGCGAAATTCACGCAGCAGAGAGCGCAGGCGCTGCTCGGTGCGGCTCAGGTTGGCATAGTGTCGCAGGCGCGCCAGCCCCGAGGCGGCAAGGCGCGGCTGTTGCGGATCGAGTTCCCACGGATGGACGTACACGATGGCCGGACGCGCCTCACGACTTTCGATGCGGCGTAGGGCACGCCGCGTGACCCAGAGCGGCAGCAGCCGCAGGTAGCCGCCGCCGGCGACCGGCCAGGCTCGACCGAGCCAGGCGACCGTCGTCGCTGGGATTTCGACCAGCGAACCACTCGCGGAAGAAAGCCGCACCGGATGACGGGCGAAGCCCGGAAAGCCGTAGAGGTCGTGGTGAATGGGGAAGATGCTTGCGTCCCAGCGAAATCCCAGTTCGGCGAGAATCTCGATGGCCCACGCGGTCGAGGGAACGATGGAGAAGCTGGCGGCGCGAAAGCCGTCGACCCGGACTCCGGCAGCATCCTCCAGCACATGCTTGGCGCGCTCGACGTCGGAGCGAAACGCCGCGGCGCCGAGCCGATACACCAGGCGGTGGTTCTGTCCATGACAGGCGAGTTGATGGCCCGCCGCGACGATGTCCCGCACCAGCGCCGGGAATCGCTCGGCCACCCACCCCAACACGAAAAAGGTCGCCCGCGTCTGGTGTTCGGCGAGCAGGTCGAGCACGCGGCGCGTGTTGTGCTCGACGCGCGCCGGCAGCCGATCCCAGTGCGCCGGATCGACGAAGTCGTCCATCGCGTTGGGATGAAAGTACTCCTCGACGTCGATGGTCAGAGCATGCGCCGGGCGCACGACGTCACCGTTGCCGGCGAGCGGCGGTGCCGCCCACCTCGCCCCAACCGAGCAGAATGATACGCGCCGTGCGCACGAGGATCCGCAGATCTTGGCGCAAGGAGAGCCGTTCGATGTACTCGAGGTCGTAACCGAGCTTCACCGCCGCATCCTCGATCGTGCCGCAGTAGGGCTGATTGACCACGGCCCAGCCGGTGAGCCCCGGCGCGACGGCATGCCGACGATCGTAGCCGGGCAGCCGCTGGCGCAGGATGCGGACGAACTCCGGGCGCTCGGGTCGCGGCCCGACGAACGACATCTCTCCCCGCAGGATGTTCCAAGCCTGTGGAATCTCGTCGATGCGCAGCGCGCGAATCCAGCGGCCGATGCGTGTCGCCCGCTCGTCGTCGATGGCCGCCCATTGCGGGCCGTGGTCCGCCTCGGCGTCGGGGCGCATCGAGCGCAACTTGTACAGGGTGAAGAGACGACCGTGACGCCCCACACGCACCTGGCGGAACAACACCGGCCCGCCATCCTCGCAACGAATCGCGATCCCGACGAGCAGGCAAATCGGTGCACCGACGACGAGCAGCAGGCTCGCCGCAACGAGGTCGAACCCTCGTTTGCTCAGCGACATGGCCGCGGTCTCGGTCGGATCCTGCATGACGGGTACTCGGCTGGTCCTCTACTCCGCTACGCCGAGAGCGGCAACCGCGAGCCCTTCGTTCAATTGGAGGGGCGTCTCTGCCATAGTCCCGAAGCCATGGGACTGCGCAGCTACAGCTTGGACACCGACCTCGTGCCCGGCCCGGTCGACTATGCCGTGCTCCTGCCCGAGGAGTATGACGAAGACGGCGACCCCTACCCGCTGCTGCTGTTTCTGCACGGCGGCAACGGTGATCACACGTTCTTGCGCCAACACCAACGGCTCATCGAACGCGCTTGGAAGCAGCGGCTGCTGCCACCGTGCGTCGTCGCGACGCCGGACGCGCGCAACTCGTTCTACGTCGACTACCACGACGGATCACAACGGTGGGAGACGTTCTTGCTCGAAGTGCTGCTGCCGCGACTGCGCCGCCAGTTTCACGTCGCCGAGGAGCGCGACGAGACGCTCCTCTGGGGAGTGTCGATGGGCGGCATCGGCGCACTCCGCTTGGCCTTCCGCCACCCCGAGCGCTTCGGCGCCGTCGCGGCTCTCGAACCCGCCATCGAACCCGGCACCCACCCCGACGCGCTGCGGCTGCGCCACCGCTACTACCGCGCCCAACGCAACTACGCCGCCATCCACGGATCGCCGATCGACGTCGCCCACTGGAAAGCGCACCAGCCGTTGCTCCTCGCGCGCGACAACGGTCCGGCGATCCAAGCCAGCGGCCTGGCCATCTATCTCGAATGCGGCGACCGCGACTGTCTCAATCTCTTCGACGGCACCGAGGAACTGCATCGCTTCCTTTTCGACGCCGGCATCGCCCACGAATATCGCCTGGTGCGCGGCGCCGACCACATCGACGCCTCGTTGCCGCGACGGTTTGTCGACGGCTTGGGATTCCTCGGTCGCTGCCTGCGGCGTCGCCTGGCGCCGCGGCGCTTCGAATCGCCCCTCGCCAATCGGTTCCACCAAGACGTCGAGGATCGACGCAGGGAGACCGGCTACACCCCCGAGTCGACGCGTTACGTCGCCGCCGACGCCGCGCGGATTCACGTCACGCTGCAAGGCGAAGGTGCACCGATCGTCTTGCTCCCTTCCTTGGGACGCGGCACCAACGACTTCGACGACCTGGCCACGCGTCTGGCCGGCGCTGGCTTCGGTGTCATTCGGCCACAGCCCCGCGGCATCGGCGCCAGCAGCGGTCCGCTGAGCGACATCACGCTGCACGATCTCGCCGCCGACATCGCCGCGGTGATCGACGCCGTCGGGCGCGGCCCCGCCGTCGTCATCGGGCACGCCTTCGGCAATCGCCTCGCGCGCACGCTGGCCGGCGATCGTCCCGAACTCGTCCGCGGCTTGGTGCTGCTGGCCGCCGGCGGCGTGGCGCCGCTTCCGCCGGAGGTCCAGCACGCGTTGGCGCAATCGTTCAACGGATTTCAGCCAACTGTCCGTCGCATCGAGGCAATCAAAAGAGCGTTTTTCGCGCCGGGCAACGATGCCGGCGTGTGGCGGAGCGGATGGCATGCGGAAGTGGGTTACGCCCAAGCCGCCGCCAACCATGCGACCCCAGCTGAAGCCTGGTCGGCGGGAGGTGGCGCTCCAATGCTGGTGATCCAAGGCGAACACGACGCCATCGCCCCGCCCGCCAACGGTGACGATCTGCGCCAGCGTTACGGCGACCGGGTCCAGGTCGTCACTCTCGCCGACGCTGGCCACGCCCTGCTTCCGGAACAGCCGGAAGCGATCGCCACATCGATTTTGGATTGGCTCGCGCGGCAGCCGGCGGCCTCGATCTGAGCAGACGGTGGAGAAGCGCGCTGCGCGCCCGCTTCAGTCGGCCAAACGCTTCGGCACCAGGTGCTTACCGAGGGCGATGAAGTCGACGGCGCGCGGTGCCGTGCGCCGCCAAGCGAGGCCGATCGTGCGGTAGGGCACCGGCCGCCGGAGTCGGCTGACGGCGAGCGACCGTTCGCGCCGCACTTCCAGCTCCAGACACAGCGACGGCAACAGCGTGATCCCGAGGCCGCCGACCACCATCTGAATCAAGGTCGCCAGGCTGCCGGGACGAAACTCGGCGGACGACGATGCCGCGGCACCACCACAGGCCTCGATCACCTGATCGCGCAAACAGTGCCCGTCCTCGAGCAACAGGAGATCGGCGCCGGCGAGCTCACGCTGGGACACGATCGACTTGTTGGCCAGGCGATGCTGGCGCCCCATGGCGACGACGAAGGGGTCGCGGAACAACGGTAGGGTCGCCACCTCGCCGAGATCGGCCTCGAGGGCGACGAGGAGGACGTCGATCTCTCCCTGTTGCAACAACGAGCGCAGGCGCCCCGTCTGATCCTCGCGCAGCAACAGACGCAGCCCCGGGTAGGCTTTGCGCACGACGGGCAGGACTTCGGGGAGGAGATACGGCGCGATCGTCGGCAACACGCCGAGGCGCAGTTCCCCGCCGAAGGGACGATCGTGGTGGCGCGCCGCTTCGAGCAGTTCGTCGGCGTCGACCAGCAGGCGGCGGGCTCGCTCGACGACGACCTCGCCGCCGCGCGTGATGCGCACGCCGCGCCGATCACGCTCGAAGAGCTTCACCCCGAGCAGATCCTCGAGCTCGCGCAACTGCACGCTCAGCCCGGGCTGGCTCACCGCGCAGGCGGCAGCGGCGGCGTGGAAGCTGCCATGGTCGGCAATCGCCACGGCGTATTCGAGCTGGCGCAACGTCGGTCGGATCATCGTTAGGCGAAGGTTATCAGCATGAGCGTTTCTTTCAATTGGACGCGAAGACCGCACATGCCCATGATGCAGGCAACAGATTCGCTCACGGAGGAGCCCGATGGAAAATCGCGAAGGACAACGAGTGCCCCAGGTGACGTTCAAGACCCGCCAGGGAGGACAATGGGTCGATGTGACGACGGACGACGTCTTCGCCGGCAAGACGGTCGTGGTGTTCGCCCTGCCCGGCGCCTTCACGCCGACGTGTTCGTCGACGCACTTGCCGCGTTACAACGAACTGGCGCCGGTGTTTCGACAGAACGGCGTCGACGAGATCGCCTGCGTCTCGGTCAACGATTCGTTCGTCATGAACGCCTGGCAGAAGGAAGAAGGCGCCGACCGTATCCGTATGCTGCCCGACGGTAGCGGCAAGTTCACCAAGGCCATGGGCATGCTGGTCGACAAGGACGCCGTCGGCTTCGGCGACCGCTCGTGGCGCTATTCGATGCTGGTGCGCGACGGCGTCATCGAAAAGATGTTCATCGAGCCGGAGAAGCCGGGCGACCCGTTCGAGGTGTCGGACGCCGACACCATGCTGCGCTATTTGAACCCGGCAGCGCGGCCGGCGGAGGCGATCACGCTGTTCACCCGACCCGGCTGCCCGCACTGCATTCGCGCCAAAGAGCTGCTGCACGGCCGCGGCAAGCAGTTCGAAGAGATCGTCCTGGGAGCCGACATCACCACGCGATCCCTGCAGGCGGTGACCGGCCGGGCGACGGTGCCGCAGGTGTTCATCGACGGCAAGCACATCGGCGGCGCCGACGACTTGGAGAAGTACTTCGCCTAGGCGGAATGGTTCGAGGCGGCGTCGAGGATACGCCGCGGAGGCTGCGGTGGGGGTGGCGGGCAGCCACCCCCACGGCGTTCAACCTTTGGGGCCGGCCTTGCGGATGAGGTCGGCGAGGCTACCGAGCGACTGAGGCCGATTCTGCTCGGCGATGGCCGACTGCTCCTCGGCGCGTTCACGCGCTTCGGTCGCCGCCTTGGCTTGGCGCGCCCCCTCGACGAGCGACAGCGAAATGCGCCGTTTGGCCGGCTCGACCGCCAGCACCGTCGCTTCGACCGACTGGCCGATCTCCAGGGCCTGCCGGGCGTGCGACAGACGGCGGTCGAGGGTGATCTTCGAGATGTGCGCCAAGCCCTCGAGGCCGGGCTCGAGTTCGATGAAGGCGCCGAACGGCTCGAGGCGGCGCACGATGCCGGGGAAGGTCGCGCCGACGGCGTAACGCGTCGTCACTTCCGCCCATGGGTCGGCTGCCAGTTCCCGCATCGACAGGCCGATCTGGCGGCGACCGTCGGGGCGGGTATCGACCTTGATGACCTTCACCCGCACCGGCTGACCGACTTCGAGGACGCTCGACGGGTGGTCGACGCGGCCGTAGGCGATCTGGCTGATGTGGACCATGCCCTCGACGCCGCCCAGGTCGACGAAGGCGCCGAAGGGTTGAATGCTGGAGACGGTGCCGTCGAGCACCGCGCCGAGCACGATGGTGTCCCAGGCGCGTTGCGCCCGCTCGGCCGCCTCGACTTCGAGGAGGACGCGGCGCGAGACGACGACGTCGCGTGCCTTGGGATCGACCTTGGTGACGCGGAAGGCGAAGCGCTTGCCGAGGTAGTCGGAGGCGACGAGGTCGCCACGCTTCCGATCGATCTGGGAGCGGGGGCAGAAGGCGCGGGCGCTACCGATTTGGATATCGAAGCCGCCTTTGTTTTCGGAAGCGACGAGTCCCTCGACGGGGAGGCCGAGTTGGAAGGCCTGTTCGAGTTCGGCGGGGATGTGGCCACCGCGGCCGAGGGACCGTTTGAGGACGATGGTACCGGAGGACGAGCCGTCGTCGGTGACGGTGGCCTCGAGCATGTCGCCTTCGGCGATGGTGGGGGCGCCGGTGGCGGGGTCGCGGAATTCGGCGAGGTCGACTTGGGCTTCGCCCTTTTCGCCGATTTCGACGAAGGCGGTGTTTTGGCCGACGGCGACGACGCGGCCGCGCACGAGTTGGCCAACTTCGATTTTGGTGCGACTCGAGGAGCGGGCTTCGCTTTGTTCGAACAGAGCAGCGAACGATTCTTCGGGGCCGGCGGCGGGATCGTGTTGATTTTCGGGCATTTCCTTCATCCGAAGCGCGCTCCGGGCGGCGAGGCCGGCGGTGGAGCGCGCCTACAAGCTGGCGGGCTTCTAACGCGAATCGCCGGGCAAGTCATCCAGCACCGGGGTCGCCAGGCGCCGAAGCGACGGAAAATTTAGAAAGTGACTTGTCACCTTCTTCAAAATCCCCTACAACGGCGCCCATGTCGTCCGCCGCCGTCGCCCTCGACCCTTCCAGCGAACGCCGCACCCAAGCCCAACGCCGCGCCGCTACCCGTCTCCGCCTCCTCGACGCCACCATCGACTGCCTCACCCACCTCGGCTACGCCGGCACCACCACCACCGAGGTCTGCCAACGCGCCGGCGTCTCCCAAGGCGCCCTGTTCAAGCACTTCCCCACCAAGGCCGCCCTCGTCAGCGCCGCCGCCGCCCACCTCTTCGCTCAACTCGTCGACGACTACCATCACTCCTTCGCTCGCCTCGCCGATCAGTCCGACAAACTCGGTGCCGCCGTCGACCTGCTCTGGCGCATCTTCGAACAACCGCGCCTGCACGCCGCCTTCGAACTCTACCTCGCCGCGCGCACCGACCCCGAACTCGCCGCCACCATGCGGCCCGTCTCCGCCGCGCACCGCGACAATCTCCTGCGCGAAGCGCGCCAGCTCTTCCCCGAGGCCTTCCACCACCCTCGCTTCCAGGCCTTCCTCGACATCGTCATCGAAACCATGCAAGGCGCCGCTCTCGGCAGCTTCACCCTGCACGACCCGCAGCGCGACCGCGCCATGCTCGATCTGCTCAAACAAATCGCTCGCCAAGAACTGCACGTCCTCGCCCAGGATCCCCGACCATGAAGATCATCCTCGCCGCCATCCCCTTCTTCATCGCCTGCCTCCTCCTCGAGGCCATCCTCGCCGCCCACGGCAAACGCCGCGTCTTCGAGGCGCGCGACACCGTCACCAGCCTCGCCATGGGCGTCGGCAACGTGCTCATCGGTCTCTTCTGGAAGGGCATCGCCTTCGGCATCTACACCGCCCTGCACCAGTTCGCCCTCTTCGACATCGGCCACGGCCCCCTCGCCTGGGTCGCCGTCATCTTCGCCGACGACTTCGCCTACTACTGGTTCCATCGCCTGCACCACGAGGTCCGCTTCTTCTGGGCCTCGCACGTCACCCACCACTCGAGCCAGCGCTACAACCTCGCCACCGCCCTGCGCCAGTCGTGGACGACCCACTTCACCGGCCTTCCGTTTTACGCTCCGCTCGCCCTCATCGGCTTCGACCCGGCCATGATGATCACCGCCAGCGCCCTCAACCTCCTCTACCAGTTCTGGGTGCACACCCAGCTGATCGACCGCCTCGGCCCGCTCGAATGGGTGATGAACACGCCCTCGCACCATCGCGTCCACCACGGCGCCAACGTCGAATACCTCGACCGCAACTACGCCGGCATCTTCATCCTCTGGGACCGCCTCTTCGGCACCTTCGAACCCGAGGTCGCACCGGTACGCTACGGGCTCACCAAAAACATCACCAGCTTCAACCCCGTCCATGTCGCCTTCCACGAATGGGTCGCCGTCTTCCGCGATGCCTGGCGCGCACCCGACTTCGGCACCGCCCTGCACTACCTCTTCGCGCGCCCCGGCTGGAGTCCCGACGGCTCGACCCTGACGGCCCCCGAGCTGCGCGCCCGGTAGGAATCCGCTGCCGCCTCCGTGGCGTTCGAAGGCGCGCGCGTCGCCTGACCGGATTACGACGCCGAGACGCCGAGAGGCGGAGGTAAACCCTCTTTCCAAAGGGCGGGTTCTCCGCGTCTCGGCGTCTCTGCGTCGTTTCGTCTACTCGGCGACCACGGTAACCAGCCTGTTCGAGTCCACCGGCCCGAGGCTTTGTTGCCGGCCGCGATAGATCACGCGCAGTTCTTCCACCGCCCGCTCCCCGCCCAACCCGAAATGGGCGAGCGGCGGATCTTGCGACACGTAATTGTTGCCGGCCCGCATCTCGCGTACCTGGCGACGGCCTCCGGCCACCACCTCGATGCGCGCCCCGATCGCCGGGCTGCCGTTGGCATCCACGACCCGAACCTGAAGATACTTGCCCCGATCGCCACCGTCGTTGCGGTAGAGGCGTAACGGACCGTCGTGGTTCGAAATGAAGACGTCGACATCACCATCCCGGTCGTAGTCGGCACACGCCACCCCACGACCGCTGCCTCGGTCGTCGATGCCGCGCCGCGCGGCCTCCTCGACGAAGCCCTCGCCCCGCTGGTTGAGGAACAATCGCGCCGGCACATCCTGAAATTCGGCAAAGAACCGGTCGCCCACCGGCCCGAAGCCGTTGACGTGAAAGACATCCTCGTACCCGTCGTTGTCGAAGTCGGCGGTACAAGCAGCCCAGCCCCAGCCGCCGTCCACGACGCCCATGGCCGCGGTCGCATCGGTGAAGGCTCCGCCGCCCTCGTTCCGATAGAGTCGGTTGCCGGTGACGCCCCAATGCCCTTGCGCCTTGCCGTCGGGGTCGAGAATGCTCGTCACGAACCAATCGAGATCACCGTCGCCATCGTAGTCGCCGAAGGTCGATCCCATGCCGTTCTCGTCACTGATCACCGCGGTAGTGACGTCGACGTAGGTGCAGTCGCCCCGATTGAGGAAGACACGCGTGCTGCGGTAGTCGGCGACGAAACTGAGATCGGCGTCGCCGTCCGCGTCGAGGTCGACGAAATTCGGCGTAAAGGTCCAGTCGAAACGCGCCTCGGGAATTTCGGGATGCCCGCTACCGAGATCCTCCACCCCGGAAGTCGACGGGGCCGCGGCGAAGCGACCGGCACCATCGTTGTGCCACAGGTGCGGCAGCGACGGACGGCCATCGAGGAACTCGCCCCAGTGGGCCAGGGCGAGGTCGAGATCTCCGTCACCATCACAATCGCCGAAAGCCGCGCCGACGACGTTGACGTCCATCGCCAAGCCGCTCGACGTCGTCGCGTCGACGAACCGACCGTCCCCTTGATTGGCGAGCAGATGCGGCGGCGACCCGTCGACCCCGCCAATCCATGCATCGACGTCACCGTCGCCGTCGATGTCGGCGAACGCCGGACCGGCGCTGCGCCGCCCGTGCAGGACCAAACCGGAAGTGAGACTTTCGTCGGCGAAGGTCCCGTCGCCGCGATTGCGAAAGAACCGATCGCCGCCGACATCGCCGCCCACGGCGAAGACATCCAGCCAACCGTCGGCGTCGACGTCGGCGACGGCGACGCCGCCGATGTTCTGGTCGATCGACGCCGGGCTGGAGTGGTGCTCGAAGGCGACACCAGCGGCCTGACCGACCTCGGTGAAACGCCAAGGGGCGGTCTCGGGACAACCGTCGAGGGCGACGTTGATGGCCGCGAGAATCTCATCGACGGTCGCCTCGCCATCGAGGTTGCGATCGACGGCTGCGCAGCCGTCGAGAGGCGCGGCACCCAGGGTTACTTGCAGAGCGAGGAGGATCTCGTCGACCGCGACCGTGGTGTCGGCATTGCAGTCGCCGACGCACGTGGCGCGTGCCTCTCCCGCCAGGGTCGCGGCGAAAACGACGAGGAGCGCGAGGCGCAACACGCGGGTTTGGGGCGGAAGGCTGGGGCTGGGGAGGAATCACCCCAGCCCCAGCCCACCGGATCAATCGTTCACGTCGACGAAAGCGCTGCCGTCGGCTTTGAAATAGGGCTCGCTGAAGCGTGCCTCCCAGCAAGCGCCGCCGTTGGCCGTGCGGCTGCTGATGAGCTGCATGACGACGTCGCCCTCGAGCGGCAGCGGCGGCGGATCCAGTTCCTCGCCCTTGGCTTGCACCAGAATGGTCGCCTTACCGGGCTTGCTGCTGCTGGTGAGCACCATCTTGCGCACACCGTCGTTCGGCGCCGGCTTACGTTGATCGCGGAACAGGTACTTGCGATTGACGATGCTCTTCCAACAGGTCGCGCCGGCCGGGCCGGCGGCTGTGCAGAAATCGGCCTCGGGCACTTGGAACGAGCGGATCAAGTTGGGCGGCTCGCCGACGCCGCTGGCGCGGCTGTCGTAGAGGCACAGCGCATAGCTGGTCGAATGGCGCGGATCGCCGAAGTCGTTGAAATCAGCCGCGGTCGCGGCCAGCTTCCAGACCATCGAATCGAGCCCATCCTTCGCCGGCGGCTTGTCGCGCAGCACCAGCTTGCCGCGCTCCGCCGCACCCGCGAGACACCCGTCCATCGGCGTGTCCGGGCACACCGGCGTCGGTTCATCGCAGGCACCCTCGCCGTCGCACACGCCGAAGCCGAGCGAACACGTCGCATTCTCCGCCTTGTTGCTCCATTCCGTCTGTGACGTGCCGGAGTCACATTCCTGGCATTCGTTGGCACCGTGGTCGACGCCGTCGGCGACACAGGAGCCGTCGATGTAACAGGATCCGTTGGTCACCTGGGTGTTGTCGCAGGTGAACGTCGCCGGGCCGGTCGAAACGCACAGATCCTGCGTGCAGACGATGCCGTCGCTGCACGAGCGCGGGCTGCCACCGGTGCAAGTGCCGCCCTGGCAAGAATCGAGCGTCGTGCAGCCGTTACTGTCGTCACAGGCGGTGGCGTCGCCGACATGCGAATCGGCAGGGCAACTCGTGCTCAGGCCGCTGCAGTTCTCGGCGACGTCGCACTGCGCATCCACCGCCGGGCGGCAGACGGTTGCCGACGACTGGAAGCCGTCGGCAGGACAGGTGCCGACGACTCCGGAACACGACTCGGCAGCATCGCAGACGTCGACCGCGGCGCGGCACACGTGACTGGTCCCTTCGAGAGCAAACGTTTGGCTGCAAGCGCCGGTGCCGTTGCACTGGGCATCGAAGCAGTCGTTGGTGTTGTTGTCGGTGCAGGGCGTCGACGCGGCGACGAAGGCGTCGTTCGGGCAGACCCCCGTCTCGCCGGTGCAGACTTCTTGTGGATCACATTCGCCGGTCGAGGCGCGGCAGACGTGGCTCGACGGCTCGAGTGCACCCGCTTGGTCACACCCACCGCCGCCGTTGCATACCGCACGAAAGCAATCGCCCTCGTTGCTGTCCGTGCACGTCGTCCCCGCCGTCTGGAACCCGTCCGACGGGCACGTCGCGGCGCTGCCGCTACAATGTTCGACGGCGTCACATTCGTTGGCGGCGACCCGGCAAACCGTCGCATCGTCGAGGAACTGATCGGCGGGACACGACGTGCTCGACCCGTCGCACGTTTCGGCGACGTCGCACACCCCCGCCGTCGGGCGACAGGTGTACGCCGCCGACTCGACGCCCTGGGTTTGGTTGCAGGCGCCACCGCCGTCACATTGCGCATCGAAGCAGTCGGTCGGCGACGCATCGGTGCACGACGTTCCTGCCGCGGCGAAGCCGTCGCTGGGGCAACTGCCGCTGCTGCCGCTGCAGGTCTCGGCGGCATCACAATCGCCGACACTCGCCCGGCAGGTGTAACCCGCATCCTCGAAATCGAGCGTCTGGTTGCAGGTGCCCGAACCGTTGCACTGCGCGTCATGACAATCGCCGGGGCTCAGATCGGTGCAGCTCGTCCCGGCGGGAACCAGCGCATCGGCCGGGCAGGTGACGCTCGTGCCGTCACACGTCTCCGCCACGTCGCATTCACCGACGGCGCCACGACAGGTGGTACCGGCATCGACGCGCTCGTCGGCGGGGCAGGAACCGGAACTCCCGCTACAGGACTCCGCCTCGTCGCAAACCCCAAGGGCGGCGCGGCAGGTATAGGCGGCGGATTCGAAAGCCTGGTTTTGGTTGCAGGTGCCGCTGCCGTTGCACTGGGCATCGAAGCAGTCGCCGGTGTTGCTGTCGGTGCATGTCGTGCCGCTCGGCTGGAAAGCATCGGCGGGGCAGAAGATGTTGCCGCCGGTGCAGGTTTCGGCGACGTCACACTCATTGGCTGCGGCGCGGCAAGTCGTGCCGTTGGGCAGAAAGCCATCCGCGGGACAGGTACCGCTACTGCCGGAGCACGATTCCGCCTGGTCGCACAGACTGGCGGCGCCGCGGCAAACGTAGGCGTTGGTCTCGAGGCCCTGCGTCTGGCTACAACTGCCGCTGCCGTTGCATTGGGCATCGAAGCAGTCGCTCGGCGCGCTGTCGGTACAGGCCGTGCCCGCGGCGGTGAAGGCGTTGGCCGGACAAGCGCCGCTGCTGCCGGTGCACTGTTCGGCGGGGTCGCACTCGCCCGTGGTGGCGCGGCATTGGGTGCCGGCCGACTTGAGTTTGCAGTCGCTGGTGCAACACGACGCGGCGGTGCCGTTGGCGGCGCCCTCGTCGCACTGTTCGCCCGCGGCCGAACCGTCGTTGACGCCGTCGCCGCATAGGCAAGTGAGGCTCACCTCGGTGAAATGCCCATCATTGGCGGCATTGCGACCGCCGGCGCAGCCACCCTCGAGGTTCGGGTAGTTGTCGCAATCGAGGCCGGGGAAGTCGCCGCCGGCGGTGAGGCCCATGATGACGCAGCCCTCGTCGCCGCTGTTGAAGGCGCCGCCCTGGCTGTCGGTGTTGCCGCTCCAACTGAAGCCCAAACTATGCGCGACGGCAGAGCCGTTACTGACGTTGACGATCGTCGCGCTCGAGGTCTGGTCGAATTCCAGACACTTGTCGCTCCCCGAGCTTTGTCCGGGCAGATCCGCGAGTTGGATCGAACCGCTCGTCAGAGTATGGCTCGTGCTGCCGGTGACGCCGCTGAGATCCGCCGAGCCGCTGTTCTCACCCTCCTCCTGGTTGGCGATGAGAGCGCCCCGGCGCTGCGTGTTGATCGTCAAGCGGTAGCCGACCGGGCACTGGGCGGTGAAGCTTAGATTGTACGAGGCGTTGCCGGTCATCGGCTCTGGACCGGAGACCTGGGCACAGTCGGAAGCGATGAACTGTCGTAGGCGGACGCGAAACGAAGAGGAACCCGAAGAGATGGTGGTCGGCCCATCGGTGGTTCGCTCGGCGTCGCACAGCAGACCTTCGTCCGTATGGGCGAACGCGTCACTGGTATTGCTCGACCCGGTCAGCTGGAGCGTCTGCGCCAGCGCCAGCGCCGGTACGATCCACGCGACGACCCCCACGACCCCGCGCAAGGCAAGCTTCGACATCGGGTACTCCCCCTCGGCGAACGGCGATGGCTGTCGTCGTTGCCGAGCCTCATTGCGATCTTGCCTGGACTCATAGGAGAGCTGTCGCCGGGGTGTCAATGAAGAAATGCAGGCGCCCGCGGCTTGACGCCGCTGCCGCTTCCTTGGGACACACCCGCTGTCTCGAAGGAGTTGCGATGCACCCTACCCGTCCTCACCTCACCGTCGTGCTCTTGCTTCTCGCCATGATGTGCGGCGGCTGCGGTGACGACGACGATTGTTGCATCATCGCGCCCCCGCCCCCCGATCGCTCCGCCGAGCCTGCCTATGCGGCGCCCGGCCCCTATGCGGTCGGCGTGACCCAGATGGCGTTGGCCGATCGCAAGGTCGAGGTCTTTTACCCGGCATCCGCCGGCAGTGATGTCGGCCGGCCGTTGGCGACGTATCGCCAGAGCGATCCGTTCGACCCGGTCATGGCGAGCCTCGTCGAAGGGCTGGCCCGCCAGCAGCGCGTCGACCTGACGTACACGATGGCGGCCTACCGCGATCTTCCCGTTGCCGCGGGACGGTTCCCGGTGATCGTCTTCAGCCACGGCTTCGGCGGCTGGCGCCTGGTGAACTCGTCGCTGCTCGCGGGGTTGGCTTCTTGGGGGTTCATCGTCACCAGCGCGGACCACATCGAGCGCGACCTGGCCGCGGTGGCCAGCAATACGGCGCAGCCCGACGCGCTCACCGACCGGCGCGTCCTGTTGGAACAGGTCGAGCTGATGAGGACGGCGGATGCCGCCGCCGGCGGTCCCTTCGCCGGCCGGGTCGACACCGAACGCGTCGCCGCGGCCGGGCACTCGGCCGGCGGCGCCGCGGCTCTTTCGGTGCTCGACGCGCCGGAATTCGACGCCATCGTCGGCTATGCCTCGGTGGGCGCGGTCAACGCGCAAGTCGACAAGCCGACGCTGCTGGTGGTCGCCAATGGTGACATCGTCGTCACCCCGAGCTTCACCCAGGGTCTCTATCAGCTGCTGCGATCGCCCAAGGTTTTCGCCGCGATCGAGAACTCCGGGCACAACAGTTTCACCGATTCGTGCGCGGCCATTCGCAACGGCGCTTCGCTGACCCAGTTGGCGCGCGCCGCCGGCTTCCCGATCGACGAGAGCCTGCTGCGGCTCGGCGAAAACGGCTGCACCGACGCCGAAGTGAATCCGAGCGAGGTCTGGGCCATCACCCAACATCTGACCGTAGCGATGCTGCGCCATGCCTTTGGCGTCGACCCCCTGCCGGTCGGCTTGGGACCGGCGGTGGGAGAGCAGTTCGCGACGCCGGTGACGCTACTGCGGGAATAGCGGCTGCGCCGCGCGGCGATCCTCACGGTCTGGCCGCAACGATTGCAGGAGTCGGGCTCGCCGTTACCGACGATGGTGCGGTTCGACCGTCGCGGGCTCCGGCGAGGCGATCGCGGCATCGTGCAACGACGTCGGCGCCGAAGGCAGAGGTGGCGTCGAGCCGGGTCGGCGCCCCAAACCGCATGACGGTTTCGCGACCCGGCAGGCAGACCCTGGTAGAAGGGCCGGGGAATCGCCTATGGTCGCGGCAATGATGCCCCCCGCCCGCGACCGTTCCGGAACGTCCTGGCGCGCCTCCCTCGGCACCCGCCTGTTGGGATTCGCACTTCTCCTGGTGGTGGTGCCGGCGGCGATCTTTGCGCTGCTGACGTTCTCCAGTGCGCGCCGGGCGCTCGAGGAGTCGGCCGGACGACAGCTGGCGACCGCGGCGCACGAAGCCGCGGAGCACGTCGGCGACCCGCTCGAACAGGAGCAGCGCTCGCTGCGCGTGTGGAGCCGGCAGGAGGCCATGGGGGATCTCGCCCAGGGGGATCCACATGGACGCGTGGCGCGCTTCCTCGCGGCGCTGGTCGAGCAGGACGGCGCCTACTTCGCCCTCGAGGCCATCGATCGCAACGGCGTCGTCGTGGCGGCGGCGGACCCGCGGCAGCAACAGGTGCGGCGGGCGGAGGAATCGTGGTTCGTCCAGGCTCTCGCCGGACAGCCCGCCCTGCGCGGGCCGGAGGAGGACGAGGTCGCAGGCCGCCGGGTACTGCACCTGGCGTCGCCGATTCGCCGCGGCGGTAGGAACGGCAGCGTCGCCGGGGTGCTGCACCTCGTACTCGACTGGACCCGCGTGGAGGCCCAGTTGGCGCGGTCGCGCGCCGACCTCGCGTCGATCGGACTGGAGACGCGGATTCTGTTGGTGCGTGACGGTTCGGTCATCGGCAGTTCGCTCGGCAACGGGGCGGTCGATGCCTCGACGGCGCCGCTGGTGCACGCGGCCGAACGTGCGTTCGCGGAGCAGCGATCGCCGGCCTACGTCGTAGCGACGGACGCGCGGGCGCTGCTCGGCATCTATCGTCCCGCGGGGGGGCAGGCGGACTGGGGCGTCGTCGTCGCCCAATCGCTGCGCGATGCCCTGGCGCCGATCCATCAGCTGGAGATGCGCTGGATCGTCGTCTTCGTTTGCGTGCTGCTGACCGCGACCGCGGTGGCCGGCCTACTGGGCGCCCGCATGATCCGACCGTTGCGCGAGTTGACGGCGGTGACCCGCCGGGTGGCGGCGACGGCCCGGCCGATGCCGGCGCCCGACGTGGCGCGCGGCGACGAGATCGGCGAGTTGGCAGCCTCCTTCACCCGCATGTCCGAGCGCCTCGAGCGCGCTCAGGACGACCTCGTCGAGGCGACACGCCTCGCCCTGGTCGGCGAGATGGCGGCGGGCGTGGCCCACGAGGTGCGCACGCCGCTCAGCGTGCTGCGGTCGTCGACCCAGATGCTGCACCGGGCCCTGCCGGCGGGCGCTGAGCACGCCGACGAACTCGCCCGCCTGATGCTCGACGAGATCGACCGCCTCGAGCGGCTGGTCGCCGGGCTGCTCGAGCTGGCGCGGCCGCGGCCGCGCGAGCGGGTGGCGACGGCGCTGCCGGAGATGCTCGATCGTGTGGCGGACCTCGCCGCGGCGCAGGCGGACCGCGCGGGGGTGGAGATCGTGCGGGCGTACGCCGGCGTCGACGCGCCGGTACTGTGCGATCCCGACCAGATCCGGCAGGTCGCGCTCAACCTCGTCGTCAATGCCTTGCAACATGCGCGGGCGGGCGGCCGCGTGGAAATCCGCGGCGTCGTCGCGGAGGGTCGCATCGGTTTCGAAGTGGCCGACGACGGCCCCGGCATCGACTCAGCCAACCGCGATCGGGTCTTCTTGCCGTTTTTCACCACCCGGTCGGGCGGCACGGGTCTGGGCTTGGCGCTGGTCAAGGCGATCGTCGAAGCCCATCGCGGCCGCGTAACGCTGGAATCGCGCCCCGGCGAGGGCGCCGTGTTTCGCGTCCTCCTCCCCTCGGCGGCGGCACGGGAGTGAAGCGGGCCTTCCTCGCAAACGACGATTCCGGGCGGCGACCGGTGCATGCTGCTCGTGATGGGTGTCCGCGCGGTCCAAACCTGTGGCCTCTTCAACCCGGCGTGTGAACCCGGACGGGTCGACGGGATCGACGACGTGATCGGGTAAGGCGAACGGCGCTACAGCGAATGGAGGTGCCGGTTGGCGCCGAAGATCGTGGCGCCGGAGGGAGGGAATGGAAGGAAGCGGGGAGAGATACGGAGGGGGAGAGAACGGCGGCGGCGAGCCGGGAGGGTGCCCGGCTCGCCGCTTGCGCCTTAGAAGGTGATGATGGCGTCCATGCCGACGATGGCGGGGCCGCCCAAGCTGGGCAGGCCGGCCGTGTTGTCGGCGCCGTCCGGGCCCCACTGGTAACGGATTTCGGGACGGAGCGTCAGGTTGGGAAGCGGCTTGATGTTCACGCCGCCGGTGAGTCCGCCGTAGTCCTCGTCGTCCGCCCTCCACCACTCACCGCGCAGGCCGACGCCGACGATGTCGTTGATGGTGTACAGGAGGTAGTTGTTGATGCCGACCGTCTCGTAGTCCTGTCCCGAACCGAGCACATCCGCGTTGGTGTTGAGGTAGTCGGTCTGGAAGACGTAGTTGAGCGAGTCGGTGATCGACGTGTCGATGACGATGCTGTGCGAGTAGCCGTCGCCGATGGCGCCGAGGTTGCCGATGGTGGTGATGTAGGTCGCGGTGACCTGTTCGAGCGGCGTGACGCTGAAGCCGCCGAGGAAGTTGCTGCCGCCGTTGTTCTGATCGAAGCCGGTATCCCAGCCGGCAGTCCAGCCGCCGTAGAGGGTGACGTTTTCGATACCGGAGTACGTGAGGTACGCGCCGGTGTGGGTGAACGGCTCGCTCTTATACATGGTGAAGGCGTGGCTGTAGAAGAAGTTGTCCGGCGCCGTCACGTATTCGTAGCCGGCCAGCGTGTAGAAGTGGCCGCCCTTGATGGAGAAGTCCTTGTAGCCCAACTCGATGTAGGCCTGCGGCACGGCGAAGCCGTCGTCGCCGTGGTTGAAGTAGTCGTCGAAGTCCCAGTTGCCCGGGTTGCTGCCGAAGGCCTGTGTGTCGGCGGCATCGCTACCGTACATGGCGTCGACGCGGAAGCCGTAGTCGAAGCCCTCTGAGGCGTCGAGCCCCTTTTCGAAGTAGAGCCAGGTCTGCTGATTGCGGACCGAGTCTTCCTGGTTGTTGAACAGCCCGTCAGATGCGGACGTCACACCGAACTGCGTCCATCCACCGAAGTCGATGGGCGCATCTTCCCCGAGAATCGAATCCGAGAGATCGTATCCCTTGCCGTCGTTGCTCAGCTGGGACAGAAAATCTCCCGCCTCGGCTACCCCCGGAATGGCTGTGGAGGTACAGGTGAGGAGGGCGGCTGCGCTGCTCCAGACCTTAAGGCGATTCGGCTTCTTCATCAGTGTCTCCTTTTCTGTCGCACGGCACCTAACACCGTTGCGCTTGGCCTTGGTTCGGCATGCCCGGAGCGGCTGGTCTTGATTCGCGCCGGCTCGAACCATGCCGAGGTCAGAGCAACAAGCGTGCCTGCCTTGGCCAAGCTTCGTGCCTCGCTCGAAGCGAAGAAGAATCTGATGAAAATTTAGGGTGTTACGCGGATTCGCCGAAATCGCGCCAGGGCCGCCGGCGGCTGCGGGTCTGCTCGCGATTTGGGCAGATCGGGGCTTGGGCCTGTAAAAATCCCGGGCAGGCCGGCGGCGGGATGGGGGCAGCGGACGGGAGCTTCGACGAGGGGCGCGGGAGGCGCGGACGGTCGGGGGCGGCTTGACTCCGTGCGCCGACGTCGGTATCCACCCGCCAGCGTACTTTGATAATCACTTTCATTATCAGAACAGCCGCTGTCGAGCGGCCCGGACGAGAGACGCCGCCATGACGACCACCCACCGCTCCACCTACACCGCCTACCTCCTCGCCGCCCTCCTCCTCAGCGCCGGCTGCGGCGGCGGCGGCGGCAGCAGCAGCGCCGGTACCGCGCCCACCCCGACGCCGGCCTCCGGCGACACCTTCAACCGACGCGCCCTCCTCGCCAGCGTCGCCGACCAAGTCGTTCTCCCCGCCCTCCGCCGCTTCGCCAACGATGCCGCCAGCCTCGCCGCCGCCACCGAAACCCTCGTCGCCACGCCAAGCCAGCGCGACGCCGCCCGCGCCGCCTGGCGCGCCGCCATGCAGGCCTGGCAGGCCGTCGAAGTCATGCAGTTCGGTCCGGCCGGATCGACCATGATGATGGGCGGCCAAGCCCGGCGCGACGAAATCTACTCGTGGCCCCTCGTCAATCCCTGCCGCATCGACCAGGAAACCGTCCGCGGCAACTACGCCGACCCCGGCTTCTTCTCCACCCAACTGGTCAACGTCCGCGGCCTCGACGCCCTCGAGTACCTCCTCTTCGCCCCCGACGGCACCAACGCCTGCAGCCCGTCGGTCGACATCAACGCCAACGGCACCTGGCAAGCCCTCGTCGCCGCCGGCGATGTCGCCGCCCGCCGGGCCGCCTACGCGGCGCGTGCCGCCGCCGACGTCGCCGCCCGCGCCGCAGCGCTGCGCGACGCGTGGGAACCTGCCGCCGGCAACTTCGCCGCCCAACTCGCCGGCGCCGGCGCCGGCAGCACCGTCTACCCGACCGCGCAGGGTGCCGTCGACGACGTCTTCGCCGCCCTCTTCTTCATCGAACTCGTCGTCAAGGACGAGAAAATCGCCGCCCCGGCGGGCATCGTCCCCGACTGCACGACCGACGTCTGCCCCACTCTGGTCGAATCGCGCTGGGCCGACGTCGCGAAAGACGAGATCCTCGCCAACCTCGCCGCGGCGCGGCAACTGTTCCTCGGCGGACCCGACGCCTCCGGCACCGGTTTCGACGACTTCCTGCGCGCCCGCGGCGCCACCGAGCTGGCGACGACCATGCTCACCGCGCTCGACGCCGCCGTCGCCGCCGTCGAAGCCATCCCCGGCACCATGCTCGAAGCTCTCGCCGGCGATCCCGACGCGGTGCGCGACGCCCACGCGGCGCTCAAGAATTTCACCGACCCGCTCAAGAGCCAGTTCGTCACCGTCCTCAACTTGACGATTCCGCAGGAGGGCGCTGGCGACAATGACTGACAGCCGACGCCCGATCGCGCGGTGGCTCTGGCGGCCGGTCGACGGCGCCAGCCTCGCCGCCGTGCGGATTCTGTTCGGCAGCATCCTGCTCGCCGGCGTCGTCCGCTTCGTCGCCGAGGGCTGGATCGAGGTCCTCTTCGTCGAGCCCCGTCACTTCCTCAAGTACTGGGGTTTCGCGTGGGTCGAGGTGTGGCCGCGCTGGGGCATGTACCTCCACTATGTGGTCCTCGCCTTGCTCGCGCTGGCGCTGACGGTCGGCTTCCACACGCGCCTGGCGGCGCTGCTGTTCTGCCTGGGCTTCACCTGGGTGGAGCTCATGGACGTCACCAACTACCTCAACCACTACTACCTCGCCTCGCTGATCGCGTTGCTCTTGGCGACCGTGCCGAGCGGCCGGGTGTGGTCGGTCGACGCGCGCCGCGCCGCCGACGCACCGGCCACGGTGCCGGCATGGTGCGTCTACCTGCTGCGCTTCCAGGTGGCGGTGGTCTACGTCAACGCCGGCCTGGCGAAGTTCGGCGAAGACTGGCTACTGCACGCCCAACCCCTCGGCATCTGGCTGGCGGCGCGTGACGAAACACCGCTGATCGGGGCGTGGTTCGACAGCGCGTGGCTACCCTTCGCCATGAGCTGGGCCGGCTTCCTCTACGACACGACGGTGGTGCTGTTCCTGTCGCTGCGCCGTACCCGCCTCGCGGCCTTCGCCGTGCTCGTGTTCTTCCACACGATGACACACGTGCTGTTCGACATCGGCGTCTTCCCGTTCCTGATGACCGCGCTGGCGACGATCTTCTTCGCCCCCGACTGGCCGCGCACGCTGCTGCGGCGTCTCGGCGCCGCCGTCGCCCCAACCATTGATGGGACACCCAGCGCGGCAGTCCGCGGCTGGACGCCGTTACGGCGCGCCGGTGCGGTCGGAATCGGCATCTTCTGTGCGATCCAGGTGCTGCTGCCGCTGCGTCACCACCTCTACCCGGGCTCGGTGCTCTGGCACGAGCAGGGCATGCGCTGGTCGTGGAAGGTGATGCTGCGCGAAAAGAGCGGCAGCATCACCTTCCACGCGCGCGATCCGCAAACCGGACGCAGCTGGCAGATGACGCCGGCGCGCTACCTCACCTGGCGCCAGGCGAACGAGATGTCGGGTCAGCCCGATCTCATTCTCCAAGTCGCCCACATGGTGGCCGACGAGTTGCGCGCCGCCGGCGTCGCCAACCCGGAGGTGCGCGCCGAGGCGTGGGTATCGCTCAACGGTCGGCCGCCGGCGTTGCTCATCGACCCCACGGTGAACCTCGCCGCCGTCACCGACAGTGTCTCTCGGGCGGATTGGATCCTACCCGAACCGGAAGTAGCCCCTCTTACCGTTCTCGCCCGCGGCGAACGCGATTCCTTCTGAGCTGCAGCGGAGTTTCCCATGCCGTTCCGTAACCCACACGTCCTAGCCACCTTGGCCCTCCTCCTCGCCTGTACCGTCGGCCGCGCCTCGGCCGCCGACGATCCCAACGAACCTGCCGGCGATGCCGTCGAGGCGGCAAGTGACAGCGAACAGGACGCCATCGATCGCATCACCATCGTCGGCGCCCAAGCGAAGGTCGCCCGCATCGGCGGGTCGGCCTACGTCGTCGACGAGAAGAAGCTCGAGGAGCACGAGTACAACGACATCCATCGCGTCCTGCAGGAAGTGCCGGGCGTCTACGTACGTCAGGAAGACGGCTTCGGACTGCGGCCGAACATCGGCATCCGCGGCGCCAGTTCGGAACGCAGCGCCAAGATCACTCTGATGGAAGACGGCATCCTCTTCGGCCCGGCGCCCTACGCCGCGCCGGCCGCCTACGACTTCCCGCTCGTCACCCGCATGGTCGCGGTCGAAGTATTCAAGGGACCGGCGTCGATCCAATACGGGCCGCAAACCGTCGGCGGCGCGATCAACCTCGTCACTCGATCGATCCCCCGAGACGCCGCCGCCGGCGGCGACGTCGCCATCGGCAACTACGGCTCGACCAAGGCCCACGGCTGGGCGGGCGGACGCTACCAGGGCTTCGGGCTGCTGCTCGAAGGCGTCAACCTCGGCACCGACGGCTTCAAGGAACTGGACAACGACGACGACACCGGCTTCATCCGCAACGAAGTCATGCTCAAGGCCGATTACCAATGGCCCACCGTCAGCGCCGCCGAGCTGCTCACCGAACTCAAGCTCGGTTACTCCGACGAGGTATCGAACGAGACCTACCTCGGCCTCACCGACGACGACTTCGATGCCAACCCGCTGCGCCGCTACGTCGCCAGCGAACTCGACCGGATGGATTGGGACCGCTGGCAGGTACAGTTGCAGCAGGCGGCCCGCTTCGACAACGGCGTCGAGCTCCGGCTGACCGGCTACCATCGCGAATTGTCGCGCAGCTGGCGCAAGCTCAACCGCTTCGCCGCCGGTGCGCCGTCGCTGACCGACATCTTCGCCTCGCCGACCGGCGCCAACGCGGTGTACGTCTCGGTGCTGCGCGGCGACCAAGACTCGAGCACGCCGCGCGAAACCTTGCTCGTCGGCACCAACGCGCGCGACTTCGTCTCCCAAGGATTGCAGCTCGTGGGCCAGTGGGATCCCGTCACCGGTCCGGTGCGGCATGCGCTCGAGGCCGGGATTCGGCTGCATTACGACGAAATCGTCCGCGACCACACCGAGGACTCGTACCTGATGGTCGAGCGGTCGCTGGAGCGCACCGAGGTACCGCGCAGCCAGCTGGCCGACAACAAAGGCGAGGCATTGGCGCTGGCCTTGCACCTGCGCGACGAGTTGGACTGGAACCGGCTGACGATCACCCCGGGGCTGCGCTTCGAGTCGATCTGGACCGACTTCCGCGAGCGGGTCGGCCTGCCGCCGGGGGCCGACGTTCCGGAGATCAGCGACAGCCAAAACGTGGTGATCCCCGGCATCGGCGCCGTCTACTTCCTCACCGACGAGTTGAGCCTGCTCGGTGGCGTGCACCGAGGCTTCAGCCCGGTGGCACCCGGGCAGTCGGAGAACGCCGACGCCGAGGAAGCGATCAACTACGAAGCGGGCGCACGTTGGTTCTCGGACTTCGGCAACCTGCAGCTGATCGGCTTCTACAACGACTACGACAACCTCGTCGCCACCTGTCGTCAGGGCTCGGGCTGCGACCCGGAGGATGTCGACGACCAGTTCAACGGCGGCGAGGTCGATGTCTGGGGTCTCGAGCTGTTCGCCGACACCGAGCCGGCGATCGGCTGGGGCATCACCTTGCCGGCGTCGCTCGCCTACACCTTCACGCAATCCGAGTTTCAGTCGAGCTTCACCTCGGCGAGTTCGATTTTCGGCGAGGTCGAGAAGGGGGACGAGCTGCCGTACGTGCCGGAGCACCAGGTGAACGTGTCGCTCGGGCTCGAACGCAACCCGTGGGGGATGACGACGTCGATGACGTACGTGGGCGAGATGCGCGACGTCGCCGGGCAGGGACCGATCCCGCAGGCTGAGTTGGTGGAGGACTATTTCGTGGTGGATCTGACGATGTACCGCGAGATTTTCGGACGAGGTCGGCTGTACGTGACCGTCAACAACGCGGCGGACGCCGACTACATGGTGTCGCGCCGGCCCTACGGGGCGCGTCCAGGCATGCCGGTGCAAGTCTGGGGCGGCGTGCAGTTTCAGTTGGGCAGCTGATCGAACGGCGGGCGGGGCGACCGGCGCCGCGCCTCGCCGTGGTATTGAGAACAATTTTCAAAATCATGAAATCCAAGGAGGCATTCACCATGTCGTTGCGCTTCGCTACCGCGCTCCTCGCGCTCCTCTGTCTCGCCACCCCCACCGCCCAGGCCCAGTGCCTGGGTGATTGTGACGGCGACGACCAAGTCACCGTCGACGAGATCGTCGGCGCCGTCAATCGCGCCCTCACCGGCTGCGCCTCGACCTGCACCGTCACCCCGCCCGCTACTTGGTCCGCCCCCGAGTGGTCCACCAACACCGCGGCCGCCCTCGCCCTGCGCGCCCGCCTCGACGCCCTCGCCGCCGGCGGCCTGATGCGCGCCGCCGAACAAGGCGTCGAGGTCATCGGCTCCGCCGCCGACCTCGACGCGCTCTTCGATGCCGGCGAACCCAGCCTGGCCGACGTCACCACTCCAGCCTTCGAAGCCGTCATCGCCGACGCCTTCGCCGGCTTCGCCGAAGCCGCCAACGCTGGGCCCGGCGACCCGATCGACGCCGATGGCGACTGGGCCCCCGGCGCCAACGGCGGCATCTACGGCAACAGCCAACGCGGCATGGACCCAGGGGGCATCGAACTGCGGCAGGTCGTCGACAAAGGATTGTTCGCCGGCGGCGCCCTCTACCCCTACGCCCTCGGCCTCACCGAAGGCACGATCACCCCCGCTACCATCGATGCCCTTGCCGCCGTCTGGGGCGGCAACGAAACCCTCGACCCCGCCGGCAGCCTCACCGACTCGGCCAACTACAGCCGCCAGATGGGCTACCACGGCCGCATCGCCGCGGCGCTGATCGCCGCCAAAGCCTATGCCGCCAGCGCCGATTGCACCGACGAGCGCGACGCCGCCGTGCGTGACTTCTTCTCCCTGTGGGAGGAGTCGATGTTCGCCCGCTTCCTCTACTACGCCAACCAAGGGGCGACTCGCACCGCCGCGGCGACGAGCGACGACAACCTGGTCGAGGCTCTGCGCCAGATCGCAGAGGGCATCGGCCTGGCGCTCGGCTTCCGCGCCGTGCCCCACCCCACCGTCGGCCCGCTCGCCGGACGCGCCACGAAGATCGATCGCCGCGACATCGACGCCATGATGAACGTGATCGGCGTCGACCGTGACGACCTCGGCGCATCGACGCTCGGCTTCTTCATCGAAGACGCCGACGCTTTCGCCGCCGCGGCGCTGCAGGTCGAGGCCCTCGTCGCCGAAGTCTACGGCTTCACACCGGCGCAGATCGCGTCCTTCCGCGCTCCGACGCCCGGCTGAGACACGCCTGGGCCGCTCGGCCTGGGCTGCCTCGCGAAACCAGCCTCACCGCTGGCCCTAGGGAAGCGGCCCAGGCCGCGACGCCACAGCTGGGAACCAGCTGGGCGTCCGGCCCTACGCGCATTCAGGCTTGCTTGAAGGCTTTGCCGATCTTCTTGCGGCCTTGGTTGATGTCGCGCAGGTAGGCGATGCCCTCTTCGGCGATCTCCGAGCCGGCGACCTCGGGGCTCTCGCGGGCCAACTCGTCCATGTCGACCCACATCGCATACACCGGCTTGGTGCGGTCGGTGATGATGCCGGCGTGCAGCAGCGTCTTGATCAGCACGCGGAAGATGTTGGTGCTCTGGGTCATCATCTGACGCCGGTCGGCGTCGCTGAACGCCTCGAGCACGGCGCTGCGCACCCACTGCCACTCCAGCCCGAACTCGTGGTAGATCTCCTGCTTCTGCTCGGAGTTGATCAGGTTGAACAACAAGTGTTGGAAGACTTCGGCGGCCCAGGCTTCGACCTTCTCGTGCTCTTCTTCGGTCAGCTTCGGCACCGTGCGGTCGGCCCAGATCTTGCCGAACTTGTGGTGAAAGGCCTCGTCGGTCATCACCATCTGCACCATGCGCCGCAGCAGCGGATCGTGCGTCCGTGAATGGATCGTGGCGAAGGCGCCCATCGCCAGACCCTCGACGAGCATCTGCATGCCGATCAGCTTCTTGTAGACCTCCGGCGCGACGACGATGTCCGAGAGCATGGTGGCGAGGGTGTTGCCGGCCTTGAGCGGCGTGCCCCAGCGCTTGGTCACGTACTTGGCGAACGCCGTCACGTGGCGCGCCTCCTCGCGCGTCTGGTTGGCGGCGTACTCCTGCGCCCCGGGATCGCGCAGGATGTGACAGAGGCTGGCCGACAGCGACAAAGCGCCTTGCTCGCCGTGCAGGATGTTGGACAACATGAAGCGCGTGTTCTGGTTGGCGAGCCGAATCTGCTGGCGCTCGTCGAGACGGTCGGCCACGGCGCAATTCAGCTCGGGCACCATCTCGCGCGGCATCAACATCTCCTCCGCGAGGGGGAAGTCCTGGTCGAAATCGAGATACGCCGGATCGGTCGGGTCCCAGAAGTGGTCGTGCGTCGCCGCGATGATCGAGTCGAAGGCATCGGTGCGATCTTGGTAGCGGTCCGGCACGATCAGCGCGGCGAAGTTGTCGCGCTCGACGGTATTGTAGATGCGGTCGTAGGTAATGTCGGCCATGGTCAGTCCTTCCGCACCATCGCGCCAAGGCGCGACGGAATGCTGTGCTTCCTTGATGCCTCCTTAGCTATCGGCGGCGCAGGGGTGGAGCAATCCCCCTTGGGGAGGAGGCTTAGGCTTAGGCTGAGGCTTAGGCTGAGGAGCGGATGCCTCCTCTCCTAAGCCTAAGCCTCAGCCTAAGCCTAAGCCTTTCTCTTCCCTCATCGTTGATTGACCCAGCGGGGGCGCTCGGCGAAGGTGCCGCGGCATGTGGTTTTTCCTCGCTCTGGCGGCGGGCACGATCCAGGCCGCGCGCAACGGCTTGGCCCGCAGCCTGACGGGTCAGGTCGCGCCGGCGATGAACTCGTGGGCTCGGTTCAGCTTCAGCCTGCCGTTCATCACGCTGCTCGTCGGCGGGCTCAGCCTGGCGCAGGGTGTGCCGGTTCTGTCGGTCGTCTTTCTCGGCTGGTGCGCCGCGACGGCGGTGGCCCAGGTGCTCGGCAACATCTCCCTGGTCGCCGCCTTCCAGCGCGGCGGCTTCGCCCAAGCGATCGTCATGCACAAGCTCGAAGTCGTCTTCGCCGCGCTCATCGGCGTGGCCTTCTACGGCGAAGCGCCGTCGGCGGTCGGCTGGGGCGGCATCGGCCTCACGGTCGCGGGCGTCCTGCTGATGAACTTCGGCCGCGGCGGCGCCGGCGGCTGGCGCCGCGCCTTCCACTTCGACGCCGCGGCGCTGCTGGCCCTCGCCTGCGCCTTGCTCTTCGTCGGCGCCAGCTTTTTCCTCAAGGACGCCACCACGGAATTCGTGCGACTCAACCCGCGCGTCGGCAGCGGCCGCTTCGAGGCGGCGGCGCACACCCTCTTCCACACGACCTGGATCGAGGTGGCGCTGCTGAGCGCCGGGCTGCGCCTGCGCCAGCCGGAGCAGTTCCGCCTGGTACGGCTGCACTGGCGCCGCATGCTCGGCATCGGCATCGCCGGCTGCAGCGCCAGCCTATGCTGGTTCTGGGCCTACTCGATCGCGCTGGTCGCCTACGTCAAGGCGGTCGGCCAAGTCGAATCGATCTTCGCCGTCGCCATGGGCGTGCTGCTGTGGGGCGAGCGGCAGATCTGGCGCCAACTCCCCGGCATGCTGCTCGTGGTTGCCGGCATCGGCTTGGTGCTGCTCGGCTGAGACCGTCGTGTCGATCGGATCGACGCTTGGCGCGACGAATTCGACCGTTGGCGCGGCCAAGCAATTCGGCGTGGGATACGTCCCGCCCGCCATGCTATAGGCTAAGGGTTCTCAATACCTGAACTTTTTCGCCGCAACGGAGGACATGCGCCCCATGCCAACCGCTCGACGTGGATTGCTCTCGCTCGCCGCGCTCGCCTTGTTTCTCGGACTGGCCGGCCCCGCCGCCGCCGAGGAGTGCGAGGACGCCGAATTCGACAGCACCTTTGCCCTCATTCAGAGCGCGATCTTCGACAAATACAGCTGCAACACCGCGATCTGCCACGGCAGCTTCGCCGCCGGCGGACTCGACCTGAGCCCGGCGGTGGCGTGGGAGAACCTGCTCGACGTCGACGCGGCCAGCGTCCCAGGTTGGACACGCGTGCTCGCCGGCCAAGCGGCGAAGAGCCTGCTATGGCTCAACTTGGCGGCCAAGACTCTGCCCGCCGAGCACCGGGCGCCGCTGCGCTCGATGCCGCTCGATCCGGTGCCGGCGATCTCCGAGAACGAACTCGAGGCGCTGCGCCTGTGGATCGAGAGGGGCGCCCCGAAAGAGGGGGTCGTCGAGGGCACCGGCGAATTGCTCGACGCCTGCCTGCCCGACCCCAAACCGATCGAGATCAAGCCGCTCGACCCGCCGCCGCCCGGCACCGGCGTGCAAATCGCCATGCCCGGCCGGTATCTCGACGGCCAAAGCGAGGAAGAGGTCTGCTTCGCCACCTACTACGACGTCACCGACCAGGTGCCGCCGCAGTTCCGTAGCGCCGACGGCACCAAGTTTCGCTTCAAGCGCCACACCGTGCGCCAGGATCCGCTCAGCCACCACCTGATCCCGTTCGTCTACGACGGCCCGCTGCCGGCGAGCGATCCGGTGTGGGGACCGTGGACGTGCCGCGGCGGCGACCGCGAAGGGACGACCTGCGACCCCTACGACCAGACGTCGTGCGGCACCGGCGGCATGTGCATGACACGCATCGCCGACACCATCGCCTGCATCGGCTTCGGCCCCGGCGACGCCGCCGTCGGCCTGCAGTCGGGCGGCATCTCGGTGACGCAGGAAACGGCGGCCGAGTTCACCTTCGACGAAAACGTCTACGACGAGCTGCCGATGCGCGGCTTCATCCTGTGGGACTCGCACGCCTTCAACCTGAACGACGAGCCCGGGCTGCTGCGTGCCTGGCTCAATTTCGAGTTCGCTCCGCCGGCGGAGCAGATCACGCCGGTGCGGCAAATCTTCAATGCCGAAGAGCTGTTCGCCACCTCGGCACCGGCCTTCGGCACGCACGAGCCCTGTCACGTTCATTACCTCCCGCCGAATGCGCGCTTGTTCGAGATCAGCACGCACATGCACCGCTTCGGCAAACGCTTCCGCATCTTCGAGGGCGAATTCACCTGCCAAGGCGGCCCGGCCGACGGGCTGGCGTGCTCGCCGCTGGGCTACGACTTCGTCAGCCCCGACGTCTGCCAGGGCGCCCCGTGCGCCTCGCTGGTCCGCAAGCGCGTCTGCGACTGCAACAAGAGCGGCGACGTCACCGTCGACGAGGTCATCACCGGCGTCAACATCGCGCTCGGCACGGCGGTCGTCAGCGCTTGCGGCGAGGCCGACGGCGACGGCGACCTCAACGTCTCGGTCGACGAGGTCATCACCGGCGTCAACGCGGCGTTGTCCGGCGTGCCGGCACCGACGCCGCGCGACCCCGAGGACAGCATGATGTACGTCAGCTACCAGTACGACGACCCGGTGGTCATGCGCTTCCAGCCCGCCAAGGTGCACGGCGGCCCGGGCACGCGCCCGGACGAACGCGCCTACACGTACTGCGCCCTGTACGACAACGGCCACACCAACCCGGCCGAAGTGAAGCGGCGCTCGACCTCGCCGGCAACACCGATCGCCTTCCCCGGCATCGGCGGTCCGTGCGACCAGGCCACCCACTGCGCCGAGGGCAAGGTCGGCCAGCCCTGCAGCGGCCGCGGCGAGAACAACCGCAACCGCTCGTGTGACACCGCCCCGGGCGCCAACGACGGCATGTGCGACGCCTGCCCGCTCGAAGGCGGCGTCACCACCGAGGACGAGATGTTCCTGCTCCTCGGGCAGTACTACGTCCCCTGAGACCGCAGGGCCAAGGTGCAAGGGCCAAGGGCCAAGAGGGGATCTTTTCCTTTCTTGGCCCTTGGCCCTTGGCCCATGGCCCTCCGCGACTTGGCCCGCATCGGGGTTCCGGGCTATCCTCCGCGCTCGCGGGAGGCCCATGGACATCCGACGTACCTTCATCCTCTGGTCGCAGCTGCTGGCTTGGGCGATTGCCCCGGCGCTGGCGGCGCAACCGCCCAATGTGGTCGTCGTCGTCCTCGACGACGTCGGCTGGCAAGATATCGGCGCGCTCGGCTCCGACGTCGCCGAAACCCCCAGGCTCGATCAACTCGCCCGCGACGGCGTGCTGTTCACGCGTGCGTACGCCAACGGACCCAACTGCCCAGTGTCGCGTGCCAGCTTGCTCACCGGCCAGTACCCGACCCACCATGGCGTCTACGGCATCGGCAACCTCGGCCGCGGCCAGCCCGGGCGACGCACCCTGGAACCGCCGTTCAACCGCGAGGCGCTGCCGCGCTCGCCCATCAGCCTTGCCGAGGCGCTCGCTGCCGCCGGCTACGCTTCCGCCTACATCGGCAAGTGGCAACTCGGCGACGAACCCGCCTTCGGCCCGACCGCCCACGGCTTCGACGTCAGCGTCGCCGCCGGCAACTCCGTTCGCCCGCAAAGCATGTTCAGCCCCTACGGCCTACCCGAGTTGGAAGACGGCCCGCCGGGCGAGTACCTCACCGACCGACTGACGCGCGAGGCCATCGCCTTCATCGACGGTCACCGCGAACAGCCCTTCTTGCTGGTCTTGTCGCACTACGCGGCACATCCGCCGCTGCAGGCCGACGCCGCGACCACCGCCAAGTACGAGTCCAAACTCGCCGGTAGCAAGGGCCGCACCCCGGCCTACTTCGCCATGATCGAAGCGCTCGACCGCAGCACCGGCCAGCTGGTCGACGCCCTCGCCGAACGCAAGCTCGCCGAGCAAACGCTCCTCATCGTCGTCGGCGACAATGGACCGGCCAACCACATCACCACGCTCGCACCCTTGCGCGGGAGCAAGGGCATGTTGCTCGAGGGTGCCCTGCGCGTGCCGCTGCTCGTACACTGGCCAGCCAAGGCCAAGGCTGGCGCCCGCGTCGACACCCCGGTCATGGTCGCCGACCTCTACCCCACCGTGCTCGCGGCCAGCGGCGCGCCCGCTCCCGTCGGGCACGACATCGACGGCACCGACCTCCGTCCGTTGCTCGACGGCAGCGGCACGCTGAACCGCAGCGCGCTGTTCTGGCATTTCCCAGGTTACGTCGAGACGGGGTTGCCCAATCGCAGTTATCGCATGGGTCCGACCAGCGTGATTCACGCCGGCAACTTCAAGTTGCTCGAGAACCTCGAGAACGGACGCATCGAGTTGTACGACCTCGCCAGCGACCCCGGCGAACGACGCAACATCGCCTACCAGCAGCACAGTCTCGTCGACGATCTCCACCGCCAACTGCAACAGTGGCGCAGCCAACAGCGGGCCGCCATGCCGCTGAAGCGCGGCGCGCCGCAGCCGCCGTGGGAGACACTCCATTGAGCGACACGAACACCGTTGATCATCCGATCCGCACCGCATTCGTCGACACCGGCGCCGTCCGCTTCGAAGTCGACGTCTGCGGCGACGACACCTCGGACAAACTCGCGTTGCTGCTCCACGGCTTCCCCGAGTCGAGTTACTCCTGGCGTCACCAACTGCCGCTGTTCGCCCGTCTGGGCTATCGCGCCTGGGCTCCGAACCAACGCGGCTACGGGCACACCACCCGTTTCGCCGGTGCCGAAAACTACCGCATGGAGTTGCTCGTCGACGACGTCGGCCGCCTCATCGACGCCGCCGGCGCCAAGTCGGTCACCCTCGTCGGCCACGACTGGGGCGGCGCCGTCGCCTGGATGGCGGCGCTGACGAACGTACGGCCGCTCGACCGGCTCGTCGTCATGAACCTGCCGCACCCCAAGCGATTCCAAGAGCAGGTGCGCCGCAGCCGCCAACTCCTGCGCTCGTGGTACATGTTCTTCTTCCAGCTGCCGTGGCTGCCCGAAGCGATCCTGCGGGCCCGCGGGGCACGTGCCATCCGCAACGCGTTCCTCGACATGGCGATCGACAAGAGCCGCTTCCCCGACGAGGTGCTCGACGTCTACGCCCGCCAAGCGCTCCAACCGGGCACCCTGACGGCGATGCTGAACTGGTATCGCGCGGCGCTGCGGCACACGAGCCGCGAGATGCAGCAATTCATCGCCCATGCGCCCGTGCTCGACGTGCCGACGCTGATGATCTGGGGCGAGGAAGATGCCGCCCTCGGCAAGGAACTGACGTACGGCACCGACAAGCTGGTGCGCGATTTCACGCTGCGTTACCTGCCGCGCGTGTCGCACTGGGTCCAGCAAGAAGCCCCGGAAAAGGTCAACGCCATGCTCGAAGCATGGCTCACCGGCCAACCCGTGCCGGAGGCGTGAAGCTCAGCGGCCGCTCGGGGCGAGGTCGTTGAGGCGGGCCGGCACACACAGGCGGCCAGCTCGCACGGTATCCACTTCGGTCGGTGCCGGGAAGGCGTTTTCCGGTCGCACGTACACTTGCCGCTGGTCGGCCGCCAGCCGCTTGCGGTGCAGCGGCGGTCGCGGCTCGATCGGGGTATAGACCTCGGCTTTGGCCAGGCCGGCCGCCAGGTTGTCGCGCAACTTGGTGCCCGGCTGGATGGCGTAACAGAGCATGGCCTGATTGGCGCGCGGCCGTTGCTGCGCCACCGTCGCCGCCGAGGTACGCGGCAACTCCACCGCCGCCGCCTGCGCCGGGGAACATAGCTCCACCGGCTTCTGCACTTCGTAGAGACAGCGCCCGTCGAAGCCGGGTTGCGCCGCCGACTCGCCGCCGCGTGAGCAGTCACGAAACGCGTCGCCGACGTACGCCTGTAGGTCGTACTGGAAGCGCCCGTCGGGGGCGAGGTCGCTGTCCTCGCCGCGCGGGATGCGCACTTGGTAACACTTCCACAAGTCGGCGTCGGCCACCGCCGGCGGCGGCGCCGTCTCGCCGACCCGCGCCGGCACCAACAGGGCGGAGACGCGCGTCGATTCGACGACCAAGCGACCGCGGTCGGTGCTGACGTCCCACCGGCGCGCCTCGTGTTTGCGGGCCGGCCGCATCCGGCCGGCCTCCGGCTCGGCGATGCCCTCGCGGGCTTCGCCGAGGTCGTATCGCAAATAGCCGAGAGTCCCCACCTCGGGCGCGGGCTTGGAGTCGACCGCGGCCGGCAGCAGCAGGTGCCGCACCTCGCCGACGAGATAATTCTCCGGGTCGTCGCCGAGCCCGTCGGGGAGCAGCGTATCGTCGAGGGTGAGCACCCAGTTACGGGGCAACTCGTTGGCCACCTTGCGCACCGGGCGGATGTCGTAGCCGACGAAGGAATCGGCCGACCAGGCGGGCCAAGGGGTAACGAGCAAACTGGACAGCAACAGGGTCGTTCCGAAGCGCTTCACGCTCCTCCGCTTAGCACGCCCCACGCCGTCACCCAACGCCTCGTTTCCGAGCCTCGCACCCCAGCACGCCCACCTATCGACAGCCCCCCCTTCGTCGTCCTACACCCCGCAACCATGATTCTCGACCGCTTTCGCTTGGATGGGAAAGTCGCCATCGTCACCGGTGCCGGGCGCGGCATCGGCGCCGGTTGCGCCAAGGCCTTCGCCGAAGCCGGCGCCGACGTCGTCTGCGCCGCCCGCACCCTCGATCAGATCGAAGCCGTCGCCGCCGAGGTCCGCAGCCTCGGTCGCCGCGCCCTGGCGGTGCCGTGCGACGTCAATCAGCAAGACCAGCTCGCCGCCGTGGTCGACCGCGCCGCGGCGGAGTTGGGGCGCATCGACATTCTGGTCAACAACGCCGGCGGCTCGCCGCCGCAAGAATCGATGAAGGTCAGCCAAGCCGCCTTCGAGGAGGCGTTCCACTTCAACGTGACGACGGCGCTGACGATGACCCAGCTGGCGGTGCCGCACATGCTGAAGGCCGGCGGCGGCGCCGTGGTCAACATCTCCTCGGGCGCCGGACGCTTGGTGATGCCGGGCTTCGTCGCCTATGGCACGGCCAAGGCGGCACTGTCGTACATGAGCAAGATCCTCGGCGCCGAGTTCGCGCCCAAGGTGCGGGTCAACGCCATCGCCGTGGGCGCCGTCGAGACCTCGGCACTGGCGCCGTTTCTGACGGAGGAGCTGCGCTCTGCGATGTCGGCCAAGACGCCGATGGCGCGCATCGGGACGGTCGAGGACATCGCCGCCTGCGTGCTCTACCTGGCCTCGCCGGCAGCGGCCTGGGTGACCGGCAAGGTGTTCGAAGTCGACGGCGGCACCGAGGCGCACAACTGGCCGTTCGATCTACCGAAGCTCTGAAGCAGGGCCAAGGTTCAAGGGCCAAGGGCCAAGATTGGTTCCTGGCCCTTGGTTGGGTCAGCGGCCTTTGAGTAGGGGCGGAAGGTCGTCGAGCGGGCTACTTTCCGTCGGCGAAGACGACGTCGACCGTTAGGTCGTCGTAGCCCTTGGCGGGTTCCTTCTTTTCGACTTGAGCCTGGTACTTCCGCTTCGCGGCCGTCATCGTAGCGCGGACTCGGTCGGATACGGGCGTTTTCTCTGCAGGCCCAAGGGGGAGGGAAAAACTCATCCGTTCGGCCATGTTCTCAACACTCCCACGCAGTCAATCAAGATCCTCGATCTTTAGCTCAGACGCCGTCGCCAGACCAGAGGAATCAACTCCCCATAGCCTTCGAAGATCATCGCGGCCGCCTCTTCGAGCAGCGCGACGGACACCGCAGCGAGGGGGTCCGTCGTTTCGATGCAAAGAACCACGTCCGGCAGCAACGAAGGTCGTCCCAGACCGAACCGAGGGAATCCCAAAGGGATGCACACGAAGGCTCGCGAAAGCTGCGGAAGGCATTCGATCGCTCCGGCGGAAAAGCCACCCGTCGTTCGCAGCTCTTGCTGGTAGGCCGGTATGTCGACGTGAGGATCGGGAAGATCTCGCAAGACCTGAACGTCGCCGGAGACGAAGGCCCTGCCCATTGGCGCTTCACCCTCTCCCTCGATCGACAATCGCAGCTGCCCGGAATCAGCGCCCACGGCCGCGCCACTAGGAATGACGTAGCTCGTCGGGCGCAGCTCCCCGTCGCGCAACGCGAAGAGGGATACCCGCGGCGTCATGCGACTTCCATTCTTACCCTTCGTTTCTTGGACCAAGGCTGAGAATTGCTCACGAATCTCTTCGAGAATCGAGCGGAGTCGCGTTTCGGTCGCGTCGAGATCCGTCACGCGTGCCGGCAAATCGCGATTCGGTGCCTTGCGATAGAGCCGAATTGCCTGCGGCACATCGTGTTTCACATAGACCTGCAGCGGCCGCTGCTCCGAGGGATAGAACTGCTTCAATACTTCGTCATCGTCCTCCGCCAACCAGCCGCGAACGAACTCCTCCGAACAAATGATGCTTCCCCCGTCGCCGATCGACACGATCCGGGCACATTCGTTCGGCCCTTGGCCCACCACTTCTTTGCGCTTACCAAGACGCTGCACCTCCATCTCGTCGAAACGGCCCTGGTGAAGCCCGACACGGAGATCTGCCTTGGCCTTGCGCACGGCGCGTATCCACGCACAGGAGAACTCCAAGATCTGCGCGTAACCACGCTTTCCGTCCGGGCAAGCGATCAACACACCGTCGCCGGTTCCGTTCAAGAGGGGAGGATTCTTGTCGCAAATGAACGGACTCGCGTTCAGGAACTCCCAGAGTGCTTGCATGACGCGACGCTGCGCCGCCCCCCTCATGCGCGAAAAATCGACGACATCGCCAATGACGAGCAGGCCGGCATTGGTCTTCTTTCCGAAAACAACCGACTGCCGCGACGGTTCAATCGCCCTCCCTGCCATACTTGAAGTTACCCACCCGACCGCTCAGGCGTCAATGGCGTTCGAGCCGTGATCCACCTACGCCCGAGTAGGCCCGGCCCATACGGAGGGATCGGAAACCTACCGGTCGACGCAACCTCGCGTGCAGGCTCGAACCTGCGGCACCTATCTGCTGCGCAGTAGGGGCAAGAGCTGCTGCACGTCGAGGTTGCGCGAGCGCGCCTCGATGTCGCCGCGGTACTGCTGAAACAACCCCTGCGCCTCGCTCGACTTCTCGCTGAACAGGCGACGCAACTCGGCCGTGTCGATGCTCCGGCCGCGGCCGTAGTAGGCGCGTGCCACTTGCCCCAAGGCATAGGTGGTGACGAACGTCGTGCCTGCGCCGGCGGCGGCCGAGGCGAGTTTGCCGGCGGCCTTGCCAGCCGTCTTGCGAAACAGGCCACCCAGCAGCTTGCGGGCGAAGTTCTCGACGAGCTGGCCGGTCATGCCGATGCCCAGCGCGCCGAGCAACTCGGTCACTTGGCGTCGATCCAACTGCACCCCGTGGCGTGCGCCGATGCCGTACACCAGCTTCATTTGCAGCGGCAGGATGGCCAGGCCGGCCACCGACTGCGGCAGCAGTTCGAGGCCGCCGGCGAGGATCGCGTGGTTGAGGATCATGGCATCGAGTTCCGCATCTAAGGGCGACGGCGATGCCGCGGGCGCCGGTGCCGGCCGCGCCGGAGGCGGCTCGATCGGCGGCAACACCTCGACCGTCGCCGCCAACGCGTCCGCCTCCTCACGCACCGCCGTGGCGATCGCCGCATCGAGTCCGAGTCCGCGTCGTAGCTCATCGAGGAACGCGCGCTCCGCCGGGGTGGCGACGCCGTCCGCGTCGCATACACACACCGCCATTTCGTAGGCCAGTTGCCGCGTCTCGCGTGAGCTGAGACGGGCCATCTCCGCCTCGAGGGTGGTGCGCTTGAGGAGTACGCGCTGGTAGGCGTCGGCGAGTGCCGCGGCGCCGAGCCCGTCGAAGATGCTGCGCAGTCGTTCGCGCTCGGCGTCTTGCTTGTCGCCATCGGCGAAGGCGGCGAAGATGCAGATCGTGCCGATGGCGAGGGTGTCGTCGTCGGGTCCGTTGGTTCGCTCGGAAGTGTCGGTCATAGGACAGCGATAAGCAGCGGCCGGGGCCGTCGCAAATAGAAAATCCGCGCCGATCGCCTCAGGTTTTCCGAGGTGGGGCTCATGACCGATTAGGGCCAAGGTTCAAGGGCCAAGGGCCAAGAAGGTGTTGCTGGTTGGCTGCATCCTGCGAAGTGCGGTAGGCGACGGGAGCGGCACTGGCCGATGGACGGGAGATGAGGCGCATGATCACGCGAATTCTCAACGGCAACTTGCTCGATACCGCGACGATGCAGATCGTCGGCGAGCGTCACCTCACGATCGAGGACGATCGCATCGTCGCGGTCGACACGAGCGCGCCCACCGGCACGGCCGACCGCGTCATCGACGCGCGCGGCCGCTTCCTGCTGCCGGGCTTCCTCGATGCGCACGTGCACCACCTCATAACGACGATGGATTTCGCCCGGCTGGCCAAACTGTCCCCCACCGAAATCGCCCTCGGCATGGCCAAGCTCGCCGAAGGCATGGTGCGGCGCGGCTTCACCACCGTGCGCGACACGGGTGGCGACGTCGCCGGGCTCAGCCGCGCCATCGAAACCGGCCTCTGCCTCGGGCCACGCATCGTGCGCGCCGGCCGCGTCTTGTCGCAGACCGGCGGCCACGGCGATCTGCAGCCGCAGGACGCGCCGATCTGTGCCTGCAGCGCCCAGACCAGCGCCTTCAGTCACGTCGTCGACGGCCCCGACGCCGTCCGCCAAGCGGTGCGGCGCGAGCTGCGCGCCGGGAGTGGCTTCATCAAGATCATGACCTCCGGCGGTGTCGCGTCGCCGACCGACCCGTTCGATTGTGTCCAGTACACCGCCGAGGAAGTGCGCGCCGCGACGGTCGAGACCGACCACCGCCACACCTACACCACGTCGCATGCCTACCAACCGGAGGCGATCCGCCTCGCCATCGACAACGGCGTGCGGTGCATCGAGCACGGCAACTTGGTCGATGCACCGACCGCAGCACGCATGGCGGAACTCGGCGTGACCATGGTACCGACGCTGGTCACCTACCAGGCGATGGCCGAGATCGGCGCCATGGTCGGACTCCCGGCGGCCAACATCGCCAAGAACGAAGGGGTATTCGAACACGGCCTGCGTTCGGTCGGCATCGCCCGCGCCGCCGACGTCACCCTCGGCTTCGGCACCGATCTACTCGGCGAGGCGCAGCCTTGGCAGAATCGCGAGTTCGCCATCCGCGCCGACCTCGAACCCGCCGCCGACGTGCTGCGCTCCGTCTACCAGGTCAATGCACGCCTCTGCGGCCTCGCGGGCCAAGTGGGGATCCTCGCTCCCGGCCTCACGGCGGATGTGCTCGTCGCCCGCGCCAACCCGCTCGAGAACTTGGCCGCCTTCGCCGATCCCGACGCGACGCTCGACCTCGTCGTGTGCCGTGGCCGCACCGTCGTCGACCGCATGAGCTGATCCCTCTTGGTTCGGCGGACGATCGGTCGAACGACGAGGGGGACAGTCCCCGTGCGGGGACAGTCCCTTGTGCTGACTCACTCGCCCCAAGAGGAGAGGCGCAACGACTCGAGATCGAGCCACGCGCCGGCCACGTGACGGCCGGCGATGTGTGCGGCAAAGGCCAAGGCGTCTTCGATCGCTCCATCGCCCTGCAGGGCACGCGTAATGCAACTCGTGGTGAACACGTCACCGGCGCCGGTTTCCAGTGCAACGTGCTCGGGCACCTCGGCGCGCCAATCGATACTCCGCCCGGAGGCGTGCAGCGTACCGCCGCGTGCCCCGCGGCTCACCAACAGCGCCGTCCAACCGTGGCGCTCGACCGCCTGCGCCGGGCTCCAAGCGAAGCGTTGCGCCACCGCTTCCCACTCCGCCTCCGACGCCTTGAGCCAATCGACCAAACGCAACACCTCGGCGAGTTCCGCCGCCACTTCCGGCAGCACCGCGCCGTCGCCCACGATGCGCCGCGTATAGCCCTGCACGTCCAAGCTCAGGATGCCGCAGCGCCGCCGCAGCTCGCGCACCACGTCGAGCCCGAGATCGCGCGGATGCAGCGGTCCCAAATGGATCCAGTCCCATCGCGCCCGTGCATCGAACGGCCAATCCTCGGCGCGGAGCGGGCGCGCTTGCGTCGGGCATGACTGTTCCCGTTCGCCGCCGACGACCTCGCGATTGACGAAGCGCGTCGGCTGCGCCGTGTCGGTGGCGACGAAGCGTACCCCGACCAGCCGGCGCTGGACCTCTTCGACCAAGGCCGCGGGCATGCCCGACCAGGCTTCGACCCGACAGCCGAGTCGCGCCGCGGTCAAGCCGCCGTACGTCGCCACGCCGCCCAAACGATGTTCCACCCGACCGTCGCGTTCGAGGCGATCGAGCGCCAGCGAGCCGACGACCAACAAGCTCGGCCCGGTGGCCGATTCGTGCGTGGTCAGTTGCGTTCTCCTTGGGCCAGTCGATGTTCGAGGTAATCCTTGATCAAGCGCGTATCCTCCGCCTTCAAATAGCCGCCGAGGTTGGGCATGCCGTTGGGCACGAGCAAGCCCTTGCGCACGATCTGGTCGAAGCCCTCGTAGGGCACCTTCGTGTGGCGCAGATCGGGGATGTTGGGCGTACCCGAGACGCCGCTCGCGCCGTGACATGCGGCACAATACTTGTGGTAGAGGCGTTCGCCGTCTTCGATGCGCCCGGCACGGTCGATGAGTGCCGCGACGTCGCCGGTGCTCGGTAGCGACGTCGGCCCGAGCTTGAAGGTGAGCAAGCGCCCGATGCCGTCGACGTTGGTCGACTTGGCCGGCTCGCCACCCGCCAAGGCAAAGGCGCCGCCCCAGCCGGCGACGATCGAGACATACTGCTCGCCATCGACGCTATACGTCACCGGCGCGGCGATGATTCCGGTGCCGGCATGCTCCTCCCACAACAGATCGCCGTCGGCGGCGTCGTAAGCGAGGAAACGACCGTCCGCCGTTCCTTGGAACACCAGTCCGCCCGCCGTGCTGAGTGTGCCGCCGTTCCACGGCAAGGCATACGGCACGCTCCAACGGGCCTTCTGCGCCACCGGATCCCAGGCGAGCAGACTGCCGCCGACGACGTCACGCGCCATCAGCGAATACACGTTGAAGTCGGTGCCGGTATTCCATCGACCGGGCTGGTACTCGAACTTCTTGTCCTTGCGGTAGACGCCCAAGATGTCCTGCGCCGGGATGTAGACGAGGCCGGTCTTCGGGCTGAAGGACATCGGCTGCCAGTTGTGGCCGCCGAAGGGCGTCGGCTTGACGAAGGCGAGTTCGTCTTCGAAGCGCTGGCCGGCACGTTCGACCGGACGACCCGTGGCCAGGTCGATGCGTTCGGCCCACGTCACCTCGACGTAGTTGTTGGCGGAAAGCAGCTTACCGGTCTTGCGGTCGAGCACGTAGAAGAAGCCGTTTTTCGGCGCCTGCATGATCACCTGACGCGGCTGACCGTCGATGGTCAGGTCGGCCAGGATCATGTGTTGGGTCGCGGTGAAGTCCCACGTGTCACCGGGAGTTGTCTGATAGTGCCAGACGATGTGCCCATCCTTGGGATCGACGGCGAGGATGGACGACAGATAGAGGTTGTCGCCGCCGCCGGGGGTCCGCAGGCTCCGCACCCACGGCGAACCGTTGCCGGTGCCGATGTAGAGCAGGCCGAGGGCGGGGTCGTAGGCCATCGAGTCCCAGACGGTGCCGCCGCCGCCGATCTTCCACCACTCGCCGCCCTTCCAGGTCGGGGCTGCCTTTTCGAGTGCTTCCGATTCGAAGCCGTCGGCGGGATTGCCAGGCACGGTGTAGGTGCGCCAGAGCATCGTGCCGTCTTGCGGATCATAGGCGGAGAAGTAGCCGCGCACGCCGAGTTCGCCGCCGCCGTTGCCGAGGATGATCTTGCCGTCGACGACACGCGGCGCGCCGGTGATGGTGTACGGACGACTCTGGTCGACGGTGACCTTCTCCCAGAGCACTTGGCCGGAGCCGGCGTCGAGTGCCACCAGACGACCGTCGAGGGTGCCGACGAAGACGCGCCCCTTGTAGACGGCGACGCCGCGATTGACGACGTCGCAACAGGCCTTGGGGGCGGTCTCGCCGGGGACCTTGGGATCGTATTTCCACAGTTCCTTGCCAGTGCGCGCCTCGACGGCGAAGACGACGCTCCACGAGCCGGTGAAGTAGAGCACGCCGTCGACGACGATCGGCGTCGCCTCGTGGCCGCGTCCGAGGCCGGTGCGGTAGGACCACGCCAGTTGCAGGCGGGCGACGTTGTCGACGTTGATCTGTTCGAGCGGGCTGTAGCGCTGTTCGGCGTAGGTGCGGCCGTGGCTCAGCCAATTGGCGGTATCGCCGTCGGCGGCGCGCAAGCGGGCATCGTCGATGCCCACGGTCGCCGCACGCAGGCTGTCGGCGACGGGCTTGTCTTCCTCGGCACCGGCTGCAGCGGGCAGCAGGCAAACGACCAGCAATAGACGTGAAAGACAGGGTCGCAGCATCGGTTCCCTCCTCGGCGTGGCAGGACAACTGCCACCGAAGCCCGGTGCGGTGCAACGGCGGCGATCCTCGCCCTGGACCGTGCCCCCTTGCTATGGCGAGGGTCATGACGATCGCGCTGACCGACATCTTTCGCTTTCCCGTCAAAGGGCTATCGGCTGAAGCGTTGGCGGGTGTGGATCTCGCCGCCGGTGCGGGACTGCCGCATGACCGGCGTTTCGCCCTGGCGCGCGGGGATGCGCACTTGGGCACGAGCGACCTTCCCTGGCGACCCAAGCAGTGGTTCGTGGTCCTCATGCGCGATGCCGCGTTGGCGCGGCTAAGATGTCGGGTCGACGTCGCGACGCAGACCGTCGAGTTGCAGGCGCCCGAGCGACCTGCCTGTCGCGCCAGCTTCGCGACGCCCGAGGGTCGGGCGCGGCTCGATGCCTACATCAACGAGTTCCTCGGCCAGCGTCCGGAGGGGGCTGCCCATTGGGTGGAAGCGGGCGACGTTTCGCTGACGGACGTACCGCAGAACTGTCTGAGCTTGGTGAATCGGGCGAGTATTGCCGACTTGAGCCGCAAGCTCGGCGTGAAGATCGATCCGATGCGCTTTCGCGCCAACCTCTACATCGACGGCGCCGCCCCGTGGGCGGAGTTCGACTGGGTGGGGCAGACCATCCGTGTCGGCGAAGTGGCATTGCACGTGCCGTCGCGCATCCCGCGTTGCAACGCGATCAACGTCGACTTGGAGACGGGCACCCGCGGCGTCAATTTGATCCAGGCGCTGCGAACCCACTACGGCCATTACGACGTCGGGGTCTACGCCGAAGTCGTGACCGGCGGCTACATCCAAGTGGGCGACACCGTATCCCCGCCGGGCCAAGCCCAGCCGCGCTCGTGGTTGAGCCACTGGCTCCACTTCTTCGGTTTCCTGGCGCGCAGCGCCCCGATCGTCTTGGGCCGCGGCCCTCGGGGCAGAAGCGACGACGCGACCGTACGGTAACGAGAACGGCGAGCAGCGCCGGCGGCAACGCGCGGGATACGGCGAACAGGCCGGGCCAGCGCCCGGCCCTCCATGGATCCACGCCGGAGGGCTCGGCTCCGTTCGAACCGAGGGGAATTGCCGGAATTGCCAGGACACCCAACCTACCCACTGGCGCCGGAAAGGGGGGGGGTGGCGGCTTCAGCGGCCCCCTGCATCGTGGGTACCGGCGCGGTGGGTGTCCTCCGTGAGCTTGTGGCCTTGGAGATCGACAAGAATGGCGCCGAGCGCGCCATCAAGCCGCTCGTGCTGGGGCGCAAGAACTGGTTGTTCATCGGCAGCGAGGCCGCGGCGCACCGTACGGCCATCCTGCTGACCCTGGTCCACAGCGCCAAGGCCCAGCAACTCGACCCGTTCGCCTACCTGCGTGACCTGATCGAGCGCGTCTCGACCCACCCGATGAGCCGCATCGACGAGCTCACCCCGCGCCGCCGGAAAGAGCTTCACCCCCCTGCAGCAAGCCGGCGTTGAACCCGCCGCTGTCCGAACGCGCCACACCTCTCCGCACGCATTCGCCGCCGGACCATCCTCGTGCCCTCGGCGCAGTGGGGTTCGTCACACGCTTGCGCACTTGCGAACATCACTCCGATTTCTTTAAGCACAATTATTGAGTAACTACATATTGAAGATTGGTGAAAACTTCATCGATGGCGCCAATGACATCCGAGTGAAGCGTCGGATCCGTCGAGGGGGCGAGGGCTAGTATTTCGTCCTTGAGTAAGCTGAGGTTGTTCAAACTGCCGGGAAACTGCACCCCGATTGATGTGTTGAAGGATTGCTGTTTTTGAACAAAGATAGAGCATGCCAAGAAATCGGACAGGTTCGAGAATACAACCCCGAAGTTTCCGCAGATAGCGGTGGATTTTCTAAGCTCCATGCTAGGCACCACAGTATTACCAATACCATACATATCACCCCAGGTATGATCCACGTCAGGCGAAGATGGATCACAGACCTTGCCTACCTTAGCCCGAAACTTCTCTTCCAAGCTCTTGCCGATCATCCGGCTGTCCTTCAGAAGTCTCAACTTGGAAACACAAGTATTGACCGCGCCAGCAACGGATCCTGCTTGGTTCTTGATGAGCTCCGAGGAGATCTTCGTGAGGCAATCCCCAACCGCCTTGTTGTAACCCGAGATGTACTTCTGAGTTTCTGATGCGAGAGCTTTTTGGCACTTGTAGAGGCTATCCTCCGCTGCTCCCGCAAACGCCGGTTGCGAAGTACACAAGATGGCGATGGCAAGAACTAGCGCTTGCAGTTGGGTCTTCATTTTCGGTTTCCTTTCCCAATACAGTTGTAGACGCTGCAACCGATTCGCGTTCGACATACGACCCTCACATCTGGCGCTTCAAGACGTTCCTTCACAAAGCGACGGGGCGGGAACGTACTTGGTCGGAATGAGCGACAGAAGTCACTTCCGAGTCGTTCAATCTTCATTCAATTTCGTTGTCGGTGGATCAGAAATCTTCGAACAGAGAGCCCGCCTGCCAGTCTTCGCTTCCCGCCGCGGAACGGTTCTGGCCACCACCGACCGCTGACGATTGTCCCACGGCGCTATTGGAATCGCCTCCCGCAACGATGGCACCTCCACCGCTCGCGTGATTGTTGGTGCCGCCGCCAACGCCCGCATTGGCACCCGACGCCTGGTTGTACTGCCCGCCGCTGACCGTCGCGGCAAAGGCTGGGGCTGTCGATGCCGCGACGCAGCCAGCGGTGGACGGTGCCTCCAAGCCGGCAACATTGCTCTGGCCGCCGATCACCGTCGAAGATCCGCCCGACGCGAGATTGCAAACACCACCCGTCACCGAGGCGCCCTCTCCCGATGCAGTATTGAGTGCACCGCCACTCACCGCGGCAAAATTCCCCAGCGCCTGATTGAAGATGCCGCCGCCGACGACCGCATAGTCTCCCGACGCGACGTTGAACGTGCCACCGGGCACCGAAGCGAACGGTGCGCCAATCGTGTTGTGGGAGCCGGCGATCAGCCCGCCATACGACGGGTACGATTGTTCGATTCCCAGCACGAGATTGTGGGAGCCCGATTGCACACCCGGCCCAGAGTTTTCGTTGTACCCGACGATTACGTTTCCAAGACCGTTCGGGGTGCTGGTTGTAGTTCCCGCACCGGAGACGACTTGTAGATTCGCGCCGGAGACCTTGACGACGGCGTCGCTTCCAACGGTGCCGGTCACCTCGAGTCCTACCGCCACCTCCCGGCGCGCCGGGTCACAGGTCGTCTTCAGAAAAAGCTTGGACCTTTCTCTCGGGAAGCCAGGATTGGCGGGATCTTCCTTCGCACACACCTGAAACGCCGACGTTGGCAAGGGAGCTACGAGTAGAACTGCGGCAACCACTCCGGAGGCCGCGACACGGAGGAACGCTCTGCATCGGATGCTCATGGCTCCATGGTCCTTTCTCTGTGTTCGGTCCGGCCCTGGTGGATGATGGGCAACGGGTTGCGCCAAGACGTTGCGAACGGTGCACGAAGGACGCCGGCGCCTGCGTAGGTGCACTCGAAAGATGGTCCTCCTAACGTCTGCATCATCATGCCGAGGGTCGTCGAAGCCATGCCCCGCGGCGTCATGGTTACCGTATCTTGCGTCTCGAAGTCATTCACGAATCGTTCAATATTCGTTCATTCTGGGTCGGCGTCACGGCAAGTCACCGATGCACCGCGCTCCATGCAGGGATACGCCTTGGTGCCTGCAAGTGGCTACCACGAAACTCGCGTGTCCATTGCCCTGTGTCGCCCCTCGCGGAAACTGCCAGAACTGTCAGGACACCCACCTCAGACTGGGGCTCCAGCATCCTGGCGTCCGCTGCCGAGCATCCGAGGCAGGACCGTCGGGACAATCACAGGTGGGTGTCCGGGCTTTCTCTTCGGCTGCAGCCGACCGATCGCGTTGATCCGATCGGCGATCGCTTCCGGCACCGCCGCCACCTCGACGGCTATCGGGGCCGCTTCGCCCCGGAGCCGTGACTTCAGCTGATCCCGGAACGCAAACCCGGCCGCGGCTGCCAGCAGTGCCATGCCAAGCCCGATCTTTCTGGCCTTCATCCATCCCCCCGTCGCCCTTAGCTCGAGACTTCATGCGGTCGTGCTGTCCCGGTTTTGAAGACCAAGGCGTGGCGAGGGGTGGGTCTTAGCGCATGGCGACCACCATCAAAGGTCGTTGCTGTCGGTGACGTCGATCACGAGCTCGGTGCTGTTGTTGCCTGGATCGAGCGGCGGCGCTTCCGGCCCACCCGGTCCGCTTGCTTGTAATGTGACCGTGCAGCGTCGGGTCGAGTGCTTGACCGGCGTCTCTGTCAGCGCAGCCTGGGCGGTGATGGTCAGCGAGCAGGTTGCCTGCTTGCCGCCAGCGACGGTCACATCGGTCGGCGGGCCGTCCGGATTGCAGTCCGGTGTGCCGAGGCTGAGCAGGGGACAGGAGGGGTCCACCGCAGCGCTGAGAGAGATCGCGTGTCCCGGCGTCTCCGGTTCGGGCAGCACGTCACCGTTGCCGACGGTCACCTTCCACTCCTTCGTCGCGCTGGCGGCGCCGCTCGGGATCTTGAGAGAGAGCGGCTTGGCGCTGCGGATCCAGGTCTCGTGGGTGACGGTCTGGCCGGGATCATTGCCGTCGATGACGTCGATTTCGGCCGTGGCGCGGTTGTTCCATGGAGTGGGATCGTAGCTCGACGGCAGGGCACGAGCGGCAAGTCTCAGCGTGCAGCGCGTCGGAGTCTTCGCGTTGAAGCTCGTGAAGCCTGCGCTCGGCACGGTCAACGCGATTCTGGCCTTGGCCGTCTTGCCGCCGAGCAGCAGAGACGATGTCTGGGCACCAGGGGTGTCGTCATCGAAATCGGCTGTGGCCGTCGTGCCCGCCGGGCAATCGGTCGGATCGATCGAGAGCTCGATGGTCAGCGGCGTCAGGCCGGGGTTGCGAAGCTTGGCGGCGAAGGTCTTCGTCGCCTGCGTCGTCCCGCTGGCGATCTTCAGGCGCAGCGGCTTGATCGGGAGAACGACCGCATCGGCGATCGGACACCCTTCGAGGGCGCAGCCGGCGGAGCAGCAGTCGCCGGACACCGAGTTGCCGTCGTCGCACTGCTCGCCGGCGTTCGGCACGCCGTTGCCGCAATTGGTGATGGTGCACGTCGATTCGCAGCCGTCACCGTCAGTCAGGTTACCGTCGTCGCAGAGCTCGGTGCCGGTGCCGTCGTCGTGCAGGAAGCCGTCGCCGCAGGCGGCGGTCATGCAGCTGTTCAGGCAGTCGTCACGGTCGCTGGAGTTGCCGTCGTCGCAGTCTTCTCCGGCTGTCGTAATGCCGTTGCCGCAGCCGGTCACCGTGCAGTTGCGATCGCAGCCGTCGCCCGAGACGAGGTTGCCGTCTTCGCAGTCCTCGCCGCTCTCCAGCGTGCCGTTGCCGCAGCTGAGCACGTCGCAGGCGTCACCTACGCCGTCTCCGTCGAAGTCTTCCTGACCGACATTCGGCACCTGTGGGCAGTTGTCGAAGGGGTCGGCGAGCTCGTCGCCGTCGGAATCACGGGCCGTCGCCACCGCCAGCTTGCGGTCGCAGATGGCGCCTGCGAGACAGTCGTCGTCGGCAAGACAGCTGCCGATGTCCCGGCGGCAGCTGTTCTCATGGCAGTAGCTGCCGGCGCCGCAGTCGCCGTCGCTGCTGCACGTGCGATCGAGGGTTTCGACGCAGCGGCCGCTGCCGGTAAAGACCTCGCCGCGCTCGCTCTCCTCCGACAGCGGCGCCGACAGGCGCTGGAAGTCTTGGTCGGCGTTGTTGCACACCGCCGAAGCGTTGCAGTCGGCGTCGCTGCGGCAGGTGCCCTGCACTTCGTGGCAGGTCGAGCCGGAGGGTCGGATCTTGCAGAAGCGGTTGGGTCCGCAGCTGCCGCCGGAGCACGGGATGCCGAGGTCGGCGATGCAGCCGCCCGGCGGCACGAAGCAGGTGCCGGTGCCGCAATCGGCGTCGAGCGCGCAGCTTTCGCCGCTGTTGGTGCAGACTCCCGCGGCGATCGAGCCGGCGACGATCAACGGCTCGCTATCGACTAGGCCGTTGCGCGGCGAGGTACGGGCGTAGCGCGGAGAAGCGCTGACGCCGTAGACCAGCGGCGCCATGCCGAGCGACGCCCGCCGCACGTTGAAGGTCTGCAGGACGAGGTCGCTGGCGTCGCCGTCGCCGTTGAGATCCTCGTTCTGGCTTTCCTCGAGGGTGAGAAACTTCACCGTGTCATCGAAGACGCGGTAGGGCTGGTGCGGATCACAGGCCTCGAAGCGGCACGGAGTCACCGCTTGGCCGGTCGGGTACATCTGCTGATCGATCAGATCGTAGACGTGCAGCACGCTGTCGTTGGTATCGCCGTCGAGATTGAGGTCGGTCATCCCCTGTGCCGCCTCGTCAACCTGGAAGGCTAGGAGCGAGTCGCCGAGCACGAGCTCCTCGGTGGCGAGGGCCAGGTTGACCACCACGGGGGAAGGACCAGAGGTGTCGTATACCTGGAGAACGCTGTCGTCCTGGTCACCGTCGCCGTTGAGATCGGCGCCGGCGTCGGACTCGACGGAAAGGAAGGCGACGGTCGAAGCCGTCGCGGCGATCCGGCTGGCGGCGACCTGCAGGTTGTTCCAGCCGGAGCAACTGGCCGGCGCCGGATCGCCGAGCTTCAGCACGTGGACGACTGCGTCGGTCGTATCGGCATCGCCATTGAGCGAGCCATCCCCCTGCGCCGCCTCATCCACGAGGATGGCCAGCACCTCGCTCGATAGGGCGACCGCGGTCGCGGCGCAGTGGAGGTGCTCGACGTTGCCGCCGCCGCGCCACAGATGCACGACATCGTCGTTCTCGTCGGAATCTCCGTTCAGACTTGCGCCGCCGGCGGGGCAGGCAGCAAGGGCCGTGGTCACCCCAGCATCTTCGGGCCGCAGAAACGCCACCCGGCCGTCGTGGACCGAGGCCTGCGACGCCGGGCACAACTTCGTCGCCGTCGAGCTGGCGACATCGAACGCGGCCAGCAGCCGGTCGTTGGCGTCGCCGTCGCCGGTCAGGTCGGCGACATCGGTCGGAGCCGCACCGGCGACGAATACATCGATCAGATCGTTGGTGTCGTCCGCGATCAGATTGTGGGCCCACGAGGACCAGCCGATGCTGCGGCCGTCCGGCGAAATGCTGAGCGAATGGACCAGCGGGTTCATCGGCGGCAACTCGGGCGGGTATGTCCCCTCACTGCCGTCGGCGGCGACGCTGACACGACGGATCAGTCGGGTCAGTCGATCGAAGAGGAAGATGTCTTCGGCATTGTTGGTGTCGCCGGCGACGAGGTTGGTGGCGGCGCTGATGAAGGCGACGTAGCGGCCATCGTCGGAGATCTTCGCGCTGTAGCCGCCGAGATCGGCCTGCTGGCCGGCGTTGTTGATGCTCACACGCTCGGTCAGCTTGAGCTCGCGGTCGTAGACGAACACGTCGCCGTTGCCGTTGGTGTCTCCCGGCACGAGCAAGAACGACGAGCTATGGAAGGCGACATAGCGGCCGTCGCCGGAGATGCTGGGGCTGGAGGCTTCGCTGTCGTCGGGAAACCCGCCGCTGCGCAGGTTCACTCGCTCCGTCGTGTCTGCGGCGAGGTCGCGCACGAAGACGTTCGGGTTGTCGTCGGTGTCGTTGGGGATCAGATCGCTGGCCGCACTGCGGAAGGCGACGAACTGGCCGTTGGTGGAGATGACCGGGTTGTCCGCCAGGCCGCCCGCGCCGCCGCCGAGACCGACGCTGACCCGTGCCGTGATGCCGGCCACCCGATCGTGAACGAAGATATCCTGGCTGCCATTGGTGTCGCCGGCGACGAATCCGTCCCCCTGGCCCTGGAAGACGACGAGACGTCCGTCACCGGAGATCGAGGCCTTGCCGGTGAACGGTCCGATACCGAACACCTCGGTGCCGGTATCACTAAGGCTGACCCGTTGCGTCGTGCCGAGCAGGCGGTCGCGGACAAAGATGTCGACCGTCCCGTTGGTGTCCCCGGCCACGAGATCCGGCGCCGAGCTCTCGAAGCTGACGAAGCGACCATCGGGTGTGATGTCGGGGCTGCCGCAGTAGTAGTTGCCTGCCGAGGTTCCGGAGAGATCAACCGAGATCAGCTCGAGGGCGTCCGACCGGCGGTCAAGCAGGTAACAGTCAAACTGACTGTCGGTGTCGCTCGGCAGCAGCGGATAGAGCGAGATGAAAGCGACGTAGCGGCCGTCCTCCGACAGGGTCGCCTGGCTTGCCACTCCGGGCGATCCGCTGCCGTCCCCCATGCGATTGATCCGTTCGACCTGGTGCAGCGCGCGAGAGGCCTCGTCGTGGAGGAAGAAGGCGCGGCCGTCGGAGATAACCACCGGCCGCCCGTCCAGGCTGTCGCTCGCGGCGGCGGTGAGATCAAGGCCGCTGGTCAGTTCGACCCCGCCGCTCAGGCGGTAGAGGCGCAGGATCGTGTCGGCGACATCGCCGTCTCCGTTGCTATCCACCGCCCCTTGCAGCGGCTCGGGCTCGAGGAAGGAGACGACGTCATGCTCGACCGCCACCGCGGGGTAGCTGAACGGTGGTCGGCGTACCCGGGTGGTTGCGCGGCCGGACGCGCCGGCGGTGCCGATCGGCTGGGTGACGCCGGTGCTGCGGTCGGCCAGCCGGATCACGTCGTCGCTGCTGTCGCCGTCGCCGTTGAGATCCCTGGCGTCGACCGCCTCGGCGGCGACGAAGGCATACATCTGCACACTCTGGCTCAAGCCTTCGAGCGGCACCGGATCCTGGGCGATGAGCCGATAGGCGACGCAGGTGCTGCCGGGGCAATCGCTATCGCTGCTGCAGGCCTGGCCCTGGCTGGTGCCGGACTGGCAGGCGCTGGCCCCGCCGAAGCGAGGAATCAGCACCGGGCCGATGTTGTCCTCATAGCGGTTACGAAATTCGAAGAGAGCCTGGCCGCACTCGGCGCCGGCGCACTCGTCGTCACCCGAGCAGGTCGTGCCCGCGTTCGGACCGTCGTTGCAGACCGCGCTGACGCAACTGCCGCCCGGGCATTCGCTGTTCTCGTTGCAGGGCGCGCCAGCATTCGCTCCGGCATCACACTCGCGATAATCCGAGCTGCGGCGGGCGATTCGCAGCACGGTTTCAGGCGCATCGGCCGAGCCGAACAGGGTTGCTTCGTGTACGGCCGAAGGATCCGCCTGCGGATCGAACACCGGCGGCAGCACGCTGCCTTCCGGCGAGTAGGCGCGCAGAAAGCTGCTGCCGGGAATTCGCACCGGCTCCCCACCGCCGCTGAAGGCCTCGACTGCCGAGCTTCCCCGCAGCAGGCGGGCGATTGGAATGCCCTGGCCGACCAGGATCCCACGCCAGTCCATCGGAATGAGGATGTTGCCGTCGGCGTCGGTGGTGAAGCGGATCTCGGAGGCGGACGCGGTGCACGGAGGGGCGGGATCGAAGCAGATGTCCTGATAACTGTTCGGCGGTGGCAGCGCGGTGAAGCGCGAGAAGACGCTATGCGCGGTGTCGCCGCAGGAACCGTCGGTCTCGAACAGCGAGTCGATGCAGGCGGTCAGGCCGGACTGGCTGGCACAGCTTGTCGAAGCGAGCCCGCAGGGCAGTGGATCGCCGGGGCGCGTAACGGCGATGGAGACGGGCCCGGAGAGGGTCCGATCGTCCGTCGGCGCATCGATTCGCACGTCAGTGTCCGGGAAGCGCACTCGCAGCCGGCCGGGCACGCCGCTTTCGACGACCTCGATATCGAGCGGGGAACCCTCGCGGTTGGCGGTCACGCAGGTGGCGGCGGCGATGTCGGGTCGATCGCTGCAGGCGGTCAGCTGCGACGCGAGCGCACCACAGTCGGCGGCAACGACCACGAGGTTATTGCGCTCGGCGGGGCCGCTGGGGGGGGTAAAGAGAAAGGAGACGATGTTGTCGGCCGCCGCTGGCGGGAAGCCCGGCGACGCCGCGTCGCAGGCGGCGGCTAGCCGCAGATCGATGACGTCTCCGGGGCGGGCGAACGGCCGGTTGGTGGCACCGAGCGTTGAGCGGAACGTCTGGCTGGTGCCCGGAATGATGTTGCATGCTGCGTATGTGGATCGCGGCCACGACGTGGCCGCAGCCAACACCAATGCGAATGCCGCCACTCCTCCCGGAATTGCGTTCAACAATGGGATCTCCCCCTGGGACAGGCGCTTCGAGAGCCCCGGCCCCGCCTTGGTTCGGCGCTGGCTTTAGGCCGTGCGCCTCACCGTGTAAATTCCCGCTTCACAGGTCGCTCGCGTTCATCGGCAATGTCGACCCCAGCGGCGGGCCCGTCTGCACGGGAGCTGGCCGCCGAGGATCCACTGCGAGAGGATGTTCACATCTTGCCTCTCGAAGTCATTCACGAACCATTCAAAATTCGTTCATTCTGGATCGCCGTCACGGCAAGCCACCTACGCACCGCGCTCAATGCAGGGATACGCCTTGGTGCCCGCAAGCGGCTACCATGAACCTCCCGCATCCACTGCCCTGTGTCGCCCCTCGTCGCCAACCACAGGCGATCGGTGGCTCATTGGGAGCGACCCCGATCGACATCGGCGGTGGCAACGCGTTCACCTCTATCGTACTCGGCCCCGACGGCGTCCGAACGTCGAAGACGTCGAGCAGACGAAGGTCGGCCCCGAATTGGCCGTGCTGTCGGCCATGGCGCACGGGCGCGACGGCGACGCGGACCGCGCCCTTGCGCAGCAGGCTCGCCGCCATGGCGGCGAGCCTGCTGCGCATTCCGGCCATTGTGAACGTTCGTTCCGGGCACGTGAGCAGTCATTTCGGACGACGTGATCACCCTGGGGGTCGCGCGGAGGCAGCGTTGGGGAGTGGGTTCAGTCGATGGTGTCGGTGGGGATCTCCGTCGGATACTGCGGATTACGCTTGGAGGGGCCGCCTAGCACGATTCGGTGGGCGTTGTGGAGGATGCGGTCGCAGATGGCATTCCGGGACTGCCAGGACACCCACCTCTGACGGGGGGGGGGGGCCGGACCTGCTGGCGGCCGTTGCCGACGATCTGATGCACGACCGGGACCTCATCTCGTGACACCCATGTGGGTGTCACGGCTTTCTCTCCCCGGACCCCACCGAGGCAACGGCAACACGACCGCACGGTAAAGAGACCGGATGACGCGGCGTGCTCCGCTTCCCGGAGTTGTGTGCTACGAGGCCGCGATGCGATGCGACACGGAAGCAGCGGGTGCCAGGGAGACGACCTCCGAGCGATCGCCGGCCAGCGACGAGCCCACGCTCGAACCTACGGACGTGGCGATTGGGGCGAGACGATGAAGAAGATCCTGACGTTCGTCGGCGGCGGCGACCGCGACACCGTCATCCTGTACACCGCCCTCGCGGCGGCGCGACCGCTGGCGGGGCATTTGGATTGCCTGCATGCACGCGTGCCGACGGCAGAGGCGGCGCGTTACGCCCACACCGAGTTTGCGCGCGGCACGGCGCTGCGAAATGCGCTCGACCAACTCGGCGCGGACAAGGAGGCATTCGCCGCACTTGCCCGCGAGCATGTGCAGGGCTTCTGCGCCGAGGCCGGAATCGAGCTGGGCGCGACATCCAACACGGCTTCGGGCGTGAGCGCGAGTTTGCGCGAAGAAGCGAGCAACGACCACGCACTCCTGGCGGCGCAAGCGGCGCAGAGCGACCTCATCGTCATGGGACGCGCCCGACAAAAGCAGGGTCTGGCCCCGGATACGTTGGAATACTTGGTGCGTCACAGCGGACGCCCGGTGCTGGTGGCGGCGAGCGCAGCGCCGGCGACGGTGACCGACACGATCCTGGTCGCCTGGAAAGACGCCGCGAGCAGCGCCGCTGCCATCGCCGCCGCGGCGCCACTACTGGCCAAAGCCCAGCGCGTGGTCTTCGTGAGCATGGCACAACCCGATGCCGACAAGCTGGACGACCTGCGCCGAGTGGCACTCGCGCGTGGCGGTCCGCATGCGGAAGCCCGCATCGTCGCAGCCTCCCCCCAGGGCGTGCCGCACAGCATCGCCACCGTCGCTGCCGAGCTCGGCGCCGGCCTCGTGGTGATGGGAGCCTACGGTCGCTCCCGCACGCGCGAGATCCTCTTCGGCAGCTGCACCGACCAAGTGCTCCAAGCGACCGACGTTCCGCTGCTCCTCATGCACTGACCCGCAGCCGCAGTGGGTCGCCGAGTGCCGCCATCCTCCCTCTCGATCGGCGGCCACTTCCACGCTCGTGCCGACGGGCTTCCGACTGAAGTCGAAGCTGCCAAGATGGGAAGCGTCACCTGGTTCGCCGAGAGGATCGCCGCCATGCCGCCCATCGTCAGCGCTGTTTGCACCAGCCCATCCTATACCCTGCATAAGCCGGCGCGCGACGTCGTTCGTTTGCTCGCCGGCCTCGGCGTCGAGGGCGACGCGCATCTCGGAATCTACGTGCGCCACCGCTCGCGGGTCCGCCAGGACCCGACGCAACCGAATCTGCGCCAAGTGCACCTGATCCACAGCGAGTTGCACGACGAGCTGCGGGAAAAGGGCTTTGACATCGCCGCCGGGGTCATGGGCGAAAACATCACGACGCGCGGCGTCGACCTGCTCGGACTGCCCACAGGAACCCGGTTGCGTCTCGGGGCAACGGCGATCGTCGAAGTCACCGGACTCCGCAATCCGTGCGTGCAGCTCGACGGTATCGCCCCCGGCCTGATGGTGGCGGTGCTGGACCGCGACGCCGACGGCAACCTCGTGCGCAAGGCCGGCATCATGGGCATCGTCCTCGCGAGCGGTTTCGTCCGCCCGGGCGACCCGATCGCGATCGAGCTGCCCCCGGAGCCACACATCCCCCTGGCCAAGGTTTGACACGCGACCATATCGTCGCGCGCCCTTGGGGACGACGCGCTCGACGCTGCGCCGAGGAACGACTTGGGTCGGGCGCGTCGAGTGAGCTGCGTATTCGAGACGCTGCCGTGCGGCGCAGGGAGATCCATCGTTGCCTCATGGCGAGAAGCCGGCCGACCGTTCGCACGGGTGTGTTCAAGTTCCGTTCGACCGAGGAGAAGTACGGCGGTCGCATCGGGTCGCCGTAAGCGCAAGAGCGGCTCGATCGTCGCAGCCTTCGAGAGCTCTATTGGTTCGGCGAACAAAAGGTTGCGCAGCAAAGGGGACAGTCCCCGCATGGGGACTGTCCCCTTCGACGATCGCGCGGATACGTCTAGCTGCCGCATCAATAGGGTCGGAGGGGTATCGGGATCCAGGGACCGGTTGCATCCGGCAACGCACGATCTACCCGCAAAGTGATGCAGCCTCCAACACTCCCTGGGTACTCCAGCCGGGTCGCTGTCGCGCCATTGTTGTGATTCTTCATGGCGACGGGCACGCCTTCGCTGACACAGCGACGCTGCCACGATTCGAGGAGTACGCGGTCGGCGCGGTTTACGAAGGGCCGAAGGCTCCGGTCTACCCAATAGCGTCACCAACCGCAGCCGGCGCAGAGTTCCGTCCGGACAGCGGGCTCTTCGTCACCGACACGCCCCAATGCGTCGGCGACTCAGGCGAAGGTCCGTCCGCACTCGATGAGTTGGACCGGGGAAGATTCACCGCGCACTGCACTTGGAACGGCAAGCGACTCGAAAAGATCCCCTCGGAAGGGCAGCGTTCATTCCCATTTCTCCATTCTCGCGCTCTGCCGGCGGTTTCGAACGGACGAGTCTATGCCCGCACAAGGCCGTTGCTCCAGATCGCCATCCCCAAAGAAGAGCGGCCGCACCTGCCTCGCGACAGGTGCGGCCGCGTTGATCGTTTACCGGTTCCCGGCGTTGCTCATCACAGACTCCATGACCCGGTCCAGGTTGAAGCTGCCGGGTTTCTGGCGGGGCGGGAACTCCCTGAAGCTCTGCAGCCACTGGCCTACGAAGGCACCGGCGGGCGCGATCGCAAACATGTGTTCCAGATACCAGCGCTGGTAGCCCATCGCATTCTCATGCTGGGCCCGCTCGAAGGGATCCATGCGCAGGTTGGCAAGGGCGGGCGCCCGCAGCGGCGTAAAGGGCCTCTGCCAAACGTCGAGACCCTCGGCCTCCTGCATCAGGAAGGTCACCTTCCAGTTCTCGTAGCGCAATGCCGCGACCTGACCGTCATCCGTCCAGTAGATGAATTCCTTGCGCGGCCAGGGGCCCTCGCCCCGCAGCGCGGGGCCGAGGTCATAGCCGTCCAGGTGCACCTTGTAGGTGGTGGCGCCGATCCTGCGGCCCTTCAACAGGTCGTCCTTCACTGACTTGTCACCGGCTGCGGCCACCAGGGTGGTCAGCATGTCCTCGTGGGCGCCAATGTCGTTGATGACGGTTCCCGGCTTGATGACGCCGGGCCAGCGGATCATCGTCGGAACGCGATAGCCGCCCTCCCAGTTCGTGTTCTTCTCGCCGCGGAACATCGTCGTACCGCCATCGGGCCAGGTGAAGGTTTCGGCCCCGTTGTCAGTCGAGTACATGACGATGGTGTTGTCGTCGAGGCCCAGCTCCTTGAGCTTGGCCAGTACCTGCCCGACATGGCCGTCGTGCTCCACCATCCCGTCCGCATAGATGCCGAGGCCTGTCTTGCCGTCGGATTCGGGCTTCAGGTGCGTGAAGATGTGCATGCGGGTGGAGTTCCACCAGAGGAAGAACGGCTTGTCCGCCGCCTTGGCGCGCTGCATGAAGTCGAGCGCCTTGTCCGTGACCTCCCCGTCGATGGTTTCCATCCGCTTGCGGGTCAGGGGGCCAGTGTCCGTGATGCGGCCGTCGGCAAAGCTGTGAATCACGCCGCGGGGTCCAAATCTCTTCTTGAACGCCGGATCTTTGGGGTAATCAGGGTTCTCGGGCTCTTCCTCGGCATTCAGGTGGTAGAGGTTGCCGAAGAACTCGTCGAAGCCGTGGGCGGTCGGCAGCATATCGTCGCGATCGCCCAGGTGGTTCTTGCCGAACTGCCCGGTCATGTAGCCCTGGGCCCTGAGCAGCGTGGCGATCGTCGGGTCTTCCTTTCTCATTCCCTCGGGCGCGCCCGGCAGGCCCACCTTGGTGAGGCCCGTGCGAATGGGCGACTGCCCGGTGACGAAGGCCGCGCGACCCGCCGTGCAACTCTGCTGGCCATACCAGTCGGTGAACAGCGCGCCCTCCTTCGCGATGCTATCGATGTTCGGCGTCTTGTAGCCCATCATTCCCTGGTTATAGGCGCTGATGTTGAAGCCGCCGATGTCGTCCCCCCAGATGACGAGGATATTGGGCTTCTTCGGCGCCTGGGCCTGCGCCGCGGAGGCCAGCAGCAAGAGACCGAGCAAGCCGGCGGCGGCGCGTAGTAATTGGTTCGAACGCATGGTTGTTCTCCAGTTCTGGTCCGGTGACCCGTGATTATGGAAGGTCGGATTCCATGCGTCGAATGCATCGCAATGATATCCGTGATGACTTTCCCGCATGGACTTCGACCTGCGACACCTCCGGCACGCGTGGGTGCTGGCGGAGCAGCGCCACTTCGGCCAGGCCGCCCGCGCCCTCCTTTTGACCCAGCCCGCCCTTGCCCGCAGCATCGCCGAACTCGAGCGCCAGGCCGGGGTGCGCCTGTTCGACCGGGGGCCCGCTGGCGTGGAGCCCACCGACATGGGCCGGCTGCTGCTGGACCGTGCCGCGGAGGTGCTGGCCCAGGCCGAGGACCTCGGGCGGGAGATGAAGTCCCTGCAGGGCCGCGACGCCGGCGTCCTCCGCGTGGGTGCCGGAACGTACCCGGCCGGGATGGTGGTGGGCGACGCCGTGGCGGCCCTCGTCCGGCTGCGGCCGGACGTCCAGGTCCAGGTGGTGGTGGAAAGCGTCTTCAGCCTGTTGCCCCTGCGCCGCCGGCGGGAGCTTGAAGTGATCACCGGCGACGTCGCTGCCTTCGCGGGCGATGCCGAGTTCGACGTCACCGCCCTGGCACCCCGCTAGGGTTATTTCGTCTGCCGCGCCGGCCATCGCCGACGTGCTGACCTGTCCGGTCGTCTCCTCGGGCCAGAACGTGGCGCGCCGCATGGCGCCGGCGGTAGCCGCCACCCGCCAGGCCGGTCCCGGCGGCGCCGACCGTGACCTACGAGTCACTGGACATGATGAAGACCATTGCCGCCGGGTCGGACAGCGTCGCCCTCCTGGCATGCGATGCATGCCGTAGTCCAGATAAGCTGCGTTTGTCTACCCCAGATAGAAATGTCCGTTTTGGCTGTGCGAGCTGGGCGGTCAGGGCGGGCGCCGGTAGCCTCCACCGACGGTGGCCCGCGAGGCTTTGCCCGCATCTCTACGGTTGGCGGAGCCGGGGCCTTCGTTTCCGACTCACTCGCCTCGACCGTCACCGCATCGGTAGGCGCTGGAGCGGCCACCGCGAACCCCGCCGTTGCCTGGGACGGCGCCTCAACCTGCGCTACGGCAGCCTGACATACCTCTTCGCGCGCCGCTATCGCCGCCGCCGTGCTGCGGCAGCCCCTTGGCGCAAATGTCCCATGGTATAGGAGGTTGCGGCCCAGCCGCCGACTGCGGCACCGCGGAGAGTCGCCAGTGTCGGCGACTCCTGCGCCAGCCGATCGCCAGCCGAATCCTCGCCGTCACGTCCCAGGTCGATGCCGTGCTTCTTCACCAAGCGCAGGATCCGCCGCCGTATCGCCACCAGGAGACGCCCTGCTTCCGCGTCCGACGGCGGCCGGTCCGCCGCCACGAAACGCGGTGGGCCTTTGGGTCGCTCGACGAATACCCACTCAGCCACCAGGGCAGCGAGAGCGCGCTAAGCCACGCGCCATGTCGCCGCAACTCAGAAACTCGCGCAGCTCGCGCTCGACGAAGCGGGACACGCGGTCGCCACCGCCACGCAGACGCGCCTTTGCGTGGAAGGTTTCGAGATGCTCGCGTACGACCTGGTGCAGGACCAAGCGCTCGGGCTGACGGCGGATGTAGGTCACCCGAGCACGCCCCAGCCCACAGCGGTAAGGCGACGCATCCAACCCGGTCAAGCGGGCCCATCGATCCACCTGCTGATCGACGAATGTCGTCGGGCCCTCGATCTCGAGTTCGTGCTCCCCGATCTTGTAGCGGACTCTCGCGAGTGCTGCGGCAGACCCTGGACACCTCCTCGTTGCAGGGACGCTGCCACAAACGTGCACTTGCGACCCAACAAGTGGGCGGGTCCGCCCTCTTGCCGGGCAAGATCGTGCGCCGCGCAGCCCGGGACGGAGCCCGGCCCTCCGTTGGATCCACGATGGCGGCCTCGTCTCCGTCCGAGCCGGGGTTCCAGCTCGCGCCTTCCATTGATGCGTCTATCCCGCTACCATGCTGCCTTCGCCTCGCAAGGATCTCCTTTCGGGCTCGATTCCCGAACCTGGAGCGGGCCATAGCCTCCAGCCAAACCTCCGGAGGCAACTCATGGCACTCGAACTCAACGAAGCACGCTCCCTTCTCGAAAGCATCATCCGCACCTTCGACAAGAAGGTCTCCTTCTCGACCGAACTGGCCGAACGCGACCAACGACCCGTCGCCGTGGTCGAACTGAGCCACCGCTCGAAATCGACCTCCGTGCAGATCCCGCTGGCCGACGTCGAAGCGTCGCAGCACGACCCCCGCCTGCGTCATCACGTGCGCACCCTCCTGAAGCGCCGCTTCGACGCCATGCTCTTCGTCGCTCCGCCAAACCACATGAAGGAGTTCGCTCAGTCGTCCTCGGAGGGATCGTACCGCTCCTCGGGCGGACGCGGGCGCCGCTAACCGCGGCGCGCGCCCGGGCGTCGAGCCAACCCGCATCGCCGCGATCGCGGACAGGAACTGCCGGACGCCGTGCTGATCGTCGTCTACAGCGCCAACCCCGCGCTCTCGCTCGATCGCCTCGACGTGCTCCCCGCGGGCGTCGAAATCAGCACGGACCGGCGCCGCCTGGCGCAGGCGGATGCGGTCGTCTTCCACATCCCGGACCTGCGTTTCTGGTGGCGCCCCCGCAAGCGGCCCGGCCAAATCTGGATCGCGTGGTCGCTCGAGTCGGAGGCCAACTACCCGAAACTGAGCGACCCGCGCTTCATGGCGCAGTTCGACCTCCGCATGACGTACCGGCGCGATGCCGACGTCCTCTGGAGCTACGTGCCCTACTACTCCTCGGCCGAGAACCTGCGCCACGCGCTCGTCGCACCGCCCGCCGAAAAGACCGCGCCCCAGCCGGTGGCGATGTTCATCTCCAGTGGCATCGACCGTAGCGGCCGCCGGCGCTACGCCCGTGAACTGGCGCGCCACATCCCCATCGACTCCTTCGGTTCCTTCCTGCGCAACGCCACCATCGCCGACGATCGCGGGCGGCCGTCGAAACTCGCCACCATCGCCCGCTACCCGTTCACCATCGCCTTCGAGAACTCGATCGCCGACGACTACGTCACGGAGAAGTTCTACGACCCGCTTGTCATGGGTTCGGTGCCGATCTATCTCGGCGCCACGAATGTATCCGACTTCGCCCCGGGCGATCGTTGCTACCTGGATGTGCGCGACTTCGCCGGTCCCGCCGCTCTCGCCGCACACCTACATGCGCTGCTCGCGTCGCCGCCAGCCTACGCCGAGCTGCTGGCGTGGAAGCAGCGCCCCCTGCGCCCCGAGTTCCTCGAGTTCCTCGACCGCCAGTCGACGCATCCGTGGCAGCGTCTCTGCGAGGCCATAACCCAACTTACGAGGCAGCGATGAGCGCAAGCGACGTTCTCGTCACCGGCGCCGGCGGCTTCATCGGCGGCCACCTCGTCGCCGCCCTGCGCCAATCCGGATGCCGGGTGCGCGCGGTCGACATCAAACCTCTCGCCGAATGGCATCAGCGCTTCGACGACGTCGACAACCGACGTCTCGACCTGCGCCAAAGCGAGGCCTGCGTCGAAGCCGCCTCCGGCATGGACCATGTCTACCAACTGGCGGCCGACATGGGGGGCATGGGTTTCATCGAAACCCACAAGGCGCAGTGCATGCTGAACGTCTTGATCAACACCCACATGCTCCTCGCCTGCCGCGATGCCGGCGTCGCCCGCTATCTCTTCGCCTCGTCGGCCTGTGTCTACAATCGCGACCGTCAGCTGGCCGGGGATGCACGGCCGCTGCGCGAATCCGACGCCTATCCCGCCATGCCGGAGGATGGGTACGGTTGGGAGAAGCTGTTCTCCGAACGGATGTGCCGTCACTTCAGCGAGGACTTCGGCCTGACCACCCGCGTCGTCCGCCTGCACAACGTCTACGGCCCCTGGGGCACGTGGGAAGGCGGACGCGAGAAGGCGCCGGCGGCGATCTGCCGCAAGGTCATCGAAGCGCGCGACTCGAAGCACCTCGAGATCGAGATCTGGGGGGACGGCACGCAGCAGAGAAGTTTCATGTACGTCGACGACTGCATCGAAGGCATGCAGCGCATCATGGCTAGCGATGTCGCGGAACCGATCAACCTCGGGTCGAGCGAGACGGTCACGATCCATCAGCTGGTCGACATCGCCGAGAGCCTCGCCGGCGTCCGCCTGACGCGAACCCATCGTCTCGACGCGCCGCAAGGGGTGGAGAGTCGCAGCAGCGACAACACCCTCATCCTCGACCGTCTAGGCTGGCAGCCGTCGACGTCGCTCCGCGACGGCTTGGCCCGCACCTTCGCCTGGATCGAGGCGCAAATCCGCGCGCGCGGCTCCGGCGCCTTCTGAAGCCGGCGGCGCCGGCGCGACGAACCTCTATTGGCCGTGGCCTTGGAGGTAGGTTTCGATGCGCTGCTTGGTCGGGTGGCGCGTCTGGATGCGCGCCAACAAATCACCCTCGAAGAGCAAGGGTTGGCGCCGCAGTCCCGTGAGCATGCCCGCGACGGGTGCCTTGACCGTTTCGATGAGCTTGCCGTCGAAGCCGTTGTAGATGTAGCCGATGATCGCGCCGGCGAGCAGCCACGACCCGACCTGCTTCTTGGTGACGAAGATGCCCGCCTTCTCCGAGATCAACGGGAAGCCCTGATCCAGGCCGAAGTGATGCGTCTCCTCCTCGTTCGACAGGTCGACGCCCTTCAACACCCCCACCTGCGCCAGAAACTGAACGAACGACTTGAACAGCACCTCGCAGTGCTCGGGCTGCAGGCCGCCGGCCAATCCCGACTGCACGATGAAGTTCTCGCCGCCCCAGTTGCGCCAGGCATGTCCCAGAGTGACGCTGAAGATCTTGTTGATCGGGCGCTCGATGATCGCCGGCAAGCCGAAGAGCCAAGCCGTCCGTCGTTCCGCCTCGCTCGGCTCGTAGAGGCGGACTTGCGACAACTCCTCGAACTCGTCGTTCGAACTGTGCACGTCGATGCGGAAATGCGCTTGGCGCGTCAGCTCGACCACGGCATTGGCGATGCGTTGGGTCGTCTCGCCCGCATCGTAGCCGGGGAACATGCGGTTGATGTCGGTCTTGTCGAACGGCCACTCGCGCGTCCGCATGTTCAAGCCGAGCACGTTGACGGCCGGCACGATGATCACGCGCCCGGCGAGTTCTTGCCCCGGGTACTTGCCGGCGGCGATGCCGGAAACGTAGTTGGCGAGCCGCGACAAGACGAAGACACCGTTGACCTCGTTGCCGTGCAGACCGGAGATCAAGGCCACGCGCGGCTTGGCCTCGCGCGGTCCGAGGTCGTGGTACGGGATGGCGAAACCTTCGCGCAGCGGCGCCGTCATGCGCAACAAGACCGGCGCATGGTCCTCGCTGGTGCCGTGGCAGTCGACGTCCTCACCCGGGCGTTCGAAGGGGCCGTTCATGATGCTTTGCCTCGCGGGGGTGCGGCGACGATACGCGCCATCAGCGATCCTTCATGCACGAGAGGGAATTCGCGCAAGGTGAACAAAATGCCGTCGATCGGCGATCGCACCTCCGCCAGCGGTTCACCGCGGTAAGGCGAGATGATGCGGCCGAGACACTGCCCCTTGGCGACGTCGGTCCAGTGTTGGATCTCGGGGATGAACAACCCCGAGGTCTCGGCGTTGAGGTATTCGACGTTGGTGTCGTCGGCGACCAGCGGCGTATGGGTCAACTCGGGGAGGTCGAGATCGGCGGCCAGCACGCCCAGTTCTTTCCAGGTATGCAGCAAGCCGGTCGCGACCTGTTCCGAAAAGGCCGGCGTGATGCGATTGCCGACGCCCATCTCGACGACCAGGCAGGGCGTGCCGATCTGGTTGAGACTGTGCGCCAGGGTCGCTTCGAGCACCGTCATGGCACCGTGCACCCAGACGACGTCGAGGTTCATGCGCTCCGACAGCGGCACCAGGGTGGAGACGAACTCTTGGTTGATGCGCACCTGCGGGATCTCGCGCAGGTAGATGTTGCTGGCGTGCACGTCGACGGCCAAGGCACAGCCGCGCACCGCCTCGACGATCGCCGCCGCCATACGTTGCGGGAAGAGACCCTCCGGATGCCCGGGGAAGTTGCGGTTGAGGTCGACGCCGTGCGGCGGCACCGCGCGTGTCAGCGTATCGACGCCGAGTGGATTGACGGCGGGGTAGAGTTCGACCCGGCCGAGCAAGGCCTCCGGACGCGTCCGCGAGAGATGCTCGAGGAACCCGGCGAGCCGATGCGTCAGGTACATGCCTTCGAGTTCGTCGCCGTGGATGCCGGAGACGACGGCCACCCGCGGTTCGGGGGCCGTCTCGAAGACGGTTCGGGTGATGTGCAGTCGTTCACAGTACGGCAGCTGCAAGCGCAGCACCGTCTCGCGCGTCATCTTCATGTTGGGGCTCGGGCGCTATTGTTCGCGCGCCATCTGCACGAGCACGTCGGGTTCATCGCCGGCGTCCTCGCCCTTGAAAGCGCCGCGCTGCGGCGCCGCGTCGGTCGAGTCGCGGCCCACCGCGACGGTGACGTAGGTGTCGTTGACGACGAGGCCGTTGGTGGCGTCGAAGCCGCGCCAACCGGCACCGGGAATGAGCACCTGGGCCCAAGCGTGCGTCGCGGCCGCGTCGTCGTCGACGCCGGCCGACTGCGGGTCCTGGTAGCCCATGGCATACCGCGCCGGCACGCCCCATTCGCGCACGATGGCGACCAGCAAGTGGGCGAAGTCCTGACACACACCGGCGCGCGCGGTGAGCACATCGGCGAGGGGCGCATGCACCTTGGTGGAACCAGGGGTGTACGAAAGCGTCTCGCCGACCCACTCCATCGCGAGTTGCACCGCTTCGATGATCGACTGGCCGTCGCTCTTGGCGGGGAAGTCGAAGTCCCCATCCACGCGATCCAGGGCCGGTGTCGACGGGCTGCGGTGCAGGATGTAATCCCACAGACGCGGCTCGCGCCACAGCGCCTCGTCGAGCCAGGCGCGTTCGCGTGCTGCCGGCACGGCTTCGTAGTCGAACGGGTTGGCCAGCTTGGTCTCGACACGCGCCCGCATGTGCGTCACCAAGCTGTCGTGTTTCTCGACGATACCGAACCAATGCACGGTATTGCCCCACGCGTCCTCGTAGGCGCGCATCTCGGCGGCGGGTTCCGTTTCCAGTTCGAGTTCGAGGACGATTTGTCCGGGCTGGCGCGGAGCGACGCGCAACTCGCAGTGGTGCTCGCGCACCGGCTTGGCGTACTTCAGCTCGGTGCGGTGTTCGATCAGGTAGATCATGCGGACGCCCCTACGTAAGTCTCGAAGTATTCGCGGCGCACGGCGGCGTGCACCGCGGCGATGTCTTCGACGAGCAGTTCGAGGTACTCGTGCAGGCCGCCGGCGAAGATCTCCGAGGCGGTGGTTTCGAGACGGGCCCGCAAGCCATCGAGGGCCTTGGCGCTGTGTTCGCCGCGCGACGGATTGCGGATCTGCTGCAACGCCTCGGCCATGCGCTCGGCGGCGAACTTGAGCGAACGCGGGAATTGACGGTCGAGAATGACGAGTTCGGCGACTTCGACCGGGCGAATCTCGGAGTGATACTTGCGCCGGTAGGTCTCGAAGCCGGTGATCGACTTCAACAACGCGGCCCATTGGTAGTAGTCGAGGGCCGAGCCGACGGAAGAGTGCTCGGGCAGCAGGATGTGGTACTTCACGTCGAGCAGGCGGGCCATCATGTCGGATCGCTCGAGGAAAGTACCGAGCAGGTAGAAGCCGAAGGCCTCGCCGCGCTCCATGGTGTTGACCGCGAGTCCCTGGAAGCGCGCCACTTCGCGGCCGACGGCGTGCAGCCGCTCGGCGAGCCGATGGCTGTAGATCGGTCCCTTGCGGAACTCGCCATCGACGAAGAGCCATAGCTCGTTGATCGTCTCCCACATCGGCAAGGAGATGCGGTCGCGCACGATGCGGGCGTTTTCCCGTGCCAGCCGCAGGCTGGTGTAGATCGATCCGGGGTTGCTGCTCTCCTGGACCATGAACTGCGCCACGCGGCGGGCGGTGATGGCGTCGTCGCCGAAATGCGTCTTGTAGGGCTCGTAGCCGCCGACGATGCTGAGCAGCGGCCGCCACAGGCCGTCCTCCGACATGGTGTCCTCGGCTTCGAGCATGTGGATGCAATTGATGTTGACGATGCGCGAGGTGTGGTCGGCGCGTTCGAGATAACGCGACATCCAGTACAGCGCGTCGGCGATGCGGCTCAACATGGCGAACTCTCAGTCTTCCTGCACACCACGAAGACACGGAGACACGGAGCCCGTCCCCGCCCTTCGCCATTCGAATCGTCTTTCCGCCATGGGGTTCCCGGGTGGATCTCCGTGCCTCCGCGTCTCCGTGGTGACGTCATGCACTCAGGCCCAGTGTTGGGTGTTTTCTTGGTCGCCGGAGTCGGCCAGGACCCAGGTGTCCTTGCTGCCGCCGCCTTGCGACGAGTTGACGACGAGCGAGCCCTTGACCAGGGCGACGCGCGTCAATCCGCCGGGCACGACCTCGATGTCGCTACCGTAGATGACGTAGGGACGCAGGTCGAGGTGGCGCGACTCGAGTTCGCCGTCGAGGTAGCAGATGTGGCGCGACAGCGGCACCACCGGCTGGGCGATGAAGTTGCGCGGGTTGGCGGCGATGCGCTCGGCGAACTCGGCGCGCGTCTTCGGCGTCGACGTCGGCCCCATCAACATGCCGTAGCCGCCCGACTCGCTGACGCTCTTCACCACCATGCGCGGCAGGTTGTCGAGCACGTAGGCCCGCTGCTCGGGGTCGGTCAGCTGGTAGGTCTGGACGTTGTCGAGGATCGGCTGCTCGCCGAGGAAGTAGCGGATCATGTCGGGCACGTACATGTAGACCGCCTTGTCGTCGGCGATGCCGGCGCCCGGGGCGTTGACCAGCGCGACGTTGCCGGCGCGCCAGGCGTTGATGATGCCGGGCACGCCGAGGATCGAGTCGCGGCGGAAGGTCAGTGGGTCGAGAAAAGCATCGTCGACGCGACGGTAGACCACGTCGACCCGCTTCAGCCCCTGCGTCGTCCGGAGGTAGACGCAATGGTTCTGCACCACCAAGTCCTGCCCCTCGGCCAGTTCGACCCCCATCTCCTTGGCCAGGAAGGTGTGCTCGAAATAGGCGGAGTTGTAGATGCCGGGGGTGAGCACGACGATCTCGGCGCGCTCGGGGCCGCGCGGCGACACGTGCCGCAACGCCTGCAGCAGCAGCTGCGGGTAATGCTCGACGCGGCGGACGCGGTACTTGTCGAAGAACTCGGGCATGATGCGGCGCTCGACGATGCGATTCTCGATCATGTACGAGACGCCCGACGGTGTCCGCAGGTTGTCCTCGAGGATCAGGTAGCGGCCGTTTTCGTCGCGGATCAGGTCGATGCCGGAGATGTGGGTGTAGATGCCGTGCGGCACCTCGACGCCGATGACCTCGCGGCAGAAGTCCTTGCCCTTGAAGATCAGCTCCGCCGGGACGACGCCGTCCCGGATGCAGCGCTGCTTGTGGTAGAGGTCCTGGAGGAAGAGGTTGAGCGCGCGGACGCGCTGCTTGAGACCGGCCTCGATGACGCTCCACTCGTTCGCCGGGATGATGCGCGGGATGAGGTCGAACGGCCAAACCCGCTCGATGCCTTCCTCTTTGTCGGAATAGACGGTGAAGGTGACGCCCTCGGCGTGCATCGCCAGGTGGGCGTCGTGTGCCTTGCCGGCGAGCTCGTTCTGGCCGGCGCTCTTGATGTGCTCCCAGAGGAGCCGGTAATGGGCCCGCGGCCCGAAGTCGTCGAGGTAGAACTCGTGGTAGGGCATCCCATTGGCGGATGGCGTGAAGGATTGTGTCTGCAACATGGCTGGCCTCCTCGACAAGGTCGAGTCGTCGACGATCAAGGCAAGATCCGGGCCAGCCCTGGCGCATCCGGCCCGACGTCCGTTCCGCCGCCGCCCGTCCGAACTCCGCTGCCCAAGCGCCGGTCAGTGCCCAGAATCAGTGCAGAACGTGCGGGTGTCGCTTCGCAGCGACGGCGCACCGGAGGCTCGGTCGAGGGGACCCGGCGGACGGCACCGCGCCGGCCTCAGGCCATCAGGTAAATCGTCCCGAGGCAGAGGATGAAGTAGTTCACCAGCACGGCGGCACCGGCGTAGTCCTTGGCCAGCCGTTGGCCGGTGAACAGCATGAACACGGCGGTGGCCGAGACGATCGCCCCCACCATCGCCACCGTCGAACTGCCGCCGAAGAACAGGATCACGGCGCCCAGGCCGGACAGCACCCCGGCACTCAGTTCGACGAAGGTGATGACGGTCAGCATCAGCGGCACCATGCCGTCGAGCGGACTATTGGCGAAATGGCCGGTCAGCCATTGGATGTTGCCGTCGCGGTCGACGACCTTGTCGACCCCCGACTGGAGGAAGAGCACGGCGAGAAACGCGGCCGCCAAGAGTTGCATGCACCAGAACGCCATCGCCATCTCCTTCGTCAGCGGATTCGCCCCGCTTGAACCATAAAGCGGCGGCCAGCTCAAAAGGGGCGCGACCGCCGGCGGCGGTTGACCCGCACCGGCGAAACGTCCAAGTTTCCCCCGTGTCACGCATCTTCCGCCACAGCATCGTCGTCGCGTGCCTGTTCGCCGTCCCAGCCTTCGCCACCGAACCGACGCCGGAACGCCCCGCCATCGAGCGCTGCCGCGAGTTCTGCGGCGAGCTCTACGGATCGAGCGGCACCGAACTCGAGCAATGCCACCAGGGCTGCGTCGAGTCGGAGGCCTGCTCGAAACAGTGCAAAGAGAAGCACCCCGACGACAAGCCCAAGCTGCACAAGTGCGTGCGCCACTGCATGCAGCACGGCGCCCGCGTCCTCTGAAACCGACGCCCCCTACCCCGATTTCTCACCACGGCGTAGTCATCCGAAGGTTCATGAGAATGGGCGCGGAGCGCCCTGGAGCGCCGAGTCGTACGCGGCGGGCCCGCCGCGGGTCGACGGAGCCCTATCGCGAGCATTCTCGCACCGAGATCTGAGGTGCTTTCCCACGGAACGCGGGAAGGATGGAGGCGGGGCGCGCCCGGCGCCAAACGCCGGGCGGTGTCGAGTGCAACTCGACACTCCGGGTAGCCCGGGAATTTCTCTCCGTTTCTCCGCGCCTGCCGTGGTGCCGTATTCCGGTACGCCCCCCCTACAGACTCTCGAGGAAGGCGATGACGGCGTCTTTCTCCGGCTGCGTCAAGGCCTCGTAGGCCTGCTTCGCCGCCTGAGCTTCGCCGCCGTGCCAGCGGATCGCTTCGTCGAGCGTGCGCGCTCGGCCGTCGTGCAGATACGCCTGGCCGCCGCTGACTCCCGCAGTCAGGCCGATGTTCCACAGCGGTGCCGTGCGCCACTCGCTGCCGGCCGCATCCCCCTCGGCCAAGGTCGAGGCGAGCCCCGGACCCATGTCGTGCAGTAGCAGGTCGGTGTAGGGATGGATCGTCTGCCCCCGCAACTCGGCGTGCGGATGGTGGGGCGACGTCTCGAACGTCTCGGTGTGGCAGCCGGTGCAGCCGAGCGCGCCGAAGAGTGCTTGCCCTTGCAGGGCCTCGGCATCGTCGACGTTGCGCCGGGCACTCACGCCGAGCAAGGCGAGATAGGCCGTCAATTGGTCGAGCCGCTCGTCGCTGAGTTCGGCGCCGGACGGGCCACAGTTCGCTTGCGAGGTGCCGCAGTCGGGCTGCGGGAACACCGACGTCATGACGCCGATGTCGGTGTTCAACGCGGCCGCCACCTGTTGCCGGAGGTGCGGCTGCGACGCCTTCCAACCGAAGCGGCCGACACGTGTCTCGCCCGTGGTCGCATCGGTCACCAGGCGCAGGCGGCCGGAGATGCCGTCACCGTTGCTGTCCGTCTCGTCGGCCAGCGCCTCGAGGTCGGCCTCGGCGATCGCTTCCAACAAGCCCATGCCCACCAGCTGCGGCGCGATGCGCGCCGTGAAGTTCGACGGCGTCACACCGCTGAAAGCGAAGTTGGGCGAGCGCAGTCCGCCGCTTTCGCTCCAGCCGGCGAGGCTGACGCCCGCTTCCGGTGCGCCCGCGGTCGCCTTCGGCTGCAGCACGGCGCCAAGCTGCGGATCGGGATGACCGCCGGCGTCACCGACGCGCACGACATAGGTCTCGAGAGGTTGGCCCGACGCCGGCGGCAGGGCACGTCCGTTGCGCGTGTGGCAGGCGACACACGAGTGGTGGATGTAGTTGGTGCCGAGTCGATTCGACAGTTCGACGAAGTTCGGATTCTCGACGGACTCGTCATGCGAGCCGTCGCCGAAGTTCGTATGGTGCACCCGGCGGCCCAACACGAACCTCTGTCCGTTGCGGTTCGAGAGGTTGGTCGCCATCTGCATGAAGTGATTGTCCGGCTCGTTCGAGTATTGGTAGTTGAGCGTCGTGTCGCCGCCCAGGCGCGCCGCCAGCGGCATCGGGAACGAGTCCCGGAGCGCGCCTCGGGCTTCGAACGGCACCACCCCTTCGCCGACGATGTAGAGGATGGCCGTGCCGTAGTAGTTGTTGCGTCCGTTCGGCACGCCGGACAGGAAATGGCTGAGTTCGAACTCCATGCGGTCGCCGACCTGTAGCGGGCGGTTCTCCTTGGAGTTGTAGTTGACGCTGCGGGTGTAGTGCCGGCGCGATTCTCCGGGAACGTCGAGATGGGGCACGGCGGTCATGACGCCGTTGTTGTGGTACTCGGCCGAGGTATTGAGGCCGCGGAAGAAGAAGCGCAGTTCCGCTTCCGTCGGGCTCAGCTGCCATTCGGTGGTGACATTGAAGGTGATGGTATTGCCGCCCTTGCCGACCGTATCGACGATCTCGATCTCCGCCGTGCGATGCTCCCAGTAGAACGACAGGTAGTGGTCGTACTGCATGAACTGGTTTTCGCGCGCATGGCGGTCGCGCGCACGGTCCGCCAGTCGCGTGATCAGCGCGCTAGGCGTGTCTTCCTGCAGTTCCGGCTCGAGCACGGTCGCGGCATCGAACAAGGGGACATAAGCGTGCTCGTGCGCCACCACGTGCCAGACGCCGCCGAGGCCGTCTCCGTTGGTGTCGCCGGCGACGGTATCACCGGAGAAGAAGTACAGAGGTCGTCCGTCGTAGGTCGCCTGCAGGGTGCCGTCGCCGCGGACGATGGTGCCGAGATTCGTCACGCCGGTCGCGACGCCGTCATCGACACGCAGCGGCGGCCAAGTCGCGGCACAGCTGCCGCCACAGGTGCTGCTGCCTGGCGCCGCCAGGTCGTCGTCGAAGACGTAGAGCGTGAACCCGGGGCGACTCGAGCCGGAACCTCCGGCCAGGATGCCGTCGATCGACGTCACTTCGTTGACCGGAACGATCACCTCGCAGCCGTCGGCATCGACCGTCGTCGCCGGCGGAGTACTCGGGCAGAGGTCGTCCCCGTCGGCAACGCCGTCCCCGTCCGTATCGACGACGACACAGCCTTCTGCGTCGACGGTGCTCTGCGGCGGTGTCCCCGGACACTGGTCCAAGCCGTCGTCGACGCCGTCGCCATCGGTATCGACGGCGGGCGTGCCGTAGACTTCCATTTCCCAGATCGAATAGCCGTAGGGGCTGGTGCGGGTCAGGCCGTGCATGCGCACGTAGCGATAGGTGCCGCTGAGGTCGACGCGATCGGTACGGTTGCCGAAGACGCCGCCGTAACGGCTGGCCAGCGTCGTCCAGTTGCTGTTGTCGGACGAGGCGCGGATCTCGTAGCTGGCGGCGTTGGCGGCTTCCCAATGAATGGTGACGGAGGACAAGGCGTAGCGGTCGCCGAGGTCGAGCGTGATCCACGACGGGTCGACGCCGTGCGCCGATTCCCAACGGGTGTTCAGGTTGCGGTCGAAGGCGAGGGCCGGACCGCCCGCGGGTCCGCTGGTGCTGGCGGAGGCCGCGACGGCAAGGATGGGCGCGCCCGCGGTCGCTGTCGCGGTGGCCGTCGGGGTCGCCAGCGCGGTCGACGTGCGTGTCGGCGTCGGCGTGCCGGCGGGCAGCACCAGGGCGTTCGCGGTGGCGTCGCGGCAGGCGTCGAGATCGGCCCGCACGGCGGCGAGATCGCCGGTCGTGGCGCACGGTGGCCGCGATTCGGTGAGCGACCACAACTGCGCCAGCTTGCGGTTGCACAAGCCGAAGTCGGCCGGATCCCCGCGGCGAGCGGCGCGCGCCGCGACCTTGAACGTGCACTGGGCGAATTTGCCGACCTCTTTGACCTTTCTCGCCTGGCACCCGGAGGTGGCGCCGCCGCTGCCGGGAACGCCGCCGAGGTCGGCGATGACGTTACCGATGCACGTGTCGATGCGCGACTCGATCGCCGCGGCATCGCCCGTGGTGGGACAGGCCGCGCCGGCTCGCTTCTCGGCTTGGGTGAAGCCCGCGACGAGTTTGGAGGAGCACTTGGCGAGTTTGCTGGCATCGACTGCGGTCGCCCGGCGGATCGCCTTGGAGGAGATGCTGGCGAGACAATTCGCTTTCTTGCCCGCCTCGTTGAGTTTGGCGGCTTCGCAGGTCGAGGCGGCACTGAGGGCGGCACCGGCGACGTGGGGCCGGGCGAGGCCGATGACGAACGCGAAGCTCACGACGATGGGGACGGCAAGAAAGCTTTGCATAGTTTGTTCGACCAGCGAACTATGTCTTGAGGGCGTATGTCAATCGAATTCTCCGCGGCGGCCGGAACTCGCGGCACCGGGCCGACGACGGCAGCACCCGGTCGAACGGCGGAACCGCCGTCGATCCCGCGACAATCGATGGGTCGCGCGTCGCTCGAGCGCCCCGGCTCAGTCGAGGAGGGTCAGATCCCCGCGCAGGGCGATCGCCGCACTCGAGCTGCCGACCAACACCTCGAACACGCCCGGCGTGGCCCGCCATACCCTGGCATCGACGTCGTAATACGACAGCGAGCGTCGGTTCAGCGCCAGCGTCACCCGGCGGGTTTCGCCCGGCTGCAGCTCGACCTTGGCGAATCCCTTCAGTTCCTTCGGCGGCCGCGCCACGCGGCTGTGCCGGTCGGCCACGTACAGCTGCGCCACTTCCGCCCCAGCGCGCGAGCCTGTGTTGGTGAGGTCAAACCCGACCTCGACGTCGCCGTCGTGAGTCTGAGCCGGGGAGATCGTCAGGCCTGAATAGGCAAAGCTGGTGTAGGAGAGCCCGAAGCCGAAGGGAAAGAGCGGCACGATGCCGTGTTGCTCGTAACCGCGATAGCCGATGAAGACACCGTCCCGATAGACGATCCGGCGCGTGCCCGGCTCCGGGTAGGAGTGCGCGTACGCCGGACTTTCCTCCCAGCGGCGCTCGAAGGTCGACGGCAAGCGCCCGGACGGGTTCACCACGCCAAACAAGATCTCACCGGCGGCGATGCCGCCCTCCTGCCCGGCATACCACGCCTGCAGCAAGGCCGGAGTCGACTCGATCCAAGCCCGCATGTCGACGGCACCGCCCGACGTCAGCACGACGACGGTGCGCGGGTTGGCGACCGTCATGGCGCGGATCAACTCGTCTTGGCCGGCCGGCAGCGAGAACGAGCGGTCGGCGCTCTCCGCATCCGTCGACGCGTCGAAACCGACGGCGACGACGACCACATCGGCCTGCGCCGCCATGGCGCGCGCACTCTCGTCCACGCGCTCGCCGTGGCGCCAGATGCCGAGTTCCAGCCGCTCGCCCGGCCATTTCGGCCGTCCGTGGTGTTCGAGCACGACCTTGTGCACGCCGGCGGCGAGCTCGAGCGTCACGTGGTCGACCAAGGCGCGATTGTCGGTCCAGCTGTCGAGGCGCACCACGTCGTCGACGAAGAGACGGTAGGTCCCGCCGCCGTCGCCCGCGGCGGCGATGATGAAGTCGTAGGTGCCGTCCGCCGCCACGGCGTAATGGCCGGTCCAACGCTCGGACCGTGTGCCTTTCGGGAAGATCGAACCGGGCCGACGGGCGTTGACGGCGATGCCCTTCTCGATGCGGGTGAGCACGGGCGTGCCCGACAGGTCGGCCGAGGCGAAGTACTCGGCGCGCACTCCGGGCTCGCGGCCGTCCGCCGTGGTCGCCCACGTCGTTGCCTGAACGACTTCGTCGAAAGGCGGTAAACCGCGCGCATAGAGGACCTTGACGGAATCCCCCGCAGCGTGGGCCACACCTTCGAGCAGACTCGTCGCCGCGAACGGCTGCACCAGCGAGCTGCCACCGCCGCCGATGACGGCGGGGTGGGCGTTGGGGCCGACGACGAGAACCGACGTGATGCGGTCGCGATCGAGCGGCAGCAGCGGTCCGTCGTTCTTCAGCAAGACCATGCCCTCGCGCGCCGCTTGCCGCGCGGCGGCACGCGCCTGCGGGTTGTAGCGCGGGATCGTCAGGTCGAGCTGATCGCGGTCGAGCCAGCCGAAGCGCACGGCCAGGCGCAGGATGCGGCGCACCTTGTCGTCGAGAACGTCGATGGAGACCTCGCCCGACTCGATCGCCGGCAGCAGTCGTTCGCGATTGAACTGGCTCCCCGACGGCATCTCGACATCGAGTCCGCCGTTGGCGGCGGCCACGGCATCGTAGGTGGAGATCCAGTCGGACAGGATCACGCCCCGGAAACCCCATTCGCCCTTCACCACCTCATTGTTGAGGTAGGTGTTCTGCGACATGTAGGCGCCGTTGGTCAGGTTGTAGCCGGTCATGACGGCACCGACCTCGGCCTCGCGGACGGCGGCCTCGAAGGCGGGCAGGTAGATTTCGCGCAGGCTGCGTTCGTCGATGACCGAATCGGTGTGATTGCGGTCGAACTCCGAGTTGTTGCCGGCGAGGTGCTTGACGGTGGCGCAGACGCCTTCGTGTTGGACGCCTTCGATGAAGCGGACCGCGAGGCGCGCCGCGAGGAAGGGGTCTTCGCCGAAGTACTCGAAGTTGCGCGAAGCGATCGAGGCGCGCTGCATGTTGACCCCAGGCGCCAGCAGGAAGTGGATACCCTTGGCGCGCGCGTCACGACCGAGTTCACGGCCGACGCGTTCGACCAGCTGCGGGTTCCACGTGGCGGCGAGGGCGACACCGCCGCCGAAAGCGGTGGCGGGTCCGCCGTTGCGCACGCCCATCGGCCCGTCGGCCATGCGCAAGCGCGGCACACCGAGGCGAGCGAGCCCGGGCAGGTCGAAGAAGTCGACACCGGCGATGAAGTCGATCTTCTCCTCGACGGACATCTGCAGGAGGATCGATGCAACCCGAAGTTCCATATCGTGATCGGAGAGAGAAAGAGTCATGGTGGGGATCCGATCTCCATATCTGCCATGGGCAAGAGGGGCTACGGACGCAGCCACGTCACGCCTGCAACCGGCGACGGATGCGCAGCGGGCCCACCGCTGCGTCCGCCGAAGGATTCGCCGATGCGTCGCTGCTCTCGCCCCCGCCTTGCGCCGGCGAGCCACCCTGGTTTCTCGGAGTCCGATGTGCGCGGGGCCGGCGTCGCCGCTACGTCAGGACTCTCCTCGGATGGCGTCATCCATCCACTGGCGACGCTGGCAGCGGTAAATCTTGAAGCGGTCTTCGGGAGCGTCCACGTTGACCAGGTCGCATCCCGCGATCGCCATTTCGATGGAACGCACGAGCTTCAGATGCTCCGGCATTCCGTACTGCTCGTATTGATTCGTCTCGGAGACGACGAGCACGTGCGGGCGACCGAAGACCACGGTGGGATCATCGCGCATGAAGTTGTAGCCTTGTGGCCGAATCGGGCCGTAGGTCGCATCATGGCTGACGTTCGGGAAACATCGCCCGAACACCCACGCCGTATCGAAGGGATGTCCGCCGCGATGCAGTTGGTTCAAGCGCTCGATCAACTGTGGCGCGCCTTGGCACTGGTTCACGGCCGGGCCGTCCATCTTGCTCTGTGCCTCTGGGCCCAAGCGACGACCCGCCTGAATGAAGTCCGGGCTGAGGTGTACGCCGAGCCAGATCTGATAGAGCACGATTGCGAGCCAACCGAGCGATCCAAGGATGCGTCCAAGGGAGTGGCGCTGGCGAAAACAGTAGGCAAGCGCCACTGCGGCGAGGGTGATCGCCGGTAGCAGCAGCGGCAGGAAGTAGTTCACATTCTGCTTGACGTTCACGCAGACGATGGCACACGGCGCGACGACGAAGGCGAGCGGCAGCCAGAATGCCGGATCGAAGCGGCGCGCGCGTAGCGCTGCGCCCACGCCGAGGACGACGCCGCAAGCGAGGACGAACAGGAACGGGGCCGTCAGCTTCCCGACGAGCACGTAGCCGAGATAGCGAAGCTTGGGTGGGGGGGCGAGGCTGACCGGAAGGGCGCGCAGATCGGTGGGCATCTCGAGCACCACGGCCCTGCGCGTCGGCTCGGAGGGCAAAGGATCCCGATCGACGATGCGCCGTACCTCGGCGACCAAATCGTCCGTCGCGGTTGCCAGCAGCGGATGGCTGGCGACCGCGGCCAGCGACGCGAAGGCGGCGAAGGCTACGAGGTGAGCGAACGATCGCCGCGCCAACACGAGGACGAGGAAACCGGCCGGAAAGAGCACGACGTTCGTCAGCTTGGCACCGACGCTCAATCCCGTCAGCAGCCCTAAGCCGATGGCGTCGAGCACGGATCGTAATCCCGTGAAACGGGTCTCCCAAACCCGAATCGCCAGCCAAAGATAGGCAAACGAGGTCGGCATGACGAGCGCATCGCCCGCCGTGGCGGCACTACGGCCGCTGCCGATGGCCCACGGGTTGGTGAGAAAGAAGGCGACGGAGTAGAGGGCGATGGCCGGGCCATGGCGGCGTGCGACGAAGCCGAACAACAAAGCGCCACAGACGAGCACGCTCGCGGCAAAGGGCAGCTTGAACGACCAGACACTCTCGCCGAACAGCCAGAGGGAAGCCGCACCGAGCATGTGCGGCAACCGCCCCTGCGAAGGATCGGTCGTGTTGGTCAGAACCGAACCGTGCAACACGAAGTCGCGCGAGATTCTGAAGTCGGTCAGCTCGTCTTGGGTACTGCCACCCCAGGCAAGATCGTGGAAGAGGAGGAACACGCCGACGCATGCGGCGACCAGCGCCAGCAGGTCGAGCATGCGCGCCGCGGTCACCCGCGAGCCCGCCTGACCGTCCGCGCCATCAGCGGAAGACGACATCGCATGCCGTCCGCAGTTCGTCCGCCAGCCGAGCCACGGTGTCTCCCGATCGCATCAACGCCGCTTACTCCGGAAGATCCCACAATTCCAGCAGCGGACGGTGGATGCGGCGATTCGCAAGCTGCAAGCGCGCCCTAGAGGTCGCCCGGTTGGAGTTCGAAGGCGCCGATGTCGCAGCCGGCGCCGGAGGGGCGCGGTAGGCCGCGGCCGTCGACGCTCGGACAAGCACTCGCCTCGGCGCGGTCGACGGCGACGCTGTCCGACGACTTGAAGCCGGCCGTCGGGATGTAGCCGCCCTGGTACTGCACGCCGCGTAGGCCCGTCGTCGCGTCGACTTGGTCCGTGGGCTGAGCGAAGCCACAGGTATCATGGCTTTCGAGGTTGCCGCCGAGGGAGGTGATCGGCTCGCCGCTGCAATTGCCGCCGCGGCCGACGCCGGCGTAGAAGTTGTCGGCGACGAGGGTGTTCGTCAGGGCGACCGTCCCCGACAGATTCAGAATCCCACCTGCGGTGTTGTTCGCCTGATTGCGCGCGATGGTGCAGTTGGTGCACGACACCGTGCCGCCGTCATTGCAAATGCCGCCGGCCTTCGCCTTACGCGCTCGGTTGGCCATGATGGTGACGTTCGTCCCCGTCGCCATCGCGCCCGGCGCGTTGTAGAGCCCACCGCCACAACCCAAACGCGCCTGCCCCTTGTACAGCGCCACCCGGTCGAGCACGACGGTCCCGAAGTTGCTGATGCAGCCGCCCAAGCCTTGCGGCGGCTGATCGGTATGACGCGCGAACACCGTATCGGTGGCGATCAACGTGCCGAGGTTGAACACGCCGCCGCCGCGTCCCGCCAAGCCACGCGACAGGTGGCAGCGGAACAGGTTCAGCGTCCCCTCGTTGTAGACGATGCCGCCCTCCTCCGCGCCGCCCTTGGTCAGGTGGACGTCGGAGACGTTGACGGTGACGCCGGGGAGAATCTTGAAGATTCGATCGAGCCGCTGTCCGGTGAGCGTCGAACGGTCCTGCCCTTCGCCGATGATGTCGACGTCGTCGCTGATCACCAGTTGCGAACCGATGCGGGCGAACGCGCTCGGCCGGCCGTCGTTGCTGAGAAAGATGCGGTCGTGCGCCGGCAGCGCGTTGGCCTCTTCGACGGCGGCACGCACCGAGCAGATGCCGTGGTCGTCGGCGCAGACGCCGTCGCCGGGGAGGACGTCGCTCGAATCGCGCAGCGAGAGGATGGCGATGAAGTCGCGCGGCTCGACGGAGACCGGCGTGTAGGTCACCGTCGGGGTCGGGCTGATCGTCGGCGTCGGCGTCACCGTAGGCGTGTTGGTCACAGTGGCTGTCGGCGTCGCGGTCGGCGTCCTGGTCGGGGTGACGGTTGCAGTATCCGTGGGCGAAGCACTCGGGCTCGGGGTGAAGGTTTCGGTCGGTGTCGCGCTGATCGTCGGCGTCGCCGTCTCGGTGGGCGTCTCGGTGATCGTCGGCGTTTCGCTCGGCGTCAGCGTCGCACTCGGGGAGGACGTCGGCGTCCGGGTCGGTGTCGGGGTACGCGTCGGGGTGTGGGTGCGCGTCGGCGTTTCGGTCGGCGTCGACGTCGTGGTCGCGGTCACCGTCGGCGTCGCACTCGGCGTGCGTGTCGACGTCACCGTTGGCGTCGCAGTCGGCGTACGGGTCGGCTGCGACGGGTCGGGGGTCTCGGTCGGCGTCGGCTCGGGCAGTTGCACTTCGAGGGCGCCGATGTCGCAGCCGCCGCCGGAGGGTCGCGGCAGTCCTTGTTGATCGACGGCCGGACACGTCGCCAGGGCGGCGGCGTTGATCGCCGGGCTGGCGTCACCGCGCTTGAAGGCGACGACGAGTCCGTAGCCTTCGAGTTCCTTCAGGCCACGCACCAGTGGGTCGACACCGATGAGGTCGCCCTCTTCGCCGATGGCGCAACTGTCGTCGTTGACCAGGTTGTACCCGAGGGAGGTGATACTGCCGCTGCAGTTCTGTTCGACCGAGCTACCGGCGTAGGAGTTGTCGGCGACCAGCGACGAGCGCAGCGAGACGGCACCGCTGCGATTGACGATACCGCCCGAACCGGTCGTCGCCTTGTTGCGCGAAATGGTGCAGTGGGTGCAGGCGACCGTGCCGCCGTCGTTGCAGATGCCGGCACCTTCGCCCTTGCGTGCGGCATTGCTGGCGATGGTCGTATTGAGAGCGGTGAACGTGGCGCCGGCGGCATTGTACAAGCCGCCGCCGCAACCCAGGCGGGCGTTGCCGTAGACGACGGTCGCGCGCTCCAGCTGCACCGTGCCTTCATTATAAATGCAGCCGCCGAGGCCCACCGTGATGCGGTTCGAGTGCTTGAAGAACACCGCGTCGACGCCGGTCAACATGCCGCGGTTGAAGATGCCCGCGCCGCGATCGGCGACGCCGCGCGCCAGCTGCGTCCGCTCCAGGTGCAGCGTTCCTTCGTTGAGGACGATGCCCCCGTCGGCCGCCTCTCCCTTACTCAGCGTCAAATCGAAGAGGCTGACCGTGACACCGGGGAAGATGCGCAGGATGCGATCGAAGCGGGCCCCGTCGACGATGGTGACGTCGATGCCCTCGCCCTTGATCTCGAGGTCGTCGGTGACGACGAGTTCCGACAACACCAATCCCACGAGACCGGCGCGGCCGCCGCTGGTGAGAACGATGCGATCGGCCCCGGCGAGGGCGTTGCTCTCCTCGACCGCGGCGCGCAGGGTGCAGACGCCCCGGCCGTCGGCACAGGTGCCGTCGCCGGCGGCGACGTCGGAGGTATCCTCACGGCTCAGGGTGACCAGGAAATCGGCCGCCAACGCCGGCGCGGCGCCCAGAAGCAGACAGACGAGTAGGGCAATGAGCCGAGGTACGAGCAACCGATGTTCCCTTCCGCCCGCACTCACTACCAGCGCGGCCAGCCCGTACTCAAGCAGATTTCGCGGCGACGACGAGGTTCTCCTGCACCCCGAGGTCGATGGCACCGTCGTCGGTGCGGATCGCCAACCGCACGCGGTCGCCCGGCTTGAGGAACCGCGGGTTGCTCAAATTCGAAGAGATGAAGGTGTTCCACTTGGTATCTTCGGGCAGGAGGGCCGCGATGAAGGCGATGATCCGGTTGGGCGCCTGCAGGGCACAGCCCCCAGGCGTGCCGGTCGACAGCAGGTCGCCCGCCTGAAAGTCCTGCACCTCGAAGAGCTCGTTCAGGGTTTCGACCGGCTTGAACACGAGATCGGCGGCGTAGGCATCCTGCCGGCTCTCGCCATTGACGCTCAGCTGCAGGTGCAGCTCGTCGAAGCGCCGCAGATCGGCGGCATCGACGAGCGTCAGGTATGGACCGGTCGGGCCGAAGGTGCGGAAGCTCTTGCCTTTGTAGAACTGGCCCGGTGGCAGTTGCAGGTCGCGGGCGCTGACGTCGTCGTGGATGCAGAGCGCGGCGACGTATTCGTGCAGGTTGTCGAGGCGAACCTCTCGCGGTCCGTCGACGTCCCGCGCCAACACCAGCCCGAGTTCGCATTCGTAGTCGAGCAGCTGCACCCGTTGCGGCTTGATGATGTCGGTGTTGGCAGGCGCGAGGCACGACGACGCCTTGCGGAAGATGACGTTGTGCTTCTGGCGTTCGGGATCGATGCCCGACTCGATCATGTGCTGGCGGTAGTTGATGCCCTGGCAGACGAGCTGTTGGTTGCGCGTGATCGGACACAACAACTCCACGGCGCTGCACGACAGCTGCCCCGCGTCGCCGGTGGCGGCCAGCTCGCGCGCCCGGCTCGCTCCTTCGAGGATGAAGTCGCGCGTCGTCGCGTAGCTACCGGGAACGGGCAGCACCATGTCGCCGCGGACGACGCCCCAGCGCGTCTCTCCTTCATGCCGAAAGTGGATCACATTGAGGGCCATGTCGTTCGCTTCCCTATTCTCCCTCGCGCTCGAGACGCGCGATGAGGCTCGAAGTATCCCAGCGACCGCCGCCCATGTCCTGAACGTCGGCGTAAAACTGATCGACCAGGGCCGCGACGGGCAGGCGTGCGCCGTTGCGCCGCGCCTCGTCGAGCACCATCGCCAGATCCTTGCGCATCCAGTCGACGGCGAAGCCGAAGTCGAAGCGCTGCTCCAGCATCGACGCCGCGCGGTTCTCCATCTGCCACGACTGCGCCGCGCCCTTGGAGATCACCTCGACGACGGCGGCCGCATCGAGGCCGGCACGCTGCGCGAAATGCAGCCCTTCGGCCAAGCCCTGGACGATGCCGGCAATGCAAATCTGGTTGACCATTTTGGCGAGTTGCCCGCTGCCGCTCGCACCGAGCAGCCGAGCGCTGCGCGCATAACACGCCAGCAAGGGCTCGATGCGCGTGAAATCGCCGGAGGCGCCGCCGCACATGATCGTCAACGCGCCGTTGACGGCGCCGACCTGCCCGCCCGACACCGGCGCGTCGACGAAGCCCAAGCCGCGCACGCGCGCTTGCCGATCCAGCTCGCGCGCCAACGCCGCCGAGGCCGTCGTATGGTCGACGAAGACGCTACCGGGACGCATCGTCGCAAAGGCGCCGTCCGTTCCAACGGTCACCTGCCGCACGTCCTCGTCGCGCCCGACACAAGCGAAGACGACGTCGGCCTCGGCCGCGGCCTCCGCCGGCGTCGACGCCAACCGGCCGCCGTATTCGGCAACCCAGCGCTGGGCTCGCGCCGAAGTTCGATTGAAGACGACGACCGCGTGACCGGCGCTGGCGAGATGCCCGGCCATCGGGTACCCCATGACGCCGAGCCCGAGGAATGCAACTTTCTCCGCCATGACCCGCAACGTCTACTACGCCCTCCGCCATGGGACCAGTCTCGCCAATGAACGTGGCATCGTCGTCTCGACGCCGGCCAACGGCGTTGCGGAATGGGGGCTCAGCCCGGGCGGGCGGACCGACTGCGAACGCCGGTTCGCCGACCCGGCCTGGGTCACGCCGCCGTTCGATGCGTCCGACACGCTGGTGATCAGCTCGGATTTCCGCCGCGCCCGCGAGACCGCCGAGGTCTTGTGCGCCATCGCCCGGTTGGCGCCGCCGGTCACCGACCCTGGCCTACGCGAACGCAACTTCGGCAGTTTGGAACTCGGGTCGGCGACGCGCTACGCCGACGTGTGGGACCGCGACGAAGCCGAGCCCAACCACGGGTTCGCGGGCAGCGAGACGACGGACGCGGTCGCGGCGCGCGTGCTCGGCGTCGTCGAACGGTCGGAGTCCAGCTATTCCGGCAAGCGCATCGTGCTGGTGTCGCACGGCGATCCGCTGCAGATCCTCGAGGCGGTGCTGCGCGGCATGCCGAGCCACCAGCACCGTCGTCTGTCGCATCTCGGCAACGCCGAGTTGCGGCGCTTGCCCGAGCCTCAAGGAACGGCGGGGATCGTCGGATAGATCAGGTCGAACAGCGCATCGACGGTGGACTCGACCGCGGCGACGGCGCAGACGCGTTCGTCGGCGACGTTGTCGGCGCAACCGTCGAGGGCTGCCAGCGCGGCATCGCCGCAGCGATCGATGTTGGCGACCAGGTTGTTGCGCGCCTTGGCGACGCGACCGAGGAGATCGGCGCTGCGGCAATCGGTCGAGGCATCGAGCAAGCCCAACTCGCGCGCCGTCATGCACTGCTCTTGATCGGTGATGCGCTTGGAGAGGTACTTCTTGACCAGGTTGCCGACGCGGTCCTGACAGCGCTTGGCGCCATCGGGCAGCGGCAGGGTCGGGGTGCCGGCGGTATCGGTGACCAATTGGATGGTGAGGGCGCGGTTGAGACAGATGATGCACTCGGCGACGTTGGCGTAGTCGTCGTTGATGGCGATGCCGGCGCACGGCGCCGGACAGGAGGTGTAACCCAACTGCGACGGCGGCGAGGCGGGCAGACGGCGGTCGCCGGCGCACGAATGGCTGGCGCGGCGGCGCAGTTTTTCCTCCTCGCGCTGGACCTTGTTGGGCGACGGCGAGTTCTCGGGGAGGTTACAGTCGCGCGCGGCGTCGTAAATGCCACGCATGCGCTTGGTGTGGCACTTGTTCATCTCCTTGACGCCTTCGCGTGCCAATCGCCCGAGCGTCTTGTGCAGGTCTTTGCGACAGAGGGCGTCGACGGTCGTGCTGGGGATGGTCTGCGCCGCCACGGGGGCACCGAGGAATAGCGCCGCGCCGCAGATCACGAGGATACGAGGGAGGGTCATGCTTCCGCCTTGTCGAGGAGACTGCGAACGAGGTGGTCTCTAGAACAGTCCGACAGGTCGGACAAGTCCGACCTGTCGGACCTGTCCGACCTGTCGGACGTGTCGGACGTGTCGGACTCATCGGAGCAGCTCATACTCCGAGGGCTCGAAGTGGCGCGCGTGCACCACGTAGTCGAACGCAAAGCCGGGGTAGAGGGCGTGGTTGCTGCCGTCGTTCGACAGGTACCAACTGTTGCACCCCGAACTCCAGACCATGTGCTTCATGCGCCGTTGCAGCTTGGCGTTGTAGGCGTCCTGCACCGACTGGCGGACGTCGATGAGGCGCAAGTCGTCGGCCAACATCTTGCGGATGGCTTGCAGCGCATAGTCGATCTGCGCCTCCGTGTAGACCAGCACCGAGGTGTGGCCCGGGCCGGTGTTCGGCCCCATCAGGATGAACCAGTTGGGGAACCCCGCAACCGTCATGCCCTTGTAGGCGACGGCGCCGTCGCGCCAGCTGTCGTCGAGCGAGCGACCCCCGCGACCGAATACGGGGAACGGCGCCCGCGCTAGTCCAAGAGCGAAGCCGGTGGCGAATATGATGGCGTCGAAAGAGCGCTCGACACCGTCACGCGTGCGAATGCCCTGCAACGTGAACGACTCGATGCCCTCGGTCACCAGCTCGACGTTGTCGCGTTCGAACGTGCGCCAATAGTCGTTCGAGATGAGGATGCGCTTGCACCCGAACTGAAAGTGCGGCGTCAGCTTCTGGCGTAGAACCGGGTTCTGCACGCTGGCGCGCAAGTGCCGCAGCGACGCGTGTTCGGCGATGGCCGAAAGGCGTGGCGCGTCGAGAAAAACGAACGGACCGAACAACTCGCTCGTCCAGTACTTGAAAGCGCGGCTCAGCCGCAGCGCCGCCGGATGCCGCGCATAAAAGCGCCGGCGCGCCTCCGAATACTTGCGGTCGGGCTTCGGCATCACCCACGCAGGCGTCCGCTGAAATACCGACAGATGCCCGACGTCGCGGGCGATCGACGGCACCACCTGGACGGCACTCGCACCGGTGCCGATGACGGCGACGCGTTTGCCGCGCAGGTCGTAGGCGTGGTTCCAACGCGCCGTGTGGAACAGCGTGCCGCCGTAGCCGTCGATGCCCGGGATGTTCGGATACGCCGGATCGACCAGACCACCCAATCCGGAGACGACGGCACGCGCAGTGACCGTGTCGCCGTGGTTCGTCTCCAAGGTCCAGACGCCGGCCGCTTCGTCGAAGCGGGCACCGACGATCTCGGTATGCAGACGCAACTTCGAGCGCAGATTCCACTTCTCGACCAAGCCGAGAAGGTACGCCTGGATTTCCTGCGAGCCGGCGAAGACGCGCGACCAGTTGGGGTTCGGCTCGAACGAGAAGGAATAGACGTGCGACGGCACGTCGCAAGCGGCGCCGGGGTAGGTGTTGTCGCGCCAGGTGCCGCCGATCTCGCCGGCGCGCTCGATCATGACGAAGGAGTCGATCCCCGCCTGGAGCAAGCGGATCGCCGTGCCGATCCCGGCGAAACCGGCACCGAGTATGACGATCGGGAAATCCGCTCGCGACAAGGATGTCGTCGTCGATGAGGTCTCCATGCGTCCATCTCCTCGCGGGCCGAACCCGCCGCTTGCCCGCCGGTGGCTGCCGGCGTCGGCATCGGCTGTTAGCAGCGGCACTCCCTCGCTCCAACGGCCGCGGCTCGAACTTGCCCGGATTCGGTCGATTCGCGAACCCTGCGGTTCGATTCGGTGCTCCTGCGACACGCGATTGACAGCCCCGTCCGCGGGTCGCTAGCTTCGCCAGCTATTGTCGAAAACTTCGTCCGAGACACCTGCGCCTCGGACCGCGGCGGCAGCGGGCCGCCGACTAGCGACCGAGGAGTGTACCGTATGCGAAAGTGGAGACACGTGGCGATGGCGGCGGCGACGGCTTGGACGCTCGCCGCACCGGCCTTCGCCGAGGGCGACGCCGCAGGCGACGCAGCGGCGGCCGCCGGCCTGGCGCCGGGCGAATGGCTGGACAAGAACACTTGGCAAAAGGCCGACGGCCTGCTGCCCCCGGAAATCCTGCGCCATTACAAGGAAGGCGAGTACCGCAACCAAATCGTCGACTTCGGTACCTTCGAGTTCCCGGCCGACTTCGCCGCCGCCTCGAAAGCGAATGCCGGCAAGTTCAGCATCGGCGACCAGGGCCACATCATCGAAGCCAGCAGCGGCAAGCAGCCGCCGTACATTCTCGGCTTCCCCTTCCCGGAGATCGATCCCGCCGACAAGGACGCCGGCGTCAAGATCCTGTGGAACTACTTCTATTACTACTGGTACTTCGGCAACCTGCACGCCGAGTCGCAGGTCAACTGGATCGCGCCGGAAGACCTCGAGCGCCGCACCGACCAAAACGTCAACTTCATGTACTACGACGGTTCGCCCGAGCGCGATCGCGTCGCCAACCCGCAGAACTTCCTGTCGAAGCAGGTGATCGCCACCATGTCGCCGACCGACCTCTACGGCACGGCGGCGCTGGCCTGGCGTTACCGCGATCCGCGCAAGCGCGACTCGGCCTGGGCGTACGTGCCGGCGCTGCGCCGCGTGCGCGCCGTCAGCCCCGCCAACCGCTCCGACGGCTTCCTCGGCTCCGACATGAGCCAGGACGACGGGCCGTACTTCGACGGCAAGCCGGAAGACTTCACCTGGAAGGTCGAAGGACAGAAGGAACAGCTGCGCTTCGTCGATCCGCTCAACGTGCAGGGCAAGTCGAACGCCCACTGGATCGAGCAAGGCGGCTGGCGCGCCATCTGGCCGGACGACCTGCACCTCTTCGGCTACCAGGACAAGTCGTTCAAAGGTGTCGCCTGGGCGCCGGTGGCGCAGGCTCTAGCCAAGCGTAAGTTCTGGGTCATCTCCGGCGTGCCGCGCGACCAGTATTACCTCTACGGCAAGATCGAGCTGTACCTCGACACCGAGACGTACCAGGGCGCCTGGAACCGCAAGTTCAGCTGGCAAGGCGAACTGCTGAATACCGTGCAGGTGCTGTCGTACAAGCCGATCAAGTACAAGCGCCCGGACGGCACCGACGACTGGATCCAGGGCTCCAACATGTCGTACCAGGTGGCCGAGAACATCAAGCTCAACCGCGCCACCAGCGCCGGACAAAAGATCACCGGCGATGCGGTCTTCGACACGCGCGTCACCTGGGACTCGTCGTTCTTCGAGACCCAGTCGATGCAGAAGTTCGGCAAGTGATCTCGCGAGAGCGGTCGGCCCGGCGCCGGCCGCTCTCCTCGCTCGCGGCGACCCATCCCCGCATGCGCCGCTTCGCGCTGTCGCCCGGCACCATCGCGTGCCTGACCCTCGCCGCCACCGCCGTCGCTCATCCGCTCGCTCCTGCCCTGCTGGCGCTACACGAGGACGGACACGGGCGCGTCGAGGTCCGCTGGCGTGAATCGCGCCTGAGCCCTTCCGCCGCACAACTCCAACCCCAATTCGACAGCCGCTGCCACTTCACCGAAGTCACGCCGCTCGACGACGGCGATGCCAGTGCGGCAACCCGATCCTGGCAAGGCGCCTGCGACTCTCCCGGCCTCGCCGGCAGCCGCATCGACATCGGCGGCTTGGCAGCCTCGCCGACGACCGTCGTCCTACGCATCGCCCTCGCCGATGGACGCGTACTGCATACCGTCCTCGACGCCGGGCAAGCGTCGTACACCATTCCGACCCATCCCGGAGCCCGCGTGATCGTGGGCACCTATTTCCGTCTCGGACTCGAGCACATCGCCGCCGGCATCGATCATCTGCTCTTCGTCGCCGGCCTACTGCTCCTGGCGGGGCCGCGCCGCATCGTCTCCACCGTCAGTGCCTTCACTCTCGGCCACAGCGCAACCTTAGCTCTCGCAGCCTTGGGCTATGCCGTGTTGCCGTCGGGACCAATCGAGTTGGCGATCGCCGTCAGCGTCCTGTGGCTGGCGGTCGACCTAGCCCCAGCATCCATCCAGAACCCTTCACCACGGAGACACGGAGACACGGAGGTTCCCGGCTTCTCCGTGTCTCCGTGTCTCCGTGGTGAGAAATCCAGCTCAGCAAGTGACAGCGCATCCTCGTCATGGATGCGGCGACGCCCGTGGCTGATGGCGGCCAGTTTCGGCCTGCTGCACGGGCTCGGCTTTGCCGGAGCACTGCACGAGGTCGGCCTGCCGGAGATCGACGTTGCACCGGCACTGCTCGCGTTCAACCTCGGCATCGAGGCGGGACAACTGATCTTCGTCGGCGTCTGTCTCGTGGCGACAAGCTTCGGCGGAGCGCGCCGCCTGCGAGTCCCCGGATCGTGGACGCACGTACCGATCGAAGTCATGGGCGCCTTGGCGGCCTACTGGTGCATCGATCGCCTGGTCGCTCTCCTCTGAACGAGCGCGGTCGCCTGCTGGGTGCCTCAGGCGGGGAACCAGCGATCGACGGCGCCGGGGCTGTACTTGGCGACGAGTTCGTCGGTGAGGGCGTTGGCGGCGATCAATTCGCGGTACATCTCAGCGCTGAGGCGCGGCTTGCGTTGCAACGCCGGGTCGTTCGGGTCCATGGCGAACAAGCCGAACTTCTTTTCGAATCCCTCGCGCCACTCGAAGTTGTCGGCGTAGGTCCAGTGCATGTAGCCGCGCAGGTCGCAGCCATCGGCGATGGCCTTTTGCATGGCCGCCCAGTGGCTCAGCAAGTAGCGCCGGCGCACGTCGTCACCGGAGTCGCAGCAGCCGTTTTCGGTGACGTACAGCGGCTTGCCGAACTCGTGGTGCAGCCGCATCAGCACCCGATGAAAGCCGGGCGGATAGATCTGCCAGCCCATCTCGGTCATCTCGATGCCCGGCGGCGAGGTGTACCCGCCGGCCTTGACGTTGGACAAGGTGCCGAGCGCCAGGTTGGCGCTGATGCGCATGTAGTAGTTGACCCCGAGGTAGTCGAGGCTGTCCTGCAAGCCCGGCACCTCTTGGCCATAGCCAAACGGCGCGGCGACCCGGCCCGTGTGAATGCTGCGGTCCCAGGCATCGAAGCTGACCCGCGCGATGATCGACGACAACGGCTTCTCGAGCACGTGCAGCAGGCCGTTCTCGTGGTACGGCTCGACCCACTGATACGCGCCGGCGTAGCCCACCTGCAGCGGACCACCGTCGGGGGCTGCGGCAAAGCGTTGGTGCAGGTAGGCGTAGGCCCGTGCATGCGCGTGGAGCAAGCGGGTGAATACGCGTGCCGCCTGCAGCGGGTTGCGGCGGCACGGCGGATGATAGCCGGCGAGGTAACCCGCCAGCACCGGCACCATCGGTTCGTTCAACGTCACCCAGAGGTCGACGAGATCGCCGACGGCATCGGCGACGCGGGCGACGAAACCGTCCCACTCGCGCAGGGCCGTGTCGGAGAGCCAGCCACCGGCGGCGGCGAACCATTGCGGCACGACCCAGTGATGCAGGGTGAGGCAGACCTTGAGGCCGCGCCGGCGCAAGTCCTCGAGCATCGCGCGATAACGCGCCAGGGCAGCCTCGTCGTAGCGCCCACGTGCGGGCTCGATGCGAGCCCACTCGACGCCGAGACGGAACACCGAATAGCCATGCTCCTGCATGGTCGCATGGTCTTCGGCCCAGCGGTTCCAGTAGTCGCAGGCGCGCCCACTGCGGCTTCCGTCGTTGACCTTGCCCTCCTTCTCCCATTCCCACCAGTTGCTGTGGACGTTGTCGCCTTCGATCTGGTGGCCGGCGGTGGCGGTACCCCAGAGAAACCCGGGAGGGAACGAGCGTGCATGTGCGGTCATGCCCGCCTTGCTACCTGGCGTCGTCGGCGACGTCCAGCCGGCGCGGCACCTGCGTTTGTGTTCGCTCGGAGGCCGACTAGACTCGCGCCATGTTTGGCGCGGCGGAGCCGGAGGACGACGAGGGATCGTGGGGGCGACGGGTGCTGACGCGGCTGCTGGAGCGACTCCTGGCGTCGGTGCCGCAGCGGCCCATCGGCCGGCTCGGGCGCACGGTGCTGCTCAGTCCGATCGTCGGGGTGCTGGCGGGGCTGGCGGCGGTGGCACTCGAGTGGGCCCTGCATCTCGGCAGCGAGGCGATCATCGGGCGCTACGCTCAGACCGGTAGTGCCGAGTTTCTCCACTGGCATCCGAGCATTCTGTTGTTGCCGGCGCTCGGCGGTCTGCTCTCCGGCGTCATCGTCCAGCTGATCTTCCGCAAGCCACCCGGCCACGGCACCGATCTGATGGTCCACGCGTTCCACCACCGCGATGGGCGCTTTTCGTCGACGGCGCCCACGATCAAGGCGGTGGCGGCGGTGGGCGTCATCTCGTTCGGCGGATCGGCGGGCCCGGAGGGTCCGATCGCGGCGGTGGGTGCGGCTCTCGGCTCCAAGGTCGCACGCCTGGTCGGGCTGACGCCGCGCGACCGGCGCACTCTGCTGATCGCCGGATGCGCCGCCGGCGTCGGGGCACTGTTCCAATGTCCCCTCGGCGGTGCCTTGTTCGCCACCGGCGTGCTGTACCGCGACCCCGAGTTCGAGGGCTCGGCCCTGGTGTCGTCGTTCATCGCCTCGGTGTTCGGCTATTCCACCTTCGTCGTGCTGCTCGGAACGGGCCAGCGGCTCCTGAGTGGGACGACGGCCCTCGCCTTCACCAACCCGCTCGAGTTGCCGGTGTATTTGCTGCTCGGCTTGCTCTGCGGACTGACGGCGGCGTTTTTCTCGCGCTGCCTGCGTTTCGTCGAGAAACGTGCCGTACCGGCCTTGCCTCTACCCATTTGGCTCAAGCCCGCCTTCGGCGGTTTGCTCACCGGCACCATCGCCCTTGCCTTGCCCCAAGTGATGGATGGTCGCTACGTGTTCGTACAAGGAGCCTTCGACGGTAGTCTGTTCCGCGGCACGGACTGGGCGTGGTCGACCTGGGCAATCCTTCTTCTGCTGCTCGCCGCGGCGAAATGTGTCGCCACCGCTTGGACCGTCGGCAGCGGGGGGGCGGGCGGCGTGCTCGGTCCGAGCGTGTTCCTGGGCGGTGTCGTCGGTGCCGCCGTCGGCGCGGCGCTGGAGGCGATCGCACCGGGCGCGGCGCCGGAAAGCATGCGCCGGGCGCTCATCGCCGTCGGCATGGCCGGGGTGCTGTCGGCCTGCATGCGCACGCCGCTCGCGGCGACGGTGATGGCCATGGAGATGACCGGCGGCTTCGGCTTGGTGGTGCCGCTGATGCTCGTGGTCATGACCGCTTACATCGTCGGCGGGCGCCACGGACTGATCGAGGAGCAACTGAGAAGCCCGGCCGAATCGCCGGCCCACGCTGGCGACGCTTTGATGCATCTGCTCGAGCGGAGCCGCGTCGGCGACACCATGCAGCCCGACTGGCCGCTGCGCTCCGACAAGTCGACACCCCTGGTACGCCTGTTGGCGCAACTGCGCGACGGCGTGCCCCCCTACATCGTCGTCATCGAACAAGAGCGTCTGCTCGGGGTGATCGCCATTCCCGAGTTTCAGCATCTCCTCGAAGACGAGGCGCTGGCGGGGTTCGTCGTCGCCGCCGACCTGATGACCGATGAACCCTTCGTCTTGACCCCCGACAACACGCTCTACGAGGCGATGACCGCGTTCCAGCAACGGAAGCTGGAGATCATCCCGGTGGTGAGCGGATCGCTCGGGAGCAACCGCCGTTGGCTCGGGGTGTTGACGCGCGGTGCCGTCGCCGAGGTCGTCGAGCGTCACCTGCGCGAGAGCCGCAGCAATCTCCTGCACGAGCATGAGGGTTTCGCCGCGCTGCAGCAGCATGCACACAAGAACGATCTACTGGCTGGGCTCCCGCCGGAGAGCACGGGCGACATCCAACGAGTTCCCATCGAGGCCGAGTTGGTCGGCCAAACCCTCGCCTCCAGCGACTACCGCCGCAGCCACCATGCCGAAGTGTTGGCGATTCACACCGCCGACGGCGCATTCCTCTGTCCCGCCGACCCGCATCGCCCGCTCGACGCGGACGACACGCTGCTGATTCTTCGCCGACGCGGCGGGTGAAATCATTCGTCGCTACGGGGCTTGTCTCGGTCGTCTTCGTCGATAGTGTTCCGGGCACATCAACCCGGAGGATTCACATGAAGACGCTGCTTCGCTTACTGCTCGCCGCTTCCGTCATGGTCACCACCATCGGCTGCGGTGACGATGGTGGTGACGACGCCGACGTACGCATCATCCATGCTTCCCCGAATGCGCCCGACGTCGACGTCCGTCTCGACGACGACACCACCCTGACGGCCGAGGACGAGATCCTCGCCGACGTGCCCTACCTCGGCAACTCGGGATACCTCGAAGTCGACGCGGGAACGAATCGGATCCAGGTATTGGTTGCCAACGGTTCGACGGTCGTCATCGACGCCTCCCTCGACCTCGCCGAGGACAGCGCCACCACCGTGATCGCGACCGGCCTGGTGACAGAGCTCGCGCCGCTCGTGTTGGAAGACGACCGTTCGGCGCCAGAGGCCGGCAACGCCAAGCTGCGCGTCGTGCACGGAGCGCCGAGCGCGCCCAACGTCGACGTCTACGTGACGGCGCCCAACGCTGCTCTCGGCGGTACGCCTACCTTGGCGAACGTGCCGTTCCGCGGCGCGTCCGGCTATCTCGAAGTGCCGGCCGGTTCGTACCGCGTCCGGGTCACGGTCGCGGGCACCGATACGATCGCCATCGACACGGGTACCGTGGCCCTGGCGGACGGCGACGTGATCACGGCGATTGCCGTCGACAAGCCCGGCGGGGGCGCACCGTTCAGCGTGCTGCTCGCCGACGACGCGGAGTAAAGCCAAGCCTGGGGGCGGCGCTGACGCCGCCCTCAGGCGACTCCGTTGGTGATGTTCAGTAGACGGTTGAACAACCTCACCATCAGCGGATGGATGAACCAAAAGCGCTTGTCCCACAGCGGTGAGTGCCACTGATCCGGCGGCAGACGTCCTTCGAAGATCTCCACCATGGCCTCGGCGGTGCGTGCGCCGAGGGTGTCGAGGATCTCCTCGCCGAGCTTGGCCGAGGCCTTGCCCGGCATGCCGGCGTAGGTTTCCTCACGGAAGAAGTCGAGTCCGGCGCGAAACGTCCGGATCATCTCGAGAATGCCCGCCGGCTTGCCCCGTTCGAGCGTCGGCGGTTGCTGACCCTTTTCGATCATCCACTGATCGACGGTTCGGCGCGGCAGCGTTTCGTAATCGCGTTCGATCCACTCCGGATGCAGCGCGAGAAGTTGCGACGTCTCCACCAAGCCCCCGTGCGTATCGCCGCGGAAGTCGTCCGGCTCGACGCCGCCCAACGACCCGAGCACTTCGTACAGCTCGCTGCCGCCACCGGTGAGGCGGCTCAGCATGATCGAGAACACCGGCACCATGCGGATGCCGCGTTCGCGGCTGACCGTGCTGCAGGCATCCTCGATGGCGAGGAAATGGCGCGGGCTGCCGTGAAAGTTGGAGACGAAAATGTCGCGGAAGCCTTGCGCCGCCAAGGAGCGACCGAGATCGGTCAGCACGGCGATCGTCGTCGACGGCCGAAAGAAGATCGACCCGGGCTGGGGCAACGTGTCGGTGGCGGCGTAGATGAACGGCAATTGGAGAAAGGTGCGACTGCGATAGGGTTCCGGCAGGTGTTGGATGGCGCGAATCCCCAGCCCTTGCCCCTCGAAGAGATCGGCGCCGAACGGCAAATGCGGCCCGTGCACCTCGAGCGGCGAGCATGTGACGAGCACGACACACTGCGTCCGGTCGAGCAGGTCGAACTTGCGCTTGGTCAACGTCTCCCAGCGCAACAGCGTGATGCCTTCGGCGCGATCGCTCATGCTTGGATTCCGCCAGCCTCAGACGAAGAAGGGACCACTGATCTCGTAGGTGATGCCACGGCCGTTGGTGCCGCGCTGCGAGCTGAAGTAGAGGCGGTCACCGTTCGGCGTGAAAGCCGGCCCACAGATTTCCGACGTCGCCTGTCCGAGCACTTGCACCACCGGCACGGTGCCGCCGCCCGGAGTCAAGGCGACGATCTGCATGTCGTCACCATCCTCGGCGACGAGCACGTCACCGCCGGCCGAGACGACGATGTTGTCGACGCCGCGCAGCACGGGATTCTCGACGTTGTCGTCGTCGTACAGCAGGTCGAGTTGCTCGCGGTCGACATCGTAGGCCCACACGCGGTTGTCGCCCTTGGTGGAGAAGTAGACGATGCCCTCGTGGTACCAAATGCCCTCGCCGCCTCGGAACGGGGTGGACGCGGGGACCTGGTAGCGCGTGGCGTTGTCGTTGTTCACGCTGAGATCCGGCGACGGATCGTTCAACTCGTGCCACACGACGGCGCCGGTCGGCCCGCTTCCGACCACCTGGGCCACCTCCAAGATCCCGGCGCTGAGGTCGGGATGGCCGCGGTCGGTGAAGCGCGCCGGTGTGAAGCGATAGAAACATCCGTCGGACACGTCTTCGGTGAGGTAGGCGTGTCCGCGTAGCGGATCGATGGCCACGGCCTCGTGCTGGAACTTGCCGAGCGCGGGCAAGACGCGCCAGGGGTTGATGCCGTCGACGGTGCCTCCCGCGGGATCGCATTCCCAGACCCGGCCCTCGGCGAATTCCTCGCACGAAAGCCAAGTGCCCCACGGCGTCGGGCCGCCGGCGCAGTTGATGCTCGTGCCGGTGAGAATCGGGTATGCGGCGACGAGGTTGCCCTGGACGTCGAAGCGGACGGCGCCGACGCCGCCGCGACCGGGCACTTCGCTGTTGGACACGTAGATCCAGCCGCCATCGGCGGTCGCATAGGTGGCGCCGCCGTCGGGGAAATTGTGCCAGCGATAGGTTTCGCCTGGGATCACGATTTCGTTGGAACGAGCGATGACGCGCGAGGTGAAGCCCGCCGGCAGGCGCAGGCCGTTGGCATCCGGGTCGCCCAGCGGCCCGAGGTTGGCGATGTTGCTCACCCTTCCGGTCGATCCGCCGTTGTCACCACAACCATACAGGGTGGGGCCAACGAGCACGAGGCCGAGGCCGGCAAAGCCGGCGCGTAGCGCCTCGCGGCGGGAAAGCGGCAGGTCGAAGCGGGACGAAGCACGACGGACGGCCATGGGAACACTCCTCGCAATGGGCTACCCCAGAGTTAAGCGACTTCGGCGCCGAAGGCCAGCACCCCGCGCGGCGTTGCGCTCGGCACCGTGCCTTGCCTACGATCGTGCGATGGAAATTCGCGACAAGATCGTCGTCGTCACCGGCGCCGCCAGCGGCATCGGCAAGGCATTGGCTCAGCGATTCGACCACGAGGGCGCGGCGGCGGTCGTCGTCGTCGATCGCGACGCGGCGGGCGCGGCGCGGGTCGCCGCGGGCCTACGTCACGGCACCGCGATGGCCTGCGACGTGGCCGACGCCGAAGCCGTCGGCCGTCTGGTCGCCGAGGTCGAGACGGCCCACGGGCGCATCGACCTCTTTTGCAGTAATGCCGGCATTCTGGTGTTCGGCGACGTCGACACCCCGCTGGCCGATTGGGACCGCATCTGGAACATCAACGTCATGGCGCACGTGCACGCGGCGCGCGCCGTGCTGCCCGGCATGCTAGCGCGCGGCAACGGCTACCTGCTCAACACCGCCAGCGCGGCGGGGTTGCTGAGCCAGATCGGCTCGGCGCCGTATAGCGTCACCAAACACGCGGCGGTCGGCTTCGCCGAATGGCTGGCGATCACCTACGGCTCGCGCGGCATCAAGGTTTCGGTGCTCTGCCCGCAGGCGGTCAACACACCGATGGTCGGCGGCACCGACGGCGGCGTCGCGGGAATCGACGGCCTGCTCGAGCCGGAACAGGTGGCGGAGTGTGTCGTCGGCGGCCTGGCGACGGAGCAGTTCCTCATCCTGCCGCACCCCGAGGTGCTGGAATACATGCGCCGCAAAGCGACCGACTACGATCGCTGGCTGCGCGGCATGCAGCGCCTGCTTCAGACCACTCTGACTAGTCCGACGAGTCCGACAAGTCCGACAAGTCCGACGAGTCCGACTCGAAGGTCGTAAACGTCTGGAGCGCCCACCAGGCCAGGTTGAACCAAGGCGGCACCGGCAGTTGGCGGGTCGTCAGGATCTCGAGGGCGCCGGCCCCGATGAAGCCAAGCGCCGCGATCGTGCCCAGATCGAGGCGCCCATCGGTGGCGTTCAGGGTATCGGCATTGATCTGGCGCACGCCGCGCGCCAAGGCGCGGGCGACGCTGCTGCGCTGCCCGTCGCCCGGCCGGGCACGCAGGTCCGGCGGCGGCTCCTCCCCGCGCGGTACGATGGTCTCGGCGCCTGTCGCCTCGGCCACCCGCTCGATCAATCCCGCCTCCGACAGGTTGCGAGCATCATACAGACATAGAACACTGCCAGTGAGAGGGCGCACCTGGACCTCGATGATTCCGGGCCACGTCGCGATGGCGTCCGCCAGCGCCGTCGCCTCGCCGTTGGCGCGCCGCAACCAGGGCAACCGCAATCTCAGCCGCCCCTCCATCGCGTGCACCACCCGCAACGCCCGTCGTTCCGCAACCATCGTCGTCTGCCTCAGACCGACTCGGTCGCCTGGCCATTGACGCGAGAGGCGCCACCCTTGCGCCGTGCCTTCTCTTTCCGAGGTGGAGGCGGCTGCGGCCGACTGCGTGCCTTGGCCTCGGCGAGTATGTCGTCGAGGTCCTCGCGCGACATCGCCATCCGGGCCGCCGCCGCTTCCAAGAACTCGAAGCCCGCGGTCGCCAACTCGGTGAGCACCGGGCGCAGGCGCTGCGCCACCAACGTCGTCGCGACACCGGCACCATAACCGATGAGAAACGAAGGCCAATGGAAGTTCATGCGAGTCTCCTTAGGGGGACGGACGGAATCCTTCGTGGGGCCGACTGCGTGGCTGCCGCGAGGCCGCGGCGCACGATCACCGCGTCGGGAGCCATCGCCCACGGCACGGCCATGCCCGCAGCGGCACCCAGCGCTTCGAGCCAACTCGGCGTACTCGGCAGACCAAGCAGCACCCGCACCGGCGGCACCACGAGAGCCGCCGTCTGCAGGCCGGCCGCCAAGCCCATCATGCGGGTGAAACGCGGGCTCGCCGGCGACTCGGGCGCGCGACAGAGAAAGGTATAGCCCAACTCCGCCGAGGCCATCGTCGCAAAGGCCACGCCTGGGCCGCCGATGAGATGACTGCCGAGTCCGATGGCACTCAGCACCATGCCGTCGCGCACGATGCGACGCATGGCGTCGGCATCGATCAGTGGCGCGTCGGGCGGCATCGGCCCGCGCGACAACACGTCCGGCCTCCCGGGCTCGAGCGCCAACGCCAATGCCGGGATGGTGTCGCTGAGGAGGTTGATCCAGAGGAGTTGCATGGCGTTGAGCGGCGACGGCAGCCCTGCCGCGGTGGCGCCGACCACCACCACACTTTCGGCCAAGTTGGTCGTGGCCAGGTAATGAATGGCGCGTCGCAGGTTGTCCTGCACGATCCGCCCCTCGCCGACGGCCGCGAGGATGGCCCGCAGGTCCTCCGACTCGAGCACCACGTCGGCCGCATGACGGGTCAAGTCGCTGGCCCGGGCGCCCACGGCGATGCCCACGTCGGCCGCTTTCAGCGCCGGTGCGTCGTTGACGCCGTCACCCGCCATGGCGACGATCTCACCCCGAGCGCGCAGAACGCGGACGATGGCGAGCTTGTCGGCGGGGGTGACGCGCGACAACACCGCTGCACCGTCGAGGAACGAGGCGTCGCCGGCGGCCAATCGACGCGCCGCCTCGGCACCGTCGATGGCGTGGCCGGATAGGCCGACGGCCCGCGCCGCCGCCTCGGCCGTGCGCCGCTGGTCACCCGTCAGAATCAGCGTGCGAATGCCAGCGCGGGTGGCGGTGCGCAGCGCTTCCGCCGCGCCGGGCCGCACGGGATCGCGCAGACCGACCAACCCGATCCAGGCGAAGTCGCTCTCGGCGACGTCCGCCGACGGATCGTCGACGCGGCGCCACGCGAGGGCCAACACGCGCAAACCATCCGCCGCCAGCTCTTCGTTGCGCCGCAACCAGCGCCGGCGCTTCGCCGCGCGCAGCGGCCGTCTCATCGCCTGTGAGCACAGCGCCAGCACCTGTTCCGGCGCGCCCTTGACGAAGGCAATGCCACCGCCCTGCGGGTGGTCGTGCGCGCTGATGACGTAGTGCCGACCCGCACCGCGTTCGAGCAGGCGCCGTCGCGGGTAGCGTTGCCGCAACGACGTACGGCTGAGTCCCGCTGCCTGCCCTGCCCGCACCAAGGCCGCTTCGGTCGAGCTGCCGAAGATCTCGCGCACCTCGCCACGATGGTGCACGTCGACGTCGCTGTTGAGGATCGCGGCCGCAAGAGCGAACGTCGCACTCTCGCCGAAGCCGTCGCCCTCGGCACGCAACGTGTCGAGATCGACGACCCCGTCCTCGACCTCCAGCACCTCGAGGCGCATTTCGTTCTCGGTGAGCGTGCCCGTCTTGTCCGAACAGATGACCGTCACGCCGCCGAGCGTTTCGGCCGACGCGAGGCGTCGCACCACCATGCCGCGCTCGCGCATGCGTTGCATCGAGCGCGCCAAGGCGGCGGTCGCGACCACCGGCAGACCCTCGGGCACGGCGGCGACGCCGAGGGCGGCGCCGGTGCGGAGCCACTCGCCGATCGGCCGCCCGCGCAGAAGGCCAAGCAGCGCCGAGGCCGCACCCGCCCCCACGCCGGCAATGGCAAAGCGATTGCTCAAGTGCTCGAGCCGACGCTCGAGCGGCGTCTGCGGCGCCTCCTCTTCATCGAGCAGGCGGCCGATGCGCGCCATCTCGCTGTCCCTGCCGGTGGCGGTGACGACGGCGCGGCAACGCCCCGAAACGATGCGCGTGCCGGCGTACAGCATCGACGCGCGCTCGGCGATCGGCGCCGCCGCGTCGACCGGCTCGCTCGATTTCTCCTGCGGCTCGCTCTCGCCCGTCAACATCGATTCGTCACACGCGAGCCGGTGCGGATCGACGACGCGTGCATCCGCCGGGACCGTGTCGTCGGCCCGCAAGAACAACACGTCCCCCGGCACGAGATCGACCGCCGGCACACGCGCCAGCGCCCCGTCACGCATGACGTGCGCCTGCCCCGCTTGCAGCTGACGCCACGAAGCCAACAAGTCCTCGTTGCCGCGCTCGATCGAGTAGCCGATCAACGCGTCCATGCCGACGACACCGAGGATGGCGGTCGCGTCGAGCAGTTCTCCCAGCAGGGTGGAAAGCGCCGATGAGCCGAGGAGCAGCGAGGTCGGCAGATTGGCGACCTGCGCCGCGAGGATGTCGAACGACGAGCGCGACCGCAGTTCGCCGGCGGCGTTGGGGCCGTATCGTTGGCAGCGGCGCCGCGCCTCGTCGGCACGCAACCCGTGACGGTCACTGTCGAGTTGCTGCAGGACGTCGGCGACCGTCAGTGCATGCCAAGCCGCAGTTGCGGCCGGCGCGAAGCGGGAGACGATGGGAGCGTGCGCGACGAGCCGCTCGAGGAAGCGATCGTCGGGGCTGTAACAAACGAGCAATCGTCCGGACTGGAGGTTGGCGACGGCGGACTCGACGCCGGGCAGGCGGCGCAACTCGGCTTCGATGGCCGAGGCCAGGTTGGGGTTGTGGCGCAGGCCGGGCACGTCGAAGCGCAAACGCCGAGCGCCGCGCCAATGGCGCCGCAGTCGGGCCGGCTCCGCCGTGCTGTCCAACACGAGGTGGCTCATGGTTCGCCTCATCCGAAGGCGACGCCCCGTCTTCGCCACGCTCCGGACGTTGCCACCATAGAGTCCGAACCCGGCGAGCGCAAAGCGAAACACCAGGACAGACGGGAAGCGCAGGACTACGCCGGGAGGTCGTTGCCATCCGCGGCGGTGCGGTGGGACGAAAGACCGCCGCGCCGACCTTCCCAATCGCGCGGCATTGGGCAAAACTCGCGCGATGTTCGAGCAACGACGCTGGCCCACCGAGGCTTGGATCCCGCTGACTGCCGGAGTGCTGTGGCTTTGGTACGCCGCCGGCTTCGGCATCGTCGGTTTCGTTTTCTCCCTCGTACCGGGATGCCTGCTGCTGAGCGGCGGCGTGTCGACCCTGCTGTATCCGGGCGACACGCGCATTCCGCAATTCGTCGCCGCCGGAGGCTTTCTCGGCGTCCCGTTGGCGCTGCCGGCCTTCTGCGTCGGCGGATTCGCCATCGGCGGGATCTTGTTGCTGGCGTCGGCGCTGTCCTTCCTCGCCGCCGGCGCGATCGCCGTGCGCCAGGAACCCCATACCGCCGACGTGCCCGAGCCGCAGCCGTCGGCCGGGTTGGCCCTCCAGGTAGCCGTCGATGAAGCCATCCTGTCGACGCTGACCTTGCGCACGACGCTGGCGATCGATCCGCACGTCGTGCGGGCCGAGGTCCGCGCGGCGCGCGAGATGTTCCAGGCACGCGGCTGGCTGGACGATCCGGCGAGTTATCACGTCACACCGCCAGTGCTCGATCGCGTCGAGAGCACCGTGCGGCATGCGGCGGGGACCGACTTCGAACACATCCGCTTCACCAGCGAGTACGAGCCGCACGCCGGCGAACCCGGGCGCGATCGCTGGCTTGGTTACGCACCGACGCAGACGGCGCACGCCTGGGTACTGCGCCACGCCGGCGGGCCTCGACCGTGGCTGCTCTGCATCCACGGCTACGAGATGGGGATCGCGCCCATCGACCTCCTCGCCTTCCGGGCCAAGGAGATGCACCGCCGTCTGGGCCTCAACGTGGCGGTCAACGTCCTGCCGCTGCACGGCCCGCGCCGCATCGGGCGCTCCAGCGGGGAAGGATTCCTCGCCGGCAACTTCCTCGACTCGATCCACGCCGAGGCTCAGGCGATGTGGGATCTCCGCCGCCTGCTGTCGTGGATCCGTAGCCAGACCGACCAACCGATCGGCGTCTTCGGACTGTCGCTCGGCGGTTACAACGCCTCGCTCCTGGCCGGACTCGACGGCGATCTCGCCTGTGTCGTGGCCGGCATTCCGGCGACGGACTTTTCGCGTCTCACCTGGCGTCATGGTCCGGCGCTGCAGTTGCGCTACGTCGAGCGCCACGGCGTGGTGCACGACGAGGTCGCCGAAGTCCTGCGGGTCGTCTCGCCCTTGGCCCTGCGGCCGCGGGTGGCCAAGGAGCGGCTGGCGATTTTCGCCGGCGTCGCCGACCGCTTGGTGCCGCCCGACCAGCCGCGCGATCTGTGGCTGCACTGGGGCCGGCCGGCAATCCACTGGTACCAAGGGGCGCACGTCACCTTCCGCGCCCATCCGGAGGTACGGGAACTGCTGCATACGACCCTGCGCCAAGCCGGCGTCGTCGCCGCCTGAGGCGGGCGAGAAGGACCCCACCGAGCGCGGCGATCCCACGCTCGTCCAGAGGCGGCTTGCCCAAAGCGAAGCTGTCGGCGTATGCGACGGGCATGACCCGCACCACAGCGATTCTCGTCGTGCTCGCCGCAGCCGCACTCGCCGGCTGCGCACCGGCCACCGAAACGCCCGTCGCCGATCCGGCGAGCCGCCGCGACACACCGCAAGGACCGGTGGTCGGCAGTGTCGGCCCGTACGACAGCCACGTGTGGCGCGGCATTCCGTATGCCGCGCCGCCGGTCGGTGCATGGCGCTGGCGCGCCCCGCAGCCCGCCGCGGCGTGGACGGAACCGCTCGTGGCGCTCACCGCCGGTTCACCCTGTCCGCAGTACACGAGCCAACTCGGCGGCGTGGAAGGTGAGGCGGGCACCATCGCCGGCGCCGAAGACTGCCTCTACGCCAACGTTTGGGCGCCGCGCTGGGCCGCCGGCGAAGTGCCGCGCGGCGAAAAGCGCGTGCCAGTCATGGTGTGGATCCACGGCGGCGGCAACTCGATGGGCCAGGGAGCCTTTTACAATGGCGGCCGGCTGGCGACCGAGCGCGACGTCATCGTCGTCACCTTCAATTACCGCCTCGGCCCGCTCGGTTGGTTCCGCCACGCGGCGCTGCGCGGCGACGGCACCACGCCGGCGGATCGTTCCGGCAACTACGGCACCCTCGACCAGATCCGATTGCTCGAATGGGTGCGCGACAACATCGATGCTTTCGGTGGCGATCCGGCCAATGTCACCATCTTCGGAGAATCGGCCGGCGGCCTGAACGTCCTCACCCTGCTCGTCGCCCCGTCGGCCCGCGGCTTGTTCCACCGGGCCATCACCCAGAGCGGCAGCACCCATACCGAGGATCCGCTCGAGGCGGAGGCGTTCCGCGACGCGGTACCACCGGGCGACGAGCACAGCTCGAACGAAGCGATTGCCAGCCTACTGGTGCAGCGCGGAGTGCAGCCGAACCGCGACGCCGCCAAGCGCTACCTCGAGGCGACCGACGGCCCGACGTTGGAACGCTACCTGCGCGAGCAGACGGCATCCGACATCCTGCGCGCCTACGATGGCCAGAAGATCGGCATGATCGAGATGCCGAAGATTTTCCGCGACGGCACGGTTTTGCCGGAAGCGCCGACGTTGGAGTTGCTGGCGCAGGCCGACGGCAGCGCGCCGGTGCCGGTGATGCTCGGCACCAACCGCGACGAGAACAAGTTGTTCATGTACCTCAACCCGCACCTGGTGCGACAGATTCTCGGCTTCATTCCGCGCGTGCGCGACGAGCGCATGTACAATCTGACGGCGGAGTACATGGCGAAGATGTGGAAGGCCATCGGCGTCGACGAACCGGCGAGGGCCCTGCACGCAGGCGGGCGGCGCGACGTGTACGCTTACCGCTTCGATTGGGACGAACAGCCGACGATTCTCGGCGCCGATCTGTCGATGCTGCTCGGTGCGTCGCACGGCTTCGAGATTCCGTTCGTCTTCGGCCATTTCGACCTGGGCAAGGCCGGCAACGTCATGTTTACCCATGACAACCTCGCCGGACGCGAGGAGTTGGCGCAGCGGATGATGTCGTACTGGGCCGAGTTCGCCCACAGGGGTAAGCCCGGACGCGGGCGGAGCAACGACCCGTTCGAGTGGCAAGCGTGGGGCAGCGTACCGCAGGGGCAGTACGTCGTTTTCGACACCAAGGCGGGCGGCGATCTGCGGATGTCGGACGCCACGGTCGGCCGCGAATCGCTGCTCGAAGCATTGGCGAACGACGCCCGCTTGGCCGAGCCGCGCGACCGCTGCGCCGTGCTGCGCAGTCTGGTGAAATGGTCGTGGGGCGTGGAACCGGAGAAGTACACGACGGCAGCGGGCGGCGTCTGTGCCGCCTACCCGATCGACGCCTTCCCCTGGTCTTGAATGAAGCGGAGGATCGGCCCGGCGGCGTAGGAGTGAGCCGGGCCGATCCTCCGAATTCCTACGAAACCAGCTTCTGGAAGCGGTTGACGGCTTCTTCGATGTTGGCGCGACTGTTGAACGCGCTCAGGCGGAAGTAGCCTTCGCCGGCGGCACCGAAACCGCTACCCGGCGTGCCCACCAGATGGGCCTTGCCGAGCAGGGCATCGAAGAAGTCCCAGCTCGGCTGTCCACCCGGCGTCTTCAGCCAGACATACGGCGCATCGACGCCGCCGTACACCGAGATGCCGACCTGCTGCAGCCCCTCACGCACGAGGCGGGCGTTGGTGAGGTAAAAGTCGACCGTCTCCTGCACCTGACGCTTGCCGGCTTCGCTGTAGATCGCCGCGGCGCCGCGCTGCACGACGTAGGACACGCCGTTGAACTTGGTGCTCTGCCGCCGATTCCACAGCGAGTGGATATCGCGCCGCTCGCCGCTCGCCGTCGTGCCCATCACTTCCTTGGGCACCACGGTGAAGGCGCAGCGGGTGCCGGTGAAGCCGGCCTTCTTGCTGAAGCTACGGAACTCGATCGCCACCTCGCGTGCCCCTTCGATCTCGTAGATCGAATGCGGGATGTCCGGATTGGTGATGTACGCCTCGTACGCCGCGTCGAACAGCAGGATCGAACCGTGCGCCCGCGCGTAGGCCACCCACTGCTCGAGTTGCGCCCGCGTCGCTACGACGCCGGTCGGGTTGTTCGGGTAGCAAAGATAGATGAGGTCGACCTTGCGATCGGGTAGCGCGGGGATGAAATCGTTCTCGGCCGTCACCGGCAAATAGACGAGACCGCCGTAGCGCCCGCTGGCATCGACCGGGCCGGTGTTGCCGGCCATGACGTTGGTGTCGACGTAGACCGGGTAGACGGGATCGAGTACGGCGATGACGTTGTCGTGCCCGAAGATGTCCAGGATGTTGCCGGTATCGCACTTCGAGCCGTCGGAGATGAAGATCTCATCGGCCGAGATCTGTGCGCCACGGCTGCGGTAATCGTTCTCGGCGATGGCTTCGCGCAGAAAATCGTAGCCCTGCTCCGGGCCGTAGCCGCGAAAGCTGTCACGCCGCGCCATCTCGTCGACGGCGGCGTGCATGGCTTCGATGACGGCGGGCGGCAGCGGTTCGGTGACGTCGCCGATGCCCAGCCGGATCACCTTCGCCTCCGGGTGCGCCGCGCAGTAGGCGCTGACGCGTCTGCCGATTTCCGGGAACAGATATCCCGCCGCGAGCTTGCCGTAGTTGTCGTTGATGCGAGCCATGCCAATCCTCCGGAGTCGGCGGTTGTACGAACCGGGGCTCGTCGATGCAAGTCCGACTCGTCCGACTCGTCCGACCTGTCGGACAGGTCGGACAGGTCGGACTAGTCGGACGTCCGACACCCGAGCAGCGCGGCGTTCACCGCGCTGACGATCTCCTCGACGGTCAACGCCCGATCGCGGTTACCGTCGAAGGCGAGACACTGCCCGAGGTCGCCGACACCCAGGGCGATCTGGACGCCGCGGACGATCTCGTCGACGGTCACGGCGCGATCGAAGTCGCAGTCGCCGGCACAATCCACCGGCACCCGCTGCGCATCGGCCGGATCGCTACCGGCCTCCGTCTCGTCGGTGTCGAAGGCGCCGTCGCCGTCGCGATCGACGGCGCGCCGCACCCCTTCCGCCGGGGGCACGGCCGTCAAGGTGACGTGCGCCGCCGTGCGTTCCGCCTCATCCCACAAACTCGCCAAGGGCACCTGGGCGGCATGCCGCCGCGCCGGCTGCGCCTGCACCCCGTCGGCACTCCACCACGAATGCGCGCCGGCGGCATCGGTCACGTCGACCACCAACTCGGCATCCCCCGCGGCCGCACGCGCCGCCAACAGCTCGCGCCGCAGTCGCGCCGCTTCGGATGCGGCACCACTCCATGTGACCTGCTGTCCGACGATGGGAAAGAGGTCGCTCTCGAACGCCATGATGTAGTCGAAGGCCAATTGGATGAACACGCCGGCGCTGCCATCATGCAGGAAACCGAATCCCCGCACCTGATCGCCACTGGCACTCGGGCGAAACCCAGGGCGCGAAGGAAAGAGCCCGAACATGCCGACCTTCGCATAAATGCCGCGCAGCGTCGGCACCTTCAGCGCCTGCGCGCTCTCGCCGTTGGACGTGGACGACAGGTCGGTCCCGATCAAACCACGACCGCGGTCGATCACGTGGCAGACGATGCAGGCTTGGCCATCCGCGCCTGTGAACTCGAACTTGGCGGCCGCTTGTGCCGGAGTCAGCGAATCGTCGAGGTTGCGAATCGGGTTCGGACCCGGGACGAGAGAGAACACGAAGTCGTTGAAATCGGCGAGGTCCGCCCCATCGAGCACTCTCGTTCCCCCGAGCAGCGAAACGAACGCGCCGTTGAACTGCGAGAGTGCCGCATGCGTATCCGCCGCGTCGCCGCCGACCAATGCGCCGGAACGATCGCCGCGCCAGTGCATCGGCCCATGTGTCGCCAGCCCTTGCAGCGGCTGCGTCGTCAGCGGCCCCTTCAAGGGATGAAAGTCGTAGTGGAAGGCACCGAGTGCTTCGGGAATCGAGATGAGCGCATGGCGTGGGTTCGGATTGGCGATCACCGGCTGGTTCGGGTCGCCGAGATCCCACGCCAGGTCGTCGACTCCGCCGAATACATGACAGCTCGCACACGAGGCTTCGCCGTTGCTCGACATGATCCGGGCATCGTACAGCCAGCGCCGGCCGCGACGTTCGCTCGCCGACGCCGGATCGAAGAGCGCCAGACGCTGCACCTCCGCTCCGCTGTCGAGATCCAGCACCACGAGAGCGGGATCGACATACGTGACGACGTAGAGCCGACGCCGCGCCTCGTCGAGCAGCAAGCCCACCGGTCCGCCGGCCACCTCCCAACGCGGCGTCACCGCGGGATCGCTGCTTCCACCTTCGAGTGCCTCGATGTTCTGCACGAGGACGACGTCGGAGCCGAGCCCGGCGACGTACAGTCGCGTCCCATCCCCCGCAACCGCCAACGCCGAGGGCGTCGCGAGACTCTTCTCCGCCGTCCCTGGCGGGCTGGGCACGACGCCGTAATCGATATGAGGATTGAGTCGACGCACGTGCACGCCGTCGGCGTCGAGAATGCTGATGCGCGACTCGTGCAGACGGCCGCGCACACGCGGTTCGAACCGCACGTCGTTGTGAGCTTCGGTGTGGGCGACGTACACCTTGCCGCTGGTGGGGTGCGACGCCATGGCGTAAAGCACCGTACCGACACCCGCGTACGACGCCACCTCGACCGGCGGATCGGCCATGGCGTCGAGCACGAACACGTCGCGATCCGGCAGCCGAATGGAGACCGCTTCGTTCCAACTGCGCCCGAGTTCGTCGAGCCAGGCCGCACGCTCGTCGTCCCAGCGCACGATCAAGCCGGTGCTCGGTTGCGGCACGCCGTCGATGCTGACGTTCGGACCCGGCAAGCCGCCGGGCATCGTCTTGCCGTCGCGCACGCACGACGGCGCCGCTTCGCCGCCCGGACAGATGGCGAAGGCCGATACCGTGGTCGTGCGGTTGCCCGACTTGAAGACCGCCACGTAGACACGTTCGCCGGCTGCATCGGTGGCGAGCGCACGCGGCGTGTCGCCGAAGAGGCTCAAGACATCGATCGCTTCACCGCCCGGCGCACTGCCGAGCGCCTCGGCATCGAAGACCCACACGTCGGCTCGGCCGATGCCCGGCGTGCCGAGATCGGCACCGCGCGGATGGTGCTGGCCGCGGTGCGCCGCCGTTATGAAGGCGCGCCGGCGCTGCGGTCCGGCGAAGACGATGTCCCCCGGCTCGTCGCCGACGAGCAACGTGCGCACGACGCGCGGCGGCGAGGCGGCGACGTCGACGATGCTGACACTGTCGGAAAGATGGTTGACGACCCAGACTTCACCGTCGTGGCGCAGGCTCACGGCCACGGGTTCGAGTCCGACGCGGACACTCGCTTCGTGAAGCAGTTGCGCGCCGTCGGCACGAAAGATTTCGAGTCGACCGTCGCGCGTGTTGGCGACGAAGACGCGGCTACCATCGGCGGTGCGTGCAACCGGACGGCTCGGACCACTCTCGAACGCCGCCGGCACCACCTTCGGCACGGGAAGGCAAAGTGTCACGAAAGCCACTCGCGTCAGGATCGATCGACAACTCACGACGAGCAGCATAGGCCGAAGCGAAACTGAAGAGAAGCGCCACTTTGGTGCTTGCGGCTGAGGCCAAAGATGCACTAGGACGAAGCCGTTTCATCATTCCAGGGAGGACCGACGTGGCTGTATCACGAGGGCTTACGAACGGGCGCAGAGGACGACGCGTCTGCTTGGCGTTGGCGGCAGCCTCGCTACTCGCCGGCACGGCTGGGGCCGCGGTGCCGGGCGAAAGCAACGGCAAGGCGAAAGCCGAGGACGCCAAAGCGAAGAGCGAGAAATTCGGTGACTGGGGCCTACTGTGCCCCGAAACGAAAGAACCGGCGGCGAGCGCCAAGGCGACCGAAGAGGAGAAGGCGGCGGCGGCGGGCGATCCGATCGGTTGCCGCTTGCTGCAAAGCGCCATCCTCAACGCGGAGGCCAAGCAGGGAAGCGAGGCCAAGAGCCATCGAGTGATGCTCACCGGGGTCGGCTTCGTCCCCGACGAGACGCAACCGATGCTCACCCTATTGGTGCCGCTGGGCATCCTGTTGCCGCCGGGCGTCGTGGTCGAGATCGAAGGCATCGAGAAGCAGCAGCTGCGCGTGCAACGCTGCGACGCCAGCGGCTGTCTCGCCTACACCTCGCTCAGTGAGCCGATGATCGCGGCGCTGCGCAAGGGCAAGGAGGCCCACGTCACCTTCTTCAACCTCACGCGCAAGGCCAGCCGCGTGCGCATTTCGCTCGACGGCTTCGGCGCCGGACTCGACGCCATGCAGGCCAAGCGTAAGGCGGCCCAGTGAGCCGGCCCATGCTGCGACGCACCGACAGACCTTCGCGGAGGACCATCCCGATGACCCGTGCACCCCGAGCGATCGTGCTCCTGGCGCTAGCGACGCTGTTCGCCGCCTGCAACGAAGCCCCGAAGACCGAAACGCCGGCAAGCGCACCGGCTCCCGCAGCAACCGACGCGCCGCAAGCGGCGGCACCCAACGCCGACGCCGTGGCCGCCGCCGCGGCGCCCGTCGAAGAATCGGCGCAGCCGACCAAGATCGGCGACTGGGGCATCCTCTGCTCCGATGCCGAATCCGGCGAGGCGAAGGCGAAGGCCACCTGCCGTATCGTGCAGAGCGCGTTCCTCAACATGCCGGCCAAGGAGGGCGAAGAGGCGCGCAGCCATCGCGTCATGCTCACCGTCGTCAGCTACATCGAAGACTCGAACGACCCGGTACTCACCGTCGTCGTGCCGCTCGGCATCTTCCTGCCGCCCGGCATGTTCCTCGACGTCGAGGGCTACGATCAGCTGCGCTTGGTGCCACAGTTCTGCGACGGCAACGGCTGCGTCGCGGTGCTGCCGATGAAGGAACAGCTCGTCGAGGCCTTCAAGAAGAAGGACGAAGCGCGCATCACCTTCTACAGCGCCACCGGCAAGGCGAGCGGCGTGCGCATCTCCCTCGCCGGCTTCGGCGACGCCCTGGCAAAGCTGAACTAACCCGGCCCTTCAGCTTTCAACCTTTCGCCTTCAGCCCCAACCCTGGCCCGAGCCCTGGTCTCACGACACGTAGGCCAGGGCTTGGGCCAGGGCGGGAGGCTAGCGAGCCTTGCTCCCCAACAGTCGTTCGCGCAGTCGTTCGAAAACGACGTACGTCACCGGCACGACGAAGAACGTCAGCAGACTCGAAAACACCATCCCGCCGACGACCGCCACACCCAGTGGAGCGCGCGATTCCCCACCGGCGCCGCCGCCGAGCGCAATCGGCAAGATGCCGACCACCGTCGCCAACGCAGTCATCAGAATCGGACGGAAACGCGTGCGCGAGGCCTCGAACGTCGCCTCGACCAAGCTCAATCCTTGCTCGCGCAGTTGGTTGGCGAACTCGACGATCAGGATCGAGTTCTTGGTCACCAGTCCGACCAACATCACCAAGCCGATTTCGCTGAACAGATTCAGCGTGCCGCCGGTGAGCCACAGCCCCAACAACGCGCCGGTGAACGACAGCGCCACGGCGACTAGAATCGTCACCGGATGCAGAAAGCTCTCGAACTGCGCCGCCAACACCAGGTAGATCACGACGACCGACAGTACGTAAGCGAACAACAACGCACTGCTCGATTCACGATAGCTCTCCGACTCACCCGAGAGCGTCACCCGATAGCCTTCACCGTCCGGCAGTACGTCCTCGGCGATCGCCAGCACCTGTTCGAGCACCGTGCCGAGCGCGACCCCTTGCATCAGCTGACCGGTGATCGTCGCCGAGCGCGCACGATCGAAGTGGGGCAGCCCACGCGGCGTCACGGTCTCTTCGACGCGCACCACCGACCCGAGCGGCACCAGCGGATCATCCCGCCCGCGCACGAAGACCCCATACAGATCCCGCGCCGTGGCGCGCTCCGGCTGCCGCAACTGGGCGATGACGTCGTACGTCTCGCCACCGAGCTTGAAGGTCGACAGATCGAGGCCACCGAAGAGAATCTGCAGCGCGCTGGCGATTTGGCGCACCGACACGCCGACGTCGCTGGCGCGCTCACGGTCGATCTGCACGTCCAGCTGCGGCTTGTTGAGGAACAAGTCGCTACGCAGTCCGACGAGTCCGGGAATGGCGCCGGCGCGCGCGACGATCTGTTCCGCATACTGCGCCAGCTTGCGCACGTCCTGCCCTTGGATCACCAGGGACACCGGCGCCGAGTTGTTGGACTGGCCGAGTGCCGGCAAGTTCGACGGGAACGCCATCACGCCACCGACGCGCGAGAACTCTTCGCGCAGCCAGTCGACGACCTCCATCTGGGTGCGCTGCCGTTGCTCGCGCGGCACCAGGCTGGTGAAGAGTCCGCCTTCGTTGACGAGGCCCGGCGTACCGATGCCGAGGGCGACGACCGAGAACGCCTTGGCGACTTCCGGCGTGCCGAGAACGATGCTTTCCACTTGTTCTTGGTACTTGGCGGTGTAATCGATCGTGCTGCCCTCGGGCGCCAGGGTGAAGACGACGACCGCGCCACGATCCTCGGTGGGGATGAACTCGGTATCGACGACCCAAAGCAAGCCGACGCCCAAGCCGACCCATAGCGCGCCGATCAGCAGCACGACGCCGCGCCACCGCAGAGTCGGCCCCAGGGCGCGCGCATAGCCGTTGCTCAACCCGTCGAAGCCGCGCGCCAACCAAGCGCGTACGCCCTTCTCTTCTCCATCGTGGCGAAGAATGCGCGCACACAACATCGGCGACAGCGTCAGGGCCACGAAGCCGGAAATGGCGACGGAGACCGCGACGGTGATGCCGAACTCGCGGAACAGCAGGCCGGTCGTGTCGTTGAGGAAGGCCAGCGGCAGAAACACGGCCACCGTCGCGACCGTCGCCGCGACCACCGCGAAGGAGATCTCTTCCATCCCCTTGCGCGCCGCCTCGAAGGGCGGCAGCCCCAACTCCACCCAACGTGTGATGTTCTCGAGCACGACGATGGCGTCGTCCACGACCAATCCGATCGCCAGCGTCAACCCCATCAGCGTCAGCGTGTTGATGCTGAAATCGAGGAAGTACAGCGCCGTGAACGTTCCGATGAGCGACACCGGAATCGCCACGGCCGGAATGATCGTCGCACGGAACTTGCGCAGAAACAGGAAGATGACGGCGACGACGAGCACGACCGCTTCGAGAATCGTCGTGCTCACGTCTTCGAGCGACTCGCGGATGAAGATCGAACTGTCGAACGCCGAATCGACCTCGACCCCCGGCGGCAACGACTCGCGCAGGTCTTCGATCTCGCGAAACACCGAGTCCACCACCTCGAGCGTGTTCGCCTTCGACTGCTTGACGACACCGAGTCCGACGGCGTTCTTGCCGTTGAAGCGCACGATCTTGCGCTCGTCCTCCGGTCCCGCCTCGACTTCGGCGATGTCCCGCAGATACACCGGCTCGCCGCCGACGCTGGCGACGGCCAAGGCGCCGAAGGCTTCGGCCGTCTTCAACTCGCCCAAGGTGCGCACGGTGAACTCGCGCTGCATCCCTTCGACGCGCCCCGACGGGATGTCGACGTTCTCCCGCTGCAGCGCCTCGGCGACGTCGCTGACGACGATGCCGTGCGCCGTCATGCGTACGTTGTCGAGCCAGATGCGCATCGAGTAGCGGCGTTCTCCTGCGATGACGACCTCGGACACCCCGGGCAGCTTGGCGAGTCGATCCTGGATCAACGTCTCGGCGAGGGTCGAAATCTCGACCTGCGTGTAACGGTCCGAAAACAACGCCAGCCACAACACCGGCGACGCGTCGGCGTCGCGCTTGGCGACGATCGGCTCGTCGACCTCTTCCGGCAAGGCGTTACGGGCGCGTGCAACCCGGTCGCGCACGTCGTTGGCGGCGACGTCGACGTCGCGCGACAGCTCGAACTCGACGGTGATCTGCGACACCTGCTCGCGGCTGAGAGAGGTGACGTGCTTGACGCCTTCGATGGCGATCAATTGATCTTCGAGCGGCTGAGTCACCGACGTCTCGACGACCTCCGGCGCCGCGCCGGGCAAAACCGTGGTGACCGACACCACCGGCGCCTCGACGTCGGGATACAACCGATTGGGCAAGCGGAACACGGAAATCGCGCCCAGCAAGACGATGACGAGCGACAGCACGGTCGCGAGGACCGGCCGTTCGATGCAGATTTGCGACAGCCTCATGTGACGCTCGGATCAGGCTTGCGGTGCGGCGGCCGCCGCAGGGCGCAGCAGCGACCCCGCCATGACCTTGTGGGTTCCAGCCGAGACGATGCGGTCGCCGGTGGCGAGCCCACGGGTGATTTCGACGCGCCCGGCGTTGCGAATGCCGAGTTCGACGGCGACGCGCTCGGCCTGATCGTTGGCGCCGACACGCCAGACGAAGGCACCCTGCGGATCGTAGGCGACGGCGGTTTCCGGCACGACGATGGCCTTGGGGTGTTCCGCCACCGTTGCGAAGATCTTGGCGAACAGGCCCGGCCGCAGCCGGTGGTCGCGGTTGGGCACACGTGCCTTCACCAGCAAGCGCCGGTTCCGCGGCTCCACCGTCGGCGCGACGAAGTCGATCTTCCCGGGGAAACGTTCCCCCGGAAACGGCACGACCTCGATTTCCAGCGGCAGCCCCGGGCGGGCGAGGCCGACGGCGATCTCGGGCAGGGTGAAGACCAAGCGCAGTTCGTCGATGGCGTCGATCTGCACCAAGTCGGTCGACCGCTCGACGCTATCCCCCGGCGACACCAGACGCTCGCCGAGCACACCGTGGAACGGCGCCCGCACCTGCTTGCGCGCCAGCACCACTTTGCGCCAGTCGCGTCGGGCGGCGGCGACTTCCATGGTGGCGCGGGCGCGGTCGAGTTCGGATTGCGACAAGCTGCGCTTGGCGGCGAGCGTCTCGGCGCGGTGGAACTCGTGCCGCGCCAACGCCAACTCTGCCTCTGCCTCCGCCAAGCGCGCCGCCTCTTCGGCGTTGCGCAACTGCACCAGCGGCTCACCGGCGCGCACGCTCTCCCCTTCCTGGAACGCGATGCTGTCGACCACCCCCTCGGTCTCGGGCCGCACCCATACCGACTCGACCGCCGTCAGTGCGCCGACCAGCTGGACGACGTCCTCGATCGGCTCTTCCACGACCGTGTGCAGATCGACCAGCACCGGCCGCGGCCCCGACGGCGGAGGGGCTTTGGTTTCCTTCGAACAGGCAGCGAACAGCGTGAACACCAGGGCAAGTGACAGATTGCGAGCGAGCATCGGTGCGGGAATCTCGAGGTTTACGGGACTCGGAAGTGAATCCGCACAGGACTATAGGCGACGCGCGCGTGTGTGTCGATTGTCACGACGACCGTTCAGGCATCGACGGAAGGCGTCGCCTGGCGCGACGGTCGCAGCCACTCGAGCAGATCCTCCGAAATGCAATAGCCCGCCGGCACGACCAGCAACGTGATCAGGGTGGCGAAGATCACCCCGAACCCGAGCGAGATCGCCATCGGAATCAAGAACTGCGCCTGCACGCTTTTTTCCAACATCAGTGGAAAGAGTCCGGCGAAGGTCGTCAGCGACGTCAGCACGATCGGCCGGAAGCGCTGCACGCCGGCCTCGGTCACGGCATCGTGCAGGGCCACGCCCGAGCTGCGATGTTCGTTGACGAAGTGCACGATCATCAGGCTGGAGTTCACCACGACGCCCGACAAGGCGACGATACCGATGATCGACATCATGCTCAGGTCGCGCCCCATCAAGATGTGCCCGGCGATGGCTCCGCCGATGCCGAACGGGATGACGCTCATGATGATGAACGGCTGGCCATACGAACCCAGCGGGATCGCCAACAAGGCGTACACCAGGAACAGCGCCAGCAAATAGCTTCTCGCCAAGCTCTCGAGGGTGCGACTCTGCTCGCGCTGTTCGCCTTCGAGGTCGTACGTCACCGATGGATAGTCCGCCAGGATCGTGGGCAGACTCTCGCGCGTCAGTTCGTCCAAGACGGCATTGGCCGTGGTCAGCGTCCGGTCGACGTCGGCGGTGACGTTGACCACCCGCTTGCGGTCGGCCCGCCGAATGCTCGAATAACCACGCCCCAGTTGCGCATCGGCGACCGTAGCGAACGGGACCTCCGCCCCGTCGGCGGCGCGCACGCGCAGGTTGTCGAGGTCGCCGAGGGAACGTCGCTCCTCCTCGGGGTAGCGGACCATGACGCGAATGTCGTCGCGTCCACGTTGGATGCGCTGCGCCTCTTCCCCGTAAAATGCTTGCCGCACCTGGCGCGCCAAGTCTTGCAGCGAGAGGCCGAGATACTCGGCGCTGGAGTGAATCGACAGCTTCATCTCCGCCTTGCCGGCGCGGAACGAATCGGTGATGTCGACGACTCCGGGAAAACGCGCCAACTCGGCCTTGACCGCCGCTGCCGCGCGACTGAGCTCATCGATATTGGACCCTTGCAATTGCACGTCGATCGCATCGCCAGCGGAGAACAGGTCGGAGGCGAACGACAGTTCCGTCGCGCCGGCGACCGAGCCGACGATCTCGCGCCAGCGTTGGGCGATCTGACTGGTGCTGATCGAACGTTCCTCCGACGGCACCAGCGACAACACGACCTCGGCGAGATGCCCCCCCGAACTGCCGGGCGCACCCGCCGACTCGGGCCGATCCGACTGCCGATCCTTCACCGGCTGGGCCCCGACCGACGCCAACACGTGGCGCACCAAGCTACCCCCCGGTGGGGCATACTGCGGGTCGAGTTCGGCGCGCAGCTGCGCCACCGATGCCTCGATGTGGCGCACGGCCTCCGCCGTCACGTCCGCAGTCGTACCGAGCGGCATCGTCAAACGTGCGGCGAGGTAATCCGCCTCGATCGGCGGGAAAAACGAGAACTTCATGCGACCGCTGCCGAGCATGGCGAACGCCAACAGCAACGTGGCCACCGCCAGCGCCACCGTGGCGTAACGCCACTCCTGCGCCAGCACCAAGGTCGGCCGATAATAACGATCGCGAAACGTCAGCAGACTGGCCCCGGTGCGGTCCTGCAGGCGTCGCCAGGCGCGTCCGAGTGACGTCCGCGGCGGCCGGTCATCGTCATGGCTGTGCGCCAAATGGGCCGGCAGGCAGAACTGCGACTCTGCCACCGAGACGAACAGGCAGATGATGGTCACCGTACCGGCGACGCCGAACACCTGACCCATTGGGCCGGGCAGCAAGACCATCGGCAGGAACGTCGCCACCGTGGTCAACACTCCGAAGACGACGGGCACCGTCACCTCGCGGGTACCGGCCACCGCCGCCTCGAGCCAACTCTCCTGGGTACCCTGGTGACTGTAGACGCTCTCCCCGACGACGGTGGCATCGTCGACCAGGATGCCGAGCACGACGATGAAGGCGAACAGCGAGATCACGTCGATCGAGATGCCGAAGGGGGTGAAGAACGCCAGGCAGCCGAGGATCGATACCGGCACCCCGAGGGCCACCCAGAACGCGAGCCGCGTACGCAAGAACAACGTCAGCACCACCAACACCAGGAAAAAGCCGCTCTGGCCGTTGCTGAGCATCGTCGCCAGGCGCCCGCGGAGCACGTTCGAATCGTCTTCCCAAACGGTCAAACGAATCCCTTCCGGCAACTTCGCCTGGCGCACGTACTCCTTCACCGCCTCGGAGATTTCGATCACGTCCTGGTCGCCGACACGGAACACCTGCACCAACATCGCCCGCTCGCCGTCGAAGCGCGCCGAGACGTCCGTGTCCTCGAAACCGTCGACGACGGTGGCGACGTCGCCTAGCGTGATGCGGGTGCCGTCAGGCCGAGTCATCACCACGAGTTTCTCGAACTCCGGCCCGCGATAGGCTTGCCCCTTGGTACGCAGCAGAATCTCGCCGCCCTCGCTGTCGATCGTGCCTCCCGGCAGGTCGAGCGACGAGCGGCGCACCGCGGCGGCGACGTCCTCGAAGGTGAGCTGATGACGGCGCAGCGAGTCCTCCGAGACCTCGATCGACACTTCGAAGGGGCGGGCCAAGGCGACGTCGACCTGGGTGATCGCCGGGTGAGCCGAGAGGTCGTCGCGCACGCGCTCGGCCACCGCCCGCAGACTGCGCTCGTCGGCGTCACCCGACAGGGCGATGTCCACCACCGGTCGCCGCACCGTCACGCGCGCGACGATCGGCTTCTCGGTCTCCGCCGGGAAGGTATTGATGGCATCGACCCGGTTTTTGATGTCGGTGAAGGCGCGCTCGACGTCGGTGCCGGCGAGCAACTCGACGAGCACGACACACGAGCCTTCGTTGGCCGTCGAGCGAATGCGGTCGACACCGTCGATGCCGTCGACCTGCTCCTCGATGCGAATGCAGACGCCCTCCTCGACCTCTTCCGGTGCCGCCCCAAGATACTCGACGGCGACGCTGACGATGTCGACGTCGACGTCGGGGAACGTCTTCTGCGGAATCGACGGCAGTGAGATCAGCCCACCGACGACGAACACCAGCATCAGCAGATTGGCGGCAACGCTGTTGCGCGCGAACCACGCGACCGCCGCCTTCATGGGTTCGCCGTCCTCGCCTCGCCGCCGCGTGCCACCGGTCGCACCTGCATCCCGTCGACCGCCACCTCGAGCCCAGTGAGGACGACACGATCACCCGTTTGCAGGCTGGTGGCAGCGACGACGACTTCCGCGTTGCGATAGCGCACGACCTCGGCCCGCCGCAGGCGCAGGCGATCCGTGGTGTCGACGACCAGAAGGTGTTCATGGTCGCGCATGGCCTGGCGCGGCACGACCACGACGTCGCGCACCTCGCGTCCGTCGATCTCGGCCTCGACGAAGAGCCCCACCGCCAGCGGCGGCCGCTCGCCGTCGCCGCCATAGGGGTCGTCGACTTGGGCGACGACGTGAACCATGCGGCTGCGTGGATCTATCTCACCCTCGGTACGCACGACGCGTCCGTCCCATTCGTGCGCCATGCCGGCGAAGCTCGCGCGCAGCCGCACTTGCGGCCCGGGGAGATCCGCGTCGCCCCTATGCCACATCGGCAACTCGAGAAACGCCAATTCCTCGTCGGCGATCGGCAGCCGTACCTCGGCCCGATCGATCGCGTAAATCGTCCCCACCGGCGCACCGCGGTTGACGAACTGGCCCAGGTCCACCCGCTCTTCGCGCACCCGGCCGGCGAACGGCGCGCGCACCTGCGTTCGCTCGAGGTCGCGTTGCGCTTGTTCGAGCAGTGCCTGCGCTTCGCGCAGACCCGCGGCGGCGACGTTGGCCGCGCGCTCGACGTCGTCGAGCTGTGATTGACTCGCGATGCCATCGGCCGAAAGACCGCGCAGGCGCTTGAGTTCCTTGGAGGCCCGCGCCGAATCGCTTTCCGCCCGCGCCAGCCCGGCACGCGCCCGCTCGAGAGCCACCTCGTAGTCGGCCGGATCGATGCGCAGCAACACCTCGTCGGCGTCGAAGTAGCCGCCGGAGACGAACGACGGGGCCACTTCGACGATCCGACCCGACACCTGCGGCACGAGATCGCTTTCGGTGCGAGCCACGACCGTACCTTGCGAATGTACCTTGAGCCGCAGCGTTTGAGGTTCGAGAGCCGCGACCGCGACCAGCGGTGCCACCGCCGTCGGCGGCCGTTCCTCGATCTCGGGCGCCGTAACGAACAGCACCCACGCGCCGCCGACACCCACGGCGAGGAGCACGCATGGCAGCACGATCTTCAGGGCACGATTCATGACGGCGGACTGTACGCGCCGCCATTCCTCGTGCAAGTGGTGCGACGACGACGCGCTAAAGCCCGCGACGGAGGGCCTCGACGACCTGCCAGCGGCGCGCCTGCATGCCGCCGGGCAAGGCAATGGTATAGCGCACGATGCCGTGGCGCGCGCTTTCCAAGTAGCCCACCAACGACGCCACGCTCTTCAGCGTGCCGGTTTTGTGCCGCGTGTGGTGCTCCAGCTTGAGCAAGCCGCGATGCGGCGCGAAATGCGCCAGCAGGGCCGCCATCGCCGGTGCCGTGGCGCGATTCTCGTACGCCAATCCCGACCCTTCGACGACGTGCAACCCGTCGAGATCCGGATGCTGCTGCAGGAAGCGGCGCGCCACCCGCACACTCTTGGCCAACGTCGCCGGCGCCCCTTCGACCTCGGCACCCAGGCTGAGAAAGACTTGGTTGGCGATGAAGTTGTTCGACACCGCCAACATGGCGCGCAACACCTCGTACAACGGCCGACTGCTCTGGTGCACGTAGAGCGGCGCCGCTGCGTCGAGCCGCCCAGCCCGCACCAACGTCCCGACCCGCACCCCAGCCTGCCGCAACTTGGCGGCGAACAGTTCGCCGACGTAGCGCCGCACGTCCGCCGGGTCCTCACCGATCTGAAAGCGCAGCGACCGTTCGAAGCGCAACCCACGCGCGAGAGCGAGCGCATGCGGCGTCAGCGGCGTCTGCGGCTCGGCCGACTCGATGCGACCGCCGCGTTTGACCACGCCGATGGTGTTGAAGTTGACCGCGGTGGCGCTGCTCGGCGCGTCGTACGGGTTGGTCGAGCGTCCGACGCCAGGCACCCGCAGCGGCGCGCCGAAGTAGGAATCGTCGATCGCCACCCCGGCGAGAACCCGCCCCTGCAGGCGTGGCGCCAGTTGGCGCGCGATGGCGTCGATCTCCTCCGAAACGAGGTACGGGTCGCCGCCGCCGCGAATCACCAGGACGTCGTCGTCGAGTCCGAAGGCGGTGACGAAGCGATGGTCGGGGCCGAGGTGTTCGAGTGCCAGCAGGGCGGTGAACACCTTGATCGTCGACGCCGGCACGAAGCCGCGCCCGCCGTTGAGGTCGACCAGAACACGACCCGCCGGATCGACTGCATGCACGACGGCGTCGACCCCAGCGACACGCCGCAAGCTCGACTGCAATTGGGGCGACAGCGCCGCCGCCGGCAGTGCCCACAGGACGAGCAGCACGGCGGCGCGGCACAGAGAGTGGCGCATGCGGTTCATCCCAAAAGAATCCGCCGCACGTCCGTGCCGGCGTATTCCTCGCGGTAGATGCGCAGGAAGGTCACCAAGATGGCGATCACCACCGGGCCGACGAACATGCCGAGGAAGCCGTACGCCTGCAGCCCACCGAGGATGCCGAAGAAGAGGAATACCGTCGGCAGTTCGGTGCGGCCGCCGATGATCAGCGGGCGGATGACGTTGTCGGCACTGCCGATGATCAGGATCCCCCACGCGGCGACGAAAACGGCCCGGCCGAACGCTTCGGCCAGGCAGAGATAGACGACGGCGCCGATCCACACCAGCGGCGTGCCGAACGGGATCATCGACACCAACGCCGTCAATCCGCCCAACAGCACCGCGAAGGGAACGCCCGCCAGCCAGAAGCCGACACCCGCCAACAAGCCCTGCACCACCGCGGTCGCCAGCGTGCCCTGCACCACCGCCGACAGCGCGTCGTACAGCCGATTGAGGATCAGATCTTTGTGGTGCGGCTCCATCGGCAACAGATCATGGAAACCGTGCACCATGCGTTCTCCGTCGCGGAAGAAGAAGAACAAGGCGAAGGTGACGAGGAAGAAGTTGCCCACGAAACGCAGCGCGTTGGTGGCCAGCGAACCGACTTGTCCGACGAGGAACTGGCTCGCCGAGTTGCTCGCACTCAGGCCCACGGTGGCGGGGTCGATCTTCCACTCGCGCAGGATCGGCGCCACCCGCTCCCACAGGTGACCAACCCGCGAGGCGCGCACCGTGTCGAGCCACTGCACCATTTCTCCGGTCTCGTAGGCCGACTGAATGCGTTGCACGAACTGCACCGATTCACGCGCCAGCGACAGCAACAACAGGATGGTCGGCACGATCACCACAAGGATCACTGCCGTGGTGAAGAGGAACGACGCCAGCCCGGCGCGACCACGCAGAAGGGTGACGGTACGCTGGAACAAGGGAAAGAAGACCAGCGCCAACAGACCGGCCCAGGCCAGCGGCACCAGAAAGAAGGAGAAGACGACGTAGAACTGATAAAGCAGGAACAAGAGCACCGCGAAGAAGAACCCGCCGAACAGGTACTGCCGGCCGCGCACCGCGGCCCCGCCACCTTCGCTCATCGCTCGCCTCGCCGTTCGTGTCGTCGCCTCATCGTCCGGCAGGGTAGCCGAGCCGAACTGACAGCGCGAGCGGGAAGCGCCCCGCGGCAAGACCTTCGCTGGAATGGGCCTCGCCCGCCCTGGCCGAGCGAGGCGATCGAAACGCTTCCGGCAGCCTCACCTTTTCGGCTAAGAGAGACGGCCACGAGCCCACCACCGATGTCGCGCTTCCGCATGCTCTGCGCCGCCCTGGCGCTCGCCAGCTCCACCGCCGCAGCCCAGACCTGCCCAGGGGATTGCAGCAACAACCGCACGGTCACCGTCGACGAGCTGCTCGTCTGCGTCAACATCGCCCTCGGCACCCTCGCCGCGACCGGCTGCCAGCCCTGCGACACGAGCGGCGACGCCGCCGTCACCGTCGACGAGATTCTGCAAGTGGTCAGCGCCGCGCTCACCGGCTGCCCGCTGGTCAACGACCGACCCGTCGTCCGTTATCCGGGTGCCAAGTTCACCAGCGGCCGCGATCCGCGCGGCGTCGCCCTCGCCGACATCGACGGCGACCGCCTGGTCGACGTGCTCACCGTCAACGCCGCCTCGGACGACGTCTCGTTCCTACGCGGCAACCTCGACGGCAGCTTCGGCCCGCAGGTCCTGTACGGCGTGGGCGACCGACCGGGCTCCCTCGCCGTCGCCGACCTCGACGGCGACGGCCACCTGGACGTCGTCGTCGCCAACCTCTCGTCGGGCGACCTGTCGCTCCTCTACGGCCGCGGCAACGGCACCTTCGCCGCCGAAAAGCGCCTCGAAACCGGCACCTTCCCGACCGCCGTCGTAGCCGCCGACTTCAATGGCGACGGTCGCGCCGACCTCGCCACGGCCAACGCCGTGTCGCGCGACGTATCGGTGCTGCTCGGCCGCCCCAACGGCACCTTCGCCACCCAGGTCCGCTACGACGCCGGCAACTTCCCGCGGTCGTTGACGGCCGCCGACATCGACGACGACGGCGACCTCGACCTCGCCACCGCCAACGAGAACTCGGACGATGTTTCGGTCCTGCTGGGCGACGGCAACGGACGATTCGCCGCCGAACGCCGCTTCGCCGCCGGCGACGGCCCGTCGGCCGTCGTCGTCGGCGAAATCGACCGCAACGGCATCCCCGACCTGGTCGTCGCCAACGAGAACTCCAACGACCTGTCGGTGCTGCTCGGCACCGGCAACGGCGCCTTCACGGCGCAACAGCGCTTCCCCTGCGGCGAAGAACCGGGAGCGCTGGCCATCGCCGACCTCGACGGCGATGGAGCCGACGACGTCGTCTCGGCCAACGCCAACACCGACGACCTCTCCGAGCTGCGCGCCCTGGGCGACGGCAGGCTCGGCGCCGAGAGGCGCATTCGCTCCGGCGTCGCCCCGCGCGGCGTCGCCCTCGGCGACCTCAACGGCGACGGGCGCCTCGACGCGGTCAGCGTCAACGGCGGTTCGAACGACATCTCCATCCTCCCCGGCGCCACCACCGGCGGCTTGGTCGCCGAACTCCGCTTGGATTCGGGGCTCGGCCCCAACGCGCTGGCGGTGGTCGATTTCAATGTCGATGGCAAGCTCGACCTGCTGACGGCGGACGGGGAAGCCGAGTCGATCTCGGTGTTCCTCGGCGACGGTGCCGGCGGCTTCGCGGCGCGCCAGGGTTATGCGGTCGGCGCCGAGCCGAGCGGTCTCGCCGTCGGCGAAACGGGCTTCGACGGACTGCTCGACGTGGTGACGATCCACGAGGATTCCCAGGAGGTCAGCGCCATGCTCGGCCTCGGCAACGGTACTCTCGCAGCGCGCGCCGAGTCCTTGCCGCCAGGCGCCGCGCGCCGCGGCATCGCCGTGGCCGACATCGACGACGACGGCGTGCTCGACGTGCTTTCGGGGGTTCCCGGCAGCGACGCCGTCGGCCTCAGCATCGGCCTCGGCGACGGACGCTTTTTGCCGGACGAGCGCTGGGGCGCCGGCACCCAACCCGTCGCCCTCGCCGTCGGCAGGCTCAATGCCGACGCGTGGCCGGACGTGGTCGTCACCAACGCCGTATCCGACGATGTTTCCATCCTGCTCGGTCGCGCCGACGGCACCTTCGCCGGCCAACGACGCATCGAAGTCGGCAATCGCCCCGTCCATGTGGCCCTCGGCGACCTCGACCGCGACGGCGCGCAGGACATGGTCGTCGCCAACAGCGCCGCCTTCGAGGTGGCCGTGCTCCTCGGCAACGGCGACGCCACCTTCGCGCCGGCGCAGCGTTACACCGTCGGCAACTTTCCCTCGGCGGTGACGATCGCCGACCTCAACGGCGACGGTGATCCGGACCTCGCGGTCGCCAACAGCAACTCCGACGACGTGTCGGTGCTGATCGGGGTCGGTAGCGGCGGCTTCGGCCTGCAGCGGCGCTATCTGGCGGGAGACAACCCGGTCGGCATCCTGGCGGGAGACTTCGACCGCAACGGCGTGCCCGACTTGGCGGTGGTCAATCACGCCTCGCACGACGTGTCGGTGTTGCGCGGCATCGTCGGGCCGCGGTGAGGGAGCGTATGCAGACCCTGCGGATCGGAGTCGTCGGGGCCGGCGTCATCGGCACCACCCACGCGCTCATGTTGCACGAGATCGCCCGCGCCCTGCCCGGTTCGCTCGAACTCGTCGCCGTCGCCGACACCGACTCCGACGTGCGCGCCAAGGTGCGGGCCGACTTCGGCTTCCGCGAGGCCTACGCCGACGCCGACGCGCTGCTCGCCCATGCCGAAATCGACACGCTCTTCGTCTGCACCCCGACCCACGCCCATGCCGAACTCGTCGAAGCCGCCGCGACGCGCCGCCTCAACTTGTTCTGCGAAAAGCCGCTGGCGATGTCGTACGCCGAGGGCCGGCGCATGGTCGAAGCCGTCGAAGCCGCCGGCTGCCTGGCGCAGATCGGCCTGGTGCTGCGCTATTCGCCCGTCTACACCTTGATGCGGCAACGCCTGCTCGACGCCGACGTCGGCCGGCCGCTGGCGGTCGTCTTCCGCGACGACCAGTGCTTTCCCATCCGCGGCCTGCACGCCACCGCGTGGCGCGCCGATCGCTCGCGCACCGCCGGCGGCACGCTGATCGAGCATGGGGTACACGATCTCGACCTGCTGACGTGGTTCTTCGGGCCGCCGCGCAGCTTGCGCGCCTGGCAGCGCAACGTCGCCGGCCATCCCGGCGTCGAGGATTACATCGCGGTCGAACTCACCTTCGCCGACGGTCTGCAGGCGCAGCTCGTCAATGTCTGGCACGACATGGTGCAGCGCCCGTCGAACCGGCGCCTGGAGGTGTTCTGCCAGCGTGCCTTCGTCGCCAGCGACCATGACATGCTCGGCAGCCTGCGCTTCCAGTTGGGCGACGAGGCCGAATCCGAGTGGGGCTCCGAGGAGGTGCTTCGCCGTTTCCTGGCGCTGCACGACGCCGAGAACCACCCGCTGCGCGATTGGTTCGGCCTTCCTTATATGGTGCAGGATCTTGCCTTCGTCGAAGCCGTGCGCGCCGGCCGCCCGCCGCAGCCGAACCTGCGCCTCGGCCTCGAAGCCCAGCGCCTCGCCGAAGCCGCCTACACCTCGGCCGCTCGCGGCTGTCCCGTCGAACTCGACGCGTGACCGACATCCGGGTACTGGCCCACGACGACCATCCACCCCGGCGAGCCGCCGAGGTAGCCGATCCGACCAGGACCGCGCCTTGCCAGGACACCCACCTCGCCCGCCCGGCTTGCCCGGACACCCACCCCGATCCCTCCTCCTCCAGGAAAGACGGTGCCGCCTAATCGATGGTGGGTGTCCCGCTAGCTTCCTTCCCGCTACGGGGAGCAACCCCGGCAGGACGTCACACGATCACCATGGAAACGACTGCAGACGCTGCAAGACCTCCCTAGCCGCCACCCTGTGTCCCTCTTTCGTCCAATGGATGTCCTGCGGGAAATACAGCTGGACTCCGGCGGCGGCTTCGGCGTGCAACCCGTCCAGTAGGGATAGATGTTCGATGTTCCGGGAGGCGCACAGTCTGCCGACAACCTCCACGGTTTCCGACCGACCACGACGCGTATCGTCACGATTGGGTATGGCCACCACCAGAAAGCCGATCCCCTTCCGCTCGAGGAGTCCCGCCATCTTGCCGATCACTTCGCCCAAAATCCTGTATCGGGTTTCCTCGTCGATCCTGCTCTTGTCGGCTTCATGCATGGCCGTCATTTCATCGGACAGGATCCGCTGATAGATGCGCGAGTTGATGAAATAGTACACGTAGCTGTATCGATGCAGCTCGTTGCGGAACGGAAGCGGCACGATGTACTTTTCGTGATCCGACGGATCGAGAGCTTCGACGAGCTGCAACCGTTCTTGCTCCAGCCTCGCGTGCGGCCGAGGACCAAAGCCTGGAGAACAAGAAAGAATGTTGTCGCTCAGATCGTTCTCGAAGACCATGAGAACGACGAGGTCGGGATCGAACTGAAGTCCCTCGTCCACGAGGAACAAGTATTGCTGCACCGTCCCCCAGCCACCGACGCCGGTATTGATGACCTCGAGATTGGGATCGGCCGCCTCCATCCGTGCCGTGAACAACTCTCGATCGCCGACCTGAAACCCTTCGGTGAACGAGTCTCCGAGCACCAACACGCGTCGTCGGCCAGGTGATTTTCCCATCGCCCTCGGGCTACCCCTGAATCCGAACGGATTCAGGACTACGGGCGCTTGCTCACCCAATTCATTGACGACGGTTCGGCTCACGTTGGTGGCGTGCCGCCACCCGAGTTCGTCGTCCAGCACCGTCAGCCTGGGATGGAAGGTTCGGGCATAGATGCGGAGTCCCGCTTCGAGAAGGAGAGGTACGAACGAGACTGCAACCAATCCAAGGACAAGGTTCGTCGCTAGTCGGCGGGAGCGCATTGGGGTTCTGCTACGATGCACGGGCTGCCTTCGTTACTGCTTGGCCGGTTCGGGGTCGACGAAGGACCTCCCCGGGCTCGGCGGGTACCGCGCCTTCCCCGCGGCAGGATCGACGCCCACGGCCCGACTCGCGGAGAGTCCGGCCATCGGTGCCGCCAGCGACTCTTCTACACGCATCGATCCTCGGATTCGATCGACGCGGCACAACCCCTCGACCCGCCCCGATTCGACCCCGGAGATTCGAAGCACGATCACGCATGATCCATCGCTTACCGACGTCCGACTTCCACGTTACGCCGGCACCGGCGATTCTTCAGTCGACAGCCGCGCCGGAACGTGTCAGGAGCAAATCGTACGCTTTGCCAACGACCGACGACGAGCCGTAACCGTGTCCCAACCGCTCTACGCCACCGTTCCCGCCCTGCCGGCACCCCGACTGCCGGAACTGCACCGCCCGGACCTCGCCAGCGAGGACTGGACCGACTGGCTCCGCACCGGCCTGGCCAGCGCCTTCGACGCCGGCTTGGTGCGCGGCATGGCCTGGGTCATCGACGCGGTGCTGCTGCCGGACGCCGACGAGCTGCCGGCGATGCGCGCCGCGGCGCAGGACATCATCGCCGCCGGACTCTGGCGCGAGCCCAGCCGCTACTTCTCCTTCATCGACGACGACATCCGCCCGGTGCAGGTCGATAGCCAACATCGCCGCCGACTCGCCGGCGGCGCCGTCATGGCACGCCAGTTCACCACCGAGTATGTACCCTACTCCGGCTGCACCACGCCGACGCAGGACGACACCGTCCGCGTCGAACATTGGGTGCACGACGACGGACCGGCGCTCGGCACCGCCATCGCCCTGCACGGCTTCACCATGGGCTACCCGCGCGTCGACGGCTTCGCCCTCTTCGCCGCCGAACTGTTTCGCGCCGGGCTCGACGTCGCCTTGGTGACGCTGCCGGCGCACGGGGCGCGCACGCCGGGCGACGCCCGCTTCTCGGGTGAGAAATTCGCCATGCCGCGCGTCGATCAGCTCAACGAAGTGATGCGCCAGGCGGTGTTCGAAGTGCACGCCGTGGCCAACTGGCTGCGCGACCAAAGCGGCGCGCCGGTCGGGCTCATCGGCCTCAGCCTCGGCGGCTACCTGTCGGCACTGCTCGCCGGCTTGCGCCGCGACTGGTCGTTCGTCGTCCCGATGGTGCCGCCGGTCTGCGTCGGCGACCTCGCTTGGCGCTTCCACGGGCGCAGCCAACGCATGCGCCGCGCCGCGGACCTCGCCTACACCAAGGACGAACTGCGCGCCGCCTACCGGGTGCATTCGCCGCTGGCGCACGCGCTGCGCGTACCCAAGGAACGGGTGCTGATCGTCGCCGGCAAGGGCGACCGCATCGTGCCGCCCGAACACCCCCACGCCCTCTGGCAACACTGGGGCGAACCCGACATCCTCTGGTACGGCGGCAGTCACATCCTGCCGCTCCCCCGCAAACCCATCGCCGAACGCATCGTCACGCACGTCGTGGCACAGGCGGGACGCGCATGAACCAGCGCGCCGCCGTCATCACCGGCATCACCGGCCAAGACGGCTCCTACCTCGCCGAATTCTTGCTGGAGAAGGGCTACCGCGTCTTCGGCATGGTCCGGCGCTCGAGCGACCCGCTGCATTCGCGCATCGCCCACCTGGTCGACGAGATCGACGTCGTCGAGGCCGACCTGCTCGACCAGATGTCGCTGATCCATCTGCTGCAGCGGGCGCAGCCCGACGAGGTCTACAACCTCGCGGCCCAGTCGTTCGTTCCGACCTCGTGGGCCCAGCCGATGCTCACGGCCGAACTCAACGCGGTCAGCGTCAGCCGCTTGCTCGAAGCGATTCGCCTGGCGGCGCCGCGAGCGCGCTTTTACCAAGCATCGTCGAGCGAGATGTTCGGACGCGTGCGCGAGGTGCCGCAGAGCGAGTCGACACCCTTCTACCCGCGCAGCCCCTACGGCGTCGCCAAGGCCTACGGCCACTACATCACCGTCAACTACCGCGAGAGCTACGGCTTGTTCGCTTGCTCGGGCATCCTCTTCAACCACGAATCGCCGCGCCGCGGGCTCGACTTCGTCACCCGCAAGATCACCCATGGCGCGGCGCGCATCGCCCTCGGGCTGGCGCGCGACCTGCGCCTCGGCAACCTGGCGGCGCGCCGCGATTGGGGCTTCGCCGGCGACTACGTGCGCGCCATGTGGCTGATGCTGCAGCGCGCGACACCCGACGATTACGTCATCGCCACCGGCAAGGCGCACAGCGTGCGGGAAGCCGCGGCCTTGGCGTTCCGCCACGTCGGACTCGACTGGCGCGATTACGTCGTCGAGGACACGAGCCTACTGCGCCCGGCGGAGGTCGATCATCTCATCGGCGACGCCAGCAAGGCGCGCCGCGAGTTGGGTTGGGAGCCGACCATCGATTTCGCCGCGATGATCGCGATGATGGTCGACGCCGACCTCGAACGCCTGCGCGACTCGCGAGCCCAAGAGACCGTGCCGCTGCGCCGTCACTTCGGCGTCGGCTGAGTCATCCGGCGTAGTCGGCACAGCGCGCCGCTGCCGCAACCGCGAAGACCGTCGAGCCGCTGGCATGACGTGGCGCGACCTCGGATGCGCCTGGCACCAGGCCTCACCGTCGCCGGCTTCCCGTCGTCGTCGAGCACAACCCGACACTCCAGGTCGCCCGGCGATGGTCGAAGGCGTATCGGAGGTGCGGGGTCCCCGGCACGTTCGTGGAAAGAATCCCCGGGTATCGCCCGGCGATCCGTGGCATAGACGGGTGCCGGCCTCGTCATGACTCGCACCGAACGCACGTACTACCTCGTCGCGTCGCTCTATAACGCGTCGTGGTCGGGGATCGGCCCCATCTACGCCTTGTTCCTGATCGAGCGCGGCCTCGACCTGTTCCAGGCGAGCATGGTGCTGGTGACCTTCCTGGTGACGGCGTTCCTCTTCGAGGTGCCGACCGGCGCAGTGGCGGACGTCTTCGGCCGCAAGGTGTCGTTCCTGCTCAGTTGTTTGGTGCGGGCCGTCGCCTTCGGTCTGTATTCCTTCGCCGACAGCTTCGTCACCTTCGTCGTCGCCGAGTTCATCGACGCCATCGGCACGACGCTCGCCACCGGCGCGCTGGATGCGTGGGCCGTCGACGGCATGCGCGACGAAGGCGACGATAGCCCGCGGCAGCGCTTCTTCGCTCGGGCCCAGTTCCTCACCCGCGCTTGGATGATCCTGTTCGGCGTCATCGGCGGCTACCTCGCCGGCTATGGGCTGCATTGGCCGTGGCTGTTGGGGGTGACGTTGTTCCTGACGACGGCGGCACTCGGCTTTTGGTTGATGGAGGACCGCCGCCCGACGCAGGCAGAGGTCGCCGCGCGGCGCGGTATTGCGACGATGGTACGCGATGTGGCGACGGAGGTGCGTACGCATGCGGTGATGCGTTCGTTGTGCTTGGTGACGCTGACGGCGGCCTTCGCCTGGATGCCGGTGATCCACACCTGGCAGCCGCATCTGCGGACGATGCAGGCGGAGGGCTATGCGATCATGGGGTGGATCTGGGCGCTCATCAACCTGGCGGCGATGGGCGGTAGTGCCTTGTTACCATGGCTGTTGCAGTTGCCGCGCGAGCACGTGCTGGCGGTGACGACCGGGCTGCGGGCGGCCGTCATCGGCTTGGCGGCGACGTCGGAGACGATCGCGCCGGTGGTGGTCGGCTTGTTGGTGTTCGAGGTGGGCAACGGGCTGACGGAGCCGGTGTTGCAGGCGTGGATGAACGAGCACGCCGAGGCGGAGCGGCGCGCGACAGTGTTGTCGGTGCGGCAGATGTCGTTCACCCTCGGCGGGGCGATGGGGTTGTGCGTGCTCGGCTTGATCTCGCGCGAGATCGGCATCCCCTACGCCTGGATGGTAGCGGCAGCGGTGATGGGCGCCACGGCCGTGGGCTACCTGGCGTTGGGCAAAGTCGCCGCCCGCCACGCCGGGGCCTCGCTCAAGCAAGCCTGAGCGAGTGGCCCGGTCCGAGCCACGCTACTTTCCCAGTCACGGCTCTGCCACCACGTGCACCAGAAGCTGGTTCACCTCGGGTCGGCCGCAACCTCCCCGAGGCTCATGCCGCTTCGATACCGGCGGCAAGCCCCTAGCGTGGAGCCATCCCGTCCAGGCCCCTTGGCGCACTCAGAAGCGTACCTCTGCACGCAGTGCCGTATACGGGGAGGGGTCGCCGCTACGTGCATCAAGGCGACCATCGGAGCGCGTGTTGACCGCAACCCGACGATCGACGATGGCGCCGACCTCGGCGGACACCTTCAATGAGTGCACCACCGTCAGGATGATGCCCCCGCCGACGAGGGCGCGGCGGTCACGGAAGGTCGCCCCGACGTCGAGCCCAGGCCTGTCTTCGAGGCGGAACGCTTCGCTCTCCCGAAAGCCGGTGAGGAAGGCCTCCGACCGTTGGCTCACCGTATACTCGAGAGTTCCGCCCATGCCTCGGCTCTTGAGTTGCAGCCGTGGCCAGACGTCCCAGCGCATGTAGATCGTCGGATCGATACGGATGCCGTCTCCGGCGAGCGCACGCTCGATCCGTGCGCCCACGGCTAGGCGCAGGTGATCCGGGATCTGGTAGCCGACGGCCAACGAGCCGCCCGGAGTCACCCCGGAGACGAAGGCTCCCGGCTCCCAGCGAGCCCGGGTGAAGAGGGCTGCGAGTAGGCCCCATTGCTCGGCGGCGAGGAACAGGTGGCGATCGCCGTTCAGGCGAATGCCGGCCTGCGTTCCGATCGAGGTCGAGTAAAAGTCGTTGGGTTCGGGACACTGCGGGCAGCCCTCGAACAAGGCTTCGTCGCCAGTGACCTCGTAGCGACTTGCCTGGAAATCGGCGGCGACCTCGAGGTTCACGCTGGCGGAAAACGGTAGGCCGGCGCGGACGCGAATTTCGGGACGCATGAGGCTGACGCTGGAGTCGCCGAACGCTGCCTCTGGCGCGAGGAAGATGCCGCTCCACAGTCGGACCGGACGACGTGGAACGACCCCTGGAAAGACGGGCTCGTCGAGAACGACGGGCACGTCGATGACGGTCGGTTCGTCGACGACGATGACTTTCTGAACTCGGGCCGACTCCACCGCCGAGGCGACCTCGAGACCAGCACCAAGACAACTCAAGCTCAGCGCCCCGATTTTCAGGAAAGTTCGCATCGCGCCCGCATCATGGCTGGTTTTTCGAGCGACCTCACGTCGGAAGCACCCGAGGCTAGAGGCCGCCCAACGCGACCAAGATTGCCGGCGACGTGGGCGCACTTACGTCGGGGGGGTAGCACGTGGCGACGAGGCTCGAACCAAGTCCGATGGAGACGCGCCCGACCAGGCGGTCACGTCATCCTAGAGGATCGGATGGCGTGGGTGTCGTTAGACTGGCCAAGGGATCCGCGAACACCACTAGGACATACAATGGCAAGGAATCCGGTGACTAGCCACGTCGGTTCCGCCGCCCCCACACTCTCGGCGCCTCGGCGTCTCTGCGTTGAAAAACCAGCCCCCGCCTCATTCCGTGGGGGCGAGGAAGCCGTCGCAGGTTTGTTCGGTCAGTAGGCTGACCACTCGCACCACGCCGCCCGCCAGGGTCGCGACGTCGAGGCTGTCGAACTTCTCCGGGCCGTCGGCGACCACAGCTTCGATCTGCACGCTGAAGTCGCGCACGAAGGTTTGCTCCGCTTCCGGGAAGCGGTCGATGTCCACCAAGGCCTTCTGCACGATCTCGAGGATCGCTACCGCGTCCTCGTACCGCACCACCGTGCGCACGTAACGCGGCAACTCCGCCGTCTGCGCCAGACGCTCCACCAATCGCGAGCCGATCTCGCTCTGCTTCGCCAGCTTGCCGAAGTCGACCACCGCAACGTCGTCGCGCGAGGTGTGGTAACACGGGCCGGTCGAGTCGCTGAAAAACACCGTCGGCACCCGCGCGTTGACGAAATGGAAATAGTCGCTGCGCCCTTGGCCGAAGATGAAACTCAGCGCCCGCAAGTTCAAATCGATGCCGCTGGCCGCTTCCTCCACCAACTCGAGCAGGCGCGGACCACCCGTCTCCGGCGCCACGGCGAAGCTGATGTTGCGCAAGCTCGGCAACAGGTTCGCCCCCTGAATGTCGAAGTTGACGTAGGCCACCGTCTTGTTCACCGGCACCAGCGGGTTGCGGATGTAGTAACCCGAGCCCAGCAGGCCGTCTTCTTCCGCATCCCAAAAGGCGAGGATCACCGAACGGCGCGGCGGGCGCGGATTGTCCGCGAGTTCGCGGCCGATCGCCAAGACCGCCGCGGTACCGGCGACGTTGTCGGTGGCGCCGTTGCAGACGCCGTTGCAATCGTTGAAGTGGTCGTAGTGCGCCCCGACGATCACGTACTCATCGGCGAGATCACTGCCGGGAATGACGGCCAACACGTTGGTGCCCTGGGCGAACGTCTGCTCGTAGGCGGCATCGCCCGTCGCCGCGGCGTTCAAGCCAACGGCGAAGCCACGCACCTGGTCGATCAGGTACTTGCGCGCCAAGGCCGACTCGGGGCTGAGGTTGTCGCGCCCGTCGAGTTCGTCGGCCGCCAGGATTTCGACGTCGCCGCGGCGAAAGCCGTCGAACTCGTCGTTCGCCACGACGGCGAGACAACCCTGCAGCGCATGACCGACGGCAGTGACCAACTCGTCGACGGTCACCTGTCCGTCGCCGTCGTCATCGAGGCTGCCGCAGGTATCGACCGACGCGCCCAAGGCGATCTGCACACCCAACAGCAGCTCGGCGACGTCGATCGCGCCGCTGCCGTCACAATCACCGGCGCAGCCGTTGCGCGACCGCGTCGGCGTCACCGTCGGCTCGAGCGTCGGCGTCGGCGTCGCCGTGGCCGTCGGCTCCAAGGTAGGGGTGCGGGTTTCGGTCGCCGTGCGCGTCGGGGTCGCCGTCGGCACCGGGATCGTCGGATCGCCCGTCACCTCGATCACCGGACAAGTCGGGTCGTTGGGGTCGTCGCATTCGACCTGGAAGTCGACCTCGTGCTGCAGCGTCGTGCGCGAGCCGTCCACCAACTCCGCACCGGGCTGCAGCACCGCGGTGTAGGTCCCTCCGGGGACGTAATCGGCCGTCGCCTGATAGCGGACCAGGCGCGAGGTGCCGCCCCAGCGGGTGTAGCGCAACTGAAACGGATGCGGGGCACCCAGTCCATCGAAGAGTGCCGTGCTCGCGGAGTCCTGCTTCACGCCCTTGCCGAACACCATGGTCACCCAGCTGGCGACGCTTCTGTGGTCGGCCTCGCGCAGACGCCGCGGCGCCTCGGGCCAGGTGTGAACCACCAGGTTGGCTTCCTCGAAGCGGCCGTGCAGCCGGTCCCACAAGGCCTGCATGTGCGCCCCGGTCGGCTTGATCTCCGAACGCAGGGTACCGGCGATGCCGGGGTCGAGATAATTGGCGCGGGCCCACGGGATCTGTACTTCGGCGCGCCGTCCGTTGTTGGCGGCGATGCGTGGACCGAGGGTGTCGTTGACGTAACCGTTGCGCACGATGCGCACCATATCTTCGATCAACGTCTGGTCGATCGGCTTGTTCAGCACTTCGAACAGCGGCAGCAAGTCGTCGATCGGCACGAAGTTTCCCGGCAGCATCTGGAACAGACCATCCAGCACGAGGAAGCCGTCGGTGCCGGGGTCGGTGATGTCCTGCCCGCCTTGGTCGCGCTGCTCCACCTCGTACAGGAAGGTCGAGTCGAACAGTTCGTCCTGCAACCCGTGCGACGCGGCGCCGAGCAGGAAGGCGACGACCATGCGCTCTTCCTTGGTGTCGTAGGTCGGTCCGTAGGTTTGGCGCACGTGCTGGATGAAGTCCTCGATGAACGGCTCCCAATGGGCGTGTTCGGCGTAGTCGCGCGAACCCGGCCGGTCGAGGGCGTAGCCAGTATCGGGGAACATGGCTCCGGTGAGCAGGGCCAAGTAGACGTCGGGGTCGAGGAAGATCGAGCGCAGCTCGCCTTCCGGCAGGTTTTGCGCCGCCCAGCCGGTGACGTGAATGTGGCCGATGACGCCGTGGGCGTATGCGGCGACGGGCGCAAGCGACAACCAAGCGGCGACGAGACCCGCATCCATGCGGGAACGAGGGGAAGGACGGCGCATCCGATGACTCCTCTGAAACGTGCTCTCCCCTAGCCTATCCGACCGCCCGAAGGGAACCGCCGGCGCATGACGCGACGCGGCCATGGCTTGCACCGCTCGGACGATCCGCCATCGTCGAAGGATGTCCGACGCCAGCGGCAACGCCACCTACTTTTCGGGCTTCTACCCGATGCACCTCGGCCTGATGGCCGTCGCCGACAACGTCTTCCCGATCGCTTGGTGCACCCCTGTCTCGAAGGAACCCTTCCGCTTCCTCGCGGCGGTCGACCGCCGCAACTTCAGCCTCGAGTTGCTGCGGCGCGAGCGCGAAGCGGTGCTGCACTACTTCCCCTTCGCCGAACGCGAGCGGGTGGTGCGCGCCGGCTACCTCTCGGGCCGGCGCGGCGGCAAGGCGAAGCGTCTCGGCTTCGAACTCGGCCCGGCGCAGGTGGTCACCCGCGCACCGCTGGTCGCCGGCGCCACGTGCGCCTTCGAACTGCGCCTCGAACGCGAACTCGAAGCCCCCGAGGGCGACCACGTGCTCTTCCTTTTCGACTGTGTCCACGTGCACCGCGGCAGCCGCCCGGCCCAGGGCGAGCCGTTGCTATTCTTGGGCTACCGTGACTTTTCTACCCTCGGGCCGCGGGCCCGCTTTCGCCCCTAGGATTGGAACTTCGTGAGCATGAGCCAAAGCACGCCGATCGACGCCCTGCTGATCGTTTCCTTCGGTGGCCCCGAGGGACCGGACGACGTCATCCCCTTCCTCGAGAACGTCACCCGCGGCCGCAACATTCCGCGCCAACGCCTCGAGGTCGTGGCCGAGCAGTACCGCCTCTTCGGCGGCATCAGTCCGATCAATTCCATCAATCGCCGCCTCATCGCCGACCTCGAGGCGCTGCTCGCCGAGCAGGGGCCGGCGCTGCCGATCTATTGGGGCAACCGCAACTGGGCACCCTATCTCGCCGACACCGTGCGGCAGATGGCCGACGACGGCGTCCGCCACGCCGTCGCCTTCGTCACCGCCGCCTACAGTTCGTTTTCGAGTTGCCGCCAATACCGCGAGGACATCGAACGAGCCCGCGCCGCGGTCGGCGACGCCGCCCCGCGCATCGACAAGATCCGTCCTTATTGGAACCACCCCGGCTTCCTCGACACCATGCGCGAGCGAACCCGCACCGCGCTCGAACGCTTCACGGCCCCGCCGCACGTCCTGTTCACGGCACACAGCATCCCATTGTCGATGGCCGAGCATTGCGATTACGTCGTACAGCTGAACGAGGCGGCACATTTGGTGATCGACGCGATCGCCCCCGATCTGCGCTGGGATCTCGTCTACCAGAGCCGCAGCGGGCCGCCGACGCAGCCGTGGCTCGAGCCCGACGTCAACGATGCCCTGCGACAGCTCGCCGAGCGCGGCGTCGAGCGCGTGTTGTTGGTGCCGATCGGGTTCGTCGCCGACCACATGGAGGTCAAGTTCGACCTCGACACCCAGGCCGCGGCGACGGCGCGCGAGCTGGGCATCCAACTCGAACGGGCCGAGACCGCCGGCAACTCGCCGCGTTTCGTGCGGATGATCCGCGATCTCGTGCTCGAACGCATCGACGGCCACGCGCCCGCCTTCCTCGGCCAACTCGGCCCGCGCCCGACGCCCTGCCCGCCCGATTGCTGCCGCTACGAACCGGCGCATCCGCCGGCGGGCGCGCACCACGGAGGCGCGGCACGGAGGGGCTGATGACGGAAACCAAGACGACCTTCTGCCGCATCTGCGAGGCCCTCTGCGGCCTCGAGGTCGACGTCGTCGACGGCCAGATCACCGACATCCGCCCGGATGCGGCGCACGTCGCCACCGGCGGCTTCGGCTGCCCCAAGGGACTCAAGCAGCACCGCATCCTCGCCTCGCCCGATCGCCTGCAGTACCCGCTCAAGCGCGTCGGCGCCGAGTTCCAACGCATCTCGTGGGACCAGGCCCTCGCCGAAATCGGGGCGAAGGTGAAGCAGCTGGTCGGCGAGCACGAGCCCGACGCCATCGGCATGTACGTCGGCACCGCCGCCGGCTTCAGCGTCCTGCATCCGATCTTCGCCCAGGGTTTCATGGACGGCATCGGCTCGAACTCGATGTACGCCTCGGCGACACAAGACTGCGCCAACAAGTTCGCCGTGGCGCGCGAGGTCTACGGTTTCGCCCTCACTCAACCGTTCCCCGACATCGATCGGGTGAAGTGCCTGATCATCGTCGGCGGCAACCCGGTCGTCTCGAAGTGGAGCTTTCTGCAGGTCCCCAACCCGTCGAAGCGTATCCGCGCCGTCGCCGCGCGCGGCGGCAAGGTTTGGGTGGTCGATCCGCGCCGCACCGAAACCGCCAAGGTCGCCGACGAGCACGTCTTCCTGCGCCCGAACAGCGACATCTTCTTCTACCTCTCCTTCCTCAACGAGCTGATCGCCCAAGGCGGCATCGCGCGCGAGCGCGTCGAACGCCACATGAACGGCTTCGCCGACATCGTGCAGTTGGCGCGTCCGTGGACGCCGGAGCGCACGGCGCCGGTCACCGGCATCACCCCCGAGACGTTGCGGCAAATGGTCGAGGACTACCGCAAGGCCGACGGCGCGGCGCTGTACTGCTCGACCGGCGTCAACATGGGCCGCAACGGCACCCTGGCCTACTGGATCCAGGAGGTGATCAACGCCGTGTCCGGCAACCTCGACCGGCGCGGCGGCACGCTCGTCGGGCAGGGGGTCTTCGACTTCGCCCGTTTCGGCGCCAAGCACGGCATCATGACCAAGAGCCACACCTCGCGGGTCGGCGGCTTCCGCTCGGTCAACGATGCCTTCCCCGGCGGCATCCTCGCCGACGAGATCCTCACGCCCGGACCACGTCAGGTCCGCGGCCTCTTCGTCACCGGCGGCAATCCTCTGATCACCATGGCGAATGCCGGCCGGCTGCGCGCGGCGTTCGAGAAGCTCGAGCTGCTCGTGTGCGTCGACGTCTTCCTCAACGAGACCGCCTCGCTGGCGCATTACGTCTTGCCGGCGACGACGCCGCTGCAGCGCCCCGACTTGCCGTTCATCTTTCCGTTGTTTCTCGGCATGCAGGCGCGGCCGTACTTGCAAGCGACCGAAGCGATCGTGCCGCCGCAGGGCGAACAGCGCGACGAAGCGACGATCTACCACGACCTGGCGCGCGCCTGTGGCGTCGGCCTCTTCGGCTCCAAGCTAGCGAGCAGCGCGGTCGAGGGCCTCCGGCGTTTTTACCACTGGCGCCGGCCGCAGCGGTCGCCCGAGGTGCCGCAGGAGTGGCTGCTATCGGGCTTGCTGCGCATTACCCGCAGCGGCAGCTTCAAGGATCTGCTGCAGCAACGCCATGGCGTACTGCGTGACGATCACGCCGGCAACGACTTCCTCGGCAGTCGTTGCGTGACGCCCGACGGTCGCTTGCAGTTGGCGCCGCCGGTGTTGATGGCGCAAACGCAGCACCTCGAGGCCGAGTTCGAGCGTGCCGTCGCCGATGATCGCCTCAAGCTGATCACGCGACGTTCGGTGACGACGCACAACTCGTGGACCCACAACTTCGAGGACTTCGTCAGCGGCGGCCGCGACACCAACTTCCTCTACATGCACCCACACGATGCCGAAAGGCTCGGCCTGCGCGAGGGCGACGTGGCCGACGTGCAGAGCGCCACGGCTATGGTGCGTGTGCCGGTGGCCCTGCTCGACGACCTGATGCCCGGCACCGTGGCGTTGCCGCACGGCTGGGGGCACCAACACGCCAAGGGACTCGGCGTTGCCAGCAAGACCCGCGGCGTCAACGTCAACCTGCTCGCCGCCGACGGCGTCGCGTCGGTCGACCCGGTCTCGGGCATGTCGCATCTGACCGGCATCCCGGTGGACGTCCGCCCCGCGGCCGGCCCCCGCGCCACCGACGACTGGTCCGGCATCGCCTGAATCCGCGCGTTGCCAACCCCGCATCGAGTCGCGCTGCGAACATGCCTCGCATTCTTCTCGCGCCCATGGATGGGCTGTGTGATGCGCCGCTGCGCGATCAACTGACGCGCCTCGGCGGCGTCGACCTGTGCGTCTCGGAGTTCATCCGCGTCACCGGACAATTGTTGCCCGAGCGCGAGTTCCTGCGCCTGGTGCCGGAGATGCGGCAGGGGAGCAAGACGCCCTCGGGGGTGCCGGTGCGGGCGCAGCTGATGGGTTCGGATGAAGTCTGCTTGGCGGAGAATGCCGCCAAGCTGGCGGAACTCGGGCCCGCCGGCATCGACCTCAATTTCGGCTGTCCCGCCAAGGCGGTGAATCGGCATCGCGGCGGAGCCGTGCTGCTCGACGAACCCGAGTTGATCGGCCGTCTAGTCGCCGCCGTACGTCGTGCCGTGCCGCAGGAACTACCGGTGACTGCCAAGATGCGCTTGGGCTACAAGTGCCAATCGTACACCCTCGACTGTGCCCTCGCCGCCGAGGCGGGAGGCGCGGCCGAGTTGGTGGTGCACGCGCGCACCAAGAGCGACGGCTACCGTCCGCCGGCTTACTGGGACAAGATCGCTCCGGTGCGCGCGGCGTTGCGTATTCCGGTGATCGCCAATGGCGAGGTCTGGACGGTCGCCGATGCGCAGCGGTGTCTGGCGGAGAGCACCTGCGACGACCTGATGCTCGGACGCGGTCTCGTCGCCGATCCGGGCTTGGCGCGCGCCGTGCAGGGCGGCGCGGCGGCGGAGTGGTCGGAGGTGGAGCCGTTGCTGCGGGCGTTTTGGCAGACGGTGCGTTCCGACTTCCGGCCGTTCTCACAGCCGGGGCGCATCAAGCAGTGGCTGAGTTACCTTCGGCGTCGTTTCCCCGAGGCGGCGACCATCTTCGACGCCATCAAGCGCATCGACGACGCCGACACCCTCGAAAACCACTGGCGCGCCGCCGCCTAGCGTGCGGACCACGCGGGGCGCCGAGACGCAGAGGAGTCATGAAGATGGCGACTCCTCTCGGCGTCTTCGTCTCTGCGTTGGAACTTCTCCTAGCGATGGTACGGTTCGCCGCGTTTGATGGTGTAGGCGCGGTAGAGCTGTTCGAGCAGGACGACGAGGGCAAGCTCGTGTTGCATGGTCATGGGCGACAGCGACCAGACGGCATCGGATTGCAGGCGCAAGTCGTGGCTGTGGCCGTCGGCGCCGCCGATGAGGAAGCTGACCACCTTCACCTCGCCGCGCCGCTCGAGAGCGTCGAGGGCCGCAACGACGTCGCTGGTCGTCAGCCGCTCGCCGCGTTCGTCGAGAGCGATGCGATAGTCGCCCTGGCTATGATCGAGCAGGGCCTGCGACTCGTCGCGCGCCTTGAGGCCCTCGATGCGGAAGTCGGTGATCTTGGCGAGGCGGCGGCCGTATTCCTCGACGCCGAGCGCGGCGAAGCTCAGCTTGGGTTTGCCGATCATGTAGACGCGCAGCTTCATCGTGCCGTTCCTCCGTTGGCTCATGGCCACGCCGCGGCCGAGGGGCGGGGGCGGCCCGGTCCGGGATACCATCTTCGGACGACCGCACGTAAGGCGAAGCGCTCGAAGCGCGGCCGCCGCAGCATGCGTCGACCGGCCGTCCGCCGGTTTGACCTCGACGCGGCGGGGTCGCAAACTCCATGCGCATCCGCGTGCGCATGGCCGCTACTCGGCCGGCGGCGGACGGATGCGACGCTACGATGCACTGCCGCACCCTGCCATCGTTTCCGCCGCTGCGAGGTCGTCCCTGAACTCCCCCGGCATGCCCTTTCCGCTGCGTCCTTTCGTCGGTCGTGAGCGTGAACGCAGCCTTCTCGACGCCGGCATCGACGAGGCGCGCAGCGGCCGTGGACGGTTGTTTCTGATCGCCGGAGAACCCGGAATCGGCAAGACGCGCCTCGCCGAGGAGGCAGCGGCATCGGCCCAGCGTCAGGGGTTCGTGGCCCTCTGGGGGCGCTGTTGGGAACACGGCGGCGCGCCGCCTTTCTGGCCGTGGATCCAGATCCTGCGCGCGGCGCGGGACGGCGCTGCGGGCGCCGCGCGAGAGACCGACGACGCGCTCGCCCGCTTGTTGCCCGAGTTCGATCGCCGCGCTGGAGTCGCGACAGATATCGCGGATCCGCAGGATCGCTTCCCGCTGTTCGACGGACTCGCCACCTGCCTGCGGCAAGTTGCGCGCCGGCAGCCGCTGCTGTTGGTGATCGACGACCTGCACGCCGCCGATGTGCCCTCGCTGTCGTTCCTCGAGTTCCTGTCGCACGAGTTGCGCCATGCATCTCTTTGCCTGGTCGGCACCTACCGTGACGTCGAACTGCAACGCGACCCCGAGCGCCGCGCCATCGTCGGCCGAGCCGCCCGCGCCGGTGCGGTGCTGCCCCTCGCCGGCCTCGACGCCGACGCGGTCGCCCACCTGATCGAACAAGGCACCGAAACACCTTCGCCGGCGTTCGTCGAAGCGGTGCTGCGCAGCACCGAGGGCAACCCTTTCTTCATCGACGAAATCGTCCGCTGGCGGCGGGCGCACACGAGTCCGTCGCCGGCGCACTTCACCGCCGACAGCCACCTCGATCTGCCGCAGAGCGTGCGCGAGGTCATCGGCGAACGCCTCGCGCTGCTGCCGGCTGCTTGCCGCCGGACGTTGGCCGTCGGAGCGGTACTCGGGCGGGGCTTCGACTTCGGCCATCTGCGACGCAGCGCGGACATCGCCGACATCGACCTACGACGGCATCTCGAACAGGCAGGCGAGTCCGGCATCTTGGCGGTCATCGACCGTGCGGGTACGCGCTTCAGTTTTCTACACGCGCTGTTCCGCGATGCTCTTTACGACGCCTTGCCGGCGGACGAGCGCATGGTGCTGCACCGGCGGGTGGCCGAGGCCATCGAGGTTCTCGATGCTGCCGACCTGGCGCCGCACCTCGCCGAGTTGGCGCACCACTATCGTCACGCCGAAGCCGGCGTTGCCGGCAAGGCGATCGACTATGCCGCACGCGCCGGCGACTACGCGGCATCGCAACAGGCCTACGAAGAGGCTGCCCTGCGCTATCGCGAAGCGCTCGCCGCGTTGGAGGCGAGCGGCACCGCCGGCGACGCACAGTTGTGCCCGCTGCTGCTCGCCTTGGGCGCGGTGCAGCAGGCCATCGCCGACGACGCGGCGCGCCGGACGTTCGAGCGGGCCGCACACCTGGCGCGCGCCTTGCGCCGAACTGGCCAGGCGTCGGCCGACGCCTGGCTGGCGCGCGCCGCTCTCGGTTACGCGGACCGTGGGATCGGCGCGCCGCAACGCCATCGCGACGACGATGTGGTGGCGCTCGTCGAAGAAGCCCTGGCTGCCCTGGGGCCCGGAGACGCGCCCTTGCGGGCGCGCCTCCTGGTTCGCCTCGCGATGGAGGTCTCGCTCGATGAGGATCCGAGCGCGGGTATCGCACTGAGCCAACAAGCGGTGGCAATGGCGCGGCGATTGGGCGACCATTTCACGTTGGCCGCCACCCTCAGTGGTCGGCAGTACGTCCTCTGGCGCGTCGACGACGTGCGCGAGCGTCTGTCGATCGCCAACGAGGTCCTGCAACTGGCGGAACGTGCCGGCGACGCAGCGCTCGCCTTGCAGGGACGCAGCTGGCGGCTCGTCGACCTCATGGGCATGGGCGAGGTGCGTGCCTTCGACGCCGAGATCGACGCCTACGACCGGGCTGCCGATCACTTGCGCCAGCCGCGCTACCAGTGGCTCGCCGCCAACCTGCGCGCCATGCGCGCCCTGTGGGCCGGCGATTGGGCCGAGGCAGAGCGGCGTGCCGTCGCCGCCGTGGGGCTGAGCGAGCGGCTAGGCGACGAAACGGTCGCCTCGAGCCCGTGGGTGCAGTTGTTCTTCGCCGACCGCGAGCGGGGCGACTTGGCCAAGCACGAAGGCATGGTGCGCGCCGGCCAAGCGCGTTTCACCGACAGCCCGGTGCCCCACACGCTGCTGGCGATCCTCTGCCTCGATCTCGGACGCCTCGACGAGGCGCGCGTTCTCTTCGAGACCTTGGCGGCACAGGACTTCGAGGATCTGCGCCGTCAGCGTCGCATCGGCGTGTTGCCGTTTCTGGTCGAACTGTGTTGGGCTCTCGAGGACCGACGGCGTGGCACCAGGCTCGAAGCACTGCTGCAACCATACGCCAGCAGTTTCGTACCCTACGGAGCCGCCGCCAACTTCGCCGCGGGGGCACATTACCTGGGCTTGCTGGCGGAGTTGCGCGGCGACATCGATACGGCCCGCCGGCAGCTGGAAACGGCGTTGGCCCTCGAGGATCGTACGGCGGCGCTGCCGTGGTCGGCCCACACGCGCTACCACCTCGCGCGCCTCGGACGTGGCGCGAGTGACGCAGAGCAGCGCCGAGCGGCGGTTTTCGCCGGTGAGGCACGGCGCACCGCCGAGGCTCTCGGGATGACGGCGCTCCTGGCCAAGCTCGACGCCCTTTCGCCGCAGAGATCGCAGAGATTGGACACCCACCCGCTCGCATGGGACACCCACCCGTCGCCGCAGACAGAGGACACTCACCCGCGCGACTACGTCTTCCGCCTCGACGGTGATTATTGGACGGTGGGCACGACAAATGATGTCGTCCGCCTCAAGGACATCCTCGGTATGCGGTATTTGGCGCATCTGCTGCGACACCCGGAGCGCGAGCTGCTCGCCTCGGAGCTGGCGGCCCTGGAGAGTTCTCCGGAGGTCGAGGTGGCGACGTTGCCCTTCGAGACGCGCTGGGCCGACGAGGCGTTGCAGGTACAAGCTGGCGTGGCAGGCGGCGGCGCGGGTGACGCCCTATTGGACCGGTCGGCGAAAGCCGCCTACCGGCGCCGGCTCGAGGCCTTGCGGCACGAACTCGACGAAGCGACGCGCTTCAACGATCGCGATCGGGCGACACGCGCCCGGGCCGAAATCGACTTCTTACTGCAGGAGCTGACGCGAGCACTCGGACTGGGCGGGCGTGATCGTCCGGCCGCCGCCGCCGAGCGTGCACGCCTCAATGTCACACGCGCCATCAAGGCCGCCGTGCAACGCATCAAGCGCATCTCACCCGAGGTAGGCTGCTATCTCGAGACGACGATCAAGACCGGCACCTACTGCCGTTACACGCCGGACCGCCGTTTACCCGTGCGCTGGCAGTCGTGACCCCTGGGGGATGCTACGGATGCTCGTAAGACACCCACTCGACCCTAAAACCTAGGTGAGACACCCACCCTGCCTCGCTCTCCTCTCGAAAGACACCCATCCCTAGTTACACCTTGGCCTCGGCATTCACCTCACCGTCGCTTGTTTCCCACAAATTGCCCACGAGCGCCGGGTCGTCGTGGCATGCGAGCATGACCGTCCAGTCATCTGGCGGACGACACGATGTGGCGACGGCTTGGATTTCGTTGCGACACGGCCCGATCGACGACCTGGGCCGGCAGCGGAGACTTCGGCTAGGCGGAGCGCGCCAGGTAGAGCCTACTTGCC
>CAZGEJ010000010.1:0-143628 GCA_964524885.1 uncultured Binatia bacterium (SeqCode)
CAGCGGGATCGGGCACGGGATCGCTGTGTTCGGCGTGACCGAGGTCCGCGCCACCATCAGCAGGACCACGGAGATGAGGTGGCGGCGCCTCGCGAGCGTCGAACGCACTCCTCGTCGGCGCTGCGTGGGCGCATGCACTCACCAGCACCGAGAACGCCGCCGCGATCGCGGTGTTACTATGCGCGATAGTAGTTGAGAGCAAACGTGTACGGTGCGATCGAGCCATCGAGTTTCCTCAGCGCCAGAAGTAGGTGAGCGCACGCTCCGCGCCCGTGTGGAGCACATCGAGCGCGGCGGTGCCGGCCTGATGCGGCAGGAGCAGCGCGATGAGCAGGAGAACGAACGCCACCGGGAAAGCCGAGGGGCCCTGGTGACAACAGCGGGCGGGAGCGCGCTCAGAGAAGGCGAGCAACATCCCGATGCGGAACTTGAGGACCGCGGTGTCACGAGCGCCGAGCGCGACGGCTTCACGAGCACCGGGCCGCGCCGCTCGCACGATGGCGTCCGCGAGCGGCAGCGGAGCCGCTCCCAGGATAACGGCTTCGCGATCGCAGTGGGCCTCGCGCGCCGCCTGCCATCGGGCAGCGTGTGGCTCCAGCAAGAACCGCCCGAAAGGATTCACGGCGAGCGCGAGCTGGAGGATTAGGTAGCGGAGCGGATCGAGCGCGCGGACATGCTCAGCCTCGTGCCCGAGCGCGCTCGCGAGCATCTCGTCGGAGAGGCGGGCGGCGAACGCGGTGCCAACGAACACGCGCGGCTTCAAGAGCCCGTGGGTGCCGAGGGCGAAGCCATGATCGTCGGTGACGACGACGCGATGACGAAGGCCTGCGAGCACGGGATCGTTCGTGATGATGCGGTCGAGACGTCGCAGGAGCGTGCGCGCCGCGTCGGTCGAAGAGACTCGTACACCTCGATGCTTTCGCATTGCGCCGATGGACGCAGCGACAACGACAACCGCCAGCATGAGCGCAAAGAAGCCCGGTTCGAAGCACAGCTCAGCCGTGTCGTGATCGAACAAGCACGCGAGCGCGGACTTCGCGGTCTCGGCCTGATGTAGCCCCGCCGAAAGCAACCAGGCGATGGGGAGCACACTCGAGCCCGTCAGGAGTACGTAGCGCAGGTTGAGTCCGTGAAGCGGCCCTCCCACCTCGTCGCGCTCGAGCAACACGAGCCCCGCCTTCGCGAGCAGCGCGAACGCGGGGAGCACGATGAGCACGACGAACGCCGTGCCGAGCAGCGGGAAGGTCGCCTCGATCACGCGTCGAGTTCCTCTCGTCGCTTCTGGATGAGCGCCTCGAGGTCGTCGAGCTCGCCGGCCGAGGCCTCGGACACCTTCTCAGCGAGCATTGCCATCGCTTGATGGCCACCGACCGCCTCATCCAGGACTTCGCGCGCCGTCGACTGCAGGAATTCCTCGCGACTGAGCTTGGGCGAGTACAGGTAGCGCTTTCCGTCGCGCTCCCGCTCCAGGATCCCCTTCTCGTAGAGCCGCGTCACGGTCGTCATCACCGTGGTGTAGGCGATATCCCGTTGCTTCTCGAGGATGGCCAAGACGTCACCGACGGCGAAGGACGCGAGTCGCTTGCCCCAAACCACATCCATGATGGTGGCTTCGAGGTCGTGGAGACGGAGCTCGAGGCCCTTCTTCCCTGAGCGAAGGCGGAACGTCACGGCTGGCTCCTCCGGTGGCTTTTCATCTACTATGCGCTATAGTAGATGAAGATCTAACCAGTGTCGAGAGCGGCTCGATCCTCTCGTGGTGGATGGGGTCGGTTCGGTGCGTGCTGCTCCAAGTACGGGCGGTCTGATGAAGCGCCTTGCCCTCACGTCGCCGCCCCTTCGTTCGGCGCACGCAGCAACCTGAGCCCGCTGCCGATGACGACGAACTCGCTGATCTCGTGAACCAGGACCGCCACCGGAAGGCTGAACACGCCCGCGACCGCGCCGACCGCGAGGGTGCCGATCACGAGGATGGAGAGCGCGAGGTTCTGGCGAACGACCTGCTGGGTGCGCTGGGCAAGCGCGAGCGTGAAGGCAAGGCGACGAAGGTCATCGCCCATCAACGCAACGTCGGCCGTCTCGAGCGCGACGTCCGTGCCAGCCGCGCCCATCGCGATTCCGACGGTCGCCTGCGCGAGTGCCGGGGCGTCGTTCACTCCGTCCCCAACCATCGCGATCGGCGCCTTCGCGGCGAGGGTGCGGATCTCCGCGAGCTTGTCCTCGGGCTTCATCGCGCCGCGAAAGCGCTTGATGCCGAGCGTTGAGGCCACGCGTTCAACGGCGATCTGCTGGTCCCCCGAGAGCACGATGAGCTCCACCCCGCGCGCGTGCAGCAGACGAACGGCTTCGGAGGCTTCCTCGCGCACGGTATCTTGCACGGCCACCACGCACCAAACGCTCGACGAAGTCCCAGCGACGATGACCGTCTTGCCGGCCTCCTCGAGCTGCCGGACCTCTGCGCTCGCTTCAGCTCCGTTTCCGGCGGTGCGCTCGAAGAGGCCTAGCCGACCGACCAGAACCTCCACGCCACCGATGGTTGCGACGACGCCCGCGCCAGGCAACGCATGCGGTGACGGCCGAGGCGAGCGAGTCGGAAACGAAGGCCTCGGCTCCGCCAACCGTGGAGATGCAGGCGCAGCCGCGCGGGCCACCCGTGGGTGGAGGCTACCGGCGCCCGCGTTACCACCCATGGGCTGAGTTGTTGAAGCGAACGTTTGGCCTGGACATTCTGGCGTGTGACGCATGCGGCGGTCGCTTACGCCTGGTGGCGACGATCGCCGAGCCAGGCTTGGTCAGCCAGATCCTGAGCCACCTCGGGCTACCGACGGAGATTCCGCGGGCGGCCCCGGCCCAACCGCTGACTTGGCTCCCGGGCCTCATGTCCCAAGACGATTGGGTCTGAGAGGTCGCCTTCTAACCTCGGCAAGCACCGAGGCAGGGTCCCGTCTGTCCGCCGCCCGGCAAATCTCCGATTGACACCCCGTGTCGAGCCATTCTAGGGGTGCCGTGCAGGAACAAACCGGCTTGAGAACGACATGCGCACGAGCCCGAAACCCAAAATCGCCCACCAAGTTGAGTCTGCCGCCCCCGTGCTACGTCCGATAATGGTTTTTCCCGGCGCAAACTCAGCTTGTTCGGGCTATCCGCTCCTGATGCGACGGATCGATCTCGACCACATGCACTACCGCGACTCCCGCCTCCAAGGCACGCTGTTCGTACACACCTACCCGACGCAGCGGAAAACCCGCCGCCAAGCCGAGTCCCGCCCGCGGACGGCCCTTGTGATGGCTTTTCAGCCAACCTTCGTTTTGGCGCGCGCGGTCGGTCACCAGACCGACCGCGTGCTCGAAAGATCTAAAACTAGGCAGTGCATGGCTGTCATGCCCGAGACGCAGCAGTACCTTGAGTTCCTCGGTGACCTCGCGGATCTTGAGCAGCACGGGCACCTTCTCGCGTCGCCCGTTCGCCCGCACGATCAGCCGCAACACCTTACGGGACCGTCCCGCAGATCCGTCCCGAGTCCGAACCCTTCGACCCGCTCGCTACCCTCGCCGCTCAGGGCAAGCTTGTGGTAGCGAGAAAAGTTCCGCACGACCTGCTCGAAGTTGAGACAGAGATCGTAGGCCGCTCTATAGACCGGCACGTGTTCCGTCTGTGCCATGATGCACCGAGGCTGGGGGGCTACCGCCCCCCCCCAGGCCCAAGGCCAAGCGAACCTGTGCCCCAGAGCCTTGGCGACAGGGCATCACGAGCCGCCGCGAACAGCACGGACGTAGAGGTCAACGGTCTTAGTGATCGCGTCCACGTCGTCGTCGAGGAAGTAGATGAACCACGCGTTGAGGGGAAACACCCCATAGGTAGAGGCCGACCAGTAGTTGGCGGACGTGGTGCACGAGCACACCGGGTTCGTCACGTCGGTGCAGGCGGCCCCACACGACGCCCCCTGAAAAGCCACGTTCACCGTCGGCGGGGTCGTGTCGGCCAGATCGACGATGGACTCCAGCTCGAGTCTCGTCGGCACCCGCCAGTCGGCATGCCCACCGAAGCTCGCGCCATTCAATGCCACCACCCACTGCCAAATCGTTCCGTTCGGCGTCACGGTGCACGTCCCCTCGCCCCCAGTGCACTGGGAACATCCCGTCGGGTCGCCTTCAACGCTAGCCAGGCACGCTGCCTCCGACGCCGCATCCGGTTGGCAGCGCTTGCTCGTCGTCACCGAGCACTGCCCCGACCAGCGGTAATAGTTGTCGGCGTCTTGTCGATTCGCCACGTCCAGCGCCGAGTCGAGCTTGACCTTCTTCTCCCACGTCAGACCGGTGTCGTTGTCGGTGATCGTGCCGTTGGCATTGTCGACGAAGCGGGCTGCGTAACACTCGCTCGTGTCATAGACGCAGCCGGCGCCGCAGCGCAGGACGCCGCCGGCGAAACCCTCGCCGGCACAGGTGCCGCCGTTGAGATTGCCCAGGTCGCAGTCCTCAGCCGCGTCGATGCCGCCGTTGCCGCAGTCGTCGCCGCAGCTGCTCAACCCCTCGCCCGCCAGCCCGGCGGCGACGTTGGCCACGTGCTCGTCGACCGCGCCCTGGATGTCGCCCGACGCCAAACCGTCCGGGCAAGGATCACCCGCATCGACGGCCTTCTGGGTCAACGAGCTCCACTTACCGTTGAACTTACTCAGACACTTGTCGACCGTCGCGTCGTACTTGTCGGTATCTTTTTGACTCTTGGCGCACGTCTCGCTGACCGGGCAATCGCCGTCGGCGTAACACTCCGTCGCCGTCGTCACCGAACAGGTGCCCTCCGCTCCCAGCAGCTTCGCCTCGGCCTTGGACAAGCAGGAGGCATACTTTCCCGCTTCCTGATTCTTCGCCGACTGACACTTACGCCCCGGCGGCGGCGCCGCTGCCGCCACACTCGCCCCGAGCACGAGCAACATGCCCCCCAGTACAACCGCACGCATTCCATCTCGCATGAGAAGAACCTCCATCGAAGTGAGTTTTGCGACGTAGGAACCCACGCCGCTGCCGCAGGGCCAGCGAGAGCTAGCGAGACGGTCCCCACGTGGACCATCCCCCCCGCGCCATCCCGCCGGACACCGCAGCGACTAGAATTGAAGAGAGAGAGCAAAACACGCACCGGGCGAGCGGCGCGGTTCGGCGCCGGGCTCGCCGCGCCGGCCGGCGCAGACAGGGCGGGTTCGTCCACGCCCGAGAACACGCGGCCAGCCCGGTCCAAACCCAGGCTTTCCCAGGCGATGCCCCCACTCATACTGGCGTTGACTAACCCACCCGCCAGACCGGAGTCAACGAAGTTTTCCGCCCGGGAGCTGCCTGCCTCGCCAAGGAAGATGGGTCGCCCCTTCAGGGCTGTTTTTGATTTTTGCCATGTTCCCCAGGGCGTTGCCCTGGGCTGTTCGGGCTATCCGCAAGGTCCCCAACCAGTAATCGGAAGGTATTCGTCGCTAGCGCGCCGAAACCCTCAATGGTACCGTTGGGCCCGTCATGTCCGCACAGGCTCTTCAGACAGTCAGTCAGGTTGCCATCTTTATTGGTGTGGTCCTCACGGCGTTCGGTGGTCTTGGCGCTTTCTATTTCGGAAAGGTTCTGGACCACCAGAAGGAGGAAACAGCCGAGAAGAATGAATCGCGGCTCCGTGAGGACGTTGGGAAATTGCTCGAAGGTAATCGCAATCTGCAACAGAGCCTTGACCCCTTCGAGAAATTGGCTCAGCAACTTCATCCATCTCTGGGCCGTGAAGAAGCGCTAGAAACCTTACGTGGGGACCTTAAGCATCTACAGGATCGCGCAGCTGCTATCGAAAAAAGGCCGCGCCAAGAAAGCTATCCGAAGCGCAGATCCAGCAAATCAGCAGGATGCTTACGCCCCCTCCTACTGGCGGCGCCAGGATCACATCGGCCATGGGAGATCAAGAAGCATTTCAGTTTGCGGTTCAGCTAAAAACCGCACTGGAAAGGGCTGGCTGGACAGTCGATGGCGTCAACCAGGGCGTCTATACGAATCCAATCAACGGTCTCATTGTCTCTGTGCGCAACGAACCGGCCCCTTCTTCTGCAAATCAGCTATTTGTCGTTCTTCGTGCGGTTGGCTTTCCCCCAACGGGGAGTCTTAACCCCAAACAGCCTGAAAACTCCGCATGGCTAGTTGTTGGTTCAAAACCGTAATTGGCCTAACCCTGCGCTCCAACCGACGTGCCCTCCTTCGGCAGGTATTCCCTCTCTACGCTGCGCTTGGTTCGGCGCGGCTGAGCTTGGCGTTAGGCCACACTGATCGATGACGACACCGCTCGAAAAAGGGAACGCTCTCGAGCTCGCGGTCAAAGCAATTGAATCCGCTATCCTTGAAGCGTCTCCAAGTCTCAAGGAGAGCAGATTTCTCATTCAGGGCAAGAAGATCGTTGCTGTCGCTGATGTTCGACACGAGGTCGACATCTTTGTGGAGGTCAATCTCGGCAAGGGCTATAAGGCGATCTTCATTTTCGAATGCAAGAACTGGGAGGAAAAGGTCGGCAAGAACGAGATAATTGTGTTCTCGGAGAAGGTGAATGCGCTTCAGGCGCAAAAGGGTTTCTTCGTTGCGAAGTCGTTCACATCTGATGCTTGGGCGCAGTCTCGGAAGGATCCACGTTTAGTGCTCCTGCGTGCGACGGAGCGGGAAGCTACCCCTGTCCCTTTTGACTTCCACATTGTCGTGCGCGGCAAAACGCACGTCGACTTGGCGTTCTTTGAGAAGGGAGCCGCTGACGGGTCCAACAAGAGACGCATCGATCCCGATAATGCCGAAATATTTCTTCGAGGCGGACGCGTGAACCCCCAGGAGTACGCAAACGATTGGGCGGAGGAACTTTGCAACGAAACGCTCAGGACCTTTCCCTCCGAAACGAAGACTGAAGGAGAGTACGAATTTCGGGCGTCAGGTGAGCGCAAGTATGAGGAAGGTCAACTCAAGGTAGGAAGCATGGATTGCGTCCGCGCTGAGGCGCATGTCATGTTCAGTGTTAGCGTCGTTCGCCCGCCGGTTATTTCGGACTTGGAGATTGAAACCCGCGGTAGGGTTGTCTCACTCGCCCCAGTCCCTGTGGGGGACGGGCATGTTCAGATGCGATTCATTACGATGCCACTGGATGAAGGGTAGCCTAAGACGCCGATGCAAACGGACTGCGCTGCGCTCTGACGTTGATCGCCAGGACGTTCGGCTTGCGTCGCGATCTTCGCTAAGCTTCTGAGCGAGGTGCAGAGATCATTCGAACTCTCGAGGCAGTCATCGATCGGTAAGGGAACGTTCGGTTGCTTGAGCCGGTCCAGTTGCGGGCAAATCGGGGCGCGGTAGCGATGATTCTCGAGGATCAGCCCGGGGGGGGTGTCTCGGAAATAACTCTCCGTCTGTCGCCCGCAGGTGAGCGCAAACGTTGGATTCATATGACTGTGAGCCGCGATCTGTTCTCGGAACCCGACCCAGGCAAAGGCCGGATTGGCGGTAGCCTTGCCAGGGCCTACGGATGCGGTGACGGCCGTGGCGAGCGAGTCGGAAATGAAGGCCCTGGATCCGCCAACCGCGGCTGGTTCCGGGACGTAGAGCCTTTTCGGACAATTCTCCGCGGTACACATGCCAGCTGCATCAGGCCGCACGGGATCGCAGGTCCGGGGGAGCCTGGGCTCTGGACGTTGCGGCGAATGGTCCGCAAAGGCTCTACGTCCCCCGATTCACCTCACTGGGTGAGCGCGCCCGCGCCGAGGTGCACCGCTTCGCCGATCGATCCGGGCTGCTCGACGTCGAGGCGGCAATGCTGGCCTTCGACCACGGGCGCAATAACGAACCGTGGTACCTGCTCAATCTCGCGCTCTGGTGGAAACACTACATCGCCAACGAGTCCACCGAGGATGGACGCGGCCAATAGAAGCATCCATGCAAACAGCAAGGGGGACAGTCCCCATGCGGGGACTGTCCCCCTTGCTGTGCCGTCCGCCGGACCAATCATCGATCCCGACAGGCCTTCGCCTAAACCCTAGGCGCCGCGTCATGAGCTGCCGACCGCACGAGCGGCCGGCAGCCCATGTGGGACGTCAAAGCGTCGCGCGCAGTTCGTCGCGAAAATCGGGGTGGGCGATCTCGACGAGCGCCCGGGCGCGCTCGCGGTCGCCGAGACCCTCGATGTGGGCGATGCCGTGTTCGGTCACGACGTACTGCACGTGATGGCGCGGCGTGGTCACGGCGATCTCGGCCGGCAAACGCGACAAGATCGTCGAGACGGTCTTACCGCCGACGGTGGCCGTCGACTTCAAGCAGAGGAAGCTCTTGCCGTGCGGCGCGTCGCCGGCGCCGGTGACGAACAACTCGTGGCCGCCGACGCCGGAGTACTGTTTGCCGCCGACGTAGTCCGCCGCCACCTGGCCGAGCAAATCGACGGCGAGAGCACCGTTGACGCTGACGAACTTGTCCATGTTGCGCACCTCGGCGGGATCGTTGACCGCCGACACCGGCAGCATGCGCACGCTCGGGTTGCCGTCGAGCCAGTCGTAGAGTTCCTTCGAACCGAGAGCGAAGGTGGCGACGGTGTATCCGGGATAGAGAGTACGGCGGTTGGAGACCTTGCCCGACTGCTGCAAGTGCATGCAGCCGTCGGAAATCATCTCGGTGTGAATGCCGAAGTCACCGAGTTTGCCGTTCGACAGGATGCGGGCGATCTCGTTGGGGATGGCGCCGATGCCGAACTGCAGGTTGGCGCCGTCCTCGATCTGCTCCGAGACGTAACCGGCGATGGCGACTTCCTCGGGCGAAGCTTCGGTCTTGGGCAAAGCGGTGAGCGCCATGTCGTTGCGCACCCACGCATCGATTTGGGAGATGTGCACGCGGTTGTCGCCGTGCTTGGCGACGCCGGCAACCCGCGGCATGTTGGCGTTGGCCTCGGCGATCGCCAAACGATCGGGATCGGCGGCCGCCTCCAGGAACGGGCGCGTCGTCGCGCCGGAGTGGGCGCCGAAGTTGAGCCAGCCATCGGCGTCGGGCAGCGTCGTCGGCGCCAGCACGACGCGCGGCTTCAAGTTGAGCGCCAGCCGCTCGAGACCAATGAAGTCCTCCGAGACGTACTCGACGTTACAGCCCTGCTCGCGCGCGGCGCGTTCGATCGGCCCGAAGAAGCCGCTCAGCACGTGCACTTCCGGCTTCAACAGAAACGAATACGGAGCGATCATCAGGCCGATGTAGAGGCGGAGATACTCGAGGTCGGTGCGGCGGCCGATGCCTTCGAGCAGGCCGACGGCCTGACCCGTGGCCAATCCGGTGGCGACGGAATCGCGCGGCCGGATCAGTGCAGCCGCTTCGTCGATGGTGAGTTCTTTGGCGTCCTTCATGGGACCTTCCTCCTGGATGCTATCACGTTGTGGTCCCCTTCGGCGTCGCGGCATACTCGATCGCGCGGCGAAAGCCCAGGACCATGCGATCGACGTCCCACAGCGGCAGGGTGGACCGAGCAGCATCGCCCATGCGGCGGCGCAGGGCCGCGTCGTCGAGCAAGCGTTGCATGGCGCGGCGGAGGGCGGCGGCATCACCCTCAGGCACGACGAACCCCTGCTCGCCGTCGACGAGCATGCCGCCGGCGGCCGCGCCGACACAGTCGCTGGCGATCACCGGCGTGCCCTGACCGAAGGCCTCGTTGACGATCAGTCCCCAGGGCTCCTTGAAGGTACGCGTGGTGATCGACGGAACCACCGAGAACTCGGCCATGGCGTACAGCTCCGGCACCTCGGTGTTCGGCACATAGCCGGCGAACACCACCTGACGGCCAAGGCCGAGCGTCTCGACCTGCTCGTGCAGGCGGCGTTCGTAGTCGGGGTCGAGGCCCGTGCCGGCGATGACCAGGCGCAACTCCGGGCGAGCCAAGGCGGCGAACGCCGGCAGTAGGACGTGCAGCCCCTTCGCTTCCTCGAGGCGGCCGACGTAGAGGACGACCCGATCGTCGACCGCGAGCCCGAGCAAACGGCGACGTGCCGCGAGCTGCTCCGGCGTCACTTGCCGCTGGTAGAGCGCATTGTCGGTGGCATTGCCGCAGCTGAAGATCCGTTCGGGCGACACGCCTTCGGCAATGAGGTAACGCTTGACGTGCTCGCCGCCGGCGACGACGGCGTCGGCATGGCGGTAGAAGTAACGCGTCAGCGGAAAGAAGAGGCGGTGGGCGCGTGTGTCGATGCGCATCCAGATCTGCGTCCACAACACGAACGGCCGGCGCCGCAGACGGGCGACGAGGTAAGTCGCGGGCAAGGTGAAGCGGCCGACGATGCCGGAGAGGTAGACGTCGAAGTTGCCGCGCCAGAGCTTGCTCACCAGCGACGGCGCGACGGCGGTGCCGAGCACGCGGCGGCTGGGCACTTGGGTGACGCGGAACTGACCATGCGCGACGCCATGCTGCGGCAGCCAATATCCTTCGTCGCCGCGCGAGAAGAAGAAGAACTCCGTATCGAAATGCCGTGCCAACGCCTCGTAGACCGGGACGCGGTAGTACTGCGCGAAGTTGGTGACCAGGGCCAGACGCAGCTTCACGCCACTCTCCCAAGCTTTCGTCGGGCGGCGTACCGGCTTGATTCGCGACGCATCGACGGCGGGGGTAGCACGCCAGCCGTCCCGGGAGAAGTTCGCCACGCACATCCCATCGGAAGCGGAACCATCCTCGCGACCGTGCGTTGGTCGGGGAATCGGCACGGCTCGCGATCGTCGCGCGCCGCGCCATTGTCGTTGGCAGCCGAAGTGAGCTCGGCTAGACTTCGTGCATGACGACGGTCGCACGACCTCATCCCCTGTCGCCAAGCAGCTACTTGGAGGAAGAGGCGAGCGCGCCATGCAAGCGCGAGTTCGTCGACGGCTTCGTCTACGCCATGGTGGGCGCGTCGAACCTGCACAACCGCGTCGCCACGAACGTGACCGGCATGCTGTATGCCCAACTCCGCGGCAAGCCGTGTCGCGTCTACAACTCGGACACGAAGGTTCGCGTCAGGAGGGATGCGGCGACGCGCTTCTACTACCCCGACGCGTCGGTTGTGTGTCGCTCGAATCCACCCGGCGACTCCTTCCAGGACGAACCGGTGATCGTCATCGAGGTACTTTCGGAATCGACGCGGCGCATCGACGAACTCGAAAAGAAGGACGCTTACCTGACGATCCCGTCGCTGCGCGCGTACGTGCTGCTCGAGTCCGCGCGGCAGAGGGCACTCGTATGGCGGCGCGGCGACGAAGGCGTGCAGTTGGAAAGCTACGACGGAGCCGGGGCCACCATTCCACTCCCCGAGGTTGGCTGCGCGCTGCTGCTGGGCGAGGTGTACGAGGGTACTGAACTGCCGTCGCTCGGTATCGTCGCCGATGCAACCGCCGCGGACTGGGCGGCGGGCACATAACCCCGCCCGCGCCGGGGCACCCCCAACCCGTCGACGGCACGCACGGTCGCTGGGGCCCATCCGCGCGCTGCCGTCATAGCTCGTCGATGAAGCGACGCACGTGACTGGCAACCTCGGGGATCCAAGGCAGGAAGCCCATGTGACTGCTCGGGTACCAGCGAACGGGCGCCTGATCCCAGTCGTTCGCCATGCGCCGGACGACGGCGGGGTCGAAGAAGCGATCGTCATCGGCGGCGAAGATGCGGATGCGCTGCGCGGGGAGCTGGGCGCGCAGGCGATTCCAGCCGATGTCGTCGACGAAGTTGGCGAAGTCGCGCCGCGTCCAGCCGAAGCGCCGTAGATCGCGGCGCGTGCCGGCCATCACCGGGGCATCGGCGATGAGCGCGTCGAGGTCCATGTGGCCGATCAGCGGTACGGAGAAGGCGAAGCGCGGTTCGAGGCAGGTCAGCACCGACGTCAGCGCGCCGCCCAGGCTCAGTCCCATGATGCCGACGGGTCGATCGTCGGCGGCGAGCATCCAGCTCAGCAGGGTGCGCGCGTCGAGGATGGTCTGGCGCATCGACTCGATGCTGCGCACGAGATCGGCGGTCCAGAAGAACTCGCCGCCGAACCACGCTTCGGCGGGCGAGCGGCGTCCGTGGTAGGCGGGCTGCATCTGGACGATTTCGACTTGGAGGTAGACGGCGAGCGAGGCGAGCACGGCGAGTTCCTCGATCATCGTCTCCGGCTGCATGTAGCCGTGGAGGTAAAGGAGGCGGGGGCGGCGGCGCGCGCCGGCCGGGCGGAGGCGGCGGGCGTAGACGGTATGGGTGGCAGCGTAGCGGCTGGCGTAACGCTGGCGGAAGCGAGGCTCGATCACCTCGTGCGCCGAGGTGAAGACGAGGTCTTCGCTGACGAGCCCGGGCACGCGCCAGCGCGGCGCGCGGCGGACGACGGGCAGCGCCGCGGGCGCGGGGAACAGGACATCGAGGTCGAGGCCGCGGTAGACGTCGGCGTCGGCGAGGGTGTTCTCGACCGGCTGCGCCAACCAGCGCGCCGCGAGGGTGGCGGCGCCGGCGACGTCGTCGGCATGCGGCAGGGTAAACAGCGATCCGGCTTCACGGCCCATATGGCCAGTAAACTAAATTTCGGGCCGGGGAGAAACGGCTCGGCCGGCGGGCTTTCCTACGAAAGCCGATTCAACGGGACCTTCAGTTCGACAATTGCAGAATCTCCGCAGGATTCCAGGGCGTCATATCGCCACAACTCCAGGGGAAATCGCACAAAAAGCCTGGAGACCACGCATGCACCCGCACGACACCCTGTACAGCTCGCAACGTTCTCTTCCCGCTTCCCGAGATCAGCCTAGAACGGCTGAGGAGATTGCCCGTGCACCCGTGCATGCGACGCCGAGGTGGTTGGTGCGTCTCGGTTCCCAACGGATGCACCTTATTCTGACGCTGTCGCTGACGTTGGCCTCGGCCGGTAGTGCGTTGGCCCAGGTTTGCTCGACCACGCCGTTGCTCCAGGTCGGCGTGCTCAACACGACCGCCACGGTCGATGCCCCCTACGTTTCCGAGCGGACAGCGGCGATGGCCACCGCCTTGCCCGAGACGGCCGCCGAGCAGGAACTGGACGTCCTGTGCCTCACCGAGCTGCGCAGCCCGGAATTCCGCAACACCGCCCTGCAGGGCTTCCTCAGCGATCCCGCTTGGAACGTCTACAAGCCCGAGCCTGCCGATCAGCCCGGCTGCGCCAACGCCTGTGTCACGGACCCGTTCACGGCGTATAGCTTCACCTTGGGCTTGAACCGGTGGGTTCAGTTCTGTGCCTTCCGGAACATCCCGGGAACGGATTTTTCGTGCATCGGCTCCACGTCGGAGTCGTCTTTCCGCGGCTGCATGGTCCAATTCTGCCCCTTCCTCTTCCCCGAACTGCAGAACGCCAATAGCCCGAACTGCGAGTACTGCCTCGAGCAGGCCCTGCCTGGCGAAAGTTTCTCCGAACGCGTGCTTCGTTGCTCGAACACGTACGATTCCGCGGAGGCTGCCGCCTGCGCGTACCGGCATGGCGGCGAGGCCGGCGCCACGTTGATCTCACGCTATCCGTTGGTCGCCACCGAGTACCACCCGTTCACCCAGCCTGCCTCGACCCTGCAGCCGGGGCTGGCCAACTGGGGCATCACCTACGGCAAGATCCAGACCCCCGCCGGGCCGGCACACGTGTTCTGTGCCAGCCATGCCAACGCGCAGACGGGCATGACTTCCGGCGCGGCCGAGACCCTCAACGCGGAGCAAAGCCGGGAGGTACTCGACTACATCCAGAGCAAGGCGAACGGCGAGATGGCCATCTATCTCGCCAGCACCGGCAGCGGACCCGCCATCGTCTCCTCGCCGACCGGTCCGGCCAACGCCCAGTGGCCGAACAACTTCGCCATCCTTCAGGGGGGCCTCACCGATGCGCTGCTCGCCAACCTGGACGGCAGCGCCAATCCGCTGGCCGCGGAGGCCTGCACCTATGGATGTAGCGATTCTTCCGCCAGTTATGTCGACCACGTCATGACGTCGGGCCAAGTGGGGCACCGGCGGGGCGGGCTGCTCTTCACCTCGGCCATCGTCGCCACCGGCGGCGCGCCGATCCCGTTGTCGGCGCACGCCGGCGTCCGCAGCGAAATCTGTGCGGACCGAAATCTTCAACGGACGCTCCCCGGCGCGATGATGCGCCTCATGGACCCGGGCGACCCGGCTCGACGCAGCATGGTCTTTCGCATGAGCGATCCCAGCATCGATCTCACCGGGCTCGACCCGCGCGTGACCGGGGCGACTGCTTATATCGGTCCTCCGGGTGGCGGCAGCCCGCTGACGCTCGAGATGCCGGCGTCCGGATGGAAGAAGGCCCATGGTGCGGAGGAGTACCGATTCCGCAGCCGCACGGGTCCGGTGACCTCGGCGCGCATGCGCGCCGGATCGATGATTCGGATTGGCGCGAAAGGAACGGGGTCCTATGCGCTTGCCGGCGCCCAAGGCTCGGTGGGTGTGGTGGTCGAGGTCGGCGATGCGCGCTTCTGCGGCACTTTCGGCGGCAAAGTCCTGCGGGACGACGAAACGCTGTTCCTGTCGATTCGCGCGGGCGAGCCGGCGAATTGCCCGGTGCTTTGATCGCCGAGCGCCGGGAGAGCCGCGGATCGGTGCGCGTCCCTGTCCCTCGGGGTCGGACCCATGCCGATGGCGCAAGGGAAACGGATCATGACACCCAGGAAATGTATCGTGACACCCATGTCTGTCCATGGGAAGTCCATCGTGAGGAAGTCCATCGAGAAATCTACCGTGACACCCATGTCCGTCTTGGACCAGGACACCCGGACGTCCATCGGGAGGAGTCTACCGTGACACCCATGACTGTCGGGTGAATTCCGTGGTCCAACCTGCTCCCAGGACCAACCACCGGCTCCGCGGTCCATGGGTGTCGCAACGGAGTCGCGTCGCAGTTCGTGGGTGTCGCAACAGCATGGGTGTCACAACGGCCTCATGGCATGGGTGTCACGACGGCCTCGCAGCGGCCTCGCAACGTGGGTGTCACAACAGCCTCACAACGGCTTCGGATCAGCACCCGACGGACTTCGTCGAAGCGGACCGGCGCCATTTTCGCGGAGGTTCCGGAAGCCGCCCAGGGTAGTTCAGCGGGTGATCCGCCAAGCGACGGCGGCGTCGTTCCGCCCCGGCAGTGCGAGCACCACCCGACCGTTCTGCACCGGTGCGGTGCCCGCCCGTCCGTCGACCGTGACCGCGACCGTCTCCCGATCGCGCAGGCCGCTCGGCACCGCGACGTCCAGTGTCGATCCGCCCGTGTCGCGGGCCACATAATAGCCACCGATCGAGTCGCGCCGCATGTCGATCCTGAGCCGTGGCCAGTGGACGCTGAAGCGTTCGGAGGGAACGCGCGGCGTGATGGCAATACCTGTCGCCGTAGGCTCGACCCCCATCAGCCCGACCAGCGCCCGCAACGGGCTGGTGTGTACGTGCATATTCAATGCCGGGTAGTCCGTGAGCGCCGTCGCCGGGTGCGCGTCGGCCTCGCCGGGGCGCGGATGCGCCGGGCCGTTGAACGAGTCGGGGCCCGTCCAGATGCCGTACCAGAGATCCGGATAGGCCCGCGCGTGCGCCGCCAGAGTGTTGCGCACGAAGCTGCTCCAACCCTCGTCGGCATCGCGCCGGGCGTAGGCCTCGCTGAGCCATGCGTTGGCTACGGGCCAGATGCCGCCGACCAGCGGTTGGTCGGGACCGGCGACCGGCCCGCTGTCGTCGATGGCGACGTTGCTTACGGCACCGATATCGGTCTCGAGAATGCGCGCGACGGCATTGAGAACCGCGTCACGGGCCGCGGGCGTCAGTAGATCGGCCAGCACAGGGAACAGCTGGGGTTCGAGGAAGAAATACTGCGGCGCCAGCGGATTGCCGTTGTCGACGAAGCCCCGGTGGAAGTACTCGCCCTGGGTGGCGCGAGAGAGCAGTGCCTCTGCCTGGTCGTCGGCCAGCGCGCGCATCGCTGCCGCGATCTCTGCGTCGACGCGTTCGATCACAGCCGCTGCCTCGGGGAAACCGTGCACGACCATGCCCGCATTGTACGAAGACGACGTACCCTGTGGCGTCGTCAACTCGTCCGTCAGCGCCAGCACACCATCGGCATAGTCTCCCGTGCCCATCGCGGTCAGGCCGCGGGCGCCGATGCCGAGACTATCGCGGGCATACGCGAGTGTCCGTTCGAGATGCCCGAGCACCGGCGCGGATTCGCCTGCCGAGCGGGGCCAGTAGGGAATGCCGCGTCCGAGAAAGGCGAAGTCGCGTGTCAGGCCGACATAACGACCGATGCTCGCCGGCACGAAGAAGTAGGCATCACTGCGCTGGTTGTAGATCCCGACATCGGTGAAGTTTCCGACGCCGGTGGTCGCGTATGGAAATCGCCACGGCGTCGGAGATGTGGAGGCGTGCTGGCTGGCGAGCGCGTACGCGAGCGTGTCGGCGGCAACGTCTGCATCGAGTAGCGCCACGGCGTCGGCAAAGAGGGCCAGGTCGCCCATCGCCCCGTCCATGCCATGGATGTACTTGTAGGAGCCGCCCTGGCCCAGAAGTAGCGTACCGCGGTACGCGTCGAAGGTCGTGTGCGCCAGCGCATTGTACGCGGCCCAGGCGAGTTCGCGCTGCATGACCCCGGCCTCCGGCAGACCGGGAAACGCTGCCCACACCATGCGATCACGCCACGCGTGCAGGGCATCCTCGCGCAGATCGGCAGCGGCGGCCCGCAACTCGGCGACATCAGCCTGCAGGTCGGCGCCGCCCGGTACGTAGCCGAAGGCGAAACGCCGGGTAACCTTGGAACGCGGTCCGACCCTCAGAGGAACCCGAACGGCGAACAGGCCCCGCTGGCCGGCGCCGTCGATCTCGAGAACTCGGTCCCCCGCCGCACCCGCCACAGCGACCGCAGCCGGCGGACGCCGGGCGTCGTCGGACCACAGTTCGCGGTCGGCGAGCCAGACGGCATCCACCTTGGCAGGGTCGTCGAGCACCGCGAGGTACACCGGTTCGGGAAAAGAATCGTAGCGCCCGACGTCCGCCGCCGTCGCGACTCCCGGCGGCAGGTTTTTCGCGGAGGTCTGGGCGGTCGCGACTCCGGCCGACGCATCCCATTCGATTCGATGCGTGAAGCTCGCGGCGAGTTGGCGGCGGCGGCGATCGATGCGCTCGGTCACCCCAGGGAAGGAGACATCGCTGGTGATCAGTTCCAGCGGAATCTGGTGCTGGTTGAGGTCCCAGAGTTCGACGATGTCGTAGTCCTGCGTGCGGCTCGTGGGGTTCTCGACGGTGACCTCGGCGACCAGCGCACGGGCCGTTGTGTCCGGCGCAAGGATGCGGCGGCTGACGACGATGTCGCCGTCGCGGGTGATGGTCTCGAAATAGCCCACGCCGAAGCGCCGGGTTTGCATTTGGGTCGCCCGGTTCGTCGGCAGATCCTCAAAGCGTGTCGAGCCGATGCGCGTCGAGCCGTCGGGCGCTTCTACGGTGTAGTAATTGAAGCCGCCACCGAGTTGGGGAGGGTAGCCGGGATCGGCGGGATCACTCCATAGATCGACGCGATTGATCCATTTGTGACCGCGGTCCTGGCTGTAGAGTTCGACTGCCCCCGACGCGTGCGCCATGGCGACGAGACCGCGACCGTTACCGACGAGGTGGACGGGGTCGCGCAGCGGCGTGGTCCGCGGCGTCCAGGCGGAGGCAATCGGGTCGCAGCGCTGCTCGACGATGAAGTCGTACGCCGGCAAGCCGGCCGCGTCGACGGTCCAGCGGCCGAAGTGCCCGGAACCGCGCTCGCAGCGGCGCAGGCGGTCGGGTTCGGATAAGTCGGGATCGAGGCAGTCGTCGGGATCGTCGCGCTCGGGCGCCACCCACTCCGCGCAATCGAAACGGTCTTGGTCGACCGGTGCACGATCGGGGAAGGAATCATCATCGCCGCAGGCAGTCACGAGCAAGGCGAGCAGCACGAAGGACCAATGACGAGCGAAGCGCATGCACCGTTCCTGTCGCACAAAGGGAGAACCCGCAAGGAGACGTTCCGAATCCAAGACAAAGCAAGTCAAAGACACCCATCCAAGGATGAGAGCCCCTTGTTCTCGTTCGGAGACTTCCATGTTCCACACCCAAGCTGAACTGCCAAGAAAACTGCTGCGACACCCATGAGTAAGGCCCGCAAGTGCAACCCCGAAGCATCGAGTGGAGACTCCCACGAGCACAGCCGCCGATTGGTCGTAAGTCTTGTGTTAGTTGTGTAACACGGGCAGATTTGCCCACATGGCTACGCCACGTTACACGCAGGTCGACATCCTAGCGACGCCCTACTACCACTGCATCAGCCGCTGTGTGCGTCGCGCCTTCCTCTGCGGCGAAGACTCTGCTTCAGGCCGCAACTTCGACCACCGCAAGCCCTGGGTCGTCGACCGGATCGCTTCGCTCGCCAAGGTATTCGCCATCCGCGTCTGCGCCTATGCCGTCCTCAGCAACCATTTCCACCTCGTGCTCCGCATCGAGTTCGAGACGGCTCTATCCTGGGACGACGACGAGGTAGTTCACCGCTACGGCCAGCTGTTTCGCGGCGCGGCGGACCCCAGAAAGCAGTTCACTCCCGACAGGGCAGCCGACCTCATTCGCTGCTGGCGTGCCCGCCTCGCCGACTTGAGCTGGTTCATGCGCTGCCTGAACGAGTCGATCGCACGGCGGGCCAACGCAGAAGACGAGTGCACGGGCCGTTTCTGGGAGGGTCGATTCCGCAGCCAAGCCCTACTCGACGAAGCGGGGTTGCTCACCTGCATGAGCTACGTCGATCTCAATCCCATCCGCGCCGGTATCAGCGCGAGCCTCGAGGAATCGACCTTTACTTCAATCCAGCAGCGAATCTCCGAGCGGGCGCTCCAGGTCGACGGGGCGGCCGAATTCCCAGGATCGCCGACCACCAAGCAGCCGGAGACATTACCGAGTTTGTTTCCGTTCGCTGATGCCGAGTCGCCCGTAATCGACGATACTCTGCCCCTCGGCTTGTCTGACTATGTCGAACTCCTAACTGCAACCGGTGTGGCGCTCCGTTCCCGCGACCCTGAAGTCCCGATGCCTGATGGAGCCGGCCGGACTTTACGTCGCCTGGGTATCGCGCCGACGTCGTGGCTCGGGACCATTCGCTTCTATCGTCAGCGGTTCTTCGCCATGGTCGGCACGGTTCACGCCATCGATGTCTATTGCGCTCGCACGGATCGTAGCCGCGCGAAAGGTCGCGGCTGGGCAGCTCGCGCTTTCCCCGCGGCTGCATGAGCGTCGCGCGCACCCCTGCCCGCGCCAGTCGCTCCGACTCGTCTCACCTCCCGCACGCTCCTTGCCGCTGCGCAGCTGGCCGAGCTTGGCGACGCACGGATTCACCCTGGCTGCGGTCGGCGCATCCCCCAGCCGAGTTTCACGAGATCGTGGACATTCGAAAACCCGACCGCCTTCACAGCCGCAGCAACCACATACTCATACTCGCTGAAATCCGGGGCTTGCCAGGACAATCGCTTGCCAGGATCTCACCAGGAAGATTCTCAGACCTTTTCAGGACACCCAAACTTCAACCTGACAACGACGGTAAGCGAAGGATGGCCGACTCAGCGAGAGATGGGTGTCCAGGTCAGCCGCCCAAAGTTCAACCTGACAACGACGGTAAGCGAAGGATGGCCGATTCAGCGAGAGATGGGTGTCTAGGTCAGCCGTCTAGGTCATCCGGGGGGGGGCTCGGGTACAGGGGATCCGTCGCATTGGCACGCACACTACCGACCCTCGCCGATTCCCATTCTTCGACATCTTCGTCCCGCTCGCCCCGTAGGCACAACGCAAGCTGGTGAGCGTCGCGTTCGTCGACGCAAGCTCGACACTAGGACCACAGCCGGCGCGACAGACACGCCGTGCCAAGACGCCGCTCCGGGATCGCAACTCGCTGTCGAATGCGCGCGTTATCTGGTACAAACAAGCAGCTCAGGAATGAGGAGAATCGCATCATGACCCTGACCCGCCGACCCGTCCTCACTCTCCTTCTCACCCTCCTCCTTCTCGGCGCCGGCTCTGCCGCGCCCGCTTTCGCCATCGACAAGCAGAAGCTGGCAAGCGACGGCTCGGCCGCGCTGAAAAGCCTCACCGACACCAACGCCGGTGCCCGCGCCCTCGCCGCCAAGGCCAAGGCGATCCTCGTCTTTCCGAAAATCGTCAAGGCCGGCTTCATCGTCGGAGGCCAGATGGGCAACGGCGTCCTGCTCGAGGACGGCCGTGCCACCGGATACTACCGGTCGGTCGCCGGCTCGTACGGCCTCCAGGCCGGCGCCCAGACCTTGGGCTACGCCCTGTTCTTCATGAACGCCGCCGCCCTCAAATACCTGAACTCCAGCAAGGGATGGGAGGTCGGCGTCGGTCCGAGCATCGTCGTCGTCGACGAGGGCATGGGCAAGTCGATCACCAGCACGACCGTATCGCACGACGTCTACGCCTTCATCTTCGACCAGAGCGGCCTGATGGGCGGCATCGGCATCCAGGGTTCGAAGATCACCCGGCTCGACGACTAAACCGTTCGATAGCGCCGCCGCACCTCGCGCGACGGTGTGAGGGAATCCCATGTCCCGCATCCACATACGCGGCATTGCACTCGTAGCGGGGTTCGTGGCGGTGGGTACGGCGGCAACGCCGACGGCGGCCGAGGAAGCCGCGGCGCCCGCCTATGCCGCAGCCGAGATCGAGCAGGTCGTCGCACCGGTCGCGCTCTATCCCGACGCCCTGCTCGCCCAGGTGCTGATGGCGTCGACCTATCCCCTCGAGATCGTCGAAGCCGCGCGCTGGTCGGAGGCGAACCCGAACGTGACAGGCGAGGCACTCGAAGACGCCATGCAGCAGCAGAGCTGGGACCCCAGCGTCGAATCGCTCACCGCCTTCCCCCAGGTTCTGACGATGATGAACGAGAAGCTGAGCTGGACCATCAAGCTCGGTGACATCTTCCTCGCCCAACAGTCCGGCGTGATGGACGCGATCCAGCGCCTGCGCGCCAAGGCCAAGAGCGAAGGCAACCTGGAGACGACGAAGGAGCAGAAGGTGACCGTCGCGCCGGCGCCGGTGAACGTCGAGCAGAACGTCGTCGTCGAAGGGACGCAACCGGCGCCCACGCCCGCCGCAGCAGCTACGCCGCAGACGATCATCCAAATCGAACAGGCCGACCCGCAGGTCGTGTACGTGCCGACCTACAACCCCACCGTCGTCTACGGCACTTGGCCCCACCCGTCGTATCCACCCTACTACTACTACCCACCTGGGTACGCTGCGGGCGCCGCCATCACGTTCGGCGTCGGCATGGCCGTCGGCGCCGCTCTGTGGGGGGACTGCAATTGGGGCGGCGACGACGTCGACATCGACGTCAATCGCTACAACGAGTTCAACCGCACCAACATCAAGAACGGCGACTGGAACCACAACGTCGAGCACCGCAAGGGGGTCCAATACAAGGACCGGGCCACCCGGGAGCGTTACGGACGAGGGCAGAAGCAGACCGCGCAGTCGCGCGAGGCGTTCCGTGGCCGTGCCGAGAGCGGACGCCAGGATCTGGCCGGCCCTGGGGGTGAACGCGCCCGGCGCGACGTCCAAGCCGAGCAGCGGCAAGGCGCGGGCGACCAGCGACCGGGAGCCGAGCGGCCGCGCCCGTCACAACGCGACACCAGCGCGCAGCGCCCCGGCGACAGCCGGCCCGGACAGCACCAGGAACGCATGCGCCAGCCGCAGACGCGCGACGCGCGGCCAAGTGCGGGCAATCGCAGCGCCTTCGGCTACAGCGGCAGCGGCCGCCAGGCACGCGAATACAGCAGCCGCGGACAAGCGAGCCGCCAGGGCTCGTTCGGCGGCGGCAGTCGCAGCAGGGGCGGCGGCGCGCGGCGGCGCTGAGGAGGAGTCGGCCATGAAGAACGCAACGCGTCGGCGGATCGTCCGCAGCTTCATCCCCGCCGCACTCGCGGCCCTGATCAGCTCCGGCCCGGCGGCATCGTCCTCCACCGCGGCGGAGAACCGCTACTTCGCGTCCCCCAAGGATGCCGTCGATGCCCTCGTCGCCGCCGCGCGGGACGGGGACCAGAACGCCCTCATCGCCGTTCTCGGCCCGGGCTCGGAACGCCTGGTCGATTCGGGCGACGCCGTGGCCGACCGCGGAGCGCGCAAGCGCTTCGTCGCCCGCTTCGACGAAGCGAACGAGATCGTTATGGATGGCGATACCCGTGCCGAATTCAACGTCGGCAACGACGACTGGCCGTTTCCCGTTCCACTCGTCAAGGAAGCCGACGGCTGGCGCTACGACATCGCCGCCGGTGAAGACGAAATCCTCAACCGCCGCATCGGCGAGAACGAACTCTCCACGGTCGAGGTCTGCCTCGCGATCGTCGATGCACAGCGTGAATACTATGAGCGCAACCCGATCGGAGCGGAACTTTCGCACTATGCACGGCAGTTCCGCAGTGACCCCGGTAAGCGCAACGGCCTCTACTGGGAGACCGGCGAAAACGAGGAACCGAGTCCGCTCGGTCCGTTCATCGCTGCAGCCGTCGCCGAGGGTTACTCGCATGAAACGCCGCCGGCCGAAGCGCAGCCCTACCACGGCTACTTCTTCCGGATGCTCACCCGACAAGGTCCCGACGCCCCCGGCGGAGCGTATGACTACCTCGTCCGCGACGTACTGCTCGGAGGATTCGCGGCCGTCGCCTACCCGGCCGAGTACGGCACTTCGGGCATCACGACGTTTCTGGTCAACCACGACGGCGTCGTCTACGAGTCGGACCTCGGGCCGGACACCCGCGAACTGGCCCTCGCGATGACGTCCTTCAACCCGGATAGCACCTGGATCAGGGTCGACCGCTCGGAACCCTGAGATCGATGCACGGCGGGCGCTTCTCGCCGCATGTTCCGCGGGCGACTGCGCCTGGACGGAATCGCGCCCCGCAGCTTCGCCGCAGTTCTTGCGACGCGTTCGAGGCGGCCGAACTGGAATTCGGCGTGCCCAGTAGGGCCTGCACCACAGGCGTCGAGAGGTCCTTTTCAAGACACCCAAACTTTCAACCTGACAACCACCGCACGCGAAGCATGGCCGATACAGCCAAAGATGGGTGTCAACGTCATCCGCCCGCGATACAGGGTCATCCCCGCTGCGAGATGGGTGTCAAGGTCATCCTCAACGTCATCCGCCCGCCTCCCCAAGAGGTGGGTGTCACGGTTATCCGCGAGATGGATGTCACGGTTATCCGCCTCCCCACGGGCGTCGAAACGGCGCGGTTGCTCGCGGCGCGGGTCTGCGCGAGGGTGGCTCGCATGTCCAGCTGCGACGCGATCCCCCTACGACCGAGCCTCCTGTCCCCGGGCATGCGCACGGTGTTGCTGTCGTCGCTGTGCTTCGGCTCGATGGCAGTATGCGTCGGCATCGCGGCGCGCGAGATGCCCGCAGGCCAGGTCGCGTTCTTTCGCTTTCTCGGTTCGTTCCTCGTCATGCTCGTGGCGACACGCGGGCGTGGGTTGCGGGTGCAGCCCGGCAACCTCGGGCCGGTGATCCTCCGCGGCATCGTCGGCGCGGTCGCCGTCATCCTCTACTTCGTCGGTATCGCCGGCGTCGGGCCGGGGTTGGCGACCTTGATCCAGAACACTTACCCCGTCTTCGCCTCCATTTTCGCCGGGGTGTTTCTCGGGGAAACATTGACCGGTCGCTTAGCCCTCGCCTTGGGGCTCAACCTCGCCGGCGTCGCCGTGATCGTCCTCGGCCCGGAGTCGCACCTGCAATCGCGCATCGGTCTCGGCGTCGCCAGTGCCGCCGCCTCCGCCGTGCTCGCCGGCACGGCCGTCACCGCCGTGCGTCATCTGCGGCGCAGCGAGAGCGCATCTCTCATCACCACCTGGTTCATGGGTGTCGCGTCGCTGGCGACCCTGCCGACCTTGCTGTGGGGACTGCCGCCGATCACGCCGACTCTCGCCATGGCGTTGGTCGGCGTGGCGCTGACCTCGATCGGCGGCCAGTGGCTGCTGCATCACGGACTGGGCTTCACCACGGCAGCCCAGGGGTCGCTGGCGGCCGCCAGCAACGTGCTGGTGGCGACGGTGCTCGGAGCCCTGGTCACGGGTGAGGGGTTGACCCCCGCGATGTTCGCCGGCGGCACGTTGATGTTCGGCGCCATCGTCCTCGCCAGCCGCGGCCGCGGGTGAGCGAGTCCACGCGCCGCGGTCACGCCGCGTTGGCCGCGCGGCGACGGTCGAGGGCGCGCAGGATCCGGGCGACGAGGCGCTTGGGATCGATGCAAGCCGCGGCGAGGGCATAGATGCGGCCGCCGTGCATGCTGCGGCGCCACAGCGACAGCACCCAGCGCTCGCGTACCTGGGCGAGTCGGTCGCGCCAGGGCATGACACGCTCGTAGTCTTCGAGACGCCGCGAAGGCAATCCACGCCGCCGGCGCCTAGACTCATCGAGTGCATAGAGGCAACAGACGGTGTTGCGGTCGGCATGGGCCACCGAATGACTGTGCGGATCGAGACGAATCGCGTAGAGATCCTGCGGCAGATTGGCCAACGGGTAGCGCTCGGCGAGGCGCAGGAAGAGGTCGTAGTCTTCGCCGTAGCGCAGGAAGGCGCGGTAGCCGCCGACGTCGGCGAGGGCCGCAGCGCGGAAGGTGGTCGCCGCGTGAATCATGCCGCGTAGGTTGTGGTTCAGCTCCCAGCGAATCAACGACGACGAAACGGGCACGGAAGACGTGCCGATGACACCACCCGCATCGTCGATGTAGGTGGCGCTCGAACCACAAGCGGCAAACTCGGGATGCGCGCGCAGGAAGGCGAGCTGGAGAGCGAGTCTCTCGCGGTGCGACAGGTCGTCACCGTCCATGCGCGCGATGTAGGCCACGCCGCGCTCGCGCAGGAGGGCGAGCCCATGGTTCAGCGCCGCGGCGAGGCCGGCATTGTCTTGGCGTACGACCTCGATGCGCGGGTCGTCGTAGGAGCGCAGGATCGCGGGGGTCGCGTCGTGCGAACCGTCGTCGATGATGAGGAAGAGGAAGTCGGGGTAGGATTGCGCGAGGATGGAGTCGATCGCCGGACGCAGATGGCGTGCGGCGTTGTAGACGGACATCAGGACGGCGAGTTCGGGCTGGGACATGCGGCGCTCTTGGACCGAGTGGATGTAGCGCGTCGGCGGCGCGCGGAACAGGGCGGGCGGAGAACGGAAAAGGGCGAAAGGAGTAAAGCGGCCGGAGAACGGCTGAAGGCGAAAAGCGTAAGGCGGAAGGCAGCCGATCAGACATCCTTTCGCTTTGCGCCTTAAGCCTTCCGCCATTCCGCGCGACCGTGCGCCGGCGGCGGTTCGTCTGCTAAGAAGGCTGGCATGAGCCAGACCAGCTTTCCCATCGAACCGACGGACGAGCAGCTCGCGGCGATCGCCGCGTACACCCCGGATGGGCCGTTCGTCGCACTCAACCTGAATCGCTACCGCGAGCGCGCGGCGTATCCGGCGGACTATGCCGACGGCGACGTCAGCGGCCAAGAGGCGTATGTGCGCTACGGCATCATCGCCTTGCAGGCGATCCACAGCGTCGGCGGCAAGATCGTCTGGGCCAGTGAGGGCGAGCAGGTGGCGGTCGGCAGGGGCGACGAGTTGTTCGACGAGGTGGTCGCGGTCTGGTACCCCAGCCGGGCGGCGTTTCTGCGCCTCGAGCAATACCCAGGCTACCGCGAGGCGTTCGAACTGCACCGGCGCGCGTCACTCGAACGAGCCGTGTTGTTGTTCTGCCAGGCGGGCTCCGAGCCGGTCCTGCGTTCGCCCTACGGCCGTTGAACCGGCCACGGTCGCTGCGGCTGAGCCTATGACGGTCCGACGTCGAGTTCGGACAACGTTCGGTGCATGAACGAGAGCAGTTGGTCGAGCCCTCGGAACGCGGCGGCGCGTCCGCTGCGCACGTGCTCGACGCGACCTCGCAGCTGCGCGCCGGCGGTGGTCGTCTCCGGCTCCACGTGCACGACGAAGGCACTGGCGGCGCCGATCAGCGGCGGGACATCGGGATGTTGGCAAGAAAACTCCATGCTCGGAGGATCGTCGTTCTTGCCGGCGGAGTCCTGAGGAAACTCGAAAGAAGTTCCAAATTCGCGCCGCTTCCGTTTTGCCTTTGGATCAGGTGTAGGATGCGGACGTGATTCCCGCCGCTCCCGAACCGGACGACCGCCACCCGCACGATCGGCTGCGGCGCGAGCTGTCGGTCAACGACGCAACCATGCTGGTGGTATCGTCGGTGATCGGCGTCGGCATCTTCCTCACGCCGGGGGCGGTGGCCGAGCTGTTACCGCATCCCGGTCTGTTCCTCGCCGTCTGGTTCGTCGGCGGGCTGCTGTCCCTCGCCGGGGCGCTGGCCAACGCCGAACTCGGCGCCATGTACCCACATGCCGGCGGCAACTACGTCTACCTGCGCGAGGGCTTCCATCCCTTCGCCGGGTTCGTCGCCGGCTGGCTCGGATTCTTCGTCATCTACGCCGGAACCGTGGCGACACTCGCCGTTGGCTTCGCCGCCGCCTTGGCGCCGTTCATCGCTCTGGACGCTGGCCAGCAAATGGCCGTCGCCGTCGGCGTCACCGTGCTGACCTCGTGGGTGAACTACCTGGGCGTGCGCACGGGGGCGACGTTCAACAACGTCACGGCCTACCTGAAGATGCTCGCCATGCTCGGCCTGGTCGTCGGCGGACTGGCGACCGGAGCCGGCGACGTGCAGCGACTGGTCACGGCAGCGCCCGGGCCGCTGCCGTGGGGCGGCTTTGCCCTCGCCCTATCGCCGGTGTTGTTCTCGTACCTCGGTTGGAACGCCTCGGTGTTCGTCGCCAGCGAGATTCGCGACCCTGGGCGCAACGTGCCGCTGTCGCTCTTCTACGGCCTAGGCCTGTGCATGGGCATCTATCTGTTGATCAACGCGGTCTATGTGTACGCGTTGCCGATGGACGCCTTGCGCGGCGAGGTGCGCGTCGGCGAGGCGGCCGCCCGCGCCCTCTTCGGCGAGGTCGGCGGTACGATCACGGCGGCGTTGGTGTTGGCCTCGATCTTCGGCTGCCTCAACGCGACGATCCTGGTGGGACCGCGCATCGCCTACGCGATGGCGTTGGACGGACGCTTCTTCGCCGGGGTCGAGCGGGTGCACGCGGTACGCAGCACGCCGCATGTGGCGATCGTGGCACAAGCCGTCGCGGCGATCCTGCTGATCCTGCTGCTGGGCAACTTTCCGAGCGTGCTCGACTACACGACCTTCTCCATCGTGCTGGCGACGATGGCCGACACCGCGGCGCTCTACGCCTTGCGTCGCCGACAACCGCACCGCCCGCGCCCCTACCGGGCTTGGGGCTATCCGCTGCTGCCGGCAGCCTACTTCGTCGCCAACGCCGGCATCGCCCTCGCCATGCTCTTCGGCCGCCCTCTCGAATGCCTGGCGGCGCTGACCATGACCGCGACGGCGATCCCTGCGTATTATCGGCTCAAGCCGAAGGCTTAGAGCGACAACGTCTGCCGCACCATCGCCGGCGCCCACGGAGCGCCGAGTTGTACTCGGCGGGCCCGCTTCGGGCCGATGAAGACGAGCCGCGAGCTGTCTCGCGCCGCAGGTGCGTGCGCATCCCGAGGAGCATGTCGGCGGGGGCTACCGGCGTGGGGCAACCACAAGGGTTGTCGGCAGCGGCCGGCGCACGTATCGTTCGCCCATGCTCGCAAGTCTGGCGGCGACGATCGCCGCGACCTACGTCGCCGGCGGACTCGTCGGCTATGCGCGACGTGGCTTTCGCGGCATCGCCTACCCCTCGCCGAGCGAGGCGGAGGCGCAGATCGATGGATTCGCCACGGCATATCCCCAGCTCTGCCGCATCGAGGAGTTCGGCCGCTCGACCGAAGGTCGTCCGCTGCGCGCCCTGGTCCTGCGCGGCGGCGCGCCGGGCGAGCGGCCGCGCCTGCTGGTCACGGCACAGATTCACGCCGTCGAATACGTCGGCTCCTATGTCGCGCGCGGCGTCGCCCGGCGTCTTCTCGAAGGCTACGGACACGAGCCGCACATCACGGCCCTGCTCGACCGCGCCGAAATTTGGATCGCGCCGCTGCTCAATCCGGACGGCGCCGAGCGCATCTGGCGCGGCGGCGGCTGGGGCGGGTTCCGCAACTCGCGGGTCACGGCCAACGGCGTCGACCCCAACCGCAACTTTCCGTTCGTCGAGCGCGACGGTCCGAAGGGCTGGAACTCGGCCCGCGACCAGCCGGGCTCGGCCTATTACCGCGGCCCCCACCCGCTGAGCGAGCCGGAGTGCCTTGCTGTCGCACGCTTGGCGGTGACCCAACGTTTCTGCGCCGCCATCCACTTCCACAGCTTCAGCGCCGTCGTCTTCCTGCCGGCCGTGGAGGACGACACGACCCGACCCGATGCCGCCAAGGCACGATCGGCGCTGGCGGTGTTCCAGGGCTTCTTCCAGAGCCACCAGCCGCGCGTCCGCTACAAGCCGGTACCCGAGCGTTCGGCGACCATCGTCGGCCAGCTCGACCCGTTTCTATTGGACGCCTGCGGCACACCCAGTGTGACGATCGAGGTCAGCTGGCCGCGGGCGCACCTGCTGTTGCCGTGGAACACGCCCAACTTCTTCTGGTGGGCCAACCCGGCCCGGCCGGAAGTTTGGGAGGCGAACGACGCGCCGGCGACGATTCGCGCCCTGATCGAACTGCTCGAACGTACCGGCGGCACGCCCTGTCAGCCGAGCCACCCTGAACTCGCCGAACGGATTCCGTCATCATGAAGCGATCCCCCGAGAACCACCTGCGCAGCCTGCTCGCCGGCCTGCTGCTGCTTCCTTTTTGCGGCTGCGTCGCCGACGAACCGAACTTCCTTCTCGAAGCTTGCGGCAAAGCGACGGCACAAGCGGCCCATGCGGCGGCCGCCGACGCGCTGCGGGTGATGACCGTCAACATGTGGGGCATTCCGGTCGTGTCGCAGCACATCGATGCGCGCTTCGATGCCCTGGCCGAAAGGCTGCAAACGGATGCGACGATCGACGTCGTCGGGCTGCAGGAGGTGTGGAACGACAGCTCGCGCGTTCGACTCCTCGCCAAGCTACGCGACGAGTTCCCGTACCAAGTCGACTTCCAGGGGGAACACGGACGCAGCGGCCTGGCCTTGATTTCGCGTCGCCCGTTCGTCGGCAAGCCGCGCTTCGAGGGCTACGAAGAAACCGGAGCGTGGTGGAAGCCGTGGAACGGCGAATTCATCGGTCGCAAGGGAGTCGGCGCGGTCAAGATCGCCCTGGCTGGAGATCATGCGGCCCGCTCGGTGTGGGTCGCGGTCACCCATCTGCATGCGTGTTACGAGGAGGATGCGCCGTTGGCGTGCGACCGGACCGACGAGTTCGCCGCTTATCGCGGCGCCCAAGTGAAGTCGCTGCGCCGCTTCGTCAACCACCTGGCGAACGACGAGCCGGCAATCGTGCTCGGCGATTTCAACTTCACGCCGACGTCGGACTACTTCGCCGAGCTGCAGCGCGACGGCGACGACGGTCCGTTCGACCGCGGTTGGCAGAGGGTGCACGAGCCGCACGCCCCGCCGACGCGCATCGACCACATTTGGTTACGCCCGGGCCGAGACCATGGGTGGCACGCCCTCGACCCGGCGGGCGTCACGTTCGTCGAGCCGGTGCACGTGGACCGCGACACGCAAGCCCCGCTGAGCGACCACTGCGCCATCGTCGCCACCCTCGCCCCGACCAGCGAGTAGGCACTGCCGTTGCACCGCGGAGTGGTCATGGCCTGCCGTCGCCCGAGGCGATGAAAGCCTGGGCTCCGCCGCCGCAATTTTCGAAGGAGGCACCGCGACACGGAGGGATCGGGTAGCCTTTGGGCGCCTGAGATCGTGTCAAGCCGCCTGTCTCGAGGGCAGCCACACCCGCACCTCCGTGCCCACCCCAAGAGTGCTGTTCACGTCGATGCGACCGCCGTGATCGCGAACGATGCCGTAGGCGATGCTCATCCCTAGGCCCGTGCCCTTGCCCACCTCCTTGGTCGTGAAGAACGGTTCGAAGAGGTGTGCTCGCGTCGACTCGCTCATCCCGTCCCCCGCATCCTGAACCGAAACCACGATCGCGCTGCCGTCGTCGGCACGATGCACGCCGACCCGCACGAGGCGATGCGCCGGCGGAACATGGGCCACCGCATCGAGCGCATTGGTCAGCAGATTCATCCAGACTTGATTGAGCTGTGCCGGATTCGCTTGCAGCAACGGTATGTCGCCTGCGGTGAATTCGACGCTCGTTTCCGATCGCTCGGCACGATCCGCCAGTAAACGGATCGTGCTCGCCAACCCCTCCCGTACGTCCGTGGGTAAGCGCTCGCCTCGATCGGAACGGGCGAAGACGAGCAAATCACGGACGATGCCGCGCACACGCTCCGAGCCCTCGCGACAAATGGCCACGAGGTCCTTGGAGTCGACGATTGCCCGGTCGACGTCCTGCGAATCCGCCGTCGCGTGTAGACTCGCCTCGAGATCCGCCAACGTGAGTTCGAGCGTCTCGACGCTGCTGTAGACTGCACCGACGGGATTGTTGAGCTCGTGCGCCACGCCCGCCACCAGTTGTCCGAGTGAGGCGAGTTGTTCCGACTGTACCAGTTGGGCGGTACGTTGCCGCACCAACTCGTCGAGATCGCGATTCGTCGCTTCGAGCGCTTCATACGAGCGCGCGTTCTCCAAAGCGATCGCCGTCTGAGCGGCAAGCGTACTCAACAACTCCAGGTCGTCCGCGTGCAACGTGCGGCGCGCCTGCGTCGGCCCGAGAGCCAGCACGCCCGTAACTCGACCCGCATAGGTCATCGGAAACACCAGTTCGATCTCGTGTTCTCCGAAGAACGCGACCGCACCATACAGGGAGAGCGCTTGCTCGCGCGTGAGGTACGTCAGGTCGGCAGGCAGGCGCCCCACCATCGTGTCGAGCTCGCGCGACACGAGCAAGCGCGTCAACCCGCCATCGGCGCTTCGTTTCCAAGCCGTCTTCGTCGCTCCATCGACGACGATCACGGATTCGAGCTGCATTTCGACGGTCAATACCCGCGTCAACTCGTCGACGATGCGCTCGATGCTGCGCCAGCCGGTCATTTCGCGACTGACGCGACCGATGGTCGCGCGGTAGTCCCACGGCGTACGAAAATACGTGCGATCGACGATACGTTGGACGACGCGCCGCAGGGGCTCGAGCAGGATCGCCAACGCAACGAAGCCGAGGCCCAACGCGACGTCCGCCGCGATGCCCCAATGCCGGGCGAGCTCCGGCAAGCCCGAAACCAGCAACGAGTACGCCGCATAGACCAAGCCGCTGAGCAGGACGTAAACGAAGGTCCAGCGGACGAACCGATCGATGCCGAAGAGATCATGCGCCACGATGGCGTAGGCGACGCTGGCATAGAACAACGGTACGAGAACGAGGCCCAACTGCATCGGCACACTGCCCCCCGACAGGCTGTTCTCGAGGAAGGCGTAGACGCATAGTCCGCTGCCCACCGCGACGCTGGGCAGAAGGGCGCGGGTCCGCAGTCGAGCCTGCACGTCGCGTGCGGATCGTAGCCCCGCCACCAGCGACGCGAGAAAGACCACGAAGCCGGCGGCCATGAAGACATAGGAGACGTAGAGCGTCGTGAGCACCGGCGGCTCGCCGTAGAACCCCCGCATCTTGGCCGCGGTCAGACCCGCCGCGAACACGAACGGTACGCAACCCCACGGCACCACCCGGCGCGCCCATCGGTCGACCGGGAAGCAGAGAGCGAAATAGATGAACGCCGCGGGGAAGAAGCTCTCCGCCGTCAGATAGAGCATCGTCAGGATCGACGATTCCGCCCGGTGGAGGAACGTCGCGGTCGCCGCGAACAGACAGCCGAAGAAGCAAAGCACCAAGTACGCGCGGGCCTCGCGACGCGACGGTTGGAGAAATCCGACGATCGCCCCCAAGACGAGGTTGAGTCCGGCAATCGCCAGTAGGATGCCATAGACGTCGATGAAGTCGGCCACCGAGAATACGCGCGCCGCGATCGCCACACGTCGCGTCGCCACACCCTCGCGCAGGTCGTAGGCGAACACCTGTCCCGGCGCCGCACCGGCAACCCGCGCGTACAGGCTCGCGGCATCGGCCACCGTCTCGCCATCGACCCCGACGACTTGGCGGTGAAAGAGATTCTCGCGACGCGCCGGCCAGTCGACGCCGCTCACACTCGCCACGACGCGATTCTGCATCAGAAAGAATCCAGGGAAGGTCGTGCCGATCCATGCGAGGCTCTGCAGCGACGCGACCACCGTGATCGGCAGCAGCAACACCACGAACCCGAGCGGCGCGAGGAATCTCCACCCCGACGTTCTCCGGGATCCCGCTGTCTGTCTCACGGCGACCGACTCGACCATCGGCGCAGGTTTCGCATGCTCCCGCAAAGCCACGCAATCCGACGCACAAGCTGTCGGTTGACTCCCGGAGAAGCGTCGGCCTACATCCCTGCGTCCATGCAGTCCGCCGACGATTCCGCCACCGTACTGATTGTCGACGACGACGGACTCGTCGTGCGCGCTCTTGCGGCGGCGCTGCGGCGACATTTCCACGTCCTCACCGCCGATGGCGGCGAGCGGGCCCTCGCCGTTCTGGCGGACCACCCCGACACGGCCGTTGCCATCATCGACCAGCGCATGCCCGGGATGAGTGGCGCCGAGCTCATTCGCCAGGTCGCCGACCCGTATCCCCATCTCGTTCGCATCATTCTCACGGGATTCCAGGACATCGAGTCCCTCAAGCAGGCGATCAACCACGGCGGTGCCTTCCGCTATCTCGACAAGCCCTGTCCCAACGAGGAACTGATCGCAGCGGTGCAGGCTGGTATCGCGCTGCACCGGCGGCTGCGCGAAGGTGCCCGCGCCCCGGCGGTTCTCGCTGGAGCCAACGCTGCCTTACGCGACTCCAACGAACGGCTCTGGCTGGAGAACCTGCACCTACGGGACGAAGTCGCGCGCAGCCGAACCAGCTACGGGCCACTCGTCGGCTCCAGCCCGGCTCTGCGGCGGGCCATCGACGAAGCCGAGCGTATGGCCGACAGTGATGCGACGGTGCTCATCTTGGGCGAGACCGGCAGCGGCAAGGAGTTGTTCGCGCGCTACATCCACGACCGCAGCCGGCGCGCGACAGCGATCTTTCGGGCACAGAACTGCGCCTCGGTCTCCGAACAACTCGCCGAAGACACCCTCTTCGGCCATATCCCCGGAGCCTTCACCGGCGCTCGCAACGCCAAGAAAGGCCTGTTCGAAATCGCCGACGGCGGCACGCTCTTCCTCGACGAGGTCGCCGAGTGCTCCCCCTCCCTCCAGGCCCGCCTGCTGCGCGTCGTCGAGGACAAGATCATCTATCGTCTGGGCGACGACGAACAGGCCCTGCGGGTCGACGTGCGGTTGATCGCCGCGACGCATCGTGACCTGCTCGCCGAAGCCAAAGCCGGCCGCTTTCGCGAAGACCTCTACTACCGTCTCAATGTGTTTTGCCTGCGACTTCCGCCGTTGCGCGAAAGGCGTTCCGACGTCGCCGAGCTGGCGCGGCATTTCGTCGACTCCCTCAATCAACGCGGGCGCACCACGTCGGGGAAGTACGTGCTCGGTCTTACCCCCGAGGCGCTGCGCATCCTCGAATCCCATGACTATCCCGGCAACGTGCGCGAGTTGGCCAACGTCGTCGAACGCGCCTGGCTCTTCGCCGACGACGCCGACTCCATCGGCGTCGAGCATGTCGTTCCCGGCCTCGATGGGGGGGATCGACCAAGGGTGGTGCTGAACCCATCGATGCTGAACCCATCGACACCCGAGTACGAAGGCCTGCCCTGGCGCGACGCGGTGGGACGCTTCAAGTCGCGCTTACTCGCCGATGCCCTGACGACCCACGCGTGGAACGTTGCCGCCACAGCGCGCGCCCTGGGCATCAGCCGTACCAGGCTGTACGAAGAGATGCGCGAGTGCGGCCTCGAACGACCGCCCGACTGAGCCCACGCATTCCCGGCGCGACACCGACTGGTGCAACGGAAAAGGGGACTGTCCCTCTTACTATTGGTTCGGCGGACAAATGGTTGCAAAGCCGAGGGGGCTGTCCCCTTCGAGGTTCGCCGAGACGTAATCAGGACGCATACAACCGGGCTGCTTCGGCATCGGTGACCGCCCTACGTCGCACCTTGCTCCGTCGCCGGCCGATCCCTCCCATCATCGGATGCCAGCCACCGCGGGTGGCGTAAGTGAAATAGAGCTGCTGCGCCAGCATGCCGAGACGGGCGTTCCAGTCGAGGCCGCGCCGCCGATAGCCCGTCGCCAACGACCACGCCAACCGGCGCCAATCGTAAAAGGTCCTGTAGGCGTCGGCATACTCGCGCGCCAACTGCGCGCGGCTGAGGCGCGGGTGCCGCGCCACGAAGTGGGTCGAGTCGTACGCGTTGAAATCGCGTTCGACGATGGTGCCGGCCGCCTCCGCGGCCGCATGGTCTTCGGTCCCAGGCAACGGCGTGTAGGCAAAGAACGAGGCGATGTCGACGCCGATCTGGCTCAGGGCGCGAGCGGCGCGCGCGCCGCTGCCGACGTCGTCGTGCGGCAGGCCGATCATGTAGCCGCTGTGCACACCGACGCCGGCCGCATGCCAGTTGCCGACGACACGCCGATACCTCTCGAAGACCCGATCGGCGACGCTCGCATCGACCGCAGCGCGCCGTCGATCGTGGCGATCTTCATTGTGGAGTTTGCCCATGCGCTCCAGGTTGGCCGGGTCGAACGACTCGAACCCCATGAAGACCTCGAAACACCCCGCCGCCGCCGCGAGTTCGACGAACCGCCGACTGCGCGCCTCGTGATGCGTCGCCGCCGCGCTGGGCTCCGCCGCGTGCGCCGCGGCCTCGATGTCGACCTGGATGATCAGCGATAGCGCCCGGCCGGATTGCCGTAAGCCGGCCACGCCACGCAAGAATGCCTCCCACTGCGGGCTGCGATACAGATCGTCGTCGACGACGAGAAGGTTGCGAATGCCGTGCTGGTCATGCGCTTCGCGCACCCAGTCGACGACCTGCACCGCCTCGCGCGAGCGCATGGTGCGACCCATGACGTTCTTCACCGAGCAATAGGAACAGGTGAACGGACAGCCACGCGAGGTGTCGATGGTGGCAAAGGTCGGATTGAAGAAGCGGCCGACGTAACGGTCGTCGAGCCTTGGTAGAGGCGCCGTCGCGATGCGCGGCACCAGAATGTCCGCCCCGCCGGTGCGCACCCGGAGGCCGTCGCCGACCCGGTAGATGGGCTGCAGATCACCCGCGAGGAAATCGGCGAACAGAGTGGCGATCGTCGTTTCCGCTTCGCCGACCACGACGCTGATTCCATGGGCGGTGAGGAAGGCGACGCTTTCGGGGTAGCTGCTGACGTGAAATCCGCCGATGACGACGGCGACACCCAGACGGCGGAACTGCAGCGCCAGGTCACGCGCCCGCGGGTACTGCCCCGACTGCACCCCGGCGAGGCCGACGAACAAGTCGACACCGTCGGCGTCGGCGTGCGCGGCAAGCGCCTCCACCATCGGTCCATCGAGGGCTCCATCGACGAGTTCGTCCCAAAGAACGATCTCGGATTCGACCCCGCAACCGTCGGCGGCCGCGGCCAGGAGGCCGCCCACCACCACGAGGGTGTTGTTGGGAATCACACCCCAGCGGAACTCGGAGATCCACCCGTCGTCGTCATAACGCGACGGCTTGATGAGAATACAACGTACGAGTCGGCCGCCGGGCGCCGCTCGACGCCGCTGCGCTGGGGCTTCCGCCCGCCACCGCGGCAAGGCCCAGCCGACCGACCGACGACTTCGATGCATGCGACGGCTGTAGTCGAAATCGCCGCCGACGCCTAGTCCGAGTCGCCCCCCGTCACAGCTCTCACGGTCCCCTCTCCCCTCTGTGGAGAGGGCTAGGGTGAGGGGAGCCAACCTCCCTGCACCCTTATCGTCCACGGAGTCGCGAAGACACGCAGTCGGCTCGGGCTCCGAGAATGTCACTTACGGAACAATTGTTCCGTTTCTTACGCGCTCCACCCGGGGCAAGTCGCCCCCGGTCGCACCACCGCACTCCGGCCACAAAGATTCGATTGACCACCGCCGGACCACGGGAATATACCCCCTGACGTTACGCTTCCGCATGGCCTAGGACATGTCTGGAGGCCGTGGGACTTCCGATCGGGGGTGACGAGGTCGTGAAGAGGGTCCGCCGAAATCACGCCATAGGTACGTGCCTCCTCGTGGGGGTCATCACCACGGCGATGCCGGCGCTGCAGGCATTCGCCTCGTGTGACGTCATCCCCGGTACTCTGCGTATCTTCCGAGGCAGCCTGGGCAGCCTCGACCGCCCCTTCGCGCGCCCGGGAGATTTCGTCACCCTTCGCCTCAACTCCGTCTGCGCCTCGTCGTCGCCGGGCTTTGCTCCCACCGCCGCCGACCACGTCGTCAGTGTCGTGTTCACTCCCCCCGGAGAGACGGCAGCCAACCATGTCGTCCTCCTCGCCGCCGATTGCCCGGCGCTGGAAGGCGCACGCCTCGCCTGCGAACAGCGCAGCGACGTCGCCAGTGCCACCTGCATCCCCGTCAACGGCCCCGGCGATCCCAGCGGCATCGAGGTCGTCGAGGCCGGCGGCGAGCGGCGCCTGCGCTTCCGCTTCCCCGACACCGACAGCACGTTGCCGCCCGACGGCGACCACCGCACCCTGGCGGGACCGGCGAAGATCGCCGTGACCGGCGTCGGCGAGCCCTTGCCGTGCGCCATCGCCAGTAGCCCTTGCAGCGCGACCGACGGAACCATCGCGTGTGTCGACGAGCTGTATGCCATCAACGGCACCTGCGATGCCGCGGCGCACGCCGAGTTCTCCCATTTCACCGCGTTACCACCGACCAACGACTACCAGGCCGTGTGCTTCGATCCGAGTCCACCCTGCCTCGGCACCGCTCCCGAAATCCGCTTCACCACCGATCGCGACGGCAACGTCCTGCTGCCGGTCGACTGGCGCGGCGTGCTCATCGGCGACGCCGTGCCCGTGGCACGTCTGGTGCGCGCCAGTGCCCGCATCGAGGCCTTCGCCGGCAGCGGCGAACCGATCCGTGTCCCCGGTGAAGCGTTCCTACGGTCGTTCTCCCCCGGTGGCGGCACGTTGCCGCCGATCTTCGATCCCCAAACCGACCCGTTCGCCGACGGCGCCCTGACCCTCTTCGGCACGGCCGACGCGCCGGAAACGGTGCTGCGCATCCGCCGCCGCGCCGACCCGCCCCGCGCCTGCGCCGACGGCGTCCACGCTGACCTTCCCTGTTTCGCCGACGACGATTGTCCCGCTTCGGAATGCACCGGCGCCCGCTGCAACGGAGGCCCGAACGACGGCTCAAACTGCACGAGTGACGCCGACTGCCCCGATGCGGAATGTGGTCCGGGGCTCTTCGAGTTGCGCGACCGCTACACCGCCGGCGTCGGCCCGGTCGTCGTACCGCGCTTTGCCGAAGGCGTCTGCCAGGCCGGTCCTCTCGCCGGCAACCCTTGCTCCGGCGATGGCGATTGTGCCGGCGAACGCTGTGTCGCCTACCGGCTGGAGGCCGCCGATCCAGTGCCGCTCGAAGGCCTCAACCAGACCGCGAGTGTCAACGGCTTCGTGCTTGCCGAGGCCATCGTCGGCCGCGACCTCAACGGTGACGGCGACACGAACGACTCCGTCGTGCTGCTCGCCGATCGCGACAGCGGCCAAGTCCAGGCGATCGGCAGCGGCGGCGCGGAAGGCAGGGCTGTCGCCCGGCTGCGCCAGGCTCCCTTTTCCTATCCGGCCGTCGCTCTCGAAGGCGACGTCGTCGCCTTCCTCGAACCGGAGACGGCACAAGCCTTCGGCGACCACAACGGCAACGGCCGCATCTTCGACACCCTCCTGCGGGTGCACCGTCTCGGCCCTGTCGATCGCACCCCGATCGGCACCGCCCGCGCCGTCGATGCCGCCCCGCGGCTCGACGGCCGACCCTTGCGCCTCTCGCAAGGGCACATCTTCGTCCGCACCAGCGAGGCCGCGCTCGCCGCGCACAAGACCGAGCGCGTCAGCCTCGCCGCGGACGGCAGCCAAGCCGATCGCGCCTCGACTTACGGCCAAATCTCCGCCGACGGCCGTTGGGCCATCTTCGAGAGCGAGGCCACCAACCTCGTGACCGGTGATACCAACGGACGTTCGGACGTCTTTGCGCGCGACCTCCTCACGGGATCGCTCAATCGCGTCAGCCTGACCTCGAGCGGAACACAGATAGCAGGCGCCAGCCTGGCCCCGAGCGTTTCGGGTGACGGGCGCTACGTCGTCTTCCAGAGCGACGCCAACGGCATCGTCCCAGGCGACACAGCCAACCTCAGCGACATCTTCGTGCGCGATCGCGACGCCGACGAAGACGGCATCTTCGACGAGACCGGCCCAGGCGAATCAGCGACGGAGCGCATCAGCGTATCGACCCCCGACGTGGTCACCGATCTCGCCGGCGCCGGGCCGCCGGGAACCATCTCGCCCGACGGACGTTTCGTCGCCTTCGGCTCGATCGTCAGCATCGACGGCACCTTCCACAACCGCATGGTGCTGCGCGACCGTACGTTGCAAACCACCGAAATCGTTTCCCTGCGCCACGACGGATCGGTTCTCGCGGCCAGCGGCTCGACCTACTTCGAGGGTCCGGCCATGTCGGCCGATGGGCGCTTCATCGCCTTCCGCTACAACGGCAGCGACGCCGTGCCGAACGACACCAACGGCCGCAGCGACATCTTCCTACGCGACCGCCTGCTCGGCACGACCGAACGGGTCAGCCTCGCCGACGACGGCAGCGAAAGCGATGGCGAAGCGATCCACTTCTCCCTCTCCGACGACGGTCGCTACGTCGCCTTCTCGACGTGGGCCACCAATCTCGTCGCCGGCGACACCAACGGTGCCCGCGACGTCTTCGTCCGCGACCGGCTCCTCGGCCGCACCGAGCGGGTCAGCGTCGGCAGTGCCGGAGAACAGGGCTTCCGCGATTCGGAGGAGCCTCGCATCTCCGCCGACGGCCGCTTCGTCGCCTTCCGCAGCGCCGCTCGCGGCCTCGTGCCCGACACGACGCACGACCAATGGCAGTATTTCCTCCGCGATCGCCTGCTCGGCACCACCGCACGCCTCACCAACCAGATCGACGGGAGCGAATCCGCCGGCGGCGGCTTCTTCATCCTGCACATGCCCACACTCTCGGCCGATGCAACGATCGCCCTGTTCCATACCAATGCCGCCGATCTCGTGCCCGGTGACACCAACACCTTCTGCGACTCCGACCCCACCGATGGCATCGTCAGCACCGACCAAAACTGCGCCGACGTCTACGTCCGTCGCCCCGACCCGAATGACCCCCTCGGCGCCGACCTCAGCGGCGACGGCAGTCTCGACGACACCCTCCTCGAAGTCGTCGACGCCGCGACCGGCGACCTGACGACTCTGTGCCCGGCGGAGGACGTCTCGGTCGCCGATGGCCGTGCCGTCTTCCTCCGCCCCGAGGCTGCAGGCGCGACGACGGGGTTGCCGCATTGCCCGAGCGGCACAGCCGTTCCGGGTGGCGTCGACCTCAACGCCGACGGTGATGCGGCCGACGCCATCGTGCATCTGTGGTCGGCGCAGGACGGTGTCGCCAACCTCGGCTGCGCCGCCACCCAGGTCTGGCTCTCTGCCTCTCACGTCGCGGCGCTGCTGCCCGAAAACGCCAGCGCAGCACCGCACAACGGCGACGGCGACACGGATGACTCCATCCTCGTGGTGCGTTCGCTCGATGAGGCTGGGCCGGCGGCCTGTGATGACTGGACTCCCGTAGGCGATCCGCCGCCGGCCGCCACAACGGCACAGCTCGTCGGCACTCGCCTAGCCTTTCTGGCGTCGGAAACCGCGCAATCGGCCGACCTCAACGGCGACGGCGATACGACGGATCAGGTGCTGCACCTGCATGATGCCGCCGGTCTCACCAATACAGGCCGCGCCGCCGCGGATTTCGTGCTCGGCAGCAGCCTACTTGCCGTTCGCGTACCCGAGGCGGCGCAGGGAGCTACCGACCTCAATGACGACGGCGATACCGGTGACGCCGTGCTCGAGGTCATCGACCTGGCCACCGGGCAACGGGTATCGAGCGGCCAGGCCGCCGTACCGTGCAGCCTCGAAGCTTGCGACCCTCGCCTGCCCTATCGGGTTCTCGACGACACCGTGAAATTCCTCACCTTCGAACCCGACCAGGGCGAGGATCTCAACGGCAACGGCTCGACCTCGGATCTCGTCTTGCAAGTGTTCAACGTGCGCTTGGCGCAGGAAGGCGGCACCCAGCAACGTGCGGCACGGCATCGACGCGACCACGGTGGCGTGACGGCGCAACCGCTGCAAGTCCTCGGAGTCGTCAGCGGCGGCATCTGCACCAACGGCGCCACGGCGTGCGCCACCGACACCGACTGCCCCGGCGGCAGCTGTTTCGTTCCCCCTGGGGGCTGCATCCGCGACCTCGGCAACTCGTGCAGCCCGTCGACGACCGGCAGCTGCGGCGCCGGCGCCTTTTGCCAGCCGCAGACGTCGACGTGCTTCGAGGTCGGCGATGCTTGCGAAAGCGACCTCGACTGCCCGGCCTATGCCTCATGCTCGCCCAAGCCGAGTGCCTATCGGCTCCTTGCCCCTCTCGCGGAAGCCGACACCGGTGGCGAGATCTTCGTCGGGGCAGGACGTTGCCTCGAACCACACAGCACCAGCTGCAGCGCGGCGGCCGATTGTTCGACCGGCGAGGCCTGTTTCGGCGGTCTGTGCGGTCGCATCCATGGAGTCTGTGCCGGTGACGCGGACTGCCCGACCGGCGCGCACTGCGAACTGCAACTGACGACCTCGACGGCCCGCGATACGGATCACGACGAGTTGGCCGATCCGCACGACAACTGCCCGGCCATCCCGAACATCCGCCAAGCGGACGCCGACGGCGACGGCATCGGCGACGTGTGCCAATGCAGCGCCACCGCCTCGCTCACCTCTCTCGCCGTCGCCGAGCGCGTGGGGCGACCCGGCAGCGGCAAGCTCAAGCTCAAGACACGCGACGCGCATTTACGCGCCCCGGCGCCGGGCTCGGCGGATGATCCTCGCATCGCGGGCGGCCAGTTGACTTTCAGTGATCCAGCCACGGGCGGGCAGTGGTCGTTCGACCTCCCCGCCGCGGGATGGAGCGGATTCGGGATCCCCGAAGGCGCGCGTGGCTACAGCTACCGCGACACCGACGCCAGCGATGGCCCATGCACATCGGTCAAGCTGCAACTCGGCAATTCGCCACGTCTCCAGGTGACCTGCCGCGGCGCGACCCTACCGATCCCCAGCAGCGACCAGAGTCGACTGTTGGTGCAGCTGGCGCTAGGGGCGGAGCGCACCTGCATGACGGCGACCACCGAGGTGCGTCGCACCTCGCTCGGCGCCAAGCTGAAGGGCGAAGGAGCCCGCCCGGCGACCTGGCCACCCCCATGATTCCCGCGCCCCCATCACCGACGTTCGCAAGCCTTGTCTGTTCCCCCTTGGTGCCCTTGGTGCCTTGGTGGTTCCACCCATCCGCTGACTCGAACAACCCCGTATCGCAACGGACGAACGACAGCCCCTGGAGGATCGAAACATGCGCCCCAAGTTCATCGCCGCCCTCGCGCTGTTGCTGAACGGAGTCGTCGCGGCATCTGTAGCCGCGGCAACCACCTGGCAGATCCCCGGAGATGCTTCGGGGGTGTGCACGCCGGCGCAACCGAGCTGCGATACGCTGCAAGCCGCCATCACCGCCGCTGCCGCCGGCGATACGATCACCCTCGCCGCCGATGGTTTTACGGACTCGGAGGTACACGTGACCAAATCCGTGACCATCACCGGAGCCGGGCCTGGGAATACGGTGCTCTCGCCCACCGGCGTGGCCTTGCACATCGAAGCCGACGACGTCACCGTGCGCGACCTGACGATTCGTGGCGGCACGGACGGCATCCGCCTCGGGCCGATCGCCCCGGCGATCGCGGGTACGCGCATCGAGAACCTCGAAATACGCGAGTGTTCGTCCGACGGTATCGACGTCGGCCAAACCACCGTGACCGACTTCGAGATCCGCAACAGCACCTTCCGCCTGTGCAACAACGGCATCCGCCTGTCGTCGCGCTCGGTCGTCGACGGCCTTACGATCGCGTCCTCCGTCTTCGAGGACCACTTGACCATCGGCTTCTATCAAGCGAACGACGGCAACACGTCGCGCTTGAGCAACTTCACGCTGGAGGACTCGACGTTCCGTCGTAATCCTCTTGCCGCGGTCTACGTCGAAGAGATACAAAGCTCGACGATCTCCGGCAACGACTTCACCAACAACACCCGCGGTCTCTACTTCGCCAAGTACTACCCGAACTCCGGCTTCACGATGGGCGACATCACGATCCGCGACAACGACTTCCTCGATACCCAGATCGGCTCGATCTACGTCTACATCTACGCCTCCGGGCTGAGCGCGCCGATCGACATCGACGCCAACCGCTTCGTCGGCGACGTCGGCGTACTGACCTTCGACGCCGCGGCGATCGACATCCGCTTGCGGCATTCGTTCACCCACGCCCCCGTGCGCGTCACCGACAACCGCCTGGCGTGGTCCGGTTCCTTCGGAGTCGCCACCTCGGCCTATGGAGTTGCCGTACGCGGCAACGGACCCGTCGAGATCAGCGGCAACGTGTTGGACGGCGGCGCGGTGGGTGGAAGCGCCACCCCGCCGAGCGCCGGCATCTACGTTCGCACGACCGACGCAACGCTGGGCAATTTGCCGTCGACGACGGACATCCGCATCGACTGCAACCGTATCTTCGGCTTCGAGCATGGCGTGACGGTGTTCGACCCGACGAACGGGGTGGCCGGGGGGCTGCCGCTGGGTGCCGTCGTCAGCTTGGCCAACAACTCGCTCACCGCCAATGCGCTTGCCGGAGTGGTGAACGGAGCGGTGCCGCCGTCGGTGCAGGCGACGGGCAACTGGTGGGGATGTGTCGCGGGACCCGGCAACCTGGGTTGCGACGCGGCAGTCGGCGACGTCGATGCGAGCCTGCCGCTGAGTGCCGCGGCGGCGTGTGTACCGTGTATCGACGACGGCGAATGCGACGACGGCAATCTCTGCACGCAGGACATGTGCAGCGCGAGCATCGGCTGCACCAACACGGCCGCCCCGCGAGCGGACGATGCCTGTTTCGTCGCCGACGCGGCAGCGGTGAAGTGGATGAAGAAGGATCGGGCATCGGGCAGTCAGCTGAGTTGGAAATGGGAGGGAGAGGAAGCCATCGACGTGGCGGCCTTCGGTACGCCAGGGGCGACGACGGATTACACGCTATGCGTCTACGACGCGCTGGCGGGAGAGACGAGCGTGGCGACCCGGTTGGCACTCCCCGCGGCGACACCCGGCTGGCGCGACCTACCGGCGGGAGGGATGCGCTACATGGACCGCCAGGGCGCCGTGCACGGCATCAAATCGTTGCGGCTGAAGACGGCCCCCCGAGGCGGCACGACCCTAGCCCTACGCGCCCGCGGCGAGGCGCTACCCCTACCGGAGCCGGCAAGTGTCGACCGTTACGTCGAGCAAGACCCAGCGCTCACCGTGCAACTGGTCAACAGCAACGGCACCTGCTGGAGCAGCACCCTGACGCCCGCGGGCACCAAGGTGAACACCAGCACTCATTTCGCCGCCGGGACGACGGAGTGAGGAGGGAACTGTCGGACAGATAGGCCGAAGCCTCGAGCGCGTTCCGTGATTGGCACGACCTATCTTGCTCAATGGCAACTACTGTTCTGGATCTGATCGTCGATGAAATCGCAGCTGCGGTCGAGTCCCTGTACCTCGAGAAAATAGCGGCAGGCACGACATCTCGCTCGCCGAGCGATACATTCAGCAGGCAGGCTCGATTGCCCACAGCCCCCCGGAATCGCAGAGTCCAGGTCGACCGCCGAACACTTGCTCGCGATCGATGAGGCGAGCTTGCCTGTCGCTTTCGCGAGCTTGCCGTCGCGGTCGAAATCCAGCTCCTCGACACACGCTGCGAGGGAATCGGCAGACGTGAACAACCGTGACTTCCCCGCAAGGCCTAGTGCTTGGCACGAGTTCAAAATCTTGTTCGCAGCGTCGGCGAACTTTGTCGTACCCTTAAGAATCGCCGTTTGACACTTCGCCGTGGCTGCATCCGAACTGGCCGCGAGGTTGAGATTCTCGCCAAAGAGGTCGGTGAATCGGCGAATTCCCGCGTTGACCGCGATCTGATTGATCTCGCTGGCCGAGATGGAACCGAACGCGGGCGCCGGAATACACTTGGAACCGACGAAGGCGGATGTCTTCTGCAACGCCGCAGCCACCTTCCCGGCGTCATCGCGCACCAGACAAGCTTGCGGATCGGCTTCGACGCCGTCGGCGACACGCGCCAGGCACTCGGTGCCGGCCTTCACCTGGGCTTTCACCACACTGTTGCCACTCTTGATCGAGCCGTTGACGCAGGAGCGCTCGGTCTTGGAGAGCCCCAGCGTCCCAATCGCCCATACACTCGCATGAGACGAACGAACGGTGATCGCGACGGTTCCGTCTACTTCTACTGGGGAGCCTTCTACGCATGGATCCGGTACCGCGGCACCAGAAGCATCCCCACACGCCGCGATGACTTCACCATCCCGCCCAACGGCAATCTGCTCTGCCCCAATCCCCGTGGGAAAAGCTGAACTGTCGACCTCGAACCGAAGAACGAGAGGATCGTCAATCGATCCCGCGGGAGCTTCGATGCGAAAGGACGTTCCGGCCACCGAAAATCCCTTCGGAATGTCCTCTACGCCCGAATCGGAGCGCACCGAAACCGACCCACCCACAGGCAGCGTCATCGCAAGTTGCACGGGAATCGAAGCTGTCGGGCCAGTACCTCCTAGGTCCGTACTCACGGTTTGCCCTGGCCCCACCGACACTTCCAGCGGTGTATAGCCGCAGTCGACTTCGCAGCCGTCCCCCCCAGTTTCGTTGCCGTCATCGCATGCCTCGCCCGGTGCCGCGACGCCGTTGCCGCAGGCGGAGATGGTGCAATTCACATCGCACCAATCTCCATTGACCCCATTGCCGTCGTCGCAAACTTCGGAATCGGTCGGAACGCCACTGCCACAGCCGCTCAGGGTGCAGATCGAGTCGCATCCATCAGCATTGGTCGCATTGCCATCGTCGCACGCCTCGTTCGACGTGACGACGCCGTTGCCGCAACCCGTCAGGCTACAGTTCGCATCACAACCATCGCCGCTGACCGTATTGCCATCGTCGCATCGCTCGCAGACACCGACCACCCCATCACCGCAGGCTGAACTCACGCAGTCGCCCGCTTGGAGTTGTACTAGATAACCCCTCCCGGTTGCTCCTCCCGTTGGCCCGAAGGTGATGATTCCCCCGTCGCCGGCGAGAACCAACCCTTGTGGCAGACTGCTACTGTTGTCCCCTGGGCGTCGTCCGATGTCGGCAACTGCGCGTCCCTCGTCTCCGAATTGCGTGTCGACCTGCCCGTCATCGTGTAGTCGCAGGATGATCGCACCCGCGTCGCCGACGTTCGTGTCCCCGCACACGACAATCTTGCCGTCGTTCTGCACGGCCACACCACGTAAGCCGTTGGGACTTGCGCCAATCGGCAGCACCACCTTGCCGGCATTTCCGAAGGTGGAGTCGAGGCTTCCGTCGACAAGAAGTCGATACAGCACGTAGTCCCAACCCGCTGCGGGAGTATTCGTGCGTCCGACCACGATCGTCTTGCCGTCGGCTGTCGCCGTCATCGCCCAAGCGTCTTCGTCCACCAAACTCGACAACCGCACCTTGCCGTCCCCGTCGAAGGTCGGGTCCAGTTCGCCCCCAACCTGGTGCCGCGTCAGGACGATCTCGGGAACTCCGCCGAAGCTGACGTGTCCGGCAACGACCAACCTACCATCCGGAAGTTGGACCATCGCCCTCGACCCTTCGATTACCCCACCGAAGCGCGTCTCCCTTTGCCACAGCAACGAGCCATCCGCGGCGTAGCGGATGAGCCCGAGGCCACGAAAGTTTGCGTCGCTCGACGTAGCAACCGAGATCTCGCCCGTATCATGGCTGACCAGGCCGTAAACCTCGCGCCCCACGGCAGGCTGACCGACGACCCATCCAGTTGCCCCGAAACCGACATCCACACTTCCATCGGCGTGGAGGCGATGCAGAAATTGACGTGTGACGAGATTCTGCGTCGATCCGACGTTCGACTTGCCGGCGATGACGATCTTGCCGTCGGGCTGCAGCGTTACCTTTTGAGCAATGGCGTCGGCGATGGGATCCGAATCGTCGAAAGCGACGATCACGCGGCCGTCGCCATCAAAGGTCGAGTCGTACTCTCCAAACGGAGTGAAGCGTGCGACCACGGACTCGGTAGCGATCCCAAGCTCTCCGTGCGCACGCAACACGTTCGCAATGACGACGATCTTCCCGTCCCCTTGCACCGCGGCATCAACGACATCTATGTCCGTGCCGCTGAAGACTCGATTCTCAACCGTCGAGAAGTCGCTCCAATCCAAAATGACCTTACCCCCGATTCCGAACCGGGGATCGAGGTCTCCTACCGCTGCCTGTGAGGGTGCGCAGAAACTGCTGATCAAGGCACAGAAGGCGCCCAAGATCTGCAACCGCACCACCCCCCGGGCACCAACGTGCTCGCACACCACGACCCTCCGACAAGGCGCAACGTAGACCATTGAAGAACCTCCCGACATTCCCGCGCGGACTGCCTATGCAATCAAGGCGGTACCACGCCGCCCCAGATCAAGGCCAACCCTACTGCCACCACACGCGGGTCCCAGTCGGCCCTCGCCTACGCGGTTATGTTTTCCCGCGTCGGCTCGACGCGATCGCACCGCCTCTGCCACGCCGGGCCTCCCAGGTTCTCGGACCGCTATGTCCCCACGCGCTGTCCGCCTAAACCCTGGCGAGCACGACGTGTGCCTGTATCCGTTCCTTCCAATCCAATGTCAGACTTCACCACGTCTGGCGGGTTGGCCACTTTCACTGAAACTCCGACGCCGGAGTCACGTGCGTTACGGCTCGCGGGTTCGCTTCCCGAGGCTTCGCCAGCAGGATCGCTCCTGCCCACGCTCGGGTCGCTATCTGCTGAACGGGCAATTCGTAGCTCAACCTCCTCTCAGGTTGCTAGATCGGCCAGGCTTCGCCTGGCGCACCAAATGATCAAATGACCGATCACGAGCCGCCACGAACTGCACGGACGGGGTTGCTGAGGGTCTTGTCGAACGGGGCCACTTGACCGAAAATGAAGTCGACGCCCCACGTGAGGTACGGATCCGGCCCATAGGTGGAGGCTGACCAGTAGATGTATGACTGGGTGCAGCTGCACGCGGTCACGCTGCACGAGCCGCTGCAGTTCGTATTGAAGGCCGCATCCACACACGGATTCGTTCCGCAGGGGTCCGGTTCGAGCAGGAGCCCCTCCAACTCCTCCACCGTCGGCAAGCGCCAGTCACAGTGGCCGGCGAAGCAGGCTCCCGTGCCTCCGTTTAGCGTCGCTAAGAACGCCGCAAACGCCGTGCCGCTGGGCGGATATGGCGCCGAACCTGAGGCTGACCACGTGTAAGTGTTGTCCTTGTCGTGGATTCCGCCGTCGTTCGACTTCTTCTCCCACATCAACCCCGTCTTCCGATCGCTGATCGTCCCGTCGCCGTTATCGACGTAGCGCTCGCCACCGAGAGACATCGACACAACCCCGGCGTATTTGGTGCTCAGCTTCTCCATCGAGTCGCTGTCGGCTCGGGTCGGGCAGGTTGTGCCCGCGGCAACCGCCTTGTTCTCGAGGGATTCGTATTTGTCGCTCAGCTTCTGCACGCACTTCGCCACCGTCGCGTCGTACTTTGCCGAGTCCCCCGAGACCACCCGCTTCGCTTCGGCCTTGGTCAGGCAGGCGGCGTACTTGGCTGCCTCCACGGTCTTTCCCGCCTGGCACTTCTGTTGGGGAGTTCCAGCCGCGACCACGCAGCTGGCGCTTATCAAGTGGAACAGTATGCACAGAATGGCTGCTTTCATTGCTCGTTTCATCATGCCTACCTCGCGTTATTCCAGCTCGCTTATTCCGCCTCAGCGCACCGCGCGAACGTACAGGCTGGTAGTCTTGTCGATCGTGCCTACGAGACCACCACCGAACGGTACGTACCAAGCACTACCCGGAATCGCTTCGTAGGTTGTGGCCGACCAGTAACCGTACGGGGCGTTGCAACTGCACGTCGTCACACTACATGCTGCCACGCAGCCCGCATGGAAGGCGGGAGTGACACATGGACTTGAATCGCACGGGTAGGCATCCAGCAGAAGCGCTTCCAGCTCCTGTACCGTGGGGATTCGCCAGTCGCAGTAGCCAGCAAAACAGCTGTCTACTGCGAATCCGCCGTTCAGCGTCGCCAGGAAGCTGGAGAAGAGAGTTCCATTGGGAGAGTGAGGCTGGAGGGCGGAAGTGGACCACGTGTAGACGTTGTCCTTGTCGTGAATCCCTCCGTCGTCCGACTTCTTCTCCCACATGAGGCCTGTCGCCTGGTCGGTGATCGTACCGTCGCCATTGTCGGCGTAACGCCCGGCGCCGAGCGATGCGGCAACGGTGGTCGCATATTCCTCGCTCAACGACGCCAGATCGACGGAATCTCCTTGTGTCGGGCAGGCCCCACCGGCCGCAACCGCCTTTTCTTCCAGCGCGGCAAACTTGTCGGCGAACTTCTGCTCGCACTTGCTCACGGTTGCGTCGTACTTCGGTATGTCTCCGGAGGTCACCAGCTTTGCTTCGGCCTTGGCCCAACAAGCGGCATACTTCCCGGATTCCTGCAGCTTCCCAGCCTGGCACTTCTGCTCCGGCGTTGCCGCGGACCATCCCGCGGACGGAACGACCGCGATCGCGCCTAGCGCCAGTGCAACCAGAGCTACGATTCTTGTCATCATCTTCTCCCTCTCATGGGCGCCGAAAGACGTTCGTCGCGCCGTCTCGGTGAATCACATGTAATTTGTACTCAGCTCGTTTGATGGTCAGATGCCGCCGCGGACGGCGATGACGTGAGCGGGGCATTCCTTGGGATTGGCGCAGAAGAGCTTGAAGGACCAACCTCCGCCCGTGAAGATGATGTCGAGTTCGGTATTGGGAAACTCGGGCCAAGTCGTCGAGGACATGTGCAGTCCGCCGGACGGTGTCCCGATCGCTGAGGTCACACAGGGGTCAGCTGAGCAGGGGCACTCGCCGGCAAACCAGTCGCCTTTGCACGGATAGTCCAGGATCAGGGTCTGAAGTTCGACGAAGCTCGGAAGCCGCCAGCCGCTGGAGCCAGCGAAGGTGGTGGAGTTCAAGGTCGCGAGGTAGTCGCTGTAGGCGGTACCGTCCTCGAGCCAAGGTTCTCCCGTGCTCCAGGTGTAGGTGTTGTCTTTGTCATGGATACCGCCGGAATCGTCCTTCTGGGCCCAGGTCAGGCCGGTGAGGTTGTCCGTCACCGAACCATCGCCGTGGTCGGTGAATCGCGATCCATCGCAGGCGGTTCCAGCGAGAGCCGCCTTACCTTGGAACGACTCCCACGCTTTGAAGAATTTGGCTCGGCACTTTACCCAGGCAGGGTTGGCGAATGGTGCGGATTCGGCTCCATAAAACTTGCCCAGCACTTTCTCGACGCAACTACTGTATTTGGCCCAGGCGAGCTTTCGCTTCTCGCCACATTCATCCGCGGCGGAAACGCTAGCAGCGGTCGAGACAACGAGCATGACGCTGGCGATTGCCATTCGTGCGGTATAGTTCACAGTTGTACCCTCTTTCTTCCTTTCATCTTTGTTGTTCCACGAGGCTATCGCATGGCACAGAGCGACCATGTCGATCGCCTCAGGTTCGCATGGAGCTTGATTCGCCACCGCGCCGAACAACTGCTTCCTTCACAGGGAAGGAGTGACCATTCTGACGGAACAATTGTTCAGGATGACGTTTTCCTGCCGCGAGCGTCCGGTGCCGAAGGCAAGATCGACCTGGAGAGCCTACGTTCCGACGAACTCAGCGATGGTCGTGATTTGCGTGTCAGTGAAGATGGTCGCCGCGTCCGTCTCCACGCTGCAGCGGTCACGGTACAGTCCGGGTGTACACGCGCCGCGCGGGTTGAGGCGACTAAGCGCTCACTGAAGATCGGCGTCGCGAGGATTCTCTTTTGACGCGGTTCAGGCAATGCAATGGCATGTTGGCACCGCGATCCTTGCGGGGATGTGATGCGCCTTTCCAATCGTGACGCAAGGATCAGAGACCACGGCGCACAGCGCGGGCGCGATACAGATTTTCGCGTCCGTTCAGTCCTACCGTCGGATTGCAGTCGTATTGTACGTACCAACCGTTCCAGCTCGTGGAGCCTTGGCCGCTTGGTGTCTGATATGGGATCAGTGTGCCCGCCCAGTAGTAGGGGCATGGCCCGTTGTTGCTGGTAGCGGGGATGTCGATACTAGGATCAAGCGCCTTGAACTCCGGGACCGCACCGGAGAATCCTTTCGGAGCCGTTGCCTCGGGCTCCATGGTGGAGAGGAGTTCAATGAAGTTGGGAAGACGCCAGTCCCGAAATCCGGCATATCCTGCTTCACTGTTCATGTTGTTGATGCCCGGGATGAAGTTCCTTTGCAGAGTTCCCGTCGCCAACTCATCAGCCTGCTCACCCAGGCTATAACAATTGCCGAAAAAGTTCGGATCCGAGCACTCCGCCCCTTGCCCCCCTTCGGAGTCAACCGTGCAGAAGCAACCATTGGGACCAAAGTTGCTCAAGCGCCTGCTTGTCCCACCTTTCTTCTCCCACTCCAATCCGCTGAGTCTGTCGAGGATCGTTCTGCCGTTGGAATGCGTGACGAATCGGTTCCCGCATCTTTGATCCCACTTCTCGAAATAACTGGCGTTGCATCGGGAGAGAGCTTCATACATCGGGGGTGAGCTCGGATCGTATCCCTTCGTTGCCGCTACGCACTCGACACAGTGAACGTACTCGCCCCACGCTGCCGCCTTCTGCCTGAGGGACAGGCATCTCTCTCGGCTTGGCTCGACCTTGCATCCCGTGCACGGACGCACCAGATGCATTGCGCAACCGCCAACATACAAGACCAGTCCGACAGCAGTCGCCGCCAGCCAAGCTTGATGCAAGCGAGTGCGCACGTTGCCAGCCTTGTCGGATCTCATTGTTTCCTCCCTACTAATCAACCACAGCGGAGATGCATCCGTTGGTTCGGACGCTCACGACGATGACGGTGGTTCAGGGAGCGATTTATCCTTTCTCTGCGATAGGGTGCTTCGCATTCAACGAATCAGGGACGATCCGAGAAGGAATAACGGCTCGAATCCGTTGGGCATGACCGGTGGTCCTGTTCGTGTTCTAGTTGTCCTGGAAGCTCGCGCCGGCGCGCCAATCGACGAACCCGGTAACGGATCGATTTTGGCCACCGCTAACCGTCGACGCGGGGCCATCGGCGTTGTTGCCGCTCCCTCCCGTCACCGAGGCAGCGTCGTCGCTGGCGAGGTTCGAGGTACCGCCAGAGACGGAGGCGCTGTACTGCGAGGCCTGATTGAGTTGGCCTCCGCTGATTGAAGCAGCGTCACCTGTGCTCGTGCTCAGGGTGCACGATGGAGGAGTACCGGTGCCCACATAGTTGCACTGGCCGCCGCTGACAGAGGTGAACCTCCGGGAAGCCACGTTGGAGATTCCACCGCTTACCGACGAGTAGTCTCCAGATGCCACATTTTCCGAACCACCACTTATGGCGCCGGCATTTCCGGAGGCGACGTTCAGTTCGCCGCCGCTCACCGAGGAATGTATTGCACCGGCGAGGTTATCATTGCCCCCGCTCACCGATGCACTGAATCCGGATGCTTCATTGCTTTCTCCGCCGCTCACCCATGCACGGGACCCGGATGCCAGATTTAGGTAACCTCCGCTCACGGATGAGAACGATGCGGACGCTTCATTGGCTTGCCCTCCCGTCACCGATGCGTAGGACCCGGACGCAAGATTCTGATCACCGCCGCTCACGGACGATAAGTATGCGGACGCGACGTTGTATCCGCCGCCGCTCACCGAGGCGCTTAGTGCGGAGGCGTTGTTGGATTCACCGCCACTCACCGAAGCATTCATCCCGGACGCAACATTTCCTTCACCGCCACTCACCGAGGCGCCTGCTCCGGACGCTACATTGTACTCACCGCCAGTCACTGAAGCGTACGGGGCACTTGTTGCGTTTTCCCGACCTGCGACCAGCCCGCCATAGGAGCTGTAGGCGTGGTCTCTTCCGACGATCAAGTTGTGGGAACCTGAGCGATCGGGGGGAGGAAGCACTGATTCATTGTAGCCCACGACCAGATTCCCGAGGCCGTTCGGGGCGGCATCTGTAAATCCCGCGCCGGAGACGACCTGCAAGTTCGCGCCGGAGACCTTGACGACTGCGTCGGTGCCGACGACACCCGTCACCTCGATTCCGATCGAGATCTCGCCGCGTGCGGGATTGCATGCGGTGCGCAGGTAGATTTTCGACTTGTCGCGTGGTTGGCCGGGATTGCTCCGATCTTCTTTGGCGCAAATCTGAAATGCCTGCGCCGCGCCCGGCAACACGAAGGCTGCTAAAATCGACACGGTGAGGGTCTGTCGAAATGTCATGGACCTCATCCTTTTCAGCAAAGTCTCTGGGCCGGAGGGGGAACGAATCCCGTTCCAGCTCTTGGTCCGGGTGTAGAGCCGTTTTCGAGGAACAATTGTTCCGAGTTCTGAGCTTCGGGACTGGAAGTCCGCCGACGATGGCGTCCATCTCGCCGCTGGTCTTCGGGGCGAGACGAGAGACTGGGTTGTTTTTTGGAGCCGACAGGCTGGATCGTTACGGTGTCCGGTAGCTAAAGGTACGGCATGCGTACGTCGGTCGTCCCGTCCCCTCCCCACGAGGCAGAGGCACAGTCTAGTCTCGACCGGAGGCGGGTTCTGCTCACCCTCGGGTCGGCGGTGGTGCATGCCTTTGCTTTTCCGCCGTGGGAGCAGGCTTGGCTGGTTTGGGTGGGGTTGGTTCCCTTCCTGCTGGCGCTGCGGGGGCTGTCGCCGGGGCGGGGGTTCGTACTCGGCTGGCTGTGGGGCACCGCTGCCATCTGGGTGGTCGCTCACTGGGTGCCGCCGGCACTCATGTTCTACTACCAGCAGCCTTGGTGGTTCGCCGCCCTGTTCTGCATCGTCGGCTCGCAGATCCTCTGGGGCACCTACTACGCCGCCTTCGCCGCCGTCGCCTGCTTCCTCTCCCGCCATACCACCGGTCTGCTTCGCGTCGCTTGCCTGTCCACGGCCTGGGTGACCGCCGAACTGGCGCGCTCACGCCTGCTCACCGGCGAACCGTGGATGCTGCTCGGCTACGGACTCGTCCCCGAGTTGCCGATGATCCAGGTCGCCGACCTCGGCAGCGTCTACCTCGTTTCGTTCGTCGCCTTCTTCTGCAATGCGGCGATCGTCGAGGGTCTCAGGGCTGGCGAGGGCCAAGGGGCAAGGGCCAAGGGCCAAGAGAGGTTGGTTTATGCCCTGGTTGCGTTGGGGCTGGTGTTGGGAACTTGGCTTTATGGGAGTTGGCGGTTGCGACAGGATCTTTCGCCGGCTCGGGAGGTCGAGGTTGCCGTCGTACAAGGAAACGTCCCGGTCGGCTCGACCTGGCGATCGGAGCTGCACGCCAAGGGCCTGCGCGAGTACGTCGACGCTTCACGTAGCGCCGTCGCCCAAGGGCCGGCGGATCTCATCGTCTGGCCGGAAAGCGCGGTCACCTTCTTCCTCACCGAGGAGGCCGAGTTCCGCGAACGAATCCACAGCATGCTCTCCGAGACCGGCAGCCAGCTCGTCGTCGGCGGACCGCACATCGATGCGTCCGACCCGAGCTTGCCCCGCTACTACAACTCCGCCTTCCACCTCACAGCCGACGGCATCGCCGGCCGCTACGACAAGGCCCACCTGCTGCCCTTCGGCGAATACTTCCCACTGAAGATGATCGAGTTCCTGCGCCGGCGCTTCGAGCAGGTGCGCACCTTCACCCCCGGCGACGGCCTGACGCTACTCGACACCCCCGCCGGCCGCGCCGCCGTCGTCATCTGCTTCGAGGCGATCTTCCCCGACAAGGTGCGGCAACAAATGCAGCGCGGCGGCGAGATCCTCCTCAACCTCACCAACGACGTCTGGCTCGGCAACGCCGCCGGCCCGCGGCAACACGCCTCGATGGTGGTGTTGCGCGCGATCGAAAATCGCACCTGGGTCGTGCGCGCCACCACCACCGGCGTGTCGCAGATCGTCGACCCGCACGGGCGGGTCGTCAGCGCCAGCGACACCGACGTAGCCGCCATCCTGCGAGCCCGCCTCGGGCCGCTGCGCATTCCGACCGTCTACGGAGCGATGGGCGACAGCTTCGCCTACCTCTGCGTCTTCCTGACCCTGATCGCCGTCGCCGTTTCCCTGCGGCGACAGCGGCGCACCTAGGGGTTTCGAGCGTCCGCGATCGCCGACATGTCCGTCGGACCGGACACTCACCGACCAACCGTTCCGTCGCCAAGAACACGCGCCAGCACCCGATCACGATTGGCACACCGGGTGCTCTGTGGTCGGGCATGTACTTCGCCAGCGGCAACGACGACGGACCCTCACCGCAGCTATGGGGACGCAGGAGCGACCTGCCATCGGCCGAGCTCGTGCAGACCGTCCCGGAACTCGCGGAACGTTTGCGCGAATTGGCCCTTACCGCCCTGCGCGAGGCGGAACGTGCGATCGCGCCCGAGACCATCGACGCGCTGCAATTGGCGCTGCTGTTGGCCGAGCGCACGCTCGAGGGTCACGCTGCCTTCGAGGCTGCATGCATGCGACGCGACGGCCGCGCCTGGAACATCACCTTCAGCGGGCAGGAGATCCGGCTGCGCGACAGTCTCGGCTTGGGTTACCTGCGGCAGCTCTTGGCGCGGCCAGGAGAGCGAGTCCACAGCGTCATTCTAGCGGTCGGCCTGGATGCCGCGGGCATCGACGGCACCGCCGCCAAACGCAACTGGCTCGCCGACCGAATCGAAAACGCCCGCGAGCGCCTCGACGCGCTGCAGGAAGGTCTCGAGCAGGCGACCTGGCAACAAGACGAGGGCTTCGCCGCCACCGTGCGCGCCGGCATCGATGAGGCGACCCAAGAACTCCTCGAAGCGCTCGGCTACTCCGACGGCGACGGATCGGCGCGACGCTTCGTCGAGCGAGCCCGACTGAATGTGTCGCGCGCCCTTGGCGTGGCCCTGAACCGGATCCAACGCCATCATCGGCCGCTCGCGGCACACCTGCGGTCGACGATTCGCACCGGCGCGTTTTGTGCCTACATCCCGGATCCGCGCGCCCCCATCCGCTGGCGGGTGTAGGCGCGATTCGCGGCACTCTTTTTCTTGACGATGGGGTTCCACCTTCTGTAGATCGCAAACGACACGTGCTGGGGGGTACGATGATCCATCAGGTTTCGGCTCAGAGAGCATTCGTCGGGGGAGGGAGCCCCCGTGTGCAGCGCCAGCTGTTCCGGCGCGTCGGCGATTACTGGCATGTGCAATGGGTCGGCACCCCGACGTTCGTTCGACACAGCCGCGGCATGACGTTCGTCGCTCACCTGCTGAGTGCCCCGGGGGTGCACGTTCACGCCGCCGACTTAGTCGCCATCGACCGATCTCGCCCGCGTGTGTGTCTTGGCTTCGAGGCGCAGTTGAGCCTCCGCTTCGGGGACGGGCACGAGGCGCACTTGGATCGTCGGGCACGCGCGGAACTGCTGCGACGCTGCGACGAGATCCAGCAGCAATTGGCCGAGCCGGCGACGAGCGCCAGGCGCGTAGCGCTGCTCGACGAACTACGCTTCCTTCGATCCGAGCTGGGTCACGCCGTCCGCGGACGTCACTTCGTGACGGAAAGTGAACGCGCCCGGATCAACGTCGGTCGCCGCGTGCGGGAGGCCCTCGGCAACATCGCCACGGCGGCTCCCTGTCTGGGGCGACACCTCGACGCCTCCATCCGCACCGGCACGCAGTGCGGCTACTTCCCCGACCATCCGCTGGCGCAACCCTGGGAACTCTGACGCCTACCCGCAGCCGGCTCGGGCCGAGGAAACGCCACCTCTCCTCCGCCCTGATGCGGGTGAACCAGATTTCTCACCACGGAGTGGTCATGACCGTCCGTCGCTCGAAGGTTGATGAAAATGGGCGCGCAGCGCCCTGGAACGCCGAGTTGTACTCGGCGGGCCCATGGCGGGTTGACGGAGACATATCGCGAGCATTCTCGCGCCAAGTTCGGAGGTGCTCTCCTGCGCATCGCGGGGAAGATGGTGGCGGGCCGCGCCCGGCGCTGCGCCGGGCGGTGTCGAGTGCAACTCGACACTCCGGGTGGCCCAGCGATTTTCTAAGGAGGAACGGAGCACACGGAGTTGCCCAGGATTGCTTGGAGATTCGCCAGGAATCGGTGAAGAACATGCCGGACATTCCGTCGTAGCTGAACCTGGCCCGGCGCGATCATTTCTTCCACACCAATCCTCTGTTTCCCTGTCTCCGTGCCTTCGCGCCTCCGTGGTTCAGTTTTTTGGTGAAATATCCGAGCTAGCCTCCTTCTGAGGCAGCATCATCGGGACTGGGTCATCGCCCCATGGCAGCGACCCTGCCGCGGCGGGAACTTGACTCCGGGGCGGCAAACCTGTTCGACCCTGGGAAGCCAACTATGTCTTCTCACCCAGCCCCTACCGCTCCTCAGGATGTACCCCTCGGCACGCCCGCCGCTGCCGACCGTGATCGCCACTTCGCCGCAGTGCCGCCGCGGGTGTTCGGTGCCACCGACATCGGCCGCGTGCGCCAACAAAACCAAGACGCCTTCGGCTTCCCCGCCGACGGCAGCGTGCTGGTCGTCGCCGACGGCATGGGCGGCTACGACTTCGGCGACATCGCCAGCGGCCACGCCGTCGAAGCCGTACTCAACTTCATGGCCGACGGCACCGCGTGGGAAGGACTGATGGCCGAGGCAGGGCCCGGCGCCGTGCTGCTGCAAGCGGCCTACTACGCCCACGAGCAGTTGACCGCCGAGGCCGCCACCGACCCGCTGCGGCGCAAGATGGGCACGACCCTGCTCATCGCCTGGGCCCTCGGCGACACCCTCTACACCTGCCACGTCGGCGACTCGCGCGCCTACGTCCTGCGCGGCGACGGCCTGCAACAGCTCACCCGCGACCACTCGGTGGTCGAAATGCTCGTCCGTTCCGGCCAACTCACTCCAGGGCAGGCGCGCTTCGATTCGCGCCGCAACCAACTCACCCAAGCGGTCGGCTTGTCGGCCATCATCGGCCCCACCTTGAACGAGTTCTCCCTCGACCCGGGCGACCGCGTGCTGCTCTGTTCGGACGGGCTCTGGAGTTCCCTGCCGGAGGCCGAGGTGGTGCGCCGGCTCGCCCCCGACGCGCCGATCGCCGAAGCCGGACGCCGGCTGGTCGACGGCGCCAATCTCTTCGGCGGCAGGGACAACATCACCGTCGTGATCTACGAGCACGGCGGCGAGGAAGGATGAGGCACGATGGCCTTCCATTTTTCGCAACGCGACGAGAAGATCTACCTCGAAGACACCGACCGCTCGCTGCCCGCCAAGATCGACCCCAACACCCGTTACGCCTTCTTCTCCAAGATCGCCGAGGGCGGTAAGGCGATCATCTATTCGTGCAAGGACCTGCACCTGTCGCGCACCATCTGTTACAAATCGCTACGACCTGAGTTGGCCGACCATCCCGTCGAACAACAACGCTTCATCCGCGAAGCGCGCGTGACGGCGATGATCCAGCACCCGAGCACCGTGCCGGTCTACGAACTCGGCCGCGACAACCGCGGCCGTCTCTACTTCACCATGAAGCTGGTGCGCGGCTACACCCTGGCCGAGATGCTCGACCCGAAATACCGCGACCGCTACGACCTGCCGCAGCTGATCGAAGTCGTCCTGCAGGTCGCCCGCGGGCTCGACTTCGCCCATGAGCACGGCGTCGTTCATCGTGACATCAAGCCGGCCAACCTGCTCGTCGGCCCGGCCGGCGAGGTGCTCCTCCTCGACTGGGGCCTGGCGAAGATCTGGAATCGCGAGGGCCGCACCGCCGAGGTGGCGTCGGATGCCACCTCGGCGGTCGACCGCCGCGATCTGACGATCACCGGCCAAGGGAAACTGCAAGGCACCGTGGTCTACATGTCGCCCGAGCAGATCCGCCGCGAGGAGGGGATCGACCGGCGCACCGACATCTTCAGCCTCGGGGTGGTGATGTACGAGATCCTCGCCGGCCGACCGCCGATCGGCGAAACCGGCGATCGCATCGATCAGGTCATCGACGCGGTGCAGAACCAGGAACCGCCGCGGCCGTCGAAGTTCGCCAAGTACCCCGTGCCCAAGCGTCTCGAGGACATCTGTCTCAAGTGCATGCGCAAAGACCCGGCGGAGCGCTACCAGAGCGCCGAGGCCATCGTGCGCGAATTGCGCGAAGGGTGGTGAGGCGCCCGGCCGCCACCTGGGCGAAAAAAAGGGGGAGGGACCAGTCGGCCCCTCCCCCCGTTCACCCACGCTGCGAGGAAATCAGCCGAGTGCTTCCTTGGTGGTCTTCACGATCGCCGCGGCGACCTTGTACGGGTCGGCATTCGACGCCGGACGACGGTCTTCGAGGCGGCCCTTCCAGCCGTTCTCGACGGTGACGATCGGAATACGGATCGAGGCACCGCGGTCCGAAACGCCGTAGCTGAACTGGTCGATCGACGCCGTCTCGTGCTTACCGGTCAGGCGCTGTTCGTTGTGGGCGCCGTAGACCGAGATGTGGCGCTCGATGTTGCGGCCGAAGTGATCACAGATCTTGGTGAACGTCTCTTCCTTGCCGGACGTACGCATGGCGTCGTTGGAGAAGTTCGCGTGCATGCCCGATCCGTTCCAGTCGGCCTGGCCGAGCGGCTTCGGATGCCAGTTGATGGCGTAACCGTGGGCCTCGGCGATGCGCTCGAGCAGGTAGCGGGCCACCCAGATCTCGTCGCCGGCGCGCTTCGCGCCCTTGGCGAAAATCTGGAACTCCCACTGACCGGCCGCCACTTCGGCGTTGATGCCCTCGATGTTCAGGCCGGCTTCGATGCACGTATCGAGATGCTCCTCGATGACCTCACGACCGTGCGCGAACTTACCGCCGACCGAGCAGTAGTAGGGGCCCTGCGGCGGCGGAAAGCCGCCCGGAGGGAAGCCCGGGGGCAGGTTCGTGTTCATGTTCCACAGGAAGTACTCCTGCTCGAACCCGAACCAGAAGTCGTCGTCGTCGTCCTCGATGGTGGCGCGTCCGTTCGACTCGTGCACCGAGCCGTCGGCGTTGAGCACCTCGGTCATCACGAGATAAGCGTTGTCGCGGCCCGGATCCGGGAAAATCGCGACGGGCTTCAACAAGCAGTCGGACGCGTTGCCCGCGGCCTGCTCGGTCGAGCTGCCGTCGAAGTTCCACATCGGACAGTCCTCGAGCTTGCCCGAGAAGTCCTTCTCGACGCGCGTCTTGCTACGCAGGCTCTGCGTCGGCCTGTAGCCGTCGAGCCAGATGTACTCCAATTTGCTCTTCATGCCGCGAACACTCCTTACGTGTGGATTTCGGCTGTTTCGTGCGCCGGCGCCGATCGAGTCGCAATCCGTCGCACGTCGCCCTATGGCATTAGCCACGTCTGCCAGCAAGAGCTAGACCAGAGCGGTTCCGTTCGCGATCCGAACCCCAGGAAGTCGTCGCCCGCGACGGGTTGCCCAAGCTGCGTGCACACGACCGGCGCGACTGCTGAATTCTTGGGCAAGTACAAGTACTGGCTCGCCCGCACGGGCGCGACCGGCCGCGACTAGGTCCGGTCGAAATCCGCTGCATCGTGGCGTTCGAGGAGCTGGCTCGCCGGATCGCCCCACGCTCGGTTGACCCGACGGCCGCGCTGCACCGCCGGGCGTTCGGCGATCGCATCGGCCCAGCGGATCACGTGCCGGTACTCCTGCACCTGCAGAAACTCCGCCGCCTCGTACAACACGCCCTTCACCATCCCGCCGTACCACGGCCAGATCGCCATGTCGGCGATGGTGTACTCCTCGCCCACCATGTAGCGATGATCGGCGAGATGCCGATCGAGCACGTCGAGCTGCCGCTTCACCTCCATGGCGAAGCGGTCGATCGCATACTCGATCTTGACCGGAGCGTACGCATAAAAGTGCCCGAAGCCGCCGCCCAAGTACGGCGCGCTGCCCATCTGCCAGAACAACCACGAGAAACACTCGGCCCGCCGCGCCGGATCGCTCGGCAGGAAGGCGCCGAATTTTTCCGCCAGATACAGCAGGATCGCGCCCGACTCGAAGACACGGATCGGCGGCGCGGCACTGCGATCGAGCAAGGCCGGAATCTTCGAATTCGGATTGACCGCGACGAAGCCGCTGCCGAATTGCGCGCCGTCGTTGATGTTGATCAGCCAAGCGTCGTACTCGGCGCCGGCGTGCCCGAGAGCCAGCAGCTCCTCCAGCATCACCGTCACCTTCACCCCGTTCGGGGTTGCCAACGAATACAACTGCAGCGGATGGCGCCCGACCGGCAGTTCCTTGTCGTGCGTCGGCCCGGCGATCGGCCGGTTGATCTTGGCGAATCGCCCACCACTCTCCTTGTTCCAAACCCAGACTCTGGGTGGGACATACTCGTTCGATTCAGCCATGGATTCTCTCTTTCGACGATCGTTCTTCAGGCGCCGCGCTCGGCCAGCCGGGCGCGCAGCTCGGCATTCTCTTGGCGCAATTCGCGATTGGCCTTCTCCAACTCGGCGACGACGTGCACCCGCGTGTGGGCGATCGCGACATCGTTGGCGATCGCCTCCAAAAACTCGAGGTCCTCCCGCGTCGGGGCGTTGCCCATCGGATTGATCACCTCGATGACGCCGATGACGTTGCTTGGAGCGCGCAGTGGGGCGCACAGCAGCGACTTGGTCTGCATCCCCGTCTGCTTGTCGACGGCGCGATACACGCGCGGGTCCGTCGCCGCATCGAGCACCAAGGCCGGCTCGTCCTGCATCAACACCCATCCCGCGATGCCGCGATCGGCGGGGAATCGAATCTCACGCAAAACGACGTTGCTTTCGGCGCTCTGCTCGCTCTGACTGGCAAACGGGAAGAAGAACTGTTCGCGCTTCTCGTCGAGCAGCAGTACGCCGCACCCTTCGGCCTCCAACAGCTCGCGACAGCGGCGCGTGGCATAACCGATCAGCGCCGCCAGATCGGTGAAGCGCGTCAAGCGACGGTTGATGTCATAGAGAAGCTCGAGACGATTCTGCGTCAGCATCGGGCCTCACCCCCGTCGACGACTGCAAGCGTTCGATGGTCCATGCCCCTCTATCCACCATCCGATGCGAAGGGTTCAAGCGTCACCCGTCCTCCACACGACTTGCGGCGCGCCGCGTCGCGCGCCACAACGGGGCATGCTGTCACGCCGACGTCTCATCTGCTCCCTGTTCCTCGTTACCCTCACCACCCTCGCCGGTTGTTCGACCCTGCGCGGCATCGCCGCGTTGCGCGACGTCGAGTTCGCCCTCGATTCCGTGCGCGGCGCGCGTCTCGCCGGCATCGACTTGATGCGTCTCGAATCGTTCGAAGAGCTGACGCCCCTGCAAGGAGCCGCCCTCGGCGCGGCTCTGCTGACGCGCAACCTGCCTCTCGAACTCGAACTCCAAGTCGCGGCGCACAACCCCGGAGCGGTCGCGGCACAGCTCACCCGGATGGATTGGACCCTGCTGCTCGCCGGGCGCGACACGGTCGCCGGCAGCCTCGATCGCGCCTACCCCATTCCCGCCGGTGCAACGACCCAGATCCCCGTGCGCGTATCGCTCAACCTCGCCGAATTCTTCCAGAAGAACCTGCACGAACTCGTCGATCTGGCCCTCGCCGCGGCCGGCGAGTCGAGTCGCCCCGTCGAGGTCGGCCTGCGCGTCAAACCCACCCTCGATACCGCCTTGGGGCCGATCACCGTACCCGCGCCGATCACCATCTTGCGCCAGCAAATCGGCGGCCCCAAGAGCTGACCGTCCGAGGCCGACGTGCACCACGACGTCTCGGCCCCCCTGCGGGGCACCGTCGACAGCGGCTTCTGGCAGGCGCGCCTGGCGATGAACGCGCAGCGCGCCATCGACCATCAATGGCGCCAACTCGAAGCCACCGGCTGCCTCGACAACTTCCGCCTCGCCGCCGGTCGCGGCGAGGGCGTGCGCGAAGGGGTCTTCTTCTCCGACTCCGACGCCTACAAGTGGCTCGATGCCGCGTCGCGTCTGTTGGCGAGCGACGCCACGCCGCAGCTGCGCCAACGGGTCGACGAGCTGATCTCGCTGCTCGAAGCGGCCCAGACCGACGACGGCTACCTCTACACCTACAACCAACTCCTCTTCCCCGACGAACGTTGGCGCAACCTGCAACTCGAACACGAGATGTACTGCCTCGGGCATCTCATCGAGGCCGGCGTCAGCCACTTCCACGCCACCGGCGAAACCCGCCTGCTGGCACTCGTCCGGCGTGCCGCCGACCTTCTCGTGCGGCAGTTCACCGATGCACCCGACAGCCAAGTCGACGGCCACGAGGAGATCGAGATCGCGCTGCTGCGGCTGTACCGGACGACGGGCGAAGCATCGTATCGCGAGCTAGCCCGCCGACTGCTCGAACGACGCGGGCGCAGCCAACCGTTTTACCGACTGTTGCTGCCGCAACTCTGGCGCACCGCGCGCCGACTGATCGTGGCACACCGTCACAGCCGCGCGCATCACGCCCGACACCCGGAGGCAGCGCGCGTGCGCCTGCCACCCGCCAACAAACCGAAGATCCCGCTCGGCACCTGGCCGCGTCTCGTCGCGGACCTCCTCAGCGGGCGCAACTTCCAGCAGCACGCACCGCTGCGGCAGCAGACCGTCCCCGTGGGCCATGCCGTGCGCTTCGTGTATCTCGAAACCGCCGCGGCGATGCTCTGCCGAGAGGACGACGATGCGCCGCTGCGCGCCACCCTGACGCAGGCGTGGGAGCACATGGTGCGGCGACGCATGTACGTCACCGGTGGGCTCGGCTCGCTGCCGCTCATCGAGGGCTTCGGCAACGACGACGAACTCGACCCCGAGGTCGCCTACGCCGAAACCTGCGCCGCCATCGGCAGCATGTCGTGGAATCACGAAATGGCCTGCCTCACCGGCGAGCCACGCTACGACGACCTCTTCGAATGGCAGCTCTACAACGCCGCCGGCGTCGGCATGGGTTGGACCGGCGACTCCTATCTCTACAACAACCCTCTCACCTGCCGCGGCGGCATCAGCCGCGTCGGTTGGTATCTCGTCCCCTGCTGTCCCTCGAACCTGTCACGCACGTGGGCCAGCCTCGGATCTCAGGTCGCTCGCGGACGCGGGCCGAACGTCTGGATCACGCAATACCTCGGCGCCACCGTGCAACTGGACTGGGGCACCGTGACCATCGAGTCGGAGTTGCCGTGGAGCGGCACCGTGCGCCTGCGCCTCGAACCGCACGCCGCCACCGAATCCAACCTCCATCTGCGTCTGCCGGCATGGGCCACGACCCATCATCTCGAACGCAACGGAGCACCCGAGACCGCGGACTCCACCAGCCCGAGCACGACCGACAGTGACACCGCTTGCGGCTATACCCCCACCGGAGCGCGCTGGTTGCGCCTGCGCCGCGTCTGGAACCGCGGCGACGTACTCGAGCTACGTCTCGACCTCGCCCTTCGGTTCCATCGGCAAAGCGACCGCGTCCCGGGTTGTGGCGGGCGCCACGCGGTGTCGCGCGGCCCGCTGGTGTATTGCATCGAGAGCATCGACAACGGCGACGACATCTTCGATCTGCGCCTGCGAGCCGATTCCTTCGCGACGGCGCATGACCCGACGCACTTCGACGGCATCGAGGTGTTGACCGCCAGGACGGTGGACGGGCGCGAGGTAACTCTGATCCCGTACATGATGTGGGGTAACCGCGGCCCATCGCGCATGACGGTATTCTTCGAACTCGCCTGACGCGGTTCACCACAAGGGCGCGGAGGCGCGGACCTCGCGTGCGCCGCGCGCGAGACGCGCCGCACCACTTCCCTTGGCGAAGGCTTTGCGGCACGACAGACCGAAGCGTTCCAAGAGGAGTCCCATGCGCACCAGAGTCACCGAGATGCTCGGCATCGATTTCCCGATCTTCGCCTTCACCCATTGCCGCGACGTGGTCGCGGCGGTCAGCAACGCCGGCGGTCTCGGCGTGCTGGGCGCGGTGGCCCACTCGCCGGAGCAACTCGACGTCGACCTGAAATGGATCCGCGAGCAGGTCGGCGGGCGTCCGTTCGGCGTCGACCTACTGATCCCGCGCAAGTATGCGGGATCCGAGGAGGGCGGCATCGACAGCACGTCGCTGCAGTCGCTGGTGCCCGACGAGCATCGGCAATGGCTGGAGGCGCTCCTCGAGCGTTACGAGGTGCCGGGGCTGGTCGAGCCCTCGCCGGCCAAGCGCGGCATGTCGCGTATGCGGGTCGACCCGAAGAGCATGGCGCCGTTGATCGACGTCGCCTTCGACAACGGCATCGCCTTTTTCGCCTCGGCGCTCGGCACGCCGCCGGCGTGGTTGATCGACCGCTGTCGCGCCCAGGGGATTCCGGTGGCGGCCCTCGCCGGCCGCCTCGACCATGCCATCGCCCATAAAGAGGCGGGGGTCGACATCATCATCGCGCAAGGCACCGAAGGCGGCGGTCACACCGGTGAGATCGCGACGATGGTGCTGATTCCGCAAGTCGTGGATGCGGTGGCACCGACGCCGGTGCTGGCGGCCGGGGGCATTGCCTGTGGGCGGCAGGTCGCCGCCGCGCTGGCCCTCGGCGCGGAAGGCGTGTGGTGCGGCTCGGTGTGGCTGACCACCAACGAGGCCGAGACACCGCCGGTGGTGAAGGAGAAGTTCTTGCGCGCGACGTCGGCGGACACGCTGCGTTCGCGTTCGCTCACCGGCAAGCCGGCGCGCATGCTGCGCACGGCGTGGACCGATGCCTGGCAAGAGCCGGGCGCCCCGCAGCCCTTGCCGATGCCGCTACAGAGCGTGCTGGTGGGCGAGGCGCAGCGGCGGATCCATCGCGTGGCGCACAAGCCCGGCAGCGGCGCGCAGCAGTTGGCCACCTACTTCGTCGGCCAAGTCGTGGGCCAGATGAACGCTCCCAAGTCGACGCGTCATCTGGTGGCGGAGATCATCGAGGAATTTGCCGACACCATGGAGCGCATGCAGCGTTTGCTCGGCGAGTAAGCAGCCCGACACGGGCGCGCCTGACGCCACGGAACTCCCACCTCTCGATCGAGAGGTGGGGAGTCCCGCGCGGCCGTCAGGGTTGAACGAGTTCGACCTGTTCGGCGGTGAAATTCATGTAGAACCACCAACCGCGCGTGCCGTTCAAGGTATCGCGGTCGTCCTGGCTGGCGCCGGTACCGGTGCCGGCCGGGGCGCAGCAATCCGAGCCGCCGCCGCCCGGAGGTCCGTCGGGCAGCACCTTGCTCAGCGGGAACGGCGCCAGCAATCCACCCGGGACCGTGATGATGAGCTGATCCGCGGCAGCCTCGCGGATGAAGCCGCGGAACATGCCGTTGATCAGGTTGGTCGCGGGGTCGCCGTCGTAGGTGGCGGAGAACTGCACCGACTCGAGCGGGATGGTGATAGGCGGCACGTCGCCGAAGGTGAACTCGAAGCTCGGCACCTGGGCGCTGATGGCGCACGGGCCGGGCACCGGGTTGACGCCTGGGGCGTAGGTGCCGCTGTTGTTCGGGCCCGTGGTGCCGGGCAGACCGGCGAGGCAAGTGCCCGAAGTCTGGTTGGCATACGTCGTCAGCTGCGGATCCTGCATGGTGCAGCGCATGCCGGTACCGTCGGGGTCTTCGCAGGAGGCGAGACCGAGTTCGAGGGTACCGCCGGGTCCATCGGGCGGCTGATTCAGCGGGCGGAAGACGGCGACGATCGCCAGATCCGGCACGCAGGGGAAGGGCTCGCCGGAAATGACCGGAGTGCAGGCGGTCGCGTCGGCGATGAGGTTGTTGGCGGAAATACCGAGGAGGCCCGGCGGATTGGTGATGTTGAAGCAGGCGCCGGTGCCGAACGGGTCGAGGAACAGTTGCGGATCCCTGACCGACGCGGTGGAAATGCGGAAGGCACGCACCAGCGGCGTCGGCGTCGGCGTCACCGACGGGGTGTAGGTGATCGACGGAGTGTAGGTCTGGGTCGGCGTACTGGTGATGGTCGGCGTCAGCGTCAGCGTACGGGTCGGGCCGCCGGGAGTTTCCGTCGGCGTGTTGGTGACCGTGGGCGTCTGGGTCGGCACCGGCGTCGACGTCGGGGTTGCCGTCGGCAGGGCCGGGCAAGCGAAGGTGCCGTTGGCGGCGATGCTCAGGATGCCCTGGCTGCGCACGTCGTTCGTGCCCGGCAGGAAGCGCGTGCACAACGTCTGCTGCGGGATACCGTGTTTGTCGGGGCCGACGGTCAAGCGGACGTCGAAGTGGGTCAACCCATTGGCCGGTAGAATGGAAGCAGGATCGTAGGCATCGCCGCTCATGAGAATGCGCAGGTCGGTGCCCTTCTTCCAACGAATCTCGATGGCGGCGGCGGGGGAGTCGGCATCGCCGAGGACGGAGCCGTCGAAGAGAAACTGACCGCGTTCCATGAACCAACCGCGGCACGGCAACTCGATGTTGCCGGTATCGCGTAGGTTCGAACTGAGGCGCAGGTACGACGACGTGCCCGACCCGGGCTGGGCGCAGGTCGGGTCGGGAAGGCCGGCGAGGCCGGGGTCGCGTTTGATCTCGATTTTGACGCGCCCCTGCGTGACGCTGACTTCACGCCCCCCGGTGAGAGGAATCTCTTCTTGGGCGACGACGGCGGCGCCGGCAGCCAGGACGGCTGCGACGACGATGCGGCTCACGACACGGTTCATCCGCGTGGCTCCCCTCGCTTCGATGGTCCGCCGCCTCATGGGTTCACCACCAGGTTCATGTAGATCGACATGAAGTCTCCGCTGCGCGACACCTCGACGACGGCGGGCTGAGCGCCGAAGAATTCCGGCAGCGGGAACGAACCGAGCGAACCGGCCAGTTGCGGCAGGAACTCGGAGACGAGGACCGGCAAGAGGGCGTTGAGCGTGACCTCGTCGGCCTCGATGGCGTTGTCGAGGAGGATGATGTTGATGTCGCTCGGGGTACCCAACGACAAGCCGAGGCCGCCGTTGCCGGGCGCCAGGTCGACGCCGGCATTGAAGTCGGCGACGCCGGCCAAATGGAGAATTTCGTTGGCGCCGCTACCTTCGACGATTTCGATGCGGAACTGACTGAGCTTGAGCTGCGCCAGCGCCGCGCGACACGTGCCGTCGTCGCAGTCGGCGTCGGTGTTGCAGGCGGTCTGATCGCCGATGCACAGGCCACCCGAACACGTCTGCTGGCACTCGACATCGGAGCCGCAGAGGAGGCCCGGGGCGTTGCCGCCGACGCAGCTCTGCGGACCGGGCTCGCCGGTGACGATCGGGGCGATGGTCGGCGCGACGCGGATGCGCAGCGGGGTATCGGGCGGCAGCGCCGCGAATTGCGGAATCAGCAGGCCGAAGAAGCCGGCGGTGATCGGAATCGGTGCCGGATCGGCGGGGATCTCCGTGAGGTTCTGCGTCATCACGCCGGTCTCGACCAAGGCGCGCAGCATCTGATTGAAGGCCGAGGTCGAGAGACTCATCGCCAGATGGTACGGCAGCCCGCCCGGGGTGCGGGCGACACAGGTGCCGCCCGAGCAATTGGCGTTGCTGAGGCACGGCGCGCCGGGGTTGCTGCCGCCCTGGCAGACCACCAGGTCGGGGAACGGTTCGAAGACGTCGTACGACTCGACCAAGTTGGGCGACGCCGGGTCGGGGTTGGTCGCCAGGATGGCGATGTCGGCACCGATGGTGAGGCCCACCTCGTCCTCGGGGATGTCGAACATCGGCGCTTTGATCAGGACGCCGATACCGGCCCCGATCGAGCCGGCGATCGAGATGTTGTCGAGCGAGTCCTGGATCAAGTTGGCGATCGGGGCATCGTTGTTGAGCATGTTCTGGATGCCGTTGACCATTTCTTGCTCGATGTTGACGAACAGCTCGCCGAGGAACTGGGCGATGTCGCACAGGAACAACAGGCCGCTCAGGTCGAGATTGAAATTGGTGACACCGGCGGTGGCCTGACCGAGTTGCGTGACGTTGACGTACTCGGGATTGGTCGGCCGCGGATCGAGCGTGTAGTTGGAGAAGATGTCCATGATGCTGGTCGTCACGCGACCATCACAGGCGCCGACGTCGAGGCCGATGTCGAGGTCGTAGATCGAGATCTTGGTGTTGATCTGACCGGGTTTGGTGTCGATCGCCAGACCGAAGTCGCCGAAGGCGATGGAGTTCACCGAGACATCGATGCCGATGAAGCTGGCCACCGGCGTGCCGGGCTGAATGAGATCGGACGGGTTGATGTCGAACAAATTGGAGATCACCGGCGCCAGCGCCTCGAAGGCGGTTTGGTTGAGGCGCAGGGCGACGCCCGAGGGCGAGTACCACAACTGATCGTTGGGGAACGGCGCAGGGGCGTTGGGATCGATGTTGGGCGGTGGTTCGGGCACCGACGGGCCGGCGACGACGACGATACGGTCGCGCCGGATGAAGTTGGGATCGACGGTCGAGCGCAACTCGGCGACGATGGGCGTGAAGACGTTGTCGAAGTTCGACGGCACCGAGTACGAGAAGGTCAGGTTGGGCTGCAACTGCACGGGCGCGCCATTGACGCTGAGCTGCAGCTGGCCGAACGGGGCGCTGTCGGGGTTGGTGACGCGGCCGGTGATGGCGATGTTTGCGTCGAGGGTGAAGATGCCGTGCACCGGGCTGGTGATGCGGATGTCGGGCGGAATCGTCGGCGTGCGCGTCGGCGTGCGCGTCGGGGTGAACGTCCGGGTGCGGGTCGGCGTGTGCGTTCGGGTCGCGGTCGCCGTCGGCGTTGCGGTCGGCGTCGGCGTGTCGGTGCGCGTCGACGTCATCGACGGCGTGAACGTCGGCGTATAGGGGACGATCGGCGTGTGGGTCGAGGGCGGCGTCGCGGTCGGCGTCGGGGTGGGCAGCGGGGCGCATTCGTCGGAGCCACGCACCTTGATGAACCCGGAGATGTTGCTGCTGCGCGGGTCGGCGGCGGGGACGAAGCGGCCGCAGTAGCTGCGGTCGCCGACGGAGAGGCGGACCTCGAGCCAATCGACGGGCGTCAAACCGGCGTAGTTGTTGCCGCCGAAGGTGAAGCTGAGGGAGCGGCTCTTCCACGTGATCGTATTGATACCGGTGCCCAGGCTCAGCACGTCCTCGTAAACGAAACGCGAGCCGCCGCTGAACTCCCACTTGCCGCAGAGCAGCGGCACGGTGCCGGTATCGACGATTTCACCGCCGCCAAGGCGTTGGTAGCGCAGTTGGACCGACGAGTCGTTGGCGTTGAGGCCGTCGACCTCGTTGCGGCAACGCGGGTCGCTCATGGTGATGAGGCCGTCTTCTTTACGAAAGGAGACGACGGCTCCGTTCGACTTGAAGAGGATGCCGTTCTTGTTGTTGCTGCCGGCGAGATCGAACTGGACCAAGGCGCCGGCGTCGGTTGCCGCGAGCGTCAGGCACGAAACGACGGCCAGTACTATGCGCTGCATAAAATCCTCCGAACGGCGCCCATGCCCCGGCGGTCGCAGTCGACGCGACGAAGCTCCCCTCTGGCGAACCCAAGTAGCCCTTTCGGATCGGGTCGGGCGACGCTAACATCCGGGTTCCGGGAGGGTCAAGTAGATTCTTTTCCGTCAGAATCGTCATCGAGCGGGAACTTTCACGCCAGATTCGGGCGAAGGATTGCACAAGTACTCTTGACTCGTCTGGCGCGCCTGTCTAATAAGCCCAAAGGTTCGCTTCGGTACCTAGTGAGAAATCCTGAAATGATCGTTGGTCAGCGCGGCGTTCGGCGCGCTGAAGTCGTTGCGCACAGCGGCGAGAGGTCGCGTGGAGCAGCTCGCTCTCACTGATCCCTTAACGGTTCAATCCCAGCAGGCGAGGGGACGCGGCTTTCTGCGGCGCCTTGGCCGGGAAGCGTGAGCCCATGAAGAGAAAACGGCCATCCAAAAGCGCCACCATCGCAGAGCCCACGTCCGAACCGGCAAGCCTCGACGACATCGACACGGCACTCGCCGATGACGATGCGGGCGCCTCGGACGAGTTCGAAGGCGCCATTTCGATGCTCGGCGAGATCGACGCCGAACTCGAACTCGACGACCAGGCCGACGCGCTCGGCGACGGTCCGCCGGGGGTCGACGCGCGGCGCACGCCGAAAGACGACGAAAAAGAAGAGTGGGGCGAGGAAGAGCGCGAGGAACCCAAGAGTTCCTTCGGCGAGGACACCTCCGACCCGGTACGCATGTACCTGCAGGAGATGGGCGCCGTCTCGCTGCTGACCCGCGAGCAGGAAGTCGAAATCGCCAAGCAGATCGAAGCCGGCGAAACCGACGTCCGCACCGAAGTCCTCAATCTTCCCTTTACCCTGCACTACCTGCTCGACATCGCCGACCGCATCAAGGCGGGCGAAATGTCGGAGCGCGAGTTGCTCGAAGACGAAACCCCGGAAGATACGTCGAACGCGGAAGAAGGAGAGGCCGAGGAACAGCCGGTCCCCGAATCCGACGGCGTGATCCTCAAGCAGCTGGAAAAGCTGCGGAAGCTCGTCGAGGAGCGCCGCGTCGCCGAGGAAGCGACCCGGCAGCGTAAAGCCGGCAGCAACGAGGCGGCGCAGAAGAAACTGGCTTCCGTCCAGCGGCGGATCGCCAAATGGTTCGAGTCGTTCGAACTCAGCCGCCGGCACATCAACACCATCGTCGACAAGCTGCGCATGGCCGACCGCTTCGTCGAACAACAAGAGCAGACGATCGCGCGGTGCGAGAAGCGCGCCGGCCGGCCCGCCGCGGAGATTCTCAAGCTCGCCACGGCTCTGAAGGGTGAGGACGCCCGCACGGCGGCCAACACCAGCCGTCGCTTGCGCATGAACGTCGAGGACGCGCGCGAGTTCGTCGAGCTGACGCGCAACGCGCGCAAGAAAATCACCGAGGCCGAACGCGAACTCGGCATGAGCCGCGACGAAATGCGCCGCGCCATCGAGGTCATCCGCCTCGGCGAATACAAGGCACAGGACGGCAAGAAGCGCCTCATCGAGGCCAACCTGCGCCTCGTCGTCAGCATCGCCAAGCGCTACACCAACCGCGGCCTCGGCTTCCTCGACCTCGTCCAGGAAGGCAACATCGGCCTGATGCGCGCGGTCGAAAAGTTCGAGTACCAGCGCGGCTACAAGTTCTCGACCTACGCCACCTGGTGGATCCGCCAGTCGGTCAGCCGCGCCATCGCCGACCAGGCCCGCACCATCCGCATCCCGGTGCACATGATCGAAACGATCAACAAGGTCGTGCGCTCGTCGCGCTACCTGGTGCAGCAGCTCGGACGCGAACCCACCCCGGAAGAAATCGCCGGCAAGATGGAGATGCCGCTCGACAAGGTCCGCAAGGTCCTGCGCATCGTCAAGGAGCCGGTATCCCTCGAAACCCCCATCGGGGACGAGGAGGAGAGTTCGTTGGGCGACTTCGTCGAAGACCGGCAGACGGTGTCGCCGGCCGACGCCGCCGTCTACACGAGTCTCGAAGAACAGACCCGCAAGGTGCTGGCGACGCTGACGCCGCGCGAGGAGCAGATCCTACGCATGCGTTTCGGCATCGGCGAAAAGTCGGACTACACCCTCGAGGAAGTCGGGCAGCGTTTCGCGGTCACCCGCGAACGCATCCGCCAGATCGAGGCCAAGGCGCTGCGTAAGCTGCGCCACCCCAGCCGCATCAAGTCGATCGAGGCATTCGCCGGGCCCAACTCCAACTGAGGAGTGGGCCCGCCCCCGATCGCGCCATAGCTCCGGAGGCCGAATTCCTCGGCGCTCCCACCACAGGAGGGCAGCAATGCTCAAGGAAGATTTAGAAGACGAATTGCGCCGGTGGCGCGAAAAGCGCTCGCGCAAAGGGGGCCCCGCCAAGGATGCCCCGAAAGATCGCCGCACGGTGCGGGTGAATGGGCAGGAGGTGGTGGTGATTACGAAGTCTTCGAAGCGCGCGCTCGCCTGAGCGTCCCGCGCCGCGCCGCCCCGGCGGTCGCGCTCTTCTCCATCTCAATTCGATCGACGACTCCCTGCGGATCCGCCTCGGATACGCCTACCCGAGTTGCGTCCGCTCGCCGGAAACGCCCTCAGTAGGCACCGTCACGCGCCAGTACCGCGCGCACGGTCTTCCAAAGAATGCGTACGTCGAGCCAGATCGAATAGTTGCGGATGTAGTCCAGGTCCGCCTGCGTGTGCAGGTGCATCAGGTTGTCGGCACGCCCGGTCACCTGCCACCAGCCGGTGATCCCCTGCGGCACTTCGAGTCGCTTGCGCTGCCACGGCTCGTAGTGCTCGACCAAGCGCGGCAATTCCGGCCGTGGACCGACCAGACTCATCTGCCCCGCGAGCACGTTGAGGAGTTGCGGTAGCTCGTCCAAGCTCCAACGCCGGATCACCCGCCCGACGCGTGTCACCCGTGGGTCGTCACGCACCTTGTGCACGATCGCCCCATCGGCATTGGTCGTCTCGACCTCGCCCTGGCGCGCCTCGGCGTCGACCACCATCGAGCGAAACTTGTACATCTCGAACAAACGGCCGCCCTGCCCCACCCGCGTCTGCCGAAACAACACCGGGCCGCGCGAGTCGAGCTTGATCGCCAACGCCACCAACAGCATCACCGGTAGCGCCAGCGCCAACAGGACCAACGTCACCACGACGTCGAAGCCCCGCTTCATCACCCGCTGAAAGGGATCGAGCACCGGCTCGCGCAGGGTGATCAGCGGCAAGCCACCGAATTCCTCCGTCGACGAACGCGCGAACACCAACCCCAAGACGTCCGGCACGATGCGCACACTCAGTCGCAGCGCCTGTAGTTCGTTGACCAGCTGCGCCATGCGCTCGTGGGCATACCCCGGAAGGGCGACGATCACTTCGTCGATCGTCTGCTGCCGCGCCACCTCGACGACCTGCGCCAACGGCCCGAAGTTGGGGAACCCCACCCGCGTCCCCATCGCCTTCAGGCCCGACGTGTCGGCCTCCGGATCGTCGTCGACGAAACCCACCAGGCGCAGACCCGTCCAATGCTGCGCCAACACCGTCTGCGCCAAAGCTCGACCGACCGGGCCGGCGCCGACGATGAGCACCCGCCGCACCCCGCCCCGCTCCGGCAAGGACGATCGCAACACCAGCCGCACGGTGACGCGGAAGACCATCAGCGCGCCCCAACCCAACACCGCGAAATAGAGGATCTGCAGCCGCGACGTGTCGCGGAACGAGAAGTAGAGCGCCCCGGCGAAGGCCAAGACCGTCGCCCCGTGCGCCAGACTCAGACGCGCCAGTTCGTCGCCGAGCCGTAGGTTCTTGCGCAGATCGTAGAGGTCGAGCGTCACGAAACCGACGCTCCAACACAACACCATCAAGAGATAGATTTCCGGCGAGAGCCAGGTCGCGCGCTCGTCGAGTGCCGCCCCGTACGGTAGTTCGGCACGCAACCACGAGGCCAGCACCATGGCCACCGTGAGCGCGATCCAGTCGCCGGCGAACAACGCCAGGCGCAGGCTGGCCTGTCGGTACATCAGGCGGCGTCGAAGCCGGCGCCGCCGCGGCGCGGCAGCCAACGCAACAAACGCGTCAACCACGACGGTACGCGCTGCGCCCCGAAGAGCACTACCCCGTCCAGTTTCACCCCGACGCGGCGCAGGCAATCGCGCGCTGCCACCAAGTCCTGGCGCGACGTCCAGCGGGCCCGCGTCACCAACACCACACTCGTCGCCTCGGCCGCCAGATTCACGGCCCTTCCATCCATCAACACCGGGCCGACGTGCAAGACGACACGGTCGACCTCACCGGCACGCTTCGCCAGCCAGGCACGCAGCCGCTCCTCCGCCTCCCGCGAACGCACTTCGGGCCGCGCCGCGGCGACACGCCGCTGGAGACCACTGCAGCCGGCTAGCGATTCGTCCGCCGCAACCGACTGTTCGAGGGATCCGCCACCCGCCTCCGCTTCCTGCACGGGGGCGAGATCGACGAGCAACACGCTGTGGCCCTCCGCCACGAGTGCCGCAGCGTGACTGGTGGCGACGTCACCGGCTCGCTCGTGCCCGTGGATTCCGGCGAACGCAAGGGTTCGCGCCGCACTACCGGTCGCCACCATCTTCTGCGGACGTAACTCCGCCTCGGCACCGCGGACCTGCGTCGCGCTTCCCACGGCGACGGGAGCATCGTTCTGCCAGCGCTCGAGCGCTTCGACGTAACCGCTCATGTCATCCCCGCGGCGGAGCGTCCTGCCAGGCGCGATGGCGTGGCTGGTGCATACGATGCCACTCCTCGTAGCCGGACGACGGGACCAGCGAATCGAGCCACGCCGCCAACCTCTCGACGGTCGTCGGCCGGGCTGCTCGCGGGACCGACGGCGCCTGTTCCTGAGCCGGTGCCGCGGCGGTGCCCGCATACGGACGCGGTGGCGGGTTCGTCATGCGCGGCGCCGTCGGCGCGCACCCAGAGGCGGCGATGGCGATGCGTGTCGACAGGTCCGACGGCCCACGACCGAGGAGCGTGCCGACACCCGAGATCAAGGCCAACGACACGGCGACGGTGACGGCAGCGGCCACGGGTCGAGCACCCCACGAAGGCAGAGGATTCCATACCGCACGGCGCCGTTTCGGCGTGGGTTGCGGAGCCAGCTCATCGGCACTGGCCCGCACCACGGCACGGGTCACGGCGCTCGCGCGCTCGGCATACGCATGTAACAGCGAGTTGTGACAAAGCGCATTGATGCGCCGCGGCACGCCTCCGGAGCGGCGGGCGATTTCCTGAATCGCGCCGTCGCTGAACAGGTGGCTGCCGTCATAACCCGCAACCCCCAGACGGTGCTGCACATACTCGGGCACCAGAGCCAGGGGCAGCGGCCGCAAGGTCGCACGTACCGCGATGCGATCGCGTAGCTGCCGCACCTGCGGCTGCGCCAACGTCGTCTCGAGCTCGGGCTGACCGACGAGAACGATCTGCAGCAGCTTCTGGCGATAGGTCTCGAAGTTCGACAACAGACGCAGCTCTTCGAGCACCTCGAGGCGAAGATTCTGCGCTTCGTCGATGATCAACGCCGTCGTTCGCCCTGCCTCCGCTTGCCGATGCAGATGCCCGTCGAGGGCCGCGATCAGATCGCGTTTGGCGCTACTGCGCGTCTCGACGCCGAGGTCGCGCAACAACGACCACAAGAGATCCTCGAACGACAACGTCGTGTGGGCGAAGAAGGCGATGTCGATTCCCCCGGCGACACGCCGCATCAAGCTGTACAGCAGCGTCGTCTTGCCGGTGCCGACCTCGCCGACCAGCGACAGGAACCCACGCCGCTCCCGCAATCCGTACTCGAGAGCGGCCAACGCCTCGCGATGATCCGGCGTCAACACGAGATAGTTCGGATCCGGCGTCGGGGCGAAGGGCTCGGCGCGCAGACCAAAGGCTTCGGCGTACATGGCTTCTCCTGCGATCCTCTTCAACGACCCGCCGGCACGACGCCGAGGACATCGAGACCACTGGCGCGCTCGATGTCCTCGGGGAAGTCGATGCCGCCTGCGACGACGTCGCGCACGAAGGCGGCAAGCACACCCGCCGCGGCCCCGAGCAGCACCGCAAAGGCCAGATTGCTGCGCAGGCGCGGTCGCACCGGGCTGACCGGCGCCGTGGCCGGAGCCGCCACCGCGAGGTTGAGGATTTGGCTCTGGTTGAGCGCGTTCGACAGGCGCGCGGCCTCGCGCTGCTGCACGTATGAGGTGTAGACCTCCTCGTCGAGCCGCCGCTCGCGCTCCAACCGTTCCAGTTCCAGCGCCTGCGTGTCGAACGCCAGCGCCCGCTGCCGCAGTTCGGCGACCTTGTCGGCAAGGGCGACGGCCCGCGCCGCCAGTTCATCGACGCGAGCCGACTCCATCGCTCCCTCGACCTCGAGCGCCTCGAACGTCTTGTTGAGGGCGTACTCGTGTTCTTGGGTTGGCGCCGCCGCCGCCCGCCGCAGGGTATCCTTGGCGGCCTGGATCTGTTCGTCCAGCTCGCGCACCCGAATGCTGTCGTCGCGATACTTCTGCAACAGGTCCGCCCGTTTGACCTCGAGCATCATCAAATGCCCGCGTACCTGGCTCGTCGCCTCGTGCACCTCACGCCGCGCCGAGGGCACCATGCGCTGCACCTTGGGCAAGGTCCGATCGATGGCGCCCCGCCGCGAGCGACTCGCCGCCAGATCGACCTGCACACGATCGAGGTCGGCCTCCGCCGCCGTCAGTGCGCTGACCACACTCTTGCGCTGTTCCTCGAGATCGACGATGCCGGCGCGCCCGCGAAACTCTCGCAGGGCGATTTCCGACTCGTGCAGCTTGCCGGCGAGCAACGCGCTCTGCCGGTCGAAGAATCCCTCGGCCTGCCCAGGTTCGGTGGCGCGTGCGTACGCTCCCAGGAACACCTGGACGAACTGATTCAAGAATTCGGCGGCATAGGCTGGATCGGCATCCTCGAAGGCGAGGCCGACGACATTGGAGCGCCGCACCGGCAGGATCTGCAGGCGCTCGGCGGTCGCCACGACGCGTCGATCGAGCGCCGAGGGATGCGGGCTACCGTGCAAGCCGTAATACGCGCCGCGCAACAGTGCCACCGGCGCCCGCAGGATGGTGCCGATCCAGCTCGGCCCCTCCGCCGTTGCCGCGCCTGCGCCGCTCAGGTCTTCCAGAGTTCGACGCACGAGTTCCCGACCGCCCAACATCGCCACGACCGAATTCAAATCCTCTTCGCGCACTTGGGGAACCGGTGGTTGCCGATCGTCGCCGCTCGGCGACACCGCCAGCGGCGCTCGCCGGATCGTCACCAGGAGCTTGGTCTCGGCGCGGAACACCGGCTGGGCCAACAACGAATAGCCGACGACGACCGCCACGATGCCGCCGAAGACGGCACCGAAGACGCGGCGCTCGCGGTACAAGACCAACAGGGCCCAACGCAGGTTCGTCGAGGCGGTTCGCTGGTGGCGCGCCATACCCATCCTCAGAACGTACCCAGCCCCATGCCGAAATTCGGCGTCACGGGCAGGTTCTTGCGCACGTACATGTCGACGAAGCGATTGACGTCGGCGATCCGGCTGCGTGGCACGAAAACCACGTCCTGCGCCTGTAATTCGATGTTGCCGTCGAGCTTCTCGCCACGCACGAAGGCATCGAGATCGAGTTCCATGCCGACCGCCTTACCCTCTGCCGTCCGGCGAATGAGCAGCACCGCCGCGGGCGCCGCGGTCTCGAGAAAGCCTCCCGCTTGTTGCACGGCCTGGAAGGCGGTCAGCTTGCCGTCGAGCGGCAACATCCCGGGCGCATCGACCTCGCCACCGACGTAGACCCGCGCCGCACCGTAGGCGGCGACGGCGACGGTAATCCGCGGCTCTCGTAGTTCCGCGGAATAGAGCTCGGTGAGACGTGCATCGAGTTCCTCGGGAGTATCACCGACCACCGTCACGTCGTCGAGGAGTTGGAGGGAGATCTTGCCGTCGGGGCGAACGCGCACGCGCGCATTGAGTTCGGGCGTCTTGTAGAACTGCACGTCCACCTGATCGCCGACCTGCAAGCGATAGGGCGGCGCTTCCCCGCTGCGCTCCGCCGGGGCTGCCGCGATCGGCATCGCATCGGAAGGCGTCGAATCGGCAGGACGACTCGCCGCACACGCCGCCAGGCTCCAGGCGAGCCCAAGGAGAAGCAACCTTCGCATCACATCACTCCGACTGCACTACGCGACGACGATAGCGGTCGAGGATGACCCGCACGGCCATGTAGAGCAGGCCGATGGCGAGGAACCCGACCCCGAGAAACACCTGCCAGTAGGCGGCGAGGACGTAGCGCGCCCGGCGTGCCATCGGGATGTGACCGAGAACTTCGGTCGAGGCCGAATCGATCGAATTGACGCGGCCGCCCGGATTGACGACGACCACCGCGCCCCGCATCTGGCCGAGCACCGCCGACGCATCTTCGCTGTACAACTGGCCCAGCACACCTTCCGCCGACTCGTGCGCCAGCATCACGCCGCGCTGTTCGTTCCAGGGCGAAACGAACGACTCCAGGATCGCGCCGTTCTCGAAGGCCAAGCTGGTCAAGCCCGCGTGACGATCGGTACTCACGCCGACGTGGCCGTCGGGCAAGAAGCGCGCGGCCGACTCACCGAGCAGGCTGCGGCCGGCATCACTCGCGGTCGGCGAGACGAAAATGAGATGGTTGTCGCGCAGGATGGTCTCGTTCAACTCTGGGGCGTAGTGGACGTTGAGGCGAATGGTCTGGCGCGGGTGCGGCTTCATGAAGAAGTTCACCAGCCGCACCATGCTGCGCATCGCGTTGCTCGCCTGGGGATCGGGTAAAACAATGACCGTGTCGCTCAAGTCGTTGCGCAGCGTGAACGGGTAGCCCCAGCGAGCCACCGCGGACATGTCGCCGAATTCGGTCCAGTAATCGCGCGGCAGCACGAAGTTGGAGTCGGGGAAAATCGTACCCCACAGCTGCCGATCGCTGACGCGCTCACACTCGCGGTAGGTATCGGGCATCATGTGGAACAGCAGCTCGAGCCGATTGTAGGGACCGTAGATGTCCCACGGCACGTCGAGGGAGAGCCACTCACTTTCGCTCCCCTCACGTTTATCGAGCGGTACGCTGTGCAGGGAGATGCCGTTGAGAATCACCTCGAGCGTCGAGATCTCCGGTTTGAGCAAGGCACCGTAGGCGTAGTGAATGTTGAGGCGCTGCCGGTACTCGACCGGGCGCGCGTCGGGCTGCAGTTTGACCTCGACGCGGATCGGTGCCGAGAACACCCCGCGCACGGTCTGCCCCGTGAAGCCGAGATCCTGCAGGGTGAAGTTCGTCCGATCGGGCGCGAAGCCGATCCAATCGCGCGGCTCGGCGAAGAGGGGATTTTCGTACGACTCGATGATCGACGTGCTGCCGACGAGCGTGGCGCGGGTGCCACGGTCGACGAGCGCCGACGCCGCCATGAGGACCGCTTCCGGCGTGCTGCCCGTGACCAGCAGCGCGGCGTAGCGGCGATCGGCCGGCAATTGCACGGAGGCGAGGAAGCCCGCATCGCCATTGGGCAACGTGAGGTTGGCGCTGCGCATCAGCTCGGCGATGACCGGTTGTTCCGCCGGCGTACCGACGATGATGTAGTTGCCGCTGGGAGCCGCTTCGAGTCCCTCGCCGAAGCGCAAGTCGAGCGGCCGGTAGGCAGCGTCTTGGGCGATCGCGCCGGCGACCCGTGACAGCGCCGAGAGCGTACGCGAGTCGGGCGACCGCGGCGTCAGGTAGGTCAACTCGACCGGTGGATACGCCAGAGGATCGAAGAAGGGGAACGGGAAGACGGCGAGGTCGGTGAAGGCCGGCTCTTCGGTGTAGACGAACTCGACGTAGGAGTTCTTGCTGATCGACGCCCACAGGCTCGAGTGGAACGGGTCCTCGCACTCCAACGTGTAGTGCAGCCCGGCGACGAAGTTGATCGGGTTGTAGGGCCCGAGGTGCGCCGGGTCGATCGGGATGACGAGTTCCTTGACACCCTCTTTCTCTTCGATGGCGTCGAGCCGGATGGAGCGTGCGACGTCGGCGACGCGGACGGTGAGCGACGAATGATCCGGCAGAAGAACTCCGGAGTGCGAGAAGAACACGTGCAGCTTCGTCCCCTCGAGCACCTTCCACGAAGCCGGACGAGTGAAGGTGACACGCGCCTCGGCGTTGGTGCCGCGCAACATGATGTCCTCTTCGACGAATAGGTGTTCGGAAAAGCCGATGCGCGTGCGCTTCACTCCGGGCGGGTCTTGCGCCGGCGCGGCGCTCGCGAGAGCCGCGAGGACGGCGAGAAGTCGAATGAAACGGTACATCATGAACACTTCCCCCTCGCCTTCAGACCTGTGCGACCGACGGGCTGCGGCGGGCGCCGCGCCAGGCCCGATAGGGCGTAGCCAACACGCGACGGAACGAACGCAGCGGGCGATCGTCCTCGTAGTGGGTATCGATCCAGTTCGCGGCCGAACCGAAAATGGCTTGATAGACTTCGCACTGCTGCTCGAAGTCGAGCGGCGTGAAGCGCAACCCGACCTGGGTGCCACCCTCGACCTCGCGTTGCCACAGCGTTTCGAACGGCAAGCCGTAGGAACCGCCGAACTCGTAGTAGAGATCGAGCTTGCCATGCCGCGGCACCGGCACTCCCGCCGGCAACATCGCCTGCACGCCGTCGATCGAGATCTCTTGCGACTCCGTCCACACCGGGTCGGCGCCCTCGGGATTCAAGCGCATCGGCAACTGCCGGGCATGACGCCAGAGAGAACCCTCGGAGGGTTGCTCGTAGGCGACGAAGACGCAGGCGCCCAGGATGATGAGGTTGTAGACCGACCACACCGAGTTGATGACGACGGCACTGCCTTCGGCCGGCTTGAAGGCGATGTTCAGCGGGATGAACATCACCGCGACCAGGTTGACCAAAATGAAGATGAAGATGGGTCGGGCGCTGCGCCAATCGTAGTAGGCACTGGAGGCGTCGAAGCCCTTCGCCGTGACTCCGAAGCTGCCCGTCTTGCGCGTGACGAAGGCCAGCGTCGTCGCCATCGCGGTGTAGAAGCAGATGGAGGTCTCGTAGACCTCGGCCCAAAACGTGTGGCGCAGGTTCTTCGACGAGATCGAGTTGGCGAACAGCGCGACGAAGATGTGCGGCAAGCCGTAGGCGAGCACTTCATAGGCCGACGCGACGATGGTGTTGCGATCGAGCAGGAGGTAGCAGGCGGGAGCCAGCATGTAGACCATGCGCGGGACGCCGAAGAGGAAGTGCAGCATGGCGTTGAAGTAACACAACCGCTGCGGCCAACTCAGACCGGGCATGGTGAGCGGGTTGTCCCGACGCAGGATCTGCACCATGCCGCGCGCCCAGCGCACGCGCTGCGTGATGTGGGCGGCGAAACGCTCCGGCGCCAAGCCGGCGGCGAGCGGCACGTTGAGATAGCGCGACGACCATCCTCGGGCGTGCATGCGCAACGATGTGTGGCAGTCTTCCGTGACCGTCTCGGTGGCGATGCCGCCGATCTCTTCGAGAGCCGTGCGGCGCAACACGGCGCACGAGCCGCAGAAGTAGACGGCATCCCAGAAGTCCGACGCCGGCTGGATCTGATGGTAGAAGAGGTTTTGCTCTCCGGGCACGACACCGCGGATGACGAGATTGCGCTCGAAGGGGTCGGCGTTGAAGAAATGGTGCGGCGTCTGCACCAGGGCCACCTTGGGATTCTGAAAAAAACCCATGGTGAGCTGCAGAAAGGCTCGCGTCGGAATGTGGTCGGCGTCGAAGATGGCGACGAACTCGCCGTCGGTTTGCTTCAGCGCGGCATTGATGTTGCCGGCCTTGGCGTGATGGTTGTCGGCCCGGGTGATGTAACCGATCTCCAGCCTCGCGGCGAGTTCGCGCATCTCCTCGCGCCGACCGTCGTCGAGCAGGTAGATGCGCTTGTTCGGATAGTCGATCGCCTTGCAGCCGATGAGCGTCGGCAAAATCACCTGCTCGGGCTCGTTGTAACTCGGCACGAAGATATCGACCGTCGGCCATGACGCTGGGTCGTCGGGCAGCGGCTGCGGCGTGCGCTCGACCGACTCGGCCGTTTGGAAGAAACCGAGCAGCAGGATGCCGACGGCGTAGGCCTCGGCCGCGAGCAGGGTCAGACTGATGGCCCCGGTCACCGGGTCGCTCAGGTTCAACGTCTGCGTCGCCCGCCAAAACAGGTAACGCGCCGAAATCATGCCCGAGGCGACCACCGTCACCAGCCGAAGGTTCGGCGCCAGGCGAATCTGGCCGTAGGCCAATACGATGACCAGGAGCCCGAGATAGAGTTGGGCCTCGGCGGAAATGCGCAAGGTGACGAAGTAGCCCGCGAAGAACAGGCCGAACGTCGTCAGCGACCAGAACAGTACGTCGTCCGAGACGCCGCCGCGCAGCGAACCGAGCCGGCCGCGCGAGCCGAAGGGGAAGTTCATCCGTCCTTCCGGTGTGCTCCGAAGAGCTGTTGCATCAGGGCCGCGGTGGAGGCCGGCGGCCGCTTGGTCGGCGGTGCCGGCGGCTGCAGCACGTTGCCCAGTACCGTAGCGACGCTGCGGCCGTCAGGCGCCCGCAGCGGCGTGCCGCCGGCGTCGGGCGCCGGCGCCTCCGGCGCGGGCCGGGAAACCTCGGTACGACTGGGCAGGGTGACGACGCGGCCCATCTGGCGGGCCGTCGATTCCACGGGACCCGCGGGTCTGGCGCTCATGTTCGACTCCTTCGGCGCGGTCGCCGCTGGCGCGGCGCCTGGGGCGGGTCTGGGCGGTACCGGCGCCCCCGCAACCGCCGGCGCGGAGGCCGGCGGCGCCACCGGCGCCACGGCCGGGGCGGCCGAGGTGCCGAGCGCCACGGCTCGGAAGATCCGATCGGTCTCGGTCTGCGCCCGCACCGCCGCTCGGGCCGTCTCCGGTGCCGGAGACACAGCTGCAGGCGGAACCATCGGCGCCGCCGCCGTGGCCACGGGCGTGGACGCCGGCGGCGCAACGCGCGGCACTGGGGCCGGTCGCGGCTCCGCCGGGACAGCGACACGCGGCGGCGGCGGCGCCGACTCCTCGACCGACAAGGGCGGCGGCCATACCGGCGGCACATGGTCCATCGGCGGCAACGGCCGCACGGGATCGACGATCTGGTGCTCGCCCGTCTCGGAATCGAACACGCGGTAGCGGAAACCGCTGTCGCGGAACAACCGAGCCACCTTGCCGATGTCCTGCTGCGCCACCCGCGCCATGTCGGTGGGTGGCATCGCGCCGCGTTGTTTGCTGTCGGCCATGGTCACTCGTGACCCTTGCCGTTGCCGATCTCGCTGCTCCGGCCGCTCGCCTCGAGGTACATCCGTACCGCGGCCTGCGAGCCCACGACCAACTCGCACACGTCCGTCCCCTTGCTGTCCGTCGCCTCGACCGCCTCCAACGGGCAGGGACTGACGGATTCCAGCAGGGCGGTGACGAATCCTTCGAGCAGCACGTAGACGTAGCCGCCCTCCTCGAACGTGTCGGGGAACGGCCAGTGCCAGGCCCGCACGCGAATCAGCCCGGAGGACTCTTCCGTCGCGAGGTCGAGCACGCCGAGGCCCAGCCCGTCGCTCAATTGGCTCGCCAGCGTCTTGAACAGCGGCCAGGGCAGCGCCGCAATTTCGGCGACCCCCCATTCTTGCTGCAAGCGCTGCTGCAGCCGCGCGCAGACCCGCGCGCCGCTGCGGCGCCCGATCTCGCGCAGCCGCTCCGGCGGCGTGAAGAAGCGCTCGCGGCTCACCTCGACGAGCGACAACAGCAGATCCCCGGCGCCGTTGACCACCCGACGGTCGACCAGTTCCGCGGCCAGCCGACCGCTCTGTACGGCGCTCTCCAGACCCGCCGGTAGGGCGAACACTTCGCTGGCGTCGATTGCACTTTGCATGGCTTCCATCGCTTCACCCGTTCAGAGGCTCTCGCCCAGCGGCTCGCCGCGCCACAGGCGCGGGTGGAGACCGGCGGCGAAGGCTCGCAGCACGTCCTCGTCCATGCGCAACAGCGCCTGTAACTCGGTGCCGCTCAAATCGACCCCCGCCTCGCGACATACTTCCGTCGGTTCCTCGAAGAACGCCGAGCGGAACTGGTGGTCGGTGATCAAGCGACCGAGAACCGTTTCGACTGCGCGCTGACTCATGGGCACGACCCCTCTCGTGAAATTCTCAACGAGGTCTCGTGCAAAGAACGCGCCACACCAGGGGATCCCTTGGACAACCGGACCAAAGCCCCAGGAAACCGAACACTTTTGAACAGCAGACACCGGCGCACGGCCGCTTCCGTACGCTTCTCGATTGGTTTTCCTCAGCCAAATCGTCCGCCTGCGGCTCTTATCAGCCGCTCCGGCCGAGGCGCCCGACCATTCCCGCCCTAGAGTGGGAACAACAAGGCCATCTCGAAGTACACCCGGTCGTAGGGCGACGACGACAGGAACCCCACCCCGGTCGAGAACACCACCATGTCCCCCATCGGCACCTGCACCCCGGCGTCACCGCCGAACGTCGCGCGGCTCCCCTCCGAACTCTCGAAGCGCGGCGTGTCGATGCCGCTCACCCACTGCGCCCCGACCCGCCCTCCCAAATGGAAGGTGCTGCCCGGCAGCGTCTCCGGCAGGAACGGACCGGTCAGATCCAACCGCAGCGCCGCTTCGAGGAACGAGTCCGGGCTGAAGTAACCGCCGCCGCGCGGGAACTCGTCCTCTGGGAACAACTCCGGATCGAGCCCCAGCGGATAGGCCTCGCTCAGGTCCTTGTCGTAGTGCGCAAAGTACGCCTGCGCCCCAGGACGCAGCGTGTACTCCCGCCCGAGAGCGAAGTCGCGCCCGATCGAGAAAAAGGCGTCGAGCTTGTCGTTGTCCTCGACCCGTTTGCCCTCCAGCATGGCGTAGGCCACCTCGAAGACGCCGTTGATATCCTGCGGCGTGCGAAAGCCGACGCTGCCGCCGAAGCGGTCCTGCATCACCTGGCCGAAGAACAGCCCCTCGCGGGTGTTGCCGCGGTAGCTGAGCAGCGACTCGATCACCGGCTTGCGCTCGAAGAAGGGCGTCAGCGACAGGTTCGACGAAATCGCCAAAGTCAGCCGTCCGAAACCGGTGACCTCCGGCCCTTCCTTGAAGCCGGCCGGCGTGATGCCGGCGCCGAGGCTGGCCTGAACGATCTCCGTGCCCAGCTGGATCCCGAGCAGGGCGATCTCGGCGGCAACGCCGGTGTCGGTGATCAGTCCATTGTCGACGACCGTCGGCTCACCCGTCACCCGCAACTTGGCGTCGGCCGGCGCCGGCACTTCGAGGAAGAGGGGAAAGCGCCAAATGGCGAACTCGTCGGCGTCGACGTCGCTCACCGAGTCGAGGAAGTCGTAACGAAAGCCGACGCTGATCTTGGTCGAGCGGGCGATCTCCAGTTCGCGTTCCAGCGCCGCGGCGCGGGCGCGATCCTCCGGACTGAGCGGCGACGGCGGCGGCGCGATCGGTTCGCGGATGGGCAAACCGGCGCCGGCGGGATCACGTTCCAGGTAGAGGCCCGGGGCGTAGGCCGGCGGCAACGCCGGGGGCAGCGGCTGCAGGTTGGGCGGCGACTCGCGCACCGGCGGCGCCACCTCGTACTCGACCGCCTACGGCGCGCCGTAACGCCGCCCCTGTCCACCATAGGGCGCCGGCTCCACCGGCAGATGCTCGTCGCGGATCGGCTGCTCGGCCCGGCCGCGCGACGGCGGCGCCGGCTCGACGTACACGGGCTCGTAAATCGGGGCGAGACGCGGTCGCGGCGTGGTTCGGCCGCCGCGCACGTCCTCCATGACGCGATCGAAACTGGGCAGGCTCTGCGCCAACGGCTCGCTCGCGCCGGGCGCCGACTCGCCCGCTGCCATCGCCCGGCGCATCGACTCCAGGGCGGGTCCAGCGAAGGCGGCCGCCGCCGGCGGCGCGGCATCGTTCACCACGTCGGTCTCGGCGAACGCAAGGTAGGGCGGTGTATGCGGCCGGCGGACGCTGCCGTCGCGCCACCAGCCTTCGTCACTCGCCGGCGGCGCGACACGATAGGGGTCGTACTCCGGCACGGCAGGGCCGCGATCGGGCACCGCTCGCTGCGCTCCTTGCGGCACGCGCAAGGGCGGCAACGTCGTACCGCGCACCTGCGGCATGGCGGCCTGATCGATGTGCAGCGGCGGCAGGACGCGCCGCGTGTCGCCACCCAGACGTCGCACCTCGGCGAGCATCTCCTGCGCCCGGCCGGCGCGGCCCTGTTGGTGGTAGAGTTCGGCCAGGGCCAAGGCCACCTCGGCGGTCGGGCGCTCCTCGAAGATGGCTTCGAGAGCACGCGTGGCGCCGGCGGCATCGCCCTCGCCGCGCAGGGCATAAGCCAACCCCAGGCGAGCGTCGGGATCGTTCGGGGCGCGGCGCGCGGCGCGCTCGAAGAAGTGACGCGCCTCGGGATACTGCTGCGTGCGCAGGTAGAGGTAGCCGATCGACTTGAGGGTATCCGCGTCGCCCGGAGCGCGCTGGTACTCCTCGGCGAGCGACAGGTAGACCAGGTCGAGTCGCCCTTCCTGGTTCCAGCGTTCGCGATCGGCGCGGGCGCGCGTTCGCTCGAGTTCCTCGGCGACCCGCGCCAACTGCGACGGATCGACGTATTCCTGCGCCGCCGCCAGGGCGCGCTGCGCCTCCTGGTATCGCCCGAGTTTCGCCAGGGCACGGGCTCGGGCGAGGTGGAGGCGGTCCGAAGTCGGCGCCAGCCGCAAACCTTGCTCGGCGTATTCGAGGGCGATCGACCCTTGACCGAGTTGGGCGCGGACCTCGCTCGAGGCAGCCCAGACGTCGGCTTCGCGCGGGTAGTGGTGGCGCAGACTCTCGAGGAGTTCGGCGGCCTCGCGGTAGCGTTGGCGCTGGCCGAGACCTTCAGCTTGGGCCAAGCCGCGACGCAGGGCGATGCGCCGGCGCGCCGCATCGGGGAACGACCCGCCCGGCAGTTCTTCGAGCTGCAGGTAGTAGCGCTCGGCCGCTTCCCAATTGCCCATGGCCTCGGCGGCGCTGGCCAAGCCTTCGAGTGCTTTGGGGTCGTCGGGGCGAACTTCCAGGGCGCTGCGGAAACTGCCGGCGGCGTCGGCAGGCTGGCCCGACTCGAGGTAGATCCAGCCGAGCAGCATCAGGTTTTCGGCGTCGTTCGGTTCCAGCGCCACGGCGTCGCGGGCGGCGGCAAACGCCTCTTGGGTGCGCCCGAGATCCTTGAGCGCCGAGGCGCGGGCGCGGTGCAGCTTGGCGCGTTCGGCGTTGGCGGCCTCGGGGCTGGCGACGACGAAGCGGTCGAGCAAGCGTTCGGCCTCGGCGAAGCGGCGCAGCGCGGTCAGCATACGCACCTGTCCGGCGAGCGCGTCGTTGGCAGCATCGGGCACGGCGGCAGCCCGTTCGTACGCAGTCAGGGCGGCGCGCTCGTCGCCGGTTTGCTCGAGCAATTGCGCTCGCGCCAGCAGCAGATCGCCCCGTTGCGGATCGCTGCGCAAGCCGCGTTCGACCTGCGCCAGCAGCGCCGCCGGCTCGACCGTCTCCGGCGCCCGGCGCCACTGCGCCAAGCCTTGTTCGAGAACCAGCCAGGCCTGCAGTTCCCGGCGCCAGGCAGGGTCGCCAACGCCGGCGATGAGTTCTTGCGCTTCGTCCCACTCGCCTTGACCCACCGCGATCTGCAAGCGCATCGCCATGGCGTCGCGCAACGACGGATCGAGTACGAGGGCCGCGTCGAGGGCCCGTTCCGCCCGGCGTAATCGGCCATCCTTCAACTCGCGCGAGGCGGTGGCCAGCCACAGCTGGGCCCGACTGGTGCGCAGCGCCGGATCGGTCGGGTCTTCGTCGAGGAGCTCGTCGAACAAGGCGCCCGCCTCGTCGAGATCGCCGCGGGCGAACAGCGCGCCGGCTAGGCCACGGCGAGCCGAGACGTCCCCCGGTCGTTTTTCCAAGACGGCGCGGTAGGCGGCAATGGCCGCTTCGGTATCGCCCAGTTCGGAACGGATGCCGGCGGAGGTGAGCTGGGCGTCGACGTCGTCGGGGTCGAGAGCGAGGGCCCTTTCGATGAGGTCGGCGGCGCGCGCCCGGTCCCCGGTGCGCTTGGCGGTCTCGGCTTCGGCGAGGAGGAGCACGCGTTCGGCCCCCGCCGAGGCGGCGGGGTCATTGGCGCGCAGGTTGGCGAGAGCCCGGCTCGCTTCCCGCGTCCGCCCCAGGGCGGCGAGGGTACGGACCTGCCCGGCGTAGGCCTCCGCCGGCGGGTTGGGCAAGGCGGCGAGGCGGCGGAAGGTCTGCAGCGCCGCCTCGTTGTCGCCGCTGCGTTCGAGCGCCTGAGCGCGCAACAACAGGAGATCGCGACGCTGCGGGTCGGCGGCGAGGGCTTCGTCGATCAGTTCGAGGTTGGCGGCGACCAGTTCGGGATCGTCGCTGCCGGCGAGCGGCGCCAGGCGGCGTTGCACGTCGGTCCACCGCAGCAGTTGGGCGCGGCGTTCGGCATCGGGCAAGGCAGCGGCGGCCTCTTCGGCGACGTCGTAGGCGCCGGCGGAGAGAGCGGTTTCGACGGTGCGTTCGAGGGCGGCGGGCTCGTCGCCGCTGCCGCTGAGGGAATCACGCGCCAGCTGCCGCGCCTCGTCGGCATCTCCCGCCTGGCTCGCCTCGGCGGCGAGGCCGGCGAGGACGTCGGCGCGGCCGATGCGGGCGCGCCGGTTGTTCGGGTCGAGGCGCAGGGCCTCGTCGAAAGCGCGACGGGCGTCGTCGAGCTGGCGGCCGGCGAAGTAGGCGCCGGCGAGGCCGACGTAGAGATCGGCGTCGTCGGGTCGGTCTTGCAGGACGGCTTGGTATTCTTCGATGGCGCGCGGCAGGTCGCCGGATTCGGTGTAGAGGCCGGCGAGGGTGGCGCGCACTCCGGGGTTGTCGGGCTGGAGGGCGGCGGCGCGTTCGGCGGCGGCGAGCGCCTCGCTGGTGCGGCCTTCGGCCTTGAGCACGTTGGCTTCGGCGAGGACGAGCGACAGTTCGGCCGCTTCGACCGCCTGCGGGTCGCGCCGTTCGACCTCTTCGAGCAGGGCACGCGATTCGGCGACGCGGCCGAGGTTGGCGAGGCAACGGACCTGGCCCGCGTACGCCTCGGCGGGAGCGCCGTCGACGGCGGCGGCGCGGCGGAAGGCGGCGAGGGCGGCCTCGGCGTCGCCGCGGCGTTCGAGCGCCTGGGCGCGCAGCAGCAGCAGATCTTGGCGTTGCGGATCGAGTTCGAGGCCTCTCTCAATGAGGGTCAGCGCTTCGTCGGGAGAACTGGAGGCGATGCGGCTGTCGAGGTCGCCCAGCTCACGAGCGACGGCGGCGCGGTTGCGCCACTCGTTCGCCTCGGGGGCAGAGGGCACGCGCGTCGCCAGCTCGTCGAGCAGCGTCCAGTTCTGGTTGGCCTCGGCGAGTGCGGCGACGCGGGTCAGCGCCGACACGTCGTCGCCGGCGGCGGCCGCGGCGCGGCCGAGGTAGGTGTCGGCACCGGATCGGTCGCCCTCCTGCATCGCCTCACCGGCGAGAGCCAGCAAAGCGTCCGTGCGGCCGCGGCGGGCGTCGACGTCGTCCGGGTCGCATTCGCTGGCGCGTTCGAAGGATTCGAGGGCGGCGGCGGCATCGCCGGCGGCGAAGTGCACGCCGGCCATGCCGTTCCAGATGGCGGCGTCGCGCGGCGCCAGCTCGAGGGCGTGCCGGTAGGATTCGATGGCGCCGGCTAAGTCGTTGGCGCGTTTGCGGCGCTCTCCCTGGCCGGCGAACAGGCGTGCCTGGGCAACGTCCTCCTGACCCGGGAAGCGGCGTTGGAACTCGACGAAGGCGGCTTCGGCGGCGTCTTGTTCGCCGCGCGCGAGGTGAACACGGATCGGGGCGAGGTAGGCTTCGCGCAGGGGCGGGTCGACCTGCTGCAGGCGGCTGTACTCGGCCATCGCTTCGTCGGTGCGGCCGCTGTTCTCGAGGATCTGCGCCAGGGTGAGCCGCAGGTCGGAGCGATCGGGATTGCGCTCGAGTTCGGCGCGCAGCAGCGGCTGCAGTTCGCCGGCGAGTTGCGGCGACGGCGAGCGGCGGAAGCGCTCCAGCTTGCTTTGGAAGGCGAGCCGCTGCCGCAGGCGGGCGACGTCGCGCTCGGGCAATTTCGGCTTACGCGCCAACAAAGCTTCGGCGCGGGCGGGGTCGCCCTGGGCCAAGGCGACTTCAGCCAGGCCGATGCGCGCCTCGCCGAGTTGCGGGCGCAGCGCCAGGGCGGCCTCGTAGTCGGCGCGCGCCGCGTCCAGATCGCCGTCGCGGAAATACAGCCCGGCGCGCAGGCTGAGCAGGCGCGCATCTTTCTCTACCGCGACGCCGGCGCCGGCGAGGCTCTGCTTGGCGCCGGCGTAATTGCCATTGGCGACCTGGGTCGCCACCAAGCTGGCGAGGACCTCGTTGTTCTTGGGCGAGTTCTTGCGCAGGCCGGCGAGGACCTTTTCAGCGCGCTGCTTCTGCCCGCGGGCGAGCAGCATGTTGGCGAGCTTGTTCTGCAGCGCGGCATCCGATGGGTACCGACGGGCGACGGATTCGACGAGGTCGAGCGACAGTTGCTTGTCGGGCGTGGCGAGCACGATGCGACGGGCCGCGGCCGCCGCCTCGTTCGAACCGGAGGTGCGCATGACCCTCGTCGCCAGGGCGAGGGCTTCGTCCTGATGGTCGTCGCTGGCGACCAGGATGCGCAGGCGGCTGGCGGGGTCGATCTGGCTGTCGTCCGGGTACTTGGAGACGAGGGCTACGGCCTCGTCGGTGCGGTCGAGGGCAATCAGCAGGTCGGCGTATTCGAGAGCCAACCTCGGGTCGGGATCGCGTTGAAGCGCCGCGGCGAAGACCGGGGCGGCGCGCTCACCCTGACCGAGGCGGACGTCGAGGCGTGCGACCTCGAGGGCGCGGTCGGCATCGTCGATGGCCGAGCCGCGCAGCTTTTCGGTGGCGCCGGCGGCTTCTTCCTTGTCGCCCAACGCGGCGGCGGTGCGCGCCAGGCCGGCGAGTGCGTCGGCATCCTGCGGCTTGGCGGTAAGGTGTTCGCGGTAATAGCGTTGGGCGCTGGCGGTGTCGCCGGCGGCCTCTTGCGCTTGCGCGATCAGCTTGCGGTCGTCGTTCTGCACGGCTGCGCCGGCGGCGAGGGCACGGTCGAAGACGGGTGCGGCCTCGCGCATCGAGCCGGTCCAGGCGAGGGTTCGGGCGTAGAGCAGAAGCGCGTTGGCGTCGTTCGGCCGGGCCTCGACGACGGTGGCGAGTTGGGGCACGGCTTCTTGGATGCGTCCTTCGTAAATGAGCAGGTCCGCCAGGCGCTGGCGGCGTTCGACGTCGCCGGGATTGTCGGCGAGGTAGGCTTGCAGCTGGCGAATGGCCTCGGGCCAGCCGTCGCGCTCGGCGCTTTCGAGATCGACGAGGAGAAGGCGGGCTTGGTCGTCGCGACCGCGCTGCAGCGCTTGTTCGAGCGCCCGGGTGGCATCGGCCTTGCGGCCGAGGTTGTAGTAGGCCTCGCCGAGTCCACGGAAGACGGCGGGCGGAGCGTCGGGCGCTTGCGACAGCGGCTCGAAGACGGCGGCAGCTTCCTCCCAGCGACCCGACTTCAAATGAAACTGACCGACCTCGATGCGCCGCTGCAGCGACTCTTCGGCCGTCTGGGCGATGGCCGCCCTGGGCTGAAGCATCTCGGGGAGGCAAGGCCCCCCGAGAACTGGAATCGCAACCAGGGCGCAACCAATCCAGGGTACAGCTCTCGCCATGATTCCGTGTACTTCGCCCCGCACCAACGGCGCAAGGCCGGAACTCGGGGAAATCGCGGCCGGCGGCCGCGGGATTCACCGGATCGGGTTCACGGGATCGGTGCGGAGACGGAAACCGAACCGAAATTCGTCGTCGTCGATTGTTCGGCGGTCAGCGTGCCGTCGATGTAGATCTGCGCCGTGATCGTCTGGAGACCCTCTTGGGTCTTGGTGAAGCTGGCGCTGATGAAGCTGCGCGGCGTGCCGACGACGAAGTCCTCGGGCACGATGCCGTCGACCGAGCGGCTGCCCGAGCCGTCGAGGATCTGCCCGACGAAGGGCGTGCCGGCGCTGCCGACGACGCGCACGAAGGCCATGACCCGCGGCGGGGTCGGTGTCACCAGCGGCGTCGGCGAAGGGGTGGTCGTCGGCGTCGCCGCCGGCGTCGGCGTCTTCGTCGCATCGTCGCGGCGGTTGGTCGGGCCGCAGGCGCCGAGCGTGAGCAAGGCGATGAGCAGGCACGCGAGCCTGCTGGGCCACACGCGATAGGAGAGCGGATATGCCGGCGTGATCATGACGGTCGCGCAAACTCAAAGCCCAAGCCACGGGGGGAGTCAATCGAAAGGTCCCATCCCAACCCAGGGCGCGGTGGGCGGCACTGCAGGATCCGGCTTGTGTTCATCGGCACTTGCGACTAGAGCCTCGCCCATGGCGCGTTCGACGGGCGGGTCGCGTTGGCCGGAAATGGGGCGGACCGCCTTGGTGGCGCTCCTCCTCGCCGGTTGTGCCAGTGCCCCTTCGAGTGACGACGATCGACCTTCGCGCACGCCGACGCCGACCCGCACCTCCACCGCACCCTCCGCGACGCCGACCTTCCTCGCCACCGCGACCTTCTTGCCGACCCTGACGCCGGCGCCGACGGACACGCCCGTGCCGACGCGCACGCCGAGTCCGTCGCCGACCCGATCGTTCACGCGCACCACCAGCCCGACGCCGACCGAGACGGTAACGCCGAGCGTCACGGCGACGCCGACGACGTCGCCGACCCCGTCGCCCAGCGCCTCGCCGACCGAGACGCCGACGATCACCTCGACCCCGACCATCACCGCCACGCCGAGCGCCACCGCGAGCCCCAGCCCGACGGCGTCCGCCACCGCGTCGCCCTCGCCCACGGCCACTGCATTGCCGACGGCGAGCTTCACCGCCTCGGCCACGCGCAGCGCCACACCGACAGCGACATCTACCCTGACTCCGACGCGCACGGCGACGGCCACGGCGACCGCCACACCGACCGAACCGGTCCGCTTCGTGCAAAGCGTGCAAGACGGGGACGGCGCCGAAAGCGGCCTCGCGGGTCTGCGTGGCGTCGCCGTCAGCCCCGACCGGCGCTTCGTCTACGGCGCCTCGGCGGGCGACGACGCAGTCACGGTGTTCGCCCGCGACCCCGACGGCAACCTCGCCTTCGTCCAGAGCATCACCGGCCTGGGGGATGTCTCCACCATTGCCGTGAGCCCCGACGCCTTGCACGTCTATGCCGCGTTGAGCACGGCCGACGGCATCGGCGTTTGGAGTCGCAGCTCGAGCGGCCAACTCGTCAGCGTCGAACGCAACCAAACCGCCGGCCTCGACGGCGTACGTGGCCTCGCGCTCAGCCCCGATGGGCGTCATCTCTACGCCGCCGCCGTCGACGGCAATCGCCTGCTCGCCTTTACCCGCGACCCGATCCGCGGCCGCCTGTCCTTCCTCGAAGTCAGCGACGACCTCCCCGGCGCCGCCGCCGTCGCGGTCGCGCCGGAAGGGACACACGTCTACGTCGCCAACTTCGCCGACGACAGCCTCGCCGCCTTCCGTCGGGATCCAGCCAGCGGACGCCTCACCGGCCTCGGGCTCTACCGCGACGGCGTCGGCGGGGTCGACGGACTCGCCGCCGTTTCGGCACTCGCGGTGAGCCCCGACGGCCAACTGGTCTATGCCGTCGGCAGCGACGCGATGGCCGTCTTCGAACGCGACGCCGGCAGTGGTGCTCTGAGCTTCCGCGAGTCGAAGCGCTATTTCACCGAGACCGTGCTCTGCCCGCTGGGGCCGACAGCCGCCGTGAGCATCGGCCCCGACCACCGGCACGTCTATGTCGCGCGCGCCCTCGATGCCGCCGTCGCCGACTTCGAACGCGACCCGAACAACGGCGCGCTGGTGCTGCGCGACACCTACGAAGACGCCAGCCCCGGACGAGGTTGCGACGGCAGCCTGTCCTTGGCTCCGGCCGCCGAAGCGGGAACGCAGCAGCTCTACGCCAGCGGCATTGCCGAGGACCGCCTCAGCGTACTCGCGGCCGATGAGGCGCTGCAATTCCAAGCGGAGCATCGCAACGGCGCCGGTGGCATCGAAGGGTTGGCCGGCGCCTCGGCGCTCGCCGTCAGCAGCGACGACCGGCACGTCTACGCCGCCGGCGCGGCGGGCGGCCTCGCGGCGTTCGCCCGATCGGCAGAAGACGGCACGCTGCGCTTCATCGACGCTTACCGCGATGGGATCGACGGCGTCGTCGGCCTCGGAGGCGTCTCGACCTTGGGAATGGACCCCGACGGCAGGAACGTCTACTTCGCCACTTCGGGTGACGTGCTGGGCGTCTTCACCCGCGATGGCGAGAGTGGGCGCCTCGTGTTCCAGCAACAGCTGCGCAACGGCGTCGACGGAGTCTCGGGATTGGCAGGCACCTCGCGGCTGCGCTCGAGCGGCGACGGTCGTCATCTCTACGTCGCCAGCCAGGGCGACAACGCGGTGAGCGTGTTCGCGCGTGACACCGGCGACGGGCGGCTCGCATTCATCGAAGAAGAGCGTGAGGACATCGACGGCGTCGACGGCATCGTCGAAGCCTCGGCGGTCGCTCTGAGTCCGGACGGCGCGCACGTCTACGTCACCGGCGCGCCCGGCACCCTCGCGCTGTTCGCGCGCGACGAAGCGAGCGGGCGGCTGACGTGGCTCGCTTCGTATCGCAACCGCAGCGGCGGCATCGACGGACTCGCGGGTGCCCTGGCGGTCGAAGTCAGCGCCGATGGCGCGCACGTCTACGTCGCCGGGTCGCTCGATGCGGCGATCGCCATCTTCTCGCGTGATGCGACGACGGGGCGACTTGGATTTCTCGGCGTCGTACGTGACGCCGGTGGCCGCCTGGCGGGACTGCGGGATCTGACGCTCGACGGGTTCGGATCGCGCCTCTACGCCGTGACCCAACCGGGCGGGCTGGCGACGTACGAGAGGCGCGCCGGGCTCGGCACATTGCGCCTCCTGCGTTTCCTGTGGGACGGCGTCGATGGGGTCGATGGATTGGGAGGAGCGAGCGCGGTGCTGACGAGCGGCGATGCCCGCACCGTCTACGCCGCCGGCTCCACCGACGCGGCCCTGGCGGCGTTCGCCGCCGCGGAATGAGCCGTCGGCTCGGGCGTACGCACCGAGTCGGCCCCGATCACTGATAGCCGAGAGCGCGGAGACGTTCGCGCACGCCGGGATCTTGCACCTCGGCGTGGCCGGCGTCCGCCGGCGGCGGCGCCACATCGGCGGCATACCGTGTCATCGCCTGCCGCAATCGTTGCACGACCTCGGGCTGTTGCTCGGCGAGATTGCTGCGCTCGCCGGGGTCCTGCTCCAAATCGAAGAGCTGCACCGGGGGCGCCCCAGGGGTTGCGTCGAGGATCAGTTTCCACTTGCCCTGGCGCACGGCGGATACGTCGTGCCCGCCGCGCAGCGTTTGCAGAAACAGCGGGCGATCCGCCGGCGTCGACGGCTCGGCAGTGAGCGGCAGGGGCTTGCCTTGCACCCCGGGCGGCAGTTCGAGACCGGCGAGCTGCGCCAACGTGGGGAAAATGTCGAGCAAGCTGACGACGGAGTCGACCCGTACGCCTTTGGGCAACACCGCCGGCCAACGCACGATGAGCGGCACACGCACGACCTCCTCGTAGAGGGTCACCGCATGGCCGATGCCGCCATGGTCGCCGAGTTCCTCGCCGTGGTCCGAGGTGGCGATCACCAGCACGTTGGGGTCGCGCAAGAGCAGTTGATCGTCCAACGCCCGCAGGTTCTCGTCGACGGCACGCACCTCGGAAAGATAGAGCGGCTGCAGCAACGCCGCCTCGGCCGCGTCGACTGCGCCGAGTTGTTCGTGCAGCGGACCGAAGTCGAGGGAGTCGGGATAGAGGTGCCGCTTCAGCTCGAAGTCGGGGACCCAGCGATAAATCCAGGGCTGTCGCGCCTGATACGGAATGTGTGGGTCGAAGTAGTGGACCCAAGCGAAGATCGGACGCTTCTTCCACTGGCGCGCCCAAGGCGCGTCGAAGAGGTGCTGCAATCGCAGCAAGAACTGTCGATTCAGTTCAGGGCCATCGACGAAGCGAGCCTGCTGAAAGTAGGCGTCGAACCCCTGGGCGAAGCCGAGTGCCGACGCCAGATGCAAGTTGGCCGGCGCGCCCACGGTGGCGTAGCCGGCACGCTGAAAGCTCTCGGCCAAAGTCGTCAACGATTCGGCCAACACCGGCTGCACGGCACGCTGCGGCTCACCAGCGCTCGGCTCACGGTCGATGTGTCCCGAGACGACCCCATGCGAACGCGGGTCGAGCCCGGTGAAGAGCGACGCCATCGAGGGGGCGGTCCACGAGCTGGGCGCATAGGCCTGGTCGTAGGCGATGCCTTCGCGCGCCAGCTGATCGAGGAACGGGCTCGTGCTGCGGTGTCGGCCGGCAAAGGAGAGAGCGTCGGCCCGTAGGGTATCGATGGTCACCAAGACGACGGCGGCGGGGCGCGGCGCGGCGTCGCTCGCTTCGCTGCTCCGGCCGCGATCCCACCCGACGACGCCGGCCACGGCGAGAACGGTGGCGGCGATTAGGAGCTTGGTGCGCATGGCGCGTTCGTCTCAGGCCAAGGTCGCGCCGCGCAGATCTTCCACGGTCCGCACCTGGGCCTCGTCGATCGCGCGCTCCCAGGCCGTTGCGGAATCCGTCTGCGAGCCCGCGGGGAACAACACGCCGCGCGACGAGTTGACGATGCCGCCCTCGAGTTCGCCCCCTGGGCCGCGGACGAAGCCGCGCACGGCGGCGGCGGCGCCTCCACCCTGCGCGCCGTAGCCCGGCACGAGAAACAGGGCGCGCGGCAACAACGCGCGGATGCGCGGCGCGTCGTCGGGTTGGGTGGCACCGACGACGATGCCCAACGACGACCAGCCGGTGACCGGCCCACGCAGCATCGCTTCATCGTCCGCCAACGATTCGGCGACGATTTCGTACAACGGCCGCTCGCCGACGCGACGGTCCTGATAATCGCCGGCGCCGGGATTGCTCGTCTTCACCAAGACGAACAGCCCCGCGCCGTGTTCGGAAGCGGCGCGCACGAAGGGCACGAGGGTGTCGCGTCCGAGGTACGGATTGAGGGTGATCGCCTCCACGGGCATGGCGCCCCGCGGGTCGAGATAGGCCGCGTAGGCCGCCGCCGTCGAATCGATGTCGCCGCGCTTGGCGTCGAGCAAGACCAACATGCCCAACTGCCGGGCGTGGCGCACGACGGCGTCGAGCACCTGCACGCCGCGCCAGCCGAGCTGCTCGAAGAAGGCGCTCTGCGGCTTCACCACCGCCACCCGCTCGACGTAGCGGTCGAGGACGGCGAAGAGGAATTCCTGCACGGCGCCCGCGGTGGCCGGATCCGCCGGGTGCATCGTGCCGCGGCGAAACAGCGGCGGCAGCTGGCTCAAGTGGGGGTCGAGCCCAAGGCAGAGCGGATGGCCGAGTTGCCGGACTCGGAGCATGAGTGCGTCGGCGAAGTGAGTCACCCGTGGGCAACTAGCGCAACCGTCGCGACCTGCCAAATACCGCCGGGACCCGGCGCTACCGCGCCGGGAGGCTAAGGCTAAGGCATAGGCAGAGGCTCAGGCTAAGCCTCAGCCTCTGCCTATGCCTTAGCCTCCCTCTTTCGATAGCATTGCGCTTCTGTCAGATGTTCGAGGCGAAGGGGACAAGGCAATGAGTGAATGGCGACCGACGGCGTGTAACCTGTGCGAGTGCAACTGCGGCCTCGAGATCGAACTCGGCGGCGACGATGGACGGCGCTTCGTGCGCGTCCGCGGCGACAAAGCCCACCCGGGTTCACGCGGCTACGCTTGTGAGAAGCCGCATCGACTCGACTACTACCAAAATGGGCGCGACCGTCTGCGGGCGCCGCTGCGCCGGCGCGCCGACGGGTCGTTCGAGGAGATCGACTGGGATACGGCGATCCGCGAGGTCGCCGAGCGGCTGGCGGCCGTGCGCGACACGCACGGCGGTGACTCGATCTTCTATTACGGCGGCGGCGGCCAGGGGAATCATCTGCCCGGCGCGTATGCCGCGGCGACCCGCGCCGCGCTCGGTTCGAACTACCGCTCGAATGCGCTGGCGCAGGAGAAGACCGGCGAGTTTTGGGTGTCGGCCCAGATGTTGGGGGCGCCGACTCGTGGTGATGCCGAGCACGCCGAGGTCGCTGTCTTCATCGGCAAGAATCCGTGGCATTCTCACGGCATCCCGCGGGCGCGGGTCGTGCTCAAGGAGATTGCCGCCGATCCGGCTCGCTGCCTCATCGTCGTCGACCCGCGGCGCACCGAAACCGCCGAACTCGCCGACATCCACTTGCAGGTGAAGCCCGGCACCGACGCCTTCCTCCTCGCCGCGCTGGCGGCGATCCTCGTGCAGGAGAATCTGGTCGACCACGACTGGATCGCCCAACACACCGTCGGCTTCGACGACATCCGGCCGATCTTCGCCGCCGTCTCCGTCGACGACTACTGCGCCAAGGCCGGCATCGACCCGGCGTTGGCGCGCACCGCGGCACGCCGCATCGCCGGCGCCGCCAGCGTCTCGGTATTCGAGGACCTCGGCGTGCAGATGAATCGCCACTCGACGCTGGTGAGTTACCTGCAACGCATGCTCTGGTTGCTGACCGGCAACTTCGGCAAACGCGGCACGGCCAACGTGTTCAGCAGTCTGGTGCCGATCGCCTCCACCGCCGGCAGCGGCCGCGTCAGCCCGGTCACCGGCGCGCGCATCATCAGCGGCTTGGTGCCGTGCAACGTCATCCCCGACGAAATCCTCACCGATCACCCGAAGCGCTTCCGCGCCATGCTCGTCGAGAGCGGCAACCCGGCGCATTCGCTCGCCGACAGCCCGCGCATGCGCCAAGCGCTCGCCGCCCTCGACTGTCTGGTCGTGATCGACGTCGCCATGACCGAGACGGCGCAACTGGCGCATTACGTGCTCCCGGTGCCGACCCAATACGAGAAGTGGGAAGCGACCTTCTTCAACTTCGAGTTTCCGGAGAACGTCTTCCACCTGCGGCGCCCCGTGCTCGACCCGCCGCCCGGCCTGCTCGTCGAAGCGGAGATCCACGCGCGTCTGTGCGAGGCGCTCGGCGCGATTCCCGCCGACGCCGTCGAACGCATGGCCCGGGCGGCCCAACGCAGTCGTCGCGACTTGGCCACGGCTCTTCTCGCAGTGACGCTGGAGCGCCCGCAGTTGGCCAAGCTCCTGCCGGTCCTGCTCTACCGCAGCCTCGGCCCGACCCTTCCCGACGGCGCTGCCGCCGCTGCGGCACTGTGGGGCGCGGCCAACCTATGCATGCGCAGCTTTGGCGACGCGGTGCGGCGCGCCGGCTTCAGCGGCGACGACATCGACGTCGCCAACGCCCTTTTCGACTCCATCCTCGCGGGCCATCGCGGCGTCGTCTTCACCGTCGACACGCCCGACGAGAGCTGGAAACGTTTGCGCCTGCCGGAAGGTCGCATCCGCCTCGCCCTGCCGGAACTGCTCGACGAATTGCGCGGCCTGGAGCACGAGCCACCTCTCACCGGCACGGGCGACTTTCCCTTCGTCCTGTCGGCCGGCGAGCGCCGCTCGTTCACCGCCAACACGATCTTTCGCGACCCCGAGTGGCGTCGCAAGGACCGCGCCGGGTCGCTACGCATCGCGCCGGCCGACGCGGCCCGCTTGGGTCTCCACGAAGGCGGGCTGGCACGGGTGACGACCAAACGCGGCTCGGCGACCGTCGTGGTCGAGCTGCACGAGGCCATGCAGAGCGGCCATGTCTCGCTGCCGAATGGGCTGGGACTCGCTTACCCCGACGACGATGGCCGCTCCGTCACCACGGGTGTGGCGCCGAACGAGTTGACTTCGAGCGAGGACCGCGACTGGCTGGCCGGCACGCCGTGGCACAAGTCGGTGCCGGCACGTATCGAAGCGCTCTGAGCGGAATTCCTTCCTCATGGAACGAGCCGCACGTGTCGCGTTGGCGCTGATCCTCATCGTCTTCGGACTCAACGGGATGCTGCAATTCATCCCGGTGCCGCCGCCGCCGGCACCGGCGCTGGCGTTCCGCGATGCCCTGGTGGCCTCGGGCTACATGCTGCCGTTGTGGAAAGGCGTCGAGTTCGTCGGTGCGGCGCTGTTACTCGCCAACACCTGGGTGCCGTTCGCACTGACGATCTTGACCCCGGTGCTGGTCAACATCTTCTGCTTCCACTTGTTCCTCGCCCCCGGCGGACTGGGGCTTGCCGTCCTCATGCTGGGGCTGACGGCCTTCCTCGCCTGGCAGCGGCGCGACGCCTTTCGCGCTTTGTTCCGCTGAGCCTCACCAGCGACCGCCGGCGCCGCCACCGCCGAAACCACCGCCACCGAAGCCCCCGAAGCCGCCGCCGCCGAAACCGCCGCCAAAGCCCCCGAGTCCGCGGTGGCCGAAGGGGTCGTTTCTCGACCTGCGGTTGCTGCTGAGCAGCATGGCGGCGAGTACCGGGTGACGCGCGATGAAGGCGAACACCAACAACATCACGACGAAGACGAAGAGCACGGCGGCCGGCGGCAGCTGCACCTGGCGCAGACGCGGCGTGGCGAGGGCGCCGGTGAGTTCGACGCCGGCGTCGGCGGCGATGATGCGCGCCATCTCGTTGGTCGCCGCGGCGATGCCGCCGCTGAAATCGCCTTGGCGAAACGCCGGCACGATCAGTTGGTCGCGAATCTCGCCGACGCGCCCGTCGGGCAAAGCCCCTTCGACGCCGTAACCGGTGAGGATGAACATCTCGCGATCCTCGGTGGCCACGAGAAAGACGACGCCGTTGTCCTTACCCTCGGCGCCCGGCTTCCACGCCTCGGCGATCTTCATGGCGTAGTCGAAGGCGCTCAACGGCTGCGTGCTGGCGACGACGACGACGGCGATCTCGGCGCCGGTCTTCTGCTGCAGCTCGCCGATCAGGCGCGCCAAGGCCGTTCGCGTGCCGCCGTCGATGACCCCGACGTAATCGGAGACGAAACCCTGGGCCACCGGCACGGCCGGCTCTTCGGCGCTCGCCACCACCGGCAGCGCCGCCAACCAGCCGCAAGTGACGAGGGCTGCGACGAGTGGCCGCACGTCAACGCTCCTCCGGCGAGGCAAAGCCCGTCGCTCGATCGATGAAGTCGACGAGGCGTTCGATGTCGGCGAGGTAGGCGGCGAAGGTCGCATCGGCCGATCCCGACCAACGACGCTCGCCCTGCTGCACCGCGAGCACTCCGGCCAGAGCCGGCAGCGGCACGCCGAGGTCGCGTTCGAAGCGTTGCAGCAGTTCCGCGGCGACCGACGGGGTCGTTTCGCGCCGCATGCGCAACACGGCCCGCATGAGGGCGACGAAGGTGCGCACCGAGGCGAGCATCAGGTCTTCGACTTGCGCTCGCTTGCCGCCGGCCTCGGCGAATTGCACCCGCAGACGCAACAACTTGCCGCGCGCTTCCTGTTCGAGTTGGAAGCGCAGATGGTCGAAGTCGATGGCGAGATCGGCGAAGACGTCGACGCCGGCGAGCAAGCGGTGCTCGGCTTGGATGTCGAGCATCTCCATCGGGAAGACGTCGCGGGCTCGGGCCACGAAGGTCTGATCGACGAAGAGCGGCGTGGCGACGTCGAGACGATGCCACGCCGGCAGCAGCTCCGCGAGGGCACGCAAGTGTGCCACTTCTATACGCTTCAGAACGATGGCGAAGTTGAGATCCGACTTGCCGGCGACGAAGTCACCCGAGGCGGCACTGCCGTAAAGCACGAGACAGACGAGATCGTCGCCGAAGACGCGGCGGCAATCATCGCCCACCTGCTTCACATGAGCTTCGATCTTGGGCGGGAGGATGGAGGTTCTCATGTTGTTCATTCTTCTCCGTGCCGGCACGCCTCCGCGGTGAACCCATCTACCGCATCGGCATCGAGTGCGGCGGACTGCGCCGTCTCCCGGTCGCGGATACCGATGAGATAAAGGATGCCGTCGAGGCCGGCGGCGCTGAGAGCTTGGCGCGCGCTCTGTTCGACGATCGGCTTGGCGCGGAAGGCGATGCCGAGGCCGGCGAGCGCCAGCATCGGCAGGTCGTTGGCGCCGTCGCCGACGGCGATCACTTGCTGCAACGACAAGTTCTCGCGGGCCGCGATCTCACGCAGTAGCTCGGCCTTGCGTTCGCCGTCGACGATTGCGCCGACGACCTCACCGGTCAACTTGCCGTCGCGGATCTCCAGCTCGTTGGCGTAGACGTAATCGACGCCGAGGCGGCGTTGCAGGTGTTGCCCAAAGAAGGAGAAGCCGCCGCTGATGATGGCCGTCTTGAAGCCGAGTTGCTTGAGGATGCCGATCAGGCGTTCGGCCCCTTCGGTGAGCGGCAGCCGCGCCGCGATCTCGTCGAGCACGGCGACGTCGAGACCCGCTACCTGCCGCAAGCGCAGGCGCAGGCTTTCCTTGAATGGGATCTCGCCGCGCATGGCACGCTCGGTGATCGCCGCGACCTCGGCGCCGTGGCCGGCGGCACGCGCCAATTCGTCGATGACCTCGGTCTGGATCAAGGTCGAGTCCATGTCGAAGGCGACCAACCGGCGATTGCGGCGATAGAGGTCGTCGGCTTGGAAGGCGATGTCGACGCCCTGGGTGCGCGTGACCTCGAGGAAGGCGGCGCGCATCGCGGCGGCATCGCGCGGCGTGCCGCGCACCGAAAACTCGACGCAGGCGTACGGCGTATGTTGCCGTTGGCGCAGCGGCAGCCGCCCGGAGAGGCGGTGGATCATGTCGATGTTGAGGCCTTGCTCGGCCAATACCGTCGTCACCGCCGCCAAGTGGGCGGCGCTCAGGCGGCGACCGAGCACGGTGATGGTGTGGCGCGCCTTGCCCTGCTGGCCGACCCAATGTTCGTAGTCGGCCTCGCTGACGGGGGTGAAGCGAATCTTGACGTCGAGTTCGTGGGCGCGGAAGAGCAAATCTTTGAGGATGGGCCCCGACTGAGCCCCCGCCGGGATCTCGACGAGCAAACCGAGGGTCAGGAAGTCGTGAATGACCGCCTGGCCGATGTCGAGCACGGTGGCGCCGGACTCGGCGAGGATGGTGGTCAGCGAGCGGGTGACGCCCGGGCGATCCTCGCCAGAGACATTGATCAGCAGGATTTCGTGCGACGCAGCGGAGCCGGGCATGGCGCCCTTATAGCGGATTCGTCCGACGAGTCCGACGAGTCCGACCTGTCGGACTCGTCGGACTTGTCGGAGGGTTCTTTTCTTCTTGCTTGACCTTGGGGTTCAGGGATAGTCGCTCAGCAAAGGGGATTGCATGCCGCTCTTTCGTCTCGTCTCACGTCTCGCTCTGCTTTTGCTCCTCGCCCCGGCCGCCATGGCGCAGGATACGCTGCTGCGGCGCGGCGCCGAACCGGCCGTGCGTCGGGGTAAGGTCGAACGGGTCGCTGCCGTCTCGCTCGACGCCGCGGCGCTGGGTCGCCTGCGCCAGATGAGCCACACCACCTTGCGAAATTTCCCCCTCGGCGCCACCGGCGATGCAACCCTCGAAATCGTGCGCTTCGATCCTTTCCGCGATGGTGCCGCGGCCACCTTGATGACGGATGAGGGCCCCGAGTCGCTCCCCTTGCCCGGCCAAGCGTATTTTCGCGGCCGGATCGAGGGCAACGACGATTCGCACGTGTTGATCGTCGCCGGCGACGATTTCGTGCGCGGCTTCGTCGACGACGGCAAGACGACCCACCGCTTCGGTCCGGATCGCAGCGGGCAACACGTCGCCTGGAGCCTGAGCGACGCCGACGCCGGCGCCATCCCCAACGCACCGTTGTGCGACGCCGGCGCATACGAGGCCGCCATCGAGCGCCAAGCCGCCGCCGGAGCCCTACCGCTGGGCCTGCCGGCAGCGCCCGTCAATCAACCGAACGGCCCCTACTCGCCGACGCTGCTCACCGAAATCTACCTCGACACCGACCAAGAGTTCCTCGAACTCTTCGTCAACCCCAACGAGGCCCTCGCCTACCTCGCCGACCTCGCCGCCGCGGTGTCGGCGATCTACGACGCCGACAGCGACGTGCGCATCCTCTTCCGCGGCGTCCGACTCTGGCAGACCACCGACCCGTGGAAGGCGCAAAGCACCGGCAGCATGCTCGACGAACTCACCGACTACTGGATGATCAACGAGGGCTCGACGGCGCGCGACCTGGTGCATTTCCTCTCCGGCAAGGGGGTCAGGGGTGGCGTCGCCTTCCTCGACGCCCTGTGCAGTTCGGAGTTCGGTTACGGCGTCTCGACCGTGTACGGCTCGTTCGACGTGCTCGACCCGAGCGACACCTGGGACGTCGTCGTCGTCGCCCACGAGTTGGGCCACAACTTCGGCTCCCCCCACACGCATTGCTACGACCCGCCGATCGACAGTTGCTACGCCGCCGAAGGCGGCTGCTACGATGGCGCGACCTCGCTGCCCCCGGGCGGCGGCACGATCATGAGCTACTGCCATCTCCTCGATGGCGGCGACAGCAACATCAACCTGACCTTTGGCAGCGTCGTCAGCGACACCCTGCGCAATGGCGCCACCGCCGCGGCCTGCGTCGGCGCCCCCTGCGGCGACGGCATCCTCGATCCCGGCGAGGCCTGCGACGACGGCAACCTCGACAACGGCGATTGCTGCTCGGCCGATTGCAGCAGCGCCGCGGTCGACGGCACCGGTTGCGACGACGATCGCCCCTGCACCGAAAACGACCAATGCACCGCCGGGACCTGCGGCGGCAGCAACGTCAGCAACGGCATCGCCTGTGACGACGGCTCGCTCTGCACCAACGAGAGCTGCACCGACGGCGCATGCGTCGCCGTCGCCGCGCCGGACACCGGCTGCCTTCTGCCGACGACGGCGCAGGCGGCGCAACTCTCGGTCAAGAACGTCGCCGGCGGTCGCAGCGATGCGGTGGCCTTCAAGTGGAAGAAGGGCGCGGCGACGACCAAGGCCGACTTCGGCGATCCGATCAACAACGACGACTACGAACTGTGCCTCTACGACGCGGATGCCGACGTCGTACTCGCCGCCAAGATCCCGGCCGGCGGCAGCTGCGACGGCAAGGCTTGTTGGAAGGATAAGGCCACGGGCTTCTCGTATTCCGACAAGGAACAGACGCCGGACGGCATCTCGAAGCTCACGCTCAAGGCCGGCACCGGCGGCAAGGCACAGGTCGCCGTGAAGGGTAAGGGCGCTCCGCTGCCGATGACCCCCATCGGCGACTACACCCTGCCGGTGACGGCACAACTGCGCCGCGACGGCCGTTGCTGGGAAGCGACCTTCTCGACGGCAAGCAAGTTCACCGACGAGCAGTTGAAGGCAAAGTCCGACTAGTCCGACCTGTCGGACTTGTCGGACGAGTCAGACTAGTCGGACTCGAAGCGCAGGCCGGCGTTGGCCTGGAGGCGCGCGATGAGCGCGTCGCCCATCGCCGACGCCGGCGTCCAGCATCCGCCACCCACCGCAATGCCGTCGAGCGCCAGACACACGGCGCTTTCGCCCAGCATCTTCGACGTCGACCCGTAACCCGGATCCCGGTCGCCGGTCACCTTGGCGCGCAAGTTCTTGCTCGCATCGCTCGGGTGTTGGGCCCAAAAACGAATGTCGAAGTAGCCGTTCTCGCGTTCCTGTTGCGACGGACCCTCGCCCGGTGCGGGCAGTCGCTTCGCCGCGAGACGGCGCAACGGCGCGATCCGCAACGCCGCCATCGCCCCGCCGAGACCGGCCGTGATACCGGCAGCCTTGATCCAGCCGCTTGGCCCACTACCGGTGAGCATGCCCTCGTCGTAACGAAAGTCGCTGCCGTAGGCGTAGCCGAGAAGCGCGTTGCTGCGGCGGACGATGCGCGTGTCGACCGCCGCCATGACGAACGGACCCGCCCATTGCTCGAAGTCCTCGTCGTAGAAGGGCACGACGTGGTCGCGCCCGTCCGGACCCTGGCGCGCCCCGGACGGGTTCAGGCCGTAGGGATCGGCGAGAGTGTGCAGCACCGAGCGGTCCTTCTCCGCCTCGTCGAGCATGTTCAGCATGCTGGCGATGGTGCCGCCGGAGGCGCCGCCGCTGAAGCCTTTGACGCGGAACTTGATGCGCGGGCTGACGACGCCGTGGCGCGCCCGCATCTGCCCCTGCAGGAAAAACACGCCGAGGTCGGCGGGAATACAGTCGAAGCCGCAGGTGAAGACGATACGTGCGCCGCTCGCTTCCGCCTGCGTTTGCACCTGATCGATCATGCGGCGCATCCACTGCACCTCACCGGTGAGATCGCAGTAGTCGGTGCCTTCGCGCACGCAGGCGACGACCATCGGCGTGCCATACTTGGCGTACGGGCCGACGGTGGTGCAGAGCACGCGCGTGCGGCGCACGATCGGCACGAGCGAGGCCTCGTCGGCGGCATCGCCGACGACGACCGGCAACGCCGAGGTGTCCACCCCGGCAGCAGCGCCGAGTTCGCTGCGCAATTGGGTCAACTTGTCGAGGTTGCGTCCGCCGATGGCCCAGCGCAGCTGCCCGGCGACGCCGTAGCGCTGCAGCAGGTACTCCGCGACCAAGCGGCCGGTGAAACCGGTGGCGCCCCAGACGATGACGTCGAACTCACGCCCGTTCTTGTCGATGCTTTCGCTCATGCGGATCTCCTCGGCGCCACTGCGCCGGGTTCACTCGGTGGGTTCGGCGGCGCCGCGGGACTTTACGCCGAGATTGGTCGCGATGCGGTCGAGCACGCCGTTGACGAAGCCGCCCGCCTCGCTGGTGCCGTAGCGCTTGGCGATGTCGATGGCTTCATCGATCGCCACAGCCGCCGGCACGTCGTGCGCTTCGAGCAACTCGAAGACGGCGACCCGCAGAACCGCAAGATCGACGGCGGCGATACGTTCGAGACGCCAATTGCTGGCGGCGGCATCGATGAGTTCGTCGATGCGCTCCTGCTCGCGGCGCGTGCCGGCGATCAGCTGCAGCGCGAAGCCCTTGGCCTCGTCGCTGGCCTCGGTTTGTCTCCAGAAAGCGTCGAGGCCGCCCGCGGGACCATCGCTCATGGCGAACTGGTACATCGCTTGTACGGCCAACTCTCGTCCTTTGCGTCGTGCACCCATGCGATTCGAGCGCCCGACTATAGACGAAGTGCGGCGGCGGGCGAAACCGGGGGAGAAAGTAGCCCGGACGGGGTGCGGCGACGGGTCAGTCCAGGGGGCCCAACGCAGCGCGGATCGCGGCAGCGACTTCGGCGTAACCCGCCGGCGCCAAATGCACCGGCTCGTGCACATGCTCCCAGATCGGCCGGGTCGGGTTGGCGTCCCAGTCGTAGCGCGGCACGACGTGCCAATGCAGGTGCGGCACCGTGTTGCCGAGCAGCTCGTAGTTCATCTTGCGCGCCCCGAAAGCTTGCGCGATCGCCTTGGCCACCCGGTTCATGTCGCGCACGAACTGGACGCTCTCCTCGTCCGCCAGGTGAAACAACTCGGTCGCATGCGTCTTGGCCAACACCACCGTGTAGCCGCGGTAGTACTGATCGAGCGACAGCACCGCCAGCGCGCTGGGCAGCTCCCCCACCAGCATCTCGGCCGGCAGCTGCGGCGGCAAGGTGGCCCGCCCCTCGCGCCATCGCTCGAACAGCCGCAAGCCCTGACAGAAACGACACTCCGTATCCCGCATGTCGGACCTCAACCCTCTCGTTCTCGCGGCGCCCGCCTCAGCCCTGCAGAATCCGGTGCGCCGCCATCTCGCCGATCATCATGCACGGCGCGTTGGTGTTGCCGCCGGTGATCGACGGCATCACCGACGCGTCCGCCACCCGTAGCCCCGCGAGTCCGTGCACCTTCAAGTTCGGATCGACCACCGCCATCGGGTCCTGGCCCATACGGCAGCTGCCGACGGGATGGTAAATGGTCATCGCCCGCAGACGCACCTGCGCCTCCAGCTCGGCGTCGGTGCTGTACTTCGTCGTCGGCGCCAGCTCCTCTTGGACGACCCCCTCCAAGTGATGGTTGCGAACGAGTTCGCGCATCATGCGAAAGCCGCGCACCAAGACGCGCAGGTCCTCCGGCTCGGCGAGGTAGTTCGGATCGATGAGCGGCGCCGCTGTCGGATCGGCACTGGCCAGCCGCAAGGTACCGCGGCTCTTCGGATAGATGAGCGAGGGCAGCAGCGACAAGCAGCGGCCCGAGTCGACGTTGGGCATGCCGTCGCCGTCTTGGTTGGGATCGGGGTAACCCCACGGCAGCGTGTGCAACTGCATGTTCGGGATCGGCTGGTCCGGATCCGATTTGACGAAGGCACCGGCCTCGAACACCGTCCGCCCGAACCAGGTGTTGCCCACCAACGTCTCCCGCACCATGCCGCCGAAGAAATGCACCGGCGTGCCGCGATGCAGCGATTGGTGCGAGCGGAAGGTCATCGGTACGAACAGATGGTCGTGCAAGTTCTCGCCGACGCCGGGCAGCTCGTGCACCACGTCGATGCCGAGGGCGCGAAGATGGGCGCCGGGTCCGACACCCGACAGCAGCAACAGCTGCGGCGAATTGACCGCTCCCGCCGACAGAACCACTTCGCCGGCGCGCACCTCCTGGGGATTGCCGTTTTGCAAGAAGGTCAGGCCGGTACAGCGACCGCCGGCGACGTGCAAGCGGGTGACCAGGCAGCCGGTTTCGACCCGAAAGTTGGGACGCTTGGCGGGACGCACGAAGACCTCGCCGGTGCTGTGGCGCACGCCGCCCTTGGCCGACATCTGGTAATAACCGGCGGTGTGCTGCTCGGCACCGTTGAAGTCGCCGTCGGCGGGAATGCCGAAATGGTCGGCCATGGCCGCGACCAGGGCCTTCGACACGGGGCTGATCTGGTCGGCCGGGTGTTGGGTCACCGCGACCTCGCCGCCGGCGCCGTGGTACGCGCTGGCGCCGGCGAAGTGGTCTTCGTGTTTCTTGAAGAACGGCAACACGTCGGCATAGCTCCAACCCTCGGCACCGGCCGCCGCCCAGTCGTCGTAGTTCTGCCGGTGGCCGCGCAAGTACAGCATGCCGTTGACGGCGCTGCAGCCGCCGAGCACCCGGCCGCGAGTATAAGGGATGCGACGCCCATCGAGACGGGCTTGCGGCACGGTCTTGTAGCCCCAGTCGAGTTTGGCCTTGAGCTGCTTGATCTGGTGCACGAGCGAGATCATGCCGGGCTTGCGGCAGAGGATGGTCTCGTCGGTGCCGCCGGCTTCGAGGAGGAGGACACGCGTCTGCGGCCGCTCGGACAAGCGAGTGGCGACGATCCCTCCGGCGGACCCGGAACCGACGACGACGTAATCGAACTCGAGCATGCAGCCTCCTACGACGCGGGAAAGCGTCGCCTGTGGACCGAAGCCGCGCCCCTGTCAAGCGTGCGTGTCCCACGCGTGGATCATACGGGACGGGCTTGCGAGCCGCGTGGGTATGATGCACTGTCCTACCCGACATCAAGAGAAGGATCCCATGGCCAAAGCAAAGGTCGCCGTCACGCTCGACACCGCAACGCTGCACAGTTTGGACCGTCTCGTGCGCGAGGCGCGCTACCCCAACCGTAGCCAAGCGATCGAAGCAGCAGTGACGGCGGAGCTCGAGCGTCAAAGCCGAAAGCGTCTGGCCGTGGAGTGTGCCAAACTCGACCAGGACGACGAGCGCGCCATGGCCGAAGAGGGCTGGGGGACCGACTCGAGCGAATGGCCCGAATACTGAGAGGCGACATCCGTTGGGCCGATCTCACGCCGACCCGCGGCAACGAGCAGAGTGGTCAACGCCCGGTACTCATCCTGAGCCACGAAGTCTTCAATGATCGTTCGGGCACCGTCATCGCGGTCGCTCTCACCAGCCAACCGCAACGAGCGGGCTTCCCGCTGACTCTCGAACTCGAAGCCGCGCATCTGCCCAAGCGCTCCTGGGTCAAGATCAGGCAGATTCGCACCCTGTCGAACGAAAGAATCGGCAGGAAGCTCGGGCAAGCGACGCACGAGGAGCTGGCGCTCATCCTAGAAGGTCTGAACGAGATCCTCGGCGCCTAGACCGTCGGATCGAGCGGAACCCGTGCTGATCCACCGCGCCCTTCGACGGCCACGGCACAGACTCGCGGCGCGATCTCATCGAGCCGGGTCTCAACCAAGAGGAACGGCATGCAACAACGATCGGATACGACCATGCAAAATCAGGTTTGCCTCGTCACCGGGGCGACGTCGGGAATCGGCAAGGTAACGGCGCTCGAGTTGGCGCGGCGCGGCGCGCACGTGATCCTCACGGCCCGCAGCGTCGCCAAGGGGCAGCCGGTGGCGGACGAGATCCGCGCCGCCACGGGCAATCAACGCGTCGAGGTGCATGCGCTCGAGTTGGACGACTTGCGCGCCACCCGTCGCAGCGCCGAGGCCTTTCTGGCGCGCGACCTTCCCCTGCACGTGCTCATCAACAACGCCGGCCTCGCCGGGCAGCGCGGGGTCACCCGCGACGGCTTCGAGATCCAGTTCGGCGTCAATCACCTCGGGCCGTTCTTGTTCACAACTTTGCTGCTCGACCGCATCCGCCAATCGGCGCCGGCGCGCATCGTCAACGTGTCGAGCCAAGCGCATTACGACGCCAAGGACGGCATCGACTACGACGCCGTGCGTGCATCGACGTCTTCGCTGACGGCTTTGCCGGAGTATGCGGTGTCGAAGTTGGCCAACGTGCTGTTCACCACCGAGCTGGCGCGCCGACTCGACGGCAGCGGCGTGACGACCTACGCCTTGCACCCCGGCGTGGTGGCGACCGACGTCTGGCGCCGCATTCCCGCACCGATCGCCTGGGTGATGAAGCAGTTCATGTTGAGCCCCGAAGCCGGAGCGGCGACGACGTTGTATTGCGCCACCGACCCGTCGCTGAGCCAGACGAGCGGACGCTACTACGACGACTGCCGCGAGAAGACACCCAGCTCCAAGGCACGCGACGCCGCTCTCGCCGCCGAACTCTGGGCCAAGAGCGAGCGCTTCATCGAAGAGTTCGCCTGAGCCCGGTCAGCCGCCGGCCCAGTGGCTGCGGAAGATGAAGAAGACGGCGCCGAGAATGCACAACGCCGCCCATAGGTAATCGAGCTTGAGCGGCTCGTGCAGATAGAGCAAGGCGAATGGGACGAACACGGTGAGCGTGATCGCCTCTTGCATGATCTTGAGCTGCGCCACCGACAGCACCGTGTGTCCGATACGGTTGCCGGGCACCTGCAGCATGTATTCGAAGAAGGCGATGCCCCAGCTGACCACCGCCGCGATGAACCACGGCCGCCCGTTCAGTTCCTTCAGATGGGCGTACCAGGCGAACGTCATGAAGACGTTGCTCAGGGTCAGTAGGCCGATACTCTGCAGAACGGGAGACATCGCTCAGGCCACCAGGGAAGCGCGCGCGTCGGCGCGCCCGAGTCGGTCGAGCACCTCGAAGGCATCGGCCCGCACGTGCCCGCGGGCGATCTCGTCGCGCAGACGCGCTTCGTCGATTTTGCCCGCCTCCAAACATTCTCGCAGCAAGGTGAAGAAGAACCTCTCGATGGCGGGATCGGGGTGCGGCTTGTAGACGTCGAGGCTCGGGATCCAACCGCGCAGCCAGCGCACCGCCGACTGCGGCACCAGCCCGTACAGCGGCGTGTGGATGCGGAAGTCCACCGGTAGTCCGGTCTTCCACGGCTGGGTGCGGCGGCGCGTCGTGTGCAGCAGTTTCGTCTGCGGCGTGAGATGGTCGAAGTCGTTCCACTCGGGCGCGAACAGGCCGACCGTCTCCGGGTCCTCGAGTTCGAGCTGGATCCAACGCTTGTAGTCGCGCTGACCGCTGAACATCTCGGCGAAGTCGCGCCGCACCGACCAATGCGGCAGCTTGGCGCAGTCGAGCAACATGACGCTCGACGCCAGGTAACCGGGGCGGTGCTTCTTCGGCGGACGCCGCCGGCAGAGGATCGCCTTACCCTGCATGTCGAGGTCGAACAGTTCGTTGACGTCACCGGCGGCGAAGACATCGGGGTCGATGACGATGGCACGGCCGGCGTAGCCCATACGTTCCGGCGGGGCGAAGCGCAGCGGCGTGAAGGACTGCAGGTCGTCGTTACGCCACACCCGCGGGCTGCCGCCGAAGGTGTAGGTCTTGCCCTCGAAGTCGTTCATCCACGGGTAGTCCACGGTGCTCAGGATCTCGACGGCGAAGCGGTCGGGGTGCTTCGAGTTCCGCCGCAGCGCGTGTTCGGCGACGATGGCGCCGACGGCTTGTTTGGGATTGGTATGGATGAAGACGGTGGGAAGCGTTTGCATGATCCCTCTCCTACGGTGCGTCCGCCGACGCGTGCAGCAAGTCACGCACCCGTTGGATCGCCGCTGCTTGCCAGGCGTCGATCGCGGCATGGCGCGCCGACGGGGCGGCAGCCAGCATGCCGCGGGCTTCGAGCCCGGCGCGCACGGCGGCATAATCGCGCGGCGCCATCCAGATTCCCGAAGTCAGGGGAAACGCCACGCAGCGCGACCACAAGGTACGCCGATCGGCGTGCGGCGCAATCGTGGCGTAGACCCAACGCGCGAAGCGCGCCTTGCAGTGTTCGGTCGGCGGTAGGTGCACGACTTCGATCGCGGCGGCCTGACTGCGACAGGCGTCGGCGAGCATCGAGATGCTGTCTTCGCTGACGAGAATGCTCGTCGCCGCGGCGAGCAGCTCGGGATAGAGGCTGGGCGCCCGCGGCTGCCACTCGAGCACACGATGGGGCGGCGGCAGACTTTGCCGAAGCTCAGCGACGACGGCAGCCGGCGTGCGCGGGCTGGCGGTCGCGATCACCCGCCCGCCGCAAGCTTCCGCCCGGGCCAAGGCCTGCGTCGCGAGTACACGCGCCGCAGCGGGGTCGAGCCGCGCTTCCTTCGTCGGACCACCCACGAGCAACGCGACGATCGGCGGCGCCGCGTCGCCGAAGGCGTCGGTTGCCGCAGGGGCAACCAGCGGTTTCCCGAAGGGCAACGGCAGCGACAGCACGTGTGCGGCCGCGGGCAGTCGGTACTGCGGCGTCGTCAGGATGAGGTCGAACCAATGCAGCGGCGCACTCGGGCGTCCGACGTGCACCAGACGGCAGGTCGGGCCGGCCGCGGCGCGAATGTGCAACGCCAGCGGCACGCTACGTTTGCCGACGGCGATCACCAGTGCCGGCCACGGCGCGGCGATGGGTGTCTCCGGATCGACGTGAATCCCGACGGGGAAGGTACGGCGGAGGAAGTTGGGCACGCGGCTGCCGCGCACGAAGCGCAGTTGCTTCACCGCATACGGCTCGCCGAGAGACGCGGCCAGGGCGAGGACCTGCTGGTTGTCGCCGCGCCGCTGCCCGAGGAGGCACCAGACGCGAACGGCAGGCGCCGCCTTGGCTGTGACGGCGCCGGGAGTCGCGACCATCGCGGCTGCAGAGGCAGGTGGGCGAGTTCGTTCCATCGCCGCGGCGACCTCACTCCGCCGGGTGGTTCCCCCAGGCCTCGAGATGGATGTGCTGGCGCGCCGGCAAACGCTTGGCCGGCTTGAAATCGGTGCCGGTGAAGTAGGCGACCGGCAACAGGGCGGTTTGGGTGAATTGCTCGGGAATGCCGAGCAGTTCGGCGGCTTCCTTCTCGAAGAAGAGGTGCAGCGTGGTCCAGGCCGAGCCGATGCCGCGGGCCCGCAGGGCGAGCATCAGCGACCAGACGGCCGGCAGGATCGAGCCGTAGACGGCGGCTTGGGCCGCGACCGGTCCGCTATCGACCCGCCCTTCGATGCAGGGGATGACGAAGACCGGCGCCTTCTCCAGGTTCTCGGCGAGGTAGGAGGCCGAGTCGACGATGCGCAGGGTCTGCTCCCGGCGCGGGTCGCCCTCCTTGAGATGCGGCGCATCGGCCTGCATGGCGCGATAGAGGTCGAAGGCCTGGCGGTAGAGTTCGGCGAGGCGCAGCCGCTTGGCGGGGTCGGTGACGACGACCCAGTGCCAGCCCTGGATATTGGAGCCGGTCGGCGCCTGCATGGCGATTTCGAGGCAGCGACGCAGGACCGCGGGCTCGACGGGGCGGCTGAAGTCGAGGCGTTTGCGCACGGAGCGGGTCGTGGTGAGCAGGTGGTCGACGACGGCGAGGTCCATGGGTGTTCCTTTCGACGCTTGCTGCGTAGCCGAGTTGCCGTTGGGAGTACACCCCGCTCGCCCAGCGCCGCGTGACGCCAGGAAGCAGCAGGCACACCGAGGCTGGCACCGTCATTGCAAAGAGATTCGAAGTATCACCGCAGGAGGGAGGAGAGCATGGTGCGGACGATTCTGTGTGATTCGTTCGGCGAGATCACCGCCGAGATCGAAGCCGATGGGCCGGTGATGGCGGGAGCGTTACGTTCCGACAGTGCCGAGACGGTACTGCGCTGCGCTGTGCTGATGGCGATGTCGAGCCTCGCCGAGGGTGGCGTCTGGCCGGCAGCGGCGTTGGAGACGATGGCGGTGTTCATGGAAGACATGCGCCACCGTCTGACGCAGCAGCACCTGATGTAGGGGATCAGCTCATGTGGGCGCGTCCGCCGCCAGCAAGCCATCGAGTTTGCCGCCGTGTTCGAGAGCGTAGAGGTCGTCGCAACCGCCGATCGAGGCGCCGTTGATGAAGATCTGCGGCACGGTGTAGCGGCCGGAACGATCCTCCATTTCAGCACGTAGGCCGGGATCGGCATCGACGTCGATCTCGTCGTAGGCGACGCCCTTGTCGCCGAGCAGCTGCTTGGCGCGCTGGCAATAGGGGCACCAAGGGGTGGTGTAAATGAGCACGTGAGCCATGCGCGGACGCTACCGATCCCCGCCGGGCGAATCAATGCGAACGAGCCGCTCGTGGTCCGTGGGTCGGGTCCCGACGACCAACCAAGGACGGCGACCCCGCCGATGCGGCGGGCCTGCCGTGCGCCACCGCGTCGCCCTGCACTGATTTGACCCCCAACCCGCCCTAGTCTACCCCGAGCGCATGAGTGCCGGCGACGCGTTCACCAAGTTGGTCGAGATCATGGCCCGCCTGCGTGCCCCCGGGGGATGCCCGTGGGACCGCGAGCAGACGCACAAGTCGATCAAGCCCTACCTGATCGAAGAAGCCTACGAGGTCGCCGAGGCGATCGAGGACGACGACCCGGACGAGCTGCGCAAGGAACTCGGCGATCTGCTGTTGCAGGTCGTCTTCCACGCGCAGATGGCGGACGAAGCCGGGCGTTTCGCCATCACCGACGTCGTCGCCGGCATCAACGACAAGATGGTGCGGCGCCACCCGCACGTTTTCGCCGATACGACGGTGGCCGACTCCGACGAGGTGTTGCGCAACTGGGCCAAGATCAAGGCGGAGGAGCGTCAAGGTACCGCCGACACCTCGGCGATCGCCGGGGTGCCGCGCTCGCTGCCGGCGCTGCTGCGGGCGCATCGCGTCGGCGAGAAGGCGAGCCACGTCGGTTTCGACTGGACCTCGGCGGCAGGAGCGATGGCCAAGGTCGAAGAGGAACTGGCCGAGCTGCGCGCCGCGACCGCGGTGGCCGATCCGGGTGAGATCGAAGCCGAGGTCGGCGACTTGTTGCTCGCGGTCACCTCGGTCGCCCGCCACCTCGGGGTGCATGCCGAGGAAGCGCTGCAGCGCGCCAACGACCGCTTCGACCGCCGCTTCCGCGAAGTCGAACGCCTGCTCCAGGAATCGGGCAAGAGCTTCGACGACACCCCCGCCGACGAGCTCGACCGTCTCTGGCAGCGCGCCAAGCAACATACGCAAAGCTAGCCGGAGGCTCCGGGTCCAGGTTCTCTGTCCGGCAAAGCGCTACGGGCGGAGGGAAGCGCGACGAACCTCGGCCACGATCCGGCGATACGCAGCCGGTCCGCATCCAGTGCCGGAGCCACCGGCGCCGACTCCTGCCCAGCCTGCCTAGTTGACCACGGGCGACGCACAATACACGATACGGATTACGTGAACAGAGATTCGTCAGCGCGAGTGGTTGGGACGACCCCTGCCCGGCACCCGGGTGCGGGCGACCGCCGGCCGTACGCCTGTGCCATCGGCGCATCCAACCCTCCAACGTCCGCATAGGAGACCCGCCATGCCTGCGACAGGGCCCCTTCCCGAAGCCGTCCACCTCGGTGCCGCCGACCTTCCGTTCGTCGAGATCGGCGGCGGCAACAAGCTGAAAGTCATCCAGGTCGATGTCGGCGAAGGCCTGTGGATCGTCGAGAACATCTTCCAAAAGGGCTACTCCGTCCCGACCCATCGCCACACCGGCCCGGTGTTCGGCTACACGACGCGCGGCGCGTGGAAGTACCGCGAGTACGACTACGTCAACCGAGCCGGATCGTTCCTCTACGAACCGGCTGGCTCCACCCACACCCTCGAATGCCTCGAGGACGACACCCACGTCTGGTTCCAGATGTACGGCGCCAACCTCAACCTCGACGCCAACGGCAACGTCGAGAGCGTCTTCGACGGCCCCGGCACCCTCGAAGCCTACTACGCGCTCGCCGAAGCCGAAGGCTTCGGCCGCCCCAAGGTCCTCGTCGCATGAGCACGACGTCGCCGCGCACGGCGCTCCGCTTGGGCGACCCGTCGACCTACATCGACGGCGTGCCGCACGAGGCCATCGACGCCCTGCGCGCCAGCAACCCGGTCGCGTGGCAGGAACTCGACGACCACGGCGGTTTCTGGGCGGTGTTGACCCACGCCGACGTCGTCACCGTCGCCCGGCGCAGCGACATCTTCAGCGCCGAGGCCGGCGGTATCGTGCTCGAGGACCTCGCGCCCGACGTCCTCGAGATGATGCGCGGCATGCTCCCGGCGATGGACCCGCCGCGGCACCACAAGTTCCGCCGCCCCCTCGCCGACTCGTTCAAGGCGGCGGTCATGGCGCGGCTGGAACCGCAGATCCGCGCCGTGTCCCGCGAGTTGCTGGCGGGCGCCGTCGCGGCCGGCGAAGTGGAGCTCGTGCACGACGTGACCTCCGGCATCCCGACACGCATGATCGGCCAGTTGATGGGCCTGCCGGAAGCGGACTGGGGCCGCCTCCACGAACTCGCCGAGCAGCAGACGTCGGGCCAGGACCCCGACATGGTCGACCCCGACCGGCCGGCCGACATGACCGCCGCCATCGAGATGGCCATGTATGCCATCCAGTTCGCCACCGACCGGCGCGCCGCCATGGCCGCGAACCCCGACGCCGAACCGCCGGCCGATCTGACGACCCTGATCCTCTCCGGCGACTTCGGCGGGCAACCCATGAGCGAGGTCGAGTTCGGCAGCTTCTTCGTCCAGCTCGTCACCGCCGGCAACGACACCACCAAGACGATGCTGTCGTCGGGCGTCCATGCGCTCGTCACCCATCCCGACCAGATGGCCCTGCTCCGGCAAGACCCGAGCCGCATCCCTAACGCGGTCGAGGAGATCCTGCGTTGGGCCAACCCGCTGCACTACTTCCGCCGCACCGCCACCCGCGACGTCGAGCTCGGCGGTGCCGCCATCGCGGCGGGGGACAAGGTGGCGATGTTCTACACCGCGGCGAACCGCGACCCCGCCGTCTTCGACCAGCCGCACCGCTTCGACGTCACCCGCTCGCCCAACCCACACCTGTCGTTCGGCATCGGCGTTCACTTCTGCCTCGGCGCCCACCTCGCCCGCCTCGAAGGCCGTATCTTCTTCGAGGAACTGCTCGCCGCCTGTTCGAATGTGGAACTCGCCGGGACCCCGGTTCGCGTGCGGTCGAACCTCAACAACGCCTTCCGGCGGCTGCCGATCCGGTTCGTGCCATGACGACATCAGCGAAGCAGAACACCGTGCCGGTGCCGCCGAGCACGCCTTGCCTCGTCGGGACGGGGCGCACCACGTGGCGCGAAGCAAACCCCGACCGCCAGCCTCTCGACATGTGGGCCGAAGTGGCGGCCGCGGCGATCGTCGACGCCGCCGACGGTGCCGGCGTCGACGCGGCGTCGATCCGAGCCCGCATCGACGACCTCGGCGTGGTCCACTGCCAAGCGTGGCACTACGACGACCCGCCGTTGCGTCTGGCGGATCGCCTCGGACTGCGACCCGGCCGGCGCGAGCTCTCGATCCTCGCCGGCACCTCGCCGCAACGGCTTCTCGACAGCGCCGCGGTGCGCATGCGCGATGGGACGACGAGCGTGGCGCTGGTCGTCGGCGCCGAGGCCCTCGCCACCCGACGGGCGCTGGCCAAGCTCGGGCAGCCGCCGGCTTGGTCGTACCCGCACCCCAAACCGCCCGAGCTGCCGATCGACGTCGCCCAGTGGTACCTGCCCACCGAAATCGAGCACGGCATTCTGCCGGCATGGCTGACCTTCGCCCTGCTCGGCCAAGCCCGCTGGGCGGCTCGCGGCGGCAGCGATCGCGACCGGGAACGGATGCGCCGGATCGTCGACCACCTCAACGCCATCGGCACGGCAAACCCCGACGCCTGGTTCCGCCAGCGCCGCGACGCCGCGGAACTGTGTACGCCGACTGCGGCGAACCGGCTGGTGGCGACCCCCTACACGAAGCTGATGACCGCCTACCTCGACGTCGACATGGCCGCGGCGAACCTCATGGTCACCCACGCCGTGGCCGACGAATGGGGCGTCCCGCCCGAGCGGCGCGTCTACCTGCGCGGCTGCGCATTCGCCCGCGACGCCGTGCACATCGCGGCCCGCGACACGCTCGCCGCCTCGCCCGCGATGCGCCAAGCGATTGCGACGGCCTTGGCGCGCTCCTCCCTGAGCGTCGCGGACATCGACGTGTTCGACCTCTACAGTTGTTTCCCTTCGGCCGTCGAGTTCGCCCTCGACGCGATGGACCTCGACGGCGACGACGCGCGCGCCCTCAGTGTCACCGGCGGGCTCGCCTGCCACGGCGGCCCGGGCAGCAACTACATGGGCCACTCCATCAGCCATGTGGTCGATACGATTCGTTCCGGACGCGCCGAGCACGCGCTCGTGACCGGCGTCGGCATGCACATGACCAAGCACGTTGCGGCCGTGTGGTCCGCTCATCCCGGCAGCTTCGGCGCCGGCGACGACGGGCCGCAGCAATGGGTGGAAGCAGCGAGTTCCAGCGAAGCCTCCCGCGTCGTCGCGCACGCCTCGGGCAGCGGTCGAGTGCTGGCGGCATCGGTGGTGGACGATATCGGCGACGGCAACTGTCGCGTCGTCGCCATCTGCGAACTCGCCGATGGCCGGCGCTGCTACGCGACCTCGACACGCGCGCACGAGCTGGCCACCGTCGCCGCCGGTGGCTGGGTCGGCGCCACCGCCGCCATCGAGCCGTCCGGGCCGGTCAATCAGCTACGTCTCTAGTCCTGCCCGCTCGGCCGCCGGTGTCGGAGTGGTCAGGACCTAGCGTCGCCCGAGCGTAGATGAAAATGGGCGCACAGCGCCCTGGAGCGCCGAGTTGTACTCGGCGGGCCCGTTGCGGGTTGACGGAGACCTACCGCGAGCAACCTCGCTCCAAGTTCGCAGGTGCTCTCCTGCGCCTCGCGGGGAGGATGGTGGCGGGCCGCGCCCGGCGCTGCGCCGGGCGGTGTCGAGTGCAACTCGACACTCCGGTTCCTCCGTGGGGAGAAATCCGGGCTAAGCGACACGCGGGTTGCGCTGGTTGCCGCACCTTCGTAGGGTCCGTCCAGGAGGAAGATGCGTGCCGCGTAAGCGTTTCGATTTCGGCCTTTTCCGGGGTCCGTTCCACCCGCTGCGCGCGCACCCGCGTGGTTCGCTGTCGCGGGATTTCGACAGCACGGGACGACGCCGCATCCCGATGGTGCGCCCACGCCTCATCGAAGCCGTGGCGCGCGTCGGCATCCTCATCGCACTCGTCGCGTCGCCGGCTGCGGCCGGCAATCCGCTGGCGCCGGTCGACACACGCAGCCCACGTGGCGTGATGCGAACCCTCGACGAGCTCGCCCAGGAGATGGAACGCGTCTATGGCGCCTTGCTCGCCGCCCCCGATCCAGCCGGCCAGGCGGAAGCGGAGCGTCTCATCGGTCAGCTGCTCCGCCTTCTCGACGTGAGCCAGATTCCGCCGACGATGCAGCGCAAGGCTGGTGGCGAAGCGATCGTCTTCCTCGTCGACGTGCTGCACCGCCTGGAGATTCCCAGTCTCGACATGATTCCGGATGCCACGGCGTTCGGCGATCCGGATACCCCGGCTGCGTGGTCGGTCCCCGGGACGGAGATCACCATTGCACGGCAGTCGAAAGGCCCGCGCAAAGGAGAGTTCGTCTTCACGGCCGACACGGTGGCGCGGGCGCAGGAGTTCTACGAGCTGGTCAAGGATTTGCCGCCCCGACACCCGACGCGCATATCGGACTGGCGCCAGGTGCAGATCCAGTCGCACGGCTGGATGATTCCTTCGCGTGTCGTCTACCAGATGCCCGACGTCTTGCGGCGTCCGGTCCTCGATTCGCCGCTGTGGAAGATCCTCGCCAGCCTCGTCGTCTTGGTTCTAGCCGCCGGCGGTGTGGCATTGTGGAACCGCTTGGTCCGGCCGGCCCAGTCGAGCCATAGCGCGCGGAGCTACCTGCAGCGCTCGACGGTGCCGCTGCTGGCCGCCGCCGTCAGCGTCACCGCGGGATACTTCATCACGCGCCAGCTGAACGTCATCGGCGCGTTCGCCGAGTTGACGACCTTCGCCACCGTGCTGTCGACGTTCGTCGCACTCGCTTGGGCCGCCTGGTTGCTCACGTTCGTCGTGGTCGAGTGGATGATCGCGACGCCATCGATCCCCGACGAGAGCCTGGACGCCAACTTACTGCGGCTCCTCGGGCGTGTTCTCGGCATGGTCGCCATCGTCGCGGTGTTGGGGTACGGGGCGCAGCAGCTCGGCGTCCCGGTGTTCGGCATCCTCGCCGGCTTGGGAGTCGGCGGTTTGGCCTTCGCACTCGCCGCCCGCAGCACCGTCGAGAACCTCATCGGCGGCTTGAACCTCTATGCGGATCGCCCGCTGCGCATCGGCGACTTCTGCGAATACGGTTCGATTCGGGGAACCGTCGAGGTGATCGGCCTGCGCTCGACCAAGATCCGCGCCCTCGACCGAACCGTCACTGCCATACCCAACGCCGAATTGGCCCGGGTGCACATCACCAACTACGCGTCGCGCGACCGGATGTTGTTCCAGCATGTGCTCGACCTGCGCTACGAGACGACGACCGAGCAACTGCGCACGGTCGTCACCCAACTGCGGGACGTGTTGCGCGCCGACGCGCGGGTCACGCCGGATACGTCGACGCCTCGGGTGCACGTCACGGGTTTCGGTGATTCGTCGATCCAGGTCGAGGTATGCGCCTATGTCGACACGCGCGAGCAGATGCGGTTTCTGGCGATTCAGGAAGAGTTCATGCTGCGCATGATCGACGTCGTTCGAGCCGCGGGCGCGGACTTCATTTCACCCACGTCGACGACCTACATCGTGCCCGACCGGGTGATCGCATCCGCCACCGAGGCCTGAGTGGAGTTGCGTCACTGCGTAGGACACCCGCGCCATCCTCGGATCCACACCGACAGGAAGAGGGTGATGGACACGGCGGAGCCGGCTAGCGGTGATTCGACCGTCCGGGCGGTCGATCTCGAGGGCAGCGAGACCGAGATCAGCGCCCCGATGTTGCACACAAGGCGCGCGATGTTTCCTTTGGGAGTACACGGCGAACAGGACTCGACCAGCTTCCTGTGAGTTCGTGCGAGCGCCGCTGAGACGCGGCGCCTTGGCACGCCCCCTGCAGTTGGGCTGCCTCCAAAATCGTTTTGGAGGTTTGCCATGTCGCACGACTCGTTGCTCGTTTTCCGAATCCGGCGCGGTGCCGCGACCCTTCTCGCCGCCGCGATCCTCTCGAGCATTCTCGGCTCGACCCCTTCGGCCGAGGCCTCGGTCACCGCGCGCATCCGGGGCATACGCGATTCGGCCGCCGCTCCATCGGAGCGTCCGCAGCCCCGCATGCTCGACGCCGACTCGGTGCGCCATGGACTGCGGCGTCGACTCGAACAGGGCGACGCGGCGCGGCAACGCACCCTCCAGCAGCGCCGCATCGAACGCCCGGCCGCCCCGAATCCGCCGCTGCCGCGCCATTTCGACCCCGAACGCTGGAGCCGCTGATGAGGCGCTTCAACCGCCCGCCATGGTTCCGCTCCGTCTGGCTACCACTGCTCCTCGCACTGCACCCAGCCGTGCTGCCGGCTCAAAGTGAGCCGGCGGCACCCGACGGCGCCAGTCGCAACCAAACGACCTCGCCGTTCACCGGCCTGGCCCAAGCGCCCGAGGCCAACCTCTTCAGCGGCAGCGGCACCACCACCATCCCCATCGACGTGCCGCCCGGGCGCAAGGCCATGACGCCGCGCCTGAGCCTGAGTTACAGCAGCAGCGCCGGGCCGAGTCCGTATGGCCACGGTTGGGACCTGCCGATCGGACGCGTCCAACGCGCCGGCCGGCACGGGGTGTTGGGGTGCAACGACGCCGCGACGCGGCAGGACTTCGTCCTGACGCTGCCGGCCGGCACCGTCGAGTGCCGCTTGGACGACAGGAACGCCGAGCGGCTCACCTGCCATCCGCAGGTGGAGCATGCCTTTTGGCGCATCGAGTTCTACCCCGCAGCGAACCGCTGGGAGGTGCGGGAGAAGAACGGCACCCAGTACATCTTCGGCGACACCGACGACAGCCGCGCCGGCAGTTCGCTGCGCCACGCGTGGCGCGCCGGCAGTCCATGTACCTATACCCACGCGTGGGCCTTGACCCGCGCCATCGATCCCAACGGCAATCACGTCGACGTCGGGTGGGAGCGGGTCGACGGCATGCTTTACCCGCGCCACGTGCGTTACGGCGGCAACCGCAACGTCAACCTGGCCCACCTGTTCGAGGTCCGCTTCCGCTGGCAGGAACGCCCCGTGGGCGACCGACCGACGCAGGCCGTCGGCGGCCACCTCGTACGCCTCGCGCGCCTGCTCGATCGCATCGAGGTCAGCCAGCCGGTCGGCGCCATTCCTTTGCGCACCTACGACCTGACCTACGACGTCGACGGCGGCGACACGCCCCGCGCGGCGCGGCGCGGCTTCCTGCGTTCGGCCACGGTCTATGGACGCAACGGCTCGGCGCTGGCGCGCTACGACGGACTCCCCGCGTCGACGATCCTCGCCTACCGCGACGTCGACGCAACCGAGCGGCGCTTCGACCCGCGCTACGTCCGCGCTCCCGCCGCCGTCGGCGCGCCGGCGTTGCGCGAGGTCGTGGTCGACGCCTCCACCTCGAGTACCACCGTCGAACTGCGCGACATGAATGCCGACGGGCATACCGACCTCGTCGACACCCGAGCCTGTGACGCCACGACCCACCCGTTCTGGGAAGTGTATCTCGGCTCCAACGACGGCTTCGCCGCCGAGCCGATCGACTGGCGCATCGCCCTGGGCGACGACAAGACCTGCCGCATCCGCTTCACCGGCAACTTTCCCAACAGCACCCAGACCCTGGTCGAAACGGTCGACATCAACGGCGATCGCATCCCCGATTGGGTCGACGCACGCAGCATCCCTTGGCGCGTCTCCCTCGGCGAACGCCCGGCGGACGGAGCCGGGTGGCGCTTCGGCCATTTCCTCTTCATCACGCCGCGCGCCCAGGAAAACGGCCGCCCGATCAACGCCTTGCGTGTCAGCGATGGCGCCGACGACTGGCTCGACCTACTCGACTGGAACGGCGACGGGCTCGTCGATCAGGTCAACGCCCGCGACGGCCGGGTGCACCTCGGCAACGGCCGGGGCTTCGCTGTCGCCGGCGAGCGCGTGCCGTTCCCCAACCGTCGCTTCGGACGCACGCGCGACGACATCACCAGCGAGGGACTCTACGACGTCACCGGTGACGGCCTCCTCGACCTGGTGCGCGTCGAAGGGACGACGTGGTGGGTCTGGCCGCGGGACGGCATGCGTTTGGTTGCGGCGCGTGAGACCTGGCGCGCCCCCTCCTCCTGCGGCGAGGGCCTACGCGATCAACGCGACGATGCCACCTGGCGCGACTTCTTCGACGTCAACGGTGATGGTCTACCCGACCTCGTCGACACCTGCGGCTGGTCCACCGAGTCACCCTATTGGAAAGTGACCCTCGGCAGCGGCGATGGCTTCCGCCCGGCGAGCCTGGCCTGGCACAGCCTGCACGACCGCCTCCGCCGCGAGACCGGCAAACGGACGCGGCGCACCGAACAGGAGGTCGTCGACATGGACGGCGACGGCCTCCTCGACCTGGCGCGCTGGGAGGCCAAGGTGCCGCGTGAGCTGTGGATCCTGCACAACGCGGCGGGCGCCTGGCAGGTCGGCTGCGACGGCAAATGCCTGCTCTCGGCTCCGAGCGAGGCGCCTCCCGATACGCTCGTGCACATGGAGAACGGCGTCGGTGGCAGCACCGACCTCGCCTACGTTCCGTCGACGATCTGGGACAACGAGGACGAGAGCGGCAACGCCGGCATGCCGCTCAACCTATGGACCCTGGCGCGCATCGAGCGCAGCGCCGGCATGGCCGGAAAGGTCCTCGGGCACGATACGATCCGCCACCAGTTGCGCTACGCCTATGGGCGCTTCGACCCGGTGGCACGGGAGTTTCGCGGCTTCGGCACCGTGCAGGAGATCGACGCCGCCGGCACCCACACCACGACGCGCTTTGCCCAAGACCAGGCACGCAAGGGACAGGTGCTGAGTCACACCGTGCACGCTCCCGGCACGGACCCGAACCGAGCCCCGCCCCTGCGGGCCGTCGTCCACGACTGGGTCTGCGCCGATCGCAGCAGCGGCAACGAGCGTCCGTGCCACGACTCGCTGACGCCGGTAGAACGCGTCTGGGTGCGCCAGCGGGCCGCTCGCGTCTACGACTACGATGCCAGCGGGCATGCACGACAGGCGTGGAAGGAGTTCCTCGCCTGGGATCGCTTCGGCAACGTCACCCACCTGCGCAGCGGCGGCGACGCCTCCGCGACCGTCGAAACACGCATCGGCTACGCCTATGCCGCCAACGCCGAAACCACGGGAACCTACATCGTCGACCGCCCCGCCCACGAACGGATCAGCGGTTCGCACCTCGAAGAGCGTTGGTTCTTCTATGACGACCAGAGCCTCGGCGTCGCCGTACGTGGCAATCTGACACGCACCGAGGAACGCCTCGACACGTCGCTCGTCCCCGTACAGGGGTGCACCACCGACGCCCGCTCCGGGTGCACCCGCACTCGTCTCGGATACGACGGATTGGGCAATGTCGTGCGCGTCATCGATGCGGAAGCGCGGGTGACGTCGACGCAATTCGACGCCAGCTTCCTCTACCCGAGCCGGGAAACCAACGCCCTTGGCCACGAGACCACCTCGGTCTTCGACCTCGGGTGCGGCAAGCTCCTGCAGCGCAGCCTACCCGACAACTACCTCGGCGAGCGGCACGAGCTGGACGAGTTCTGTCGCCCGGTGGCGCTGCTCCTTCCCGGACAGACTCCGGCCAAAGCGCAACGGCGGGTGAGCTACTACCTCGGCGGCCCCGGCGTCGCGACCGACGTCTACAGCCGCGAACGGGAACCCGCCTCACCGACGGGTTGGCGCGACACCGACACTCTCTTCGACGGCCTCGGCCGCCAGCTCCAACAACAACGTTCAGCCGTGGTCGATGGCGCCCACGTGGTGCTTGCCGACCATACCCTGGAGTTCGATGCACGTGGCCACGGGCGTGCCTCGCGCGCGCCATTCCGCATCGATCCATCCTTCCTCGGCGGTGCCGCACTCTACGCCACGCCCCCGGTGGGCGAACGCTCGTACTTCGACTACGACGCCCTGGGCCGGATGACGCGTAGCCTCGACGCGAGCGGTGCCGAACGACGCGTCGACTACGCCACACCATGGCAGTCGAGTGCGACCGGAGCCTGCTTCGACGACCCCAGTTGCGCCGGGGCGCGCACCGTGCGGCGGCTCGACGCCCACGGCAACACCATCGAAAAGGCGGCCTACGACGAACACGCCGGGCTGTTGGCGGCGACTCGCTACACCTTCGACATGCGCGGCCGCGCCCTCACCTCCCAACTATGGGACGGCAGTCGCTGGTCGGTCGCCAGCCGCAGCACCACGGTCTACGACTCGCTCGGCCGGCGCGTCCGCTTCGAAGATCCGGACTCGGGTGTCTGGCGTTTCGGCTACGACCGGGTTGGCAACTTGCTCTACCAGGACGACCCCGAAACCAAGCGACACTTGGAGTTCTGTTACGACGACCTCGACCGACTGACACAGAAGCACGTCGTCGTCGGCACGGACGAGTACCGCGGCGATCGTTGCGACGACCCCGACGCGGCCGAGGTGGTCTATTCCTACGACGCCCTCGAGGTCCCGTTCGGCACCGGCCGGCTCACGCATGTGCGCGACCGCAGCGGCAGCACCAGCATCCACGCGTTCGACGCGCAGGGCCGCGTGCTCAGCCGCAGTCACAGTCTGGCGGTCGACGGCTTCTTCGAGCGTTCGACGATGAGCTTCGCCTACGACGCCGGCGGCCACCTCCGTACCGTCACCTACCCCGACGGTGAACGCGTCGAATACGGTTACGACGCGGCCGGCAACGTTCAGTCGCTCCACAGTCTGCGCGACGGGGGGGCGTACCTGACCGACCTCACCTACGACCGCTTCCTGCGCCCGCGGCAGCTGACGCACGGCAACGGCCCGGCGGGCTTGGGCGTCGTCGATACGCGCGAGTACCACGACGGCAACCAACTGTTCCGGCTGGCGCGCATCACCACCACCGCCATGAAGGCGACGTCGTCGTGCAACGGAGCTGGCGGGCTGCTGGACCTACGCTTCCCGCGCTACACCGCCGACGGCAAGTTGGCGCAACGCATCGACCAAGCCGTCGGCTGCGGCGGGCTCGACGCCTCGAGTCGTTACACCTACGACGGCCTCGGGCGCCTGACGGAAGTGCGTGCACCCGACGGTAGCGCCTCGACGTATGCCCACGATGCGCTCGGGAACCTGATCGCCAAGGACGGGCGTCGTCTGACGTACGAGGCCAGTCGTCCGCACCGAGCGACGCAAGTCGAAGGCATCACCATCGACCACGATCGCAACGGCAATCGCACCCGCAAGGGCAACGCCCGCTATCGTTTCGATGCCGACGACCGCCTCGTCGACATCGACGACGGCGCCGTACGCATCGAATACGACCACATCGGAAGACAAGCGTGGCGCCGGGTGGGCAACGTGACGACCCGCTACCTCGACGAGTTCGCCGAGTACCGGATCGAGGGTGGGCGAACGATTCTCACCAAACATTACTTCGCGGGCGACCATCGACTCGCCTCACGCGAAGTGTACTGGGAGCCGCATCTGGCGAACTCCCCCGTCGTCGGCACTCTGCTGCCGACGACGGGGCAGACATGGGCCAAGTGGGCCGGATGGCTCGGAGTCGCCCTGGCGATCGGCATGGTCGGCTGGCCGCGCCGACAGCGTCGCTTGGGAGCGTTGCGCTTCGGGGCGCGCCTATCGCTGCTGGTCGCCGTCGTCTTCCTGGTCGGCACGCTACCGGGCCTGCCGCGCGCCGCCTACGCCAACGGCAACGGCAGCGTGAGCAGGTCGCGCACGCCCATGCCCGTGGGCGCGACGCTGCGGTTGCTGCACTACCACTCCGACCACCTCGGCACGCCGCTGGCGATCAGCGATGCCAACGGCCAGCTGGTGCAAATCCTGCGTTACGACGCACATGGGTCGCCGCGCGGGCAGTGGCCGCCGGCGGCGAGCGGCGCAACGCCGGCGGGAGGCTTCGCCTTCACGGGCTACGGCGCCGAGTCGGCATCGGGACTGCAATACGCCGGGGCGCGCTGGTACGACCCACAGTTGGGATCGTTCCTCAGCCACGATCCGGCGCGGCAATACACCAATCCCTACAGCTACGGCGGCGGCGATCCGGTCAACGGCACCGATCCGGGCGGCGCGTTCTTCGGGATCGACGACCTCATGATCGCGGTGATCATCGGGGTCGTCGCCGGCGCTACCGGCTCCGGCATCCAGGCGGCGATCCAGGGCGCCTCGGTGGGCGACGCGCTCCAAGCAGCGGCCATCGGGGGCGCGATCGGTGGCGCTTCCGCGTACGTCGGCGCGGGCTTCATCGCGCCGGCGTTGAGCGAAACGGTGATGCCGTGGGTGGCGGCGAAGTTGATGGGCGCCGGCCTGTCGCAGGCCACCGCCGGCAGCATGGCGCAGGTGGCGGTTTACGGCGCGCCGATCGCCGGCGGCCTCGCCACCACCGGACAACAAGCAGCCAAGGGCAACTACGCCCCGCTCATCGCCCTCGGTGTCGCCATCGGCCTACACGCCGTCTTGGTGCCGCCCCCGGCGGAAGACACCGGCCTCCAACTGGTTTCGACCAAAGCAGAGGAAGAGATTCCGACACTTTCGGTACGAGACCTCCGTCGTGGCGACGTACTCATCACGGACGACGGACCGGTAGCTGCGATCACCGAACACGCAGCCATCATCCTCGACGCTGACCCGACAGTGATCAAGGTACTGTCGGCAGATAATCGCGGGACGTACATAGAAACCAATCTGGATTCCGCCGTTGGTGGCCGACAGTGGGACGTTTTCCGGGTGAGGGGTCTGAGCCTTGCCAAACTTCGCACATTCTCAGCCAAAGTGGAGACCAACGGAGGTATAATGCAGTACCTTGGCGACAAGGGTGGCAACGTGTGCTCATCCACCGTCGCGAAAGCATTGGAACAGAGTGGTGGACCTTTCGCACCGAGGTTCGTCGGCAACTTGGTTCTTCCGTCGCAACTGCGGGCGACGTATGGACCACCAATAGGTCGTGTATTCATTCCCAAACTCGGAGGGATTTAGGATGGTGTACTTCGCAATGGCTTTGTTGGCGCTGACGATGAGTAAACCTTCCAATGCGAGCGATACAGCGACACCTGACACTACGCCAGCGCCAGGAGTCGACTTTCGCATTCCGTTCACTGGCAACGGGAAGATCGTCAGTGTCCGCGCAAACCTCAACTACAATCCGAACTTCACGACGCAGGTATTCGTCGAACATGCTTCGGGCCAACAGCGCCTTCCCCTCGGGAACGCACAGGAGTCGAGATGGTTCGGCCCGAAGCACCTCATCCACGAAATCGTCGCGCGCGATCCGCAGGGCCAAGCGGTTGAATCCACTGTCCTGACGGATGCAGCCGGACGACAGATCCAAGTCCTAGCGAGTAGTAGCGATATTGGTTCCCTTCGTGCTTCACCATCCGGCAGCCATGTCGCCCTCGCCAGAGTCGTAGAGCACAAGCTCGACTGGCTCGAAGTGCATCCCCTTCCTGCCATACGCGAGGGAGTGACTCCTGTCTTCGAGCAGGTGGAGCACGAACAGACCTCCGAATGCTCCCACCCCACCTGGAGCCCCGACAGTCGCTGGCTGGCCGTGGCGCGCTGGGTCACCGAACCCACCGGCAAAGTCTTTCCCCGCCTCGCCATCTACGATCACCGCACCGGCTCCCTGCGGCGCATCGAAGACAGTACCGTCCCCGGTCAACGCGCCCCAGGCGGTACCCGGCCGCTGCTGTGGAGCGCGGAGGGTCTCTTCGCTTACGACAATGACGGCATTCTCCGCTGCGACCCCGAGGGGAGCGGCTGCACGCGCTTCCACCCGCTCCCCGACGACCGCTTCATCCACGCCGGTGTCGCCGTCGCCGACGGCAAGGCTCTGCTGCTGCTGCGCGATGTCGCCGCCGACCCGTTCGAGAATCGGGCCGTCGAGGTCCACGAACTCGACCTGAAATCGGGCGCCCGCCGTTTGCTCGTGCGCACCCCGCCGGGTGTCTTCCTCGAAAGCCTCGACTGGATCGCCGACGACGGCGCCTGATCCCTCGATCAACTCATTCGCCGCGGCGGAAACGCTGCAACAGAATCGCCCGCAACCGCTCGGTCTCCTCGCCGCCCAGCGCGAGGAGACCGAGCCCGTAGGTCGCCATGCCCGCGCCGAGTGCCAGCGCCAACACCGACGCCCGCCACCACGCCGGATCGCTGCCCCAGTCGGCCCCGCCCCCCAGCCACCACACTGGCACCGCCATCAAGCTCGACGCCGCCAAACTTCGACCGAGCGACGGTAGTAGCTCGACCAAACGCATGGCCGGCAGATGCCGCCGCAGCACGGCGAGCAGCAGCACCAGGTTCACCGTGGCAGCGATCGACGTCGACAACGACAGCCCGGCATGACGCAGGTCCACCAGCCCGAACTCGCGCGTGATCGTCGCCAAGCTGGAGGCGATGAGGCCGTCGCCGCCTTCGGCCGGACCCATCAGCACGAGAGCCGCAATCAGGTTGGTGACGAATGCGGCCGCCGCCGTGCGCACTGGGGTGGCGGCATCGCCGAGCGCGTAAAACGCCGGCACGATCAGCCGCACCATCGACACCGCCCACAGGCCGACGCTGCAGTTGCGCAACGCCGCGGCCGTCGCCAGCACCTGGTCGTGCCCGAAAGCACCACGTTGGAAGAGGACGTTGGTGATCGGCTCGGCGAGCAAGTAGATGCCGACCGAGGCGGGCACCACGATCAACGTCATCAGCCGCATCGAGAACGAGACGCTGCGCCACATCTCGTCGTACGCCTTGCGCGAGGCCTGCGCCGAGAAGCTCGGCAGGGCGGCGGTGCCGAGCGCCACGGCGAAGATGCCCAGCGGAAACTCGAAAATGCGGTCGGCGTACCAGAGATAGGAGACGCTGCCGCTCGGCAGCATCGAGGCGAGGATGGTGCTGACCAGGATGTTGATTTGGTAGACGGCGGCGCCGAACAGCATCGGGCCCATCAGCACCAGAGCGCGCCGTACCGCCTCGTGGCGCGGCTCCCAGCGCAGCCGCAAATGGATGCCGTGCGCCCGAATCGGCGGGATCTGGATCAGTACCTGCAGCACACCGCCGATCACGACCCCCCAGGCCAGCACCTGCACCGAGCCGTCGAAAAACGGGCTGGCGAGGGCGGCGGCGATGATGGCGATGTTGAGCAACACCGGCGACAGGGCCGGCGCCGTGAAATGGCGCACCGAGTGGAGGATGCCCGTGGCCAGCGCCACCAGGCTGACGAGGAAGATGTAGGGGAAGAGACGCCGCGTCAGGTCGATCGTCAGGGCGAATTTCTCCGGCTCGTCGGCGAACCCAGGGGCGAACAAGGCCGTCAGCTGCGGCGCGAAGACGACCCCGGCCACCGTCAGCACGATCAGCACCAGCACCATGGCCGTCGACACGGCCGACATCGCCCGGTGCGCCTCGTCGCGACTGCGGTTGGTGATGTAGTCGCTGAACACCGGAATCAGGGCGATGCTCATGGCCCCTTCGGCGACGAAACGGCGCAGCAGGTTGGGAATGCGGAAGGCGACGAAAAAGGCGTCGGCGGCGGCGCTGGTGCCGAAGTAGTAGCCGACCACCACGTCGCGCACGAGCCCGGCCACCCGGCTGAGGAAGGTCAACAACCCCACGACACCCGCGGCCCGGGCAATGCGCCGATTCTCACTCATCTCCGGCGGCGCACCTTAGCCCCGGCGCGGCGCCCCGCCAAATGCCGGGCCGGCGTTTGGCGCCGGACAGCTGAGGCTTGGGCTAAGACTGAGGCGAAGGCCGCGGCCCGCACACGTCGCGGACTCGGCCGCCGACCGCCGACCCGAAACGACGGGCTCGCGGGCGTTGACTGGCGCCGGAGCCAGTGGTACTGAGCCCTGCTTCCGAAGGAGGAACTCGAAAGTGTCCGATCGTCATCCGTCTGCCATCAAGCGGCATCGCCAAAATTTGAAGCGCGCCGAGCGCAACCGTGCTCTCCGAACCCGTTTGCGTCACGCCATCCGTAGCCTGCGCGAGATCATCGCCGGCGCCGACCCCGAAAAGGCCGAGCAGGAGCTGCGTCTCGTCACCAAGACGATCGACAAGGCGGCGACCAAGGGCATCCTCCATCGCAACAACGCCAGCCGCCGCATCTCCCGCCTGAGCAGCCAGGTCGCCGCGCTTCGCAGCGCCTCCTGAGCCCGTCTCCGCCAACCCCGGTTGGCGTCCTCAAAATCCTTCGATCATGCGGTTGTAGACGTCGCGCGCGGCGCCTTGCAAAAGGCGCCGTGTCGCGCGGCGTCGTTCCGACTCGGCCAGCTGGATGAAGCCCACCTGCCGGGCATCCGGGATGCCGTCGCTCGGATCGGCCGCGATGTCGGCGGCGTCGAGCGTGCCCCGCTGAAATTGCGCCGAACTGGTGATCACCGCCCCTGGGCTCGAGGCGTAATCGTCCCGCAAGCGCATCCGCCGCGCCCGCCACAGCACTTTGTCGTCGCTGCGCCGCACCAGCGTCATGTCGGCGACGATCTCCATCTCGTACTGCACCGCCTGGTCGTTGCGGTCGAACGCCACCGGGTGCCGCGTGATGCCACGGATCCGCCCGGTGAACAGCGCGTCGGCCTCGACCGCGGTTTCGGCCAGCCGATAGTGCCGCCGCTCGTGGATCTCGCGCTCCAGGGCGAAGGCGAACTCTTTCTCTAGTCCCCGTTCGGACGTCGAATTCTCGATGGAACCGACCCCGAGGCTGACGATTTCTTCCGGCAGCTGGGGATCACTGCCGACGACGTGGTAGCCGCAGCCCGCCGCGCCCGCGCTCAGCAGGCCGACGAGCCATAGCGCCCTCCATGCGGCGCCGCACGACGTCCGAAGCATGGCCTCAAATCACGAAGTTGACCAACCGCCCGGCGACGACGAACTGCTTGCGGATCGGCTTGCCGTCGATCGCCGCGACCACGAACGGCTGGGCCAAGGCCAGTGCCAGCACGGCATCGTCGGCGTCGGTGCGGTTGACGGTGATGCGCCCGCGCACTTTGCCGTTCACCTGCACCGCCATCTCGATGACGTCGTCGACCGTCAGCGCCGGGTCGTACTGCGGCCAGCGGGCATCGAAGATCGAACCGTCGTGGCCGAGGCACTCCCACAATTCCTCGGCGATGTGCGGCGCCATCGGCGCCGTCATCAGAACCAAGCTCTCGACGACACTGCGGTCCGCCGCTCCGAGCTTGCGGATGTCGTTGAGTAGGGTCATCAGCGCCGCGATCGCGGTGTTGTAGCGTAGGTTCTCGAGGTCGTCGCCGACCTTCTTGATCGCCTTGTGCTGCGCCCGCCGCAGGGCGTCGCTCGTCTCGGCCGCGGCGTCGAAGTCGCGCACCACGCGCCACACGCCTTCGAGGTAGCGCCGAATCCCCGAGATGCCCTCATCGCGGAAGTCGCCGCCCTCTTCGTACGGGCCGAGGAACATCATGTACATGCGCAACACGTCGGCGCCATACTGCTCGATGTACTCGTCCGGGTTGACGACGTTGCCCCGGCTCTTCGACATCTTGGCGCCGTCCTTGATGATCAGGCCGTGCGCCCGGAACTTCTTGAACGGCTCCTCGAACGGCACGATGCCGAGATCGTACAGCGCCATGGTGACGAAGCGGGTGTACATCAGGTGCAGCACGGCGTGCTCGTTGCCGCCGATGTACATGTCGACCGGGCACCACTTGGCCGTCAGCTCCGGATCGATGGCGACGTCGTCGCGGTCGGTCGAAGGGTAACGCAGGAAGTACCAGGCCGAGTCGAGGAAGGTGTCCGAGACGTCGGTTTCGCGGCGCGCCGGCGCCTGACATTTCGGGCACGGCACTTGGTAGAACGAGGCTACCTTGGCCAGCGGCGACACGCCCGAGTCATCGGGGCGGAAGTCCTCGATGTCGGGCAGCACCACCGGCAAGTCCGCTTCGGGCACGGGCACGATGCCACAGGCGTCGCAGTAGATGATCGGGATCGGCGGGCCCCAGTAGCGTTGGCGCGAGATGCACCAGTCGTGCAGCCGGAACTGCACGTGCGGCGCGCCGGCGTCGTGCTCGGCGAGCCATTGGGCGATCGCTTTCTTGGCGGCGCCGACCTCGAGCCCGTCGAAGCTGCCGCTGTTCACCAAGCGCCCCGGGCCGTCGTAGGCCTCCTCCAGCGGCGCGTCGGCGGCAACGCCCTCGGGGGCGATGACCCGCTGCACCGGCAAGCCGAAGACTTGGGCGAACTCGAAGTCGCGCTCGTCGTGCGCCGGCACGGCCATGATGGCGCCGGTGCCGTATTCGGCGAGCACGTAATCGGCGATCCAGATCGGGATGCGGGCGCCGTTGACCGGGTTGACGGCATAGGCGCCGGTGAAGACGCCGGTCTTCTCCTTGATCGACTTGCGGCTGACGAGATCCATCGCCGCGACGCGTGCGCGGTACGCCTCGACGGCGGCCCGCTGTTCGTCCGAGGCCAGGTTCAGCACCTTCGCGTGTTCCGGCGCCAGCACCATGTAGGTGGCGCCGAACAGCGTGTCGGGCCGCGTCGTGAAGACGCGAATCGACTCGCCCGGGCGATCGGCGACGGCGAAGTCGACGTGCGCCCCATCCGAGCGGCCGATCCAGTTGCGCTGCGCCATGCGGGTGGTTTCCGACCAGTCGATCCAGTCGAGGTTGTTGAGCAACCGCTCGCTGTACTTGGTGATCTTGAAGAACCACTGCTCGGTATGGCGCTGTTCGACCTTGACGTCGGGGTGGCGCTCGCAGAAGCCGTCGACGACCTGCTCGTTGGCGAGTACGGTGTGACAGGCGGGGCACCAATTGACGGGCGCTTTCTTACGCTCGGCGAGGCCGTTTTCGAAGAACTTGAGGAAGATCCACTGCGTCCAGCGGTAGTAGTTGGGCAGGGTGGTGTCGACGTGGTGTTCCCAGTCGACCATCATGCCGAGGCGGTCGAGCTGACGGCGGAAGTTGGCGGTGGTCTCGGGGATGAGGATCTTGGGGTTGGTGCCGACCTTGAGGGCGTAATTTTCGGAGTGGATGCCGAAGGCGTCGAAACCGATCGGCTCGAACACATCGTACCCTTGCAGGCGGCGGAAGCGGCCGTGGATGTCGGCGCCGGGGAAGGCGAAGGCGTGCCCGACGTGCAGCCCGGAGGCGGACGGGTACGGGAACATCATGAGGGTGTAGTACGGCCGTTCGGCGCCGCGCAGATCGGGGGTATGGGTGCGCCGTTCGGCCCACCGGCGCTGCCACTTCGCTTCGACGACCGCCGCTTCGTATCGCTCTTCCATGCTTCTTCGGACTCGCTTCCAGACTCGCAGAATTCGCCCGCGGCTTATAGCGAAAGACGCCAGCCACTGCGAAGCGGGGCGGTCCTTGGGTCGGCCTAGCCGTCCCGTTCGAGGAAAACTCACCGAGGACACCCACCTCGCCGGCACCCACGATTCAGGCGGCTGCTCAGGCCGCTCCCCCCGTTGCCGGCGTCGGCGGGTAGAGTGGGTGTCCCGCATCCATCTTGCGACGCGTAGGCCAGCTCGGGAACAGGCTGCCCAGGTGCGCGAGGTGGCTGAGCGGAACCGCCTCGACGCGGTCGAAAAGCGCGATGCGCCGCGGGCCAGGGTGGACGATCGCTAGCCTTTCGAGCCCAAGATCGTCGAGGGCGATACGCATCGACGGGGTCAGGCGCGGTAGGTCGACCCGCTTGCACTCGACGCCGAACCGTTTCCCGCCGCGCCGCAAGAGCAGGTCGATCTCGGCGCCCTGGAAGAGATCGGGGGCACGCTGCACCTCGTCGATCACCACCAGCCCGGTGAGAGATTCGAGCAGGGTCATCGGCTCGTCGAACCAGGCCCGGGAGCGCGGATCTTCGAGATCGAATTAGTTCGGCGAGGCCGGATCGAGGATCCGGCGTGCGAGGGTAGTCTCGCCGCACTGGCGCGGCCCCGTGAGCACGACGACGGGCCGCCGCTGCAGCGCGCCGCGCAGTCGGAGGAGAAGACACTCCCGCTCGAGAATCATGCCGCCAGAGCCAGCATGAAATTCAAAAAGCACAATTCGGATTTTCGTGAATATCCAGGCCCACGCTTCAGAAATCCTGCCGAATCTGCCGCCATCCACGTGACCTGGCCAGGGATCGAGAAGCAGTTCAGCCGTCCGCTACGTTTCCAGACGGGGATCGCCGGGGAACCCACCTCGCCGGCACCCACGATCCAGGCGGCCGCCGAGGCCGCTCCCCCCGTTGCCGGCCCCGGGGGGTGGAGTGAGTGTCCCGCATCAATCTTGCGCGGCCGCTCGTGGGCTATTCCTCGAAGCAGTAAAGTCGCAGCGAGTTGCCGCAGGCGCCGATGGTGCCCGACGATGACCACAGCGTCGCGTCGACGTTGTTGCCGAGGCCGATATTCTGCGCCAACGACATCCAACCGTTGCAATTGCCGCCGGTGCTGGTGCCGTCGTTGTTGCTGCCGGTCCACACATACGACCCGCGCCGCGCACCGAGCTCGTCCATGGTGATCGGCGCGCTCAGCGTGCCGTCGAGCAGGTCGGCCTTGCTCGCTGCCACCACCGTGGCGAGGTCGACCAGGCGATACTCGGCATCGGGGATCCGATCCTTGGCGTCGACGCTGGCCGTCGATAGCCACGCCCGCCAGGTGCCGCCGAGCTTGGCGGCGTTGGCGTGCTGCTGGCACTTGGCGTCACCGCCGGCGAGCCCGCCGAAGTTGCCGGTGAAGCCGGAGCTGGTGACGAAGACCCGCTTGAACATCGGCTGTTGCAGGCAATAGAGACGCTGCGCGCCAGCGCAGGCGCCCGGGCTGCCGTTGTTGGTCCACAGCCCGGCGTTGGTGTTGGTGCCGCTGGTGCCGGTGCCGCTGGTCGACCCCCAGTCGCCGCACACGTTCGCCGTGCGCGTACCGTCGGTGTCGGTCCCCGTCCACACCGCGCCGCTGGTGCTGCCGTTGAACTCGTTGCGCTCGATGGTGGCGGCGAGTCCGCCGCCATAAAGATGGCTGCCGTCGCTGCTGACCAGCGAGCCGTCCATGGCCTGATAGCGAGTGGCGGCGACACGCTCGCGCGCGTCCTTGGTCGACGACGACAACCACGCCTTCCACGTACCCGTCAGTCCGCCGGCGACGGCGCGCGTCTGACAGATGGCATCGGCGCCGGCGACGCCGGCACCGCCGCCGAGTTCGCCGCTGTGGACGGTGCTGGTGATGAAAGCCTTGGCGGCCTGACAGCCGCTGGTGTCGAAGGCGCAGTCCGAATCGCAAGCCAGCGTGCCGCCGAAATACCCCTGCGTCAGGCACGACTTACCGTCGAGGTTGGCGCCGTCGCAGGCTTCGCCGTCGTCAAGCGTGCCGTTGCCGCAGACCAACACCGTGCTGACGTCGCACCAATTCTCGGTGGCGAGCGAGAAGTCGATGACGCGTGCGTCGCCGCACAGGCTGCAGCCATCCACCCCGGGGATGCACTCGTGGTTGAGATAGAGGCGGTAGTCGCCGCTACCATTGCAGGCCGAGGTGGCGAGGAACGACATGGTGTGCTCGCAGCGGTTGCGATTCGCGAACGAGGGATGCGTGGCGCACGTCGAAGTGAGCGACTCCAGCGCCAGCCCAGGGATGGAGTCGACGTCGCTGGCCGCGAGTTCGAACGGTTTGAAGGTGACGGTGACGATCTCCACCAACAGGTGGACGCGATCCTGCTCGTCGATCGAGGTGATCTGCTGGGTGATCGCGGCGGCGGTACCCTGCACGAGCGCGGTGCCGGTGCAGCCGGCCGTAGTACAGGTGTCGCTCACCGTGCAGACGTTGCCGTCATCGCAGCTCGAGGTCTCGGGATAACAGAGATCGAGCGCGGAGCAGCTCGAATCGGCGGCGGCGTTGTCGAACAAATCGCAGTCCAGACTGAGATCGTCGATCTGCTTGAGCGCTTGGCAGACGCGGCAGCTCGTGCCGCGATCGAGACACTCCGCCAGCGCTTGGCCCTGCAAGCCGGAGCAGGCGGCATGACCGGCGAACGCCGTCGCCGTCACCCCCGGTTCGTCGCAAGTGCGCTCGAGTTTGCCGGCGAGAGCGGTGACCGCCTTCTGAATCTTGCCCGCCGAGTCGGCGGCGATCGAGCCCACCGTCGCCGCGTCGTCGATGCATTTGGCGACGTCCGCCGCGCTGCTGGCGGTGGCCAGCACTTCCCGCTTACATTTTACGAAGGCGTCGGCCTTGGCCTTGAACAGCGCTTCGATGCCCATGGCGCCGGCGCGTTGGCACTTGCAGCCGTCGCGGTCGCTGTCGCAATCGAGCACGTGGGGGTCGACCTGACCCGAGAACATGTCGGTGAAGGAAACCAGGCGGCCGATGCGCGCGCCGTCGAACGCCTCGCCGCTGCCGGCGTAGGCGAAATCGGGGGGTTCGGTGCAGCGTTTGGTTTCGGTCTCGGCGATGGTGTCGGCGGCCTTCGCCAGCTTGCCCTTTCGATCGGCGGTCAAGCAGGTATGGGCGGACATCCCCGTCAGTTTGCCGCTGGCGGCGTCCTTCAAGCACGCCAGGCTGTCCTTCGCCTGAGCCACGCCGATCTTCGCCGCCGCCCGATTGAGCGCGTTGATGCACGACTGCTGATCCTTGCTTTGTGACTGCGCGCCGACGGCCGCCGGTAAGCAGGCCAGGCCGATGACGATCCAGGACGATTTGCGTCGTGCGCTCATACGATCTCCTTCGCTACACGGCCTTCCCACCTGCATCGCGGCAGTGCGATCGCTACGCCCGCGACCGCACGCCCGCGACCGCCGCGGTGGCACCAACCCCGAAACCCGGCGCCGACGATGGCAGCGCACGAAGTTCGGCAATCGTCGCTACGCCCGTCATACCCTTCGGTACGGTGCGGGCGTCACTGCGGCTAGTGGATAGTCCGTACAAGCTGAGTTTCCGCCGGGACATGAAATCTATCGGGCGTAGCTCCGGGGGCTCGGGCCTCCACCTGCGCGACGATTTGAGGCATGGGTGTTTCTTCCTATGCCAGCTTCTCGGTCACTGGAATTTGTGGCACGACTCGGAGTTAGTGGTCAATCAGAAATTTGCGTGCTTTCCGCGGCGGCGGACACACGGGTGCCTGCCTCAGCGTCGGTCCGAGGGGCCCGGGGCCGCTCTCAGACCCAGTCGCCTTGGGGCGCGAAGCCTGGGGGCCATGCCAGCGGTTGTGCTGGCGCCGCTTGCGGTAATTCCGTCGGTCACCCGAGGTGGCTCAGGATCTGGCTGACCAGAGCCGGCTCGGCAATCGTCGCCACGAGCCGCAACCGACCGCCACACGTGTCACACGCCAAAAGGTCCATGCCGACAGTCCGTTGCAAAAGTTCTGCCCATGCAAAAGTTCTGCCCACGGGTGATGGCGGGGACGACGGTAGGCGGGCGGCGCTCGCGCTTCCGCAGCCGGAGCCCGTGATCGGCGAGGAACCCGTCGACGTCTCGGCGTAGGTTCGCATGAACGATATTGGGCACGTCCGCCGACAGCACGAGGCGGAAGCCTTCGCCGGTGACGTCCCAGCCCATGGCATCCTCGGTTCCGGGATACAGCACCGAGCGGCTGGCCAGCACACGTGGGCCATCTCCCGGCGACATCGGACCGCCGAGGACGACGGCCTCGGCGCCATCGCCGAAGAGCGCACTGGCGATGAAGATGGGGGTACGTTTGATGTCAGGGCGTAGACCGATGCGCGCGGCGATGCGGGCATCGATCGACGGGGTGGCGATGCCGGTGATCGAGACGAATAAGATGTGGCGTAGGTCCGAAGGTTGCAGATCGGCAGTGGCCAACGCTGCCAGCAACGCTTCGCTACCGAGGTCGACGGCGCGCCGGATGTAGGCATCGTTGGCCTCTTCGAAGCCCTTCAGCGCCCGGGTCGCCTCCAGCGGCAAGGCGAGATGGCGGCTCTCGACCTGCACGGAGCGATGCATCTGGGGCAGGTGCTACAAGGAGCGGGGGCGGTCTTTCCCAACATCGCAGCAGGCCTCCAGGAGCGTTTCCTGCGAATAGGTCGAAGTCGGCAGGGAGACCCCAACACCACGCACACGGGCATAGGGCTCGAGGCGCGCTGTGGGCGGCGCTGTATGACGGGCAGCGCGCCGCGGCAGGATTGCGTCGATCACGCGAAGATTCATGCGGGTGTATCCGATGCGGCGCCGAGCTCGCGTACCCAGGGGAGGTGAAACGCAACGGTGCTGACGCCGAATGATCGATGAGCCTGAGGAAATCGTTTCACCCTCACCTGGTTGTGCACGAACGGGGCCATGGGTATGGCCCTATTGCCAAGCGAGCTTCACCCGTGCGCACCGCCGAGATCCCGCAAGATCTTGCGAGATCTCCAGCAATCGCCCGCGAGAATCAGCAGACTCCAGGATCCCCAGGACGACGGCTCGGCGCTCCGCACCTGTTGCTCAGTGGGAGAGTTTTCTGTCGCGCGTCCAGGGTCGACCTGGCACAATGTTGCCGTCCCATTGATCTCGGAGATTCTTCTGACGAAGGAGGCGCCACGATGCGCAGACCCCTTGGTATCCCGCTGCTCCTGTGTCTCTTGGCTGCCTGCAGTTCCCGACCGGCAGTGACGCCGCCGGTAGCAGCTGCAGGTACTTCCTTTCCCGGACTGGGCGATCACAGCCGCGTCATCACCACGACGAACCCGGCAGCGCAGCGAGCCTTCGACCAAGGTCTCGCTTTTCTCTTCGCCTTCAATCACGACGAGGCGATTCGATCCTTCCGGCACGCTGCGGACCACGACCCCGACTGCGCCATGGCCTGGTGGGGCATCGCCCTCGCCAACGGACCGCACATCAACAACCCCGTCCTGCCCGAGGACCGGGCGCACGCCGCCTGGGTGGCGCTGCAACGAGCCGTCACACTGTCAAACAGGGCCAGCGAGGTCGAACGCGACCTGATTGGCGCGTTGACGTCGCGCTACGTCGACCCGCCGCCGGTGGATCGCGCCCCACTCGACGCCGCCTATGCCGCCGCCATGCGCAGACTTTGGCAGCAACACCCACACGACGCCGACATCGGTGCCTTGTTCGCCGAAGCGATGATGGACCTGCGGCCGTGGGACTTGTGGACGGCTACAGGCCAACCCCAACCAGGGACCGAGGAAATCGTCGCCACCCTTGAGCGGGTCCTCGAGAACCATCCGCGTCACCCGTTGGCGCTGCACCTGTACATCCACGCCGTCGAAGCCTCGCCGCATCCGGGCCGCGCCGCCGCTGCTGCAGACCGGCTGCGCGACCTGCAACCAGGACTTGGGCACCTGGTGCACATGCCGTCCCACATCGACGTCCGCCTCGGCCATTGGCAGAAGGCCATCGATGCCAACGTCAAAGCGATGGCGGCAGACAGCGCCTACCGTGCACTCGCACCGGAGCAGGGCTTCTTCGGCCTCTACATGGCGCACGACAACCACATGCTCGCCTTCGCCGCGATGATGAACGGCCAGCGCTCGCTGGCAGTGCGCGCCATCGACACGTTGATCGAGGACATGCCGGAGCAGTGGACCAAAGACTATTCGGTGATCGCCGACGGCTACATGGTCATGCCGCTCGAGGTTCGCATACGCTTCGGGCTGTGGGACGAGGTTCTCGCGGCGGCCGATTTCCCCGAACACTTTCCGTTCGCCCGCGCCATGCGCCAGTACGCCCGCGGCGTCGCCTTCGCCGCGACTGGCAACACGCCCGCCGCGCGCGCCGAGCAACGCGAGTTCTTGGCCAGAAAGGCGGTGCTCCCGGCGACCGCATTCTTCGGCAACAACACGAGCGCGAACCTGCTCGCCGTCGCCGAGGACGTGCTCGAAGGTGAGATCCTCTACCGTGAAGGCAAGGCGGAGGCGGCGTTCGCGGCGCTGCGTCGCGCCGTGACCCGCGAGGATTCGTTGCGCTACGACGAGCCACCGAGCTGGATCCTGCCGGCGCGGCATGCGCTCGGCGCACTACTACTCAAGAGCGGTCGAGCCGAGGACGCCGAAGCCGTCTTCAGGCAGGATCTCGAGCGCTTGCCGGAAAACGGTTGGGCCCTATTCGGCCTAGCGCGCAGCCTCGAGCGCCAGGGCAAGGAAGGCGACGCGCAGCCAGTGTGGGCACGCTTCCGCACGGTATGGGCAGACAGCGACTTCGAGCTGGCGACGACATGTTACTGCGAACCGGAGGTGTGAGGCAGGTACCCTACCGCGTCTGACGCTCGAGGCGCTGCGTATGTCACGCAAGCCCATGTTCTTCTTCGACGCCAAGGCCGAGCGCGAGCTCGGCTATCGCACCCGGCCGGCGAGCCAGGCGTTGTTCGATGCAGTCGCCTGGTTTCCGCATGTGGCAAAAGAAACGAGGGGTGCAGTGAGCTGAACCAACGGGACTCAGGGCGAAGACGTCAGTCGCGTGGTTTGCCCGAGACGAACGGGTTACCACATCCGTAGAAGCTCCAGGGGCGTTTGGCCCACGCGCCGGCGTAGCCGTACAAGCTGAGTTTCCGCCGGGAATAGAGTTTATCGGATGTAGTATGGGGTGGACTCAACCTGGTGGGCGAGTTTGGGTTGTGGACTCGTTCCCCTGCCTCCGTCCGATGCCGGCGCCGGGGGGTAGTGTGGGTGTCCCGCATCCATCGCGGCCGTGGAAGGCGACCACGTCGGCATCCTCGAAGTAGCCGCGCGCGTTGCGCTCGTCGGCGGGGATCGAGCGCCGGCCCATGTCGACGCCGAGCGCGGCCAGCATGCTGCCGACCATCGAGGTGCCTGAGCGGTGCATGCCCGCGACGAGCACGGCGCGCGTGCGCGGCTCAGCCAGGCTCGCCGTACTCCGGGAAGAGCTGGAAGAGCAGCCGCTCCTCGCGGCGGAAGCGGCGCTCCTCCTCGGCGTCGAAGTAGTCGCTCCACGGGCGGCCGGCGCGCGAGGCGGCGGCGTTGACGGGCGCCCAGGCCTCCAGGAAGGCCGTCGCGCGCGGCTCGAAGCCGTGCTCGTGCAGGAAGGCGCGCAGCTCGGGCACGAGGCGCTCGGTGTGCAGGAAGCGCACGGGCGGGAGCTCGCGCAGCAGGCTGCCGTCGTCGATGCGCGCGTCGTCGAGCTGCGCGAGCGCCGCGTCGGGGTCGGGGTGGAAGAAGCGCAGGAAGTGCAGCGTCTGCGCGCCCACCTCCGCGCGCAGCGGCGCGCCTTGCAGCACGTCGGCGCGGCCGTGCTCGGCCTGCAACGCGCGGTACTCGCCGAAGGAGAGCGCGGGCCAGGCGGGGAAGCGCGCGAGCAGCGTTTCCAGCGGCGCGGGTGGGTGCTCGCGCCAGAAGCCGTGCTCGTACTGCGACACCTCGCGGTCGAGCGGGTGGCGCGTCACGCTCACGACGGGAAGGTGCCGGTGCGAGGCGGGGATCTGGTGGAGCGCGCCGTGCTGACTGCGGCGGCCGGCGCGCCGGGCGGAGGCCGTGCGCTCGATCGGTAGCGTCAGCTCACGGCAGCGCCGCCCGCGCGGGGTCCACCGCAGGAGCACCGCCGGCAGGCGCGAGCCCTCCAGCCCGTGGAGCGCGCGCAGCGCCGCGCGCACGAAGGTCGAGCCGGTGCGCGGGTAGTTCAGCAGCACGAAGCGCTCGGTCAGGATCATCGCGCCGCCCCCTCGAAGTCGGCTCCGTTCGGAACATCCATCGCCTCGCATCGCATCGGCACGAATGCATGACGAACCGTGGCGCCGTGATTTTTCGTTAGGGCACCGGTTTTTGGGTTCAAAACGCTTGCCCTAAAGTTTATGGGGATCGTTTTGGGTCGTGGAATCGTTCCCATAAAGTTTAATGGAACCGATCTGTTCACTTTCATCGTTGCCATAAACTTTATGGCGACCCTTTCCGTTGCTCAAATCGTGTCCCTAAACTTTATGGCGATCGTTTCGGCTGCTCGAAGCGTTGCCATAAACCTTATGGCGTTCGTTTTCGCTTCTCTGTCATTTCTCACGAGCATGACCCACCCTGAGGCGAGTTTTTCTCACGGCATG
>CAZGEJ010000011.1:0-130734 GCA_964524885.1 uncultured Binatia bacterium (SeqCode)
TCGGCGCTCCAGGGCGCTGCGCGCCCCTTCTCATCCATCTTCGGACGACGGACGGTCCTGACCGCTCTTTAGAACAATCCTGGGCCAACCTGGGCTACCCGGAGTGTCGAGTTGCACTCGACACCGCCCGGCGCCCGGCGCCGGGCGCGCCCCGCCTCCATCCTCCCCGCGATCCGTAGGTAAGCACCTCAGATCTCGGTGCGGGAATGCTTGCGACGCGTCTCCGTCCGCCCGCGACGGACCCGCCGAGTACAACTCGGCGCTCCAGGGCGCTGCGCGCCTCTTCTCATCCACCTTCGGACGACGGACGGTCATGACCACTCCGTGGTGGATGACGGTCCTGGTGAAAAATCCTGGCTTACGGCGCGGCCGACTCGCCCACCAGACGCGGCACGTCGGCGACCAACTGCTCGACGCTCGCCGCGTCGGTGCCGTGGTAGTAACCGCGAATCCGGCCAGCACCATCCACTAGGACGAATCGGTCGCTGTGGGCGATCAGCCCCTCGCCGTCGCGTGCCTCTTCATCCGTCCGCTCCTCCACCGACAAGCGGAAGCCGTCGCGGATCAAGCGATACATCGCCAGCGGCTCACCGGTGACGAGACGCCAGCGATCACTTTCGAGGCCGTGCTGCCGCGCGTATTGCCGCAGCACCTCGGGCGTATCGTTCTTGGGATCGACGGAGAAGGCGACCAGCTTGACCGGCACATCCGGCAAGGCGGCGTCGATGTGCTTCAACTGCGCCGTCAGCCGCGGGCAGAACGACGGGCAAGTGGTGAACAGAAAGGCCGCCACCCAGGTTTCGCCCTGCAAGTCGGCGCGCCGCAGCGGGGCGCCGCGGCTCTCGTCGAGTTGGAACTCGGGAAGGGTGCCCAAATCCGGCAGCGGCTCGACGTGGGTGAAGCGGAGCCAGGCGGCCGCCAGCAGCGTCACCAGCACGCCGCCGGCGACCAACGACATCGTACGCATGGCGACGCGGCGGCCGTGACGGCGGGCTCAGAAGAGGAAAATCGTCGGGCCGTGCACTTTGTCGATCGCCATGGCGACCAGCAGCAGCGGCAAGTAGAGCAGCGACGCCAACACGACGCGCTTGGCCGAACCGACATCGCGTGCCCGCGAGTAGGCGACGCAGTAGCCGAAGAAGGTCAAGCCGAGCACCGCGGCGATGCCGAGATACAGATTCCCGGCGAGACCTACCGCCGTCGGCAACAGGCCGACGAAGAACAACGCTAGGGCGTTGCTGACCACCTGACGCGCCGTGCTCGCCCCGTCGGGTTCGACGATCGGCAGCAGGCGAATGTCCGCCGCGGCATAGTCTTCGCGGTAAACCACCGCGATCGCCAACGAATGCGGCAGTTGCCAGAGGAACATGATGGCGAACAGCACCCACGCCTCGATGCCGAAGGTACCGCTGGCCGCGACCCAACCGGCGACCGGCGGCAGCGCCCCGGGCACGGCTCCGACGATCGTGCAGGCAGGCGTCACCCGCTTCAGCGGCGTGTAGGCGAAGAGATAGCTGAGGGAAATGAAGCCGACGACCAGCATCGTCGGCACGTCGACCGCGAGCGCCAGGTAGGCCAGCCCGCCGAGCGTCAACAGCCACCCGAACACCAGGGCGTCGGTGGCTTCGAGACGCCCCGCCGGCAACGGCCGTTGCGCCGTGCGCGGCATGCGCGCATCCAAATCGCGCTCGAAATACTGATTCAGCGCCATCGTCCCGCCGGCGGCCAGACCGGTGCCGATCAATGTCGGCAGCAGGCGCAAGAAATCCACCCCGCCCTGGGCCCCCAGGTAGAAGCCGATGGCCGTCGTGACCAGCACCATCAGCACGACGCGAGGCTTGGTGAGGGCGACGAAGTCGGCCACACGGCGACGAGTTTGGCTTGCGGCGACCTCGGCCGCGGGCGTGCGAATCATCATGCGCGGGACTCCCCAGGGACGAAACCCGCGCAAGTGTAGCGATCGGCGCGGCGAGTTGCGAGCCCTGACGCGAACGAACTCAGCGACCTTGCGGCACCTCGAAATCGAGGATCATCTCGGCCTCGCCCCGGCGAATCGCCATTTCCACCCGCTTGCCGGCCCGATCGGCCAACGCACGAGCCAACTGCGACGCCGAGCGCACCGGTTCGCCATCGAGCGCCAGCACCACGTCGCCGCGCCGTAACGCCGCCTCCGACCCGCCTTCGACGTGCGTCACCACGGCGCCCGGCTGCTGCGGGTCGACCCCGAACACCTCGGCCAAATCCGAACTGACGTCCTGAAACACCATGCCGGCATGCCGCGCCACCGAGGTGACGCGCGCCACCGGCCCGCCGGCCTCGCCTTGAAACAGCTCGGCGGCGACGTAGATCGGGCGGCCGAAGCGCAAGGCGATGGCGATCGCATCGCTCGGACGCGCGTCGACCGTGAAGTCGCGCCGCAGCGACGTCAGGTAGAGGCGCGCGAAGTAGGTGGCGTCCTCCAGCGATTCGATGACGATCTTTTCGAGACGCACCCCAGCCTCTTCGAGCACCGACTTGAACAGATCGTGGGTCATCGGCCGCGACGTGCCGACGCCCTCCAGCACCAGGGCGATGGCGTGCGCCTCCGAACCGCCGATCCAGATCGGCAGCGTGCGACCGCGACGCTCGTCCTCGAGCACCACCACCGGCGCCTTGGCCGACGAGTCGTAGCCGACGGTCTTGACCCTCACCTCGACCGGGGCCGGCTCGCCGCAAGCGGCGAGGCCGAGGAGGAACCACGCCAACGGTGTCAGTCGGGCGATGTGGCGGCGGAATCTCATGCGTCGCGCGACAGTACGAAGTGTGCGAACGGGATTCAACGGCAAACGCGGTGGGCGACCGCGCACTACCCCCTGCTCCCCGGCTGCAGCGCGCGCGCCAGCTGCTCTTCATGGCGGCGCAGGTTCTCGAAGTTCGGCCCAGGTTGCAGCAGGCGATCACCTCGACCGCGCAGGCTGCGCGTCCGTCCGGTCACCACGATGCACCCCTCCTCGATGAAGCGCTCGAGCGCGTTGCCGATGGTGGCGACGGAGTTGCCCTCCGACTTGCGCGTCTCGCCCAGCAGGAACGCCGCCTTGTAGCGCTTGGCGATACGATCGCGCAGGGTCTTCTCGTTGGTCCCCTGTTTTTCCAAGCGACGCAGCACTCGAGCCACGACCCAGTAGGGCTCGTGGAAGTTGTCGAGAATGCCGATGAGCGCCCGATACAACGCATGCGTTCGGTCGACACCGCCGCCTGCATCGACGACGCCCTGGTCGCGAAAGTAGCGGACGCAGACGCCGACGTCGCTGTCGAGTTGCGACGGCTCGACGCCGGGAAACTCCAAGCGGTACAGGTCGAGCCACTCGCTGCACAGCTGGCGCAATTCACCTTCCGCCCGCCCCTGCGACAGGCCTTGCAACACCAGCGCCGGCACCAAGAACCAATGGATGCTGTTGTTCTTGTTGAAGTCGAGGCCGAGACGCTGGGTCTTCGGGACGTACATCACGTCCGGCGTTTCTTGCAGCCGTTCGAGCACACCCGTCGACTCGAGAAAGCGCCGCGTCACGGCGAAGTCGGGTAGTTTGCCCTGCACCTGCGCCACGGTGATGCCGCGCGCTTCGAGCAGGCCGATGAGGGCACGCGACCGTTCGAGAAAGGCGCGAAAGCGCACCGCCTTGGCGCGAGCGCCGAGCAGCACCGTCGCTGCGATGCCGACGTCGGTCACCGGACTGGCGGCATTGATCTCTTGCAGCAAGCGGTGGGCGAAGTCGTCGACGAACGCCCGGCGTTCGCGTTCGACGTCGCTTTCTTCGGCGGCATTGGCGGCGACGGCCTCGCGGAATCGTTCACGCCGTTCGCCCAAGGCCTCGGCGAGGGAGATCGGCTCGGCGAAGGTGATCTGCACGTCGCCGTAGCGCTGGTCCAACAGTTTGCGCGCCCGCAGCAACGCGCCCAACGTTTCTTTCTCCTTGCTCGAGCCCTCGAGTTCGCGTTGGTACGCCTGTGCCTCGACGACGCGGCTGTATTGGATCGACACCGGCACGAACTGCAGATCGCGCCGCACGCCGCGAAGAAAGGAGTCGACGACGGCGGACAGCATCCCGAGCTTCGGGGGCAACAGCTTGCCGGTGCGACTCCGTCCGCCTTCGATGAAGAACTCCTGCGTATAGCCCTCGCGGATGAGGAAATTCAGGTAGCTGCGGAAGATCTGCTTGTAGAGTTCGTCGTCGCCGAAGCTGCGGCGGATGAAGAAAGCTCCGGCGCCGCGAAAGATCGCTCCCACCGGCCAAAAGGCCAGGTTCTCGCCGGCGGCGATGTGCGGCGGGCTGAGGTAATTGCGGTGAAACAGATAGGACAACAGTAGATAATCGAAGTGACTGCGGTGGCACGGCACCAAGACGATCGGGCCGTGCTTGACGCGCTCGACCACACGCTCCAGGCCGACGGTGTCGAGGTTGCGGAACATGCGGCGCCAGATCCAGGTGACGATCACCTCCAGCACGCTGATGTAGAGCGCGTGGTAGTTGGCGGCCATCTCGTCGACGTAGCGGCGCGCCCGCCGCTCGAGTTTGGCGGCGGCCTTGGCGTCTTTCGCGTTCGACGCGATGAAGCGACGTACACCAGGATCCGTCACCACCAGTTCGCGCACCTCGTTGCGCGGGCGCAGCGTCGGCCCCTGCACCATGCGCTCCTCTCGATAGAGGAAGATCTGCAGCGCCCGCGACAGCCGCTTGACGATGCGATCGGCTCCTTCATGGCGGTGGCGTTCGAGCACCTCGCGCAACTGTACGTCGCGACCGATCACGACGCTGGTGTCGCGCCGGTTCCAAATGAAGGAGACGAAGCGGCGGATCTCGCCCGGAGCCTGCTGCACCGTGTAGACGAGGGTTGCCCAGCGCGAATCGCGCCGTCGGTAGCCGCGACCGCGCAAGATCGCGAGCGGCACGAACGAGACGTTTTGCGGCGCGGCCCATTGCCCGATGACGATCTCGCGCAGGAAATCGGTACCGATGCGGGCTCGGCCCAAGGCGTCGGGCGCCAGTCGCCGCGCGCCCAGGCCGGCGGCGCGGCTGCGCATGAAGATGAGCACCGGTTCACCGCGCTCGACAAGCTCGCGACAGCGCCGACGACGCTCGGCCAGCCGCGCCGCCCGCGCATCCGGGCTGTCCGCCCTGAACCAGGCGAACAGTCCGGCGAACAGCTGGCGCAACGGGCGCAGCCAGAACGTCGCCAGGCCAGGGGCGAACACGGGGATCGGCATCCCCGCGCGCTGCAACACGATGTGCACCAGAAAGTATTCGAAGAAGGAATGGTAGCGCACGACGTAGACGATGGAGCCGCGCTCGGCGAGCTGACGCACGTACTCCGCCGCCCCATCGTCGAGGTGGACCGACCGGAACAAGCGGCGGCCTAGGCGTTCGGCCCACCACGAGAGCCGTGGCGGCGCCGCATCGGCAGGGGATGTCTCGAGATCGACCTCGGTCGTGGAACGAGCCATGGGTCGCCGACTCTACACCCCGCGCCGAGGAAAGCCGAGAGCCCACCCGCGACATGGTCGACCCGACGTGCCGAATGGTTCGACGGACGCAGCCAACGGTCGGCGAGGTGCGTCGGAAGGCATCGGCGCTGGACCGCGGACGACGAGCGTCGACGATTTCGATTGACCGAGGGTGTGACAAGCGTGGATGCTTCCCACTCGATATTTTTGTTCGCCGAACGTTCTTAGGGGGGAATCATGGTGCGCATCCTTGCCACGTTGTCCGTGTTGGTCTGGGCCTCGGTCGCCGGCGCGGCGACTTTGCCGCTGGCGTATCGCGTCGAGGCCAAGGCACTGAAGGCAGCTGTTTCGGGGACGTCGCTGACCCTCGAACTCTTTCGCGACGCCGCGTGCACCCAGTTGCACCACAGTGCCGCGGTGACGATCGACGACCTCGACTTCATCACCCAGCTGAAGCTGTTCAAACCCAAGGGAGGCGCCAAACAGCCCAAGAGCGCCGAACTACGCCATACCCTCGATGGCGTGCCGGCGACCGGCCCTCTCTACCTGAAGGTCAGCGGCACGGGGATCTTGGCGCTCGGCGACGACTGCCAACTTCAAGCCTCCGAAGGCACCGGACGCGCCGGCGCCGCTCTCGTCGTCATCGATGCCAACGGAACGATCGTCGGGCCGACGTCCAACAATGCCGTGTACGTGAAGAATGCAACCAACGGCCGTATCGTGCTGGCCAACTTCACGACAGCCGGATTTCTCGAGGGGTATTTTTCCTACTACGAGTCGAACGACTGCAGCGGCCAGCCGATCATCAACGTCTACCCGCCGGCACTGTACCGCGAAGCTACCGGTTACGCCGACGGCCTTCTGTACGTCCCAGGCCTCCCGGAAGCGACCACCACTTCCCACAGCCACTCCATTCGCGCCACCTCGGCGGAGGATTGCTTGGCGAAATCCTCGCCCAGCTGGATCTTCACCGCGCCGAACCTCTGCTGTTGTCCGGAAGGCTGCAGCACGCCGTTCACCGACGTCTTCGCACCGATCGAGACCATGGACGTCAGCCGCTTCGCAGCGCCGTTCACTCTGGACATCAAGTAACGATAGGCACGAACGGCACCACCCGGTCCATCGACGCCTTCGGTCAGCCGACGAGCGCGGCCATCGACGAGCGAATGCCGTGGACGTGGGCGCCGATCGCGCGCATCCGCCGCATCTCGTCCTCGTCCATCGGCCCGAGCTTCAGCAGCCCGAGGGATTGCTCCATCTCCTCGTCCGTCGACGGACCGCAGATCGCCACCTGCACGTGCTGGTTGCTCAGTGCGAAGCGGTAGCAATCGACGGCGGACGGCGCCTCGTACCCCGCCGGCATGTTCGCCGGACGCAGCAGGTCGCCCCAACGCGTACACGTGAACGACGCAATGCCCGGCGGCTGTTCCCCCAGATAGGGGAAGATGTCGCTTTCGGCGCCCGGGTGGGCGGCGTTGTAGCGGATGTGGGCCACGTCGTACCGATGGTCCGGCACGATCTTCTGGAACAACGGCCGCTGGTGCGACGAAATCCCGAGACGACGGAATCGACCTTGCTGCTGCAGCTGCGCGACGCATTCCAGGATCCGTTCCGAAGGCAGCGTTTCGTGCCAGCCGAGCAAGAGCACGTCGGCTCGTTCGATGCCGAGTTGCCGCAGGCCCAGGTCGACGCTGCGGCGAATCATCCACGGCCAACGGGCGTAACACTCGAGCACCACCACCAACTCGTCGCGGTGGTGCCGCGCCAGATCGCGCAGGGCAGCCCCCATCTGCGGCGTGCGCACGGAACCCCAGAAAAAGTAGTTGACGCCCGCGTCGAAGGCTCTCTTGCAGGCCCGCTCCGACACGCCGTACGACGATCCGACGCCCAGACGCGAGACCTGCAGCCCCGAGCGTCCGAGCACGACCTTCTCGCCCAACGAGCTCACGCGCCACCCTCCGGTCGCTGCTTGCCGACACCCGGAAGCCCGAGCACCTCGAGCCAAGCGAACGCTTGCACCGCCAGCAGGTGCGTCACCCGTTTGATCCAATGCATGAGCCGATTCTCCTCGGCCGCACTCTACGCTGCTCGACCCGCCGTGGACAGGGTGGAGGAGGCGATTGCGCCGGGCGCTGCGGCAGCATGTCACCGGGTCATCGCACGGTGATCTCCGCGGTGCTCGTGGAGCGCGAGCCGTCGGTCCTCACGAGGTGCGCCGCGACCGGCAATACCTGCCCCACCTCGAGGTCAGCGTCGACGAACACCTCGACGCTGATCGCATCCGTATCCGTCGACGTCGTCCAGCGGGGTTGGCTACCGTTGGGCAGGGGAAGACTCGAGCGCATCGTCATTCCTGGCGGCAAGTCGAGTTCGACCGTCGCCGGTGCCGGCACACTGCGGTAACGCAGCTTGAGCGTCCCCGTCAGTCCTGCCTTCACCGCGCGTGGCGCCGACACCGAGAACGACGGGCGCCCGCCCCCGTTCGTATCCGCCAGGGCCGGCCGGACGCCGATGTCGACGCGCTTCATGTCGTAATAGCCCCGGCCGGCCAAGTGACCGACGACACCTAGGCCGCTGTCCACCGAAGCGTCGGCGGCGACGGCGACGCGCAGCTTGATGCTGCCGCTCTGCGCCTCGGTCGCAGCGTTCGAGCCGAGGCTCCAGCGCCAGTAGGTTCCGTCGAACTCGCCGCCCGGAACGGCGCGCACCAAGGACATTCCGGCGGGCAAGGCGACGGCGAACTCCGCCGGGGGAACGATCTCCCGGTAGCGCGCCGTGATCGTCGTCTGTTGGCCTTGGCGCACCAGCCCTGGGGCACGTAGGTCGAGCCCGGCGCCGGAGACGAGCGGCGCCGCACCGACGATCACCACGTCGTGCTGCTGCCGGAAGACGTCGTCCGGCTCCGTCAAGGTGACCCCGAACGAGAGGAACTCGCCGATCGGCAGCCCGGCGTCGACACGCACCTGCACCTTGACGAAGCCCGACTTCGGCAACCCCTCCCAGCGCAGCCGACGTCCGTCGATCGACGTCGGTGCCGCGCCGACGAAGCCGGCCACCGAGACGCGCTCGGGCAGTTCCACGGTGATCGCCGAGGACTCGGGCACGTGGGCGTAGCTGGCCTTGATGGCGCTGACGCCGCCACTGCGGATCTCCGTCGGCCCAGATACCCGCAGACGGTGATGGAGTGAGCTGCGGCCGGGGCGCACGATGAAGCAGTCTCGCTTGGGGACGCTGCGGCCGAGACCGTCGCTGACGACGACGAGGTTGCACACCTCGGTGCCGGGTGCGGCGTCGGCGTCGATCTTGGCGACGATCGACGCCAGGTCCGTGCCGCCACTCGGCTGACTCTGCAGGAAGCGCACGGTCTGCCCGTCGATGGCCACCTGGGCGTCCTTGGACACGGCGGAAACCAGTTCGAGGGGCGGGTCCAGTGCGTTGAGCAAGACGAAGTTCACCGCGTCGCGACACGGATCGCACCAGAGACACTGATAGCGAATGCGGCCGCCAGGCACGGGCAAGCCGACGCGCTGCAAGCTGAAATTGAGGTCGCAGTTCGGCGCTGCGGTGCCCACGGCCGTGGGCGTCGCGGTCGGCGTGCGCGTTTGCGTCGGCGTGAGGGTTCGGGTCGGCGTCGAGGTCACGCTGGCGGTAGCCGTAAAGGTCGCCGTCGGCGTTGGGGTCGCCGTCCGAGTCGGGCTCGTCGTCGGGGATCGCGTCGGCGAGCCACTCGGCGTCGGCGTGCTCGTTCGTGCCGGTGTCGGGGTGGCGGTCAAGGCCGCGGTGTTCGTGCGACTGGCCGTGGCCACCGCCGTGCCGGTGGGCACGGGCGTCTGCGAGGGCGCCTGGGTGCTCGTCGGCGTGAGGGTCGACGCTCCGCCACCGGCGGGAGTGAAGGTCGGCAACGGGGTGTTCGTCGGGATCGGCGTGTTCGTCGGGATCGGCGTGTGGGTAGGAATCGGCGTGGAGGCGGATCCTGGATTGGCGGCGATGAGCGTCGCGTCATTCGCCGCGGCGGTGCTCGGGTCGTCGCTGGCGACCGTCGACTGGCCGACAGCGGATACGAATGCCTGATTGGCGATGAAGGTGACTCCGGCGGAGAGCGGGCTATTGACGGCGACGCGGAAGCGCACCTCGCACGCCTCGCCACCGGGAAGCGCGCCGATGTCGACGCCGACGCTCGCATCGCCGGCACCGTTGCCGAGACTCACGCTGCCAGCGGTCGTCACCACCGTTCCGGCGATGAGCCGCGTCGCCGTATGCGGCGTATCGTCGAGGCGCACGCCAAGAGCACCGGCGTTGCCTTGGTTGCGGATTTGGATGACGTATTCGATTTGGTCTCCCGCGTCGGCTTCGCCGTTGCCGTTGGCATCCAGCAGCAGGAGCAGCGTCTTGGTTGCGGACAAGCTCGGCGCCGCGGTGAGGCTCGTGAGGGTGACGTCGCCCAAGGCAGCGGTGGTCGGATCGTCGGTGACGATGCTCGCCGTCGCATCGGCCGTGACGCTCCCTTGATTGCCGATGACGTCGACGCCACCGGGGACCGGGTTGTCGATGCGCACGAGGAAGCTGATGTCGACCGCCCCGCCCCCGCCAGCCAGCGCTCCGACGTTGACGTCGACGTCCGCATCGACGGGCGCGTTCCCAAGTACGACCTCGCCGCCGCTCGTCCGCACCGAGCCGCTCACGAGTCGCGTATGGGCGCCGGGTTGATCGAGAAAATGGACGCCGAGGACGACGATGTTGCCGTCGTTGCGCACGCGTACCCGATACTCGATCAGGTCACCGGGCGAGGCGACGCCGTTACCGTCGAGATCCTCGAAGAGCGCGGCCCGTTTGAAGGAGACGAGAATCGGCGCGGCCACCACGGCGGTCACCACCGGATCGCCGAGAACCGTGGGCGTCGACGGATCGTCCGATGGTACCGGGGCGAAATTCGCTCCACTGACGACGGCCTGGTTGGTTACACTGGTGGCTCCGGCCGGAAGTGGGTTGTCGATGTCGACGGCGAACGACACGAAGGCTCGTGCACCGCCGGCGATATCGCCGAAATTGACCCGCACCAGCGTGTCGCCGGGATTGTTGCCCGAAACGATCGTGCCCAGATCCGAACGCACCGAGCCGCTGACGAGCGCCGTGTTGGAATCGATGGAATCGTTCAGCAGCGACGCCTGCGCCGACTCGTTGCCGAGATTGGCGACCTCGACGCGGTACACCAGGCGGTCGCCCGGCGACGGTACGCCGTTGCCGTCCGAGTCTCCCTCGAGCACGACGCTCTTGGCGACCGTGACCCGCGGCGCCGCCGTCACCGTGGTCACCGTGGGGTCCCGATTCGATGCAGTCGCTGGGTCTCCGGTGAGGATGGTCGCCAGCTCGTTGCTCGCCACCGACCCCTGATTGACGACCTCGTTCACTCCGGCGGGCAACGAGGCCGCGATACGCACGTCGAACGAAACGGTTTCGCTGGCGCCAGCCAACAGCGTACCGACGAGAACGTCGACCGGTGGGATGCCATCGGCGCCGCGGACGATGGACCCCGCCGACGTCGCGATCGAACCGGCGACGATCGACGTGTTGGCGTCGGGAGTGTCGAGGAAGCGGACACCGGTGGCGGCGGCATTGCCGATGTTGCGCACGACGATGCTGTACGTCAGCGTGTCGCCCGGGGAAGCGACACCGTCCCCGTCCGCGTCGAGCGCCAGGAATGCGGCTTTGGTCGCCCCTAGAATGGGCGCGGCCGCGATCGCCGTGATCGTCGGGTCGAATACCCCCGGATTGGACGGATCATCGGTGAGCACCGCCGGAGTAACGTCGCTGACGGCCACGCCTTGGTTGCTCAGGGAGGTGATGCCGGCTGGGATCGGCGAATTGATGCGGACATCGAACGTGATGCCGGCCGCCGCGCCGGCGGAAAGTGTCCCGACCGCGACACCGACGGTGGTCTCACCCACGAGGTTCCCCCGCGTGACGCTACCGGCGGTCGTCGAGACGGACCCGACCACCAGGCTACTGTTGGCATCCGGCGTGTCGGAGAAGGTGACGCCAGGCGCGGCCGCGTTGCCCGCGTTGATCACACTGACCGCGTAGCGCAGCACGTCGCCGGGCGAGGGCACGCCGTCGAAGTCGTTGTCGCTCAGCAACGTGGCGGTTTTCTCGGCCCGCAGAATCGGCGCACCGACCACCGCGATCGTCGTCGCATCCTGCGCCCCGCCGACGGCAGGGTCGTCCGTCGGTAGGACCGGCAGTTCCGCACTGTAGACGAGACCCTGGTTGCTGAGTGTGCGGACCCCCGCCGGAAGCGAGAGGATCGTCGTTTCGTAGGTGATCTGGACCGTGCCGCCGGCGGCGACGCTGCCGATGTCGACCTGGATCGGTGCGACCCCGTCGTTCCCCGAGGTTACGCTGCCGGCGCTCGTCGTCACCGTGGCCGGTACGATCGCGCTGTTGGCATCGGGTGAATCGGAGTAGCGGACCGCGGTGGCGAGTTGGTTGCCCGAGTTGTACACGACCACGGTGTAGCGCAGTCGGTCGCCCGGCGAAGCACCGCCGCTGCCATCGTTATCGGCGACGAGTGCCACGGCCTTCGTCGCCTGCAAGCTGGGAGCGGCGACGACGGTTGCCGCGGCGGCGCTGCTGCCGCTGGTGAACCCTCCGCCGAGGGTTTGCCCGACGTAGTCGATGTTCGCTTGGTTGGTGATGACGGTTCCATTGACGACGGCGTCGACCACGACGCGCAGACGCACCGTGGTGCTCGCACCGACCCCGAGAGTTCCACCGGCCGATGCCGAGGCTCCAGCTCCGAGCCTGAAGATCACACTGGCGCTGCCCGCGTCGAAATTCGCTTGGTCGTCACCCGTCGCATCGGTCTTGTTGCCGGTATTGCTGCCGGAAACGATGGACAAACTGCCGGGCTGGTACGTCGTCCCCGCCGGCATCGGGTCGCGCAAGACGACGTTCGTCGCCGGATCCTGCCCGGAGTTCGTCACGCTGATCGTATATTCGATGACATCGCCCGGCTGCAGGGTTCCACCGTTGACGTCGAGCCCGGATTTGCTGGCGATGATGCTTGGCGCGAACAGCTCGGTGGCGAACGTGACGACCCCAGGGAAGTACGTCTCACCTCCCGTCGTGAGGTTGATCGTCGCGCTGGTGGCGTTGTTGGCAAGCACGCCCGTGGCGTCGACCACGTCCGACTCGAAGCCCATTTGGTTGACGTAGTCCGGCGACTTCGCCGAATTGCGGACGCCGAGTCGGCTATTGCTCGAATTGAAGAAGTTGGTCGACGGATTGAGCCCGTCGCTGATGGTCGTCGAGTTGAGGCGCAAACTATCGCCGGTCAATCCGAGGTCACCCTCGTAGGCGACGACTCCCAGGCGTGTCCGCACTGGGCCGGCAGGCGGTGTCGTGAAGCCACTGACGGCGATCGAGACGTTGGGGCTCGCGCTGCTGACCAAGGCAAAGCCGTCGAAGACGGTGAGGTTGCGTGGCGGCTCACCGGGGGCCCGGTAGACGACCACCAGGGCCCAGCCGGCGTACCGATCCTGGCCGGTGCCCGCCTGCACGTTGGCGACACCGTAGGTTCCTCCGCCGGCAGCTTGCACCAGCGCCGTGACGTTACTGAACGATTCATAGCGCGTGCCCGAGAGCCCGATCGAGATCCCGGCGCGGGTCGTGTACGCCGCCGAAGCGGGCGTCAGAAACGACACCTGGTTACGCAAACTGGCGTTGGGCGCACCGCTGCCGCTGGCACCGGCACTGGTATCGGCGCCCCAATATAGACCGGCAAAGAGCACCGTCGCCCCACTCGGCAGGGTGAGATTGGCCCGGCTCGAGTTGAACGTCGCAGCATCGCTGTCGACGTCGACGTGCACCATGTTGAAGTCGTTGTTGTTGACCGTCCCCGAACCGGTGCGGCCGCTGGCGCAGGCCCCGGCGCTATTCGGGCACGTCAGCAGAGTATTGCCGATGATCTGAATGTCACCGGTATCGTTGACGGAATAGCGCGCGGCGAACGGCGTGATCACTTGGGCTACCGCCTGGGCGGTGAGAACCGAGTGCGCCAGAAGGACGAGAAGGAATGGCATCCTCGCAGTCACACAGCGCCAAGCAGAATACACGGAGTCGTTCATACTGCACCCACGGATGTCGGGGGAGGGTCGACTCACCTGCGTCGACCACAGACTGCACCCGATGACCCCTCGCCTCGACAATGCCTTTGTCTATGGACCCATTCTGTAGACCGGCGGAACGCGAATTGTCCACGAGAAAAAGCCTTCCCGTGCTGCGACGGCTGCGGCGCAGAGGGGCTCCGTGGAGCCATCGACATCGTCGATGCGCCCCGATTTGTGACGTGGTTTTGGCGTCACCGATGCGCTGCCGCACCCGCGCGCCGGTCAACGCACCGCCGGTCCTATCTCGCGATGCCTCGTGGCGCCGTCGCCGCCGCGCATGGGCACGCCGAACACCGGAGTGGCATCTCCCCTGAAATAACCGGAGTACAACCCATGTGCACAAGGTGCCTTACGGCGACCAAAGCAAACAGCCAGGGATCCCCCACGGCTGAATAGGGTACACCGAGTCGATCAGCGAGCGACCAGGCGCCGTACGGCGGCGACGAGGCGATTCAGATCCTCCTCGTCGATGTAAAAATGGGGCGCCACACGCACGCCGCCGCCGCGGGCGCGGACCACGAACCCTTCCTGCCGCAAGCCGGCGGCCAACTTCTCGGCGTCGTCTCCCAGGCGGAACACCAGGAACCCCGATCGCCGCTCCGGCTCCCAGGGGCTGAGGATCTCCGCACCGAGCGCCCGCAGCCCGGCAGCCACATGGTCGCCCAGGGCGTGCAGTCGCGCCGTGATCGCCGCCGGCCCGATCTCGTGCAGTAGGTCGATCGCCGCGCCCAGGCCGATCGCCGACAACACCGACGGGGTCCCCGGTTCGAACTTCGCCGCGTCCGGCCGCGGCTCGAAATGATAGGGCAAGTAGACCTCGGCGTTGGTGACGCTCTTCCAGCCGTGCAGCACCGAGACGATCGAACCGACCACTCGGCGCGACACATACAGACAGCCCAAGCCCTCCGGCGCCAACAGCCACTTGTGGCCGCCGACCGCCATGCAGTCGATCCCCTCCGCCTCGACGTCGACCGGCACCGCGCCGACGCCCTGGATGCCGTCGACCACGAAGAGGATGCCGCGCGCGCGGCAGAAGGCTCCGATCGGCGCCAGTTGCGCCCGCCCGCCGCTGTTCCAGTCGACCAGGCTGAGCGCGACGACCCGCGTCCGCGCGTCGACGAGCGCCGCCACGTCGTCGACCGTCACCGCCGCCGGCGTCTTGTCGATCATGCGGGTGGCGACACCGAAGCGGCGCAACGACCACCACGGGTAGACGTTGGACGGGTATTCGCCGTCGATGGCGACGACGTTGTCGCCGTCGCGCCAGTCGATGCCGGCGGCGATCAACGACAGTCCCTCCGAGGTGTTCTTGACGAAGGCGATCTCGTCGGTCTGGGCGCCGATCAGACGGGCAAAGCCGTCGCGCACGCCCTCGGCGCGCTCTTCCCAACGCTTGTGGCGCTCGCCGTCGTAGCGCGCGGCGTGGTCGAGGAACTCGCGCACGGCGGCGACGACGCGCAACGAAATCGGCGAGACGCCGGCATGGTTGAGGTGCACGCTGGTCTCGGTGACGGGGAACAGTCGGCGATAGCTTTGCCAGTCCATGCGGCGTTTGTGCCCGCCGGGGCGACGTGATTCAAACCGACCGCCCGCCTGAGGGGAACCCCATGCCGACGTTTCCGATCGCCGCCGACACCGAACCCATGCGTCTCGACGTATTCTTGGCGACGCACGTCGAGGGCTACGCCCGGCGGACGGCGCAGCAGGTCATCGCGTCCGGGGCGGTGCGGGTCAACGGGCGTCATGCGCGCAAGGCGCAGTTGGTCGGGCCGGGTGACGTCATCGAGGCGCCGGACGCGCCGGTGGTGGCGCCGGCGGCGAACCCGGCGCTCGACATCGAAATCGCCTACGCCGACCCTCTTTTCGTCGTCTTGGAGAAGCCGCCCGGCCTACCCTGCGTGGCGCTGCATGCGGGCGAGGAAGAGACGGTGGCGAGTTTCTTGGTGGCGCGTTTCCCGGAGACGGCGTCGGCGAGCCCGCAGCCGCGCGAAAGCGGTCTCGTGCACCGGCTCGACAACGACACCTCGGGGCTGGTGGTGGCGGCGCGCACGCCGGCCGCCTACGCGCACCTGCGTGAACAATTCGACCGGCGCCTGGTGGTGAAGGAATACGTCGCCCTCGTCGAGGGCGCCTTGCAGCGTGAGGGGGTGGTCGACGTGCCGCTGGCGCACGACCGGCGCCATCCCGAACGCATGAAGATCGCCGGCCCCGGCCATCCGCAGGCGCTGCCGGCGCGCACGAGTTACCGCCCGGTGCAGCAGATCCGCCGCCACACGCTGATCGCCGTGCGCATCAGCACCGGCGTGCGGCACCAGATTCGCGTTCACCTGGCGAGCCTCGGCCACCCGGTGGTCGGCGACAAGCTGTACGGCGCCCGAACCAAGGCGCCGCGGCACCTGCTGCACGCCTGTTACTTGGCCTTCCGCCACCCGGAGAGCGGCGTCGAGATCGAAGTGCGCAGCGCCCTGCCGCGCGACTTCTCCAAGGCGATGCACCAAGCCGAACGCAGCGTCCACGCACGACGCGGAAGCTGAAGCCGGCGGCTTATTTCTTGGGTTTGGACGTCTTGGAGCAAGCGCCACAGAGGTTGTTGGCGTTGTCCGGGTCTTCGACCAGACCCTCGTCCATGTTGTGGCAGACCTTCTGGCAGGCGACGCAGATGAAGTAGACGCCCTCGATGGTCTTGTTGATACGCTCGCGATTGAGGATGCGGCCTTTCAGCTTCTGCACGCGAATGCCGAGAAGATCCTCGTACTGCTTCTTGATCTTGCGCCGGCCGGCCTCGTCTTTAGGGAGATCGCCTTCTTCTTCGGCGCCCCCGGCGGCATCTTCTTCTTCGAAGATGCGCAGGCCCTTCTTCGACTTACTGCTGCTGGCGGTCTTCTTCTTCGAGGTTCTCGGCATGGATGACCCTCGCCTTACGGCGTGTCGCGATTGCGGCGCGCGTGCGTCTCGCTACGGCGTCGGCGAACGTGCCCCGGCTCAGCCGGTGCGCAGCGAATAGCCACACTCCTTGTCGCAAACCCAGAACAGGCCTTTTTGGCCGAATCCGGTGTAGCGAACGATGTGCGAATCGGAGCTGCAGTTCGGACAAACGTGCTTGGCCGCGAACTCACGACCGCTCTTTTCACCGGTTTTTGCTTTTTTCTTCTCTGCCATCGGCTTCGTCTCCCTACGCCGTGTCGCGCGATTGCGCCGAGGCGCGGAGCGCGGTGGGCTTTGTCGAATCGCCGCTTCTAGCCGAGACCCCGGATAGAGTCAACGAAGCTCCGCGGTTGCGGCCGGTCCAGTGCCGGCCGGCACGAAATTCGGGTCGTTGGACAGGAGAATGCGGTCGACCGCATAGCCTGCTTCGCGCACCCGCATCTGCAGCGTGTGGGCGCCGGCGGCGAGGTTCACCAGGCTGGCCGAGCGAGCCCAAATCCAGGCGTCGGGCACACGCACGTCGTCGTCCAAAGGCGAGGCCTGCAGCGCACCGTCGAGCACCAGCCAGAGGGAGTTCGATTGCGTGCCCCCGAGGCCGCGGCCCCACGACGCCGGCACCCAACGTCGCACCCAGACGTAATACGCCCCGGCCGGCGCCTCGAAGCGGTAGCTGACGCCGCGACTCGCATCGCCGGCGCGCGGCGTGCCGTCGAGAAGCTCGTGGTTCTGGAGATAACCCGCCCCGGAAAAACCGGCGTAGTCCGCGCGCTGCACCCACGTACCGTCGAGGGCATCGCTCCAATGCTCGGCTTCCATGACGACCATGCCGGCGTCCACCGCATACGAAATCGCGGGTTGGTCGAGGCGATTCTCGAACCAGCGCACCGCGACCGTGGCCGCATCGGCGCGCGATGCGGTGAACTCGCGCACGCTGCCCGCAAGCAGCCAGCTCTCGCAGGTCGCCACCAAATCGAGGTCGCCGTCGGCATCGAGGTCGGCCAGTTCGAGGTTCGTCCAGGTCTCGCCCGTGTCGGGGGTGTCCATGGTGCGGCCGGAGCCCCACTTGATCACCTGCGCCGTCCAGTTGTCGGCGCGCGGCGTGTCGCCGGAATAGGACATCCAGAATGCCGCCGCCCGATCGCCGGGCAGCACGTTGCCGCTCTGCGACGTCAGGCCGACGAGGTCGAGGCGGCCGTCGTCGTCGAGATCCGCCACCCGCAGGACGGTCGACGGCTGCCGCGCCACCGCGGGCTTGGGGATCCGCACCAAACGCCAGACGACGGGATCGCCGCCGAGCTTGCGGAACCACAGGATATCGGCAGCGGTCTGGGTCAGCACGTCGTCCCGGCCGTCGCGATCCAAGTCAGCGACCGCCACCGGCGGCTCGGCGTCGAACTCCGAGTTGGCGTAGATGACGTGCTTGGTCCACGGGTCGCGCAAGGCGCGGAAGCTGGGCGCCGGGTTCTCGTACCACACCAGCTCTTCTTGCAGGCTAGGGGTGTCGACGCCGGCGTTGGCCAGCACGAGGTCGGGGTCACCGTCCTCGTCGATGTCCTCGAACACCACGTCACTGCCGCCGACCTGGAACGGATCGATCGTGTGTACTTGCCAGGCGCTCAGGTCGCGTCGTTGGTCGACGGGCTCGGGCGCTTCGATCCACACCAGGCCGGCCGCGAGGCCGTTGCCGGAGTGCACCCTGCCCCCGGCGACGAGGTCGACGGCGCCGTCGCGATCGAGGTCGCGCGGTTGGACGAAGAGGAAATGGCCACGCGCCTCGGTCGCCGGGAGGATGCCCCCGTCGACCCACGCGGCCGCGCCCGCCGCGGCCCCCGGAGCGGGTCCCCACACCAGCCGCACGCCCGGTTGGCGTCCTTCGATGGCGACACGATCGCCGCTGGCGAAACCCTGCGCCGCGGCCACGTCCGGGTTGCCGTCGCCGTCGAAGTCGGCGGTGGCCACCCCTTCCGGATGAATCCCGGAGGTTGCGGTCAGCGGCTGCGGCACGAAGGCGACGACCGAGGGCCAGGGCCGGCGTAGCGCATTGCCGAAGCCGGGATGGAAGGCCACGGTGTAGCGCTGGTCGAACCCGAAGGAGGCGACGAAGTCGGGCATGCCGTCGTCGTCGATGTCGGTGGCGGCGAGCCCGTTGGCCCCACGGAAGCGGTCGTCGATTGGATGCATCCACCAGGCGGAGGAAGACGCGACGGGGTCGACCGGCGTCGTTTCACCGCCGCCACCACCGCCGCCGCAGCCGACACTTGCGACACACCCGAGAAACACCAGGACATACCGTGCGATCGCCGCACGCGGCACGCCCCGACCGAGGCCAATTTCGATCATCGCGCCTCTGTTTCACGGCGGACGCAGTTACTCAAGGCGAGATTCGCCGGAAGGCTGGGGCTGGGGCGACGGCTGCGTTTGGCGGCCGTCGGAGTAGATTTTGCGTTCGGTGCCGCGCACGCTGCCGTCGGCGCCCAGCACGAGCCGGACCCAGCCGGCGACGCGGGCGATGCTGAAGCGATGCACCATCTCGGTCGGCCGGCCGAGGGCCTCGATGGCGGTGACGTCGTAGACGCACGCTTCCGGTTCGTCGCAACGGTTCTCGCAGACGAACCGGCCGAAGCCGGAGTCGAACCACGGATACGACGAACGGAAGCCGAGATCGTCGAAGATGTGCACGCCGAGGTCGAAGCCCTGCACCGGCTGGCACACCTCGACCAGCAGCGTCGTGCGCGCCGCGTCGCTGTAGTAACGCGGACAAAGGCTGCGATTCAGACGCTCGCCGCATTCGCCCAGGGCGCCGGCGACGGCACTCCAACTGCGGTGGTCGGCCAGGCTCCGCGGATCGATGCGTTGCAGCCGCATCGGTTCGGCCAGGTCGCGGCCGGACGGCGCACGCGCCGGCGTCGGCGAGGCCGGCGGCGCCGCCGAAGCGCTGCGGTAGCGCTCGTAGGAGCCGGTGAAGAAGCTGTCGCCCGCCTCGACCACCAGCGAGCGGTCGGTCAGCCGGCGCAAGAACAGTTCGTCCTCGTAGAGGTCGCCGTCGCGCACCGCGCGCATGCGCAGAAACAGGCGACGCCCCTCGACACGCCACGAGATGCCCTGCAGCGGCGCCACCCGCACCAGTTCGAGGGAACCGTCGGGGTGGAGGCGGAAGCCTTCGCTCTGCGGTCCGCGTTGGCGCAGCCAGGTGCCGGCGAGAATACTCCCGACGTCGGCTTCCGCACGCGCCGGACGCGCGGCGGTCGGCGTCGGCCGCGGTGCCTGCGGTCGGGGCTTGGGACGCGCCGGCGCGGCACAGGCGGCAAAGCCGAGCACCAGCAGCACGAGCAGGGCGACGGCGCCCCAACGGCGGCGGGGGAGGACGGCGGGTTCAGGCATCGTACTGGCGGCGTCCACTCTTCAGGTGGCGATCGACTTCGCGGTGGCTCTCGCGTTCTTTGATCGATTCGCGTTTGTCGTGCAGCTTCTTGCCGCGCGCCAGGCCGATCTCGAGCTTGGCGAGGCCATGCTTGAAGTAGAGGCGCAGCGGCACGAGGGCGAGGCCGAGTTCCTTGACCTTGCCGGCGAGGCGGTCGAGTTCGCGGCGATGCAGCAGCAGCTTGCGTTCGCGCGTCGGCTCATGGCCGAACTGCGCCGCCGGCAGGTATTCGGTGATGTGCGCGCCGACCAACCACAACTCGCCTTTGCGCATGCGGCCGTAGGCCTCTTGGATGTGGGCCTTGCCGGCACGTAGCGACTTGACCTCGCTGCCGGTGAGCATGATGCCCGCCTCGAAGGACTCCTCGATGAAGTACTCGTGGCGGGCGCGGCGATTGACGGCGATGGTCTTGATGCCGTCGCTGTTCGCGTCGTCCTTCTTCTTCGCCGCAGCCATCGCGCGAGGGTTCTCCAAAGCGCGGGCGAACACAAGCGCCGACACGCAGTCGGCGCTGGTTGCCCTCACTGCCAGGCGTCGACGACGTCGGCCTGGCCGCCGTGCTCGGCGCGCAACGCCACCGGCCGGTTCTGGCCGTCGACGAAAACACAGCGCGGCTGCCAGACGCGCGCCTCGGCATCGTTCAGCTGGGTGAAGGCGGCGATGATCACCAGGTCGCCGCGGCTCACCTTGTGCGCCGCCGCGCCATTGATGCAGACGACGCCCGAGCCGGCCTGGCCTTCGATGGCATAGGTCGAGAAGCGTTCGCCGTTGGTGACGTTCCAGACGTCGATGCGCTCGAAGGGCAGAATGTCCGCCGCCGCCAGCAACTCGCTGTCGATGGTGGCGCTGCCTTCGTAATCGAGATCGGCGCCGGTGACGGTGGCGCGGTGGATCTTACCTCGCAGCAGGGTTCGCATGGGGACTCCTCAGGGGGGGTAGGGCCAAGGGCCAAGATTCTTAAGACGCGCTTCCTTGGCCCTCGGCCTTCGAGCCGGAGCCCATTCCCAACAATGGAACTTCTTGGCCCTTGGCCCTCGAGCCTTGGCCCTCTCCCAACACACTTTCTTGGCCCTTGGCCCTTGGCCCTTGGCCCTCTCCCAACACGGTATTGTCGATCAACCTCGCCTTGCCGACGTACACGGCGAGGGCGAGCAGGGTCGGGCCGTCCACCCTCTCGACCGGTTCGAGGGTCTCGGCGTCGACCAGTTCGGCATAGTCGAGGCGGGCGAGCGGTTCGGCCTCGACGATGCGGCGCACGTGCGCCAGCAGGGTCGCCGCGTCGCGGCCGCCGGCGGCGAACTCGGCTTCGGCGCCGGCGATCGCCTGCGACAGACACGACGCCGCCTGCCTTTCGGCCGGGCCGAGGTAGGCGTTGCGCGAACTCATGGCCAAGCCATCGGCTTCGCGCACGATCGGCGCGCCGAGGATCTCGACGTCGAAGTCGAGATCGCGCACCAGCCGCTGGATGGTCACCAACTGCTGGTAGTCCTTGCGGCCGAAGATGGCGACGTGCGGCTTGACCAAGTGAAACAGCTTGCTGACGACGGTGGCGACGCCGCGGAAATGCACCGGGCGCGAGGCGCCGCACAGGCCGCGCGTCACCTGCTCGACGGTGACGTAGGTCTGGTAGCCGCTGGGGTACATCGTCTGCGCCGTCGGCAGGAACAGCACGTCGGTGCCGACCGACTCGAGCCCGGCGCGGTCGCCGTCGAGGTCGCGCGGATACGCCGCGAGATCCTCCGTCGGGCCGAACTGGGTCGGGTTGACGAAGATGGAGGCGACGACGAGGTCGACGTGTGGGCGGATCTGCCGCACCAGGCTCAAGTGGCCGGCGTGCAGATAGCCCATGGTCGGCACCAGGCCGATGCGCTTGCCGGCGGCGCGGGCGGTATCCGCCCAGCGCTGCATGGCGGCGCCGTCGTCGATCGTCTGCATCGAACCGGCCTCAGCGCGCGACGGCTTTGCTTTCGCCCACCGACTTCAGCCCGTGGTACGAGTGGGCTTCCGTCGGGAAGCTGCGCGAGCGCACCTCGTCGGCGTAGGCGGCGATGCCGTCGCGCGCCGTCTCCCACAGGTTGGCGTAGCGTTTGGCGAACTTCGGGCTGAAGTTCTCGCAGAGGCCGATCGCGTCGTGCAGCACCAGGATCTGGCCGTCGCAGGCGACGCCGGCGCCGATGCCGATCGTCGGAATCGTCAGGCGCTCGGTGATCTCGGCGGCCAAGTCGAGAGGAATGCCCTCGAGGACGACGGCGAAGGCGCCGGCGTCCTCGACGGCGAGGGCGTCTTCGATGACCCGGTCGCGCTGGCCGACTCCCTGGCCACGGCGCTGGCCTTGGACCTTGTGGCCGCCCATGCGGTGGACGGACTGCGGCGTCAGGCCGATGTGGCCCATGATGGGGATGTCGACGGCGGCGATGGCGCGGATGGTGTCGGCGACGGCGACGCCGCCTTCGAGTTTGACCGCCTCGGCGGCGCCTTCCTTGATGAGGCGGCCGGCGTTGAGCAGGGCGTCGGCGACCGAGACTTGGTAGGACAGAAACGGCAGATCGGCGACGAGCAAGGCGCGACGCCGGGCGCGGGCGACCATGCGGGAGTGGTAGACGATCTCGTCCATGGTGACCGGCAGGGTCGAGTCGAGGCCCTGCACGACCATGCCGAGGGAGTCGCCGACGAGAATGACGTCGACGCCGGCCTGATCGGCGATGCGAGCGAATGGGAAGTCGTAGGCGGTCAGCGCCACGATCGGGTCGCCGCCTTTGCGCTTGAGAATGTCGGGGACGGTGACTTTGCGTTCCATACGAAGCCCTCCTCAACGGACCGAGCCGGGAGAGGGCTTCGACGCAAAACGGCGGGATCGTCGGTTCGCGGCAGGCTGGTTGAGTCGGCGTCGAGTCGCCGCTCGGCATGCGCACGAACGAAGGAAGCACACGATCCCCGCGTCGAGCGGGTCTCCGTCTCGGTCCAGCCGCCGGCCGTAGCCGGGTTACCTGGATCCAAGCGGGATGTAGTGCTGCACTCCGGGCCCCATCTGGTCGATCTCGCGGAGGAGATCGGCGAAGTCTTCCGCGCGGCTTACGAAGTCCACGTCGGAGCTGTCGACGACCAGCAGGGGCGTCTCATCGTAATAAAAGAAGTAGTCTCGGTACGCCTCCGCGATCTTTTGTAAGTACGTGGCCGGGATCCGCCGCTCGAACTCCCGGTCGCGTCGCCGCAGCCGGTCGATCAGGACGTCGGTCCTGGCTTGCAAATACACGACGAGATCGGGCTTTGGCAACCGGGCATCGAGCAATTGGAAGAGTTGCCGGTACAGGCCGAGTTCGTCGCCCTCGAGGGTGCTTTCGGCGAAGATCTTGTCTTTGGAGAAGAGGTAGTCGGCGACGGTGCCCTGACGGAAGAGGTCCTGCTGCGCCAACTGGGTCTGCTGGCGGTAGCGGCTCAGCAGGAAGAACATCTGGGCCTGGAAGGCGTATTTTTCGGGTTTGTCGTAGAACTTGCGCAGGAAGGGGTTCTCGTCGACTTCCTCGAGGACGGGGCGCGCGCCGAGTTCCTGTGCCAAGCGGCGGGCCAGCGTGGTCTTGCCCACGCCGATGGGTCCCTCGACGACGATGTAGCGCGCCTGCGACACATTTTCCTGGCTAGCAGTATTCGCAGCGGGCTACCAGGTTTGGCGGTGGTTGACGGATCGAGGCAACGCTCCCTAGAACCGGAGCCAGCGAGGAGGAGCAATGGAGATGTCTCGGCGTGGGAGAGTCGTCGCCGCCCTGGCGGGCATGCTGCTGTGGCTGGCTCCCGAAATGGCCTCGGCCGGCGGGCGTGCCGGCAACCTCGGCGCCATCGAGCACGAGCTGCTCAGCAACAGCAAGTACGTCTACATCTCGAGCCAGCGCAAAGATGGTTCGTTCGGCACGCCGGCGGAGATCTGGTTCCTGTTCCACGACGACGCCGTCTACGTCGGCACCCGCCCCGACTCGTGGCGCGCCCGCCGCATCCGCGCGGGGCGGACGCGCGCCAAGATCGCCATCGGCAAGGTCGACGGCCTCAGCTTCTTCGCCGAAGGCGAGATCCTCAAGGAACCCAAGGTGCAGGAGCTGATGCTGAAGAGTTACGCCCTCAAGTACCCCGATGGCTGGCCCAAATACGCCGACAGCTTCCGCCAGGGATTCCTCGACGGTAGCCGCATCCTCATCCGCTACACGCCCCTCGAACCGTAGCCGCGGCGCGCGCCGCAGACGCTCCCGGCGGCAGGGTGCGTCAAAGCGGGGGCGGGCTCTCGCTCGGGCCGAACATTGCCGCACAGCCGGCGGGTCGCATGAACTGCCGATACCGTTCGGCCTCGCCGGGGTTCAGCACTTCCACCAGCACGGTGTCGTCCAACCACAACTCGATCAGACGAAACACGCCGGCGCGATCGCAGCGTACGGCGCGTACGCCGGCCCGTCGCGCCAATGCCTCCACCGCCTCGTCGCCCAAACGCGACACCAGCGCCACGTGGAATGCCGTCGGACGCAACTGCTCGCCGTCGGGATGGATCTGATCCTCCCACGGCTGCGTGCGCGGCCCCGGTTGTGCCGCCGGATCCGGCTCGCCCCTGCCGGGATGATGGGCCATGCCGTTCGGATAGACTTCGATTGCCACCCCTGAACCGTCGCGCGCCACGGCGATCGATGCACCGGGCACCACCGGAAAATCGAAGACTTCGCCGTCGATGAGAGCGGCGAGCAGCAGGGCGCTGCGCCGCGGATCGCGGGCCGGAATGGAAACGTGTGCGATCATGACTTCTCCTTCAAGTGCCGCAGCAGAATGTCGATGGCCCAACGTGTCGCCGCGCCGGCTTGCTTGCCGTCCATGCCCCACTGCTCACGCAGCGACAGCCAAGCGTGGGCGCTGTGCAGGAGCTGCAAGACCGCCGCGGCACGCGTGCGCGCGGCGCCGTCGAGCCCCGGAGACACCTCGTCGACGATGGCGCGGAAGGCGCGGCGGCGGCGATCGTTGAGCGAGGCGCGCATCTCCCGACCTTGCGGCGTCGTGATGCTGGCGACGATCTGCGGCGCGATCTTGTCGAACCCCGTGAACAGTGCGGCGTGTTGCGCCAGCAGTTGGGCGGCGCTGTCGGGCAAATCGATGCCCTCGTCCATGCTGGCATTGAGCTGCCGCCACAAGCCGCGTAGCAGGTCGTCCCGCGTCGGGAAGTGACGGTACACGGTCATTTCGGTCACCCCGGCGCGCGCGGCCACGGCCTTGAAGGTGATGGCGTGCGGATCGTGTGCGTCGTCGAGCAGCGCGACCGCGGCGCGCTCGATGCGTTGGCGCGTGCCGGCAGCCTGCTCCTGGCGCAGCGCCGAGCGATACCTGGATCGCTTCCGAGGTGCCTCCGTATTCATGTTAGTGCCACTAACACCAGCGGCGATGACCGTCAAGCGCGCGGCGCGCCCGCCGCGCGCCGCACCGTCGCCGCCCAGGATCATTGACGCTCGCGACGGCAGTGTCGTACGGCGAAGCATGCGCACACCTTCCACCCTCGCTCTCGCTCTGTTGCTCGCGATCGGCAGCCTCGTCGGGTGCGGCGACTCGTCCTCCAGCTCGGACGACGGCACCGGGCTGCCGCCGCTGCAGGCCGGCATCGCCGAAGTACGCATGCCCGTCCCCGTCGGCATAGGCACCGTCGGCTACTTCGGCGTCAACGTCCCCGCCGAGCCCTCGCCCTTCGCCCGCCGTTATCCCGCCACCACCCGCGTCCACGCTCACCCGACGTTTCGCGCCGTCGCTCTCTCGCGCGGGCCGGGTCACGAAGTCGTCTTCCTACGCGGCGACCTGATCGGCGTCTTCCAACAATTCCGCCGCGCCGTGGTCCTCGCCGCCGAAGAACGCCTCGGCCGCCCCTTGGACGACGCCATCCTCTTCGGCGCCACCCACACCCACGCCGGCCCCGGACGGATCCTCGACGGCGGCGGCGTCTTCGACCTCATCGCCGACGCCTTCTTCGCCGAGTTCTACGAAGGCATGGTCGACGCCGCGGCGACGGCGATCGTCGAAGCCTTCGCCGACTTGGCCCCGGCACGCCTCGGCCACACCTGGGTCCAATGCAAGCCGGGCCACGCCGATCGGCGCTGCGAGGACGGCCGCGACTACACCAACGACGATCTGCCCCTCGTCGCCATCGAACGCGACGGTAAGCTGGCGGCGCTCATCGTCGCCTACGCCGTGCACAGCACCGCCTTGGGGATCGAGGACCTGACCCTGTCGCGCGACGTCGCCGGCGCCATCGAAGAACAAATCGAACATCGCTTCACGCACCCCGTGTTGTCGCTGTTCTTCAACTCGTGGGGCGCCGACATGGCGCCCGGTGATCCACATCCGTCGACGACACCATCGGCCCCCCAGCCCAACGCCTACGAACGGATGAATCGCGTCGGCCGTGTCGTCGGCGACGCCGTACACGCCGGCCTCGGCGGCATCACCTGGGAGGACGACCCGGAGATCTTCGCCCAGGTCCAGCGCGTCGCGCTGAATCGCACCGCCATCGGCTACGCCGAAGGCGAGTTCCCCTACCGTTTCGGCGGCGTCTTCTGCGGCGGCACCGGCGATACCGACTGTGACGTCGCCACCACCGAAGTCGACCTCGACAAGCGCTGCATCCCCTTCCCTCCCGCCTATCCGGTGCCGCCGCAAACGGAACTGTCCGCCGGCCGCCTCGGGTCGCTGGCCTTCGTCACCTTCCCCGGCGAACCGGGGACCCTGCTCGCCGAGGAGCTGCTCGGACGACTGCGCGCTCGGCACGCCCAGACCAACGTCATGTTCCTCGGCTACACCCAGGATTTTACCGGCTACTCGATCCTCGAGGACGATTGGTGGCAGGGCGGCTATGAAGCGAGCGGCGCCCTGTGGGGTCCGCGCCAGGGCGCCTACCTCGTCGACCAAGCGGAGCAGGTGTTCAGCCGCGTCGTCGTCGACCGCCGGCCGCGCGACCCACTGGAATTACCGCCCCTCGCGCCGTTCCCCGACGCGGTCTACGTCCCCTACGAACCAGCCGAAGGGCAACAAGCGGGCACCATCGCGACGGACGTGGCGCCGAACTATGCGCGCACCGACGTCGTCAGTTTCACCGTGCGCGGCAACGACCCTTGGCTCGGCGCGCCGGTGGCAACCCTGGAGAGGGAGAACGGTCAGCCGCTGCGGCGCAGCAACGGCACGCCGGTGGACAGCGACGACTATGGTTTCTGGGTCGACCTGGTACCCGAGCCCAGCTACCGCAGTGCGCCGACGGTGGAGCTACGCACCTTCTTGTGGACCTTCTCGATGCCGGCATCGCAAGCGGTGCCGGACGTGCTACCCGACCTGGCCGGCGGCCGCTACCGCCTGCGCGTCGCGCTACCGACCGCGAGCGGCACCACCGAGGTGGTCAGCGCGCCCTTCGCCATCGGCGCCTCATGAGGGCCGGCGCCATGGGCTAGCCGCGGCGTGTAGTCGAGGCGCGCCGCGCGTCCGCTGCCGCTCCTCGACGGTGCGTCATCGGCTCACGACGAAGGATGGATTGCGACCCAGCGTTCGACGGCCGCCCGCTGCCGGCGGCGCGCCGCGGCCTCCATCGGTTGGGCCCCCACTTGTTGAAGAGCCGGATGTCCGGCGGGGGCTTCGAAGGCGAGAGTCGGCAACACACCGGCCCAGGTGGGTTGCCAGCCGGCGGGAAAACCGAAGGCCGGCTGCCGCGGCACGTCACCGATGCGCTGATGCACGAAATGCGTCAGCTCCAAGAGTTCTTCTTCCAGGCTGCGGCGAAAGCGCTCGAACACTTGGGGATCGTCGGCGTCGGCAGGAACGAAGTAGGGCCCGGCGAACGCCTGGACGATGTGGTTGAACGGCAGCGGGATGTACGAGCGATCCCACCCCGGCAAGCCGATGCGGCGCTTGCACCACGTGCGGGCGACGATCATCGGCTTGGCACAGGCGTGGGCGATGGCGACGGAGCCGGACTTCAATCGGTACGCCGGCCCTTTCGAGCCGTCACAGGTGATGCCGAACGCTACGCCCGGCACCTTGCGCATATGCTCGATCATGTCGGGCAGCACCTGCCGGCGGCGGCGGCGCGACTTGGTCGAGCCACCACGGAAGACGACGAAGCCGTTGCGCTCGAGCATCGCCGTGATCAAATCGCCGAGTTCGCCCGGGCTCGCCAACGTGTGACCTTCGTATTCGCGGAAGCACCAAGCGACGGTGAAAACCTCCTGGTGCCACATCACGCCGACGAGCCCGCCGTAACGTTCCCGCAGCGCCCACAGCAGGTCGGTATTGATGTGCTCGACCCGGCTCGTGCGGAAGACGAAGCCCATGTAGGCGTTGTAGACGACCGGCACGAGGCGCACGAGCCAGCGGTTGAGTTGGTCGGTGCAGCGCTTGCGCCAACGATACGACCATCGTCGATGGGATGGGCGCGTGGCGTTCGGTTCCGGGGCACTCATGGATCACGCTTTCATCGCAGGCAGCATAGCAGCGACGCCGCCTGCGACGAATCTGCGTCGATCGGCCCCGCCGGCCGAAGAATTCAGCCGGGCGGCGATCCGCCCATCGCCGCTTCCCGGAGCCAGGCCAGCGCGCGGGGCCAAGGGCCATAGCCCGAGGCGACGTTGATGTGGCCCGCGGCGGGAAGCAGTTCGAACCGGATGCCGAGTTCGGCGGCGAGCTCGCTGAACTCGTCGGCCGAGGTGAAGTCGTCGTCGTCGCTGCCGATCAGCAGACTCCGGCCGGCGATCGGTACCCAGGCTTGCTTGTCGCGCGGCGGCGGCAGGAACGACTCGACCGGCTCGAACAACAGGAACGGCGACGGCGGCGCCACCAGCAGGGCCGCATGCACGTTCGCCGCGCCACGCTCGGCCAAGAGGTGATCGACCGCCCAACACCCGAGCGAGTGGCAAACGAAGGTCACCGGCGTCGGCGCGGTCTCGACGAGCCGTCGCAAGGCACCGACCCAGGCGTCACGTTGCGGTTCGGTCGGGTCGGGCAATTCGGGGAACTCGACCACGGCTCCGGCGGCGCGGGCCTCGGCCGCCAGCCAACGCTGCCAGTGGCCCTCGCCCGAGCCGTCGTAGCCGTAGACGAAGACGATCATCCGAACTCAGCCGGCGCGCAGCGCTTCGAGCACCTTCTCGGGATGGGTCTCGGCCTTCGGCACCCTGGCCCAATGCTTCTTCACCTTGCCGTCGGGCCCGATCCACACGGTGGAACGGATGACGCCCGTGACCTTTTTGCCGTACATCATCTTTTCGCCATAGGCTCCGTACTTGGTCATGACGGCGTAACCCGGATCCGACAGAAGCGGGAACGGTAGCGAGTACTTCTCGGTGAACTTCTGGTGCGACGCGGCGCCGTCGGCCGAGACGCCGAGGACGACGGTGTTCAAAGCCTGGATTTCGCCCCAGAGGTCGCGGAAGCCGCAAGCCTCCTTGGTGCACCCGGGGGTGTCATCCTTGGGATAGAAGTAAAGCACGACGTTCTTGCCCTTGAGATCCTTGAGGCTGACCTTGTTGCCGTCGCCGTCTTGCAGGGTAAACGCCGGAGCGGCTTTGCCTTCTTCGATCATGTCGTTCTCCTTCGAGGCCCTAGGTGGTTGGGACGCATGTCCGCGTCACTGCTTCCATTTGATGTTGCAGCCGATGCTGGCCTTCTGCGCTTCGGGCACCGGCTTGCCGGCGAGCACTGCGTCGCAGGCGGCGCGCAGGTCGGCGCCGGTGACGGGGACGCCGTTGCCGGGACGGCTGTCGTCGAACTGGCCGCGGTACACCAGCTTCAAGTGGCGATCGTAGAGGAAGAAGTCGGGCGTACAAGCGGCGTGGAAGGCGCGCGCCACGGCTTGGGTCTCGTCGAACAGGTAGGGGAAGGTGTAGCCGGCGGCTTCGGCCTCGCGGCGCATGTTTTCGGGACTGTCGTCGGGATAGGCGACGGCGTCGTTCGAGTTGATGGCGACGATGGCGAGGCCGCGTTCCCCGTATTCGACGGCGAAGGCGGCGAAGGCGTCGCGCAGGTGCTTCACGTAGGGGCAGTGGTTGCAGATGAAGGCGACCAGCAGCCCCGGCGCATCGCGAAAGTCGTCGCGCGAGACGACCCTGCCGTCGGTGTCGGCCAGGTCGAAGTCGGGAGCGGGGGTGCCGAGCGGCACCATGGTCGAGGGTGTAGCAGCCACGTCGAGCCTCCTGGCGAAACTGCGTTCGAGCTAGCGGAAAGCGCCACCCGAGACAATCGGGCGCCGCCGCAGGCCCCCCGGGTCGGTCGGAGCGGAGCCCTCCATGGAACCGATTTTGCCCGAGGCAAGGAATCTTGCGGTATGCCGCCAGCGGCGCAGCGCCAAGGGAGTGTCGCGTATTTCGACTGGCTTTCGGGTTTCCGACGGGGCAGAACAACCGCATGGGGTGGATCGCTCCCGTCATTTTCGGTGCGCTGCTCGGCTGGCTCGCGGCGCCGATGGAGGCCGCGACGCCACGCCTCTGCAGCGGCGGTTCGGGCAATGGGCGTGTGTGTGTGACCGACAGCGACTGCCCCAAGGGGCATTGCGTGGCGGCGCGCGCCGTGTGTGACGGTGGCGGCGACGATCGTTTCGACTGCGCCTGCCCCGGGGGCAGCTGCACCCGCGCCACCGCCTGCCCCAGCGATGGCGACCTCGGCACCTGTGTCGGCGGTGCGCGGGCTGGGGAATGCTGCGATCCTTTCGTCGGCGCGTGCAACGACGACGCGGCCTGCGTCGCCACCGCCAAGATCTGCCTCGCCGGCCCGGAAAAGGCCTTCGGCTGCCTGCGCGACGCCCATTGCCCGGAAGGCAGCTGCGCCGCCACCGGCGCCGTCTGCCGCGGCGGCATCCGCCCCGACGCCCCGTGTGTCGATGCCGCCGATTGCCCCAACGGCACCTGTCAGCCCCCGGTCCCAAGTTGCGTCGGCGACTGCGGCGGCGACGGCAGCGTCACCGTCGACGAGTTGCTCGCGATGGTCAGCGAAGCCTTGGGCTCGGTCGCCGCCGGCACCTGCCCCGCGGGCGATGGCGACGTCGACGGCCAGATCACCGTCGACGAGATCATCACCGCGGTCGGCCACAGCTTGAGCGGTTGCCCGGCACAGCCGTGATCGAACGTTAGACATGCCGGAAAGCCGCCGCTAGAGTCCGGGTACCTTTCAAATCAAACGGAGGCGGTCATGAAGTGCTCCAAGTGCGGCGGTGCGCAAGCCCCGCGTCTCGTGCGTTTCCGCTGGCAAGTGGTGCTCGGACTGTTCGTCGTCGGCCTCGGGCTCAGCTACGGCCTCGGCGGCTCGATCCTGCATGATCTCGTCGAAGGTCAACAACGCAGCATCTTGCCGTTCTGGAAAGCGCTCGTGCCGCTGGCGGTGCTGCTCGCCGCCGCCTTCGCCGTGTTCGCCCGCTGGCAGCAATTGGTGTGCAGCGAGTGCAACACGGCACAACCCGAAGCGCTGCTGCAGCCGCTCGAACTGATGCAGTCCGCCTTGGCCCGCTCCACCGATGCTTCGCGTCGCTCGTTCTTGCGCTATGCCGGTGGCGTCGGCACTGGCGTCGCCGCGGTCGCCGGCGGCGTCGCCGCCGCGGTGACACGCAATCGCGAGTGGCTGACGGTGTTCGACGAGATTTTCCGCGCCGAGGTCGAGAAGCAGTCGCCGACGCGCCGCCCGGAGTGGAAGGACTCCCGCGTCGCCCAGTACCGTCGCCTCGGTCGCACCGAGTTCCTCGTTTCCGACATTTCGTTCGGCTCCAGCCGCGTGCAGGACGTCGACGTGGCCCTGGCCGCCATCGACCGCGGCATCAACTACTTCGACACGGCGCCCGACTATGCCGACACCGGCTCCGAGCAGGTTCTCGGCAAGGCGATCGAGCAGCGCCAGCGCGACAAGATCTTCCTCGCCACCAAGTTCTGCCGCGCCGACGGCCATCTGCACAACGACACTTCGGTGCCCGAAATCATCGCCACCGTCGAAGAGAGCCTGAAGCGGCTGCGCACCGACTACGTCGACCTCATCCACATTCACTCGGTCGACCGCCTCGATCGCCTCATGGCCCCCAACATCCACGAGGCCTTCGACCGGCTGAAGGAACAAGGCAAGGTCCGCTTCCTCGGCGTCAGCACGCACACCCCCAACCTCGAGGAAGTCGCCAACGCCGCCATCGACTCCGGCCGCTTCGACGTCATGATGCTGGCGCACCACTACGGCATGTGGCCGCATTTCGGACACATCCTCGACAAGGCCAAGGCGAACGACGTCGCCATCGTCGCGATGAAGACGCTCAAGGGCGCCAAACACGCCAACCTCGCCGGCTTCCAGGACGAACGCACGTCCTACACCCAATCGGCCTTCAAGTGGGTGCTGTCGAATCCGGCGGTGTCGTGCTTGGTGGTGTCGATCTCGACGCACGAGCAGGTCGAGGAATACCTCTACGCCTCGGGCAAGGCGGTCGGGCCGAAGGACGTCGCCGTCCTCGACAAGTACGACAAGCTCATCGCCGGTGACTATTGCCAACCGCACTGCGGCATCTGCCTCGGCACCTGCCCCGAGCAATTGGCGATCAACGACATCCTGCGCTACCGCATGTACTTCAAGGACTACGGCGCCGAGAAGGAAGCGATGCAGAACTATGCCAAGCTCGAGCGCAAGGCTTCTCTCTGCGCCGACTGCGATGCGCCGTGCGAAGCCGTTTGCCCGACGGGCGTGAACATCAAGGCCAACCTGGCGGAGGCCCACCGCCAGCTGAGCTTCCTCAGTTGAGCAACGACGCAGAGACGCGGAGACGCCGAGAGCAGATACAAAAATCGGGCTCTCCGCGCCTCGGCGTCTCTGCGTCGTTCCTTTCAGCTTAGAGTCGGCCAGCGATCCTTCCACGGGCGCGCTACTTCGAGTTGGCGCGCCACCTGCAACAAGACATCCTCCCGCAACCGCGGCGCCACCAACTGAAGCCCGACGGGCAGACCGTCGTCGCCGAAGCCGGCGCGTATCGACACCGCCGGGTTGCCGCTGAAGTTGAACGGATAGGTGAAGGCGATGCCGCCGCCCGGCGTCGTCACCGGCTTGCCTTCGACGGAAAACGGGATCGGCCCTTCCGCCGCAAACGCCGTCGTCGGCACCGTCGGCGTCGCGAGCAGATCGAAGCCGGCGAAAAAACGCTCCAACTCGAACACCAAATGCATGCGCCGGCGCTGGATGTCACCGAGGTCGCCAGCCGCCAACGTGCGGCCGAAATGAATCCCCGGAACGTAGCCGGGGTCGAGTAGACTCTCGTCGGTCAGGTGTTGGTGGATGAAGCCGAAATCCTCTCCCGCCATCATGCGGGCCCAGTCGAGCACGATGTCCTCGATGGCGAAGTCGACCCGCTCGACGCGATGGCCGCAATTCTCCAGATCCGCCAGAGCCGCTTCGACTTCACGTAGAACCTGCGCCTCGCAGCGGGCGTAGCCGAGGGTCGGGGTGTAGCCGATGCGCAACGATGCCGGACCGCGCTCGAGCACTTCCTGATACGACAGCCCGGGATGCGGCAGTGAAGCAGGGTCGGCGAGATGTGGTCCAACGGTGACATCGAGCCACAGCGCGGCATCACGCACGCTACGGGTCAACGGGCCGCTGACGATGCAAGCCGAATGACGCAAGGCTGGCTCCGGCCCCCACGGGATGCGGCCCTGCGTCGGCTTGAGGCCGAAGAGCCCGGTGTAGCAGGCGGGAATGCGCACCGAGCCGCCACCGTCGGATGCCGTCGCCAAGGCAACCATGCCGGCCGCCACGGCAGCCGACGATCCGCCGCTCGAACCGCCGGGCGTGCGTTCGACGTTCCACGGATTGCGCGTCGTGCCGAACACTCGATTGCTGGTGAAGGCGGTGTAGCCGGCCTCGGGCGTGTTGGTCTTGCCGAGGACGATGGCGCCGGCGCGCTTGAGGCGTTCGACTTGGATGGTATCGCGTTCGGCGTTGGGCGCACCATTGAAGAGCAACGAGCCATGCGACGTCGGCAGCCCGGCGGCATCCTCGAGATCCTTGACCCCGAGCGGCAGGCCGGCGAGTGGTCCGACACTTTCGCCGCGCAGCAGGCGTTGCTCGACGCGGCGTGCCTCGTCGAGCAGGTCGTCGACGGGGCGCAGGCGGACGAAGGCATTGAGTGCGGGGTTGAGGCCGTCGATGCGTTCGAGGGTGGCGCGCATCACCTCGACGGGCGAGACGTCTTTGTTGCGGATCCGCTCCGCCTGATCGTGGGCGGGGGCAAAGAAAAACGACTTGGGCAGGCTCATGCGATCTCCGTCGGAAGGGCTGGGGCGATGTTCACCCACGATTGGTCCGCGACGCAAGCCGTCCCAAGTGCCGGCGCGGGACGACGCGTCGCGCGAATCAAGCGATGCCGAAGCGCTCCTGGTAATCCGCCATCGCGGCGCGGATGACGGCCTCGGCGTGCGCCTTGTCGTACGGCGCGCCGATGCTCACCGGCGAATCGCCGTGGCGCGGCAACTTATAGGTCGCGAAGTAATGGATGAGGCGATCCATCAAAGCCTCGGGCACGTCGCGCACGTCGTGGATGCGGTCGAGCACGGTATCGCTGTGGAGAATGGCGACGATCTTGTCGTCGGCCTCGCCGCCGTCGAGCATCGGCAACCCGCCGACGACCCGCGCCTGCAGCAGCACCTCGGCGCGAGTGATCGGGCGCTCACTCAGCACGCAAATGTCGAGCGGGTCGTGGTCGCCCTCGGCGGCCCCAGCCATCAGCGCCGCGACCCGCGGGCCGGCATAGGTCTGCGGGATGAAGCCGTAGAGAACGGGCGGCAGCGACGACGTCTTCTGCGCCCGGTCGACCTTGAGGTAGCCGCTTTCCTTGTCGACCTCGTACTTCACCAAGTCGAACGGGGTGATTTCGATGAAGACCTGCACCACGGACGGAGCTTGCGCCCCGGGTTCGAGACCATGCCAAGGATGCGGGCGCCAGCGGGAGAAGGATTCCATGCCTCGGTCATGCGCGCCGCGCTCCGACGCGTCAAGGTGTCTCACCGGCGGAAAGCGAAAAGCAGAAAGCGAACGGAGCGCGCAGGAAGTCGGGACGACAAGCCAACCAACACCCACCCCTCCACATTCAGCCTTCCGCCTTTCGCCTTTCGCCTTCCGCCTTTCGCCTTTCGCCTTTCGCCCCAATCCCAGATGGAGACGGCGGGCCGGTCGTGCTACTTCCTCGACACATCGATGAAGTTCCTCCTGGTCTCCGACCTCCACTACACGCTCAAGCAGTTCGACTGGCTCGATCACGTCGCGCCACAGTTCGACTTGCTGGTGCTCGCGGGAGACCATCTCGACATCTCGTCCACCGTCAGCCTCGACGCCCAAATCGTCGTCATCCTGCAGTACCTGCGCCGTCTCGGGTCCAAGACCAAGCTGATCGTCAGCTCCGGCAACCACGACCTCAACGCGCGCAACTCCGATGGTGAGAAATTCGCACGCTGGATGTCGCGCGTGCGCCAACTCGGCATCCCCGTCGACGGCGAATCCGTCGTCGTCGACGACACCACCTTTACGATTTGCCCTTGGTGGGACGGCCCGTGCGCACGCGAAGCCGTCGCCGCGCAACTGGAGCGCGATGCAGCCCAGCGTGCGGCGCGTTGGATCTGGATCTACCACGCCCCGCCCGAGGCCTCGCCCGTGAGCTGGGCCGGATCACGCCACTACGGCGATGCCGATCTCGTCACGTGGATCGAGCGCTACCAACCCGACCTCGTCCTCACCGGCCACATCCACCAAGCCCCGTTCCGCCAAGGCGGTGCCTGGGTCGATCGCCTCGGCAACACCTGGATCTTCAATGCCGGACGGCAGATCGGACCGGTGCCGACGCACATCATCATCGACACCGAAGCGTCGACGGCGGCTTGGTTCTCGCTCGCCGGCGACGAGGAAGTCCGCCTCGACGCCCCGCTGGTCCGGACGCCCGCCTGAGGCCCCGCACCGGCGCGGCCGTCAATCCATGTAGGGTTCGGGATCGCGGTCGGAGCCGGGAATCTGCTCTTGGTCCTGGTGGTGCACCAGCGTCTCGAGCACCGCGTCGACCATCGCCATGTGGTCGGCCTGGTCCTCGAATTGCCGCTTGATGTCGGCCAAGTACGAGGTCATCGCCTGCTGCCGCTTCGCCAGCAGACGGGCGATGGCGAGTGCGATCTGGGGTGACGACTGCAGAAACGCGACGGCGTTCTCGGCGACACGGAAGCTGGTCGGCGTCAGGGTACGAACGGTCGCGGTGTGCGGCGCGTCGAGCAGCGCCGACATCTCGCCGAAGAAGGCGCCGGGCTCGGCACACGTGGTCACCTGAATGTCGCCCTTGAGCACCTCGACCTCGCCCTCGACCAAGACGTAGACCATCCCGGTGCGCGCCCCTTCGTGGAGCACATCCTCGCCGGCGGCGAACCGGCGCTCGGGCAAGTCGAGGCACAGCGCGAGGACATCGTTCATGACCTGCTTCCTAACCCGAAACCTCCGCCAAGTCATGCGGCGGCGCCTTGCATCGCCGCGTCCGCATGACACGGTGAAGGCGATGCCCGAGCTACGCACCTCGCTGCACCCCAAGAAGCTGCGCGCCACCAAGTGGACGGCGCGGCAGCCGGTCGACAAGGAGAAGCACTTCGTCGTCGTCGCCGTCGTCGAGCCTGCCGATCCGACCGCCGCCGTCGAGTTCGTCGAACTGGAAGCCGTCTACTCCGGCCGTCGCTTTCGCCTGCCCTGGCGCGAGCTGAAGGATGAACGTCGCTGGCGACAAGGGTGGCACGGATGACGGGGCGCGCGATCGCCATCGTCGGCGCGGGCATCGCCGGCGCCACCTGCTGCCACCTGCTACGCCAAGCGGGCCACGACGTACACGTCTTCGACAAGAGCCGCGGCGTCGGCGGTCGCATGAGCACGCGGCGCGGCGACGGCTGGGCCTGCGACCATGGCGCACAGTATTTCACCGCTCGTGATCCCGACTTCCGCGCCGAAGTAGATCGCTGGTGTGCCGCCGGCGTGGCGGCAGCCTGGCACCCGCGCCTCGCCGTGCTCGGCGGAACGCGATCCGCGGCCAGTTCATCCGGCACCGAACGCTTCGTCGGCGCGCCCAGCATGACGGCACCGGTACGCCACCTGACCGCGGCGGCGCAACTTCATCTGTCGCACACGGTCGACCGCATCACCCTAGAGGACGCAGGCTGGCGGCTCGCAAGCCGCGAGGGCGGCCTTAGTGCGACCTCCTTCGACACGCTCGTACTCGCCGTGCCGGCACCGCAGGCCGTGCCCTTGTTGCAGCCGCTGGCGCCCCACTTGGCCGAGCTGGCCGGGCGCGCCCGCATGCGTGCCTGCTGGGCGGCCTGGGTCTCGTTGCCCACGGCGCTCGACCTTCCCTTCGATGCCGCCTTCGTCAATGAAGGCCCCCTGCGTTGGGTGGCACGCAATCGCGCCAAGCCGGGACGCGACGGCGCCGAGACGTGGCTGCTGCACGCGAACGCCGACTGGAGCGACGCCCACGTCGAAGCCGAGCCCGCCCAGGTGGTCGCAACCCTGGCGCGTGCCTTCGCCGAGTTGGGGGGGCCGGCTGATGCGCCCGTGTCGGCACACCGCTGGCGCTACGCCGAATGTGATCCCCCACTGCAACAGGGGCACGCTTGGGATCGGGAACTTCGACTCGGACTCTGCGGCGACTGGCTCGACACCGGCAAGGTCGAGGGTGCCTGGCGCAGCGGTACACAGCTGGCGCACACCATCCTCGCGACCATCGCTTGATCGGCCCGTTCGACTTGCCGTCGAGCACCGGATTCTGCCAATCTTGCCGTCACACGTAGCAAGCAGATCCGCCCGCATGGCACGAGAACGGTGTTCTCACGTGACCGTGCGTGCGGCGGGAGGAAGAGCATGGCCAACAAGCACGGCGATTACATCTGGTACGAGTTGATGACCACCGACCCCGACGGTGCAGCGGCATTCTACGGCGCCGTGCTCGGCTGGAGTTTCGCTCCGAGCGGCCAATCCGGCATGGACTACCGACTCTTCGCGATGAACGGCACCGAGGTCGGCGGCATGATGCCCCTCTCTCCCGAGATGCTCGCCGGCGGAGCGCGTCCGTTATGGGCCGGCTACATCGGCGTCGACGACGTCGACGCCTGTGCCGCCGCCATCCGCGCCAAGGGCGGCAGCGTCCACCTCGAACCGAGCGACATCCCCGGCGTCGGGCGCTTCGCCTTCGTCGCCGACCCGCAGGGCGTACCCTTTTATGTGATGAAGGGCAGTGTCGAAGGCGGCGTGAGCGAGTCGTTCGCCGCCGAGGCGCCACGCGACGGGCACTGTGCATGGAACGAACTGGTCACCACCGACCCGGAGGCCGCCAAGGTGTTTTATGGCGAACTCTTCGGCTGGAAGAAGGACGGTGACATGGACATGGGTCCGCTGGGAACCTACGAGTTCCTGCGCCATGGCTTCATGCTCGGCGCGGTGATGCGCAAGCCCGACGCCATGCCGGCACCGATGTGGCTCTATTACTTCCGCGTCCCCGACCTCGACGTGGCAGTCGCCACGGTACAAGCGAAGGGCGGCCAGGTGATCGCCGGCCCCGACCCGATTCCCGGCGATGAGTTCGTCATCAACGGCCTCGACCCGCAAGGCGCCGTATTCGCCCTCGTCGGGAAGCGTCGATAATCAGGCACGACTTCTAGGTTTAGCGGACAAACGGCACGACCTTGGGGACATCCATGGGGAGGCCCTCCTGTCTTGCAGGCCTTCCGTGGTGTGGTGTGGCACGGCCACCGAACCTCGCCAAGGCATCCAAAACCCATGCGACTAGGCAGGAGACATTCGCCGCCGAGGATGCCTCGGCCAGCGCGCGTCGTCCCAACGCGAGCGCTCCGTCGAGAATCCGGCGCCGACGTCGGCCTAAAGTCGCCTACAGCGACTCACTTAACGGGGAGTTCCCGGCGGCCGCACACCCAATGCTGACGTAGTCCCTGGTGATCACAGTGACCCCACTGCGCCGGATTCTACATTGACAGATAGGGTGTCCCTACCGTAGGGTCCGAGGTCAATGGCAAGCGATGCGGCGATGGTTCGCTCCGGCGTTGTGACACTTTTGACCGCGCTATCCCTCAGTTGGCCTCACAATGAAGTCGCTGCGGCAAGCGGGTCAAAGGCGATGGTTCGTTCGGCCGTGAAGTTGAGTGCTAACGTCGACCCGGCCGGGGAAAAGGGTGTCGTGGATCTCAAGTACGACACCGACGACGACGACTTCGTCGCCGCATTGGCCGCTCACAGCGCGGCCTCGGTGGTCGTCGCCGATGCAACCGATTTTCGGGTCACGCTCGCAGCCGAAAACTGCGTCGACAGCGTGGATGAGATTGCCTGTAAGAGCAGCGACGGTCTGACCACCATCAAGGTCGCGCGCCTCCGTGCCGGTGCGCCGACTCCGTACCGACTGAGTGCGAAACGCAAGAAGATTGCCGCCAGCGAGACCGGTACGGCAACGCTGCAAGCTCCGGTCACCATCACTCTTCGGCGCGCCGGCGTGACGTCGCGCCTTCTCACCAGTCCCAATTGCGTGAGCACCAAGCCAAGCAAGTTGGCTTGCAAAACGATCTTCAATCGCAACCACCGCAACAGCGCGCCATCCTTCCAGCCCGGCTACAAGATCTGGCGACACACCCCGATGTCAGCAACGTTCGAGGGTTACCAGGCAGCACCTTACGATTTGGGTAGCAGTGTCCCATATGAGAACGACCTGTCGAGGCCCGATCCGCAAACCATCCACGGTTGGGCGACAGGGTTCTCGGTCGGCTCAACGGCCACCGACGCGGGGCAGAGCCTGAGTCTCGAGCTGAGCACCGTTTCCACGACTGGCAACCTGACGTTCGATGAGCCGCCGACCCTTGACATGGAAGACGGTACCCTGGCTTTCTTGACCACGCCGGGGACTTACGGCACCGCCAACATCCAGGGGACCCTGCGCGACGACGGCGGCACCGCGGGCGGGGGTAGCGACGCCTTCGTCACCAACTTCAGCATCACGGTCAATTCTCCCCCTCTCGTCTTCGATGGCTTCTATACCGGACCTGCCAACAGTCCGTGCATTCCCATCGATCTCAAAGGTGAGGATCCCGATGGGATGTGGAGCACGGCCTTTCGACGCGTCGATAGCACCTCCAACGGCATCCTCATCGACTTCGCCCCGAAGCCTTCGAACGGGACGAACACCACCGGTCCGACCCTGTGCTACAGGCCACGGAGAAATTTTACCGGAGCGGATCTATTCACCTTCGATGCGGTTGACACCGAGGGGGGGCTCACCAGCCCACCCGCCTCCGGTACCATCTGGGTCTATTCTCCTTCCTTATAGCTAGGGGTTGTGGTCATGCTCGATCGACTTTCACGGGCCAGGAGCCGTTCCATCGTGCGACGGCGATCTTTAGAGCTAGCGACCGTGATCTTTCTCATCAGCCCGATTGCCTGGGCAGCGACGACGCCCGAGCAATCGTGCGAGGCTGGCCAGAACGAGGCAGCCGGCGAGTTGGCAGCTTGTCTCGCCAAAGCGCAAAAGAAGTATGCGCTCGACGGAGATGCGGCGGCGTTGAATGCCTCTGTCTCCACCTGCACCAGGGAGATTTACGACACCTGGCAGGAACTCGAGCAGGAAGCCTCCGACGCCGGCAGCAGTTGCCCCGGGACCGCCGACGGGCTGGCGACACGGGTCTTCGTACAGGCGTGCGTCGATGAGTTGGCCGAGGCCGTCGACGGCGGGTCGCTGCCGCTCGATGTATCGACTTGCAATAGCGATCTCGCCAGCTGCAACGATAAGCTCGCAGGCTGTGAGGTCGGTACATCGCCGCTTCCTTCTACCGGTCAGACCACCGGATATGGCCTGGGGAGCGATGGCGACCAGCGGGCGGGGCTACCGTTGTCGTACACCGACAACGGCAACGGCACGATCACCGATAACGTCACGGGCCTGATGTGGGAGAAGAAGGACGATACCACGGGCATTCATGGCCGTGCTCGAACCTTCAAGTGGGGACCCGTGCTGAGCCCGGCAGAGACGATCGTCACCGAGTTTTTGGCGACCCTCAACAGTGGCGCTGGGTTTGCCGGCCATACGGACTGGCGCATCCCGAACATCAAAGAGCTGAGTAGCTTGATCGACTACGAGGCGCAGAGCGGCGGCCCGATGATCCATCGCGCCTTCCACGCCACGACCTGTACCGGTTGCACCGACATCAATCAGCCGAGCTGCAGTTGTACCGGCGAGAGCTACCACCTGGCGTATTGCTCATCGACGATGATCCCCGCGGATGGAACGAGCCTCGGTCCTTCCGGGAAACTGTTCAGCGTGCGGTTCGAGCGCGGAGACAATCATTCCTTCGATTATTCGGAGTGCCTGGTACGTGCCGTGCGAGGTGGCCTATGAATCGAGTCGTCACCCGGTTGCGAGCGAGCGCCAGCCGACCACGCACGATGGGGGGGAGTCGAAGCGCGCGGCTCGGTTCGTTGAGCCTGATTCTGTGCCTGGCCACCAGTCACGTGGCGCTGGCGGCAGCCACGCCCGAGCAAAAATGCGCTGCGGGGCAGAACGATCTCGTCGGTAAACTGGCGGCCTGTGTCGCCAAGGCGCAGAAAAAATTCGCCCTGAGCGGCAATGGTCCAGCCCTCAGCGCCGGGCTGACCAGTTGCACCGGCAAGTTCGGAGGCAAGTGGGACGCGCTCGAACGTAAGGCCGCCGACGATTCCGTCGATTGCCCCGGCACGGCGGAACGTAGCGCCGCGAGCCACTTCATGGGGATCTGCATGGCGGAAGTGGGCAGCGCGCTACATGGTGGAACGCTGCCGCTCGATGTTACCACCTGCAACGATCAACTGGCGACGTGCAAGAGCAGCCTCACCGCCTGCAACGCTACGCATGCGTTGTTCCCCGCCACCGGGCAGCTGACTCCGTTCCACACCGGCAGCGACGGCGAGACTCAGGGCGGCGCGACGTTGTCTTACACCGACAACGGAGACGGCACGATTTCCGACAACGTCACCGGCCTGATGTGGGAAAAGAAGGACGACGGCTCCGGCCTCCACAGTCGATGGAACTTGTATCCATGGACGGACTCGCCCTCCGAGACCGAGCTAGGCAGTGCGATCACCGGCTTCTTGGCACAGCTCAACGCCGGCAGTGGGTTTGCCGGCCATACCGACTGGCGTCTACCCAACATCCGAGAATTGCAGAGTATCGTCGACTACGAAAACCTGGTCGACAACCCCTTCCACCTGTCGACTTGCAGCGGCTGTAACGACATCACGGCGCCGGATTGTAGTTGCTCGACCAGCGGTATCAGCATTGGTTTAGCCCTGTTCGATGGCAACTTCGCCTCGTCGACGACCAACCGTTCCCGCCCCTCCTCCATCTTTGCCATCCAGCGTAACACCGGTGGTGTGATCGAAATCGGCAAAGCGCGCTCATTTATGGTGCGCGCCGTGCGCGGTCGCTAGCGACGATTCGGACCATACTCATGACCCTGGGGGCCGAAGCTGCGGTTAAGTTCGCTACGCCCTCCACCTTCTCTGCTCGCCGGCGCATGGATCTGCCTGTGGTAGTCCAGCCATCTGATCCGCGCCAGCGCCAGCGAGCAGGCCAGCCGAATCGCTGTCGTCGGCCAAGGCTTCCTACGTCGCCATTTCCCCAAACTCCTCGTGCTCCCGCCCGCCGTCATCACGGTAGGCTCACGGCGCGCCGCCTTCTCGTTCGCCGCGGGCGGAAGCCGCAGGCGGCGGCATCGGACGCCTGAGTTCCCGCTCCCGCACGATGCGGTAGCCGCCGGACAAGTAGTTCGGCAGCGCATGGGGGTGATCATCGGTGGCGGTATGGAGCCAGACCTTGCGTGCTCCGGCGGCAAAGGCTCGCTCGGTGGCGGCATCGAGCAACTCGCGTCCGAGGCCACGCCCTCGATAGGACGGAAGCAGCCCGAAGCCCTCGATGCGCACGCCGCGCCTGAGGACGGTCAATTCGAAACAGCCGGCGACCTCGCCGGACACCCGTGCGATCAGGAAGGAAACATTCGGCTGCTGAAGATGCCTCTGCCAGCGGGCGTCGTCCCAGCGCGAGCGCTCCGTCCAGAATCCGGCGCCGACGTCGGCCCACAGTCGCCGGCAGCGACTCGCTTCATGAGGAGTTGCCGCAATCGTCCGCAAGGCGCTGCCAGCGACGCCCCTCGCCCGGAACGTGTCCGGCGTGCATTCGAGCGTGAAGCTACGGTGACTCATGTCGCGCCCCCTGTACTGCAAGACCTCCTCGACATGGCACATGATTGCCGAAGTCGCCAAGACAGCCACGTTCCACGCAACCCCACCAAGGATCGACGGGGACGCGCTACACCAGACGCTATCGCTCCAGCATCGGCACCCGCGCTTCAGACGCGATGCCTTGCGTAACGGATAGGAGGACAAGGAGAACACCTACCACGTGCGAGGCTGGTGGGCCGATCGCCATCTACGGGTGGGGATACATCTGGACCGAGGACGTGCACGCGGGATAGTAGTGAGGATCTAGATTCTCAACTTCTGATCGCCGAAGAACCGTGCAATTCCTAGCTATCTTCACCCTATACGGCGCCTTACTTGCCACTCTCGCCTACATCACTTGTCGCTGGCTGCCGCACTGGATCGGGCCGCCGCGCCGAGATCGTGTGCTGACGGCCGAGGGAGGCACGCCATCGAGCGACACGCAGAGCTTGATCGAATGGCGCGAGTGGGTGCGCTCCTTCGTGTTCGCTACGATCGGAGGAGCGGGTGGATTCGGATTCTGGTTGGTGCTGCGCCATGCCAGCGCGCTTCACTTCGAGTCCATCGCACGCGGCGCGCTGATCTTGCACCCTCAATGGTGGGAATGGATCCCCGCCGCTGCCGTGGTCGGACTCCTCATTGGCGGGCTTGCAGACGCAAGGGTCCTGCGCGACATCGAAACGGTGACGTTTGGCACTGAGAATCGCCCACCCCGTCCCGACGAGGAAGCCTCCGGTATCGTCAGCACTCTGGCGCTCCTGTTCATGGTCGGACTTCCAGCCTTCGGGTACACGTTGGCGCAACTCGGTCACTACTACGTCTTCGAAGAAGACGAGATGATCGACAACTCTCTCGACCGAACGGTAATCCGCAGACGCCCCCTCGAGGATGTGGTGGCGATTTGTACGTCCGACCGCGTCGAGGTGCGTACGCGGGGGAAGCCGGCGACGGTTCGGCGACGGTCGGTTGCCCTCGTCTTTCGCGACGGAACGTATTGGAGTGCGCACGACGCGCTCTCCACGACGTCGTTCGACGACATCGCAATCGAGCAGATCGTGAAGCACGTGAGCCGTAGGACGGGAATCGCGCCGCAGGTTCGACCGATTCTGAGTACTTGCATCTCCAAGCACTGCCTTGCGCGGCGGGAGTGCATGAACGCGACCATGGGGTACCCCATGGGGACGCAGCCGTAGTCCGATTCGGGGAGCACCTCTGTATGTAGCTGTGCTCCGTCGTCAAACGGATGTTCCGCGGGCGGCTTCGGCGCGGGTCTCCAGATCTTCCCAGCGTTCCACCAGCTGCTCGACGCGGTGCTTGGCTTCTTCGAGCTGGGACAGTAGGCCCGCCACTTCGGCGCCGCGGGTCGCATACAATTCCGGATCTGCGAGTTGCCGTTCGAGCGCCGCCACTTCCTGCTCGGCCGCCTCGATGCGGTCGGGCAGAGCTTGGCGCTCGTTTTCCTCCGCCCGACTGAGCTTGGTGGGCTTGGTGGCACGCGCCTCGACCGGCCGGGCAGCAGGACGCGTCGCCGCCTTCTCTTCCTGCTGCCGTTGGCGGCGCGCCTCGAGATAGTCGGCGTAACTGCCGTGGTGGCGCACCACACGCCCATCCTCCTCGAAGGCGAGGATCGACGTCGCGATGCGGTCGAGGAAATAACGATCGTGCGTCACCACCAGCACCGAGCCGCCGAACTCGAGCAGCAAGCCTTCGAGCGACTCGAGCGTTTCGACGTCGAGGTCGTTGGTCGGTTCGTCGAGCACCAGCAGGTTCGCCGGCTGCGCCAACAGCTTGGCCAACGCCACCCGGGCGCGCTCGCCGCCCGAAAGGGATCCGACGCGCGTTTTCTGTCCCGCGTAGTCGAAGAGGAATCCTTCGAGATAACTGCGCGGCGTCAGTTCGCGGTCGCCGATGCGGATGACGCCGAGGTCGCCGATCGCATTTTCGAAGACGGTCGCGGCGTCGTCGAGTCCGCTGCGCAATTGATCGAGGAAGGCGATGCGCGTGTTGACGCCGCGCACGACCGACCCCGACGTCGGCTCGAGATCGCCGCGGACACATCGGAGCAACGTCGACTTGCCGCAGCCGTTCGGGCCGACGATGCCGACGCGTTCACCCTGCGTGAGATGTAGCGTCAAGCCGCGCACCAACGATCGTCCGGCGAGGTCGATGCCGAGTCCGTGCAGTTCGAGGATGGTCTTGCCGCTGCGGCTTTCGGCGACGGCCAGCTCGGCGCGCCGTTCGGCGCGTGGCTTGTCGATGGCGGCCGCGGCTTCGATGCGGTCGATGCGTGCTTGCGATTTGGTGGTGCGCGCCTTCGGTTGGCGACGCAGCCATTCGAGTTCGTTGCGCAGGTAGCGCTGACGATTCTGCTCGGTGCGCTCCTCGAGCGCTTGCCGCTCGGCACGGGCCGCGAGGTAGGTCTCGTAGCCGCCGTCGTAGCGATAGAGCTTGCCGCGGCTGAGTTCGAACGTGCGCGTCGCGACGCGGTCGAGGAGGTAGCGATCGTGCGTGATCAGCAACAAGGCGCCGCGGTATTCGTCGATGAGGAAGCGTTCGAGCCAGTCGACCGTGTCGAGATCGAGATGGTTGGTGGGCTCGTCGAGCACGGCGAAGTCGGGCTGGGCGACGAGGACTTTGGCGAGGGCGACACGTCGTTGTTCGCCGCCGCTCATGCACCCGACATCGGCCTCGACGTCGGCGATACCGAGGTGACCGAGTACCGCTTCGGCGCGGTGCACGAGATCCCAGCCGCCAAGGTGCTCCAGTTCTTCGGCAGCCTTGGCCTGGGCCTCGATGTGCTGGGCGAGCGAAGCGTCGTCGAGTTGGCCCGCGCCGATCTCGGCACTGAGGGCTTCGTAGCGCGCGCGTGTCCGGCACCAGTCTTCGAGGCCGGACAAGGCGACGTCGCGCGCCGCCTGTCCCGGCTGGAGGTCGGGAAATTGACCGAGGTAGGCGATGCGCGCATCGCGGCGCGGCGCCACCTCGCCCGCATCGGGCTTGTCGACACCCGCCAGAATGCGTCCGAGCGTGCTCTTTCCCGAGCCGTTGGCACCGACGAGGCCGACTCGTTCGCCGCGCTGAATGGCGCAGGAGACGTGGTCGAGGACGAGACGTTCGCCGAAGCTACGGCACAGGTCGATGGCGCTGACGACGGGCATGCGGCGCACCATACCCGTCGTCGCGCGCCAGCGGTAGCCCGCGACGGATGCGATGCCGAGGCGGCGGCGCCACGTCTGCCGCTCCGCCGCCTCGGCACGCCGCCGGGATGGAAGCGCGCGAGGATCACTCCTGGTAAGTCGACCTCAGGCGAACTTCGGCGGGCGCTTCTCCTTGAGCGCGGCGATACCCTCTTGCGCGTCGGCTTCGAGGAAATTGAGCATCTCGTAGGCGAGCGAGTTGTCGAAGACCGGGCCGGCCATGCGGATCCAGCCGTTGAGGGCGCGCTTGGTCAGACGCAAGGCGTTCTGCGGCCCGGCGGCGAGACGGTTGGCGACGTCCCACGCCTTGTCCATCAACTGCTCGGGCGGCACGCACAAGCTGACCAGGCCGATGCGTTCCGCCTCCTTGCCGTCGATGAACTCGGCGGTCAGCAGGTAGTACTTGGCCTTGGCCATGCCGCAGAGCAACGGCCAGACGATGGCGGCATGGTCGCCGGCCCCGACACCGAGGCGCAGGTGGCCATCGGTGAAGCGCGCGGTTTCGGAGATGATCGAGATGTCGGCCATGAGGGCGACCGCGAGTCCGGCGCCGACGGCGACGCCGTTGATCGCCGAGATGATCGGCTTCTCGAGGTTGACCATGTTCATGACGAGCGCGGCGGCCTCGCGCAGGGTGTGGTTGACGGCGCGCGGGTTGCCGGCGAGTTCCTCGAGGAGGCTGATGTCGCCGCCGGCGGAGAAGGCCTTGCCGGCGCCGGTGACGAGCACGACGCGCACGGCGTCGTCGGCCTCGATCGTCTTCCACACCTCGGTCAGCTCCCAGTGCATGCGCGTGTCGGTGGCGTTCACCGGCGGCCGGTCGAGGGTCATGAGCAACACGCCGTTGTCGCGGCGCTCGAAGCGGAGGTGTTGGTAGTCGGAGTATGGCATCGTCATCCCTGGGGCAGCGGCACTTCGCCGGCGACGTCGTAAGCCTTGATGTCCATGGACTTGGGTTGCGCCGTGGCGACGGCCAAGCCGAAAGCGGCCATGTGTGGCGTCTTGAAGTGGGCCGCCAGCGCGTCCATCGACTGCCAGCGTTCGAAGATGTGGATCTTGGTGGCATCGCCGACGTCGACGGCGAAGCTGTACGCGAGGCATCCGGCCTCTTGGCGGGTGGCGTTCTGCATGTCGACGAGGGCGCCGCGAACCTGCTCCACGACCCCCTCGGCGACGACGACCTCTCCTGCAACGATGATCATGACTCCTCCGGATGATGGCGTGCCGTCATCCTACGGCCTAGCAGGATGGGACGAAAGAGCTCCGCCAACCCGATGTCGGGCGATTGCCGCGACAACGCTAGCATGCTAGCGATTCGACATGGCTCAGCTCATCGTGCGGAACCTGGAAGAAGACGTGAAGCAGCGGCTGCTTCGACGCGCCAAACGCCATGGCCAGAGTATGGAGGAAGAGGTCCGCAACATCCTCCGCAATGCGGTGAGCTCCGAGGACAGCATGGGTCCAGGCCTCGGCAGTCGCTGGCGCGCTCGCTTCGCCGAGGTCGGGCTCGACGGCGACATTGCGGAAGTGCGCGGCACCAAAGCCCGCCCCGTCCGCTTCACCCGATGATCGTCCTCGACACCAATGTGCTCTCGGCGATGATGCAGCGCGAGCCGGAATCGCGCATCGTCGGCTGGCTCGACGACCAGCCGATCGAGTCATTGTGGACGACCACGATCTCCATCTTCGAAGTGCGCTGCGGCCTGGAACTCCTGCCGAAAAGTCGTCGCCGCGACCAACTCGAGAAGGCGTTCGAGCAAGCGATTCTAGCGGATCTCGATGGCCGCGTGCTGTCCTTCGACACGGCGGCGGCTCGCATCGCTGCCCACCTTGCCGCCGAGCGACATGGGCAAGGCAAGAGCATCGACTTTCGCGACGTCGAAATCGCCGGCATCGTCGCCGCGCGGCGCGCCTGCCTTGCGACCCGCAACACACGCCACTTCCACGATTTGGGTATCGACTTGATCGATCCCTGGCACACCTGAACTCCTGCCGGAAGGGGACAGTCCCCCATGCTGTGCAGCCATTGGTCCGTTGCACCAATAGGTCAGACGGGCTGCCCCGGCTTCGGTAGCGGCACTTCGGCGAGTTGGCGCACGAGGATGTGGGTGACGCCGTCGACTTTCTGCAGCGGCCCGGCCACGCGCAGCAGCGGCGCCGTGTGCAGCACGCCGCGGTAGCGGTCGAAGACTTGCGGCTGCACGGCGGCATTGGCCAAGCCGGTTTCGTCCTCCAGTGTCAGGAAACACATGCCCTTCGCCGTCCCCGGACGCTGCCGCACGATCACCAAGCCCGCCAACTCGACCCACTGCCCGTTGCGTGCGCTTTCGAGATCACGGGCACACAACAACCCCTCGCGACGCAGGGCGGCGCGCAGATACGCCACCAAATGCGGTCCGATAGTGAGGCCGACTTCGCGATAATCCGCCAACGACCGCTCGAGATCGTTCATCTCGGGCAATACCTCTTGCGCCCGTGAAGAACCGATTCGGGAAGATCGCTCCTCCCCCTCGGGATGGCGCAGCAGCGGCCCCTGCGGGATGGCACTGGCCTGCCACAACGCTTGCCGACGCGTCAGGCCGAAGGCCGCGAAGGCTCCGGCATGCGCCAACGTTTGCACCTCGTCGTCGCGCAACTCGGCCCGCACCGCCGTCTCGACCACGTCGCGAAACGGCCGTCGCGCCCGCTCGGCTTCGATGCGTGCCGCCGCCTCGGCGCGCAAGCCGCGCACGTAGCGCAGCCCCAGACGCACCGACAAAGGATTTTGCACCACGGAGGCGCCGAGACGTGGAGAAGTACCCCAGGAACGATTCTCCGCATTCCTCTCCGTGTCTTCGTGCCTCCGTGGTGCAAAATCCTCCAGCGTGCACTTCCAATCCGAACGCGTGATGTCGACCGGCAGCACGTGCAGGCCATGGCGTTGCGCGTCCTTGATGATCGTCGCCGGATGGTAGAAGCCCATCGGCCATTGATTGAGCAGAGCACAGGTGAAAGCCGCCAGATGATGCCGGCGCAGATAGGCCGAAGCGTACGCCAACAGAGCGAAGCTGGCGGCATGGGATTCGGGAAAGCCGTAGAGGGCGAAAGAAGTGATGCTGCGCACGATCTCATCCTGCGTCGCCACGTCGATGCCGCGCCTGCTCATGCCGCGCCGCAGGCGCTTCTCGATTTCGTCCATGCGTTCGACCGAACGCTTGAAGCCCATGGCACGCCGTAGCTCCTCGGCTTCACCGCCGGTGAAGTCGGCCAAGACCATGGCCATGCGCAGCAACTGCTCCTGGAACAACGGCACGCCGAGAGTACGGGCCAGAATCGGCTCGAGGTCGGGGTGGGCATAGGTCACCGGCTCGCGGCCGTTACGACGGTTGAGGTACGGGTGCACCATCTGCCCGACGATCGGCCCGGGGCGGATGAGGGCCACCTCGACGACGAGGTCGTAGAACCGCTCCGGCCGTAGGCGCGGTAGCGTCGCCATCTGGGCGCGACTCTCGACCTGAAAGACGCCGACGGTATCGGCGCGGCGCAGCATGGCATAGGTCGCCGGGTCGTCGGGCGGCAGCCGCGCCAGATCGACTTCGACGCCTTCGTGCCGGCGAATCAGCGGGATCGTCTCTTCCAGCACGGCCATCATGCCGAGGCCGAGTAGATCGACCTTGATGATGCCCAAGTCGGAGCAATCGTCCTTGTCCCACTGCACGACGACGCGCCCCGGCATGCTCGCCGGTTCCAGCGGTACGACTTCGTCGAGGCGCCCGGCGGCGATGACCATGCCGCCCGAGTGTTGGCCGAGGTGGCGCGGCAGGTGCTGGATCTGGCCGACCAGCTCGACGAGCTGCCGCACCCGTGGCGCCGTGGGGTCGACGCCGCCGGCGCGCAGTTGCGCATCGAGTTCGTCGGCACCGTCGCGGAACTCGAAGCGCCGCAGCAGCTTCGCCAAGCGGTCGACCTGCTCGAGGGAGAAGCCGAGCGCCTTGCCCACCTCGCGGATGGCACTGCGCGTGCGGTATGTGATGACATTGGCGGTCATGGCGGCGCCACGTTCGCCGTAGCGCTGGTAGACGTACTGAATGACGCGCTCGCGCTGTTCACCGCTCGGCAAGTCGATGTCGATGTCGGGCCACTCGCCCCGCTCTTCTGAGAGGAAGCGCTCGAACAACAGCTCCATGCCGACGGCATCGACGGCGGTGATGCCGAGACAATAACACACGGCCGAGTTCGCCGCCGAGCCGCGGCCCTGCGCCAAGATGCCGTTGTCGCGACAGAAGCGGACGATGTCCCAGACGATGAGGAAATAACCCGCGAGGTCGAGCTTGCCGATGATGTGCAACTCGTGTTCGAGCTGGCGCCGCACCCGTTCGCCGACACGACCATAACGGCCCCACGCGCCCTCGTAGGCGAGGTGGCGCAGATAGCCCATCGGCGTTTGTCCCGCGGGCAGCGGATACTCGGGGAAACGGTAGCCGAGATCGGCGAGCGTGAACTCGCACTGTTCGGCGACACGGCGTGTGTTGGTGATAGCCTCCGGCAGATCGGCGAAAAGAGCCGTCATGTGGCGCGCCGGGCGCAAGAAGCGTTCGGCGTTGCGGTCGAGTCGCCGCCCGGCGGCATCGAGATGGGTCTTCTCGCGGATGCAGGTGAGGACGTCGAAGAGCGGTCGTTGCGCGCGCGTGGCGAAGGCGACGGCATTGGTGGCGAGCAGCGGTAACTGATGGTGATGGGCGAGGTCGACTAGGCGACGGTTGCGGCGTTCTTGTTCGGGATCGAGGTGCCGCTGCACATCGACATAGAGGCGGCCGGGGAAGAGCTTCCGCAAACGCGGCACGACACCTTCGTGCTCCAACCGCATCTGCCCGGCGAGACAGATCAGCCCCTCGCTACGTCCCTCCAGGTCGCTCCAGGCGACGGCGGCATCGCCCTTGCGACCGTGGCGCAACTTGGCATCGGTGAGAAGACGGCAGAGATGGCGATAGCCGCGCCTCTCGCCGGCGAGGAGATACAAACTGCCGCCACCCGGCTCGGCGAGCGGCACCTCGGCGCCGATGATGGCGCGGATGCCGGCGGCGACGGCAGCACGATGAAAGCGCGGCGCCCCATACACGCCGCCGACGTCGCCCAGCGCCAACACCGGCGTATCGAGCACCGCCGCCCGCGCGACCAACTCCTCCGGCGTCGCGGCGCCACGCAGAAAACTGAAGCTGCTGCGCACCCGCAGCTCGCAATACTCAGCCACAATTTTCACCACGGAGACGATCAACGCAGAGGCGCCGAGACGCAGAGTCGGTATGCCGATGAACGATTCGCTGGATACCGTGCTTCAGAACCGGAACGTTGAAATTGATCAACAACCCCAACGAGATGTCACTCAATCGTAAATAACTGAGAAGTTGCGCGGCATGGACGGGAAGAATCTTTTCCACGGCCTTGAGTTCGATCGCCACCTGCTCTTCCACCAAAAGATCGATCCGCAGTTCCATCTTCATCAACCGCCCTTTGTAGCGGACCGGGAGAATCTTCTGTCGCGCATGCCGCAAGCCACGCGACGCCAGCTCGCAAGACAAGCACTCCTCGTAAATGCTCTCGAGAAGCCCGGGCCCCAACTCACGGTGTACTTCGATTGCCGCCCCAATGATGTCTCTCGTCAACGAATCTTCCATCTCTGCGCCTCAGCGCCTCAGCGTTGTAACGAGCTAGATTTCTTCGATCCGGCAAAGCCGGCGCTGCCGAGTCGAGTTTTCGCGATGGCAGCCCGCAAGCGACCCAACGGGGAGCGGCCCGTAGAAGATATGCTGGGCGCAGCCCGCTAGATTTCTTCGATCCGGCAAAGCCGGCGCTGCTGAGTCGAGTTTTCGCGACGGCAGCCCGCAAGCGACCCAACGGGGAGCGGCCCGTAGAAGATATGCCGGGCGCAGCCCTAGTCGTAGGAGCCTTCGAGGAACCATTTCGACGAGTGCAGGTCGCGGAAGATGCGGTAGACGCCGCCGTCACTGAGCTGGGTGTCGTAATAGTCGCGGGCGTAGTGGGCCTCATTCCACCAACTCCCTTGGTGACGCCACGGGCCGGCGGCGTGGACGACGCGGCCGGAGAGGTTTTCGCCGCGCACCAGGTGCGGGCGATCGCGTTGACAGAGGACTTCGATCTCGCGCGGCGGCCGCACGGCGCGTAAGGCCAACACCGTCGGCAGCGCCGGCGACGCCGGACGAGCCCAGGTTTCGCCGCTCGCCTCGCCGACAGCAAACGGCTCGACACCGTAGAGATCCGGGCGGTGCGCTTCGATCACTGCCGGAGCACCGACCCGGTCGGCGCCACACAGCGCCGTCAGCCGCGCCAAAGTCGTCGCCAGCCGCGCCGGCGCCGGGCCGCTCGGGCGGAACAGGTCGAGCTGCGCCGGCCGCAAACGCTCGGGCAAGGCTTGCAAGACCACGCCTTCGACGGCGGCCGCGGCCGGATGCAGCTCCAGGTGCAACCGCAACAACGCCAGCAGCGACTTGCCGTCGTTGCTCGGCGCCGCCACCACCACCGTGCGCTCGTCGCGTGCCCGATTCGCCAGACGCAGCCGCAAGCGCAGATCGCCGCAGACGAGGCCGCGCACTTGCAGACGCGCCAACAGCCGCTCGAGCAACCCGCGCAGGACGAAGGCCAGCGGTTCGAGCGAGTCGACGCCGTAGTCGAGTTCGACGCCTTCTTCGAAAGAAGTCACCGGCGGCCGGCTCTGCAGCGGGACACTGTCGTCGCCGCGCGCCAATGCCACCAACCGCACGCCCTCGGCGCCGAGACGTGTCGCCACCGCCGCCGCCGGCAGCCCCGCCAACGCCCCGATGGTGTGGATGCCCCAGCGCCGCAGAGTCGCCTGCAAGGCCGGACTCGGTCCGAGTAAGTCGATCGCCACCGGCGCCAGGAAACTCCACTCCTCGCCGCTCGGCAGCACCGTGACACCGCCGCCGTCGCGTGCCGCCAAGTACGCCGCCGCGCGCGAACCGGCGATGCCGACCTGCGCCGGCAAGCCGACCACCTCGGCCCGGCGCGCCGCCGCCTGCGCCAATTCGTTTTCCGAGCCGAACAGCGAACCGAGGCCGACCGCATCGAAGTAGACGAGCCCCTCGCCCGCCTCCTCGACACGCGGCGCCAGCGACTCGGCGACATCACCCAGCGCCGCTTGCGCCGCCCGCTCGAGATCGGCGCAGCGCGGCAAGATCGTCAGCCCGGCGGCGCGCGCTTGGGCCTGGGCCGCGCTCAGGCCGACCTCGACGCCGACGTGCCGCGCCGCCGGCGACACCGCGATCAGTCGGCTCCGCGGTCCAGGCGCGTCGGCCACGGCGAAGGCCGTGCCGTGCAACTCGGGATGCGCCCGCAACACCGCCGCCAACGGCAGCTCCGGCACATGGAGACACCCACAACGCATGACGGCATCCGATGCATCACGGCAGGATGCGCGTCAGACCGACGCCTGCACGTGCAGTGCGACGTCGCCCGCCGGCGGGCCGAATTTGTTGCGCGACAGCAAGGCCGTCACGTCCAGCCCCTCGAGCAGCGACCACAGCCCGGGGCTCCAGACGACCCGCTGCGGGCGCAGCGCCAGGGCCACCGCGGCGCAACTGCCGGCGAGGCGCGCCGGCGCGGCGACGACGCAGACGGCCTGCGACTGCTCGCTCGCCCGCGCCAGTCGTGACCAAGTGGTATCACGCACGGCGCGCGGCAGGGCGTCGCCGAAGTCGAGCACGACGATGCCGAAGCCACCGGCCTGCAAAAGCAATTCGGCGCAACGTGCCGCGTCCTTGTCGGCCGGCGGGCGCACCCAGAGTAGACGGCGCAGGTCGACGCCGGCGTGTTGCAGCGAGGGGGGATGGAGAGCGTCGGCGACGTCGACGCAGGCGACACTTTCGCCGCGCCGCGTCGCCGCGGCCAGGCAAGCGAAGAGGAGCGAGGTTTTGCCGGAGGAGCGGCCGCCGACGATTTCGCTCAAGCGGCCGCGTGGCCAACCACCGCCCAGGAGGGAGTCGAGGGCTTCGACGTCGCTCGGCAGACGGCGCACCGGGTCGAGTCCGGTCCTCCCGAGATGGATGGTCCCGGGGAGATCGAGGTCGGCCAGGCGCGCCGCCGCCGAGGGCTGTGTGGTGGAGAACCGCACAGCCCCACTTTCGCCAAATTTTCGCCTTAGTCAATCGGAGAGTCCGACCTGTCGGACAGGTCGGACAGGTCGGACGCGTCCGACGCGTCGGACTCTCAGAAGAAGAGGTGCACCTCGGCCAGCAGCTCGCCGCGGTTGCGGTCGGGGATCGAGCGCACGCCGTTGCTGAAACGATAGAACAGACGCGTCTGCAGAAAACGGTTGATGAACGGCTCGAGGCCGAAGCTGAAGCGGTTCTTCGAGTCGTCCGTCAACGTCGAGCCGACGCGGTCGTCGTCGGAGTAGTCGGCGGCGAACTTCAGGTTGAACCAATCGAAGAGTAGGTAGTTGGCCTCGCCGTAGGTGACGAAATGCCCGCCGCTGCCGGCGTCGTCGCGGAAGTCGGCCTCGCCCAGCAGGGTCAGCTTGTCGATCGTGGTGCCGACGAAGAAACCGTAGACGATCCGGTCGCCGGTGCTCGAACCGACGCGGGAGAACGAGTTGCCCAACAACACGCTGTGCACCAGCGGCACATCGGTCAGCAACGCGTAGGCCGTGCTGGTGAAGCGCACGTCGCGGTCGCCGCCCGAGCCGTCGGACACCGCCGCGATGATGGTGAAGGGCTCCGGCTCGAAGCCCACCTCGAAGGCGGTCTCGCGCGCATTGAAGTTGAACGTGTCCTCGCGGATGAAGGCGTCGTCGTCCTGCAGTTGCAGGCCGTAGGGCAGGAACATGCGGCCGGCCTTGACGAAACCGTTCCACGGCAGCAGCCCCTCCACCATGGCGAACGCCTCACGCGCATCGCTGTCGACGACGTCGTAGTCGACGTAGAGGTTCAGATAGCCCGGCACCAAGCGCACGTCGGCGTAGACGAAGGCCTCGGTATCGAGGTCGTTGCGCTCGAGGCGATCATGGAAGACCTTGTCGTTGCTCACCTGCCCGTCGGCACCGGGTTCGTCCTGGAACACCGCGTTGTAGCTGGTGCGCAAGTTGGCGCCGAGGCCGAGGTATTCGTTGATGTCGCCGTGGAAAAACTCGGGCGGACGCGACACCGGGCCGAACAGCTTGGGTACGTGCAGCAGGTCGTTGGCGTGGGTGGCGACGAGGTCGGTCCGTTTGCCGCCGCCGCTCTTGTTGACGTGACAGGCACTACACGCGAGCCCCTCGCGCACGGCGAAGTAAGGCTCGGCCCAGGCCGGCGCGGCCGCCAGCGTCAGCAACACGAAAACCACCCGAGCCCGCCACCACCAGGCAGCCGGCTCACCTCCATGACCCACAGGCGAGAAACTCATTGCGGCGGACGATGACCCAATCCGCCGTCGAGGGTCAAGAAGTTCGGCCCGGCGCCGGATTGCCCCGGCGATGTCGATGCGGCTACACCTGCCGCCCATGCCACGCCTCCGTTTCATGACCCTGGGCTGCCCCCTCGCCATCGCGACGGCGATCGCCCTCGCCGGCACGGCGCCCGCCGCCCGCGCCGAAGTCGCGGCCGTACAAATGACCGCCGACAACGTCGCCACGCTGCGCCAGCGCGGGCCGGACGCATGGGGCGGTCGCGGCGACTGGTCGCTCTCCAACGGCACCCTGCGCGCTGTCATCTCCGACGTCGACCACGAAAGCGATCTCTCGGCCAAAGGCGGCGTGCTCATCGACCTCGGCCTGGTCGGCCGCGACGACGATCAGTTCGTGTCGACACAGGACCTCGTCGGCGGCAGTCGCAAGAACCCCGTCGAGTTCGACGCCATCATCCCGGCCGTCGGCAACGGGGTTGCCTCGATCACTGCCAGTGGCTGGAACAACGGCATCTATGCCGAAACGCGCTACAGCGTGCGCGACGATGCGCCGCGTCGCTTGTTCATCTCCAAACGCATCCGCCGCGTCGACGACGCAGCCCAGGACATCTCCGTCTACACGCCGATCACCTTCAACTACCAGTCGATGGAAACCTTCGTGCTGTCGACCGCCGATCCGTCGAAGTCGAACGGCTTCACCCAGGAAGAGTTCTCGAAGCGTGGGCCGATGGCGTTCGACACGGCCGCACGCGACGCCGACACCATCGTCATGCTCGCGCCGCCGGACTCGCGCGTGCCCGTCTCCTATGGCTGGCGACTGGTCTCGGCCCAAAGCGTCGGCCCCGACGGCGACGCCGTCGAATTGCCGCGCTTCGCTCTGGTCGACTGGGGCGCGACTGCGTTTCTCGTCGCCGCCGAGGAATTCCTCGTCGGTGCACCGAACGAAGTCGGCATCCTGCAATTGTTGCAGATCTGGCGCATGCAACTCGCCGTCGGCCGCGAACTGCGCATCGAAGAAGAGATCCTCGTCGGCGAGCGCGGCGACGTCGCCGCCATCACCGATCAGCTGTACGCCACCGCGCCCCTCGTGCGCGGCCACGTCCAAGGCGAGGGCGTCGTGCTGCACGTCGACCGCGACGACGGCGCTCCGTTCACTCACCTACATCCCGCCGCCGACGGCTCCTTCTCGTTCCGCGCGCCCGACGGCTCTTACGTCTTACGCCTGGTAGCCCCGGGTGTAGCCGAGCAACGGCAGGTCTTCGTCGTCGCCGGCGACACCCAGCTGGCGCCTCTCAACAGCGGCCAACCGGGCCGCGTCGTGCTGCCGCGTGGCATCCCGATGCGCCTGGCCTTCCAGGGACTCGACGGGACACCCGACCCCGACTTCGAAAACACGTTGACCGGCTTCTCCGTGCGCGACGACGAAGGCGTGTTCACCCGGCCGCCGGTGTCGGCGATCTTTCTCGCCGGCATCGACTCGGACCGCACCAGCGTCCCGTTGGCCGCCGGCAAATACCGTGTCTACGCCACGCGCGGCATCGAGTTCTCTCTCGAGAAGACGGAGATCACCGTCCGTAACGGCGAGACCGTGACCCTCGACATCGGCACGCCGACGCGCCAAGTCGAGACACCCGGATTCATCGCGGCCGACCTGCACGTGCATTCCGCACCGAGCATGGACAACTCGTTCTCGACGATCGAGCGGGTACGTACCTTCGTCGCCGAGCACGGCGAGGTGATGGTCGCGGCGGAGCACGAGACCATCTTCGACTTCGGTCCGCTGATCCGCGAGATGGGTGTCGGCGACCGCATGGTGTCGATCACCGGCCACGAGATGACGAGCGAGGTGCCGCATCCACGCGTGCCACACAGCATCGGCCACGCCAACTTCTTTCCCTTGCAGGCCGAGGAGGGAGCCTTCCGCCAGGGCATTCCGGCCAACGAAGGGCGTCGCATGCGCGAGGTGCTGGCACACGTTCGCCAACACCATCCCGATGCCGTGACCCAGCTGAATCACCCACGCCACAGCCTGAAGCTGTCGGGCGTGGTCGACGACGACTACCGCGACCTCATCCACAACCACGCCTACCTCGACCACATGGGCCCGGCTGCCTACCCCTACAACCCGACCTTGCCGATCGACTCGTCGCCCAATCACACCTTGATCGACCCCGATCCGACGACCGGCGTACGCGACATCGACTTCGACGCGATCGAGATCATGAACGGCGGCCACGAATTCGCCCCCGAGCACGTCGAAGCGACGCTACGCGACTGGATCTCGCTGCTGCTGCAAGGCATTCGCTTGACCGGCACGGCGAACAGCGACTCGCACGACAAGCGACAACAAGTGGCGTTGCCGCGCAACATGGTGGCAGTGGCGGACGATCGCATCGAAGCCTTCGATCTGCGTGCTTTCACGGACTCGCTACGCCAAGGTCGAGTCTACGGCACCTCCGGGCCGCTCTTGGACGTCGCGCTTTCGGGCGTGCCGCTCGGGGGCACGCATCGCGGACGGGAGGGCCGGCTCGAAGTGCGGGTGCGGAAGGCCAGCTGGGTCGATGCGAGCGAGGTGCGCGTGTTCGTCAATCGCGAGCTGGTGCATCGCGGCGAGGTTCCCGCGGAGGGCCAGGTGATCGTCCCGCTGCAGTTCGAGCGCGACGCCTTCGTCCGCCTCGAAGTCGAAGGCAAACCAGGGGAGGACTATCGCGCGGTCTATCCCGGCTACATCCCCTATGCCTTCACCAACCCGATCAGGGTCGACGCCGACGGCGACGGCAGCTGGACCCCGCCCGGGCTATGAGGCGAGCCTCGACCGCACGAGCCCGCGAGCGGATCGCGGTATCACGGCTGCGCCAATAAATGGACCGGGTCGCGGAAACATTGGCTCGGCTCGACCGGGGCCGTCACCACGCCCGAGTCGGTCATCTGCGCCACCAGCGTCTGCCAGCGCTCCAGGCTCATGGTGCCCGGCCCGCGCGCCGTCGTCGCTTCGCTGATGACGTGCGGCTTCTGCGCTTCCGCCACCGCCGCGAACGTCGCTGCGTCCATCGTCGGATTGAGCTGGGCCATGACGGCATTGGTGGCGCTCGGATCGCTCAGGTAATCGCGCCAGCCCGCGGTCGTCGCGCGCAGCATGCGGCGCACCAAGTCGGCGTCCTTCGTCAACGTATCCTCATGCACCGCCAGCACCGTCTGGTACGGATTGAAGCCGGCGTCGGCGACGAGAAAGACGTCGACCTCGATGCCTTGCTTGCGGGCGGCGATCGGCTCCGAGGTGGCAAAGGCCTGCATCGCGTAGGCCGGATCGCTTCGTAGATACTTCAAGTCACCATAGGGCGATGGAACGACACGCGCCGAGCCGAGGCCGATGGTCTTCTCGATCCAACTGACGAAGGGCATGCCGCGCTCCATCGCCAATGTTCCGGGCGCCTGCATCAGCTGCTGGAACGAGGTGATGCCGCGCGCCTTCTGGGTCATGAAGCACATCGGGTCTTTCTGGTAGACGGCGAAGATGCCGACGAGCTTCTTGCCGACGGCACGCGACAGCACCACCTGATCGGCCGAGACGATGGCGAACGGCACCTGGCCCGTGGCCAGGAGATCGGTCGTCGGCGCCCCCGAACCGCCGGGGCGCAGCTCGACGTCGAGCCCTTCAGCGGCGAAGTGGCCGTTCTGCAGTGCCGCGTAGAAGGGGCCGAACTCGGGCTCGGGCTTCCAGTTGAGCTGCAGTATCACCGGCCGCTTCGCATCGGCCGGCGGGGCGGCCTCGTTGCAGGCCGTCAAGGTGAGCGCCAGCAGGGCTAGGACGGGCGCGATGCGGCAGCGAACCATGTCAATCTCCCTTTTCGGAGGCGTGCCAGCGCGACAGCGTCAGCCACGCGGCGAAGTTGGTAGCGAGGAAGATAGCGAGCCCGAGAAGCGAGGCCAGTAGGATGCCGGCGAAGATCAGGTCGACCCGCTGCTGCTGTTGGGCCACGGAGATGGCGCCGCCGATGCCTTGGCCGGTGATGAACTCGCCGACGACGGCGCCGATGACGGCGAGCCCGCCGGCGATGCGGAGCCCGGTGAAGATCTGCGGCAAGGCCGCGGGAATCCGCAGCTTGAGCAACGTGGCCGTGGGCGAAGCGCCATACAGGCGAAACAGGTCGACCAACGGTGGGTCGGTCGATCGCAGGCCGGTGAGGGTGTTGGCGATCACCGGAAAGACGCTGACGATGACGGCCGCCGCCAGCGAGGTGCGATCCCAGCCGAACCAAATGACCAGCAGCGGCGCGACGGACACGATCGGCACCGTCTGCAGGAAGACCATATAGGGATAGAAGGCCCGTTCCAAAGCCCGAGACGAGGCCAACAACACAGCCACGACGATGCCGAGAACGACGCTGATGGCGAAGCCCAACAGCGAGGCGAGTGCCGTCTGCGCCAACGGTCCGTAAAGTGATGCCGCGTCGGCGACGAGAGCACGCAACACCGACGACGGCGCCGGCACCAAGTACGCCGGGATCGTTCCGCTGGAAACGAGCGCCTCGACCATGCCGAAGCCGACCACGGCCGGGACCAACGGCGGCAGCCACGTGCGCAGACGGGCCGTCATCCGAGCGCGCCTCCCCAACGAGCCAATGCCGCGCGCAATACACCCGTCTCGGCCGCGAAGCGCGCCTGCGCCCGCAGCTCTGCCGTGCGTTCGGCGGGTAAATCCAAGCGATGGTCGAGCACGACCCTCCCGGGTCCGCGCGACAACACTACCGCGCGATCGGCGACGTAGGCGGCTTCGTCGACCGAATGCGTGACGAACAAGGCGGTGAACCCCGACGCGCGCCAGAGGCTCCGCAGGTGATCGTCGAGCGCCTGGCGGGTGATTTCGTCGAGCGCCGCGAACGGCTCGTCCAACAGAAGGAAAGTCGGCTGCAGCACCAAGGCCCGCGCCAGCGACACGCGCATGCGCATGCCGCCCGAGAGCATCGCCGGGTAGCGCTCCGCCGCATGCGCCATGCCCACCTGTTCGAGTGCCGCGCGCGCCGCCTGCAATCGCACCGGCGTGTCCACCCCTGCCAACTCGAGAGGCAAGGCCGTGTTGTCGAGCACGTTGCGCCACGGCAGCAGACACGGGTCCTGAAAGACACACGCCAGCCGCAGCCCCGGCGGGCGGCGAATGACCCCGGCCGTCGGTTCGTCGAGGCCCGCCAGCAGCCGCACCAAGGTGCTCTTGCCACAGCCGGACGGGCCCAGCAGCGCCACGAACGATCCGGCGGGGATGGTGAGATCGAGCGGCAGCAAGGCCGCACCACCACCTTCGAAGGAACGGGTCAGGCCGCTCAATTCGATCGGCGCTACGCCGGAGACGGCATCGACGGGGACGGAGACCATGGGCTCTCGCTCCTACACCAACGATCGACCCGCCGCGAGCCGCGGAGAATCCCCCATTGTGCTGCCCCGTCCGTGCGTGCCACTGTCCGCCGTCGCCATGACGAATCGAAGCTCAGTGGCAGTCGTGCTGGCGCTGCTGGCGTGCGGCGCACTCGCCTTCCCCCGGGGTGTCGCGGCCCAGGGTTGTATCGCCGTCCGCCACACTCCCGCAGCGGCGATCATCGGCAGCGCCTGCGGCAACTGCGACACCTCCAAGCGCCAACGCACGGCCATGGTGGCCTACCGCTGGTTACGCTCGGAGCGCGACTTCTCCGGCGATGAAGAGCAACGGCAATTCAAGGACAACGACCCCATCGAGAACGACGTGCATTCGGTGGACCTCTCCCTGACGTTCGGCATCACCGATCACTGGAGCACGACCTTGACGGTGCCGTTCGTCAGCGCCGACCGCACCACCAAATACGAACATGACGGAGTCCACGAGTACGGCATGAGCGCCGGCGGCCTCGGCGACGTGCGCCTGGTCGGCAATTACTGGGTGTTTGATCCACGCACCCATATAGATGGGAATCTTTCCCTTGGCCTTGGGTTCGATGCACCGACAGGACGCGACGACCTGACCGACATCGCGCACCGGCGCTCGCGCCCGACGCGCCGCCCCGTCGACACCTCGATTCAACCGGGAGACGGGGGTTGGGGCGTCATCTTCGAGATGCAGGCGTTCCGGCGACTGTACACCGACGTATACGGATACGCGGCGGGGTCGTACATGCTCACGCCGGAGGAACAGAATGACACCGAGCAAACCGTGGACGACCTGCTCGAAGCCCCCGACGTGCTTCGATTCAACTCGATCACCGATCAGTATCTGGCTCGCCTAGGCATCACCTACGTGCTTTGGCCCGAGGCCGGATGGAGTGTGTCGTTGGGGGCACGTGCCGAAGGCGTGCCGGTACACGACGCCATCGGCGGCAGCATGGGGTTTCGCCGCCCGGGCTATGCCATTTCCGTCGAACCGGGCACGGCGTGGAGCTTCGGCTCCAACGTCTTCACCCTGAGCCTACCCGCCGCAGTGTACCGCAATCGCCAGCGTAGCCCGGCGGAAGAGGAGGCCGGCATACCTCGCGGCCGGGCCACCTTTGCCGATTTCGTCGTCCTCGCCAGCATCGCGCACCACTTCTGATCGTCGCGTGGTTCATCTTGACGACCGACCCATCGCGGACCATCGTCGCGCATGCCCGAGACCGACGACGATCTGCCCTTTTCGCAGGCGTGCGAGAACAACAAGCGACCGATCCTCGCCGTGCTGCAGCGACATCTGACCCAACCGAACCTGGTACTCGAGATCGGCAGTGGCACCGGGCAGCACGCTGTTTTCTTCGCGCGCGAGCTGCCGCACCTCGTCTGGCAGCCCTCCGATCGTGACGAGTACCTGGACGTCGTACGCGCCCGCGTCGGCCGCGCCGCCGTCGCCAACCTCCCCGCGCCGCTCGAATTGGACGTCGATCGACAGCCCTGGCCGATCGCCGTGGCCGACGCCGTCTTCTCCGCCAACACCTGCCACATCATGAGCTGGCGCTCGGTCGGCCACTTCGTCGCCGGCGTCGGCGCGATGCTTCGCCCGGGCGGTCTCTTTCTGCTCTACGGTCCGTTCAACTACGGCGGCGCCTTCACCAGCCCGAGCAACGAAGCCTTCGACGCGTCGCTGCGCCGGCGCGATCCGAACATGGGCATCCGCGACTTCGAGGCGATCGATGCCCTGGCCGGCGACGCCGAGCTTCAGCTCGTCGAGGACAACCCGATGCCCGCGAACAACCGACTCCTGGTGTGGCGCCGCGCCCGGTGAGCTTCCGGGAGCCCCCTCCCGAGGGTTTCTTCGAGGAGGGCGATTGAGACCATTGTTCCCGAGACCGCGAGACATTAGCATTCGACGCGAATGGACGTACTCATCCAGATCAAGCGACTCGTGATTGCACGACAGGTCGAGTTCACTCTGAAGTCAGAATTGGAAAGGCTACGCGACGGCCTAGCCGTCGAGGACATTCTGGAATCGGTCGTCAACGCCAATGCCATCAAGAAGACGCTGCGATCGCGATCGGATGCGCGTTCGAAAGCCGGGGAGAAGCTTTATGTCATCGAGAGTCCGAATTACTCCGGGACGTGGATCTACACCAAAGGCACCATCCGCCGAAAAGGCGCCCGAGAAGTCTTCTACGTCTTCATCTCGTCGAAGCTCACGGAATGACGCCAAGCTTACGTGTCCCTCTTGCGGCAAGGCATCCGTCACCGCGGTGTGCGCCGACGTCGTGCTCGAAATCTCCGGGCGTTCGACTCGCTTCGAGCAGGTCGAGCATGAACGATGTAGTGCTTGCGGTGAACTTATTTTTTCTCTCGAAGCCAGCAAGCGCTTCGACGCGGCGATTCTCGTGGGACGTCGACGCCGTGCGGCATAGTCGACCCACGCGCCTGCTCCCGCTACGCAACGGAGCCATGGTTCCGCGACGACTGGATGGGCGCTTGATACCTATGATGAGGCAAAATCGGTGCGGTTGAGTCAAGTTTTCGCGACGGCAGCCCGCGAGAGACCCAACGGGGAGCGGCCCGTGGAAAATATGCTGGGCGCAGCCCGCTAGGCATGTCCCGCGTCGTACGCGACTTCTACGAGCAGCCGGTGCTCGAGGTGGCGCGCGCCGCCATCGGCAAGGTGCTGGTGCACCGCACGCCGGACGGCGAGGTGGCGGCGCGTATCGTCGAGACCGAAGCCTACCGTGGACCCGAGGATCGCGCCGCGCATAGCTCGCGCGGCCTCACCCGGCGCACCGCGGCCATGTTCGGCCCGCCGGGTCATGCTTACGTCTTTCGCCTCTACGGCACGTGCTGGGCAACCAACCTGGTCGTCGCCGCGGTCGGCGAACCGCACGCCGTGCTCATCCGCGCCGTGCAACCGCTGCGCGGCCTCGAGCTGATGGCGCTTCGCCGGCGCCGTGCCCCGGAGGCACGCGAATTGACCAACGGCCCAGGCAAGCTGAGCGAAGCCCTCGGCATCACCGGCGAACAATACGGCGTGGACCTCTGTGGTGACAGGTTGTTCCTCGAAGACGATGGCGGGCGCGTCGGCCGCATCGGCCGCTCCCCGCGCATCAACGTCGACTACGCCGGCGACTGGGCCCAACGCCCCTGGCGCTTCTACGAACGCGGCAACCCGTACGTCTCCGTCAAACCGCGCGACTGAAGCGAAGATTCTTCAACGCGGAGACGCGGAGGCGCAGAGAAAGCGTCCTCGACGAATTCGCCCAATCCTAGATTCTCGGATTCTCGGCGTCGCTGCGTTGAAGCTCTTTACCCACGATACGTTCGAGTACCGGTTCGACCTCGATCGCTTGCATGCAGACGCGGCCGATCGGGCAAGTCTTCTTGAAGCACGGCCTGCAGTCGGCGACACCTTCGATGACGCCATCGGCGTTGCCCCATGGCGCTGAACGCTCGGAGCTGGTGGCGCCCCACAGCGACACCACCGGCGCGCCGACGGCGGCGGCGATGTGCATCGGACCGGAGTCGGGCCCGAAGGCCACGCTGCAACGCGCGAAAATGCCGAACAAGTCGCGCAAACTGGTCTTGCCCGCGAGATCATGCACCGGCACGGCACAGGCGGAGGCGATCGAGGCGGCGAAGGCGACGTCGCCCGGACCGCCGAGGAGAACCGGCGCGTGGCCTCGCGCGGCCATGGCTTCGAGCACAAGCGCGGTGCGATCGGCGAACCACAAGCGGCTATCGCAGCTCGAGCCGACGAAGGCGGCGACGAACGGGCGGGGCACCGACGCCAGCAACGCCTCGACGCGGGCCTCTTCCTCCGGCGACAGCTGCAGCCCGAACTCGACCGGGGCCGCCGGCAGTTCGAGCCAATCCGCGAAGGTCAGGAAGTGTTCGAGCTTCGAGCTGTAATGCGGCCGCGGCGGCACGTGAGCCTGGTTGAAGAGCCAGTTTCCTTCGCGCGAGTTGCGCCGGTGGAAGCCGAGCCGCAGCGGCGCCCCCGAGGCCAAACTGCTGATGCCGCTCTTGAGATGGCGCTGCAGATCGAGCGTCAGGTCGGGACGGACCTGGCGGACTTGGCGCAGGAACTGGAGGAAGGCGCGCGCCCCGCCCTTGCGCTCGAAGACGATCACCTCGTCGAGAGCCGGGTGCCGGCGCACGATCGGCTCGGACAGCGGTTCGACCGCCCAGGTGATGTGGGCTTTCGGGTAGGCGCGGCGCACGCGCATCAACAACGGCAGCCCGCGGACCACGTCGCCGATGGCGCCGAGAAGGACGATGAGAATTCGCTCGGCGGCGACACGGGGCATGGCGCTACTGTACTCGTCGGGCGCGTCGAGCGGAACCGTTCCGCCGGCGAGCCAAGAGTGGCGAGCGGGACGGCGGCGTGGTAGCGACGGCGGTCGGAGGATTGCCATGACCCAGCGCTGCTTCGAAGTCGAGATCGCCGATCACGTCGCCCATCTGCGGCTCTGTCGTCCGGATGCGTTCAACACCATGACGCGCGAATTCTGGCGCGAGTTGCCGGAGATCGTCCACGACATCGATCGCCACGCCAAGGCGCGGGTGATCGTGTTGTCGTCGAGCGGCAAGCACTTCAGCGCCGGCATGGACCTGGCGGTGTTCACCGGCGACGACGGCGTGACCCCCGGGGGCACGCGCGACCGCTACGTGGCGGCCGAGGCCATGCGCCACATGGTGAAGGCGTTGCAGGGATCGTTCGCGGCGCTCGACGAGGCTCGCATCCCGGTGTTGGCGGCGATCCAGGGCGGTTGCATCGGCGGCGCGGTCGACATGGTGAGCGCCTGCGACATCCGCTACTGCACGGCCGACGCCTTCTTCTGCATCCAGGAGATCAACCTGGCCATGACCGCCGACGTCGGCACCTTCCCCCGCTTGTGCAAGCTCCTGCCCGAGGGTTGGGTGCGCGAACTCGCCTACACCGGCCGGCGTCTGCCGGCGGCGCGGGCGCGCGAACTCGGTCTGGTCAACGAGGTCTATTCGGACCAGGCGACGATGCTGGAAGCGGTGCTGGCGACGGCCCGCGAAATCGCCAGCAAGAATCCGCTGGCCGTGACCGGCTCCAAGGTGATGATCAATTACGCCCGCGACCACAGCATCGCCGACGGGCTCGACTACATCGCCACTTGGCAGGCGGGGATGTTCGCGCCGCCGCACATGGCCGAATCGTTCATCGCCAAACAGGAGAAGCGCGAGCCCAACTACCCGGAGCTACTCCCCAAGAGCGACGGCCTCTGAGGCGAAACGGTCTCAGTCGAGGACGTCGTAGCGAATGTCGACGACCTCGAGTTCCTCGGCACCGCGCGGCGTGCGTAGCGTGACGACGTCGCCGACCTCGGCCTTCAGCAAGGCCGTAGCGATCGGCGAGATCCAGGAAACCCGGCCGCGGCTGAGATCGATCTCGTCGGTACCGACGATGGTGACGGTGCGGGTGGCACCACTTTCGTCGGCGACGGTGACGGTGGCGCCGAAGAAGACCTTCTCGTGCTCCTTGCCGGCGTTGTCGACGATGACGGCACCGTCGACGCGATGGTTGAGATAGCGGATGCGGCGATCGATCTCGCGCAGCTTGCGCTTGCCGTAGATGTAGTCGCCGTTCTCCGAGCGATCGCCGTTGCTGGCGGCCCAAGCGATGGTTTCCACCAGCTTCGGACGATCGACCTTCCACAGGCGATCGAGTTCATCCGTCATCCGCTTGAATCCAGCCGGCGTGATGTAGTTCTTGAAGCCGCCTGGAACTGCCGCTTCGCCTTCCCGCTCGAGGTCCTCGTCGTCGCCGTCGGATTCCTTGGTAAACGCCTTGCTCATGCACCTTCTGGATACCGACCGGAGGCCGGTCGCGCCAGTGCAGGCGCCCCTCCCGTTCACGCCTCTTGGTAACCGCGTTCGATGAGATCGAGATCGGCGTCGCCCACGCGCTGGCCTTGGGGGTCGAGCTTACGCGCCGAGCGACGCAAGCGCGCCAGGTCGGTGCGGCCGTCGATCGCTGCCCCGGCGAGTCGTACCCCGTCGAGATCGAGCAACCACACGGCAGGGGCGCCGTTGGTCGTCTGCACGAGAATGTTGTTGAGGTTCAGGTCGGGATGCCGCGCCCCGGCACGGTGCAAGGCTCGCACCGCCGCACCGGCCGCACGCAAGAGGGACGCCCTTTCGTCCGACGAATGTCCACCTGCCAACCATTCCCACAGGGTCGAGGCATCGGGCACCCAGCGGGTGACGAGCCAGCTTCGGTACAGCAGGGGCGCGACCCAGAACACCGCGGCAGCGGGAGCCTCGACGATCGGCGCTCCCCGCTCCCGCAGCGCTGCGGTCGACTCCACCTCCTCGAACACGCGCGGGTGGCAGCCAAAGTACAGCGAGCGCACCAGACGCGCGACGAAGCCGCCACGCAGCCCGGCCCGCACGACGTAGGCCACGCCGTCGACGACGACCCGCACCGAACCGCCGCGGCCGCCGGGCAGGGGCTGAACGTCGAAGCCCGCGTAATCGCGCGGCGCGGCCCGCAGCATCGGCCACAAGCGAGCCTCGTCGCCGAGGCGGACGAGCACCTCGCACGATCCGTCTCGGCGCCGAACGAAGCCCTCGGCGCTCACGAGGCCAGGGGCTTGGCTTCGTCGATCAACATCACCGGAATGTCATTCCGAATCGGGTACTCGAGGCGACAAGCGCCACACACCAAACCATCCTCGGATGCGTTCACCTTGACCGGCTGCTTGCACTGCGGACAGGCGAGAATTTCGAGCAGTTGCTTGCTGAGGGACATAGACATTCCTTCTCCATTCAATGAGGCGAATCCGACGCCGCGGACGCCCGAACGCTCGCCTCGATGGCGTCGATGAGGCTGTCGCCGTGCTCGACTTCCGGCACGACGCGCACCGCCACCAACTTACCGCGCTCGAAGGGAAACCGTTCGAGCTTGATCAGATCCTTCTCCGTGGTCACCACCAGGTCGACGTTGGGGGTATTGCGATTGACGCGCTGCCAATCCTCCGACGAGTACCGATGATGGTCGGGGAACTCGAAGATCTCTTGCACCTGCGCCCCCCAAGCGCGAACGGTGGCGTAGAAGGCGGATGGTTCCGCGATCGCCGAAACGACGGTCACGCGGGCGCCGGAGATGGTCGAGATCGGTAGCTCTTGCCAGGTACCGGATACCGAGGCGACGATGGCATTCGGGCGGAAGCGCACGCGCAATTGCGGTCGGTCGTAAGCGGCCGCCTCGGGCGGCAGCGGCAGTGCCGATTCCTCCTCGCCGCGGATCGCCAACGCCACGGCGTGGGCCCGCCGCAACGCCGACCAGGGCTCGCGCATCGGCCCCGTCGGCAACAACCCGCCGCGCCGGCTGCTGACCAAAACCAAGTCGAAGTCCCGCGCCAGCCAACGATGCTGGAAACCGTCGTCGAGGATGGCGATGTCGGCACCCAATCGATGCGCCAGCGTGACTCCTTCGATGCGTTGTCGCGCCGTGATGACGATGCCACCGAAGCAGCGCGCCAGCATCGCCGCCTCGTCACCGACATCGTCGACGTGTGCTTCCAGTCCGCTCCCGCGTGACACGACCGTCGCCACCTGCGCCTTGCCGCTGTAACCCCGCAGAACGATGCCGACCTGGTGTCCAGCGGCGCGCAGTCGACGCGCCAGCCACAGAGTCATCGGCGTCTTGCCCGTGCCGCCGACCGTGAGATTCCCGACACTGACGACGGGGATGGCGGCACGTTCGACCCGCAAGATGCCGCTGCGAAAGCCCAGGTCGCGTAGCCACACCGCCGTAGCGAACAAACCGGTTGCCGGTTGGAGCGCCCACCATAGGGCACGCCCGGTGGACGTGCGCCGCTCCCAGACGATCTCGCGCAGATCGTGCAATCGATGCGCTAGCGTCGTCATCATGCAAGGTAGGGCAGGATCGCCTGCAATGTGCGCCGCGCCGCGGCCGAGTTGCGCTCGACCACACCGCGACCGGCCTCACCCATGGCCGCGGCCCAGGATTCGTCGTCGACGGATCGTTGCCAGACGTCGGCCAACGCATCGGCGTCGCCGACACGCACCGCCGCACCCGCTCGCAGCAGTTCCTCCGCGGCGGCCTCGACGTTGCGCGTTTCCGGCCCGAAGCTCACCGGCCGTCCGAAAATTCCTGGTTCCAATACGTTGTGACCGCCGATCGAGGACATGGTTCCGCCGACATACACGGCACGCGCTACCGGAAGAACATCCGCAAGCTCTCCCAAGGTGTCAAGCAAGAGCACCTGATCCGACGGCGCGAGGCTCGCCTCCATTACCGTGCGACGCACGTAGCGTAGGCCCCGCCGCCGCAACATCGCCGCCACCTCGTCGAAGCGCTCGGGACGCCGCGGCGCGAGCACCAGTAGCGTCGACGGAGCGCTGCGCCACACGCGGGCGCAGGCATCCAGCGCCAGAGCCTCCTCCGGCTCATGGGTGCTGGCGGCGACCAAGACGACTCGATCGGCCGGCAATCGCAACCCCGCGGCACGACGCACCGGCGGCACGGCCTCGCGCGATAGTTTGAGGTTTCCGAGTACCACGACCCGCTCACGCGGCGCCCCGATGTCGCGGAACCGCTCGGCATCGCCGTCGCTCTGCGCGCCCAGCAACGACACCTGCGACAAGACCCGCCGGAAGAAGCCCCGCACGCGCCGGTAGCGTGCGGCCGCGCCTTCCGAGACACGCCCGCTGACGACGACACACGGAATCCGGCGACGCACCACGGCTCGGATCAGGTTGGGCCAAATCTCCGTTTCCACGAGCACGAGGGCCCGCGGAGCGACTCGGGCAAGCGCCCGCCGCACGAAGAACGGTGTGTCGACGGGCAGGAGAAACACCGCGTCGGCATGCAACCGCTCGCGCGCCGTGGCGCGTCCCGACAGCGACGTCGTCGACACCACGATGGGCACGGCCGGTTCGTGCTGGCGAATGGCACGCACCAGCGGCGCCGCGGCCAGCACTTCTCCCATCGAGGCGGCATGAATCCACAGAGGTCGGTCCAACCCCCGCGCCTCTTCCGGTACCCGGCCCATGCGCTCCTCGAGCCCCTCCCCGTAGCGCCCGGCGCGCAACAATGGCAGCAACAAGTAGACCAGCGCCGTCACGCAGTGACCGATCCCGGCATACAGGGCGTACGCCGCACCGCCTGCTGGTGGTTCAGCTTGGGACTGCACCGACCCGCTCCTCCGCCGCTCGCGTCGCTGCCGTCAAGCGTCGCTCCAATTCGACGCGATAGTCCTCGATCGCCCCGTCGTCGGCATCGCGCGGCACCGTCATCGGCGTACCGATGACGAAACACACCCGAGCAAACGGACGCGGCACGAACAAACGATCCCAGCTGCGCAGGAATCGGCCGTGCGAAGCTGCATAACTGACCGGGAACAACAGCGCACCCGTAGCGCGTGCCACATGGACGACACCCGGCTTGGCGACGCGTCGCGGACCGCGCGGACCATCGGGGACCAAGCCGAGGTCGGCGCCCTTCCGAAAGGCGTGCACCAAGGCCAGGAATCCACGAGCGCCACCACGCGACGCCGAACCACGCACCGAACCGATGCCCCAGCGGTCCAACGCCCGACTGGCGATCTCGCCATCCTGCGAGGGCGACAGCAGGATACGCATGCCCGGCCCGCGGTAGGCGACGGGCATCATGAGCAAACGATCGTGCCAGAAGGCGATCAGACTCGGCTGCCCGTCGCGCCAGCGGGCGAACAGCTCGTCTTCGCCGATGAACTCGATACGGGCCGTGCGTCCGAGCAACGCAATCACCGCACTGATCACACGTGGAGCGAGCGCCAGGATCAACGCATCGAGCCAGCGCGGCCGCCGACGCTTCGCCATGCCGCACGCGCCGCTCAGGCGGCACTCCCGGAAGCTGTGTTCGACGATCCGCTGCCGGTACGGAACTGCAGGTCGTAGAGTTTGCGGTACTCCGCACCCAGCGCCAGCAGTTCGTCGTGCGTACCTTGTTCGACGATCCGTCCACCGACCAACACGACGATGCGGTCGGCTCGTTGGATGGTCGACAACCGGTGCGCGATGACCAGGGTGGTGCGGTTGCGCATGAGGTTGTCGAGAGCGTGCTGCACCAGGCGCTCCGACTCGGTGTCGAGCGCCGAGGTCGCTTCGTCGAGCACCAGGATCGGTGCGTCCTTGAGGATCGCTCTTGCAATGGCGATGCGCTGACGCTGTCCGCCCGACAACTTGACGCCGAGTTCGCCGATGCGCGTGTCGTACCCTTGCGGCAGCTGCGCGATGAAGCCGTCGGCATGTGCCGCGCGCGCGGCGGCCTCGATCGCCTCCATCGGACAGTCGGGGCGACCGTAGGCAATGTTGTTGCGAACGGTATCGTCGAAGAGAAACGTTTGCTGCGTCACCACCGCGATCTTGGCGCGCAGACTCGCCACCGTATAATCGCGAATGTCGACGCCATCGATGCGGATGGCGCCGCCAGTGACGTCGTAGAATCGTGGGATGAGATCGGCGATCGTGCTCTTGCCCCCGCCGCTCATGCCGACGAGAGCGATCACGCTACCACGCGGGATCTCGAGGTCGATGCCGTGCAAGACATCGTCGTCTTCGTAGCGGAAGTAGACCGACTCCAAGCGGATCGACTGGCGCAGCCCGTCGAGCGTGCGTGCCCCCGGGCGGTCACGCACCTCGGGCTCGGTGTCGAGGATCTCCATGACACGATCGGCGGCGCCCAGTCCTTGCTGCACTGAGGCATTCGTCTTCGCCAGATTCTTGAAAGGCTCGTACAGGAGGAAGAGTGCCGTCAGGAAGCCGAGGAACGCACCCTGCGTGCGGCCGCCGCTGATGACGCTGTAGCCGCCATAGGCGACGACACCGGCGATGCCGAAGGCTGCCAGCACTTCGACCATGGGCGTGGTGAACGCTCGAATGCGCGTACCCTTCATGTACAACGCGAACAACCGCTCGTTCTCTTCACGCGAGCGACCTGCCTCGTACGCCTCCATGCCGAAGGCCTTGACGACACGGTTGCCCTGGATGCTCTCCTGCAACAACGCCGTCAGCGCACCCATCGACACCTGCCCGCGACGGGACAACCGGCGCATACGCTGCGACAGCCGGAGGATCGGCAAGACCGAAGCCGGAAAGACGACGAAGGCGATGAGCGCCAGGAACCAATCCTGGAAGAAGGCGACGCCGATGAGGATCACCAGCGAGGTCGCGTCCTTGAGCAGCGAGGCGACGGCATCGGTGAGCGCGGCGCGCACCAGGGCGACGTCGTTGGTCACGCGTGACACGATCGTTCCGGTGGCGTTGCGATTGAAGTACGACAACGACAGTTTCTGAATGTGGTCGCTGATTTCGTTGCGTAGGTCGGCGACGATGCGCTGGCCGACCCAGGCCGTCAGGTACGTGCTGCCGTAGCCGACGATGCCGCGCAGGAGAAAGACGCCGATGATCACGCCGGGAAGAACTTGCAGGGCGAAGAAGTCCTTGGCGCTGAAGACGTCGTCGAAGATGTGGCGCACCAGGAACGGCATGGCGCCGTTGGTGGCGCTGAAGAGAACCATGCAAAGGACGGCCGCGGTGAACTGCGGCCAAAGGTAGGGCCGCAAGTAACGCAAGAGGCGGCGCATCAGAGTCGCCTGCGTCATCGTACCAACTCCAAGGCCAACGCCGCGGCACGACCGACGGCACCTGGCTCGCCGAGGCGGCGCCGCACTTCCGCCAACGCCTCGCCGATCTCCGCCTCGCGCTGACCCAACCCGAGCACGGCGGCCGCCAGGGTATCCGGGCGCACTTCGTCTTGGATCAGTTCGGGGAAGACACCGCGTTCGAGAATCAGGTTCGGCATGCCGATGTGCGGCACGTGCACGAGACGCCGGGCGATGCGGTAACTCAGCGGCGAGACGCGATACATGATGACCATCGGCCGGCCGAGCAGCGCGGTCTCGAGCGAGGCCGTTCCCGAAGCGACCAGCACGGCATCGGCGGCATGGACCAGGTCGTAGGTGTCGCCGGCGACGACGGGAACATCGAGTGGGCGGCCTTCGAGTGACTGCTCGAGATCATCCCGCGACAGAGTGTGGGCCAGCGCCACCGCGGCTTGCCAACCTTGGCGACGCAGAAGGTCCGCCGCTCCCAGAGCAGGCACGAGCAAGCGCCCCACCTCGCCTTTGCGACTGCCGGGAAGGATGGCGAGCAACGGTTGCTCGGGGTCGAGTCCGTGCAAGGCGCGCGTCTCGGCGCGGGAACGGGACGGCCGCACGGAGTCGAGCAGCGGATGGCCGATGAACACCGCCAGCGGACGACCGTCGGGCGTCTTGGCGCCGGCGCGCTCGTAGAAGGCCGCCTCGAACGGGAAGAGCGCCGCGAGCCGGTCGACGCGCGCGGCGATCTTGCGCACGCGCCCGCTGCGCCAAGCCCAGATCTGCGGGCTGATGTAGTAGAACACCGGCACGCCGAGACGCTTGGCTTGTTTGGCCAGGTGCAAATTGAATTCGGGGTAGTCGATCAGCACGAGGAGATCCGGGCGCTGCTCGACGAGGAAACGCTTGACGCGCCGGTAGGCACCGAACAAGCGGCCGGCCGAACCGAGGATCTCCGTCAGCCCCATCGTCGCCACGGTGGCGGTATCGACGAGTACGTGCATGCCGGCCTGGCGCAGATAGTCGCCGCCGATGCCGTACACTTCGACCTGCGGCCGCCGCTGCCGCAGGGCTTGCACGAAAGCCGCCCCGTGCAAGTCACCGGAGGCCTCGCCGGCGACCAGCAGCACCCGCAACGGAGCGGCGCTCATGCGCTCTCCAGGCAGGCGCGGATCCGGTGTGCCAATTCGAGAGCCCGCAGGGCGGCGCGACCATCGACGAGCGGGGCATGTCGCGTGCGCACGCTGTCGACGAAGTGTTCGATTTCGGCGAACAAGGCATCGCCCGCCTCGAGATCGCGCTCGTCGACGTCGATCTTCGGGTGACCTTCGGCATCCATCTGCTTGCGCGCCACGAGGACGTGTTTGGTGCTGTAGTCGACGGCGACGTAGGCGTCGGACTGGAAGAGGCGTAGCTTGCGCTCACGCTTGAGCGTGACGCGGCTCGCGGTGACATTGGCGATGCAGCCAGTGTCGAAGCGCAAGCGGGCGTTGGCGATGTCGACGTTTTCCGAAAGCACCGGCACGCCGACCGCTTCGACGGCGACGACTTCGCCGCGCACCAAGCTCAGGATGATGTCGAGATCGTGGATCATCAGATCGAGGATGACGTCGACGTCGGTGCCGCGTTCGACAAAGGGGGCCAGGCGGTGGCACTCGATGAAGCGCGGGCGAGTGACCACGTCGGCCAGGGCACGGATCGCCGGGTTGAAGCGTTCGAGGTGGCCGACCTGCAGGATGCGCCCGCCGCGCTCCGCCAACTCGACCAGCTCACGCCCTTCTTCGACGGTTTCGGTCATCGGCTTCTCGACGAGCACGTCGAGACCCATTTCGAGCAGACGCCGCGCCAGCCGATGGTGCAGCGAAGTCGGCACGGCGAGGCTGACACAATCGACCGCGCCGGCGAGGGCCTCGAGGTCGGACCAAACCTGCGTGCCACACTTGGCGGCGATGGCGGCGGCGCGTTCGGGCTGTGCATCGACCACGGCGACGAGGTCGACGTCCGGCAGGCTGGCGTATTTTTCGGCATGGAAGGCGCCGAGGTAACCGACGCCGACGACCGCGGCACGTACGGACTTGACCATGAAGGAGTTTTAGCGCGTCGACGGGGCGGCGGTCACGCGCCGGGATCGACGCCGACGATGCGCAGGCCGACTTCCTCGGCGCGGCGGAGAAGGTCGTCCCGGTCGAGCAGCAACGTCTTGTCGGCTTCCAGCGCCAATACGGCGACCCCCTTGGCGGCGCAGCGTTCGACGGTCGCGGGCCCGACGGCGGGTACGTCGAAGCGCAGGTCCTGCGTCGGCTTGCTGACTTTGACGACGACGGCGCCCTGGGTCGGAATGCGGTCGATGGTCGCGTCGGTGCCCTCGATCGCCTCGAGGGCGAGGACCATGCCCGACTTGACGACGACGGTCTGGCCGACGTCCCATTGCCCAAGCGCCTTGGCGACGGCGATGCCGAGGCGGATGTCCTTCCACTGGGCGTCGTCGGGAGGCGCGCCGCAGAGGGGCCCGACGTGGGTGAGGATCTTGCGCAGGAACAGGGTGGACTCGACCACGGGGATGCCTTCGGCTTCGAGTTCGCCGGCGACGCCGCGCAGGATGGCGTCATCGCCCCAGGCCGTCAGCTTGCCGAGCATCTGGAGCGCCCGTTCGTCCGGCTCGAAGTGTTCGAGCAGCGCCGACTTGTGAATGCCGCCGGCCATGACGGCGGCCTCGACGGCCCGCTCGCGAAAGATGGTCAGGATGCGTTCGAGCTGCCCGACCTTGATCCACGTGAGGTCGTCGACTTCGTGCTCGATGTCGCGCAGCGACTCGCCCTCGTGGGCAACGGCGACGACCTCGACGCCTTCCTCCTTGGCGGTGCGCGCGAAGAGGATGGGGAAGCGACCGTTGCCGGCGATCAGGCCAATGCGCTTCATGAATGCAACGCCGAGACGCGAAGACGCGGAGAGATTCGAGGAGGCCCTTCACCCATGGAATCGAGCAGCCCCATCAGCGACTCGGCGTCTCCGCGTCGAACCTTCAATGGCCGGTCGTTTCGCGGGCCACGCCGCGTTCGGAGGCGGCGATGAAGGCGACGAAGCGATCGACCTCGGGACAATCCCGGATCTCGGCGCGGACCCGATCGAGGGCCTCGGCGAGCTTCAGCTGCGAACGAAAGACGATGCGGTAGGCGTGTTTGATCTGGGCGATGACCTCGGGGCTCTTGCCGAGACGGCGCAGCCCTTCGAGGTTGAGACCGTAGAGGCGGGCGCGGTCGCCGGTGGCGTTGCAGAAGGGCGGCACGTCTTGCGACACCATGGCGCCGGCGCCGAGGATGGCCCCTTCGCCGATGCGCGCGAACTGGTGCACGCCGACGAGGGCGCCGACGCGCACGAAGTCTTGCAGCACCACGTGGCCGCCGAGTTGGGCGCCGTTGGCGATGATGTTCCGGTTGCCGAGGATGCAGTCGTGCCCGACGTGGGCGTAGTTCATGATCAAGTTGCCGTCGCCCAGACGCGTCACCATGCCGCCGTTTTCGGTGCCGAGGTGGAGCGTGGCGAACTCGCGGATGACGTTGTCGTCGCCGATTTCGAGCACGCTGTCTTCGCCGTGGAACTTGAGATCCTGCGGCACCGCGCCGACGGAGGCGTGATGGAAGACGACGTTCCGTGCGCCGAGGGTGGTGTTGCCGTCGACGACGGCGTGCGCTCCGATGCGCGATTCGGGGCCGATCTTCACCCGCGGCCCAACGATGGCGTAGGGCTCGACGACCACACCGTCCGCCAGTTCGGCGGCCGGGTCGACGATCGCCGTCGGATGGACACGCACCGCGGTCACGTGACGCGCGCCTTTTCGCGGCGGGTTTCGGTGAGGAAGAGCTCGGCCTCGGCGACGAGCTTGCCGTCGACGAGCACCCGCCCCTTCATCTTCCAGAGCGGACGGTGCCGCTTGATGAGCGACACGTCGAGGTGCAGTTGGTCGCCGGGTAGCACCGGGCGGCGGAAGCGGGCGCCGTCGATCCCGGTGAGGGCTGCGACCATGTCGGCGCAGAATCCCCCCTCGGAACGGCACATGAGGAGCGCGCCGGCCTGCGCCATTGCCTCGCACAGGAGCACACCCGGCATGATCGGCAGATCGGGGAAATGCCCCTGGAAGAACGGCTCGTTGATGGTGACGTTCTTGAGCGCGAGGATACGCACGCCGTCCTCGATCTCGAGCACCCGATCGACGAGTTGGAAGGGGAAGCGATGCGGCAACAGGGCCGCGATCTCGATGTGGTCGAAGCCGCTCATCGACTCGCGCGCGGGCCGCTCACTTCTTCTTGTTGTAGGCCTTGATGATGGTGTCGGTGATGTCGGCGCCCTTGGCCCCGTAGAGCACGCCGCCGCTGGAGACCTCGAGGATCAGGGTGTAGTCGTTGTCTTCGCCGTATTCGGCGACGACTTCCTGCAGCTCCTGGAGAATGGCGCCGGTGAGTTCGTTGTCCTTGCGCTGGAGGTCCGACTGCGCGTCCTTGTAGGTGCGCTCGAAGTCGCGCAGCTTGCGGCGGTAGTCGTCCTCGAGCTCGACGCGCTCGGACTCCTTCATCACGCTCGCCTTTTTCTCGATCTGCTCTTTCAGGCTCTCGAGGTCCTCTTTCTGGCCCTTGAGTTCGCCCTGCAGCTTGTCGACTTCCTTCTTGAACTGTTGCTTGGCCTTCTGGCCCTTGTTCGACTCGTTGAGGGCGACCTGCAGGTTGACGTAGCCGATCTTGGGGGCGCTGTCGGCGAGCGCAACGCTGGCGACGAGGGATGAGGCGACGATCGCCACGGCGATTCTCATGAGTCGATACCTCCTGGGGGAGCGGAAAATCTGGACTCCGGGTTCAAGCACAATCGCCGCGGGGGTACAACGAGCGATGCGGGAGGGGGGAGGGTTAGGGTTAGGCTAAGGCTAAGGCTTAGGCTGAGGCTTAGGCTTAGGCTTAGGGTTGGGGGGGGGCTCTTGTTCGGGGGTGGGGGTGCGGTAGCGTCAAACGATGCTCGACCCTTCGACGCGGTGGCGCGGTGCGGCGTGGGCCGCGGCGGTGAGCAGCGTGCTGGCCCTGTCCAGCTTAGCGGAGTCCCATATGCCCACAGCGACCGACCCGGCGTCATTATACGCCCCGAATTTCCGTGACGGCGCCTACTTCGTGCCGTGGCAGCCGTTCGAAAAGAGCTTCACCGACTTTCTGCGTTGGCAGTTTTCGCGCAATCCGCACGACAAGCGCCGCACGCCGCACCTGCCGGTGGTGGCCAACGACGGGCGCGAGCTGCGCGGTATCCAGAACTCCTCCAAGATCACCTGGGTCGGGCATGCGACGTTCGCCATCCACGACGGCGACGACGTGGTGCTGACCGACCCGCATTTCGGCCACCGCGCCCTGCTGCCGGCGCGCTGGGTCGAGCCCGGCATCCCCGTCGAGGCCGTGCCGGACGACGCTTTCGCCGTGGTGTCACACAACCACTACGACCACCTCGACGCCTACACCGTCGGCCGCTTGCCGCCCTCGGTGCAGTGGTTCGTGCCGAGCGGCTTGGGCGATTGGTTCCGCCGCCGCGGCCGGGCCGACGTCGTCGAACTGGGCTGGTGGGAAAGTGCCCGCCGCGATCGCTGGACGATCACCTGCCTGCCGGCGCAGCATTGGTCGCGGCGCATCGAGCAAGGAACCAACGCGAGCCTGTGGTGTTCCTGGCTCCTCGACTCGGGCGAGCGCAAGTACTTCTTCGCCGGCGACACAGGGTATTTCCACGGGTTCACCGAGTACGGGAAGAAGTTCGGGCCGATCGATGTGGCGATGCTGCCGATCGGGGCCTACGAACCGCGCTGGTTCATGCGCCACCAGCACATGGACCCCGCCGAGGCGTACCAAGCGTTCCGCGACCTCGGGGCGCATACCATGCTGCCGATGCATTGGGGCACGTTCGACCTGACGGACGAGCCGCTCGACGAGCCGCCGCGTGCGTTGGCGCGAGCGATCGCAAGCGCCGAGGGCGACCCGAACGAAGTGAAGGTATTGGCCATCGGCGAGGGGTGGCACGTGCCGGAACGGCAGGGCCGAGGGGCGAGGGCCAGCGGCCAAGAGGCTTCGAGCGGTGCCGCGCCGGCCGATGTTAGCCCAACAAAAATGCGCCCTTAGACTTTGACCATGGCAGCTTTCCTTGGTACTGCGTAAGCCAGGGATAGGAGGGCGAAGTATGGTTCGACACGGGGATAGGGGCGCGAGCGGCTCCCGCGGGATGCGCTTGTGCCGGTTCGGCCTGCTGTTGGCTCTCGCACTGGTCGCTTGGGCCTTGCCCGCGGCGGCCCAGTGGCAGATCGACTTCTACATGGGAGCGCCGTTCTACCGCAGCGAAGACATCGAGGTGGTCGGCGAAAGCGCGACCGCACCGATCATCTTTGGCGACCTCGACGACTCCGGCGAACTCGCGGTCGGCGGTCGCGGCGGTTACTGGTTCGAAATCGCCGGCCCGATCGACATCGGAGCCTTCGTCGACGCCTCTGCCATCTTTGGTGAAGTCGGCCACGCCGACTTCGACTTCGTGCCGGTATCCGGACTCCTTTTGGCCCGCATGCGCCTGATGCAGTCGGAGCAGTTCCCCCAGGGACGCCTGCAACCGTACCTCGGCGGCGGACCGAGCGTGGTCTGGAGTACGGTCGATGTCGGCTTGTGGGACGACACCCAGGTCGACATCGGCGGCGACGCCCGCGCCGGCCTGAACTTCGTGCTGATCGACGGCCTCGGCATCTTCGGCGAGTACCGTTACACCTACTTCGAGCCGTCCTACGACTCTTCGATCGACGGACTCGACGAATCGGCCAAGTTCGATCTCAAGTCGTCGACGCACCATCTGAACTTCGGTCTTTCCTGGGGCTTCTGAGCGACTCGACGCACCCGGCGTCAGGTGCATTTTTCGGTTCCAACCGAGCGACACGCCAGGCACAGTGCGCCCGGAGGAGGGCGTGCTGATGCTTTATCGAACTTCCCGAGCGATCGTCGTCGCCATCTTCAGCATGGTGGTACCGGTCACGACCCACGCGGCCACCGCGATGGCGTCGGCCGACAAACTCGCCCGCCTGCAGCCGCGCATCGTCAACGGCATCCTCGACCACGGCCACTACACGACGGGGATGCTGGCCAGTAGCCCGAACATCGCCAACGCAGCGCTCGTCTGCAGCGGCACCCTGATCGGCTGCAACACGTTCCTCACCGCCGCCCACTGCGTCGAAGCCGACACCAACCCGGCCAGCTACGGTGTGTTCCTCCAGCATGCCGGCTTCTTCGGTGTCCGCAGCATCACCGTCCACCCCTCGTACGCCTTTCCCGTCGCCGACGTCGCCGTGCTGAAGCTCAGCAGCAACGTCACCGGGATCGCACCGACCAAGATCAACACGACCGCCAAGCCGGGCTTCGGCTCCGTCGGCGAAATCGTCGGATTCGGCCGGACCAGTACCGGTGGCGACGAGTCGGGCCTCAAGTACCGCGGCAACGTCAGCATCGGCAGTTGCAGCGGCGCCGGCGTCTCCGACACCACCTCGGTGTGTTGGACGTTCGCCGACCCGATCGGCAGCCCCGGCACCGACTCGAATACCTGCAACGGCGATTCCGGCGGTCCGCTGTTCGTCGACTTCGGCTCCGGCCCCGTCGTCGCGGGCATCACCTCGGGCGGCGAAGCGATCGATTGCCTGCCGACGGACGTCAGCTACGACGCCAACGTCCATCACTACCGCGCCTGGATTCAACAAGAGGGCGGTAGCGACCTGGCCAACCTCACCTGCGGCGGCGGGCCTCAGGCTGGTGATGCCGACACCGACGTCTACGGCGCCTCGGGAGTGCTGAATAGCGCCAACCGCGATGATCAGTTGAGCTTCCAGGTGATCCCCGGCGCCGACCGCTTGCGCGTCACCCTCAACGCCGTCGACGACGGCAGCAGCGACTTCGACATCTACGTGCGCGCCGGCAGCCCGGCCACGACCACGACGTACGACTGCAAGGCGGACGGCTCGGGCCAACTCGGCTTCTGCAGCTTCGAGAATCCGGTCGACGGCACCTGGTACGTGCTGGTGAACCGCGCCGCCGGCAGCGGCACCTACCAGGTGACGGCCACCACCTTCGGCTCCGGCTGCGAGGCCGGCCAGAGTTGCGACGACGGCAAGTCGTGCACCACCAACGACACCTGCAATGCCGGCATCTGCAGCGGCACGCCCGTCGGCAACGGCACGCCGTGCAACGACGGCAACGCCTGCACCCTGACCGACGCCTGCCAGAGCGGCAGCTGCGTCGGCAGCGGCTCGACGTGCGGCGACGGTACGCTGCAGAGCTGCGAGCAATGTGATGACGGCAACACGAGCGATGGCGACGCGTGCCGCTCCGACTGCACCTTGCCCGCCCCGGCGGACATCATCGACGCGGTCGTGCTGCCGATCAAACCGCTCAGCATCACCATCGCCGACGGCAGCGCCGGCACGTCGAAAGACGTGCGCGTCAAGGTGCGCAACGGCAATCTCGACGACATCGGCGGTCAAACGATCGGCCTGAGCGCGGCGGACGGCGACTGCCCGGCCGGCACCATCAGCGGCGTGGGTTACGGCAGCGGCGGCACGGCGGCATTCGTCGAGGCGGGCAAGAGCGTCAGTGCCAAGGTTTCCGTGACGGTGAGCGCCGCCGGCTTCACGACGCTCGGCGCCAAGTCACCCGCCCGCTGCACGGCCCTGGTGATCGCCGATGGCGGCAGCGGCGACGCCGCGCCATCCAACAACGTCGCGCCGCTGGTGATCGACGTCGTCGATCGCAACGACTGAGCCCGGCGAAAGGCAAAAGGCTGAAAGCGAAAAGCGTAAGGCACGCCTTACGCCTTGGGCCTTTCGCCTTCAGCCATCCCCGCCAGGCGTCAGTGCCCGAGCTTCATCCCCTGCGCCTGCCACGCGCCGCGGTTCACCCACGTGACGAACGCCATCAGCGCGTCGATTTGCTTCTCGTTCAAGCGATCGCGATAGGCCGGCATCTGGATGCGCTGGCCGCGCGTGAAGTATGGCGCGATGGGGTGGTTCTCCAAGCGTTCGATGCGGCCGTCGACGATCCAGGCCCGTAGCTCCGTCTCGTCGCGCACCAAGTCGCGATAGTCTTCGCCCCACCAACCCGGGATGTAGCCCTTCAGCGAGCCCAAATTGCCGACACCGCCGGCCCCCATCGGCCCGTGACAGTCGAAACAACCGTACTCGTAGGCCAACTCGTAGCCTTCCGCCGCCAGCTCGTCGTCCGGCGTGATCAACCCCGAGATGGCACCGATGTAGGCCACGAGGTCGTCGACCTCGGATTCGCCGAGATAGCCGCGATACGCGGGCATGATCAGCATCCACTGGGCGATCTCCTCGCGGTACTCGGGGTCATCGCGCTTCCGCTTCGGCGCCCCGTCGAGGATGTACTCGCGGATCTCGTCTTCACTGCTGGCCCACATCATCGGCATGCCCTCGGCGAATCCCGGCACCTCGCCGTCTTCATTGCCGGGGTTCTTCACCCCGCCGATGCCGTTGGGACCGTGACAACTGAAACAGCCCGCCTCGAGCGCGATCTGGAACCCCCGTTCGGCCGGCGTCACCTCGACGGCCAGCACCAGGTCGCGCAGCGGCGCGTAGGCCAGCGCCGCGACGACCAGGGAAAGGGCGATGAACCAGAGCGGCGAACGCAACCAAGGCATGCCGCACCGCAATAGGACGACAGGCGTCGCCGAACAAGCCCAGCCGGCGATCGCAACTTCACTCCTTCTTTAGAACTCCCTCAGGACTCGCGCGGCCTGGTCACCTACCCTCGAGGCACAGGCGGCGAGAGCGACTCTCGCCCCAGGAGGAAGGTAGACGATGCAACACAACATCATGCGGATGGCGCTGGCGGCGGCCGCGCTGCTCGTTCTCGGAACCCGCCCGACTGCGGCGCAACTCCCGCTCACGGCCGACATCGAGGATCTCGCCCTGCGCCTGGCGGCTGCGCCCGTGGTCGGTGACCCCGACGCCAGCGTCATCGAGGATGCCGGTTCCAGTACGACCCCACCGGACTACGAAGCCGACCACCCCTACCTGTTGCTGCACGGCACCATGGCGCGTCTGCGCTGTGTCAGCGGCGCCGCCGAGGCGCGCGATTGCACCGACACCGTCCCTGCCGGCGAGCAGGCCGCGTTCGTGCGTGCCCATGATGCGGCGCTGCGCGGCTTTCGTTCATACAGCGGCATGGAGCCCGACCTGCGACGCGCCGGGCGCTTCCTCGCCGCCGCGGTCCGCAAACTGCCGCGCCGCGGCTCGAGCACCAGCCTGGCTGTTGCGGAGGAGCTGCGCGCCGAACTCACCGAGGCAATCCGCCAGATGGCGCTGCGCATCATCGACCGCGCCACCGTCGCCGACGTCGACGCCGCCCGGCTGCGCCGCGCCGGCGACGACATGCTGCGTGCCGACCAACTCGCGACCGCCGGCGAGACGGCGAAAGCCGCCGGCGTCTATACCAAGCCGCTCAAGCTCAAGAACGCCCTCGTCTTCGACATGGACCGCTTCGAGCAAGGCATCCGCAACGCCTTCGACAGCCAGACGATCGGCTACGCCTATGCCATCAATCGCCACGGCCAGCTCGCGCGCGAGGATGCCAACGGCAGCAGCCGGCTCCCCGGCGAGTCGAATCCGACCCTGCAGGACCCGCGTAAGCGGATGAACATCGCCAGCGTCACCAAGAACCTGACCGCCGTTGCGCTGCTCCAACAGCTCGAGCAGCGCGGCATCGCCGACACCGAATCGATCGCCCCCTACCTGCCGCCCGACTGGACGCTCGGTCCTGGCCTGGAGAACCTCTCGTTCCGCGACCTGCTGCGCCACGAAAGCGGCCTCGACAACAACTCCGGCGCCTCGGGCGGCAACTTCGGCACGACACTGGTCTACAGCGGCCTACAGAACACCATCGCCGGCGGCCAGACGGGCAGCAAGACGTTCCGTTACCAGAACGTCAACTACGCCCTCTTCCGCGTGATCATCCCCACCTTGCTGTGGGGCGGCAATCCGGTCGATCTCCTGCCCGCGGACAACGTCATCCTGCCCGAAGACAACCCGTCGCTGACGTCGCTCATCTACCAAGCCTACGTCGTCAACTTCGTGCTCGACCCGTCGGGGGTGACGTCGCTCGATGCCAACGGCGATTGGGCGGGGCTCACGCCCACGGCACCGACGCAGACGCTCAGCTACTTCTTCCCCAATGCCTCCGGCAACGTCAGCGGTGCCGGCTGGGGCAACTGGAATACGATTTCCGGCGGCGGTGGCTGGTATCTGTCGGCCTACGACCTGGCGGCCTACATGGCGCACGTGCGCTACGACGACGCGCTGCTGTCGCCGGCGGCACGCCAGCGAATGAACGACAACTTCTACGGCTACCACGATCCCGCCGTGAGCAACTTCTACGCATCGTTCGCCAACGGCAAATTCGGCGTCTACCGCGCGCATGGCGGCGACCTCGGCAACGGCGGCACACCGTCCAAGGGCATGGGTGCCTGCATCATGAACTTTTCCGAGGGGGTGCAGGCGGCGGTGCTGATCAACTCCGTCGGCGGCAGCTACACGTACCAGTGCAACGAGCTGCAGGAAGCGTTCGACGCGTCGTTCGTCAAGAAGTGAACGACTCCGTTTCCCAGACGAACGGGACGAGCGGGCCGCGGTGCGGCTCGCTCGTCCCGTTTGCGCCGCGGGAAGCCACCTCAAGCCGCCGGGACGACCAAGTCGACGAAGGTACGGGCCAGGCGGCGCAAGTCGGCGGGCTTCGCCCCGGCCCGGCCGCGCAGCGACAGCGCCAGCATCCCGCTCACCAATACCTGCGCCAGCGACTCCGGCTCCGCCTGGGCACCGAGTTCCCCCGCCGCGCGCGCCAGACGCAGTCGCGCGGTGAGCGCGGCGTCGATGCTGGCGAGGATCTGCGCCAACTGCGCCCGCGCCTCGTCCGAGCCTTCCGCTTCGGCGGGAAGCGTGCAGGCGACGATGCAGCCGCGTGGACCGTGGCTGCCGCCGACCACGGCGATCACCGCATCGAAGAACCCGACGAGCCCGTCCCGCAACCGTGAGTGTTGCCGCAGCGGTTCGAGGAAGGTCGCTCCCAGCGTGGCGATGTAGCGGTCGACCGCGGCGCGGTAGATCGCCTGCTTGTTGCCGAAGGCGGCGTAGACGCTCGGGCGACTCATCGCCATGGCGTCGGTCAAGTCGTCGAGCGAGGTCGCGGCGTAGCCTTTGCTCCAAAATACGCCGAGTGCCGCATCGAGCGCCGCGTCGGCGTCGTAGCCACGCGGTCGACCGCGGCGCCCGGTCGATGCCGTCCGCTCGTTTGACTTCACCCCGACACCTTCCTACTAGATGGTATATAAATCATTTTGTCTCGGAGGAAGCGCCATGCAGTTGTATTTCTCGCCCTTCGCCTGCTCCCTCGCCAGCCACATCACGCTGCGCGAAGCCGGCCTCCAAGCCGACCTCGTCCCGGTCACCTTGTCGACCAAAACCACCGCCGCCGGCGACGACTACTTCACCATCAATGCCCGCGGCCAGGTTCCCGCCCTGCGTCTCGACGACGGCTCGGTGCTCACCGAAAACTCCGCCGTGCTGCAGTACCTCGCCGACCGCAACCCGGCAGCCGGCCTGCTGCCCGCCTCCGGACCCGACCGCTACGCCGTACTGCAGTGGATGAGCTACCTCGGCACGGAAGTCCACAAGTCGTGCTTCGCCCTCATGTTCAACCCGCAGGCGCCAGCGGAGGTGAAGGACTGGGGCCGCGCCTGCCTCGACGAGCGCGTCGCCTACTTGGAGAAGGAGATCGGCAGTCGCAGCTTCCTCGTCGGCGACGGCTTCACCATCGCCGACGCCTACCTGACCTGGGCCCTCAACCTCTGCCAGAAGATCGGCATGACCCTGCCGCCGTCGCTGGCGGCGTATTTCGAGCGCCTGACGGCGCGCCCCGCGGTGCGCCAAGCGATCGCCAAGGAGGCGGAGATCGCGTCGGCCGCGCGTTGACACCTGCCGCCGCGGCGGGTGTGCATTGACACCCGCCGGCGGCGGCGCTAGCACTCTCCCAAACGAGCGTTTGGGAGAGTGCCCGAACGCTTCGACCGCACCCCAAGGAGGGTCGCGCCATGGCCGAATCGTTCTTCTACGAAAGATTGTCCGCCCAGGACTCCTCCTTCCTCATCTTCGAGGGGCCCGCCACCCACATGCACATCGGCGGCACCACCCTCTTCGAAACCGGCCCCCTCGCCGGCCGCAACGGCGGCGTCGACATCGACCGCATCCGCGCCTACGTCGCCTCCCGCCTGCACGCCATCCCGCGCTACCGCCAACGCCTGCACACTCTCCCCTTCGACGGCGCCCCCGCCTGGGTCGACGCCGACCTCAACCTCGACTACCACGTGCGCCACACCAGCCTGCCCAAACCCGGCACCGACGATCAGCTCAAGGCCCTCTCCGCCCGCATCCTGTCGCAACAACTCGATCGCTCGAAGCCGCTCTGGGAACTGTGGATCGTCGAAGGCCTGCGCCACAAGCGTTTCGCCATGATTCTCAAGACGCACCACTGCATCGTCGACGGCGTCTCCGGCGTCGACCTCGTCGCCGCCCTCCTGCGCCCGACCGAGGATGCCTCGATCCCGACCCCACCCACCTGGCGGCCGCGCCGCGTCCCCACCGCCGTCGAAGTCCTGCGCACCGAAGCCGGCCGCTACACCGACTCGACCCTGCGCCTCGGCAACCTCGTCCGCACTGCCTGGAACGCGCCGCAAGTCGTGCGCGAGCGCATCACCGACGGGCTCGAAGCGATGTGGCAAACCCTCGACGCCGGGCTGCGCAGCCCGGCCGAGACGCCGCTCAACCGCGACATCGGCCCGTACCGCCGTTTCGACTGGACCAGCTTCGACCTCGGCGAGGTCAAAACCATCAAGAACCGTCTCGGCGGCACCATCAACGACGTCGTGCTCGCCACCGTCGCCGGCGCCGTGCGCCACTTCCTGCGCGAGCGCCGCGCCCGTGTCGACGGCGTCGACTACCGCTGCATCGTGCCGGTCAGCATCCGCCCGCCCGAGGTGCATGGCCCGGCCGGCAATCGCGTCTCCGCCTGGATGCTGTCGCTGCCGATCGACCAACCCGACGCGCGCGCCCGCATGGCCGAAGTCTGCACCACCACCGACGAACTGCGCCGTTCGAAGCTGGCGCACGGCATCGAGGTCTTCACCCAACTCGCCGAACTGGCGGCACCGATCCTGACGCTCGGCGTGCGGCTCGCGGCGCGCATCGAGCCCTACAACCTCATCGTCACCAACGTTCCCGGCCCACAACAACCACTTTACTTGCTCGGCGCCCGCATGCTCGCCGGTTACCCGCAGGTGCCGCTGTTCGAGAAACAAGGCCTAGCGGTCGCCTTGCTCAGCTACGCCGGCCGCCTGCACTGGGGCTTCCAAGCCGACTGGGATTTGGTGCCCGACCTGCATCGCTTCACCGCCGCCGTCGAACGCTCCTTCCAAGAGCTACTCGAGGCAGCCGGCGCCGGCCCGCTGGACGTTCCGCGGGCGTCGGCAAAAGAAGCGTGAATTCCGGCGCGAATCCTGCCAAGACTGCGCCGCGCCACCATCGACATTCACTCATCCAGCCCATCGACTGAGGAGGCACATGGAGTTCGGATTGTTCGTTCAGGCTCACGTTCCACGCCACGAAATGGACGCGGACCCCGTCCACGCCGAGCACGACCGCATCTTGCGCGAGCTCGACTTGGCGATCCACTGCGACCGCAACAACTTCAAATACGTCTGGGCGGTGGAGCACCACTTCCTCGAAGAATACTCGCACATCAGCGCCTCGGAGATCTTTCTCCCCTACCTCGCTGCCAAGACCGAGAAGATCCACGTCGGCTCGGCCATCTGGAACCTGACACCGCCGGTCAACCACCCGGCGCGCACCGCCGAACGCGTGGCCATGCTCGACCTGCTGAGCCAAGGACGCTTCGAATTCGGCACCGGGCGCGGCTCGTCGTCCACCGAGTACAAGGGCTTCGGCATCCCCGACGGCGACACGACCAAGGAGATGTACGACGAAGCCCTGCGCGAGATTCTGCGCATGTGGCGCGAGGACAAGTACAGCTACGACGGCAAGTTCTTCTCCATGCCGGAGCGTAACGTCCTGCCCAAACCCTACTCCAAGCCGCACCCGCCGATGTGGGTCGCATGCGGCAGTCCGTCGACCTTCGAGAAAGCCGCCCGCCTCGGGCTCGGCGCACTCTGCTTCAGCCTCGGCGCGCCCAAGGACTTCGCACCGCTGATCAAGATCTACAAGGACAACATCAAACACGCCGAACCGGTCGGCGACTACGTCAACGACAACGTCGCCTGCGTCACACAACTGGTGTGCATGGAGGATGGCGACGCGGCGCGCAACCACGCCATCAACATGGGCAACATGTACCACACGAGCCTGGTCTTCCGTTACCTCGACTCGTTCCCGCGTCCCGCCGGCATCCCCGAGTGGCCGGCGGTGTTGCCGGAGCTGACGCGCGACCAGCTCGAAGACCGCATCCGCTCGGGCCAGCGCATCGTCGGCACGCCCGACGAGTGTGCCAAGAACGTGCAGCAGTACGCCGACGTCGGCTGCGATCAGATCATCTTCGGCGTGCTCGCTTCGACGCAGCCGCAGGAGACCGCCGTGCGGTCGATCGAGCTGTTCGGCCAGCACGTCATCCCGCGTTTCGACAAGGACCCGGTGCACAGCACGACGCGCATGCGCCATGCCGCCTTGGCCGCGGCATGAGCCACGCCGGCGCCCACATCATCCCCACGGGGATGCTCGTCTACGGCATGCAGGTGCCGGTGACGGCACAGAGCACGCACTTCGCCCAGCCCTGGGAAGCGGCTGCGGGGACGGAGGAGATTCGGCGTATCGCCGAGGCCTGCGATCGCAGCGGCTTCTTCTACCTGGCGGTATCGGATCACGTCGGCGTCACCCGCGCCGCCGCGCCGGCGATGTCGACGGTGTGGTACGACACCATCGCGACGCTCGGCTTTCTCGCCGGCATCACCCGCAACGTGCGACTGATGTCGTACGTTTGGGTGCTGCCGTACCGGCATCCACTGATCAGCGCCAAGGCCTTCGCCACCCTCGATGCTCTGTCGCACGGGCGAGTGATCATCGGCGTCGGCGCCGGCCACCTGCAGGGCGAGTTCGAGACCCTCGGCGTCGACTTCAGCCAGCGGGGCTCGTTGCTCGACGAAGGCATCGACCTGCTGAAGGCCGCCCTAAGCGAAGAATACCCGCAGTTCTCCGGAAAACACTGGCAGACGGCAGACTTGGGCCTGCAGCCACGACCGGTGCAGACGCCCCGACCGCCGGTATGGGTCGGCGGTTCGACACCGGCGGCGCTGCGGCGCGCGGCACGCAAAGGCGACGGCTGGCTGCCGCAAGGCGTGCCCGAGATGGGCATGCAAGCGGCGATCGAGATGATACGCGACGAACGCCGACGCCATCTCGGCGACGAACCCATCGCCCTCGGCATGAACAGCCCGTTCCTCTATGTCGGCGAGGCCGCCTTCGAGTTGCCGCCAGGCACCCTCAGCGGCTCCCCCGAGGCCATGGCGGACGAGCTGCGCCAACGCAAACAACTCGGCGTCAGCCACATGGGCGTCCGCTTCCGCAGCCGCAGTTGCGACGAATTGCTCGACCAGATCGAGGCCTTTGGCACCCAAGTGGGGCCATTGCTGAACCCCTGAGACCCATGGGACCTATCGGTCTCATAAGTCCAATGGAACCCATAGGCCCGACCGCGCACCATCATCCACCGGAGAGGATCACATGCTGCTCGCCAACAAAGTCGCCATCGTTTCCGGCATCGGGCCCGGCATGGGGCGCGACATCGCGCTCGCTTGTGCGCGCGAAGGGGCAGATGTCGCGCTCGCGGCACGCCGCGCCGATGCCGTCGAAGCCGTCGCCGCCGAGGTGCGGGCCCTCGGACGACGCGCCGTCGCCGTGCCCACCGACATCGCCGTACCCGACGACTGCACGCGCCTCATCGAGACCACGGTCGCCGAACTGGGTGGCATCGACATCCTGGTCAACAACGCCTTCAAGGGAGGCCTCGAGCCGTCCATCGAGAAGGCGTCGATGGACGACTGGCGCAAGGTCTTCGACGTCAACGTCTTCGGCTCCTTGCAGCTGACGCAGCGGGCGGTGCCGCACTTGCGGGCACGCGGCGGCGGCTCGATCGTCTTCATCAACTCGATGTCGATGCGCATCATCGAACCCAACTTCGGCGGCTACGCCGCCTCGAAAGCGGCGTTGATGGCGGCAACCCAGACGCTGGCGCGCGAGCTGGGACGCGACAAGATTCGCGTCAACTCCGTCGTGCCGGGCTACATTTGGGGTCCGGCGATCGAGGGCTACTTCAAGTACCTGGCGCAGTTGCGCGGCACGACGCCGGAAGCGGTGTACGACGACATCGCCAGCCGCACGGCGCTGCATCACATTCCGACGTCGGTCGAGATCGCCGACACCGTGGTGTTCTTCGCCTCGGACCTGTCGCGCGTGGTCACCGGCCAAGCGCTCGACGTCAACGGCGGCCATCATCTCCATTGATGGAGGCTGAGGCTTAGGCTGAGGCTGAGGCTAAGCCTCCCAACCGCCACCTCAGCCTCAGCCTTTGCCTTTGCCTTAGCCTCGACTACATGATCCCGCCATGACACGACGGGTCTTGGGGGAAGACTGGCGCGCCTGGCTGGCGTTGCTGGTCGGGGTGCTCGTCATCACCGGGCATACGGCTTCGTCCTACACCCTGGCGGTGCTGATGAAGCCGATCCTGGCCGAACTCGACTGGATCCGCAGCGAGTTCGCCTTCGCCCGCTTTCTCCGTCTCGGGGCGATGATCGTCGCTCTGGCCTACGTCGGGCAACTCACCGACCGCTTCGGCTCGCGGGTGGTCTTCGTCATCGGCGCGCTCGTCATCGGCGGCGGGACGTTGGCGACCTCGGCGATGTCGTCGCTGCCGCAATTCGTCGCCATCATGACCCTGATGGGCCCGGGCCAGGCGTGTGTCGGCGCGGTGGCGGCGTCGGCCTTGGTGTTGCGGCAGTTCGAGCGGCGCAAGGGCGTGGCGATCGGCATTTTGAACGGCGGCGACAACCTCTTGAGCAGCCTCTTGCCCAGCGCGGCGACCGGCCTGACCGCGGCCTACGGCTGGCGCAGCGCCGTCGGCGCGCTCGGCCTCGCCTACTTCGTGCTCGTCGTGCTGGTGTTGCTGGTGTTGCAGCCGGAACACGGGCGCGGCACCCCTCGCGGGGGACACGAGAAGGTGCGCCTGCGCGACCTGCCCTGGGGCGACCGGCGCCTGTGGCTGCTCTGCTCGGCGTATTTCTTCATCTACGCGTTCATCACCGCGCTGATGTTGCATTTGCACGCCTTCCTCACGGACAGCGGCTTGCGTCCGGACCAGGCATCGTCGGTGATGAGCCGGCTGATCCTGGTGGGCGCCGTCGGCGCGCCGTTGTTCGGCTGGCTATGCGAACGCATCGGGTCGTTTCCCACCTTGGCCGTGCTGACCGTCGGCCTGATCGTCAGCTCGGTGGTCCTGTGGCTCCCGGTGGATTTCGCCACCCTGCAGCTTTGGGCGATCGGTTACGGCCTGGTGAACAGCGGCGTCGTGGCGGTGCTGGCCTTGGCGCTGGCCGAAACCTTCGGAGCGCAGCAGATCGGCCGGCTGATGGGGGTGGCGATGACCTTCTGCATGCTGTCGACGATGCTGGCCGACGTGGCGACGGCGGCGCTGTTCGACGTCTGGGGCAGCTACGCTCCGGTCTGGCGCGGGTACACGGTACTCCTCACCCTCACCCTGATTCCGGTGGGCCTGCTCCTGCGGCGCCCGAGCCGCTGACCCGCCTGCGGTGGCGCGCCACCGGCGAGCCGGCGGGCTGCCTCGGGTTGGCTGTGTATTCCGGCGCGCGCTTCGGCTAGGGTGCGAGTTCACGTGACGCGATCCGAGGCCCAGGGATGATTCGCCAAGAAATCGACGACTACCTGCAGCGCGAGAATATCCGCATGCAGGTGTGGCAGGTGCTCGTCGTCATCCTCCTGGTCGCCGGCTACTCGGGCTACTACCTCTGTCGCTCGAACCTGTCCGTGACGATGCCGCTGATCGTCAAGGACATGGTGCGCGACGGTTACGACCCGCAGTACGCCCGCGTGGCGCTCGGCTGGGTGGCGTCGCTCGGCGTCTTCATCTACGCCATCGGCAAGTTCATCAGCGGCGGCCTCACCGATTTTCTCGGCGGCAAGAAGACCTACCTGGGCGGCATGCTCGCCTCGGTCGTCTTCACCATGATGTTCTCCCTCAGCGGCAGTGTGCCGCTGTTCAGCGTGACCTGGATGGCCAACCGCTTCGTCCAGTCGCTCGGTTGGGTCGGTATCGTCAAGATCACCTCGCGCTGGTTCTCGTACTCCTCGTACGGCTCGGTGATGGGCATCATCAGCCTGAGCTACCTCTTCGGCGACGCCGCCGCGCGCGCCTTCATGGGCTGGCTGCTCTACTTGGGGATCGACTGGCGCGGCGTCTTCGTCATCGCCGCCACCTGTCTGCTGGCCATCTTCGGCGCCAACTGGCTGTTGCTCAAGGAATCGCCCACCGAGATCGGCGAGCCCGAGCCGCGGAGCAACCCCGACAACGTCTACGCCGAGGAAGGTGAACAGGCCCAGCCCGAGGGCCTGCTGTCGCTGCTGCGCCCGCTGTTCCGCAACCGCGATTTCCTCTTCGTCTGCGCCATGTCGCTCGGCATGACCCTGTTGCGCGAGACCTTCAACACCTGGACGCCGACCTACTACAACGAAGTCATCGGGCTCAGTGAGCAGGAAGCCGCCTCCTGGAGCGCCCTGTTCCCGCTGTTCGGCGGCTTCTCGGTGGTGCTCGCCGGATTCGCCAGCGACCGACTCGGGCGCGGCGGCCGGTCGTTGCTGCTCTTCCTCGGCTTGCTGGTCTCGGCGGCTGGCCTGGTGGCGTTGGCGCAGATTCGCTTCGAGGAATACAGCCTGACGCCGATCCTGCTGACCTCGGCGATCGCCTTCGCCATGATCGGGCCGTACTCGTATCTCGGCGGCGCCTTGGCACTCGACTTCGGCGGCAAACGCGGTAGCGCCACCGCCTGCGGCATCATCGACGGCGTCGGCTACCTCGGCGGCGTGCTCGCCGGCGGAACCTTCGCCCGCGCCTCGGTGGCCTTCGGCTGGGGTGGCGCCTACGGCATCCTCGCCTCGGTGGCGCTGCTCACCTGCATCCCGGCTCTTCTGATGTACCTCGACGACCGCGAGCGCGTGCGCCAACGCCGCCTGTACCGCTGATGCAAGCGCACGACCCCGAGTCGATCGCCGACGCGGTGATCGACCTCTTCACCCGACGCGGCGGCGACGCGTATTTCGGCGAAGCCGTCACCCAGCTCGAGCATGCGCTGCAGGCCGCCGCCTTGGCGCGACACGACGGCGCCCCCGATGCGCTGGTCCTGGCGGCCTTGCTGCACGACCTCGGCCACCTCCAGCACAGCGCCGGCGAAGACGTCGCCGAGCGCGGCATCGACACGCGCCACGAACGCATCGGCGCCCGCTGGCTGGCGCCGCGCTTCGGCGTCGACGTCAGCGAGCCGGTGCGGTTGCACGTCGCCGCCAAGCGCTACCTCTGCGGCACGGATCCGACCTATGCCGCGCGCCTATCGCCCGCCTCGGTGCAGAGCTTGGAGTTGCAAGGCGGCCCGATGAGCAGCGCCGAGGCGCGCCAGTTCGAGCGCCAAGATCACTGGGAGGATGCCGTTCGGCTACGGCGCTGGGACGACGAGGCCAAGGTCGTTGGCCTCGTCGTGCCGTCGCTGGCGAGCTACCGCGATCTCCTCGTCGCCCGTGCCGCCGCCGTCCTCGCCGACCCGAGCCTCAAGACAGTTCCCGGGCGAGCCCGGCCAGCGCACGGCGAAAGACCGTAGTCACCAACCACTGCAGCAGCCCGCCGACGAACGGCACGCGCGACTCGAAGCGACAGCGCCAGCGCACGTGGGTGCCGCCGTCGACCGCCGTGAACTCGACCTCGCCGAGGTGATCGCGGATCGGGATCCCGCCGCGGACGACCCGGTACGACATGCGGTGCGGCGGCTCGAAGCTGACGACCTCCTCATACGCCGCGGTCATGCCGCTGCCGATGACGCGCACGCAGCCGACGCCGTTCGGCGCCGGCACCCCTTCCCGTTCGAGCACCACCCTGCCCAGGCCGGCCCAACGCGACCAGCCGACGTGGTCGGTATAGCGTTCCCAGACCTTTTCGATCGGCGCGGCGATCGTCCGTTCGACCTCGATGTGTTGCATCCGGGGAATCCTTTCAAAGCGCGGCGGCGAGACTGCATTCGAGCAGCTGGGTGACGGTGTTGTTCGTCTCCATGTCGGAGTCGGCGGGCAGCAGTCCATAGACCGCCAGCATTTGGGCGATGCGCATCATGATGATGGCGAAGCGAAACGCCGCGAAGATCTCGTAGAAGCGCAAGTGACGCATGCGGCGCTGCAGCAATTCCTCGTAGCGCGCCACGGTCGCCTCGACGCTCGGGAACCCCTCGAGCCGGGGAACTCCCAAAGCCTCGCTGTGGTGCCGGTCGAGAAAGAGCCACCAGGCGAGATCCATCTCGGGATCGCCGATGGTGGCCATCTCCCAATCCAGCACGGCGACACAGCGGCCGTCGCGAAAGATCATGTTGCCGATGCGTGCGTCGCCCCAACAAAAGGCGAGGTGTTCCTCCTGCGGCAGGTTGCGACGGATCCAGGCGAAGGCCGCCTCGGCGATCGGCTGCGGCTTGCCGCGCGCGGCCCAAGCGAAATAGCGCTCGCAGTAGGCGAGTTGCTGCGCCATGCCGGCGGCACCGAGTTGCGGTCGAGCGACGAAGTCGAGGCCGAGGCGGCGCCAGTCGAGCCGATGAATGGACGCCATCGTCTCCAGACCGCTCCACCAGAGACGCTCGCGCTCGCGCGGCTCGATCTCGGCCACCCAGCCACCCGTGTGGTACGGCGGCGAATCCGTGGGGATGCGCCCGTCGATGCGCTCCATGACGTAGAACGGCACGCCGAGCACCGCCGGGTCGTTCTCCAACCACAACACTTCCGGCACCGGCACACTGCCCTCGGCACGTAGGATGTTCATGATACGGGCCTGCGCTGGCAGATCGTATTCGGGGAACACGTTGTAACCATGCGGTTCGAGACGCGCCACCAAACCACGACGCTCCGCGCCGTGGTCGCCCCGCCACTCCGCTTCGAACAGGAAAGTGTCGTTGGAGAAGCCGTTCGACTGCGGCGTTTGTAGCCCGTCCACCACGACCTCCCCCATGCCGGGACGCTGGCGGGACAGCCAGGTCGCCAGGATGCGGCTCGTTTCGACCGGATCGCGCGGGGCGGGCATCGACATCGCAGTTCCTTTTGCGCCAGCGGTTGAACCCCAAAGCAGGCAAGGGTGTCAACGCACCGAGGGCGCGTGCCTCCGGCGCCGATCCGCGCTATGCGAGCGGCCATGAAACGATTTGCCGTCGTGTTGCTCCTCGTACTCCTCGGGCTGGGATTCGCGGGTGAACGCTGGCTGCGCGCCATCCCCGCGGTGCGCACCTTCGCCCCGCCGCCGCCGACGAAGTGGCAACCGCAGGGGCCGCGCAAGGCCATGGCCGAACGTAATCTCATCCTGCCCATCCCCGACGGCTTCCACACCATGCACGTCAGCAGCATGAACAGCGACGAGGTCTGGTCCGCCGTCAGCCCCGCCTTCGAGTGGGCCTGGACCGCCGAGCCGGAGATGTACGTCGCCGAAGGGCCGACCTTCGACAACCAGGGGCACCTGTACTTCTCGCCCGTATCTCCCAAGGAAGACGTGTCGCTGGTGGCCCTCGACCGCAGCACCGGACGGCGCAAATGGACGATCCCCGGACGCGGCATGGGATGCGGCGCGCCGCTCGTGCTCAACGACCCCGATCGCCGCGGCAAGCAGACCATCTTCCACAGTACCTACACCACGGCGATGGCCCTGCGCTCCGACGGCTCCGCCATCTGGAGCGTCCCCACCGGCTTGAGCCTTCCGCAAGCCGATCCCGCCCTGCCGGACCACACACACACCTGGGGCATGAACTATCACCCGCAGACGGATAGCGTCTTCGGCGTCACCATGGACGGCTGGGTCTACGCCCACGACCGCCGCAGCGGCACGCCCATCCTGAAGCAACCCTTCCGCCTGCCCGGCGCCCCGGCCAAGGTGCAGCCGCGACCGCCGGGATGGGTCCGCCGGATGGCCGACGCCGAGACCGACCGCGTCTTCGGCCTCCAACCCGGCGGCGACGGGCTCTTCACTCGGATCTACGACGTCATCTTCGGCAGCGGCGTGCGCGTCGCCAATTTCTACGCCATCGACGCCAACAGCGGCCGCATCTACGTCGCCGCGACCGCCGACGATGCGCAAGACGGCGCCGCCGACGGCGTCTCGAACAACGGCGCCCTGTATCGACTCGAAGTCGTCGGCAGCGCACCCGGCCCCTACGAAGTGCAGGTCACCGCGACCTACACGTTCGACGGCGGCACCGGATCGACCCCGACGGTCAGCGCCGACGGGTCGACGGTGGTGGTGTCGGACGACAACGGCCACGTCATCGCACTCGACCCCGACCTGAAGGAGCGATGGCGGATCCAAGTCGGTTCGCAGGTGGCTGCGTCGGTCGCCGTATCGGCCGACAACGACGAGATGTTCGCCGTCACCCGCCACGACATCATCAAGCTCGTCGACCGCGGCGCCTCGGCCGTCATCGACTGGCGTGCACAACTCGACGCCTACCCCGGGTTCGACAACTTCAACGCCTTGACGCCGACGATCACCGCCAACGGCATCGTCGTCAGCGTCGCCGCCGGGCGCCAAGTCGGCGGCGAACAACTCATGTCGAAGTTCGGCATGGGACTGCTCGACCGCGACACCGGCGCGTTGCGTTGGTTCGCCGAGGGACGCGAGGAGTCGATCGCCGTCAGCGGCGTCGGTCCGGACGGGGCCATCTACACCGCGGGTTCGCCGGCGCGCCGCGCCATCGCGCGGGCCATCTTCGGCGATCGACTTCCGCCGCTGGTGGGAGGCATCACGCGCTATCGGCCGCTGCGCCCCGATCTACTGTTGCGCGACGCCGTCTGCGCTGCCGCTGGACGAGCCAAGCGGCTGTTGCAGACGGAAGCCGACCAAGTGGCTTCACGGCGCGACGACGAAGCCCAGATCGTCGTGCTCTTGCAACAGTCGATCCACGCCGTCGACGCGGCGCGCCGCGCCGATCCGTCGACGCCCCTACCGGCACAGATCAGTCCGATCCTGCGCGCAGCGCGCTTCGAACTCGACCGCGGCAACTACGCCGACGTCGCCGGCAAGATCCAAGGCATCTGCGATGGCCTCGGCTGAGACCTACCTCGTCCGTATGCAGCGCAGCGGGCACACGCTTCGGGTGAACCCGGACCAGACCCTACTCGAAGCCGGAATCGCCGCAGGCTTGCGACTGCCGTTTTCGTGCACCGTCGGCGGATGCCTCGCCTGCAAGAAGCGCCTCGTATCGGGCGAGGTCAGTGTGCAAGAACCCACCGGCCTACCCGCCGCCCAACGCGCCCGCGGCATGATCCTCCTCTGTCGCACGCGCGCCCGCGGCGACCTCGTCGTGGATGCATAGGTCTCATGAGTCCTATACGACCTATAGGACTCATTGGACCCGTGGGAGAGCCAACGACCCCACCCTCGTCGGACTTGCCAGCTTCGTCCAGCTGGGCGAAGGTGCGCCCATGCCGGGTCCCCCGTCCCCTGTCGATGCCGCCGCACGACGGTTCTCGCGTCGCCTGACGACCGCCGTGGTCATCGCCGTCGGCATACAACTGGGTGTCGGTGCCTTTACCTTTGGTTACGGCGAGGGGCTCTCCTATTTCAGCTCCGACCCCCAAGCCTGTGCCAATTGCCACATCATGCGGCCGTACCTCGACTCGTGGCAGAAGAGTAGCCATCACCACGTCGCGACCTGTGTCGACTGCCACCTACCGCACCAGCCGTTGCACAAGTTCTGGGCCAAGGCCGACAATGGCTACTTTCACTCGATGGCCTTCACGCTCGGCGAATTTCCCGAGCCGATTCGCATCAAGGCGCGCAACCGCCGCATCACGCAGCACAACTGCATCACCTGCCACCGCGAGTTGATCGACCCGATCCTCGCGCCGCATCTCTTCGGCGAGGCCCCCGCATGCATTCACTGCCACGCCGATGTCGGCCACGGCCCGCGTTCAGGTGGCGCCCACGGCCCCGGACGTTGATCCACGGAGAACGACGATGAGTTCTACGAATCGAGATCCCGCACCCCGCTCGCACATCCAGCGCATCCTGCTTCTCGGACTCACTCTGATGGCGAGCGCCGTCGCCACCTTTGCCGTCGTCGCCCTGCTGGTCTCGATCGTCGCCCGCAAGGAGGAAGCACGGCGACCGTTCGTACGCGTCGTCTCGGTCGACGAAACCACCACCGACCCGGCTCCTTGGGCCGCCAATTGGCCGCGTCAACACGACTCGTACATCCGCACCGTCGACGTCACCCAGACTCGCTTCGGCGGCTCCTCGGCCATGCCGGCGCAGAAGCTCGATGAACACCCGTGGCTGCGCCGTCTGTACGCCGGTTACGCCTTCTCGCTCGACTATCGGGAACGGCGCGGCCACGCCTACATGTTGTACGACCAACAAGTGACCGAGCGTGTCACGCAGCGACCGCAACCGGGCGCCTGCTTGCATTGCCACGCCAGCGTCTTGCCGACGTACCGGCGCCTCGGACTACAAGCCGCGGGCAAGCCTGCCGGCGCCGCGGAACTCGGGGCGCAGTTCGACTGGCCTGCCGTAGAGAAGGGATTCGCCCTGCTCGGTGCCATGCCCTACACCCAGGCACTTTCCGAATTGGAACAGACCCCCGACGGCGGGCACGGCGAGACCCAGGCGCATCCGGTCTCCTGTGTCGATTGCCACGACCCCGATTCGATGCAGATCCGCGTCACCCGGCCGGGCTTCAAGCAAGGCATCGCCGCACTGGCCGCGAGCAACGAAGACGTGCGCCACTTGCCCAGCCTGCAGCGCTGGCGCGAGGGCTCACGCGACGAACCATACGACCCGAATCGCGATGCCAGCCGCATCGAGATGCGCAGCTTCGTCTGCGCCCAGTGCCACGTCGAGTACTACTGCGGGCCGAAAGAGACCCTCTTTTTCCCTTGGAGCAAAGGCCTGCGCGTCGAAAGCATCGAGGCGCTCTACGACGAGCATCGCTTCCCCGATGGCGGTCCCTTCTACGATTTCGAACACGGCGAAACGGGCGCCCAGGTCTACAAGGCGCAGCACCCCGAGTTCGAGATGTGGAGTCAGGGCGTGCACGCCCGTAGCGGCGTCGCTTGCGCCGATTGCCACATGCCCTACGAGCGCCAAGGGGCGATGAAGGTGTCGAGTCACTGGGTGCGCAGCCCCTTGCTCGACGTCAACAACGCCTGTCAGACCTGCCACAACGTCGCTGAAGCCGAGATCCTCGCCAAGGTCGACGCCATCCAAGAGCGAACCGCGGCCCTCATCGATCGCGCCGCGGCGGCGACGATCGACATGCTGGACGCCCTCATCACCGCCAAGGAAGGCGGGGTTCCGGCAGAGGCGTTGGCGCCCGTCTTGGCGCTGCAGAAGAAGGCCCAATGGCGGCTCGATTTCGTCGCCAGTGAGAACTCGATGGGCTTCCACGCCGACCAGGAATCGGCGCGCATTCTCGCCGAAGCCATCGACTATGCACGCCAGGCCCAGCTCGGCGCGCTTCGACTCCGACGGGAGAACCCGGCACCGCCGCCCGTTGCCCAGGAACCCGCATCCAAATGAGTTTCCAAGCAACCAACGCCGCCATGGCCGCCGCCGATAGTCCCGCCACGCTCGCCGCGGTGACACGACGCTTTTTCCGGACGCCGACGGTTCTCGTGCTGACGAGCCTGGCGCTCGGAGCCGTCGGTGTGCGACTGAGTTTGGGTAGCTGGTCGATTCTCGACTTGACCCTGGCCCTGGCGATCGCCGCCTTCTGGCCGCTCCAGGAATGGTTGCTGCACAACTTCGTCCTGCACCAACCGCCACTGCGACTCGGGCAGTGGCGTTGGGAGCCACCACACGTACGCCGGCACCGCCTGCATCACCTGGAGCCGTGGCGTCTCGATCTCTGCGTGCTGCCGCTCTATGTCCACGCGCTGGCGCCGCTCGTCGCCTTCGTCGCCATCGCCTTGCTGCCGCAGACGCTCGCGGCCACCGCCGTCGCCGCCTACTTCGGCATGGCCTTGCAATACGAGTGGATCCACTTCCTCGTACATACACGCTATCGACCACGCGGCCGACTCTACCGTTCGCTGTGGCGCAATCACCGACTGCATCACTTCAAGAACGAGCGCTACTGGTTCGGCTTCACCGTGGCGACCGTCGATCGCTGGTTCGGCACCTCCCCCGATCCGGCGGCTGTACCGAGCTCGGCGACGGCACGCACACTTGCGGCGGGGAACGACGGCAGGCCCCGCTAAAGCGCGGACGGCTAGCGGAATTCCCCGAACCGGCGTCCGTGGGACCTAGGAAAGCCGGATCAGGAATTCGATTGCCAGACCCCGGTTCGTTCCGCATGCTCGAGGATATCGTCGCCTATCCGTGAGACCATGCCGAGCCTGCGAGCCCTGCTGTTTGCCCTGTTGATCGTTCCCGGCGTCGCCGTGGCGCAGGTGGTGCATCAGAATCTCGCCGCCCTCACGCGGCTGGCCCCCGACATCGTGCAGGCCCGCGTGATCGACCTGCGCGACGGCATCGACGCCAACAACGTACCGTACACCGAGGTGACGCTGGAGATCGCCCGCACGCTCAAGGGCTCGGCCCAGCGCAAGCTCAGCTTTCGCCAATTCGGCCTGCGCGCGCCGCGCCCCATGCCGGACGGCCGGACGAACGTCCTCGTCACGCCCGACGGCTGGCCGACCTACACCGTCGGCGAGGACGTCGTTCTGTTCCTCTACCACCCGGCCGCGCGCACCGGCCTGCGCACCACCGTCGGTCTGAACCAAGGCAAGTTCGTCGTGCGCGACGGGCGCCTGGTCAACGGCATCGACAACGTCGGCTTGCTCGACGGCGTAGCGCTGCCGCCGGCGCGCCGCCAACGGGCGCGCGCCGTCCTTCCCGCCGGCGCACGCGGGCCGATCGAGGCCGATGCGTTCATCGACCTCGTCGCCACCGCCGTGCGCGAACGTTGGTTCGAGGCGGTACCGTGAGGCGCAGCACAGGCGCCGTCGTCGGCCTGCTCGTCGTGCTCGGGCCCATCACCGCTCGCGCCGGCGGACCGCTGCTCATGTGCACGGGGAACACGCCGTACACCTGGGGCGCCAACCCCCAATACTTCACCGACCAAGGCGGCTCGGGTCCCGTGCTGACCCTGGCCGAGGCGGATGCCCTCACGGACTACGCCTTCGGTCAATGGACCGCCGTCGCCACCGCCACCTTCAGCGCCGGCGACGGCGGCACGATGGCCGCCGGCCAAGGCACCGCCGCCGACATCACCGGCAACAACGCCGGCACCGTCATCGGCACCTACAATGGCGGCGGCTTCAGCGTCATCTACGACGCCGACGGCAGCATCATCAGCGACTACTTCGGCGCCCCGCCGGGCGTCCTCGGCATCGCCGGCCCCGAGTTCGTCAGCGACTGCACCATCGTCGAGTCGTACGCCGTCTTGAACCTGGCCGTCGTCGACGCCGCCGACGCCAAGACGCCGGGCCTCTCCGAGTTCGGCGGCGTCTTCACCCACGAGTTCGGGCATGCCATCAACCTGGCCCATTCCAAGGTGAACGGCGACATCCTCTTCTTCGGGGGCAGCAGCGGCCCGAGTGGCTGCGGCAGCCTCGGCACACCGAGCCTGTCGCACGTCGAGACCATGTTCCCCGTCGCCTGCATCTCTTCCGGGTGCACGGGACGGTTCCAGGCGACACCCCACCGCGACGACGCCGTATCCCTGTCGAACCTCTACCCCGAAGCCAATTGGGAGAGCTCGACGGCCGCGATCGTCGGCACCCTGTCGACGATCGACGGCAGCACCCCGCTCTCCGGCGTCAATCTCATCGCCCGCAACCTCGCCGATCCTTTCGGTGATGCCGTGTCGTTCATCAGTGGCGACTTCGTCCTGCCCCGGCCCGCCGCGGGTTCGGCCAGCGGCGGCTTCTTCCTGCACGGACTCACCCCCGGCGCCAACTACGTCGTCATCGCCGACGGACTGCCCGCATCGAACGCCGGCCAAGGGGCCTATTCCGTCCCCGTCCTGTCGCCCCTGCCCGGTGCGGGCGAAGAGTACTGGAACGGCGCGCAGGAAAGTCGCTTCGGCGGCAGCTGCGGCGATGACCGCTGTGTCTCGACGAGCCTGTCCGGCGCGGCCGGTGCCACCCTCGTGGCCGACATCCAACTGAACGACCCCGCCGCATCTGCCTGCACCCCGACCGCAACACTGACGCGCACACCCAGCGGAACGCCGACGCGGACCCCCACCCGGACGCCGACGGCCCAGCCCAGCTCGACCCCGACCACGACACCCACGGCGAGCCCAACCTCGACCCCAACGTCGACTCCCAGCGTGACGCCAACCTCGACTGCCACCCGCACCCCGACCGTCACGCTCACCCCGACGGCGACGGCTTCCTTCACCGCGACCGCTACCCCGACGGATACGCCGACGTTCACCGCCACCGCTTCACCAACCGCGACACCCACCCTCACACTCACTCGAACGCCCACAGCGACGCCGACCGAAACGCCGACCGGCACCGCCACGTCCACCCCGACCCTGACGCCGACGGCGACCGATACGCCCACGGCAACCGCCACGGGGACGGACACACCGACCGCGACCGCCACGGCCAGCGTCAGTCCGACGGCGAGCCCGACATCCTCGCCCTCGCCGAGCGCCACGAGCAGCCCGACTCCAAGCCCGACGGCGACACCGACCCACACTCCCTCCACGACGCCCAGCGCCACCGCCACGACTCCCCCGCTCGACGCCTTCGTCGTCTACAAGGGCAAGCCGGCGCGGCGCGATGCGCTGGGCCAAGACCTCGCCTCCCGCCTCGCATCACCCTGGGTGGTGACGCTCGACGCCCTTTGGCTCGACGACGCGGACCCCGATGACCCCGAGAACTTCGAAGTCCGCAAGGTGACCTCCCTGCTCGTCCCCGCGGGGGTCGATGGCGATGCCGTCCACCGGCAAGACGTCGCCTATGTGCGGCACGCCTTGAAGTCGGGCAGCGAGAGCGCCGCGCCGGCATTGCCGTCGGGTGGCTTCGCCAAACCGTCGCGTCATCTCCGGCGCACCTGGGAATTGCAGAACGCCCAGGGCACGATCGCGGTGCATTCCATCGCGGCGAAGGCACTGCTCGTGCCCAGCGGCCTAGCCGGCCCACCCGACGGCGCGGCGGCCTTCGTCTGTTACGACGTGCGTCCCGCCGCCAGCGTGCGCGACCAGACCCCGGAGTCCAGCCCTGGCTCGGGGATCGGTGAGTTCGCCGGCGACCTGCAAACATTCACCCGCGACGGCTTCGACGATTGCGCCCTCGACCGCGACGACGCGGTATCGTTCTTCGGACGACCGGTCGAAGCCCATTGTCTCTCCGATCTCACCGAGGTCGCCGAACTCTGCGGCCCGGCGGGAATCGCTCCGGCTCAAGCGCCGCGCGAAACCGAGGCCGGCGACGTGGCGATGCAAGCAGCGGAAGGGGAGCAGGTTCTACTCTGCTACGAAACGCGTCGGGCCCGACGCCTGACCAGCACCGCGGCCGCGGCCCTCGCCGGAGTCGCAACCCAGAGCCTGCTGGCGCCCGGGCAACGCAAACACACCGCCCGGCGTGTGCGCGACGGCAACGCCGTCGACCTCTCCCCTGGGCTCGGTTTCCCGCTGCCCGAGCTGTTCGAGACGAGCAAAGCGACCCTCCTCTGTCTGCCGACGACCGTGCTGTCGGTTGCACCGAGCCCCTGACCCGGCCTACGCAGGGAGAACGCCGCGCCTCGGGGTTCCCTGCGAGCGGCGCACGGGAGGTGCGTATGCAACTGGGATTGAACTTGCCGGTGATGGTGCCGGGGCTCGATCGGGCGACGATTCTCGAGTGGTGCCGGCGCATCGACGCCGGGCCGTTTTCGACCCTCGCAGTCGGCGAACGCATCACCTTCCCCAACCCCGAGGTGATGATCACGCTGGCGGCGGCGGCGACGGTGACCGAACGCGTCAAGCTGGCACCGACGGTGATCGTGTTGCCGATGCACGCGGAGCTGCTGATCGCCAAGCAGATTGCCACCCTCGACGTGCTGTCGGGCGGGCGGGTGATCCTCGGCGTCGGCGTCGGAGCGCGCGAAGAGGACTATCGCGCCGTCGATGCGACCTTCGACAACCGCCGCCTCGGCAAGATGGAGCGGCAGATCGAACGCATGCGGCGCGCTTGGCGCGGCGAGATCGTCGTCGACGGCGCGCAACGCCCGATCGAGCCCCTGCCGCTCCAATCCGGCGGGCCGGAACTCTGGGCTGGTTCGCTGTTCCCGCAATCGATCCGCCGCGCCGCGCGCTGGGCCGACGGCATCTGCGGCTTCAGTTTCGCTCCGTCGATGGACGAGGTCGGTACCGCTTTCGAACAAGCCCGCCAGGCGTGGGCCGAACTCGGCAAGCCGGCGCCGAAGCTGGTGACCAGCTTCTTCTACGCGCTCGGGCCGAACGCCCGGGCCCAACTCGACGAGTTCCTCGGGCGCTACCTCGGTTTTTTCGGCACCGAAGCGGCCCAGCAGATCGCCCAACTGGTGCAGACCAGCTCGGCACAAGCGCTCAAGGATGCGTGCCGCGCCCTCGCCGACCTCGGCACCGACGAGGTCATCCTCGTGCCGACGACCAAGGACCCCGACGAAGTCCACCGCGTCGCCGATTTGCTCGGGTGATGCTCGATTCCGTTCACACGATGTCGCCGGACCACAGGCGGTCGAGGAAGAGTGCCCAGGGAAGGATCTCGATTTCGTCGCTCGTTCGGCGCGGTTCCGTATCGAGGGACACGACCATAAAGCGCCGGAGCAAGCCTTCTTCCTTGAGCGCACGCAGACCCTTGAGGTGCTTGTCGTGCACTTGGTGCGTCGCCTTGAGTTCGATCGCGACCTCGTCGCCCAATACCAGGTCGACCTCGAATTGGCTCACGGAGCGCCAATACCGCAGGTCCAGCCGCTTCCGCGCGTAGTCGAGATAGGCACGGACCTCGAGAATGATGAAATGCTCGAACGCGTCACCAAAGGACTTACTGCGTTCCTGAATCCAGCCGCCGCGTGCCAAGAAGCGCGTCACACCGAGATCGAAGAGGTAGTGCTTGGCGCGACTCGTCGCCTTGCGCTTACGCGTCGCCACGTATCCCGGGAGTCTAAACCCCAGCAGCGTGTCGTCGAGGATCTGCAGATAGTTGCGCAGAGTTCCGGGAGAGACCTGCAGGTCGGAGGCAAACCGTTCGTAGTTGAGTTCCTGTCCGTTGGCGAGGGCGATGACCTCGAGGAACTCGGCGAAGGCTCCCACGTTACGCGTCACCGCCTCGGCCTTGATCTCCTCTTGCAGATAGGTGGCCACGTAGCTGGCGAGATCCTCGTCGGGTTCATCGCTGTCGTAGATTCCGGGAATGCCGCCATGGTTGAGCAGTCGTAGGAGATCGAAGGGTTGGATCTCGCGCGAAACCAGAGGGAAGAGTCGCGCCTCACGGGCGCGTCCGGCCAAGAGGTTGGCGCCACCGTGACGCAACTTTCGGGCGCTCGAGCCGGTGAGCAGGAAGGTGACGTTGCGCCGCTGCATCAGACGTTGCACCTCATCGAGGATCGCCGGCAGCTTTTGCACCTCGTCGATGACGACGATGCGGCTGGGATCGAGGATGGATTCTTCGAGGAGGCTCGGGTTGCGCACGAGACGGAGGTGCGTCTGGGCGTGGAGGAGATCGACGATCTGGGCTCCGGGCAGCGACTGCTGAATGAGGGTGGTCTTGCCCGTCGCACGCGGGCCGAAGAGGAAATGCGATTTCTTGGCCAACAGTTGCGGAAGGTCGAGCAAGCGCCGGTACATAGCACCCTCGTTCAAATGCGGATTTTCATGAAAATCCACATCGTCCATATTCTTTCTCGGCAGACAGAGCAACCGCCGCGGCGTCCCCAGCCGCACCGAGGCGACAATTGCTTCGCCCCGGTTGCCCCAAACCACGCTCGCGGCCATCCTGCAGCCGCATGAGCCAGCCCCGTGAGCATTTCGACGTCCTCATCGTCGGCGCCGGTCTTTCCGGCGTCGGTGCCGCCCACCACCTGCAGCAACACTGCCCCCGAAAGTCCTTCGTTCTCCTCGAAGGCCGCGCCTCGATCGGCGGCACCTGGGATCTCTTTCGCTACCCGGGCATCCGCTCCGACAGCGACATGCACACGCTCGGCTACAACTTCAAACCGTGGCGCGAAGCCAAGGCCATCGCCGACGGCCCCTCGATCCTGCGCTACATCAAGGAAACCGCCAGCGAACACGGCATCGACCGCCACATCCGCCTCAACCACAAGGTCGTCAAAATCTCCTGGTCCACACCCGAGGCCGCGTGGACCGTCGACGCCGAACGCACTGACACCGGCGAGCACGTCAGCCTGAGCGCCAACTTCATCATGATGTGCGCCGGCTACTACAGCTATCGCGAGGGCTACACACCCGAGTTTCCCGGCCGCGATCGCTTCCAGGGCACCATCGTGCACCCGCAGGCCTGGCCCGAGGATCTCGACTACTCCGGCAAACGCATCATCGTCATCGGCTCCGGCGCCACCGCCATGACCCTGGTGCCGTCGTTGGCCAAGGACGCGGCGCACGTCGTCATGCTGCAGCGCTCGCCGACCTACGTCATCTCGCGTCCGGACCGCGACGTCATCGCCAACTTCCTGCGCCGCATTCTCCCCGAGGAGCGCGCCTACGCCATCACCCGCTGGAAGAACGTCGGCATGCAGCAGTGGCTCTACCGTCGCACGCGTAAGGCGCCCGACCAGGTACGCAAGCGCCTCCTGCAAATGATACGCGCCGAACTGGGCCCCGACTACGACATCGAGAAGCACTTCTCGCCGCGCTACAATCCTTGGGACCAGCGCCTCTGCCTGGTCCCAAACAGCGATCTCTTCAAAGCCATCCGCAGCGGCAAGGCTTCCGTCGTCACCGACCACATCGAGACCTTCACCGAAACCGGCATCCGCCTCGTCTCCGGCGAAGAGCTGCCCGCCGACATCATCGTCACCGCCACCGGATTGCAGTTGGTGGTCTTCGGCGAGGCCGCCGTCGAGGTCGACGGCAAGGCGCCGAACATCGCCGACGTCTGGTCGTACAAGGGCATGATGTACACCGGCCTGCCGAACCTGGCGACATCGTTCGGTTACATCAACGCCTCGTGGACGCTGCGCGCCGACCTGATCGCCGAATACGTGTGCCGTCTGCTGAACCGCATGGACGAGACCGGCACCCGCATCGTCGAACCCAAGTTACGCCCGGAAGACGCGAACATGCCGGCGCGCAAGTGGTTGGAGGGTTTCTCCGCCGGCTACATGGAGCGAGCCATGCACCTGTTCCCCAAGCAGGGAGATCGCGAGCCATGGATCAATCCGCAGAACTACAAGCGCGACCGCGAGATGTTCCGGCACGGCTCCCTCGACGACGGCGCGTTGGTATTCCACAACCCGCCGCAGTGAGTGGTGCCGGCGGCGCGGCTCTCAGAGTCCGTTGAAGAACACCAGCGAGTAGTGGGCGAAGGCGACGATCGGCGCGGAGAACAAGCCGACGACGAGCGTCGCCAACGCCAAGGTCACCAGCAACGCGTTATCGTGACCATGGACGCGCACCGGAGCCAGCTCGCCCCGCGGCTCGGCGAAGAGCGTGCGCGCCACCTGGAAGTAGTAGGCCGCCGACAGCACACTGTTCAGCACGCCGACGATGGCCAGTGCATACAGGCCCTTTTCCACCAGTGCGGCGAACAAGTAGAGCTTACCGAAGAACCCGGCGAACGGCGGCAGCCCGACGAGGGACGCGAGGAACACCGTCATCGTCACCGCCGCGACGGCCCCGCCGCGCCACGCATACGAGCGGAAGTGCTCGAGATCGTCGCCTCCGGTCGTATCGACGATCACCGTCACCACAGCAAAGGCGCCGAGGTTCATCACCGCATAGGCGATGAAATAGAAGAGCACCGCCTGCACACCGGCGTCGTCACGCGCCAGCAACCCGAGCAAGAGATAACCCGCGTGCGCCACGCCCGAGTAGGCCAACAGCCGCTTGACGCTCGTCTGCCGCAGCGCCACCAGATTGCCCAACGTCATCGAGACGATCGACAGGACGCTCACCAGAGGCACCCAATCGAGACCGGCCAGCGCCGACCAACGCGGGGCATCGTGCGCCGACAGGGTCGGCAGGAACAGGCGCAACAACAGCGCCATGCCGCCCGCCTTCGACACCACCGACAAGAAAGCACCCACCGGCACCGGCGCGCCGGCGTAGACGTCGGGCGCCCACATGTGGAACGGCGCGGCGGAGATCTTGAAACTCAGCCCGACCACCACCAACGCCAAGCCGACATACCACGCCGGTGACAGCTCGCTGGTGGCGCGCAGCGTCTCGTGGATCCGCACCAAGTCGAAGGTGCCGGCGAGGCCGTACAGCCAACTCATGCCGTACAGCATGATCGCCGAGGCGACGCTGCCGTAGACGGCGTACTTCAACGCCGCCTCGGCCGAGCCGCGGTCGCGGCGCAAGAAACCGGCCAGCGCGTACGAACTCAGGCTGACCATCTCCAGTGCCAAGTAAGCACCCAGGAGGTTCGACGACGACGCCATGAAGTAGACGCCAAGCGTCGCCGACAGCAGCAAGGCGTAATACTCGGCCTGGGCGCATCGGTGCACCTCGGCCGACCCCATCGACATCCACACGCAAGCCATCGCCGCGAGCCCGGCAAGCGCTTTGAAGAACACCGCGAACGGATCGAACACGAGCATGCGCTCGAACAGCCACCCATGCTGACCGATCGGCGCCACCGCCACCGCCACCATCGACAGGGCCAGCGCCGCCAAGGCGAAGTCCCCGAGGCGCGACTCGTCGCGCAAGACGATGGACAGCAGCAACACGACGACGATGGCGGCCACCAAGACCGCCTCGCCGCCGAAGAACGTCAGGCTTGCGAGATTGCCGAGCTCCATGGTCGAGCCCCGTCAGAGGTACGGAAGCACCATCTCGTTGAGCCGACCGAGCGAGGCTCGGATGAGATCCAACGCCGGATTGGGATACACGCCGAGCACCACGACGATCACCGTCAACGGCACGAGCGTCGCGATCTCGCGTGGGCTCACGTCGGGCAAGCCGGCGTAACGCTCGTTGGTGGCACCGAGGAAGACTCGCTGGAAGGTCCACAACATGTAGGCCGCCGAGAGAATGACGGCGCTCGCGCCGATCGCCGCCAGCTCGGGATACTTTTGCCAAGCTCCCAGGAGCACCAGTAGCTCGGAGATGAACGCCGAAAGCCCGGGCAAGCCGAGCGCCGCGAAGAAGGCGACGGCGACGAAGCCGGTGTAGACGGGCATCACCGAAGCCAAACCACCGAAGCCGTAGATCTCGCGATGATGGGCGCGATCGTAGATGACCCCGACGAGGAGAAAGAGCATGGCCGTCACGGTGCCGTGATTGAACATCTGCAACACCGCGCCTTCGAGACCTTGGGGCGTCATCGACGCCATGCCGAGCATGACGTAGCCCATGTGACTGATGCTCGAGTAGGCGACGAGCTTCTTCAGGTCGCGCTGCGCCATGGCGCACAAAGCGCCGTAGACGATGTTGAAGGCGCCGAGGGCGCCGAGCAGCAGAAAGGCGAACTCGCCGGTCGCCGCCGGCAGAATGGCGAAGTTCACCCGCAACAGGCCGTAGGTACCCATCTTGAGCAATACGCCCGCGAGGATGACGGAGATGGCGGTCGGCGCCTCGACGTGGGCGTCGGGCAACCACGTGTGGAACGGGAATGCCGGGATCTTGATGGCGAAGGCGATGAAGAAGGCCAACCACAGAACCATCTCCAAGCTCTCCGAGAGCTGGTCACGCGAGTTGGCGAGCTGCACCATGTCGAAGGTGTGCGGGTCGACGGTGAAATAGAGCACGAGGATCGCCAGCAGCATGAGCACGCTGCCGCCCATCGTGTAGAGCAGGAACTTCATCGCCGCATACTCGCGCCGCGGCCCACCCCATAGGCCGATGAGGAAATACATCGGCAGCAGCATCAGCTCCCAGAAGATGAAGAACAGAATGAAATCGAGCGCCAGGAAGACGCCCATCATCGACGCATCGAGGAGCAAGAACAGCGCGAAATAGCCTTTGACGCCCTTGTCGATGCCCCACGACGCGATCACGCAGAGGGTCGACAGCAAGGCCGTCAGCAGTACCATCGTGATGCTGAGACCATCGACACCGAGGTGGAAGAAGACGTTGAATGTCGGAATCCACTCGTAGCGCTCGACGAACTGCATGCCCGTAGCGGCACGGTCGAAGCCGCGAAACAGCGACACCGCCAAGGCCAACGACGGCAACGTCGCCAGCGCCGCCACCGTCTTGATCGCCCGCGGCCAGCTGCTCGGCAACATCAGCACGACCGCCATGCCGACCAGAGGGGAAAGGATCATCAGGCTGAGAACATGTTCCATGGAGGCTCCGGTCGATCACCACGACTGCGCCAACAACACCGCGGCGAGGGCGGCGAGGGCGACGTAGAGATAGGTGTGAATGCGTCCGCTCTGCAGGCGCCGCAACATCGACCCCATGCCGAGGGCCGACGAGCCGACGCCGTCGACGACGGCGTCGACGGCGTGCTGGTCGAACCAGCCGGACAGGCGCGATAGGCCGCGTGTCGTGGCCGCGAGGCCGTGCAGGATGCCGTCGAGAACCCGCGCATCGAACGCCGCGCCCCAAGTTCCCAGGCGCAACACCCCGCGCACGAAGATCGCATCGTAGATTTCGTCGACGTAGTAGAGCGCCGACACCAAGTGATACGGCATGCCGGCCCCCACGGCGGCAAGCCGCTGCGGGCTCGGACGATTCTGGGCGTACACGCTCCATCCGGCCAAACCGCCGAGAACGGCCGCCGCCACGGACGCCGCGATCAGGGCGAACTCCAACAGATGGGACGCGTGCCCCACCGGCCCGCGCGCCACCACGGGTGCCAGCCAAGTCTCGAGGCGATGGCTGCCGCCGAGGATCGCCGGCCAGCCGAGCAGGCCGCCGACGACGGCGAGGCTCGCCAACACCAGGAGCGGCACGACCATCGTCGCCGGCGATTCGTGTACCGTCTTGGCCGGGTCGAAACGCCGCTCTCCGTAGAAAATCAACCAGACCTGACGCGTCATGTAGAACGCCGTCAGCGCCGCCGTCGCGAGAGCGACCGCCCACAAGACCACACCGCCGCGCTCACTGGTGAAGCTCGCCGCGAGGATCGCATCCTTCGAGACGAATCCCGCCAGCGGCGGCACGCCGGCCAGCGCCAGCGCCGAGACGAGGAAGGTCGCATGCGTCCGCGGCAACGCGTCCTTCAATCCGCCCATGCGCCGCATGTCCTGTTCGTGATGCATGGCGTGGATCACCGAGCCGGCCGCCAGGAACAAACACGCCTTGAAGAACGCATGCGTGATCAGATGAAACACCGCCGCAGCATAGGCTCCGACGCCGAGGGCCAGGAACATGTAGCCGAGTTGGCTGATGGTCGAGTAGGCCAACACCTTCTTCAGGTCGTGCTGCACCACCGCCATGGTCGCCGCCAGCAACGCGGTTGCCGCTCCGACCCATGCCACCACCGCACCGACCTCGGGCGCCGCCTCGTAGAGAAAGGACAAGCGCGCCACCAGATACACGCCAGCCGTCACCATGGTCGCCGCGTGGATCAACGCGCTGACCGGCGTCGGCCCGGCCATGGCATCGGGAAGCCACACGAAGAGCGGAATCTGTGCCGACTTGCCGGTCGCACCGGCGAACAACAGCGCCGCGGCGACACCCGGCACGGCCCAGCCCCACCACTGCAACTCGGCGAGGCGCGGCATCAAGGCGATCAACTCACGAAAGCGCAGCGTCGGCGCGCCCAGCGCATCGCTGCTCCAGAACAACAGGAACACGCCGAGAGCAAAGGCGAAGTCGCCGACGCGATTGACCAGGAACGCCTTGGTGCCGGCGGCCGCATTGCGCGCATCGGCGTACCAAAAGCCGATGAGAGCGAACGAACAGAGGCCGACGCCCTCCCAGCCGACGAACAACAGCAGCAAGTTGTCGCCGAGCACCAGGATCGACATCATCGCGGTGAACAGATTGAGCAAGGCGAAGTACCGGCCGATGCCCTGGTCGCCGTGCATGTAGCCGACCGAGTACAGATGGATCAGGCCGCCGACGCCGGTGATCACCAGCAACATCGCACTCGACAGCGGATCGGCGAGGAAAGCGACGTCGACCGACAGACTGCCGGTGTCGATCCACGACCACAGGTTGTCGACCAGGACGCGCTGCTCGGGAGGCAGGGCGACGAGGGCCAGGGCGACGCGCACCGACAGCAGAAACGCGAGCGCCACCGGCACACAGGCGACGAGAGCCACCGCCCGCTCGCCAAGACGACGGCCGACGAAGGCATTCACCGCCGCGCCCAACAGAGGGAGCGCGACGATCCAACGCAGCCATTCCACCGACTTCACTTCATCCATGATCGCCCCGCGTCACTGCGCTTCAACCGCGCAACGTGTCCGTCGCCTCGACGTCGATGGTGCGGAAGTTCTGGTAGATGCCGATGACGATCGCCAGGGTGATGACCGCGCCCGAGGCCGCCAACAGAATGACGAACAAGGCAAAGGCCTGCCCTTCGAGCGGACGACCACCGAAGTGGGCGAACGAAACGAGATTGAGGTTGGCTGCGTTGAGCAACAACTCGACACCCATGAGGATGCCGACCACGTTGCGGCGCGTCAGGATGCAGAAGAGCCCGGCGAGGAAAAGCCCGAAGCCGACGGCGAGGAAGTGCTCCAACCCGATCATGGTTCGCGCAACTCCTTGCGAGCCAGTGCCGTCGCCGCCACCAGCGCGGCGAGCAACACCACCGACGCCACCTCGAACGGCAGCAAGTACGTATCGAGAAAGGCGTGCCCCAGCTTCTCGGCCATCGCCTGCGGCGGCTGCGGCGTGCCGACGACGAACGGTGCCGCGAACAGTCTCGGCCCCAAGCCCGCGCCGATGGCCGCCACCACCAGCAACGCCGGCACACGACCGACGGCCCGATTGGAGACGTGCACGTCCTCGATACGCTGCGTCAGCATGACGGCGAAGATGGTCAGCACCACGATGCCGCCGACGTAGATGGCGAGCTGCACGACGGCGAGGAAATCGGCGGCGAGGAAGACGTACAGCCCCGCGACACCGAGCAACGCCGCCATCAACGAGAAGGCGGCGTAGATCACGTGCCGCGACAGCGCCACTCCGGCGGCGCCGAGCAAGGTGACGCCGGCGATGGCGTAGAACAAGAGGTCGCTGACTTGCATCGTCTCAACTCGCACTGCCCTTGGCGCGCGGATCCTCGGGCACGGCCAACTCGTCGACGTAGCGGTTGCCGCGCTCGAGCAGTGCCACCAGATCGGGATTGTCCTCTCCCGTCTTCTTCGGCTTGTAGGCGAGCACCGGCTCGTCGATGAAGCGCCGCACCATGCTGCGCAACGAATAATCCGCCCCTTCGAACTCCGGTGTGTGGTGGATCGAGCCCGTCGGACACGGCTCGCTGCACAGACCGCAGTACATGCACTTGGCCATGTCGATGTCGAAGCGCGTCATCACGATGCCGCCGGCGTCCTTGTCCTTCTTGGCGTCGATGACGATGCAGTCGATCGGACAAGCACGCACGCAGGCGAGACAGCCGGTGCAAATCTCGAGGTCGACCTCGAGGATGCCGCGATAACGGAACGGCAAGGTATCCTGCACGCGCAACTCGCTGCGGTCCGGGTACTGCACCGTCACCGGCTTGCGCACCAGGTGAGAGAACGTGACCGCCATGCCCTCGAAGACGGAGGAGCACGTTTCGGCGATGTTACGCAGGTAAGCTCGGGCGGACATCGGTGGCCTCACACCAACGGGCTGAAGGTCATTTCGCCGCGCTCGCGCACGCGGGCACGGCGCAAGTGGAAGGCGACGCGTGAACCGAAGAGCAGCACCAGCGCCATGGTGATGCCCAACATGACGATCCGCGTCGGCAGGTGGCCGTTCGGCAAGACGAGCACCCACGTCGCGGCGCCGAGCAAGTTGGCGAAGGCCAGCGGCACCAAGTACTTCCAACACACCGCCATCAGCTGATCGACGCGCACCCGCGGCAACGTGGCGCGGATCCAGATCGCCACCAACACCCAGAAGTAGGCCTTGAGGAAGAAGACGACGAACTCGAGCACCGTCTGCGGCACCGCACCGAGCCCGAGCGTCGGCAGGTTCCAACCGCCCAAGAACAGCGTCGTGACGATGGCGCCGATGACGTAGAGATTGCCCCACTCGGCCATGAAGAAGATGAGGTAACGCACGCCCGAGTATTCGGTGACGAAGCCGGCGACCAACTCGGACTCGGCCTCGGGAAGATCGAACGGCGTGCGGTTGCCCTCGGCTAGGGCCGCCGTGAAGAAGAGGAAGAAGGCGACGAAGGTGAACGGATTGGCGAACAGGTTCCAATCCCACGGCGCCCAACCCTGCTGGCGAATGATCTCCTGCATGTTGAGGCTGCCCGCGATCAACACGATCGGCAGGATCGACAGCCCGACCGGGATCTCGTAGCTGACGATCTGCGCCGCGGCGCGGAAACCGCCGAGCAGCGACCACTTGTTGTTCGACGACCAGCCGGCCATCAGGATGCCGACGACGATCAACGACGTCACCGTCAGGATGTAGAGCAAGCCGACGTCGAGTTCGGCCAACACCAGGGCGCTGCCGAAGGGGATGACGGCGAAGGTCGACACGAAGCCGACGACGACGATGTACGGCGCCAAGCGAAACAGCCGTGCGTCCGCCTGCGCCGGGATGATGTCTTCCTTCATCACCAGCTTGACGCCGTCGGCGAGCCACTGCAGCACCCCCTGCGGCCCGACGCGGTTCGGTCCGACACGCGAGTGGATGCGCGCCCAAATGCGGCGCTCGACGTAGGTCGTCGAGCCGGCGACGAGCAGGATGAACAGCAGCAGAACGATGGCGCAAAACAGCAGGATGCCGCCGGCGTAGACGACTTGCGGCGGCACGGCGGCGAACCAACCGTCGGCGATCAGGCGATCGAGGAATGCTTGCATCGCGACGCCTCCTCAGCGATCGACCTCGGGGGCCACGACGTCGAGGCTGGCGATCACCGACACTAGGTCGGCGAGCATCAGTCCGGACGACAGCGCCTCGATGATGCTCATGGCGGAGAAAGATCCCGTGCGGATCTTGCAGCGGTAGGGCGCCTCGGAGCCGTCGCTGACGACGTACCAGCCCATGTCTCCGCGAGCGGCTTCGACGCGCACGTACACCTCGCCCGCCGGCGGCTTGAAGCGGCGCGGCACCTTCGCCAGCACCGGGCCGTCGGGGATCTGGTCGAAGCACTGCCGTAGCATGCGGATGCTCTGCGTCATCTCGCGCAGGCGGACGATGTAGCGGTCGAAACAGTCGCCGAGCGTGCCCTGCTCGCCGCGCCCGAGCGGCACCTCGAACTCGAGTTCGGGGTAGATCGAGTACGGCATGTCGCGGCGCAAATCGAAGTCGACGCCGCTGGCGCGCAAGTTCGGACCGACGAGGTTGTAGGCGATCGCCATCGCCGGCGGGATCGGCGCGACGTTGGCCGTGCGCTCGACGTAGATCTTGTTGGCCGAGACGAGGTCGTTCACCTCTTCGATCATCGGCTCGAGGTTGTCGAGGAAGGCGCGCGTCCGTTCGACGAACCCGGGCGGCAGGTCCCAGGCGACGCCGCCGATGCGCATGTAGTTGTAGGTGAGGCGCGCGCCGCACAGTTCCTCGAGCAGATCGTTGATCCGCTCGCGCTCGCGAATGAGGTGGAAGAACGGCGTCGCCGCGCCGATGTCGAGGATCATCGTGCCGGCGGCGATCATGTGCGACGAAAGGCGGTTCAACTCGGCGGCGACGACACGGCAATACTCGCCGCGCCGCGGCACCTCGATGCCGGCCAGCCGCTCGCACGCCATCGCCCAGCCTTGGTTGCAGATCATCGCCGCGACGTAGTCGACCCGGTCGGTGTACGGCATGAAGCCGTGGTAGCCGACCTTCTCGGCGATCTTCTCGATCGAACGGTGCAAGTAGCCGACGTCGGGCCGAGCGATGCGCATGACCTCGCCGTCGGCCTGAACGATGAAACGCAACACCCCGTGCGTGCTGGGGTGCTGCGGACCCATGTTCAGGGTCATCTCTTCCGTCTCGAGGCCCCCGTCGTTTTCTCGACGAACCTCGACTTCGAACCCTTGCAAGCTCATACGGAGATCGCTTTCGAATGCCTCGCTCTCGCGATCGGCCTCCCCTTCTCGGCGATCCCCGCGACCATGCCCGAAAACGCCGCGTACCGGAAGGGGATCACGAGTCTAGGTTGCGCTTTCTCAACGCGAAGGCCGGAGACGCAGAGACCGATCGTTTGGCCGAACTCCGCGTCTCAGCGTCTCGGCGTTGCAACTCTCGACTAGGACGCAACTTCAGGATGAAGCGGGTTGGGACGTTGGGTGCGGATGCCGTGGTACTCTTCCGGCTCGACGAAGTCCTTGCGCAGCGGGTGGCCGACCCAATCCTCCGGCATCATCAGGCGCCGCAGGTCGGGGTGCCCGTCGAACTCGACGCCGAGCAAGTCGTAGATCTCTCGCTCGAGCCAATTCGCCGCCGGCCACACGTCCTGCAACGTCGCCAGGCGCGGCTGCTCCCGCGGCACCGACGTCTTGAGCACCAAGGTGTGGCGGTGGCGATAGGAAAACAGATGGCACACCACCTCGAGCCGCGCCTCGGCCGGCCGGTCGATGCCGCTCTGGTTGCTCAGACAATCGAAGCCCAGATCCGGCTCGTCGCGCAGAAACCGCGCCACCTCGACCCAAGCCTCGGGCGCGACCCGCAGCCAGCCGTCGCCCGTCGTCGCCTCGGCCGCCTCGATCGCCGCGCCGAAACGCTCGACGAGGCGAGCCTGCACCGTCGCCAACTCCATGCCCACCTCAGGCCCGCACCAGCCAGCGCTCGGTCTGCATCTTTTCCTGCAGCTTCAGGATACCCTCGGTCAGCGCCTCCGGACGCGGCGGGCAGCCGGGGACGTAGACGTCGACCGGAATGACCTGGTCGACGCCGTCGCAGACCGAATAAGCGAGTTGGAATAGACCGCCGCAGTTGGAGCAGCTGCCCATCGAGATGACGTAGCGCGGCTCGGGCATCTGTTCGTAGAGCAGCCGCGTGCGCAGGGCCATCTTCAGGGTCAGCGTGCCGGCGACGATCATCAGGTCGGACTGTCGCGGTGCCGCCCGCGGCGCCGTGCCGAAGCGGTCGACGTCCGCCCGCGGCCCCTGCGTCTGCATCATCTCGATGGCGCAGCAGGCCAAGCCGAAGAGCATCCACCAAACCGAGGACTTGCGCGTCCAGTTGAGCAAGTCGTCGGCCTTGGTGGTGAGCACCATTTCGGGCAACGCCCCTTTCAAGGACATGGTCTAATCTCCCGTGGCCGGCGCGACGCGCTCTTCCTGGACGACGCGCTTGAGCCAGTCGAAATCGCCCTTCCACCAAACGAACGCGAGGCCGACGCCGAGGATGGCGAGGAAGAGCAGCATCTCGACGAAGGCGACCACCCTTTCTCCCGCGAGGGCCAGGTCGCGGAAGACGACGGCCACCGGCAGCAGGAAGACGATCTCGACCTCGAAGACGAGGAAGATCAGGGCGACGATGTAGAAGCGGATGTTGAAGTTGAGCCAGGCGCCGCCGACCGGCGGCTCGCCGCACTCGTAGGGCGACAGCTTGATCGGGTCCGGCCGCCGCGGTGCCAGCAGGCTGGCCAGCAGCAGCATGGCGAAGAGGAAGACGGCGGCGACGATCGCCAGCACCAGCACGGTGGCGAAGTGGAATTGCATGCCACTTCGACCTTGCGCCCCGAACCGGCGCGAAGTCAATGCTTCGCGCCGGCCGGGTCAAACCGCCGCTTGGGCGGGCTTGCGGCGACGCCGCTTGCGCAGCACCGACAGCGTGTTGTGCCGCACGTTGGGCCGGGTGCGGTAGAAGGAGAGCTTGCGCTGCTCGACGGCGCGCATCAGCCGCAGGGTGCGGCGCGCCGCGCTCGGCTCGATGCCGAAGGTGTCGCAAATGACCTCGAAGGCGAACACGAGCTTGCGCTGCGGGCTGTCGACCCAATGCTCGGCCTCCGAACGCAGGCGGGTGTCGCGGCTGAAATAACAGCGCACGCCGTCCTCGAGCACCGCCAACATCAACGCCTTGACGCCGGTCAGCGGTTCGCTGCGGCGCTCGCCGCCGCCGAGAAAGAGGAGCGCGTCGATTTCGCTCGACGCCGAGCCGACCCGACGCGGTTCCACGGTGGGCACGGGTTCAGACACTTGGTCGTGGAAGATGTCTCTTGCTGGTTCCATCACCCCCCTTCCCAAGCAGTTTATGTGCCAGGCGAAACACGCTGGCCGAACCAGCGTCCCGTCCCGCCGATGTTAGGGCCGCACCAACATCTCCACCTACGAAGACACCCATCTTCCGTCTACGAAGACACCCACCTCACGTCACCACGCCCAATCAAGATACTGAAAAACAAAGAGAACTTTCGACCGGCGCCAGTGGGTTCGCAGCCGGGGCCGCAGCAGCAACGATTGCCACCAGGGTTAGGAACCGCCTAACAACCACCGTCGCCTCCGGCCGAGGATCGCGCCGGTCCCTCTCATTCGCGGGAAGGCGGCAGGCCGGCGCAGCCGGGCCACCAGCAAGGATGGCTGTCCATGAACCGGAGCAGAGCCTCGAACTTGGGCGACGTCGTCTGCTGCGGATGCTCCAGTTCGCCGAACGCGCCGTAGGCGCCGGAGGCACTCATGTGCAGGTAGTGCACGTAAAGCTGCCCGCCCACGGCCTGCCAATCGGCCAGCGCTCGGGTGTACAGGTCCCGCATGCGCCGGTCGCGATTGGCGGCCGCGAACGCATCGGCCGCCGGCGCCTGCTCGGCCGCGGTCGACGTCGGCGCCAGGTGTTGGCCGCCCTCATACGCGACGAGGGCGAGGCCGTGCTCCCGCGCCAGCGCGGCCTGCGCCGCGAGCGGAACGCGGAGGGTCTTCAGGTCGTGGCGCAGGGCGGCGAAGATCGCCGCGAGGCGTCGGCCCGGAGCGAAGCCGGCCACCTCGCTCCAGCGGATCGCGGTACCGAAATACGGCGCGACGGCCAGGGCATCGACGCGCCGATCGGCTCCTTGGTTCGGGCCGAGGTGGTGCAGCAAGCGACGCGTCCAGTCCGGGTCGGCGAGGCGCGACCCCATCACCCGCACCAGGCGCGCCGCGTCGTCGCCGAAGACTCGCGTGAAGCGATCGAGGATGGCGCGACCGCGGCGGGCGAAGAAGCGGGCCCCGCCCTCCGGACATTGACGCCACGGGCCGCCGGCGGCATCGCGGACACACCCTTCCTGCTCCTTCATGTAGGCGGATTGCGGGAAGGGAGGTTCATCGTTCCACGCCTCGTTGCTGTACTCGACGTAGAGCTTCGACCGCCGGCTGAGTTCGGCCTGGTAGAAGGCCGCCATGGCGTCGACGAAGGCATCCGTCGCCCGGTGCGGCACGTTGATCCAGGCGTCGGCGCCGAGGAGGTTGGCGAGCGCCACGGTGTACTCGTAGGCGATGCCACGCCCGGAGGTCTGGTCTTGCGCCGTCACCCGGGTGCGGTCGTGCCACTCGGCTAGGTCGTTGCCTTCGTTCATGCGCATCCACTGCATGAAGCGGACGACGCGATAGCGGCGCAGTTTGGCGAGGAAGTCGGGGTGAAAGACCACCTGGTGGCTGCCGCTCATGGCCGAGGGCGGGTCGTGGAAACGGTTCCAGGCGACGGACTCGAAGTCGAAGCACGATTCGCCGGCGGCGCAGAGGCCGGTACCGCCGCGCGGCGTGGCGCAGCTGCGCAGCGGATCGAGTCGGTTGGGCGAGGTGCCGCAGACCCCGCCGGGCAGGATGACCTGGATGTTCTTGATCGGCCGGCGGCGGTCGAAGTCGCGGATCTCGAGGGCGACGCCGCGACCGGCGGTCGGGCCGGCGACTTGGAAGGTGGCGCGCCCGGGACCGGTCGGGATGAAGTTGGTGGCGGCGTAGCGGGCGTCGAGTCGGCCCTCGCCTTCCCACGCAACGACGTAGGTTCCGGTCGGGTAATCCGAGCCGTCCATCAGCAAGGTGCGCGGGCAGACGCCGTCCGGCGCATCGACGACCCAACCCTCGGCATCGAGGGTGAGCGGCCGGCCGGTGTCCCAGGTGCCGTCGCAACCGCCGGCGGTCCAGGCGCGCGACTTGGCGAACGCATCGACGACGACCCAGTCGCTGCCCCAGCTAGCGAACGGCGCGAGGTTGGTGCCGAGGGGCGAGGTGAGGTTCTCCAAGCGAGAGTCGGCCGACGCGCCGGACGCGAGGGCAAGGAGCAGCCCAACGAGGGCGCGGCGCGCGACGATCGACATGCCCCATCGCTACGGCCTCGCCCCGGCCGGGGTCAAGGTGCGGCGGACGGCGGATAACTCCAAGCGGAGCGGGAGCACAGGTCGGACGGTTGCGTTCGTCGGGGGCAAGAACTGCCGTCTGAGCAACGGCTTGGGATGGCCGGCGTGGCCGCACGAAGATCGACTCGGCGCCTGCCTTCGTCGAGTCGTAGCTTCACCCGAGAACCCCGACGCTTCGGTGGAGCGGACGGCGCCGGCGCCATCCGCTCCACCGGTTGTGGGCTAGAGGATCGAGCTCATTGCACCGGCTCGATCTCGCCGGGCCGCCAGGTCTTGTCGAACCACGGCTGGAGCGGGCCGTAGAGGCGAAGCAGGGTGTTCCAGCCCTTGCCGGGGATCGTCTGAATCCAGTTGTTCTCCTTACCGGCCGGGGCCTTGGGGCCGAAGTAGACGTCCACCGATCCGTCGGGGTTCACTTGAAGATTCGGGTTCTGGCTGGTGGCGGCCGGCCATCGCTGGTCGGTCTGCAGCATCGAGCGGGTCTGGCTGTCGTACAGGATGACCGACCAGAATTCCTTGACCGGGATGTTCGGCGGCAGGTGCAGCTTGTAATTCTTGCCGCCATCGAGCGGTTGGCCTTTGGCATCGACGAAGGCTGCCATGTACTGCGAGCCCGAGCCGACGACCTTGGAGTCCATGGCCGGGGTCACGCCGGTGGCATAGAAGAAGAAGGCCGAGTAGGCATCGAGAACACGGGCGCCATCCTCCTCGAACTCGTAGCCGCCATAGAAGCCGGAGCGCCAAGCGCTGTTCGGGTAATAGTAGCTCTCCTTGATCCGCAAGCGGGAGTTGATGGCCCGAGCGGTCGCGTCGCCGACCAGTGCGGCCTCCTCGAGGATCTTCTTCATCCGCGCGTCGGGAGCAAACGGCTTGCCTTTCCGGATACCGACCGAATGCCAAAATCCGAGCGTCACCGGGTCCACCACATCCGTGGGCTCCTCCTGCACGACTTGGTTGAGAAGCTCCCAGAAGGTGTAGTCGGCCGGCGCCAGCGTGCTGAAGTCTTTTCCGGAGACGTGGACGAAGTTCATCTTGGGCGGATTCGCAGCGTCTTCGAGCGGATAAACGCGGGTGTGTTTCTCCACGGCATCGACGCCGGGTTTCGGGTCGCCGTCGACGAGGAACGAACGCCAAGGGACCCAGATCGAGTAGGTGGCGCAGCGAACGACGTGATACCCGGCCGGAACGTCACCGTCGTAGCCCGGAGGAAGCAGGAGGTACTTGCCGCCCTCGCCCTTGTCGGGCCCGGTGAACCCAATATCCGTGACGAAGCGGTACCACATGTCGTTGATCAGCCCGAGCACCCTGGGCGGCACTTCCATCACCAACGGCCCCTCGCGCAGATCGAGCCAGAACCAGGTGTAGGGCGTGTTGTTGTTCGGCGTGAGGAAGAGCGACTTCGAGTCCATCCGGTCCTCGAAGATGGGGATCGTCCGGTTGAGAGGCCCCAACGCGGCGATCCCCTTGCGATTCGCCAACTGGCTGACCGGTGCCAGGCCGAGGAGATATCCCTGCACCGCGCGCTGGAAGTCGAGGTTGTCGTAGAGCTTCTCGTCGGTGGCTTCGTCGGGGACACCGTCAAGGAAGCGGAGCTTGCCGAGGCGGGTGTCGACCTCGTCGGGGATCGCGATGCCTGGTGGGATCTCCGTGCTCATCTTCATCTTGGATCCGGCCTGCGCCTGTGCGGTCGTGGCGGCAACCACGAGGACCAGCACGCCGAAAAGAAAGTGTTTGGTCTTCTCGATCTTCATGGGTTTCTCCATCTCGAACTCTTGGTGGTGCGGTTTCCGCGTAGCACACCGTTGCTGCGGCTGCGTCGGCCCAAGCAGCCGGTCGAATCGGTGGGGCTTCAATGTGAACCCTAGCGCTTGGCGTTGCGGCATTCTGCGACGGGCGCATTGTTCGGTCTCGAATAAGCATCGGCCTCCTCGGCTCGGAGATCCTCCGCCCGATTCTTCACTCCGCAGCCGCCGCGCCGCAAGTGTCCATCGCGGTCGCACCTGAGTAGGTTCGGCGGTTCGTTGAGGCGATGCGCCAAGACCATCGCGTCGAGTTGATCCAGGCCGATCGGGCTGTCGGGCAAGGTGCGAATGTACTTCCACCGCCCCGTCCGCACCGCCAGCGTCGAAACGTACAAGTGATGATGGATCATTTCCGCGAACACCAGGTCGCGGTGCACATCTTCCGACCGCCCCGTGGGGACGTTCCAGAAGGATCGCCCCTGCTTCTCCCAAGGCACCGGCTGACCGACCGCTTCCAGCGAGGTCGATCGTGCTCACCATGGCGCCGCGGACCTCGGCGGTGGGGATCCGCCTAGGTCAGCGAACGCTCAGCGGCATCGCGATGCCACCTTCCGCTCGATGCTCTCGTGAGCTGCGCCAAGTCTATTTTCTAGGGGTCGCTCGCGAGCTGCCATCGCGAAAACTCGACCCAGCAGCGCCAAGTTTGCCCGAACGAGGAACCCTAGCCCGGATTTCTCACCACGGAGTGGTCATGACCGTCCGTCGCCCGAAGGTGGATGAAAACGGGACCGACCCGTCGCAGCCTTGGGGGTACCCTCTCCCCCCCGGGAGAGGGCTAGGGTGAGGGGAACCGACATCCCTGTACCCCTATCTTCTAAGGAAGAACGGAGACACGCAGATTCCCAGCAAGGCATGGCAATTCCCGGAGGATCGATGAAGAAAATCCCGGACACTCTATCGTTACGGAACCCGGCGCGATTCATACCGCGCGAGATCACCCTTCCATGGCAAGCCTCTTCTCTCTGTGTCTCCGTGCTTCTGTGGTGACATGTTCCGGGTAGAGTCGAGATGTGGCGCGGTAGTTTAGGCCGAAGTTTGGTTCGCTGTTGGCTCGCCCTTTCGTCTGCGAGTATCCCATGATCCCGGCCATGCCCCGTTTCCACATCCCGCTCATCAAGCCGGACGTGCGGTTTTCCCGCATCCGGCTTTCGGACAGGTCTTCACGCTTTCGCCCACGGAAAGCTCCACGTCCGCTCCTGCAGCCGAATGAGCCGCAGTTTCCGGTACAGGTACTCGTCGGGGTAGCGTGCGGTCGCCCGATCCTGCAGCTTGTGCTTCTTGCGTAGCCACTCGCGCAGCCGGTCGGCCGTGTGCTGATCCACGGCACGATAGGCTCGGCTCATCGGCCCAAGGCAGAAGTAGTTCGCCCACCCGCTCAATCGCCGGTTGATGCGTGCCACTTGCGCCGCGGGGTCAATGAGCAGCGATCGTCTCTCCGTTATCCCGCTGATCTCGCGGCAGATCCGCTCGACCTTCTTCCTCGACGGCTTGGTTCCTATGTACAACTTCCCCGTCTTCGGCGAGTAACAGCGCCCGATCGTGTACCCCAGCTCAGATCGGCAAGCTCGTCCAGCCAACGCGCCAATCGGCTTGGTCGGGAATCAAGACCCCTGAAGCCATGAACTTGGATCGATGAAGAACGTCTTCTTCCAGCCTTGCTGCGAGGAGTCTGCTTTCCACGGGTACGGCAACAACGACAGTATTGCGTAGTGCAAGTGCGCCGGCTTCCCGCGAGCGTTGCCCGAGTTGCCGACTGCACCAAGGCGCATGCCGGGCAGTACCGGCAAGCCTGGCATGGCGGTCGCGACGTCCAAGTGAGCAAAGTAATGCAGCCGCAATCTTGGCCCGATCATCGCCACCACCTTTCCACCCAAAGGCAATGTACCGCGGAAGACGACCAGCCCGAAGGTAGGAGCGACAACGGGGGTTCCCTTGCGGGCAAAGATGTCGATGCCTTTGTGTACGCCAGACTCACCCCACGGAGCTGCCCAAAAGGAATTTTGATTCCAATCCCTAGTGCTCGCGCCATCGACGGGAACACGCGGCCATTCAGGCGCAATCGTGAGCACGCCAAGCAATCCCGCCACGACAAGGGTCAGACGTTTCAGAGCCGGTCGCATGGGCGGAATGTTGCCTAACGCCTGCGCCCAGCGGCGCTGACCGACAGGCGGATTCGCCGGCAACCCGTTCGGCTCCACGGCCTGGGTCGGCGCGAGCGCCTTGTTACCTCGCGCGCCGCATTGAGGACATGCCTCGAAGGTATTCAGCCACACGAGCCACCGGTCGTACGGGACGCCACGCCACGCATAGGTTACGAATGGAAGCCGGCAAGCATCACAGCGTGCGTGACGATGGAGCCAGTAGACGCTCCCGGCGGCCACGGCGGATCCAACCAACTGCAGCCACAAGAAAGAGATGGAGAGGCGCACATCCCCGGCGAAGTAGATGAGCGGCGCCATCGCAGCCACCAGCGCAAGCACCATCACGAACAAGGCGCTCCACACGCGGCGACGCAGCCCAGCTTGCTCGAGGTAGGCCATAGGGTGGCTAACGCGACGGCTGTTGCGCCCAGTTGGTCGGCCGCTGATCGAGCGGACCGAGCCTAGTGTACACGACCTCCGAACTGAGGTTCGTCGAACCGACAGAAGCGAGCAAGCGCTTCCGTTCGTGGTCGCCTCCCCTGCCCCTGAAAGGACGTCGATCCGTTGCGGCTCGGCGCGCCCAACACGCCAATCGTTCGGCGCTGTGGCTCATTGGAACCAGGGCCCGCCGGCCGTCGCGACGCGTCCGTTTCGGTGGTTGACGTGCGCTCGGCGTGCAGATTTCGCGGCTGCCACGTTCGTTCGGAGAACCGGTTCGAGCCAACTGCCGATGTATTGTAGATCAGCACCCCAGGCGGATGGGTGGGGGAGCATGATGTCGCCATCGATGGCATCACCGACCGCCACGTGCTCTCCCGCCGCTACGCTCAACGCCGTCAACGCGCACACCAGTCCGGCCCGTTCTTCATGGTCGGTACAGCGCCTCAGGGCGAAGGTCGGATTCCGCTCGGGGAGCAGCCGGCGCATCAGCTTCTCCAGGCGATCCGACTTCTCCACGAGAACTTCCCAGTACTTGTCCGACGCGTCTCGCTTGAGGACCGGTAGCTCCTGCTCGGGCACCAGCGCTGCCAGGAAGCTGTTGGGGAAGGCCTCGACCAGCCTGAGCGGGTGAATCGGCTGCCAGTGCGTTGCTGCTGCAATCGTCGCCGACGCAAGCACCAGGTTCGCGAGCTCGGTCGCATGGTCGTGAAGCTTCCTGCCCGTCGGCGCGCTGCTTTGTCCCGGCTTGCCGCGGCGTTGCAGCGGCCCCCGCGACAAGACGGCTTCCGCGACGCGGTAGTGGCGCACGACTGCGAGTCCGTGTGCAAGAGGACCGTCCAACGCGACTCCGGACAGGTGTCGTCCCATGACCAGCTCGGCAATCGCCTTCGCCCTCTCCGTGGGTGCACTCCCGGTAACGCGGAACTCTACGGAAACCGCGGACGTATCCCACGACAACAGACAGAAGCACGTCGTCTTCTTCGTTGCCGAGAAGCCCACATCCACCCCAAGCACTGCCCCCGCTGGATCGATCATACTCACGCAGTCCTCCCTTTTCTCGTACTCACTTGCCTGGGGAAGCGGGCGTAGACTTCTTCCCCATGTGGCTGCAACGATAAGTTAGCTGACACTGGGAGCGGGATCCGTGGGGACGAGATAGCGCAGCTCGGCGAATCCCGTGCCCATTTGCCTGACCGAGACAAGCCGCAGCGGGGGACTCGTGACACGACGCGGGAATAGCGGCTTGCCTTTGCCCAGCGTGACCGACCCAACCTGAACGATGACTTCATCCAGGAGCCCAGCGTCGTAGAACTGGCCGGCAAGATCTCCGCCACCGACGACCCAGATGTTCTTGTCTCCCGCCGCGACACGCATGGCGGAGTGCACGGGCTGAACCTTGCCTTGCACGAAGTGCAAGTTCGCACCCGGGATCGACGGCAGAGTTCGGCTCGAAAAGACCCACGTGGGTTGGGTATACGGCCAAGCCGAACCGGTTTCGGCTGTGACCGCCTGCGCATGCTGCAGCATCCATTCGTAGGTTGCCGAACCCATCGCCAATGCGCCGACCTCGGCGATGAAGGCTGGGTAGCTCGTATCGTTGATGTCACCGAGAGGGAACAGCCAATCGAGCGAGTCGTCTTCCGTCGCGATGAACCCGTCCAGGCTCGTTGCCGTGTAGAATTGCGTCTTCATGGGATTCACGTACCGCCGAGAGATGGGTTGTGCCGTCTAACGCTGGCGCTCAGCCCTGTGGGCGGCTGCTTCGCATTCACCGGCCTGAATCTCGTGTTGGATTTGCATGACGAGAACGTTCGCGAACGCTTCGGAACACGGGTGCGGTTGGACCGAACCGCCCAGCGCTGCCGTTCCTCCCCATGGAGTCTCTACCGTAGGTGCAGCGAGGTCGGCAATGACGAAATGGGGAAGAGAAATGCGTCCGAGCCATTACGGAGGCTCTCCGTCGGCAGAGATTGGCGAGTACGTCCCGGGGGCGGCGAGCTTCATGATCAAGGTTGCCGTACGCGCCTATTTCCGGGCACTGGATCGCGCCGGCGGCCCAGAGCAAAACCTTCCTCGGCAACGATTCCGGCGCTGAAAAGATGTGCCTAACGAGGAAAGTGAGCCTCTTAGAAGCTCTTTTCGCTGTGGACTCGATCACTTGCGCTGGTGCGACCCCGAATGACCAATTCATGGGTTAGACGTCCCCGCGCGTGGTGAGCGAGACGAGTGCTTCTCCACGTGGCGACAGACGGTAGCCGACTTCCAAGCTCTCCGTGAGGCCGAGTTCCTTGAGCTTTCGGATGCTGGCCTTCAGCCAGTCCTTCTCCAAATCAAGCATGAGCGCTAGGTCCGCTGCGCGGCGGCATGGGTTGCTGCGAATGGCCTCTAACGTCCTGAAAGTCCAGGGGCCCTGGCTGGATCTCAGGTCCATGCGTCCGAGCTTGCCACGCAGTGACTCGACCTCCTGTGGCGACAGTTTCGAGGTCTCTCGTAGCTGTACCCGAGGATCCGAGCCGTGCAGGTGTAGGCGCACTCGATAGAGCGTGCCTTTTGTGTGTTTGCTCAGCGCCGCATGAAGCGCTTGGAGGTCAGTGAAGCCTGCAGCCCTCGCATCCGAGGGCACGAGATCGCGTTCGACGATCGGCTCAACCGACTCGATGGCGAGGACCCCAACAGCAGTGCGGAGCGTGCCTCCGGACCTGACCGTCGGCTTTACCCATCGGCGGAAAACCATGGTGATGCGACCTTCGGCGATCAGTTGTAGGTCGCGCACCGGAATGAGCATATCTGGGACCCCTAACGCTGGCGGTCAGCCGCGCGCGCCGCTGACCGCAGCCTCCCGTTGGTCGTTCGGCTCCGCGGCCCGCGTCGGCTGCAACGCCGAGTTAGGATCGCCGCCCATGCGAGCAGCCATCTCGCGACCATTCCGATGCCGAAGATCCAGGTCGCTCCTCCAATGTAGATGCTCAGCTCGGAGCGCACGACAAAAGGCGCGGGCGGGTCGTTGGTATATCCGTCCCATCGAGGCTTCCTGCGGCCGGCGGTGGCCACAAGGAGAATAGTCTCGCCCGTGTAGAGAAATACGATATCGACAACGAACCGCGCGACCGCTTTGACAGCAGTTTCGATCAGGTCTGAGAACATGAGCTCAATCCGAAGCGGCCTAACGTCCTGCTGACCACCTGCGACGGCCTGCCGTCGTCAGGTGCATCGGCGAGTTGACAGCGTCATCCCCCAATCCCCGGGAATTCGTTCAGCAGCAATTGAAGTCCGGCCCGTTCGATCACAAAGACGCAGGCTAGACCCGCGCCTGTTCGAGTCATCGACTCTCCCAAAGACGCCGTCTTCGGCACAAGCCATAGGGCAAGACCTGGGAGCATCAGAACGACAGCAGCACAGAGGATCATTACCAAATGGACGACAACCCATGGAGGCACGATCTCACCTGATTTCGCAGCCCCTCCCATCTCAGCGGCGACTAAGATAGCAACCGGGACAAGCCCGGCGGCTATCCCACCTGTGGAGAGTAGAAGTTGATATGTGTTTAGGGGCTGCTTCATGTCGGTTGCCGTCTAAGGCCCTGCCGCACACGCGGCGCGCATCACGAGCAATCTCTTACCGAAGCGGCGCCGAAGAAATGCCCAAGACCTCGCCGTCGTGTGCGGGACAATGTTCGGCCCCTGGCAGGATCAGGCATCAACATACGCGGCGTAAGTGTGCGGCGAGGGCGTGGGTAGGCCGTCGGCATGTATCCCTTCGAGATGGAACGCGATAGCGTCGCGCATTTCACGTTCAACCTCTTCACGCGTGGCGCCCGTTGCAACACATCCATCAAGGTCTGGCGAGTAAGCCGAGAAGCCCGTGCCTGTCTGTTCTACGACTACAAGGTATCTCATTGTTTCAACCCCGCTTGCCTTAGAATGCTGTTGAGTGTTCCCGGACCGAGATCATCGTTTGGCTTACCGGGAACGGTGACCAGCCCGACCTTGCTGTCGTGCTTGTGCTGCCTATGACTGCCGCGCGTTCTTGCTAGCATCCAGCCATCCCGCTCCAACATCCAAATGATGTCCCGTACTTTCACCGACTCACGATGGCGCAACGCGGATTAGCGCGCAACAGCCTCCGAACGCCTGTCACCTGCGGCGGCTTGCCGCCGTCAGCTGCACCGGCTTGTTCGGCACGTCGGTCTCTTCGTACCCGTACTCGTACTCGTACTCGTACACGCCTCCGTTCTCGCGGACCTGATCCGACAACTGCTCGATCATCCGGGTCAGCATCGCCACGATTCGAACCAGGAGCTCCTTGCCCGGCCTCCACTCGTCGTCCGAGATCACCTCGCATCGCCTCAAGATGTCGAGGATGGCTCCGCATTCTCGCGCCGAACCGCCGGCGATTTGCAGAAAGCGTCGTCGTTCGGCCGACGGGAGCTTGCCACAGCCCTCGGCGATATTCAGTGCGATCGATTGCGACGCGCGCAAGAGTTGGTCACGAGCATGACGATCCACAGTCTTGAGCCGCTTGGCTTCCCCGTACGACCAAACTGCGAAATCCAAACTCGCTTGGTAGACGTCGAGTCGTTCATGGTCCAACTTCACGTCTTGCCCCCTTCCGATCGCTTACGAGTACGTGTACCGCTTCGCTGTGTACGTGTAAGGGCCATCGCCGAACGCCTTGGCGGTCACCAGTGGCAGCTTGCCGCCGCCAGGTGCACCGGCGTGTTCGGCACGTCGCTCTCTTCGTACTCGTACTCGTACACGTACCCGTACACGCCTTCCTTTTGCCCCCTTCCGATCGCGTACGAGTACGTGTACCGCTTCGCTGTGTACGTGTAAGGGCCATCGCCGAACGCCTTGGCGGCCACCAGCGGCAGCTTGCCGCCGTCAGGTGCACCGGCATGTTCGGCACGTCGCTCTCTTCGTACCCGTACTCGTACCCGTACTCGTACACGTACACGTACACGTACACGCCTTCGTTCTCGCGGACCTGATCCGACAACTGCTCGATCATCCGATCGCGTACGAGTACGTGTACCGCTTCGCTGTGTACGTGTACGGGCCATCTAACGCCTTGGCGGCCACCTGCGGCGGCTTGCCGCCGTCAGCTGCCCCGGCTGCTCTGAGCTCGGCACACCCTTCCGTCCGTTCGGCTCGGCAAGCAGGGCCTCGGGGACCGGCGACCCGATCCACCATGAGCACGAATCCCCATGCCGCAGGGTGTTCATTCGCCTGCAAATCTAGTGACGCATCGCACTTTGAGTCAACCTTTCCCGCAGTCGGTCGACGTGCGGTTCGGGCTGAGGCGGTGGGTCCCGCGACGGGCGTCTCGGGATCCCTTGGAGGGGATGTAGCTACGTGTCTCCGCAAGGCCAAAGCCCCCCATCGCCCATCCTGCGCTGCCCCCCGAACGGAGAGGTCGATCTGGTGGGACGTCACACAAGACGATGGAAGCACACGCACCCCAGTCCGCAGGGGCGATCACCCCGCCGGCCTCGCCCCCGTTGCAGACCCTGCAGAGGGGGTCTGCGGGTGCGTGGACCCCGTTGCAGACTCTGCAGAGGGGCTCCGCGCGTGCACGAACCCCGTTGCAGACTCTGCAGAGGGGCTCCGCGCGTGCACGAACCCCGTTGCAGA